>JBBDYC010000001.1:0-60475 GCA_040901985.1 Gemmatimonadaceae bacterium
AGGAGGTGTACCGGCTCCAGGGCGTGAAGATCAACGACAAGCACATCGGCGTGATTGTGCGCCAGATGCTCCAGAAGGTCCGGGTCGTCGAGTCGGGCGACACCGAGTTCCTCGAGGGGGAGAACGTTGACAAGGCGGTCTTCCGCGACGCGAACGAGAAGGCGAAGAAGAAGAAGCTACGGCCGGCCCAGTCGGAGCCGCTGCTCCTCGGGATCACGAAGGCGTCGCTGACGACGCAGTCGTTCATCTCCGCCGCCTCGTTCCAGGAGACGACACGGGTGCTCACCGACGCGGCCATCCGCGGCGCCAAGGACAACCTCCTCGGCCTCAAGGAGAACATCATCATCGGGCACCTGATCCCCGCCGGAACCGGGATGTACCGGTACTCGGACGTGGATATGGACATCGAGCCGCCGCCGGCGCCGGTGCAGGAGTTCGGGTTCGGCGAGTTGCCGCCCGCGTTCCTCGCCCCGCCGATGGAGGTGGACGCGCCGCTCCTCGCGTTGCCGGTCGACGAGGACTGACGCCGGACGCCGGATGACCGCCGACGCCGTGCATCGCCCGCGCAAGATCGCCTTTGTCGGGACGCACGGCGTTGGCAAGACGACGCTCTGCTTTGACCTCGCGTCGCAACTGAAGCGGCTCGATGTCGCCGTGGACATCGTGAAGGAGGTCGCGCGGCGCTGCCCGCTGCCGATCAACGAGGAGACCACGCTCGACGCCCAGGCGTGGATCCTCCACACGCAAATCGCCGAGGAGGTCGCCGCCGCAGCGACCTACGACACGGTGATCTGCGACCGGTCGGTGCTCGACAACTATGCGTACCTCGTCGCGCGGGTCGGCCGGCGCCCCGAGCTCGACCCCCTCGTCGGCGCCTGGATCCGCACCTACGACGCGCTCTTCAAGGTGCCGGTGACCGCGGCGCCGACGTTCGACGGCAAGCGCGCCGTCAGCGAGGCGTTCCAGCTCGAAATTGACGCGACGATTGACCGGCTGATCGCGGACTTTGCGGCCCCCGTCTCGCGGCTCGACCCAGCCGACCGCGACGGCTGGATCGTCGCCGTGCTCCGCGCCCTCGGCCTGCCGTCGCACCCGCCACAGATCGACCTCTTCACGGCCAAGTAGGGCGCCGGTCCGCAGTGCCGCTGGCGCGCCCCCAAGGGGCCCCCCAGATTCCGCCGATGCAGAATCCGATCACCAGGCGCGCCGTCGCAAGCTGGGTCCTCTACGACCTCGCCAACACCATCTTCTCGATGGGCGTCGTCTCGCTCTACTTCTCGCTCTGGGTGCGCGACGCCGTCGGCGCCGACCGTGCCGACTTCGTCTACGGTCTCGTGATCGCGGTCTCGATGGGGATCATCTTCGTCATCTCGCCCCTGCTTGGCGCGATGACCGACCGCGCGCCGCGCCGGATGCCCTTCCTGGTCGTCTCGACCCTCCTCTGCGTCGGCTTCACGCTGCTGATCGCGCGGAGCGGCTACTGGCCGACGATTTTGGCCTTCGTCCTCGCCAACGCGGCGTACCAGGCCGGCCTCCAATTCTATGACGCGCTCCTCCCCGAGGTCACCACCGAGGCGAACCGCGGGCGCATTTCGGGAATCGGCGTCGGCGTCGGCTACCTCGGGTCGTACTTTGCCGTCGGAATCGGCATCCTGATGGGGAAGGAGGACAAGGCCGCGCTGTTCACGGCGATTGGCATCGCGTTCCTCGTGCTGGCGATCCCCTGCTTTCTGTTCGTTCGGGAGCGCGGCAACCCGAACGTGCGCCCGGTCTTCGGGTGGCGGATGATCCAGGAGTCCACCGCGCAGACAATCCGCACGCTGAAGGGCGGGAAGGAGTATCCCGGGCTCCTCCGTTTCCTCGTCGGGCGGGTGTTCTATACGGACGCCATCAATACCGTGATCAGCATCATGGCGCTCTATACCGTGAACGTCGCGATGGCGTCGGGGCTCGACAAGGCCGCCGGCGAGGGGAAGGCCGAGCAGATCATGCTGAGCGCAATTACCTTCGCGGTGATCGGCGGCTTCGTCTGGGGGCGGATGGTGGACCGGATCGGCCCCAAGCGGACGCTCGACCGCGTGCTGAGGCTCTGGGTCGCGACCTTCTTCGGCGCCGCGGCGATTGGCCTCTTCACGCTGCCGGTCGAGGTCCTTTTCGTCGTCGCGTCAATGGCGGGAATCGGACTCGGCGGGATCTGGAGCGCCGACCGCCCGTATATGCTGCGGCTGACCCCGCCCGACCGGATCGGGGAGTTTTACGGCCTGTACGGTATGGTGGGACGCTTCAGTGCGATCACTGGGCCGGTGATCTGGGCCGCCGTCGCCTGGGTCTGCATCGGCCAGCTCGGGATGGCTCCGGCGAAGGGGCAGGGGATCGGCGTGATCGTGCTGCTCGGGCTGATTCTCCTGGCCCGCTGGATCCTCCGGCCGGTGTCGGATGCGCCGCGGGACTGGGCGGCGCTGCGGGCCGCACGCGACGCGACATTGGCCTAGGGATAGCGGGCGGTCGCAGGGGGTTGCGAGCGGATCGCCGTCGGGTCGCTAGGGATTCGCCGCGAGAAACGCGAGAATCCGTGCGTGCACACGCGCCGACTGCTCAAGGTGTGGCAGGTGGCCGGCGGAGTCCACCGGGAAGAACTCGGTGCGGGCAATCCGGGACGTGATGTCGGCGGCGCGCTCGATGGGCAGGACGCGATCCTCGGTTCCCCAGATCAATAGCACCGGGATGCCGGCGCGTGCGATTGCGTCGTAATAGGCCGGAAAGTCGGCGGCGGCAGTCGCGATGAGTGATCGGCGCAGCGAGCGGCCGAATCCCCGATAGCGCATCTGGGGGCGATAGCGCTCGGCCCAGTCTGGAAAATCGTCCGGGTGGAGGAAGTCGCTCGCCTGGTTGTCCGCCATCGTCGGCACGGCGCTGACCTGGAAGAGATAGTGCCCCACGATCGGCACTCGGAGGATGGTCGGCACCGTACGCCCGCGGGTCGTCGGGTCCACCAGGGTCAGCGTGCGGACGCGAGCCGGGTGCGTGCTGACAAAATGCGCCGTGACGTAGCCGCCGAACGAGAGACCAAAGAGGTCCACCGGCCCGCGGACACGCAGGGAGTCGAGCAGTCCGGCCAACTGCGCGTCGTAGAAGGCCCCATCGTAGGTGGCGTCCGGGCGGTCGGACCATCCGCGTCCAAAGAGATCGTAGGCGATCACCCGGTAGCCGGCGTCGCCCAGCGCCACGAGCGTCGAGTCCCAGATGTAGGACGGGACGGAAAAGCCGTGCACCAGCACGGCCACCCGCCCGCCGTCGGGTCCGGCGCTCCGATAGTGCGTGACGCCGGCGTCCAGCGCGACGAGGCGGCCGGGAACGTCGGTGCGAGCGGCGGCCTGCAGCGATTCACGCTCTGGATTCTTGATCAGGTACAGCGCCGCGGCTGCCGCGCCGAGGCCGACCGGGAGCGCGACAAGTGCCACGAGCCAGCGGCGTGCCGGGGGCTTGATCATCCGCGAACGATAGCGCCGCCGATCGGTTCCCAGCAAACTGGCAGACCTCGCGTCCGGACTGCATACTTTGCCGATGCACCGATCGCTCCCCGTGATGGAACAGCGCGGCTTCGGCGTGACCCTCCGCCGCGACGCCTGGTGGTTGCCGAACATCTTCGTCGTCGCGATCCTCAGCAGCTTCATCGCCTACGCCACCTGGGCCGCGTTCCAGGGCGTTGACTACACCTTCGGGCCGTACCTCTCGCCGTTCTACGCGCCGGAGATCTGGGGCGACTCGCCACACGCGATCTTCGGGCCGAAGCCCGGCTGGTGGCCCGGGTGGCTCCCGTTCTCGCCGGCGCTGATCATCCTGCCGGTGCCGGCGATCTTCCGGTTCACCTGCTACTACTACCGCGGTGCCTACTACAAGGCGTTCTGGGCCGATCCGCCGGCCTGCGCGGTGGGCGAGCCGCGCAAGAGCTATCGGGGCGAGAACAGCTTCCCGTTGATCCTCCAGAACTTCCATCGCTACCTGCTCGTCGCGTCGTTCATCTTCCTGATCTTCCTCTGGGTGGACGCGCTCAAGGGGTTCTGGTTCGCCGACGGCAACGGCGGCGCCGGTTTCGGCGTCGGCCTCGGGTCGGTGATCATGACTGTCAATGTCGTCCTCCTCTCCGGCTACACGCTCGGCTGTCACTCGATGCGTCACGTCGTCGGCGGGATGCTCGATCGGCTCTCGAGAGCGCCGATTCGCAAGGCCGCCTACGACGTCTCGAGCGCGTGCAATCGCGGCCATATGACGTGGGCCTGGTGCTCGCTCTTCTCCGTGGCGCTGACCGATCTCTACATCCGCCTCTGCGCGACCGGCGTGATCACCGACCTGAGGCTCCTGTAGATGGCCGAATACGAACAGGTCGACCACGACGTCCTGGTGATCGGGGCGGGGGGCGCCGGATTGCGCGCCGCGATTGCCGCGGCGGCGGCGGGCGCACGGGTCGGGCTGGTCTGCAAGTCGCTCCTCGGCAAGGCCCACACCGTGATGGCCGAGGGCGGCGTGGCGGCGGCGATGGGCCACGTGGACGACCGTGACGACTGGCGCGTGCACTTCGCCGACACGATGCGCGGCGGCCAATACCTGAACAACTGGCGGATGGCCGAGCTGCACGCCAAGGAAGCCCCGGACCGCGTGCGGGAGCTCGAGGCGTGGGGCGCGCTCTTCGACCGCACGAAGGACGGACGCATCCTCCAGCGCAACTTCGGCGGGCACCGCTATCCGCGGCTCGCCCACGTCGGCGACCGGACCGGCCTCGAGATGATCCGCACCCTCCAGGATCACGCGATTCACCAGGGGATTGACGTCCATATGGAGGTCACCGTCGTCGAGCTGCTGAAGGACGGCGACCGCGTGTCGGGTGCCCTTGCCTACGACCGCGAACGGGGGCGCTTCAGGCTGTTCTCGGCCGGCGCAGTCGTGCTCGCCACCGGCGGCATCGGCCGCGCGTTCAGCGTGACGAGCAACAGCTGGGAGTACACCGGCGACGGGCATTCGCTCGCCTACCGGGCGGGCGCCGAGCTGATGGATATGGAGTTCGTCCAGTTCCATCCCACCGGGATGGTGTGGCCACCGAGCGTGAGGGGGATCCTCGTCACCGAGGGCGTGCGCGGCGAGGGCGGTGTGCTCCGCAACTCCCTCGGCAAGCGCTTCATGTTCGACGACATCCCGGACAACTACCGCCCGCAGACCGCCGACACGGAGGAAGAGGGGTGGCGCTATGTCCAGGGCGACAAGGCGGCGCGGCGCCCGCCCGAGTTGCTGACGCGCGACCACGTGGCGCGCTGCATCCAACGCGAGGTGCGTGAGGGGCGCGGCAGTCCGCACGGCGGTGTCTTCCTCGACATCGCCTGGATCAAGGCGCGGATCCCAAACGCCGCCGAGCACATCCGCAAGAAGTTGCCGTCCATGTACCACCAGTTCATGCAGCTGGCCAACATTGACATCACCGCCGTCCCGATGGAGGTCGGCCCGACGACGCATTACATCATGGGCGGCATCCGCGTGGACGGGGATACGCAGATGTCGGCGGTGCCGGGCCTCTTCGCGGCCGGCGAGTGTGCCGCCGGCCTGCACGGCGCCAATCGACTCGGCGGGAACTCCCTCTCCGACCTGATCGTCTTCGGCAAGCGCGCCGGCGACCACGCGGCGGAGTTCGCCGCCAAGCGGCCGGGCGCGAAGGTGGCGGAGGGCGACGTGAACGCGGCGATCCGCCACGCCCTCGCGCCCTTCGAACGCGAGGGAAACCCGGAGGGCGCCTATGCCATCCAGCACGAGCTGCAGCAGATGATGCAGGAGCTCGTCGGCATCGTGCGCGTGGAGCCCGAGATGCGGCGCGCCATCCACGGGATCGAGGCGCTCCGGGAGCGCGCCCGTGAGGTCGGCGTGTTCGGCAATCGGGAGTACAACCCCGGCTGGCATACCGCGCTCGACCTCGACCACCTGCTGACCGTCGCCGAGGCGGTGACCTTGGCCGCGCTCGAACGCAAGGAGAGCCGCGGCGGCCACTTCCGCGACGACCATCAGGGAAAGGACGCCGCCTACGGCGCCTTCAACATCGTGGTGAGGAAGGGGAGCGACGGACGGATGGCGCTGGAGCGCCGTCCGATTCCGCCGCTCCCGGCCCCGCTGCAGGCGATCATCGAGGAACAGAAAACGTGACAGCCACCACCTTCCGCATCTGGCGCGGCGAGCGCGGCACCGGCGCCTTTGCCGACTACACCACCGAGATCAGCGAGGGGATGGTGGTGCTCGACGCAATGCATCAGATCCAGGCCGAGGACGCCAACGACCTCGCGCTGCGCTGGAACTGCAAGGCGGGGAAGTGCGGCTCGTGCTCGGCCGAGATCAACGGCAAGCCGAAGCTGCTGTGCATGACGCGGATGGACGAGCTCCCGGCCGACCAACCGGTCACCGTCGAGCCGATGCGGGCGTTTCCGCACGTGCGCGACCTCGTGACCGACGTGTCGTGGAACTTCGAGGTGAAGAAGCGCATTCAGAAGTTCACGCCGCGGGCGCCCGACGCCCCCGACGGCACGTGGCGGATGGCGCAGGAGGACGTGGACCGCGTGCAGGAGTTCCGGGAGTGCATCGAGTGCTTCCTCTGCCAGGATGTCTGCCACGTCCTGCGCGATCACCACAAGCACGAGGGCTTCAGCGGGCCACGGCACTTCGTCTACACGGCGGCGTTGGAGATGCATCCGCTCGACACCGCCGACCGCCTCGCCGACCTCAAGGACGAGCAGGCCATCGGCTACTGCAACATCACCAAGTGTTGCACCACGGTCTGCCCGGAGCACATTACCATCACCGATAACGCGATCATTCCGCTCAAGGAGCGCGTGGTGGACGAGTTCTATGACCCGGTGATCAAGCTGGTGAAGCTCTTCCGGAGGCAGGGATGACCGCCGAGCGCCGCGAGATCCGACCGATCACGCGCGAGGGCGTGGCGGCGGCGCTGCAGAAGGCGCACCGCTACCGCGTGCTCAACGACTCGGTCGCCGCCGAGAGCATCTGTCTCGATGTCCTCGCCCTCGAACCGGCGAACGTGGACGCGCTCGTCACCCACGTCCTGGCAATCACCGACCAGTTTCCCGCTGGCGTCGCCGAGGACCTGCGTCGCGCCGAGGCGGCGGTGGCACGCCTGGGCGACCACTATCGGCACGCCTACTACCACGGCGTGATCTGCGAACGATGGGCCAAGTCCATCCTCCAGCGCGCCGCGCCGCGCTCGCACGAAATGGCCTACGAGTGGATGGACAAGGCGCTCGACTGGTACGCCAAGGCCGATCGGCTGAAGACGCCGGGGAACGACGAGGCAATCCTCCGCTGGAACACCTGCGTGCGGATCCTCCAGCGCGACCCGCGGATCAAGCCCCGCGAGGCCGAGGCGTGGGAGCCAAGCCTGGAGTGAGGGCGATCAGCCGGCCCGCCGGAGCGCCTCGCTCGGATCGATCCTGCTCGCCCGCGCGGCAGGCAGCCAGCAGGCGCCGACGCCGATCGCTCCCATCGTGATTGCCACGGCCACCAAGGTCGCCGGGTCGTTCGGCTCGATGCCGAAGAGGAGCCCCTGGAGCACGCGGGAGAGCATCAGCGATCCGCTCACGCCGAGGACGAGTCCGAGCACGACGAGGAGCCCGCCCTCGCGCAAGACCATCCGCTGCACCTGGCCCGGCGCGGCGCCGAGACTCATCCGGATCCCGATCTCGTTGGTGCGCGCGCTCACCGAGAAGGCGAGCACCGCCGCAATCCCGATTGCCGCGATCACCAGCGCGAGCAGGCTGAACGAACCGACGAGGAGTGCGTTGAGCCGCCGCGGGCCGATGCTCTCGTCGCGGATGTCATTGACCGTCATCACGTTCTCAATCGGCTGCGTCGGGGCGATCGACCGCACGATGGCGCGCGCCGCGGTCGCGATCCCGAGTGGGGCGACGTCGGCGCGGATCACCAGGCCGCCGGTCGGGAAGCTGCCCTGCGCAAACGGCGTGAAGGTCACCGGCAGGGGATCGGCGTCGAGCCCGCCGTCCTTGGTGTTCCCCACCACACCGACGACCGTGCGCCATTCGTCGGAGATCCCGATGAACCGCAGCACGTCACCGGTCCAGGCGATCCGACGGCCGACCGCCTCCATCCCGGGGAAGAGCCGGTCGGCGAGGGTCTTGTTGATGATCACGACGCTGGGCGACCCCGCGCGGTCGGTCGTCGCGAAGTCGCGGCCGGCGAGGAGCGGGATTCCCGACGCCCGGAAGTAGCCGGGGTCCGCGGTGCGATACTCGGAGGTCGGGATCGGCTGACCTGGCGGAACGGGCTGACCCTCCGCCTTGATCTCGAGCTGGAACTGCGACGTGCGGAGCGGCATCGTCGAGCCGACACCGACGATCTGCACCCCCGGGAGCGTACTGAGTTCAGTCTGCATCCGCTCGTACTGCGAGACGGCGGACCGGAGTTCGGCGAGCTGCGTGAAGTCCACCGGGACTTCCATCGTCAGCACGTTCTCCGGGTCGAGTCCTGGGTCCACCTGGGCGAGCCGCTGCATTGAGCGGACGAGGAGGCCGGCGCCGGTGAGGAGCACCAGCGAGACGGCGATCTGCGTGACGACCAGCGCCTGTTGCAGCCGACGGCGGCGGAGGCCACCGGTGGTGCGCGTGGTGCCGGCCGAGAGGCCGGAGCCGAGCGCGGCCTCGTCGCCGATGCTCGGCACGAACGAAAGCGCGAGCGCCACCAGGAGGGCGAGCACGAAGGTGAAGCCGAGCACCGCGCCGTCCACGGCAATCTCATTGGCGCGCGGCGAGAAGCGTGCCGCAAAGGTCGCGAGCATCCCGACGCCGAGATAGGCGACGACCAGGCCGAGCGCCCCGCCCATCAGCGCGAGGATGGTGTTCTCCACGAAGAGGAGCCGCCGCAGCCGCCTCGCGCCGGCGCCGAGTGCGGCCCGTACGACCATCTCGTGCTCGCGGCGGATTCCCCGCATCAGCGTGAGGTTGGCGACGTTGGCGCAGGCAATGATGAGGACGAACGCTGCCGCCCCCATCAGCAGGAGGAGCGTGAGGCGGGCGTCCTGGCCGAGGACCTCGTGCAGCGGCGTGACGCTCACGTTGTAGCCGCTCGCCGCGTCGTACATCTCCGGATGGTCGGCGTGGACGCGCGCCGTGATCGCCGCCACCTCGGCGCGCGCCTGCTCCACCGTCGCTTCGGGCGCCAGGCGGGCGATCATCTCGGTCATCCGGTGCGTCCGGCCGTTCTCCATCAGCGCGCTCACGTGGTGCTCGCTGATGGACATGTTCATCAGGGCGTCTATCCGGCCGGGGAAGAAGGGCGCCGGCTGCAGCACCCCAATCACCTCGACCGGACGCCCGCCGATCCGGAGCGAGCGTCCGACGATGCCGCTGTCCCCGACGAAGTGACTCTGCCAGTAGGCGTGCCCGAGCATCACGACCGGCGCCGCCCCGGCACCGTCGTCGGCGTCGTTGAACGGGCGCCCGAGGATCGGCCGCAGCCCCATCACCGACAGGTAATTGCCCGTGACGAGCCCCACATCAATCTGCGTGGCGTCCTGGTCCTCGACGAGATTCAGGGTGAGCGGCGAGTACTCGGCGATCTGGGCCAGCGTCCGCGACGACTCACGGAAATCGTTGATCTCGGGGACGGAGAAGGCGATGTTCGACCCGCGCTGTGCGGCCACCGATTGCCGCAGGTACATCAGCCGGTCGCCGTCCTGGTGCGGCAGGGGGCGCAGCAGGACGCCCCGCACCACGCTGAAGATTGCCGTATTGGCGCCGATGCCGAGGCCGAGCGTCAGGACGACGGCGATGGTGAAGGCGCGCGCGCGAGAGAGACTGCGCAGGATGAATCGGAGCGTCAGCATCGGTCAGGGCGGAAAAGGGCGAATCGAAGGTACTGAATCGACTTCATTATCTACCTACGCGAGGCTCTGCGCCAGTTGTTCCAACCGGCCGTAGCTGACCTCCACTCCATCGGCCATCCCGGTCTGGATGGCCGCGTCGCGCGCCTCTTTCGAGGGTGTCAAGCACCAGTCGTCCGCTGCCGGACGCGCTACGGCGAAGCGACCTCGTACCCCTGCGCGGCGAGGATCGCGTGCGCCATCGTCGCCGTGGTGGCGACCTTCACGAATGGCAGCAGCTGGTCGCGCGGCACGTTGCGATTGACCAGCGCCGCGCCGCAGACGATGATCTCGACGCCCGCCGCGTGGAGCGCCTCCAACAGCGCAATGCTCGTGTTGTCGGCCCCGGTCGCCGCCCGGTAGGCGTCGTTGCGGAGCAAGGACCGCGTGGCGAGTCCGTGCACGATGATGGCCAGGTGGACGTTACGGCGCGGCACGCCGTTCTCGTCCATCATCACCAGCATGTTGGCCGGACGCCGGAATCCGTCCACCAGGCCGGCCGGTGTCTCCGGGGCGTCGGTGACGTGCCAGGCGAACCGATAGACGAGGTCGTGTGGCGCCGGGAACGACGGCTCGGCGATCGGCCGTCCGGCGCCCAGTTGGCGGATGAGCGCCTCGCCGGCCTGCGCCGCGGCCAGGCCGGGGACGACGAGCGCAACAGCGAGGATAAGGAGACGGGGCGTGCGGGACATCGGAACTCCGGGTCGGGGGCCAGGCGCAATCTACTGTCTTTCTCGGCTTGTGACGGACCCCTTCCGGGGCTAATCTCTGGGCGTCTCTCATCCTCCCCTCAGGAGCCCCCACCGATGGGAATCCAGCCAGTGCGCACCTCGCGCGTGCGCCCAACCGCTCGCCGCTTCGGCGTGGGGCTATTGGCCCTCGCGCTCTTGCTCCCCCCGCTCGAGGCGCAACGTACCGAGCGGTCGCAGGCACGGTCGCTGCGCGACGGCACGATCCACGTCCGGACCCTGTCCAACGGCCTTGAGGTCGTGGTGGTGGAGAGCGCGGCCATCCCCTTCGCCACGGTCGAGATGGCGTTCCGGGCCGGCGCCTTCACGCAGATCACGCAGGGACTGCACGGCCTCCCCCACCTGCTCGAGCATATGCTCTTCCAGCAGTCGGAGCGGGCCTTTGCGGGGAGCGTGATGTCGCGGATGAACGAGATTGAGGCGTCGTATAACGCCTCGACCGGCGACGAGACCGTCACCTACTATTTCATCATCCCGTCGAAACACGTCGAGAAGTCAATCACGGTGATGTCGGACCTCGTGCGCCGGGCGACCTTCACGGCGCGCGACCTTGCCGACGAGCAGCGCATCGTTCGCGGCGAGCTCGAGCGCCGCGCCGCGGAACCCGAGCTTCTGCTCCGGACGGTGGCCGATCGCCAGCTTTGGACCGACGCGGGGTGGGCACGCAAGAATCCCGGCGGGAATCTCCTCTCGATGAACGACGCCTCGGTGCAGCGGCTGCAGGAGCTGCACCGGAAGTACTATGTGCCGAACAACGCGGCGCTGATCGTGACCGGTGACGTGCGCCCCGACGACGTCTTCGGATACGCCGAGCGGACCTTCGGCAACTGGCGTCGGGGAGACGACCCCCTGGCTGACCTCCCGCCGTTGGAGATCCCGCCGCTCACCGTGACATCGCGGGAGCTCGTGACGGCGCCGGTGCGCGACGTCACGGTGCTCGTCCGCTGGCACGGGCCGAGTGTGGGCATGGAGCGCACGGCCACCTATGCCGCCGACGTCTTTGCCGGGGTGGTCAACCAGCCGCTCTCCGGCACGCAGCGTCGGCTCGTCGAGACTGGGCATTTCGAACTCGTCTCGTTCAACTATCTCACCAATCGGTTCGTCGGGCCAATCGAGCTGTACGCCAAGACCACGCCGGAACGCGCGGTCGCAGCGGTCCAGGCGCTCGGTACGGAGCTCCGTCGCCTGGTGGACCCGGAGTACTTCGGGGACGAGGAGGTGGTGGTCGCCAAGAAGCGCCAGCGGGTCTTCCAGGAGATGACCGCCGAGAGCGCCACCGGAGTGGCGCATACGCTGGCGGGCTTCTGGGGCGCGGCCGACATGGACTACTATCTTGCCTATCAGGACTCGCTCGAGGCGCGCACGACGGCCGAGCTCCGGCAGTTCGTCAGCACCTACCTCGCCGGCAAGCATATGAGCGTCACGGTGATGCTCTCCGGCGCCACCCAGCAGGACATCGGCGTCCGGCTGCGCACCGCCCTCAACGGCTGGAGGGTGCCATGAAGGTCCGCCCTTGGATCGTCGCGCTCTTCCTCGCGACGCCGCTCGCCGTGCCCAGCGCCCAGGAGCTGGTGGACTCGATTACGGTGGCTTACGAGATGGACGGCCTGCAGGTCCTCCATCATCGCAAGGACTCGCGTCTCTTTGCCGTCCACCTCTACCTCCTCGGAGGTTCCCGCCAGGTCACGGAGGCGACCGCGGGGGTCGAGCCGCTCATCCTGTTGAGTTCGGACTATGGCACGGCCGACTATCCCGGCGATGCGGCCCGCCGTGTCCGTGCGCAGCTCGGAAGCTCGCTCTGGTACGAGGCCAACCGGGACTGGACGCTCTTTGCGGCGAGCGGACTTCGCGAGGATTTTGATTCCACGTGGGCCCTCTTCACGAGCCGCCTGCTGCGTCCGACGCTCGATACCGCTGCGATTGCGCCGGCACGCCTGCGACTCCTTTCGGCCGCGCGGCGGCAGGGGGGGTCGCCGGAAGCGCAGGCCTTCGCGCTGGCGGAGAGTCTCGCCTTCGCCGGCCACCCGTATGCGGTGAACCCCGCCGGCAACGCGACGTCGCTCGCGGCGCTCACGCCCGAGCAGATGCGGAGCTATGCCCGCGAGCAGTTCGTGAAGTCGCGTATGCTCCTCGTCGTGGTGGGCGACGTTCCGCGCGAGCACGTGGACTCGCTCATCACGCGCAGCCTGGGCACCCTGCCGCGGGGTTCGTACACTTGGTCGCTGCCCGCGCCGATTTCGCCTAGCGGCGCCGCGGTCGTCGGCGCCTACCGCCGCAGCACGACGACCTACGTCTATGGCTATATGCACGGACCGCTCGTCTCGAGTCCGGACTACCCCGCCTTCCAGTACGCGATGGGGATCCTCAGCGGCCTGGTCAGCTCGAGGATCCGCGAGCAGCAGGGCCTCTCGTACGCGGCCGGTGTCGGGCTCGTCGAACGCGGCGTCACGGGTGCGGTCTTCAATGTGAGTACCACGCGACCCGACTCGGTCATCAAGCTCTTCAATCGCCTGCTGGGTGACTACGAGGACCAGTTGCGCATCCCCACGCACCTGCTCAAGGAATCGGCGGACGGATTTCGGGCCAACTATCTATTCGGGATGGAGGGCTCGTCATCGCACGCCGAGATGCTCGCGCGCGCCCAGCTCTACGACGGGGACTACCGGGCGGCGGCGCGACGCGCCGAGGTGATGAAGCAGGTACGGTCGCCCGACCTTCGGCGGATGGTCCGCACGTACGGGAAGAACATCCAGTACGCGTTCGTCGGCGACACGTCGCGAATTCCGGAGGCGGAGATCAAGAAGCGGTAGCGCGTCCGATTACGGCGTGCGCTCGCCGTCGGTGCGCGCCGCCAACCGCTCGGTCTCCCGGTCGAGGATCTCGCGAAGTGCCTCGATGAGCGGATGACCGACGGTGACCCCGCGGCCGTACCCGAGGTTGAAGCGGTGGTCGAATCCGGGCGGATTGGCGCCCTGGGTGTGCAAGAGGATCGTCTCGAGCTTGTCGAGCGCCTTGGCGAGCCGCGCTTCCGGCGTCGCCGCCGCCTCCGAGATCGGACGGGTGCATGCGCGGACGCTATCCGGTCCCCGGCTTTCACGCCTTGACATAGGGGGGAGGGGTATATAGACTGTGTGGTGACATCCCAGCGGGTCGAGGAGGTTCACGTGACAGGTTCGGAGATTGGCGTCGTGGCGGCGGCATTGACGGCCATCGCCTTGGTGAACTGGTACTTCTTCGTCGCCGGACGTAGCGGGGCGTCGGCGGCGGTGGCCACGGCGTCGGCCGCTGCGGGCGCAATCCCGGAGATCGTCATCACCGTGGATGGCGGGTACAGCCCGAACACGGTCCGCGTGCCGGTGGGCCGCCCGGTACGGCTGGTCTTCGATCGCCGGGACGACTCGAGCTGTTCGGAGGAGGTCGTCATCCCCGACTTCAACGTGCGCCGGTATCTGCCGACTGGCGAACGGACGGCGATCGAGATCACGCCGACGACGGCCGGCACGTATCCCTTCACCTGCGGGATGAGCATGCTCCGCGGTTCGGTGGTCGTGGATGACTGATACCACGACCACGACGCGCATCCCGGTCACGGGGATGACCTGCGCCGCCTGCCAGTCGCGCGTGCAGCGCGCGCTCCAGGCGCAGCCGGGCGTCACTGACGCGACGGTCAACCTGATGATGGGGAACGCCGCGGTGAGCTACGATCCGGCGGTGGTGACGCCTTCGGCGCTCGTGGCGGCCATCCGCGACACCGGCTACGGTGCCGAGTTGCCGGCGACCACGGAGGACGCGTTCAAGGAACAGGAGACGCGTGACCGCGAGACCGCCGAGGAGTTTCGCGTCCTCAAGAGCCAGGCAATCGTCAGTGGGGTCATCGGCGCGATCGCGATGGCGCTTTCGATGCCGCTGATGCGCGATACCGGTATGCCTGGGCACTCCACGTACCCGGCGCCGCTCATCGTCTGGACGCTCTTCGCGCTGACCCTCGGGGTGATGGTGACCGCGGGTCGCCACTTCTACACCCGTGCCTGGGCCGCCTTCCGCCACCACTCGGCCGATATGAACACGCTCATCGCCGTGGGCACTGGCGCAGCGTTCGTCTACTCGGTGATCGCCACGCTGGTGCCGGAGTTCTTCCGCAGTCGCGGCGTGCCGGCGGACGTGTACTACGAGACGGTCATCATCATCATCGCGCTGATCCTGACCGGGAATGCCTTCGAGGCGCGCGCCAAGCGGAACACCTCGGTGGCGCTGCGCGCGCTGGTGAAGCTCCAGCCCAAGACGGCGCGCGTGTTGCGCGGCGCGCCGGCCACCGAGGTGGACATCCCGATTGAGCAGCTTGCTCCGAGCGACATCGTCGTCGTGCGGCCGGGCGAGCGCGTGCCGGTGGACGGTATCGTCACTCGCGGAGAGAGCGCGGTGGACGAGAGCATGCTCACGGGGGAATCCCTGCCGGTCGCGAAGCAACCGGGGGACCGCGTCATCGGCGGGACGGTCAACCGCACCGGCGCCTTCCGCCTCCGCGCCACCGCGCTCGGCGCCGATTCCGTCCTTGCGCAGATCGTCCGGCTGATGCGCGACGCGCAGGGCTCGCGCGCCCCGATCCAGCGGATGGCCGACCGGATCTCGGGGATCTTTGTGCCGGTGGTGATCTCCATCGCCATCGCGACCCTCGCGGCCTGGTTCGTGCTCGCCGAGGCCGCTCCGGCCGTGCGGGGCTTCGCGGCGGCGGTGACGGTGCTCATCATCGCCTGTCCCTGCGCGATGGGGCTCGCCGTGCCGACCGCCGTGATGGTGTCCACCGGAAAGGGCGCCGAACTTGGCGTCCTTATCAAGGGGGGAGAGGCGCTGCAGCGCGCGGGGGACGTGGACACCATCGTCCTCGACAAGACGGGCACGGTGACCGAGGGTCGGCCGACCGTGACGGATTTGGTGCGCGTGGGCGACACGAGCGATGACGCGCTGATCCGGCTTGTCGCCTCAGTCGAGCGCAGTTCGGAGCATCCGCTCGCCGAGGCGATCGTCCAGTACGCTGCGGCGCGCAAGATCGCACTCGCCGACGTCGAGCGGTTCGCGTCGGTGACCGGTCGCGGCGCGACCGGCGTAGTGGATGGCACGCCGGTGGCGGTCGGCAACGCCGAGTTGATGGCGGACCAGGGGATTGACGTCGCGCCGCTCGCCGCGCCGGCCGCGCGGCTCGCCGGGGAAGGGAAGACGCCGATGTACGTCGCGGCGGGAGGAGCGCTCGCCGGACTGATCGCGGTCGCCGACCCGATCCGGGCGACCTCGCGCGCGGCGATTGCGCGGTTTCACGCGATGGGACTCGAGGTCGTGATGCTGACCGGCGACGCCCGGCGGACGGCGGAGGCGATTGCGCGCGAGGCGGGAATCCACCGCATCGTCGCCGGCGTCCTGCCGGCGGGCAAGGTGGACGAGATCAAGCGCCTGCAGGCAGCCGGCCGGGTCGTCGCGATGGTCGGCGACGGGGTCAACGATGCGCCGGCGCTGGCGCAGGCGGACATCGGCCTGGCGGTGGGGACGGGCACCGACATCGCGGCCGAGGCCGCCGACGTGGTGCTGATGCGCGGCGACCTCGGGAGCGCGGCGCAGGCGATTCTCCTCTCGCGGCGCACGATGCGCACGATGAAGCAGAATCTCTTCTGGGCGTTCGCCTACAACGTGGTCGGAATCCCGGTCGCGGCGGGGGTGCTCTACCCGGCGTTCGGGCTGCTGTTGAGTCCGATCGTCGCTGGCGGGGCGATGGCGTTCAGTTCGGTGAGCGTGGTGGCCAACTCGCTGCGTCTGCGGCGGGCGCGGATCGCCTGAGGAGAACGCCTGCAAGGGTGTGGGGCGTTGGTGGATTGCGCCCCTAGGCGCGGGTACCTAACGTAGGACGAGCACAGGTGTGTTGCGGAGGTATGCGATGCGGGGATTGCTCAGGACGACGATCGGCATGGTGGCGGTCCTTGGCGTCGCTTCGGTGACGCTCGCCGCGGCCTGGTCGTCGTGCAGCCCCGAAATGCCGGCCGTGACCGCGACCACCGAGCATCCGGAGTGCACGGATCACGGAGTGCCGCGCCCGTCCCAGGGCGACGACCACGACTGCCTGATGTTCGCCCATTGCGCGAGCTCGCCGGTTGTCACGTCAAGTGTCCTGGCCGTCGCCTTTGCGCCGGCGTCCGAGCGGCCGATGGCGACAAACGACGCGGTGCCCGCGGCAACGGTCGCCGCACCCGACCTCCCGCCTCCTCGAGCCTGACCTCGGCCCGCCACCTCACGTCGTGAGGTGGCCGCGCGCTGCGTGCGCGCCCGCGACCGCCGTCCCGGCGCGTCGTCATCCGGCACCGAGGATCCGTACTATGAGGTCATTCGCGTTGGGACTGTCGTCCCGCATCGCCGCGGCATCACTGCTGCTACTTGGGGGAGCGCCGCATCTCGCTCCCCGGAGCGCCGTGGCGCAGATCGGCGCGCCCGTGTCGTCGAGCGTCGCGCGCGAGACGCCGCTCACGCTCGGCGACATCTATGCGACGGTGGAGCGACGGAGCCCACGCCTTCGTGCCGCCGTGGCGCTCGCGCTCGCGTCTGAGACGCGGATAGCCGGGGCGAGGCGTCCACCGGATCCGACGGTACAGGTCGGATGGATGAACTACATGCTGCCCGAGTTCGGGGCCGACCCCGCACTCGGGATGCGACAGGTGCAGGTGATGCAGATGGTGCCGCTGCCGGGCAAGCTCTCGGCCGCCGGTGACGCGGCGGCGGCGCGCGCCGCTGTCGCTGATGCACGGGTGGCGGAGGTCCGGTGGGACCTGCGCGCCGCGGCCGCGACGACGTTCTACGCGCGTTCAGCGGCGTTGCAACAGGTCGCGATCGCCAGCGAGACGCGCCGCCTCCTGGAGGATGTCGCCGACATCGCCGCGGCGATGTACCGGGTCGGCGATGGGCGCCAAGCCGACGTTCTGCGCTCTCGGGTGGAGATCGCGCGGATGGACGAGGAGATCGTACTGATGACGGTCATGGGTGAGAGCGCACTGGCCCGGTTGGCGGCGCTCGTGGACCTTCCGCCCGACTCGGTTGCCGCGCCGCCGATGCGACCGACCTTCCCCGATGCGCTGCCGACGCGGGAGGAGATGGAGGAGCTGGCGCTGGCATCGCGACCGATGCTCGCCGCTGGCGTGGCCGAGGCCCAAGCGGCCTCGGCCGAGGTGCGATTTGCCTCGCGGGAACGCTGGCCGGACTTCCAGGTGGGCGTGCAGTACGGAGAGCGGTCGACGGCGATGGGCACCGACCGGATGGGCAGCGTGATGGTTGGCGCGTCGGTGCCGATCTGGGCGCGCGCCCGACAGGTCGGCCTGCGCCGGGAAGCGATCGCGATGTCCGCGATGGCCGAGGCGGACCTGGCGGAGATGCGCGCCGCCACGCGCGGTCGCGTTGGCGAGGTCCACGCGGAACTCGTCAGCAGCCGTCGGCTCGCGGTGTTGTATCGAGCAACGATCCTGCCGCAAGCCGAGGCGGCGGCCGAGGCGGCGCTGTCGTCGTTTCGCACCGGGGCCGTGGACCTCCTGACCGTCATCGAGAACCGCTTGACCATAAACCGTTACCGGATGGAGCTCGTCGCGCTCGACGCCGCCGAGGGGCGCGCGTGGGCGGAGCTCGAGATGCTCGCCGGTCAACCACTGCTCGCCGCGGCAGCCGTTGGCCGGCGCGAGAGGAGCCGCTGACATGCTGAACGGTCCCAGGACGGAATCACCGCGCCGGGTCTGGAGCGTGGTGGCGTTCGTGGCGGTGATCGCGGGAGCCGCGGGCGTCGCCTGGTGGGCGACGCACGACCGCAGTACCGTGGAGCGCGAGGCCGAAGGCGGGCACGATCACGCTGCGATGCCGGTGGGCGTTGGCGGCACCGACGCTCGCGTCGTGCTCACCGCCGAACAGGCCCGACGCATTGGCGTGACCTTCGCGACGGTGACGATGGGCATGCAGGCCCTCGACATCCATACGGTCGGCCAGCTGGTGGTTGACGAAACGCGCGTCACGATTGTCGCGACCAAGGTGGACGGCTGGGTCGAGCGCCTGCACGCGGACTACACCGGGCAGCTCGTTCGTGCGGGCGCACCGCTCCTGGAGTTGTACGCGCCGATGGTCGTCACCGCGCAGGAGGAGCTCCTGCTGGCCGGGCGGCTCGTGCGCGACGTAGCCGATGGGGACTCCGTCACCCGGGCCGACGCGGCGGACCTGGTCGCGTCGGCCCGGCGGCGGCTGGCCTGGTGGGACGTGCCGGAGGAGGAGATTGCCCGTGTCGAGCGGACCGGGGAGGCGACGCGCACCGTCACGTTGCGCGTGCCGTCGTCCGGGATCGTGCTCGAGAAGCACGTCGAGGCGGGCCAACGAATCATCGCCGGCGAGGCGCTGTACCGGGTGGCCGATCTCGGGACGCTGTGGGTGGAGGGCGAGATCTACGAGCAGGACCTGCGATCGGTACGTGTCGGGCAGGTCGCGATCGCGACCTTCGACGCGTTCCCGGGGGAGCGCTGGACGGGGCGCGTGGCATTTGTCCATCCGACGCTCTCGACGGACACGCGCACGGCGCGGGTCCGTGTTGTCCTGCAGAACCCGGGGTTGCGCCTGAAGCCCGGGATGTATGCCTCCCTGCAGCTGGCCGGCGCGGCCCGGCCGACCGTGCTCACCGTGCCGCGGTCGGCGGTGCTCGCGACGGGCGAGCGCGCGATTGTCTTTGTACGGTTGCCGGCCGGCCGGCTCGAGCCGCGTCCGGTCACCGTCGGCGGCATCGGCGACGGGCGCGTGGAGATTGTCGCGGGACTGGCGGTGGGCGACGTCGTGGTCGCCTCCGCCACCTTCCTCATTGACGCGGAATCCAACCTCGGCACGGCGCTCGGTGGAATGGGCGAGATGCCGGGGATGGAAATCACGATCCCGCCGGCTGACGCGCCGCCCGCGCGGACGCCGAGGTGACCCGATGCTGAGAAACCTCATCAGAGGGTCCGTCCAGAACCCGGTCCTCGTTCTCCTGGGTGCGGCGGCACTCACGGTCGGCGGCGTGTGGGCGGCGAGCACGATACCGCTCGAGGCGCTGCCCGACCTCTCGGACGTGCAGGTGATCGTGCAGACCGACTATGGCGAGCAGGCGCCGCGTATCGTCGAGGACCAGGTCACCTATCCAATCGCGGCCGAGATGCTCAAGGTGCCGGGGGCGCGCACGGTGCGTGGCTACTCGTTCTTCGGGGTCTCGTTTGTCTACGTGATCTTCGACGACGGTACGGATCTGTACTGGGCGCGGAGCCGGGTCCTCGAGTATCTCAACGGCCTCGCCAGCCGACTTCCAACCGGCGTGGCACCGACGCTCGGTCCGGATGCGACCGGCCTCGGCTGGGTGTACCAGTACGCGCTGGAGGACACCACCGGTCGGCTCGACCTGGCCGAGTTGCGCGCGGTGCAGGATTGGTTTCTCCGCTATGCGCTGACGGCGGTCCCGGGGGTGGCCGAGGTGGCGAGCGTCGGGGGATTCGAGAAGCAGTATCAGGTGGATCTCGATCCGACGCGGATGCGGGCCTACGGCGTCTCGGTGGCGCAGGTGATGCGCGCCGTGCAGGACGCCAACGCCGACGTGGGTGCGATGGTGATGGAGCTGTCGGAGCGCGAGTACATGGTCCGCGGGCTCGGCTACCTGCGCGGCGTGAGCGACATTGAGAACGTCGTCGTCGGGGCGACCGCGCGCGGCGTCCCGGTGAGCGTCCGGGAGCTCGGGCGCGTCAGCGTCGGACCGGCGGTGCGTCGGGGCATCACCGATCTCGACGGCCGCGGCGATGCCGTGGGCGGCATCGTGGTGATGCGGTCCGGCGAGAATGCGCTGGCGACCATCGCGCGGGTCAAGGAGAAGATCGCGGCGGTGCAGGGCGGACTCCCGCCCGGCGTGGTGGTGCACACGGTGTATGACCGGAGCGGGTTGATCGAACGCGCAGTGGCGACGCTTCGCAACACGCTGGTCGAGGAGTTCCTGATCGTTGCGCTCGTCTGCTTCGCCTTCCTGCTGCACGCACGGTCGGCGCTGGTGGCGGTGATCACGCTGCCGGTGAGCATCCTCGTCGCCTTCATTGGACTCCGGGCGCTGGACATCGGGGCCGATATCATGTCGCTCGGCGGGATCGCCATTGCGATCGGGGTGATGATTGATGCGGCGATCGTGATGGTCGAGAACCTGCATAAGCACCTCGAGCGGCGGATTCCCGCGGGAGAGGAGTTCCTCGACACGCGCACGCTCACCGCGGCCGACCACCGCAGCGTGGTGATTGCCGCGGCGACGGAGGTCGGTCCGTCGCTCTTCTACTCCCTGCTGATCATCACGGTCTCGTTCATCCCCGTCTTCACGCTGGAGGGACAGGAAGGGCGCCTCTTCACGCCGCTGGCGCTGACGAAGACGCTCGCGATGGCGGCGGCCAGTGTGCTGAGCGTCGTGCTGGTTCCCGTCCTGATGGAGTTCTTCGTGCGTGGCAAGATCCGCCGCGAGACGTGGAACCCGCTCAACGCCGGCCTGATCCGGCTCTACCGGCCGCTGCTCGAGTGGGCACAGCGGCGTCGGTGGTCGGTCATCGGTGCCGCGGCAGTGGCGCTGATCCTGACCTGGATTCCCTTCCAGCGCATCGGCAGTGAGTTCATGCCGCCGCTCCAGGAAGGGACGATCCTCTTCATGCCGACCACGCTCCCGGGGATCAGCGTGGCGCGGGCGCGCGAGCTGCTTCGCCAGCAGGACATGATCCTGCTCTCGTTCCCGGAGGTCGAGCGGGTGTGGGGGAAGGCCGGGCGCGCCAACACCGCCACCGATCCCGCCGGTCTCGACATGGCCGAGACGACGATCACGCTCCGGCCGGAGTCCGAGTGGCGGCCGGGGATGACGTATGACCGA
This sequence comes from Gemmatimonadaceae bacterium, assembly GCA_040901985.1. GTDB lineage: Bacteria > Gemmatimonadota > Gemmatimonadetes > Gemmatimonadales > Gemmatimonadaceae > Pseudogemmatithrix. Next base: position 21,587 of record JBBDYC010000001.1, read on the forward strand.
CTGATCGCGGCAATGGACTCGGCGGTGCGTCTGCCGGGCGTGAGCAACGCTTGGACGATGCCAATCAAGGGACGCATTGACATGCTGGCAACGGGAATCCGGACGCCGATCGGCCTCAAGTTGTTTGGGCCCGACCTCACGGTGCTCGAAGCGCTCGGGAAGGAGGTCGAAGGGCACCTGACGATGGTCCCCGGCACGCGCAGCGCGTTCGCCGAGCGCGCGCAGTCGGGCTACTATCTCGACATCGAGATTGACCGCGCGGCGGCGGCGCGCCACGGACTCAACGTCGGCGATATCCAGACGGTCATTGCCACCGCCATCGGCGGAATGACAATCACGCAGACGGTGGAGGGGCGCGAGCGGTACGGGGTCCGGCTAAGGTATCCGCAGGAGTTGCGGGACACGCCCGAGAAGCTGGCCGCGGTGCTCGTGCCGATCAGTCACCGCATCGGGACGGCCGAGGGACCGCCCACCGGTATGGCGCAAGTTCCGCTCGGGCAGGTCGCGACGATCACCCAGGTGGCCGGCCCGATGGTGATCCGCACCGAGGACGCGCAGCCGAGTGCCTGGATCTTCATTGACCCCGGCGAGCGCGACATCGGCGGCTATGTCGCCGACGCCAAGCAGATGATCGCCGAGAACGTGACGCTGCCGCCGGGCTACACGCTCGCGTGGAGTGGGCAGTACGAGTATATGGAGCGTGCGCGCGAGCAGATGCGCCTCGTCGTGCCAGCGACGCTGGCGCTGGTATTCCTGCTGCTCTTCCTGAACTTCCGGAATGTCCACGAGAGCCTGATCGTGATGCTCTCGCTTCCGTTCACGCTGGTCGGTGGGATCTGGTTCCTCTGGGCCCTCGACTACGACTGGTCCGTCGCAGTGACCATCGGATTCCTCGCGCTCGCCGGCGTCGCGGCGGAGACGGGGGTGCTGATGTTGATTTACCTCGACCACGCGTGGAGCGCCCGCCGTGCGGCGAACCCCGACGCCGACGCCGTGGCGCTGCACGATGCGGTGATGGAGGGCGCGGTGGACCGGCTGCGGCCCAAGGTGATGACCGTCGCCTCGACGATGCTCGGGCTGTTGCCGATCCTCTGGGCGACCGGGACCGGTGCGACCGTGATGAAGCGCATCGCGGCGCCGATGGTCGGCGGGATGGTCAGTAGCACGCTCCTGACGCTGCTGGTGATCCCGGCAATCTGGTCGCTGGTGAAGGAGCGGGAACTGCGCGTGGCGCGTGCGGGGTTGCATAGGGATGGGGGGTATCCATAAATTGCGATCAGGCGGCGACCAGGGTTGGTGGCGGGGCGCCGGGATACTCGCACTCGAGGAGCAGACCCGTGGCAACCAGGACCGCACGAGCACCATTGGCACACGCCCACAGTGCCAGCTGTGGCTGCGCCGCGCACGAGACGGGAAGCGGGAGGAAAGCGGTCGCGGTGGACGCCGACCTCAAGGACCGCAACCAGAAGCGGCTGCGGCGGATCGAGGGGCAGGTGCGCGGCCTCCAGAAGATGGTGGACGAGGACCGCTACTGCGCCGACATCCTCACGCAGATCTCATCCGTGCACGAGGCGCTCCGCGGCGTCGGTCGTGAACTGATGCGCAACCACCTGAAGCATTGTGCCGCCGCGGCGATCAAGTCGAGCGACGCCGACGCCGAGGCGATGTACGACGAGCTGGTGGGGATGATGTACACGCACAGCCGCTAGGTGGCGGGCTCGGCAGCTACGACGCGCCTGAGATGTCCACGTCCTTTGTCTCGCGCAGGAAGAGCGTGCCGACCACCAGTGTGAGCAGCGCAATCCCCACCGGGTACCAGAGCCCCGAGTAGATGTCCCCCGTGGCGGCGACGATTGCGAACGCGGTGGTCGGGAGAAAGCCGCCGAACCAGCCGTTGCCGATGTGGTAGGGCAGGGACATCGAGGTGTAGCGGATCCGGGTCGGGAAGAGCTCGACCAGCATCGCCGCAATCGGGCCGTAGACCATCGTCACATAGAGTACCAGGATCCAAAGCACAAGCACCACGGCCGGCGTGTTGATTGCAGCTGGGTCCGCCGCGAGCGGATACCCTGTCGCGGTGAGCGCGGCGCCGAGTTCGGCGTCGAATCGCCTGCGTTGCGAGCCGTCGGGGTCGGCCGACGCATCGAATGACTCGATTTCCGCCACGCCGACGCGAATCGTCGCGGCAGCGCCACCGGCCGCAACGGTCGGTGTCGGCCCCTCATTGGAGTACGGCACCCCGCGGCGAACGAGTGCCGACTTCGCCACATCGCAGGGCGACGTAAAGGCACTCGTGCCGACCGGATTGAACTGCACGGAGCAGGTCGCCGGCTCCGCCGTCACGACCACCGGCGCCGTCTGCTGCGCGAGCTCCAATGCCGGGTTGGCGAAATGCGTCAGCAATCGAAAGAGCGGGAAGTACGTCACGGCGGCGAGAAAGCATCCCGTGAGGATGATCCGCTTCCGGCCAATCCGGTCCGAGAGCGCGCCGAAGACGATGAAGAACGGGGTCCCCAGCAGGAGCGAGACGGCGATGAGGATGTTCGCGGTCTGCGCCTCGACCTTCAGCGTCTGCGTGAGGAAGAAGAGGGCGTAGAACTGTCCGGTGTACCAGACGACGGCCTGGCCCGCCGTGAGCCCGAAGAGCGCGAGCAGCACGATCTTCGCGTTCCCCCACTCGCCGAACGATTCCCGCAGCGGCGCCTTCGACTGGGTCCCCTCGCGCTTCATCTTCTGGAACATCGGCGATTCGTCGAGCCGCAGCCGGATCCAGGCCGAGATGACCAGGAGGAGAATCGAGAGCAGGAAGGGGATGCGCCATCCCCACGCCTCGAACGCCTCGTTGCCGAGGAGGACTCGGCAGCCGAGGATCACGAGGAGCGACATAAAGAGTCCGAGCGTCGCCGTCGTCTGGATCCACGACGTGTAGGCGCCGCGCTTTCCCATCGGCGCGTGCTCGGCCACATAGGTGGCCGCGCCGCCGTACTCGCCGCCGAGGGCGAGGCCCTGGAGCAGGCGCAGCGCGATCAGGGCGACCGGCGCGACAATCCCAATCCGTTCGTAGGTAGGGAGCAGGCCGACCAGGAAGGTCGCGAGGCCCATGATCACGATCGTCACGAGGAAGGTGTGCTTGCGGCCGACGAGGTCGCCGAGTCGGCCGAAGACGATCGCGCCGAAGGGGCGCACGGCAAATCCGGCGGCAAAGGCAAGCAGCGCGAAGATGAAGGCGGCGGTGGGGTTCACGCCGGAGAAGAATTGTCGGCTGATGATCGCCGCGAGCGAACCGTAGAGATAGAAGTCGTACCACTCAAACACCGTCCCGAGGGACGAGGCGAGGATGACGCGGCGTACGTCCGGTGGGCCGGCGTCTGGGGAGGGCATGGCGGGGGAATATGCACGCAATCCGGCGCCGCGGGGATGTGGTTGACCTGCCAGCGGTTAGGGCGGTGCCGACGTGCGATGCACCATTTGTGGACACCCCCGACCGTCGCATTGTGAGGCCGACAGTCTCTCGCGGTGCATTTGGACAGTCACTCCAGTGACCCGTGGCCGGACGGGATAGCCCCACCAAGACCGGCCGGCTGCCCAATGGAGGATTGCTCCGTGCAACAATACATCGAGCCCACGTCAGCTTCCCCCTCAGGCAGACCGTTTGAAGCTGGACTCGGACGGCGCGGGTGACCCCGGCAGGAAGGTGAGCGGCGGGACCCGGCCGAGGCTGTCGTGCGGCCGCCGCGTGTTGTAGATCGTGAGCCAGCGCTCGGTCTCGACGCGGACGTCGTCGAGCAAGCCGAAAAGGTACGCGTCCAGGACTTCCTTGCGATAGCTCCCGCTGAAGCGTTCGCCGTGCGGAAGCGCGTCCCGCTGTAGAGCGTGTCGGACATGAAGTCGAGCGCCCAGATCCCGTTGAGCACGGCGGGCGCGTCCAGCGGCTGCCCCTCGCGCGGCGGCACGCGGCGCTTGCGGCGCCGCTTGAGGTTGAGACGCAACGCCTTGTAGACGCGATACACGCGCTTCCAGTTCCATGGGTGCCCGGCGAGTCGCAGCGCGTCGAAGCACATCCAGAAGCCCCACTGCGGCATCTTGGTGACGAGCGCCGTCAGCGCGGCGATCACCTCCGCTTCGCGGGCGGCGTTACAGCTTGCGACTGAGGACATCCTTGATCGCCACATTCTCGAGCGCGAGTTCGGCGTACATCCGCTTGAGCTTCGCGTTCTCCGCCTCGAGCTCCCGGAGGCGCTTCAACTCGGCGACGCTCGCCCCGCCGTACTTCGACTTCCGGGTGAAGAATGTCGTCCGGCTGATCCCGTGCTTTCGGATCACCTCGGCGACCGGCACCCCGCCCTCGACCTCCTGCAGGGCCGCCACGATCTGGGACTCCGTGAACCTCGAACGGCGTATGTCTCCTCCTTTTGCACCGCCCAAGTCTCACTTCGAGTGCCTACTTCAGGGGTATGCTGACGCTTCACAGAAGAAAATTCAATCGGAGTGGTTGAGTCGGCGGCGTGGTCCCCTGCCGCGCGGAGACGACGGCCGGCTCACGAGCCGGCCGCCGTCGTCTTGGCCCGGCCGGAGCCCGGCGGGACTAGGGGAGGTGGTGGAACAGGTTGAGCACCACGGTCAGGTGGCTCGTGGTCTCGAGGCGCCTCACCATCACGAAGCGCTGGCCGTCCGGGGTGACGTCATAGACCTGGTGGGTCAGGTCGGAGTTGAACGCCGGGTCCGCGAAGAGGCGGGCGCGGCGGCCCACCTCGGCGGACCGCCCGTTGCGCACGGCCACCGCCATCATCGCGGCGCCCTCGCGGTAGAACAGTTCGTCCCCGCGCGGGGACCAGAGCGGCTCCGAGCCGCCGTCCGGCGAGACTTGGATCCGGGACCCCATGTCGGGGAACGAGCGGATGTAGACCTCGGCCCGCCCCGACTCATTCGAGACGTAGGCCATCCACTTGCCGTCGGGCGAGAGGGCGGGGGAGACCTCGTCCGCCGGGGTCGCGAGGAGCGGGACGAGGCGCGTCCCGGTCAGCCCCGGCCAGAGCCAGATGTCGCGCCTAGTCTCGCCGCCGACTGTCCGCACGACGAGTGACGTCCCGTCCGGCGTGAACAGCACCTCCCAGGGCTCCATGTCGGGCAGGGTCAGCAGCGACTCCGCCGGGGTAGCACCGTCGGCGTTCACGATCCGGACGTGACGGCGGCGTCCGACCTGCCGGTGGTAGGCGATCCGCCGGCCGTCCGGCGCCCACGCCGGGCGGCTGGCGGCACTGTCGAAGGTGAGGCGGGTCAGGGTGCGACGGTCCCGGTCCAGCAGCCAGATGTCCTGGTCCAGGCGCACCGCCAGCCGCCGCCCGTCCGGGGAAAGGCGCGGATCCCCGAAATCGCCCAGGCGCGGGAGCAGCCGCTCCACCCGACCGGCCCGATCCACAAGGACCAGCGCCCCGAGGCCGTCCTGTCCGGGGATGACGATGGTCCCCGAGCGGGACAGGGCCATCTCGGCCGTGGCGATGTTCACCCGCACCGGCTCGTCGAGAATGACTGGCGGGCCGGTGATGACCAGGCGCCGCGCGTCGAACCGCACCGCCCGCAGCCGCTCGTCGAGACCGACATACACGAGGTGACCGGTGTCAACGTAGCGCGGATCGCTGCCCGGCAGGTCGAGACTCCGGGCGGTGCCCGTCCTGAGATCGAGGACGGCGAGGGAGCTGGCGACGCCCCGCTGCACGCTGTAGAGCACGCCCGCGTCTTCCGGGAGCCCGTGGACGGACAAGATTGCCTCGTCCGGCCCGGTGGCCAGGAGTGTGGTGCGGACGCCGGCCAGGGTGCACTGCTGCAAGCCGGCGCGGTCGGTGAACACGACGGCGTCGCGTTCGAGCCAGCTTAACAACGGCAGGCCGCCGGCATCGCACACCGGCGTGGGGACCCCGCCCGACACCGGCACGCGCACGATCCGGGTGCCAAGGAGGAAGCCGAGCTGGTGGCCGTCGGGGGAGAAGAAGGGCCGGGTGCCGTTCGTGCCACCCGCGACAGGCACGGGTTCCAGGGCGTCCATGGCGCGCAGAAAGAGTGTCCGTGTGCCGGCGGAGTCCTGCCCGTCATAGGCCAGGCGGGTGCCGTCGGGCGAGAGCGCGGGCTGGGAGAAGAGATCGCCGGCCCAGGCGGCGTGCGGTGGCAGGATCACCCGGAAGCGATGGACCGGCGGAGGCAGGGGACGCTCGGCGGGTCGGAGCAGGGTCCCGGCCAGGGCCGCAGCCAGGACGATCACCAGTCCCCACGGGGCCAGGGCCACCAGGCGCCGGGGAACGGGGGCGGTCGCGGTGCGGCGGGCCGCTTCCGTGGTGAAGAGGGGATCCTCGAGTGCCGCGGCGAAGTCCGCCACACGGGCGAAGCGGTCGGCGGGCAGCGAGGCAAGCGCCTGCAGGATGGCCGCCTCCACGTGCGGCGGGACCGATCGCCGCGTGCGGCGCAGCGGCTCGGGCTCGTCCGTCAGGATCCTGGCGACGATAACCTGCGCGGTGGGACCCGTGAACGGCGGCTGCCCTGCGAGCATCTCGTAGGCCACGCAGCCCAGGGCATAGATGTCGCTGCGCGCGGTGATCTCGCGCTCGCCGGTGGCCTGCTCGGGGCTCATGTACTGGGGCGTGCCGAGGGAGAGGCCGGTCTCGGTCAGCCGCGACCCGGCCTGGCTCGCCGCGAGCGCGATGCCGAAGTCCGCGACCAGCGCGTGCCCATCGTGGAGGAGGATGTTCTCGGGCTTGATGTCGCGGTGCACGACTCCCTGCCGGTGGGCGTAGTCGAGCGCGTCCGCCACCTCGCGGGTGAGCCGCACCGCGTCAGCCACCGGCAGTTGCCGCTCGCGGCTCAAGCGCTCGCGCAGCGACTCGCCGGGCACGAACGGCATGGCGTACCACAGGAGCTGGTCGGCCTCACCCGAGTCCAGCAGACCGAGGATGTGAGGATGCTGGAGGTTGGCGGTCGTGCGGATCTCCTGCAGGAACCGCTCGGCGCCAATAATCGCGCCCAATTCCGGACGGAGCACCTTGAGCGCGACCCTGCGGTCGTGGCGCAGGTCGTGAGCCAGGAAGACCGTGGCCATCCCGCCCGCGCCGAGCTCGCGCTCCAGTCGGTAGCGCCCGGCCAGCGCTGGTGCGAGACGCTCCAGCGGAGTGGTCATGTGCATCCGCGAAGGGGTGAACATCGGTCGAAGCAGCGGAGGAACGCGGGATAGGAAATTCAACCGCCGTGTGGAAAGTATGTCGCGTGCGCGCGCGCACGGCGAGGGCGGCGCGCACCGGCGGCGGCAATGAATCGGTGGCACAACGGGCGGCGGGGCGGGCGCACCCGGCACGAGGGTCGCCGGCCGGGCTCCGACAGATATTTACATTGCCTCACCAAGGCAGCTGCATGTTCGCCAGCACCTGCTGATAGCGCGAGTTGGCACGCAAGTGAGCGAACCATGGCCACGCCGTCATTTCGACGAGCCAGTAGTCCTTTCGCGTGTAGCCACGCTCGAGCCAGGTCAGAGCCTGTCCATCGTCGCCGAGCGCCGCGTGTAGAGCAGCCATGTCGAACGCCGAGACCAAGCCCTCACGCTCGCGTCCATTGAGCTCGGCCAGAATCTGTCCCGCCTCTTGCTTCCGGCTTGCTCGGGCGTATGCCGCACCCAGCATTGCCAGATAGTGCGAGCTCTGCATGCCCGGCCCCTGGATCGACTTCTCCAGATACGTCACGGCATCCGTCCAGCGTCCCTGCGCCAACCGCACCTCTCCGAGGCTGTGCAGCAGCAGGACATGGTCGGGGTTGATTGCCAACGCCTCCAACAACTGCTGTGCCGCCACATCGTATTGCCCCGCGAAGAGATAATTCTGGCTGATATAGGCGCGAATCGTGGCTGAGAGCGGATCGAGGTCCCTGGCGCGCTGGAGCTCACGCAGACCTTCGTCGTAGCGAGTGGTCACCCGGCCGAGCGCGCGCCCGTAGTATTGATGAACGGTGGCAGAGCCTGGGTTGAGCTCGAGCGCGCGCTGAAACTCCCCCTCCGCCTCGCGCCAGTTCCACTCGCAGTTCAACTGCCACATCGCTTTCGCGACATGCGCCTCGGCCAGCGATTGATCCTCCCGCAATGCCTGATCGATCGCGGCCGCAGCCAACCTGCACCCCTCCTGCTGCGGCATGCCCCCTTGCTCCCCCAGCCACAGATACGTGGCGCCGAGTGCTGCGTGGACGGGGGCGTACGCCGCGTCGTGGCTCAAGGCCTTCTTGAAGTTCTCGACCGCATCCCTCGACCCCGGAAGCGTCCTTTGATTCCACTGGTGCCTACCAAGCAGGTACAGCTCGAAGGCCGCCGGATCCACCGGACGGGCGGCGGCGAGGCGGACCCGCTCCAGCGGCGTCAGCGTCGCCTTGATCTCCTCGGCGATCGCCCGGGCGACTTCGGTGTGCAGCTCGAGGACGCCCCGCAGCTCCCGGTCGAACTGATGCCCCCAAACGCGCCGGTCGTTTGGCCCGTCGATCAGTTGCACGGTAATCCGTACCCGGTTTCCCTCACGGGCCACCGACCCTTCGATCAGCCCCCGCACTCCGAGCTCGCGCGCGATCTGCGGGGCCGGCTTCTGGTTCCCGCGGTACCGCATCGCCGAGGTTCGCGAGATGACCTTGAGGGCGCTGATCTGCGAGAGCTCGGCCGTCAGCGCCTCATGCATCCCGTCGACGAAGTACGATTGCGCCGAGTCGCCCGTGCGGTTGTCGAGCGGCAGAACCACGAGCGAATCGATCCGGGATGATGCGCCGCGTCCGGCGATCCACCATCCGCCGGCGAGGAGGAGGATCGCGACCGCCAGCAGGGCGCCGATCTTCACGCGGCGTTGACCGACCGCGCCGCGCCGCGTGGGCGCGCCGGTTCCCGCGGCGCTCCGTTCCAGGGCGTCGGCGAACGCTCGTGACGTCGCGAAGCGGTCGGCGGGGACCCTGGCCAGCGCCTTTGCGATCGCGGTCTCGACGGCTTCGGGGACGGTGTTGCGCACGACACGCAGGCTGGGGACCGGGTCCACGGCCTTGCGCGCCAGGATCGCGACGGGCGTCGCGCCGCCGAACGGCGGCTCCCCGGCAAGCATCTCATACAAGACACAGCCGAGCGCATAGATGTCGCAGCGGCCGTCCAGGTCCGCGCTGCCGGTCGCCTGTTCCGGGCTCATGTAGGCCGGCGTCCCGATGGCGAGCCCCGTCTCCGTCAGCGTCGCCCCACCCGCTTGGTCGATCGCCCGTGCGATCCCGAAATCCGCCACCACCGCGTGGCCGCTTTGCAGGAGGATGTTCTCGGGCTTGATGTCGCGGTGGATGACCCCGTGGCTGTGGGCGTAGGAGAGCGCGTCCGCCACCTCGCGGCTGATCTGGAGCGCGTCGTCGAGCGGAAGCTGCTTCTCGCGGGTGAGCCGATCCCGGAGCGATTCGCCCTCCACGTAGGGCATGACGAAGTACAGGAACCCGTCGGCGTTCCCGGAATCGTGCAACGGCAGGATGTGGGGGTGGGTCAGCCGAGCAGCAAGTTCGATCTCGCGGGAGAAGCGCTCAGGGCCGAGGGCGGCGGCCAGTTCCGGGCGCAGGACCTTGAGGGCGACCCGCCGGTGGTGCTTGCGGTCGGTGGCGAGATAGACCGTGGCCATGCCACCGCGTCCCAACTCGCGTTGGATCGCGTACCGGTCCGCCATGGCTGTCGTGAGGCGGTCCACGGTCTCGGACATCCGCCCTCCCGGGTCGCGGGATGGGAAATTCAATCGGGGTCGCTCGGGTATCCGCCGAACGTACGGCGCGATCGCCGACCCCGCGAGGGCTGGCGGGCGCCCGGCGGCGTGCCCTCATCCTCCCTGCGCTACTCGCGCCTCGTGGGCCGTCTGCACGGCGGGTGTTCTGGGCGCCCAGTGCCGCAGGGACCGATCGGACGTCCCGGTGGGACTGACGCCCACGCCGAACGTCCCCGCGCGTCGTCGGGGCGTCGGGGCGAGGATCAGGGCGTGCGGTGGGCCGCGGTCGCAGCGCGGGCGCGAAGGTGCGTGAGGATCCGGTCGATTACCGAAGTCTGGGTGATGCACGCGACGATCCGCATCGTGCCGTGGCACGCCGGGCACGCGAGTGGGTCGACCTCGAAGATCTGCTGCAGCAACGCCGCCCAGCGACGGGTGGCCTCGGTGGGCGCCAGCCTCGGTGCCAGGACGATGACGGGCAGCGCATTGACGGTGGCGGGCTCGGCCCGCCGTCGCATGCCACGCGGACGGTTGGCGTACCAACCATAGTACCGGGTGGTGACGTGGGCCTCGTCGGGGATGTGCACCAGCACCCGGGCGAGGAACTCCAACGGGTCCATCGTCTCGGTCCCCGCCGTCGGGCCCTCGGACTTGTCCGAGCGATAGGTCACCGCCTTCGTGGTCCGGTCTCGTACGAGAGCCGCTCCAGCGCGACCGGATTGCGCGCGCAGTACCGCGCGAGCCGTGTGGCGAAGTCGCGGTCGTCCTCGGGGACCCAGAATTCAGTAATCTCGATGGGCTCGCACCAAGAGAAAGAGCCCCGGCGTTTCCGCCGAGGCCCGTTCTCGCAACTCACATGTGCTTATCGGCTGACGATCGGATCAGGATTGCCGTCCGGATCGCACTTGGCATAACCGTTCGTCTTTGCCGAGCCGAGCAACAGAACGCCCGCCGCATGCGGCGCAGCCATGGACGTACCACTGTACGTGGTGGTTCCGCCGCCTTTCTTGGTGGAAAGAACGCTCACGCCCGGCGCGGCGTAGTCCACTGGCGGGTTGCCCCAGTTGGACCAGCTGGGCATGCAGTCGTTGACGTCGATCGCGGAAATGGTGTAGATGTTGGTGCCCTCCGTGCGCGCGGGCGTGAAGTCCCCCGCGAAGGCGCCATCGTTCCCCGCGGCCAGCGCGAACCTGATGCCTTTCGCCGCGGCGTCCTGCACCGCTTTTTCCAGCGTGGCGTTCGAACCGCTGCCGCCCAGACTCATGTTGGCGACCTCACCCGACACCCCATTCGCGGCCACGTAGTTCACGCCGTTCACCACACCTTCCCATGTGCCGGAGCCACTGTTGTCGAGCACGCGCACCGCGCAGACGTACGCATTCGCGGCCACGCCAACGACGTCGATGCTGTTGTTGATCGCCGCAACCGTTCCGGCAACGTGCGTGCCGTGGCCGTTGCCGTCCTGCGGACTATCCTTGCCACGAGCCACGAAATTCGCGTGACATGCCCTGCTGGTGTTCAGATCCGCGTGGGCCAGGTCGATCCCGGTATCGATGATCCAGGCTGTCTTCCCTGTGCCATCACCGGCGCCACCCACGCGGGTGATGCCCCACGGCGTCGACTGGCCGCCGCCACTCCCCGGGCGCGCCACCGCGCGCGGCACGATCAGGCTGACGGGTCCGTCGGGCTCCACGATCGCCACGCGTGAATCCGCCCGCAGGCGATCGGCCAACTGATCCGACATCATCGCGGAAAATCCGCGCGCGGCGTGCTCACGAACGCTCCGAATCGCGAAGCCGTTCAACGCCGCCATGCTCCCCGCGGTGCCGCGCACGTCCGTCACGTCATCGCTGAACGTCACCAGGTACACCCCGGCCTGGGCGCGCGCCGCCGCTCCCGCGTTCACATCCTGCAGTGCGGTCGGGGCATCGGGGGATGAGCACGACATCGTGACAGCCAGCACGCCGAGCACGCTTCCCGTCATCCATCTGTTCATCGCGCACCTCTTCTGAAGTAAGGGGAGTATGCACTGGAGGTCGAGCCACCGTGCGCAAGGATGCTAAATTGCCGGCAAGCCGTCAAGACTCAGGAGGCACCGGCAACCCCCGAATACATGACTTGCGCCCGTCAGTCGCCTGGCCTGCTCCTCATCCTCGTGCTGCTTCTCACGCCGGCACTCGCGCGCCACCCGGCCAGCGCGTCCCTTCGGGATGGGAAATTCAATCGGGGTCGCTCGGGTATCCGCCGGCCTTACGGCGCGATCGCCGACCACGCGCGGGCTGGCGGGCGCCCAGCGGCGTGTCCTCCGCCCCGCGGCCGCGTCTCGTGGGCCGTCGGCACGGCGGTTGTGCTGGGCGCCCAGTACTGAGGGGACCGATCGGACGTCCCGGTGGGACTGACGCCCACGCCGAACGTCACCGCGCGTCGTCGGGGCGTCGGGGCGAGGCTCAGGGCGTGCGGTGAGACCCTCGGGTACCGGAAGTAGCTCAGTTTGGCCGATACCAGTCGTGCAGTCGCAGCCGATCGTGGATCATCCGGCTCACCTTGGCCTGGCCCGATGGGGCAGGGTGCACCCCGTCCGCCACGTAGTCCGCCCGGTCGTAACAGGTCCCGCTCCGGTTGGTGACCCCGTCGGTGCAGGCCGGTGCCCAGAGGTAGGGGCCCCAGCCATACCAGACCCCGTCCACGGCGGGATGGGCCGCGAGCCAGCTGTTGAGGGCATGGCCCTCCTCATAGCTCAACGGTTCCCCACGGCCCACGGTCCCGGCAAAGCCACCGTAGCTCCGGGACGAGGTGTACACCGCCCGCACCGCCGGGAACTTGGCCTTCACTCTCGCCGAGAAGGCGGTCAGGTTGGCGACGAAGTTGTCGAAGTCGCTGCCGGGGGCGGGATAGGCGGGCAGCGCGGCCCCTCCCGAGCCCGTGGTGAACATGTTGGCCGCCTTGTGGTAGATCACCAGAACCTGATCGAGTCGGATGCCGGCCTGTCCCAGCTTCTGCTGGATGCAGCTGGTCCACAGGTTGCTGTCGAATGCCGGGTCGATCCACCGCTCGATCGCGTTTCCGCCCACCGCGCAGTTGGCCACCCGGACGGCGGGGTTCACCGCGCTGGCGTATTCCCCGCTCAATCGAAGTATCCAGTCGGCGCACTCCTGGTTGGAATTGCTCATCCCGATGCAGACCACCCCGATGACCCCGTCGACCGGGGTGATGGTCGGTTCCAGGCTCGGGGTGAGCCGGAGCCGGAGTCCCTTGTAACTGCCGGGGGTCTGGGCCCCATCGTCGCCTCGGTCAATGGGGTACGGCTGGGTGACATCAGGGCCGGGAGACGGCGAATTCAGGTCGGGTTCGGTGATTCCGGAGTCGGCACAGCCCACGGCGAGGAATGCCGTCAGGCCGAGGACACGATGGAGGGGCACTCTACCGTTGTCTAACATTACGACACTCCGCTGGCTTGGGGCTACCTGGAAGGACGGCGGAAGCCCGGCGGCGTTAACGCCACTCTATCGTGGGGCGGGACCTCGGTCGGAGTCAGCGGTGAGCGGAGGGGGATGCCCGCATCGAGCAGCATCCAGTATTCGACCTGTTCGGAGACCCGCGTCATCTCCAGGAAGGACTCGAAGTGTCCTCTTCCCCTTGAGGGGGACCACTGAGAGTTAGACTATGGCGATGACCAAGGAGACGTCATGCGCCGTTCGAAGTTCAGTGAGTCCCAGATTGTCGCGGTTCTGAAGGAAGTCGAGGCCGGGGTCCCGGTGGCGGAGGTGATCCGGAAGCAGGGGATCAGCCGGGCGACGTTCTTCACCTGGCGGGCCAAGTACGGCGGCGCGACCGTCGCTGAGCTCAAGCGCCTGAAGGAACTCGAGCAGGAGAATGCCCGGCTCAAGCGAATGTACGCGGATCTCGCGATGGAGAACGCGGCGATCAAGGAGGTCCTCGGTCGCAAGCTGTAACGCCGCCCGCGGCGCGGCAGGTGATCGCCATCCTGGTGGACGAAGGGCTCTCGGTGCGCCGAGCCTGCCAGGTGGCATCCCTCGCGCGGGCGGCGTACTACCGACCGCTGCAGGACCGGCTCGATCGCGACGGCGAGATCATCGCCGCGCTGTCGGCGCTCGTCGCCGAACTGCCCCAGTGGGGCTTTGGGCTCTGCTACCAGCATCTGCGCAACGCCGGACATCCGTGGAATCGAAAGCGCGTGCTGCGCGTGTATCGCCAGCTGCGGCTGCACCTGCCGCGGCGGGCGAAGAAGCGCGTGCCGACGCGGGTGAAGCAGCCGCTCGACGCGCCGCCGATCCTCAATCGCGTCTGGGGCATCGATTTCATGTCGAACCAGCTGTACACCGGGCCGCGCTTCCGCACGATGAACGTGGTCGACGAGGGGAATCGCGAGGCGCTCGCCGTGGAGATCGCCTGGAGCTTTCCGGCGGTGCGCGTCGTGGCGATACTCGACCAGCTCGTCGCCCTGTATGGGGCGCCGGACGCGCTACGGCTAGACAACGGGCCCGAGATGATCAGGGAGGTCCTGCGCGCGTGGGCCGCGCAGCACGGCGTGCGCTTGCTCTTCATCCAGCCGGGCAAGCCGACGCAGAACGCCTACATCGAACGTTTCAACGGGACCTATCGCCGGGAAGTGCTCGACGCCTATATCTTCCGCTCGCTGGCCGATGTGCGCTTCGAGACCGAGCACTGGCTCCCAATCTACAACACGCGGCGACCCCATGAGAGCCTTGGCGGGGTCCCACCGCTCACCTTCCTGCCGAGGCCATCGGTCGCCGCGTAGTCCAGCAATCGCTGGTCCCCCTCAAGGGGAAGAGGACAATGCGCCGTCAGGCCGAGCCCGCCACCGTCAATGCGCTGCCCGACATCGTCCCGGCACCGAGGCTGGCGCCCACCGAGGCCACCCGTCGCTGGGCGGCGTTGCTGCAGCAGATCTTCGAGGTCGACCCGCTCGCCTGCCCGCCGTGCAGACGGCCCACGAGACGCGGCCGCGGGGCGGAGGGCACGCCGCCGGGCGCCCGCCAGCCCTCGCGTGGTCGGCGATCGCGCCGGATGTTCGACGGATACCCGAGCGACCCGGACGGATACCCGAGCGACCCCGATTGAATTTCCTATCCCGACCCGTTGGGTGACAACACCACAGAGGTCGGGCGCGAGGCGAACCGGCGGATCACGCTGCAGATCGATCCGATCCGGCCCTGGGGCGACGTCCTCGCGTCGGCTCAGATGACCCGCGAGCGCAGCAAGACCCACGCGGGACACTCGCGCCCCCGCTACCGCCGTGCCTGCGCTCCCGTCTCCACGGGCCCGAACACCCGATCCAGGAACGCATTGATCGGCGGCACGCGCACTTCGACCGGCGGGTTGTGCCCCACCCCGTCCAGCAGCACGAGCTCCTTCGGCTCGCGCAAGAGGTTCCAGAGCGGCAGTCCGCGTGAGAGCCAGGGATGCTCCTCGTCCAACTGCCCATTGATCACGAGTTTCGGCACGCGGATGTACGGTGCGAAGTTGAAGTTCGCCGCCTCGGGCAGCGTCGGCTGTATGCGTTCGTCGATCCCCGCGCCGGCGAATATGACCGCCTTGAAGCGATCATCCAACGCCGCGAAGACCAGTCGCGATCCCGCGCCCCAGCTGAGTCCATAATACGCGACCCGCGTCGTGTCGACCTCGGTCCGCGTCGAGAGATAGTCCAGCGACATCCGCAGTTCCGTCGCGTGCCGCACCATCTGGTCGCGGAACCCGACCGAGGGTGGCGGCGCGGGCGTCGCGCCCGACGGGAATGGACGCTCGATCATCCCGTCGAACACGGGCGCGAGCAACGCCCGCCCCGCCTTGATGTGCGGTCCCAGATCGGCCTCTACCGTCGTCCACACCGGCTCGAAGAAGAACGCCCCGGAGCTCGACACGTACACGATCGTCTGGAAGGGCGCACGGGCGCGCGTGGGGAGATAGAGATAGACGAGGATCGAGTCGCCGGCGACGCCGTCGATCCAGAGCCGTTCGCGCGTCCAGTCCGGCGTCGTATCCGTCCGGACGACGCGCGCGTTCGCGGGCTGGCGGTCGTAGCGGTAGAAGCCGAGCAGGGTCCGATACGTGGCCGCGTCGACCGGGCGGTACGAGGGAGTAGGTATCTGGATCAGCACCGGGCCAGCCCCCTGATCGCCGCCTTCCGAGGAAGGGTCCGCATTGCGCGCGCACCGGAACCCGATGGCCGGCGAGGCCGACTCGCCCGGCAGCGATCCGAGCACCGCGAAGAGATACGCCGGGTCCTGCCAGGAGCCGCCGGTGGCCGAGTAGCCGTCGGGCCCCGGGTTCTGCAACCACTCCTTCGCGTTCCCGGCGAGCGCGTGGACGCCGTAGGGGCTGATTCCGAATGGGAAGGCGTCGACCGGGGCCGTGCCGGAGCCGCCAAAGTTCGCGCGACGCCCTGTGCTGACTGTCGCCGACATGTATCCCCACGGCATGATGACTCCCCACGGCGAGACGATCCCGTCGCGCGAGGCCTTCTCCCATTCATACAAGGTCGGCAGCCGCTTCCCGTGGGACACACAGAACGCGGCCGCCTCGAACCACGACACACCCGTCACCGGATGGTCGGCACGCTCGGCCGGCGGCTCCTGACTCACCCAGTCACGGGGCGCCCTGAGCCCGGTGCGATCGACGAATCGCGACGGGGCGATCCCCGCTGCGGTCGCGGCACCCCAGTACTCCGCCTGCCCGTAGCCGCCCCTGCGCACGAACTCGCGATACTGCGCATTGCTCACCTCGAACCGGTCGAGGAAGTACGGACGCAGGTCAGCGGCCATTCCCAGCGGAAGGGCCGGACCGACGATCTCGTAACGTCCGCCCGGGATGGCGACCATCCCTTCCGGCACGCTGTCGGCAGGGAGCAGCGCGAGCGAGAGGGAGACCCGACGCCCGTCGACACCCGGAACGTTCTCGCGGCCGAAGAGACTCGACGCGATGCGCTCGAGTGGTGCGTAGCGCTCCTTCCGCACGACCAGCCGGAACTCGCCGCGCGCGATCCGCCGCGCCGTGATCGGGGTGGTGCCGAAGCGAACGCTGTCGCCTACGGGCTCCGCGCCCGAAGGGATCCGCTGTATCCAGACCTCTGCGCCGGCCGGGTCGCTCGTGACCGTGAGCAGGTCGGAGACCGTCGCAAGGAGCGCCACGAGCGTGCTGTCGTCCCCGAGCCGACGCTCGGCGCGCTCGGCCAGCGCGAATGCGTCGGGGTAGCGCCCGGCTGCCGCGAGCGCCGCGATCTCCGGCAGCAACTCTCGCGCCTTCCCCGTCTGTGCGCTCGACCAGAGTGGCCAGACGGTCGCTGCGACGATGGCGAGCGCGACGGCCCCGATCGCCACCAGTTTCCCGGGACTCACCGTCGCAACGACCGGCAGCGCACACGCGGCGATGAACTCGTTCGGGGTCGCGAATCGCTCGCCCGGCGACTTGGCCAGCGCACGCTGCAGCGCGGCCTCCACCTCGCTCGGCACGTCCGTCCGCAGGGCACGGACCGAGCGCGGCGGGTCGGCCATGATCTGGACCATCACCGACTGCACGTTCGGGCCGGTGAACACCGGCTCACCGGCAAGCATCTCGAACAACACACAGGCGAGCGAGTACACATCGCTCCGCCCGTCGAGCGGCTGGTCGGCCGAGACCTGCTCCGGACTCATGTACGTCGGCGTGCCGAGCGAGATCCCCACCGACGTCAGGCGTCCGCGATCGACGTGGGAGAGCGCCAGTGCGATGCCGAAGTCCGCGACGAGCGCTTCGTTCCCGGTGAGCAGGATGTTGTCCGGCTTGATGTCTCGATGGATCACGCCGCGACTGTGCGCCGCCGTGAGCGCCGAGGCGACGTCCCCGGCGATGCGGAGCGCGTCGGCGAACGGGAGCTTCTTGTC
Organism: Gemmatimonadaceae bacterium; assembly: GCA_040901985.1. Taxonomy (GTDB): domain Bacteria; phylum Gemmatimonadota; class Gemmatimonadetes; order Gemmatimonadales; family Gemmatimonadaceae; genus Pseudogemmatithrix. Next base: position 39,219 of record JBBDYC010000001.1, read on the forward strand.
GCGGTGGAGCCGGGCGCGGAGCGACTCGCCTTCGACGTACGGCATCACGTAGAAGAACAGGCCGTCCGCCTCACCGGAATCGAACAGCGGCAGGATGTGCGGGTGTTGCAGCCCGGCCGTGACCTCGATCTCCTGCAGGAAGCGATCGCTGCCGAGTGCGGCGCTCAACGCGGGGAGCAGGACCTTGATCGCGACCTGTCGACGATGCTTCAGATCCTCGGCCAGATACACGGTCGCCGTGCCGCCGCGACCGAGCTCGCGGACGACGCGGTAGCGGTCGGGGAGAGAGGGAAGGCTGGCCGTGGTCATCGCGAGACCAAGTTGCGGACCGCGCGCCTTTCGCGCCACCCTCGCCTCACGGTGCGGATCGCTGCCTCCCGCTCGGGATAGAAAGTTCAATCGCGGTGTGGGAAGTATTTCGCGTGCGCGCGCGCACGGCGAGGGCGGCGGGCACCGGCGGCGGCAATACAACGGGCGGCGGGGCGGCCTTATCCGGCACGCCGGTCGCCGGCCGGGCTCCGGCTGGCGGCCAGGTAAGGCGACGGCCGGACCTCCGGGCACGCCGCGAGCCCCCGCGGGGTTGGGTGGGGGGGACCACCGGGTACCGTCAGGGGGCGCGCAGGGCGTCGGCGGGTGCGCTGGCAGGCCCCGGCGCGCCGGGGCCCGCGTCGAGGGGGACTCCGCGCGCCGGCCGGGGTCGCGCGTGCGGCGCGGGTGCGGAGGTGCGTGAGGATCTGGTCAATCGCCGACGGCTGGCTGATGAAGGCGAGAATCCGCATAAGCCCGCGGCACGTCGGGCACCCGAGGGGGTCGACCTCGAAGATCTGTACTGCGCCGCGCACTAGCTGTACGGGCGTCTCCACGGACTCGGCGGCCTTCGGCCCGCGACGGCAATCTTCGGCGGCTCGCTCGGCGGGTCCGCGGTCGGCGAGGCCAAGACGTTCCATCAGATCCAGGACCTGACCGGGAAGTCGCCGGAGGAGATTGCGGCGGATCTGAGGGTGTGGTTCGCCGAGTCGGACCCGATCACCGACTTCAACGCATTCTTCGAACGCGTCGCCGTCCACGTGAAACGCAACAACCTGGTATTGGCCCCGTTGAACGTGGTGATGTTCTCCGACAGCGTTCCGGACTTTCCGGGTGCCCGGGTCCGAGGCGACTCGCTCTATGCGAGGGTGAACCTCGGTCCGCTGGTTTGCCTCTCCCGGAGCGTAACGGTCCGGCTGCTGTATGCCACGCCGACCGTCTCGCAGAGCTGGGAGGAGCACGTGCTGCGGAAACGGGTGCGGCTCTGGACGCAGGACGCGCAGACGGCGCTCTGGGATTGGACGCGGGAGATTGTGGACTTCCGGGTGCGGCGGCCGCGGGTGATCTGAGGCGGCCGGGCCGTGGCGTGCGCAGGCGGGGGCGCGTGCACGACGCTCTCGCCCGTGTCGTATCTTCGTGTGATGTCGCCGCCCCGTGGCCCCGAGATTGTCGAGCGCGCGCCGCAGCACTCGGCCCGCGAGGCGCTCCGCACGAGTGACGGGAGTTTCACCTACGGCGAGCTGCTCGACGCATCCGGGCGTGTTGCCGCGTCGCTGTTGGACGGCCGGGCGGATCTCGACGGGGCGCGCATCTGTTTTCGAGTCGCGCCGGGGTTCGCCCACATCGCCGTGCAATGGGGCATCTGGCGCGCCGGCGGGATTGCGGTGCCGCTGGCGCTGTCGCATCCACCGCCGGAACTCGAGTACGTCGTGCGGGACGCCGCGGCCGGGCTCGTGATCGCCGACGGGGATGGCGAGGGCACCTGCCGCACGGTCGCTGCTGCCGCTGCTGCGCGGCTGGTTCGCGCCGAGGAACTCCTCGCTGGCGCGCGATCCGCCCCGCTGCCGACGCTCGAGCCCGGCCGCCCGGCGATGATGGTTTACACCAGCGGCACCACCGGCCGGCCGAAAGGCGTCGTCTCCACGCACGCCAACATCGCCGCGCAGATATCGGCGCTGGTCGAGGCGTGGGCGTGGACACCGGACGACCGCATCCTCCTCGTCCTCCCCCTCCACCACGTCCACGGCATCATCAACGTTGTCGGCTGCGCGCTCTGGAGCGGTGCCTGTTGCGAGATCCTCCCCGGGTTCGACGCCGACGCCGCGTGGGAGGCGATTGCCTCGGGACGGCTCACGCTCTTCATGGCGGTGCCGACGATCTATCGGCGCCTGATCGCCGCGTATGACACGGCGCCAAGCGCGCGCCAGGCGACACTGCGCGCCGGTTGCGCGAGAATCCGCCTGATGGTCTCCGGTTCCGCGGCGCTCCCCATCCAGACACTCCAACGCTGGCGCGAGATCACCGGCCACACGCTCCTCGAACGCTACGGAATGACGGAGATGGGAATGGCACTTTCCAATCCTCTCCACGGCGAGCGACGCCCCGGATCTGTTGGCACGCCGCTCCCGGGCGTCGAGGTGCGGCTCGTCACGGACGCTGGAGCGCCCGTGGATGACGGCACACCCGGCGAACTCGAGGTCCGCGGCGCGAACGTCTTTCGCGAGTACTGGCGCCGCCCCGACGAGACCCGCGCCGCCTTTCGCGACGGATGGTTCCGCACCGGCGATACCGCCGTGTTCGAGCGCGGCTCGTACCGCCTGCTCGGCCGCTCGAGCGTGGATATCCTCAAGACGGGCGGCTACAAGGTCTCGGCGCTCGAGATCGAGGAGCTGCTGCGCGAGCATCCTGCCATCACGGAGTGCGCGGTGGTCGGCGTCGAAGATCCGGAATGGGGCGACCGCGTCTGTGTCGCGGTCGAGCTGCGTCCGGGAGCGACACTGGCGCTCGACACGCTGAAGCTCTGGGCGAAGGATCGGCTCGCGCCTTACAAGGTGCCACGGGACCTGCGCACGGTTGCCGCACTGCCGCGCAATGCGATGGGGAAGGTCGTGAAGCCCGACGTCGCGAAGCTGTTCGGCGCCTAGCGTGTCGCTGCGCCGCCGCCGCGCGCGCTAGAGCTCCGGCAGCCCGAGTGGCTGCATTCCCTGCACGACACCGGCGAGCGCGAGCGCGGCCTCCTCACCGCGCGGACCGCCGACGACCTGCATCCCAACCGGCATCCCTCCGGCGTCGAGCCCGCAGGGCACGGACACCACGGGCAATCCGGAAAGACTCAGCAGGAAGGTCGGGGCGAGCCAGTCCACATACGTCTTCATCGCGCGGCCGGCCACCATCTCGGGGTAGTTCTGCTCCACCGGAAACGGCGACACGCACATCGTCGGCGTCAGCAGATGGTCGTACCGCGCGAAGAAGTCGCGGAACCTCCTCCACACCTGACCGCGCACGTGATGCGCCGCGCCAAGGTCGCGCGGCGAGCCGGAAAGTCCCGCGTTCGTGTTGTTGCGCACATTCACGCCGAAGCCGTCGAGCTGCCCGAGCTTGTCGTACATCCAGGCGACGAACCACTCGCCGCGGAGCGCGAGAAAGGCGTCGCGGGCAAAGCTGAGGTCGAACGGCACTTCCTCCACCGTCGCGCCGGCGTCGGTGAGGGCCAGCGCGGCACGTCGGCACGCCGCCTCGACACTCGGCTCGATGCCGATCCCGGCAATGTCAGGACAGTAGGCGATCCGCACGCCGCGCTTCACGCCGGCGCGCACCGCACCGACGAAGTCGCGATCGGCAGCCGGTTGCGCCAGCGGCGCGCGCGGACTCGGCCCCGCGACCGCCTGCAGCATCAGCGCGACGTCCTCGGCGGTGCGCGCCATCGGTCCGGAGACCTGCAGTGTGTCCCACACCCAATCGGCAGGGTCGGTCGGTACGAGTCCCGGAGAGGGTCGAATCCCCACCACGCCGCAGAAGCTGGCCGGGATGCGCAACGACCCACCGAGATCGGTGCCCTCGGCCAGCGCGATCATGCCCGTGGCGAGTCCCACGGCGCCGCCGCCGGTGGAGCCGCCGCAACTCTTCGACGGATCCCACGGATTGCGCGTGCGGCCGAACACATCGTTCCACGTGTTCCCGCCGGCGGCGAACTCGGGCGTATTCGTCTTGCCGAGGATGACCGCTCCGGCCTCCCGCAGACGCGCGACAATGAGGGCATCCTCCGTCGGCACGTGATCCTTGAAGAGCGGCGACCCGAAGGTCGTGCGCAGGCCGGCCACCTGCGTGACGTCCTTGATGCCCACTGGCAACCCCGCGAGCGGGCCAACATCCTCGCCGCGCGCAATTCGTTTCTCCAACTCCTTGGCATCGTCGAGTGCGCGCGGGTTCAGCGTCACGATTGCGTTGAGGGTGCCGTTCAGCTTCCCGACGCGCGTGAGCGCCTCCTCGACCACCGCCACCGGCGACATCGCGCGCGCGCGAACCCGCGCGGCAATCTCGCTGGCCGTCGCGATTCCGGGGGTCACGCTTGGGCGCTCCTCACTGTCATTGCACTCAGACCTTCGCCGGCCACGCGCCCTGGAACGCGACCGCGCGACAGAACGCCGCCTCGCCGCCGCGGAACTTCCACGGGAAGACACCGAGGATCAAGCGCTTGTTCTGCAGTTCCGGCGCCTCGATGTCGCCGCCGAGGTTCTCGACGTGCATGCAGTCGTGCGGGAAGAGGGCGTTGTGCGTGAGCTGGTACGCCGAGTCGGGAAACATCTTCGCCACGCCCTTGGGGCCGCCAAAGAGCTCCTCGGCGCGCTTCCGCACCTTGTCGCAGTGGCCGTGCATTCCCTTGCCGAGGAAACGGCCGATCGGAAGGTTCATTGGGTGGTCGGTCGAGATGCAGTCCATCCCCCAGATCTTGATTTTCTTCTTGAGGAGCCAGGGCACGAGGTCGGAATGCGCGCCCGGGTGCATATGGATGTATTTCTCCTCGTCGGGTTCCTCGCCGAACTGCGAGTGGCGCCCCCAGCCAGTGTTGAGGAAGAGGATGTCGCCCTTCTTCACCTCGACCCGCTTCTCGATCATCTTCGGCGTGTAGACGGCGAGCTCGTGCATCTCGTCGCGCAGGTCCACGATCACGCCGGGGCCGCAGAGCCACTCGACGGGGATCTCATCGATCGTGCGGCCGGCGGTCACGAAGTGCCGCGGCGCATCAAGGTGCGTTCCCATATGGTTCGACGTCTGGATGTACTGCGCGTTCACCCCGTGCTCCGCCTTCCGCTTGATGTACTTCACCTCGAACGGCGGATAATACGGCCAGAAGGAGCATTCCTGGTTGAGCGGCTGGGAGAGGTCGTAGATCTTCATCGGAGTGCCTCGCGTGGGCGGGTGTGGGAGCGAAAGGTCAGGTGCGCGCGGCGCGCAAGCCACCAGTGGACAACGAACGACACGATCGCGGCGGAGAACCAAGCGCCGCTGAACAGGAAGTGCAGTGCGGGGACCACGGCGCCCAGGAGTGCCACGGCGACGCCGGCCCCGAGTGCCGTCATCGCGCCGAGGTTCACGCCGCGGTGGTACCAGTACGGGCCGCCTTCGGTGAACAACCCAGCCACGTCGAGCACGCCGCGGCGCACGACGAGGTAATCGCAGACGATCACGCCGCCCACCGCTCCGAGGAGCCCGGAATAGCTGAGGAGCCAAGTCTGGTAGGCGTCGAGGAGGCGCCAGGGGAAGAGCGCGATCCCGACCGTCGCCGCGACGATCCCGCCGAGTCGCTGGGAGATCCGGCTGGGGCGCAGGTTCGCGATCGCGGCCGCCGGCGCCACGACGTTCGCCGCGATGTTCGTCGTCAGTGTCGCGATGAGGAGCACGAGCAGCGCGATCAACGCCACCGCAGTGCTCCCGCTCTCTGCGGCGATCCGCGCGATGAGCGTGACCGGATTCCAGATCGCCTCGCCGTAGATCTGCACCGTCGCACTGGTGACCGCGACGCCGATGAACGCGAAGAGGGGCATCGTGGTGAGCAGCCCGATCGTCTGGCCGAGCGCCTGGTCGCGCTGGCTCCTCGCGTAGCGCGTGAAGTCGGGAATGCTGAGCGCGAGCGTGGCCCAGAATCCGACCATCGCCGTCACCCACGGAATGAAGAGCGCCGCGGAGAATCGCCCTGGCGCGTCGCCGAGGGAGGTGGCGCCGCCGAGCAGCGTGCCGAACCCGCCGACTCTCGCCTGGGCCCACCAGAGCAGGGCGAGGCCGGCAACGATGAGCAGGGGCGCCGCGGCGGTCTCCAGCCACTTGATGGATTCGGTGCCCGCCCAGACGAAATAGATGTTGATCGTCCAGAAGAGCAGGAAGGCGAGAAAGTGGGGGAGTCCGTAGCCCATCCAGAGCGCGCCGCCGCCGACTGACGCCCACGCGGGCCAGAGGAGCGAGATCATCTCGTGGATTGCCAGCCCACCGACCCAGGTCTGGATCCCGAACCACCCGCAGGCGACGATGGCGCGCAGCAGCGACGGCACGTGCGCGCCGCGGAGGCCGAACGCCGCGCGCACGTAGACGGGGAAGGGAATCCCGTAGCGCGTCCCGGCGTGCCCGTTGACCAGGAGCGGCACGAGGACGATCGCGTTGCCAAGGAGGATGGCGGCGAGCGCCCACTGCCAGGTGAGTCCGGCCTGGATGAGCGCGGCGGCAAGCATATACGTCGGGATGCAGACGCTCATCGCGACCCAGAGCGCCGCATAGTGCCAGAGTCCCCAGCTCCGCTCGGCGGCACTCACCGGCGCGAGGTCGGCGCCGAAGTAGCGCGACGCGCTCGGCGCGCCGAGGTCCGGGGCGATGCCCGGCGGGAGCCAGCTCACGCGGTCCGCGCCCGCTCGGCGGCGATCGTCAGCGCGCGCCGCGTCAGCACGGCCGCGAGCTGCCGACGGTACGCCGCGTCGGCGTGAATGTCACTCGGCGGGTCCACCTCGGCGCGCACGAGCTCGGCCGTCGCGAGGATGTTCGCCGCCGAAGCGTCCTGGCCGACCAGCGACCCGCTCGCGGCGGTGAGCACCGGGCCGTCGCCGACGCTGAGGAGCGCGATCCACGCGCGGCTAATCCGTCCCGCGGCATCGAGCGAGAGCTCGACCGCGACGCCGGCGAGCGCGTAGTCGCCGTGGCGGCGCGCGACCTCAAGAAAGGCGCTTCCTGCGCGCGCCGCTCGCGACGGGATCTCGATGGCCGTCAGCAGCTCGCCGGGCGCGAGCGCGGTGGCGAAGAGGCCGGTGAAGAAGTCGGTGGCGCGGACCCAACGGTCGGCACCGCGTGCGCGGAGCTGGAACCGCGCGTCCAGCGCGATCATCACCGCCGGCAGCTCGGCGCTGGGGTCGGCGTGGGCGAGACTTCCACCGATCGTGCCGCGGCTCCGGATCTGCGGATGCGCCACGTGCGGCATCGTCTCGGCGAGGAGGGGAGAGCGCTGCCGCACGAGATCGCTACGCTCGACGGCAAGATGACGGGTCATCGCGCCGATCCGCAGTCCGCCATCGGCCGTGGCGGCGATGCCTGCCAGTTCGCGCACGCCGTTGAGGTCCACCAGCGCCGCGGGGTGGGCGAGGCGAAAGTTCATCGCCGGAATCAGGCTCTGCCCGCCGGCGAGCGGCTTGGCCTCGGGGTGGTCGGCGAGGAGCGCGAGCGCGTCGTCGAGCGTCGCCGCGCGATGGAAGATGAACGCGGCGGGTTTCACGCGGCCCCGCCGCGGCGCGCCCGCAGCGCCTTGTCGAGCGCCTTGTCCAGCGCCTTGTCGAGCGCCTTCAGCCCCTGCGCGCTCATCACCTTGCTCATCGAGTCGAGCATCCGTTGGCCGACCGCCGCGATTGTCCCGCCGAGTTGGAGCTCGGCGCGGTAGGTCATCGCGGTGCCGATGCCACCCGCACCCGGCGCGAGCGCGACCTTCGCCGATCCGGCGACGAAACCGAGCCTGCCGCGCGCATTCACCCGCATCGCGTAGCGCTCGCCGACGACCTGATCCGTGAGGTCCACCTCGAGGGTGAACGTCGCCGCCGAGATGGGCCCGACGCCGACCTTGAGCTCCCCGACGTACCGATCGCCGAAGCGCTCCAGCCGCTGGGCGCCCGGCATCACGCTCGCGAGGACCGCCGGGTCGAGGAGCAGCGAGTACACCTCGCGTGGGGGACCGGCGAAGTCGTAGCGGCCATCAATGATGAGTGCGCGACCACCGGCCGCTGGCGCGGCGGCCTGTGCGCCTGCGCCGCCCTGCTTGGCCTCGGCCATCAGCGTGAAGAGGCGCCCCGGCGAGAGCGGGATCTCGGTGATCTCGACGCCACTGCCGGCGAGCGCGTCCTCGACCGCCTGGGCGAACGCCGCACCGGTCGGGATCGCGCCGGCCTCGCCCACGCCCTTGGCGCCGAGCGGATTCAACGGGGAGGGCGTCTCGACGTGCGCCATCTCGACCGTCGGCACGTCCAGCGCGGTCGGCATCAGATAGTCCATCAACGAGGCGTTGAGCAACTGGCCGCCGTCGTCGAACACCAGCTGTTCGTAGAACGCATTGCCGATCCCCGCCGCCACACCGCCCTGGATCTGGCCTTCGACGATCATGGGGTTGAGCTGGACGCCGCAGTCGTGCACGACGACATAGCGCTGGATGGTGACTTGGGCGGTCTCGGTCTCCACCTCGACGATCATTGCGTGGACGCCGCTGGCGGTGCTGCCGCGCGCGGGGCCGAAGTACTTCGTTGCCTCAAGGCCGGGCTCGCTGCCGGGCACCACTGCGCCGCGCAGCGGGTTCGACCGCTGCGCGAGCTCGCCGAGGGTGAGTCCCCGTTGCGGGTCGTCACGGACGAAGATGCGGCCGCCGCCGACCGCCAGCCTGGCCTCCTTCACGCCGAGAAGCTTCGCCGCCAAGGTGAGCGCCTTTTGCCGGACCGCCACCGCCGCCTCGTGGCAGGCGCTCCCTGCCACGACCGCGCCCCGGCTCGCGAACGTGCCGGTCCCCCAGCCGAACGCCTGCGTGTCGCCCGTGACGACGCTGACGTCGCTCGTCTCGACGCCGAGTTGGTCGGCGACGACCTGCGCGAATGAAGTGAAGTGTCCCTGACCCTGCGTGCCGACGCCGGTGGCGAGCCGGACGTGCCCGCTCGGCTCGACGGTGACGCGCGCGCCCTCGTACGGGCCGATTCCCGTCCCTTCTATATATGAGACGATCCCGAGCCCGACGTGCCTTCCGGCGGCGCGCAGTCGCGGCTGCTCCTCGCGCACGAACCGGTCGTAGCCGATCATCTCGACCGCCCTGGCCATTGCCGGTTCGTAGTCGCCGCTGTCGTAGACGAGCGGCTGAAAATCCTGGAAGATGATCTTGTGGTCGTGCGGGAAGTCGCGCGGCCTGAGGAAGTTGCGGCGGCGGATTTCCACGCGGTCCATCCCCAGTTCCCGCGCCGCGATGTCGAGCAGGCGTTCCATCACGAAGACGCCGTGCTGCCGGCCGGCGCCGCGCACCGGGGTGACGATCGGCTTGGTGGTAAAGACCGCCCGGAACTCACTCGAGTAGTTGGGCACCGCGTACGGACCGAGCAGGGTGCACTGGCTGTTGATCGGCACCGTCAGGCCATACGGGTCGTAGGCGCCGGTGTCGTGCAGGAAGACGTCCCTGACGCCGAGAATGCGGCCGTCCTTGGCGAGTGCGATCTCGCTGTCGTGGATCTGGCCGCGCTCCTGCGTGGTGGCGGCGAAGTTCTCGCGGCGGTCCTCGACCCATTTCACCGGGCGGCCGACGGTCCGCGCGACCCACGGGATCACGACCTCTTCCGGATAGAACATCATGATCTTCGGGCCAAACCCACCGCCGACAAACGGCGCGATGACACGGACCTGCGATTCGCTCAGGCCGAGCATCCGCGCGAGGCCGTTCCGGATCGGGATCGGCGCCTGCGTCGTGTCCCAGATCGTCATTTCCCCGGCGATCTGATCCCAGGACGCGACGACCGCGCGATTCTCGATCGCGCCGGCGATGCCGCGGTCGTAATGGAAACGGCGGGCGATGACGCGGTGGGCCTTGGCACGCGCCTTGGCGTAGTCGCCCTTGGCCTGGACCACGTGGGCGGCGAGGTTCGAGTCCAACTGGTCGTGGATCCGTGGGGCGCCCGGCGCGAGCGCGGCCTCGAGGTCCACCACCGCCGGGAGGGGCTCGAGGTCCACCACGATGTCCGCCAGCGCATCCTCGGCGATGTAGCGGCTCTCGGCGATGACCACCGCGATCGGTTCGCCGACGTAACGCACCTTCTCCCGCGCGAGCGGCACCTGCGTGGCGGCGTGGAAGACAAGTCCGGCAATCGGCGGGGGCGGCACGAGGAGCGGCCCCGGCTGCCAGTAGTCGCCGAGGTCGGGCGCCGCGAAGGCGGCGATGACGCCCGGACGCTGACGCGCCCGTGCGAGGTCCACGCCCCGGAGGCGCGCGTGCGCGTGCTCGCTCCGCAGGAACGCGGCGTGCGCCATCATCGGCAATCGCACGTCGTCCACGAACTGCGCGCGGCCGGTGAGGAGGCGCGCATCCTCGGTGCGGCGGATGGACTGCCCGACCAGGCGCCGCACCGGTCAGGGCCTCGCCGCGGTGTCGCTCGGCACGCCCGCGCCGCGCGCGACGGCGAGCTTCACCGCCTCGACGATGTTGGCGTAGCCGGTGCAGCGGCAGAGATTCCCTGAGAGCGCCTCGCGGATCTCCTCGTCGCTCGGCGCGGGGTGATCGCGCAGGAACGGGATGAGGGTCATCAGGATGCCCGGCGTGCAGAATCCGCACTGGAGTCCGTGCGCCTCCCGGAACGCCTCCTGGAGCGGGTGCAGCGCCACTTCGGTGCCGAGGTGTTCGACCGTCTCCACGCGCGCGCCATCGGCCTGGACGGCGAACATCAGGCAGGCGCGCACGGCCTCGCCGTCCACGAGGACGGTGCAGGCGCCGCAGACGCCGTGCTCGCAGCCGACGTGGGTGCCGGTCAGGCCGAGGTCGTGGCGGAGGAAGTCGCTGAGAAGGAGGCGCGCCTCGACCGTGCGCTCGACGCGCTGGCCATTGAGGGTGAAGGCGACCGGGTGCACCCGCAGATTCTACGCCAAGCGGTGGGGGAGGGGGAGAGGGCCGGGTCGGCGGGGGCCTGTGACTTTGTAGAACAAAGTACTTGACAAGCGCCAACTCCCTCCCCACTTTCCGCGTATGGCGAACCCAGTGCGTGAACCAAAGGCGCTCAGCGACCGGGCGATTGCAGACCTGTCGTTCATCCGCAAGACGATGGAGGGCGCGGCGTCGTTCACCGACGTCTCGGGGCGCGGATTGGTCGCGGCCGGCCTCACGGCGTTGCTCGCCGCCGCCTGGGCACACCGGCAGCCCAGTGGGGCGCGCTGGCTTGCGGTCTGGATCGTCGCGGCCGCGGTCGCGGCAATCGTCTCGGCCGCGATGATGCGGCACAAGATGCTCAGGCGGCAGGCGAACGCGCCGATGTTGAGCGTGCCGGCGCGCAAGTTCTTTCTTGGCTTCTGGCCGGCCATCGTCGCCGGCGCGGTCTTGACCGCCGCGCTCGTCGAGCCGGCGATGCTCCAGGCGGCGGACCACGCGGCGTTCGGCACGATCGCGGGGCTCTGGATCCTCCTGTACGGCGTCGGCGTGATCACCGCCGGCGCCTTCTCCGTGCGCGCCGTCCCGTTGATGGGAGTCCTCTTCCTCCTCCTCGGCAGCGTGGCCCTCTTCACGCCGGGGCTCGATGCCGACCTCTGGCTCGCCGGTGGGTTCGGCGCCATCCATATCGTGTCTGGCGTCGTCATCGCCCGGAGGCACGGTGGCTAGGCGCGGCGCGGCACCGAAGGCGCGAACGCGCCCGTCGCGACCGTCTGGCCCGGAGCCGCTCAGGGCGGTCGCCGGTGGCGCCGCCGCGCCGATCGAGTTCGATCGGATCATCCACGAACGGGTGCGGCTCGCGATCGTCAGCGCCCTCGCGGTGCACGAATCGCTGACCTTCAACGAGCTGAAGGCGCTGCTCGACGCGACCGACGGAAATCTCTCGGTCCACGCGCGGCGGCTCGAGGAGGCGGGATACCTTGCCTGCCGCAAGTCATTCGACGGGCGGATCCCGCGCACGGAGTATCGCCTGACGGCGTCCGGCCGCCGGGCGCTCGAACAGTATCTCGCCCATATGGAGGCGCTCATCCGCCGCGTCGGCGGCGACTAGGGGCTCCGCTGTCGTCTCGGGTTCACCACGGGTCACCGAAGTTCATCACAGTTCACCACAGTCCACCACAGTCCACCGGGCGCCGCGCAGGCGCCCTCTTCAGGGTCACAAACTTTATGATACAAAGCACTCTCTCGCTCCCGCGTCACGTCGCCATCATCATGGACGGCAACGGCCGGTGGGCCCAACACCGCGGGCGACCGCGCTGGGCCGGCCACCGCGCCGGCGCGGTGGCCGCCCGGGAGATCGTTGAGCACTGCGCGAAGATCGGCGTGTGCCAACTCACGCTCTTCACCTTTTCCAGCGACAACTGGAGTCGCCCCCGGCCCGAGGTCGAGACCATCTTCCGCCTCTGCGAGGAGCGGCTCGACGCCGAGTGCGATGCGTTGGCGCGCGCCGGCGTGCGCACCACGGTGATTGGCCGACGCGATCGGTTGCCGGACGCCCTGCGGCGCGCCATCGCCAACGTCGAGTCCGCGACGACCAACGGGCGGCGAATGGACCTGCGGCTGGCCATTGACTACTCGAGCCGAGCGGCGCTGGCCGAAAGCCTCGGTATTCCGCGGCCCCTGCGGTTGGTCAGCGCCGACCCGGGCGCCACGATCCTCCCGCCGGTGGACCTGCTCGTGCGCACCGGAGGCGAGCGGCGGCTCTCCGACTTCCTGCTTTGGGAGTGCGCGTACGCCGAGCTGAGTTTCCTCGACGTCCTCTTTCCGGACTTCAGGCCGTCCCATCTCGACGCCGTCCTTGCCGACTATTCCGCGCGTGACCGTCGGTTCGGCGGGCTGTCGGGGAGGGAGATTGCATGACGCCGACTCTCACCAGTACCCGTGCGCGACAGCTGTTGGCCGCCTCGGTCCTGCTCGGGGTGACGGGCGACCTGCTCTGGGGATCGGGAATGGCGCGGCTGGGGTTTATGCTGTGGATCCTCTTCGCGATCGCGGTTGCGTGGTGGTGCGGATCGCCAGGTGATCGTCAGCGGTCCCTCCTCCTGACGATCATCGGCGCGGCCGCTCTCGCGTTCGTGCTTCGCGACTCGGAGCGACTGCTGGTGCTCGATGTGCTCGTCGCGCTCGGCGCCTGCGCCTTGGTGGTCTGGCGCGCCCAAGGCTTTTCGCTCACGGCGATCCGGCTGACGGATGGTCCCCGTGCCGTGCTGATGTCGGCGGTGGCATCGGTGGCGGGCGCTGTCGCGCTCGCTGCCACGGACGCCAAGTGGGATGACGGCGGCTCACCGGCCAAGGCGCGCGCGTTCGCCGTGACGCTCGGGACGCTCGTGGCAGTTCCGGTCCTCGCCGTGACACTGACCCTGCTGGGCGAGGCCGATCCGCTCTTTGCGGGATGGGTGGAGGCGCTGCTGGGCTTCGTCAGTGAGGACCTGGTGCGGCACGTCGTGATGAGCGCCGCGGTCGGATGGCTGGTTGCCGGTTGGCTGCGGGGCGGCGTGGTTCCGACCGGCAACTGGGGGTGGGGCGGCGCGGCAGAGCGGTGGCACGTTGGGTTGATGGCACTCGCCCCGACGCTGTACGCGATGATCGTGGCCCTCGCCGCGTTCCTCGGCCTGCAGGGACGCACGCTCGTCGGCGGCGCCGAGTTCGTCGAGCGGACGACGGGCCTGACCTATGCCGCGTATGCCCGCGGGGGTTTCTTCGAGCTGGTGGCCGTCGCGCTCATCGTCCTTGGGGTCCTCCTCGTGTCGGACGTGCTGCTCGACCGTGCCGAGTCCCGAGATGAGCGCCGCTTCCGCTCGGCGGCGTGGATGCTGCTGGCGCTCGTCGGCTTGCTCGCGGGGTCCGCCGCCTACCGGATGTCACTCTACGTGAACGCCTACGGCTTGACCGAGGAGCGATTCTTTGCCGTGGCCGGGATGGTGTGGATCGTCGCGGCCCTCGGATGGTTCGGGGCGAGCGTGTTGCGCGGTCGTCGCGGTCCGTTCCCCGTCGGGCTCGTCGCGCTGAGCGTCGGGTGGATCTTCGCGCTCAATCTGGTCGGGCCCGACGCGCTCGTGGCCCGGGTGAATCTGGCGCGGGCGCGCTCGGGGCTCGAGTTCGACGTCGCCTATCACGCGAATCGGCTCGCCGACGCGGTCCCGACCCTCGTGGCGGGCGCGAGTGCCCTGCCGGCCGAGCGCTGCCACGAGCTCTTGGCCGCGCTCCTCGCGCGCGACGGCGCGCGGACGGCAACCGATTGGCGCGGCTGGAGCCTGTCCTCGGCGCGCGCGCGGCGGGCGCTCGAGCCGGGACTCGACCGACTCGTCGCGGAGCACTGCCGGGGCAGCTGAGCCCTGCGGGTTTGACGCGTCGGCCGTTGCGCGCCGCGCGCTATTCGAGCTCGAGTTCGATCCCGCCGACCCATCCGGCGACGAGATTGTAGCAGGCGGCGCCAATCAGCGTGGTAATGAAGCCGATGATCCCGTACACCACGGGAATGGCGACCGCGAACCCGATGCCGAACGCGGCCGTTTCCGGTGACGCGAGAGATACCGCAACGAAGATCGGTGCCAGGATCAGGCCCATCAGGGCGTACAGGACCGACAGGATCTTCGCCGTCTGGAAAGGTTCGAACCGACGGATGCGTTGCGCCACGGTATGCCTCGGGGACAGGGGGAGGGGAATGCTGCAAGCCCCGACGGTAGCACCGTCCGTGGTCGGCGGCCAGTCCGGACTATAGACTCCAGCATGACCTCGTCGAAGCCGATGCCGAATATCCGGTCGCGCCTGTTGATTGCGGCGCTGGTGGGCGCCGTGATCTTCCTGGCGTGGGAGACCGTCATTCGGACCTGGGATCTCTATCGCGTGGCGCCACTGGTTGACATCCCGGGCCACCTGCTGTCTGGCATGGCGTCGTCGGCGTTCGTCTATTGGGTGCTGCAGCGCTGGCGCAGCCGACGGAATCGGACCGATCGGCCGTATGTCCTCGCCGTGGTCGTGTCCATTGGGATCGCCTTGTTGTGGGAGGCGTCGGAGATGATCGGCGAGCGGATCTGGCTGGACCCGCCCCACCTGCGGGATCGGTTCTGGTGGGACGGGTTTGGCGACGTCGTGTCGGCGACGGTTGGCGCGGTGATTGTATTCCCCTGGCTGCGCTTCGTAAAACGACACATCAAGGCCTTCAAGGAGATGGACGTGTGATGAAGGCGCGGCGCCTTGACGCGCGCTGGCGGATTGCCGCCGCGGCGGTCGTCGCCGCCGCCCTGGCCATTGGCCTGCCGCCCATTGCGGGCGCCGGCGCGCGCAGCGAGATCCGCGTCGTCACCTACAACATCCGTCATTCGCGTGGAATGGACGGACGCCCGGACCTTACGCGCACGGCCGGCACCCTCGGGCGTCTCGCGCCGGACATCGTCGGTCTCCAGGAAGTGGACCGGGGCACGGAACGGAGCGCCCGCGTCCACCAGGCCGATTCGCTCGGCCGCCTGCTCGGCCTGCACCCCGCGTTCGGCGCGTTCATGGCGTACGACGGCGGTGAGTACGGGATGGCCGTACTCTCGCGCTTTCCGATCCGGCGGACTGCGCCGCTGCGGCTCCCCGATGGCAACGAGCCACGCATCGCACTCCTGGTTGAGGTCGAACTTGGCTCGGGCGAGCGGATATTGATCGTCAACGTGCACTTCGACTGGGTGGCAGACGACGGCTACCGATTCGAGCAGGCGACGGCGCTGGCGGCCGTGCTGGACACGATCGGTCTTCCCGTGATCCTGCTCGGCGACTTCAACGATCAACCCGGGTCGCGGACCATCGAGCGCTTTCGGGCTCGCTTCGCCGAGGCGGCAAAGGATCCCGGCGCGCGGTTCACGTTCCCTGCGACGGATCCGGCGAAGGAGATTGACTTCATCTTCGCCGCGCCGGTCGCTGCCTGGCGCGTTCGCTCGGCGGAGGTGATTGACGACCGGATGGCGTCAGACCATCGCCCGGTCCTCGCGGTGCTGGCCCGGTAGGAAATGCTCACGGACTTCGGCGGGCGCTGACGTGATTGATGGTCCGCGCCTTCCGGCCTGGCTGCTCGGCGGTGCGCTCGTCGCCCTCGTCGTCGGCGTCGTCGCGCTCTGGCGCCGCTGGACGCGCCGCGCCTCGCTTCGCGCGCTGCTGCGTTTCCGTGCCCGGGTGGACCGCTTCAAGCTCACCGGCAAGCGCTACATCCGCGACGCGCTCCTCGGCGACGAGATGATCGTGGCCGCGGTACGCGCGCACGGAGAGGAGCACGGCGTGCCGGAGGCGCAGGTCTGGCGGCGCGTGCGGACGTACATCGACGAGATCGTGCCCGCGTTCAACCTCCTGATGTACTATCGGTTTGGCTACACGTTCTCCAAGGCACTGCTCAACGTCTTTTACAGGACGACCGTCACGATTCGCCATCCGTCGGCGTTTGCGCGCCTGCCGCGCGAGAGCATCGTCGTCTATCTGATGAACCACCGCTCCAACGCCGACTACGTCCTCGCCGGCTACGCGCTGGCGGGGCAGGTCGCGATTTCCTATGCGGTGGGCGAGTGGGCGCGCGTGTTCCCCCTCGAATACCTCTTCAAGAGCTTCGGCTCGTACTTCATCCGCCGTCGGTACCGCGAGCCGCTCTACCACACGGTGCTCGAGCGCTATGTGCAGCTGATCACCCGCAACGGCGTGACGCAGGGGCTGTTTCCGGAGGGCGGCCTCTCGCGCGACGGGAAGCTGCGGCCGGCCAAGATCGGGCTGCTCGACTACATGATCGGGACGGCGCGCGAACCGGGATTCGCCGAGCGGATGTACGTGGTGCCGGTCGGGCTCAACTATGACCGGGTGCTCGAGGACCGCACGTTGCTGCGGGAACTGCGGATGAGCGAAGGGCGCGGGGCGTCGTCACGGCTCGCGCAATTCCGCGAGGTGTTCAACTATGCGGTGTCGAACTTCGGCCGTCTCTCGACGCGGCGGTGGAAGCGCTATGGCCGCGCGGCGGTGGTGATCGGCGAGCCGGTGCCGCTGGCCCCCTGGCTCGCCGAGGTCGCGCGCGGGGGCAGGTCGTTGGGCCCCCCCCCCCCCCCCGACCGGCTCGCCCGCGTGCAGGAGTTCTGCGACGGGATGATGCGGCGAATCGGCGCGATCGTGCCGGTGACCGCGGTGCCCCTTGTCTGCGCGGCGCTGCAGACGTTCGACGCCGAGTTGATTCCGGAATCCAGGCTCTTCGCGCGGATCGAGGAGCTCCGCGACGTGCTCGTGGCGCAGGGGGCGGAGGTCGTCGCGCCGGAGCGGGAGGGCGTGGAGACGTTTGAGCGCGCGTACCGGATGCTCCGGATGCGGCACGTCCTGCTCAAGGACGGCGATGCCTACCTGATCCTGCCGCGCGGACGGGAGTTGATTTCGTACTACGCGAATGGTGTCGCGCATCTCTGCGGCGCGTATGAGGCGGAGGTGCGTGGGCGCGACGCGCTGCCGGTGGACACGCTGGTGGGGGCGTGATGATGAGACCAAGCCTGACGCGGGTGGCGCGCCGCCTGGCGTCGGGGCTTCTGCCCGCGGCGCTGGCGAGCGCCTGCTTCGCCTACCAGCCGGTCGCCGCGCCACCGGCGCCCGGCGCCCTCCCGGAGGGCGTCCGGATCACGCGGGACGACGGCTCCGTGGTCGTCCTTGCCGTGGCGGAGATCAAGGCCGACACGATACGGGGTTTCCGCGAGAACAGCACGTTCCGAGTCGTGATCCCGATGGCCGATGTCCGGCTGATGGAGGTCCTGCGGCTGCAGCCCCGGGAGACCGCGATTGGGGTGGCGATCGGTGTCGGGGTCACCGCGTGGATCGTGTTCAGGATTGCGAACCGTCGAAGCCGACCCGTCGTCGAGTAGCCGACGGTCCACCCGGTTGACCCCACGCCACTTCGGGCCTAACTTACTAGGCTCTGTTCCGTGCCGCCCGTCCGGGCGATCCACGTAGAGGCAGAAGGACGAACACCGGAAGGAATTCAAGCCAGATGCCGACGATCAACCAGCTCGTCCGGCAGAGCCGCCGCGCCGTGGTCAAGAAGGACAAGGCGCCCGCTCTGAAGGAGAATCCGTTCAAGCGGGGCGTGTGTACGCGCGTGTACACCACGACCCCCAAGAAGCCGAACTCGGCGCTGCGCAAGGTCGCCCGCATCCGGCTCGTCAACGGCTTCGAAGTCACCGCCTACATCCCCGGCGAAGGCCACAACCTGCAGGAGCACTCGATCGTGCTCATTCGGGGCGGCCGCGTGAAGGACCTCCCGGGCGTGCGCTACCACATCGTGCGCGGCAAGCTCGACGCCTCCGGCGTGCAGGGCCGCAACAAGAGCCGCTCCAAGTACGGGACCAAGAAGCCGAAGGGCAATGCCCCGGCCAAGGGAGCCAACTAGATGAGCCGCCGCAAGAGCGCCGTCAAGCGCACGATCCTCGCCGATTCGCGCTATGACAGCCAGACCGTCTCCAAGTTCATCAACGTCCTGATGTACCAGGGCAAGAAGTCCACCGCCGAGCGCATCTTCTATGGCGCGATGGACATCGTCGAGGCCAAGGGCGACCAGCCGGGCGTCAATGTCTTCAAGCAGGCGCTGACCAACCTCAAGCCAGTCGTCGAGGTGAAGAGCCGCCGCGTCGGTGGCGCGACGTACCAGGTGCCGGTCGAGGTGCGTCCCGAGCGCCGGACCGCCCTCGCGATGCGCTGGTTGATTCTCTACTCCCGCGAGCGCAACGAGAAGTCGATGGCCGAGAAGTTGGCGGGTGAGGTGATTGCGGCCGCCAAGGGAGAAGGGAACGCGGTCAAGAAGAAGGAAGACACGCACCGGATGGCCGAGGCCAACAAGGCGTTTGCGCATTACCGCTGGTAGGCTAACGGCAGGTGTCAGGTTTCAGGTGTCAGGTATCAGGGGCGGGGGGTGGCTATGAGCCGCTCCCCGCGCTCTCTTTTCCGGCATCCCACTTCACCCATCCGGCCAATGATCCGACACTCGATCAGCCTCGTTGCCGCGCTGACAGTCCTCGCCGCGCCCCTCACGGCCCAGCAGCCGGCCGGCGGGGCCGGCGGCGCGCCCGCCGGGAATCAAGGCACCGCCCGTCGCGCACCGCGGCCCTATGCGCAGGTCATCACCGACAAGGCGGTCTCGGACGACGGGATGCTGACCGTGCACAAGGTGGAGGAGCGCTGGTTCTTCGAGTTTCCCGACTCCCTGCTCGGCCGCGACCAGCTCCTCGTCACGCGACTCGCTGGCGTCCCCGCCGGCGTCGGCGGCTTCCTCTCCGCCGGCACGAGCGTCAACGAACGCCTCGTCCGCTTCGAGCGGAATGGCGATCGGATCATCCTCCGGGCACTGAGCACGGCCGCCTACGCCGACGACTCGCTGGCCATCGCGCTCTCGGTGCGGATGAACAATATCGGCCCGGTGCTGGCGGCCTTCCCGATCCAGGCCTTTGGCAGGGACAGCGCGTCGTACGTCCTCGATGTCACCGACGTCCTCTCCGGCGACACGCCGGCGCTCTCCGGACTGACGGCCGGCCAACGCCGCACCTATCAGGTGCGCCGCTTCGACGCCGCCCGATCCTCGCTCGACGCCATCCGCAGCTTCCCGATGAACGTCGAGGTCTCGCAGACCCAGACGTTCGATGCCGGCGCCCCGCCCGCCGACGCCGACGCCGCGACGATCACCCTCCAGGTGCGGCAGTCGCTCGTCCTCCTCTCCAGGGAGCCGATGCGCCCCCGCTTCGCCGACGCGCGCGTCGGATTCTTCACGGTCACGCGCGTCAACTACGGACTCGACGAACTGAAGGCAGAGACCGAACGCTTCATCCGCCGCTGGCGGCTCGAACCGTCGGACCCGGTGGCGTACGCCCGCGGCGAGCTGGTCGAACCGGTCAAGCCGATCGTCTACTATCTCGACCCGGCCACGCCGCCGCAGTGGCGGCCATACGTCCGCGCCGGCATCAACGCCTGGGCTGCGGTCTTCGAGCATGCCGGCTTCAAGAACGCCGTGCAGGCCAAGGATCCGCCGAGCCCGAGCGAGGACCCCGACTGGGATCCGGAGGATATCCGCCATTCGGTGGTGCGCTGGGCCGCCTCCACGGTGCGCAACGCCGTCGGGCCGAGCACCTCGGATCCGCGCTCGGGGGAGATCATCGAGAGCGACATCACCTGGTACCACAACCACATGCGCTCCTACCGCAACCGGCTCCTGATCGAGACGGGCGCGGCGAATCCGGCCGCGCGGACGCTCAACATCCCCGAGGAGCTGATGGGGGAGACGATGACGCAGGTCATCACGCACGAGGTCGGTCACGCGCTCGGCCTCCCGCACAACATGATCGCCTCGGCGTCGTTCCCGACCGACTCGCTGCGCTCGCGCAGCTTCACGTCGCGCTACGGCGTCTCGGCGACAATCATGGATTACGCGCGCCAGAACTACATCGCCCAGCCGGGCGACGGGCTCGAGCCGAAGGACTTCATTCGCCGCCTCGGACCCTTTGACGAATTCGCCATCGAGTGGGGATACCGCGTCTTCCCGCAGGCGCCCACGCCGGCGGCCGAACTGCCACTCCTCGACGCGATGCTCAAGAACTCAGCCGGGATGTTCGCGTATCGGTACCTCCCGCAGGGCCTCGTCGGCACCGATCCGCGCGCGCAGACGGAGGACCTCGGCGACGACCCGGTGCGGTCCACGACCTACGCGATCGCCAACCTCAAGCGCGTGGTGCCGAATCTCGTCGCCTGGACGACGACTGCCGGGAAGGACTATGGCGAGCTCGCGGAGATCCACGGGGAACTGCTCGGGATGTGGTCCACGTATATGGGTCACGTGGCGAACGTCGTCGGCGGGATGCAGGTGGATGCGAAGGTCGCGGACCAGGCCGGCGCGGTCTGGCAGGTGGTGCCGGTGGCGCGACAGCGCGCGGCATTGCGCTACTTGGGGGCGGAGGCCTTCACGACGCCGCACTGGCTGCTTCCGGCGGACGTGCTGAGCCGGATCGGTCCCTCCGGGCGCGCGACGCTCGCGGCGCGGCAGGCGGCGCTGCTCACCACGCTGACCACGCCGGCGCGGCTCGACCGGATGTTGCAGGCGGCGGTCCTTCAGCCGGGTGTCGGCTACTCGGTGAGCGACTATCTCACCGAGCTCACGCGTCTCGTGACCGTTCCGGCCGGCTCGGACGAGCACCGGCGCCAGTTGCAGCGCGTCTATCTCGAGCGTCTCGAAGCACTGATGGATCCGCCGCCGGCGCCGCCGGCGCCGACCACCTGCCCCGGGGGG
>JBBDYC010000001.1:60485-106842 GCA_040901985.1 Gemmatimonadaceae bacterium
CCCCCCCCCCCCGACCGGCGGCCCGGGAGGGCCGGGCGGCCTTGGTGCGGCGCCGGTGAATGTCCGTCGGACGGATATCGCGGCGGCGGCGCGCGCCGAGGTTCGGGCAGTGCGGGCGATTGCCCAGGCGAATGCCGCGGCGACGACCGTGCCGATCCACCGGGCGCACTGGCTCGACCTTGCGGACCGCGCAGGTCGGATCCTCGACCCGTCGCGCTGAGCCAACCGGACGCCCAAGGAGCGCTACCGTGTGCCGTTTCACGCTTTACCTCGGTCCCCCCGTCCGACTCGCAACGCTCCTCACTGAGCCGGAGCACTCGCTCATCCTGCAGAGCTACAAGGCGACCGAGCGGCAGGAGCCGTTGAACGGCGACGGGTTCGGCATCGGCTGGTATTCGCCCCGGGTGCACGCGGAGCCCGGCGTCTTTCACCAGATCACGCCGGCCTGGAGCAATCGCAACCTGCGGAGCATGGCGAACGTGATCTCGAGTCCCTGCGTGCTGGCGCACGTGCGGGCGGCGACGCCGGGAAGCGGCGTGGACCTCGCGAACTGCCATCCCTTCGCCTGGGGGAACTACCTGTTGATGCAGAACGGCTACATCGGGTCGTTCCGGCAGGTGCGCCGGCGTCTCCTCGAGGGGCTCACCGACGAGGCGTACGACGTGGTCAGGGGGAGCACCGACACGGAGCATCTGTTTGCCGTCTTCGTGGACGAGATCATCCGGCACGGATGCCCGGTGGACCAGTCCGTCACCGACGGCAGTGCCGCGCTGGAGCTCGCCCGTCGGCTCTCGGCGGCGGTGACACGGGTGGTGGACGCGGTGACGGCCCACGGCAACGGCGAGCCGAGCTATCTCAACATCGCGGTGGCGGATGGGGAGCACGCGGCGGTGTGTCGGTTCGCCACCGGCGACGTGAAGCCCGACTCGCTCTACCTGTTGAGCGGCGAGATGTACCAGCCGACGGCACGGCAGTATCCAAGCCGCCGGCCGGAGGACGAGGGGGAGTCGGTGGTGGTGTCGTCCGAGCGGCTGACCTCCGACCCGCGCTGGGCGCCGGTTCCGGTGGGGCATATGGTGGTGCTGGACCGGCACGTGGCGCCCCGATTGCTCCCGATGGACGCCCGGGGACGCATCGAGGGGTCGGCTTGACATAGGCTATTGTACGACTAGCTTTTACAGGCTACCCCAGCCCGTTTTCAAGACGGGCTGTGGCGGCAAGGTTCTTCAGTGGAGCGATCGACCGAGGAACCCCGGGGCACTGCGTCCCGGACAGATGGGCCTGCCAACGTTGCCTGGAGTGGACGCGCGGGGGGAGTGGACAGCCCGATCGATCCCGCTGATCAGTTCGTCTGACGGCGCCCCGATTCCCGAAAAGCACGCAGGACAATTTGACGCCGGGCGATTTTTTTGTTCTTGCCCGACGCGCCGAGGGTCCCCAGTTGCGCACCAGTGGCGACTGTACCCGGCGAGTGCGGATGGATACCGGTCCCCCGGATGCTTCACGGGGGGGATGCCTGGTCCAGCCGCGTTTTTGTTTCCCCGACTTTCACGCCTGACCGACTCGATGCCCCGTACGACCGACCTCAAGTACTATCGCAATATCGGCATCATGGCCCACATCGATGCCGGTAAGACCACGACGACCGAGCGAGTTCTCTACTACACGGGGAAGTCGCACAAGATCGGCGAGGTGCACGATGGTGCGGCCACGATGGACTGGATGGAGCAGGAACAGGAGCGCGGCATCACGATCACGTCGGCCGCGACGACCTGCTTCTGGATGCGCCACGGCCAGAGCGACAAGACCGGCTCGGGGCCGGAGTACCGCATCAACATCATTGACACACCGGGGCACGTGGACTTCACCGTCGAGGTGGAGCGCTCGCTGCGGGTCCTCGACGGCGCGGTGACGCTGCTCGACTCGGTGGCCGGCGTCGAGCCGCAGACGGAGACGGTCTGGCGCCAGGCCGACCGCTACAAGGTCCCGCGGATGATCTTCGCGAACAAGATGGACCGCGTCGGCGCCAACTTCGAGCGGTGCGTGGAGATGATCCGCGACCGGCTCGCCAAGCATTCGCATCCGATCCAGCTCCCGGTCGGCTCGGGCGAGCTCTTCACCGGCCACATCGACGTCATCGAGCGCAAGCAGTACATCTTCGACAACGAGTCGCTCGGCAAGACCTTCGCGGTGAGCGAGGTGCCGGCGGAGTTCCACGACGCGGTCGAGGCGGCGCGCAAGGCGCTGATTGACGCGGCGGTCGAGCACGATGACGCGCTGATCGAGAAGTACCTCGCCGGCGAGGAGCTGACGAACGACGAGATCCGCCACGCGGTGCGCGCGGCGACGATCAAGATGAAGTTCGTCCCGATCCTCTGCGGCGCCTCGTTCAAGAACAAGGGCGTGCAGGCGCTGCTCGACGCGGTGATCGACTACCTGCCGTCGCCGCACGACGTGCCGCCGATGCAGGGGCACCTGCCGCACCACGACGAGACGTTCGAGACGCGGGAGGTGAGTGACGAGGCGCCGTTCTCGGCGCTGGCGTTCAAGGTCGCGACCGACCCGTTCGTCGGCCGCCTGACCTTCTTCCGCGTCTACTCGGGCGTCCTCAAGGCAGGGTCGCACGTCTACAACTCGACGAAGGACAAGCGCGAGCGCATCGGCCGCCTGTTGCAGATGCACGCCAACAAGCGCGAGGAGATCCAGGAAGTGCGGGCCGGCGACATCGCCGCGGCGATCGGCCTCAAGGACACCCGCACCGGCGACACGCTGGCCGACGAGGACAAGCCGATCATCCTCGAGGCGATGAAGTTCCCGATGCCGGTGATTGACGTCGCGGTCGAGCCGAAGACGAAGGCCGACCAGGACAAGATGGGCATCGCGCTCCAGAAGCTGGCCGAGGAGGATCCGACCTTCCGCGTCCATACCGACGCCGAGACGGCGCAGACCATCATCTCCGGGATGGGCGAACTCCACCTCGAGATCATCGTGGACCGGATGATGCGCGAGTTCAAGGTCGAGGCCAATGTCGGTCGCCCGCAGGTGGCCTACCGCGAGACGATCAAGAAGCGGGTGGACAAGGTCGAGGGGAAGTTCATCCGGCAGTCGGGCGGCAAGGGCCAGTACGGCCACGTCGTGATCAACGTGATGCCGGCCGAGCCGGGCCAGGGCTACGTGTTCGAGGACAAGATCGTCGGCGGCGTGATCCCGCGGGAATACATCTCGCCGGTCGAGGCGGGGATCAAGGAAGCGCTGGAGAACGGCGTGCTGGCCGGCTACCCGATGGTGGACGTGAAGGTGGAGCTGGTCTACGGCTCCTACCACGACGTGGACTCCTCGGAAATGGCGTTCAAGATCGCCGGCTCGATGGCGATCAAGGAAGCGGCGCGGGCGGCCCATCCGATCATCCTCGAGCCGATGATGAAGGTCGAGGTGGTGAGCCCCGACCAGTTCTTCGGCGACGTGCTCGGCGACCTGTCGGCGCGGCGCGGAAAGATCGGCGCGATGACGCAGCGCGGCGAGGCCCAGGTGATCGGCGCCACCGTGCCGCTCTCCGAGATGTTCGGGTACTCGACCAAGCTGCGCTCGATGACCCAGGGGCGCGCGGTCTACTCGATGGAGTTCTCACACTATGAAGAGGTCCCGAAGGCGAAGGCCGACGAGATCATCGCGAAAGTGAAATGACGGCAGGTTGCAGGTGGCAGGTGACAGGAAGCAGGTAACCGAAGGCGACCCTTTCAACACTCTCAGGACATTTCCAATGGCCAAGGCAAAGTTCGAGCGGACGAAGCCGCACGTGAACGTGGGCACCATCGGCCACGTTGACCACGGCAAGACGACCACCACGGCTGCCCTGACAAAGATCTCGGCGGACAAGTTCGGCAAGACGAAGTACATCGCCTATGACGAGGTCGCGAAGGCGTCCGAGTCGCAGGGCCGTCGTGACGCCACGAAGATCCTCACGATCGCGACGTCGCACGTCGAGTACGAGTCGAAGCTGCGCCACTACGCGCACGTTGACTGCCCCGGGCACGCCGACTACGTGAAGAACATGATCACCGGCGCCGCGCAGATGGACGGCGCGATCCTCGTCGTGTCGGCGGTGGATGGCCCGATGCCGCAGACCCGCGAGCACATCCTCCTGGCCCGCCAGGTGAACGTGCCGAAGATCGTCGTCTTCCTGAACAAGTGCGACCTCGTCGAGGACGCCGAGCTCCTCGACCTCGTCGAGCTCGAGGTCCGCGAGCTGCTCTCGAAGTACAACTACGACGGCGACAACGCGCCGGTCATCCGCGGCTCGGCCTCCAAGGCGATCGAGGGCGACAAGGAGTGGGTGGCGAAGATCGAGGAGCTCTACGAGGCCCTCGACACGTACATCCCGGAGCCGGTCCGCGAGATCGACAAGCCGTTCCTGCTGCCGGTCGAGGACGTCTTCTCGATCACCGGCCGCGGCACGGTCGCCACCGGCCGCATCGAGCGCGGCAAGTGCAAGGTCGGCGAGGAGCTGGAGTTCGTCGGCTACAACTCGGACAAGAAGACGGTCGTCACCGGCGTCGAGATGTTCCGCAAGCTGCTCGACGAGGGCTTCGCCGGCGACAACGTCGGCCTCCTCCTCCGCGGCATTGACAAGAAGGACATCGAGCGTGGGATGGTCATCGCCAAGCCGGGCTCGATCAAGCCGCACACCAGGTTCGAGGCCGAGGTCTACGTCCTCACGAAGGAAGAGGGCGGCCGCCACACGCCGTTCTTCAAGGGCTACCGCCCGCAGTTCTACTTCCGCACGACCGACGTGACCGGGGCGATCGAGCTCCCGGCCGGCACCGAGATGGTGATGCCGGGCGACAACATCTCGATGACGATCGAACTCATCATCCCGATCGCGATGGAAGCGCAGCTGCGCTTCGCCATCCGTGAGGGCGGCCGCACCGTCGGTGCGGGCGTGGTGACCAAGATCCTGGCTTAGGAGACACCATGGCAGGACGCATTCGCATCCGTCTCAAGGCCTTCGATCACGCGGTGATCGACCAGGCCTCGGCGGACATCGTTCGGACCGCGGAGAAGACCGGAGCGCAGGTCTCCGGCCCAATCCCGCTTCCCACGAAGACGCAGCGGTGGACTGTCCTCCGGTCCCCGCACGTGGACAAGAAGTCGCGCGAGCAGTTCGAGCTGAAGACGCACAAGCGGGTGATTGACATTCTCGACTCGAAGGCGGTCACGGTGGATGCGCTGACCAAGCTGGACCTGCCGGCGGGCGTGGATGTGGAGATCAAGGTCGAATAAAGGCAGGAGTCAGGTGTCAGGTAGCAGGTGTCAGGTTCCTGACTCCCGACACCTGAATCCTGACACCTGAATCCTGACACCTGAAGCAGAACGGGTCCTCCGGCGTTTGCGACTTCCATGAATGTGGATCTCGCGCCGCGACTAACTGAGATCTTGAGAGAGTTATGATCGGAATCATCGGCAAGAAGCTGGGGATGACCCAGATCTTCGATGCAACAGGACAACAGATCCCCTGCACGGTGGTCGAGGCAACGCCCAATCCGGTGACGAAGGTCGTCACGTCGGAGCAGGCGGGCTTCGCCGCGGTCGAGCTTGGCTATGGCGCCCAGCGCCTCGCGCGCGAGTCGAAGCAGGGGGAGCGCACGCCGAAGGGCCGCCGGGCGAACAAGGCGGAGATTGGGCACGCGGCGAAGGCCGGGCTCGATGCGCCACCGGCGGTGCTGCGGTCGTTCCGACTCGACGACGCGCCGGGCAAGGGGGCCGAGGTCCCGAGTTACGCCGTCGGCGACGTGGTGAAGGTGGACATCTTCGCGGTCGGCGAGCTGGTGAAGGTCACCGGCACGTCCAAGGGCCGCGGCTTCCAGGGTGTGGTGAAGCGCTGGAGCTTCCACGGCGGACCGAACACGCACGGCAACACGAAGCACCGCCGGCCGGGCTCGATCGGACCGGGCACCGACCCGTCGCGCGTGATCAAGGGCAAGAAGATGCCGGGGCACTTCGGCGCCGAGCGGCACACGCAGGGCAATCTGCGCGTCGAGAAGGTGGACGCCGAACGCAACCTGATTTACCTCCGCGGCAGCGTGGCGGGCCCGACCAACGGGATCGTCCTCGTCCGCAAGCAGGGATAACCGATGCCAGAGACGAAACACCTCGACGCGGCCGCGTACACGGCGCTCGGCACCCCGCGGGAGCGGGTCGAGCTGCCGGCGGCGACGTTCGACGGCACCGTGAACATGCCGGTGATGCATCAGGCGGTGAAGGCGCAGCTGGCGAACATGCGCCAGGGCACGCACGCGACCAAGACGCGCGGGTTCGTGGTCGGTGGCGGCCAGAAGCCGTGGAAGCAGAAGGGCACGGGCCGCGCCCGCGCCGGCTCGACGCGCTCCCCGGTCTGGGTCGGCGGCGGCACCGTGTTCGGTCCGCAGCCGCGCTCCTACGAGCAGAAGGTGCCGCGCCAGATCAAGGCGCTCGCCCGCAAGTCGGCGTTCAATGCGCGGGCCCGCGAACAGTCGGTGCTCGTGATCGACCGCTTCACCTGGGAGACGCCGAAGACGGCACAGCTCGCGCAGTTGCTCGCGCGGCTGGAGGTCTCGCACCAGAAGGTCCTGATCCTCACCGACGGCGCCAAGACGCCGGTCTACCTGAGCGGCCGCAACCTGCCGAACGTGGTCGTCCAGCCGTACAGCGACGCGTCCACGTACGACCTGCTCTGGTCCGACGTGGTGCTGATTGAGGCGCCGGCGCTCGGGCACGAGCTCGCGCCCCTGGCGGAGCAGCCGGTGGAGAAGGTGAAGGTGCGGAAGCCGTCGGCGCGGAAGTCGCCGAAGGCGGCCGCGGCGGAGACCGAGGCCAAGCGGCACGCCAAGGCGACTGCGAGGAAGACGGCGTCCAAGGCGGCGTCCAAGGCGGCGGCGCGGAAGGCTGCCCCGAAGGCGGTGGCCAAGAAGGCGGCGGCCAAGAAGGCGCCGGCGAAGAAGAAGGCGGCCGCGAAGAAGCCGGCGGCGGCCCGGAAGCCGGCGGCCAAGAAGTCGGCCCCCAAGAAGAAGGGGAAGTAACCGATGCCAACGATGCTCCGCACCATCGTGCGCCCGATCGTCACCGAGAAGTCGTCGGCGGCCTACCAGGAGCGCGGTGAGTACACGTTCGAAGTCCACCCGGACGCGACCAAGACCACCATCAAGGCGGCGATCGAATCGCTGTTCGGGGTGAAGGTCACGGGCGTCTGGACGTCGCAGCAGCGGGGGAAGAGCCGGAAGGTCGGCACGAGCTCCGGGCTGCGTCCCCGCTGGAAGAAGGCCATCGTGACGCTCAAGGCGGGCGACACGATCGAGATCTTCGAGGGCTGAGAGACATGGGAATCCGACAGTTCAAGCCAGTCACCGCAGCGACGCGTTTCCGTTCGGTCTCGGACAACGACGTCATCACGCGGTCCACGCCGGAGAAGTCGCTCACCGCGCCGCTCAAGAAGAGCGGCGGGCGCGACAATCACGGCCACATCTCGATGCGGCGCCTCGGCGGCGGGCACAAGCGGAAGTACCGCATCATCGACTTCAAGCGTAACAAGTTCGGCCAGGTGGCGACGGTCGAGCACATCGAGTACGACCCGAACCGCTCGTCGCGGATCGCGCTCGTGGGCTATCCCGACGGCGAGAAGCGCTACGTCCTGCATCCGAAGGGGCTCGCGGTCGGCGACACGATCGTGAGCGGGAAGGGGTCGGACGTGCGCACCGGCAACGCGTTGCCGCTCCGGGAGGTGCCGCTGGGCACCGCGGTGCACAACGTGGAGCTGAAGCCGGGGAAGGGCGGGCAGATCGCCCGCTCGGCCGGCACGAGCGTCCAGGTCGTGGCCAAGGAAGGCGAGTACGTCACGGTCCGGATGGCGTCAACCGAGATGCGGATGATCCACGGGGACTGCCTCGGCACCATCGGCGAGGTGGGGAACGCGGAGCACGAGCTGATCTCGTGGGGCAAGGCGGGCAAGACCCGCTGGCTGGGGCGCCGCCCGAAGGTCCGCGGCGAAGTGATGAACCCGGTGGACCACCCGCACGGTGGCCGCACGCGCGGCGGCAGGAACGTGGTGAGTCCGTGGGGCAAGAAGGAGGGCGTCAAGACGCGCAACAAGAAGAAGGCGTCGCAGCGCCTGATTGTCCGTGGCCGGAAGCGCGGCAAGGCCACCCAGAGCTGACCGGAGAAGCCGACCAATGGGACGCAGCATCAAGAAGGGACCGTTCATCCAGGACACGCTCCTCAAGCGGGTCCAGGCCTTGAACGCGAAGAACGAGAAGAAGGTCGTCAAGACCTGGTCGCGCGCGAGCATGGTGATCCCCGAGTTCGTCGGGCACACGTTCGCGGTGCACAACGGGAACAAGTTCATCCCGGTGTACGTGACCGAGAACATGGTCGGCCATAAGCTCGGCGAGTTTGCGCCGACGCGGCTCTTCCGCGGGCACAGCGGCAACAACAAGATCGACAAGAAGGCGGCGCCGAGCGGCGCGGCCCCGGCGGCGGCCGCGGCGGCCCCGACAGCCCCGGCGGCCCCGGCGGCGCCGGCGGCCAAGGGAGGCAAGTGACGATGACCGAGGCACGGGCCATCCAGCGCAGCGCACGGCAGTCGCCCTACAAGATGCGGCTGGTCATTGACCAGATCCGCGGGCTCGGCGTGAACGACGCGCTGGCGCTGCTCAAGTTCTCCAAGAAGCACGCGGCGGTGCAGATCTCGAAGGTGCTCACGTCGGCGGTGGCGAACGCCGAGCAGGCGGCGCGCGCGGCCGACACCGCGCTCGACGTGGACCAGCTCTACGTGAAGCACGCGATCGTCAATGAAGGCGTGAAACTCAAGCGGTGGACGCCGGCGGCCATGGGACGGGCGACGCCGATGCACAAGCGAACCAGCCACGTGGAGATCATCGTGGCCGAGAAGGACGGGCGATAATGGGACAGAAGACACATCCGATTGGCTTCCGGCTCGGCATCTCGACGTCGTGGCGCTCGAAGTGGTTCGCGACGAAGGACTTCCCGGCGCTGCTGAAGGAAGACGCGCTGCTGCGGAAGTACCTCAAGGCGCGCCTCGGCGGCGCGGCGATCGCCGACATCACCATCGAGCGGAAGCCGGGCAAGGTGGTGGTGACGATCCACACCGGGCGGCCGGGCGTCGTGATCGGCAAGAAGGGAGCGGCGGTCGAGGAGTTGAAGAACGAGCTCCAGCAGCTGACCGGCAAGGAAGTCGGGATCAACGTCGAGGAGATCAAGCGGCCCGAGATCGAGGCACAGCTCGTCGCCGACAACATCGCCGCCCAGCTGGCGCAGCGCATCTCATTCCGCCGTGCGATGAAGCGCGCCGTGCAGAGCGCGATGCGGATGGGCGCCGAAGGCATCAAGGTGAAGTGCTCGGGCCGCCTCGGCGGCGCCGAGATCGCGCGGGTCGAGGGCTACCACGAGGGGCGGGTGCCGCTCCACACCCTCCGGGCCGACATCAACTATGCGACGTCAACCGCGAAGACCACGTTCGGCACCATCGGGGTGAAGGTGTGGATCTTCAAGGGCGAGATCATCGAGGGGCGGCGTGGCAACACGTACTCCTCCGACGCGTAAGGAGCCCTGAGCGATGCTCGCACCGAAGCGCGTGAAGTTCCGCAAGATGTTCAAGGGCCGCACGACCGGTCTCGCCACGCGTGGCGCGACGGTGGCATTCGGCCACTATGGATTGCAGGCGCAGGAGCCGGGATGGGTGACGGCGCGGCAGATCGAGGCGGCCCGCGTGGCGTTGACGCGCCACATCAAGCGGGGCGGCAAGGTCTGGATCCGCATCTTCCCCGACAAGCCGGTTACCAAGAAGCCGGCCGAGACCCGTATGGGCAAGGGCAAGGGATCGCCCGAGCTCTGGGTGGCGGTGGTGCGGCCGGGACGCGTGCTGTTCGAGATCGAGGGCGTGACGAAGGCGATCGCCCAGAAGGCGCTCGGCCTCGCCGCGGCCAAGCTCGGCGTGAAGACGAAGTTCGTGGCGCGCGAGGAGGCGCTGAGCGATGAAAGCTGAGGAGATCCGGGGGTTGAGTGCGGACGATATCCGCGCGCGGCTCGCTGAGCTGGAACGGGAGCGCTTCAACCTGAAGTTCCGGGGCGGCACCGAGACGCTCACGAATCCGCTCCGGTTGCGGACCATTCGCCGCGATATCGCGCGGCTTCAGACGGTGCTCGCCGAACAGGCGCGCGCGACGGAGGCCGCGCGCTGAGGCGCGCGAGGAGAATCGATGGCTGAGCCAGTGAAGCACACCGTGACCGACCGCACCGCGCGCAAAGTGCGCCAGGGGCTGGTCGTGAGCGACAAGATGGACAAGACCGTCGTGGTCGCGATCGAGCGTCGCGTGCCGCATCCCGTCTATGGGAAGATGGTGACGAAGACCAAGCGACTGAAGGCGCACGACGAGGCCAACAGCGCGAAGGTCGGCGACACCGTCCGGATCGTCGAGACCCGGCCGCTGTCGAAGGACAAGCGGTTCCGGCTGCTCGAGATCGTCGAACGTGCGCGTTAAGGGAGTCGACCAATGATCCAACAGGAATCCGTCGTGAAGGTCGCGGACAACTCGGGGGCCAAGAAGGCCCTCGTGATCCGGGTCCTCGGCGGCACCCGCCGCCGCTACGCCGGCCTTGGCGACAAGGTCGTCGTCACGGTCAAGGACGCCCTCCCCAACGGAACCGTGAAGAAGAGCGACGTCGCGAAGGCGGTCGTCGTGCGGACCGTCAAGGAGACGCGCCGCAAGGATGGCAGCTACATCAAGTTCGACGAGAACGCCGTCGTCATCATTGATGACAAGGGCGAGCCGCGCGCGACGCGCATCTTCGGGCCGGTGGCCCGTGAGCTCCGCGAGAAGCGCTATATGAAGATCGTCAGTCTGGCCCCCGAGGTGCTCTAAGATGCGCGTCCTGACCCACCGCAAGACCCGCGGCAAGAAGAACGTCACCCGTCACCGGCGGAACGCCGAGCGCACGACGATGTCGGTCTCGCGCGGCGACACCGTGCGCGTGATGCGCGGCGACGACAAGGGCAAGGAAGGCAAGGTGATTCGCGTGTACCTGAAGACCGGGCGCGTGCTGATCGAGGGGATCAACATCGTGAAGAAGCATCGCCGCGCGCGGCGGGCCGAGGAGCAATCGGGCATCCTCGAGATGCCGGCGCCGCTTGCCGCGTCCAACGTGATGCTGCTCGACCCGAAGTCGGGGGCACCGACGCGCGTCCGCGCGCGGATTGACGCCGACGGCACGAAGGAGCGCGTGAGCGTGAAGAGTGCCGAGCCGATTCCGTACGTCCGCTGACCGCAGAGAACCGACCAATGGCAACGACCAAGACGCAGGGCACACAACAGAAGAAGGGCGGCGGCCAGGGCGAGAAGCGCGCCTCGATGCTCCCCAAGGACCACGCCGGGGCCGGGAAGCCGGTGCCGCCGCCGCGCCTGCTGGGGCACTACGCCGCCACCGTGCGGCCGCGCTTGATGCAGCAGTTCGGCCTCGGCAATCCGCACGAGGTCCCCACCCTGACGAAGATCACGCTCAACGTCGGGATGGGCGAGGCGATCAAGCAGCCGAAGGTCCTCGACGCCATCGTTGACGAGCTGGCGACGATCACCGGCCAGAAGCCGGTCCGCACGAAGGCGAAGAAGTCGATTGCCAACTACGGACAGCGCGAGGGGCAGGAGATTGGCGTCTCGGTGACGCTGCGTGGCGCCCGGATGTGGGAATTCCTCGACCGCTTCGTGTCGACGGCCATCCCGCGCATCCGCGACTTCCGCGGCCTTTCGACGCGGTCGTTCGACGGCCGCGGCAACTACAGTCTCGGCGTCAAGGAGCAGATGATCTTCCCGGAGATCAACTACGACCTCGTCGAGCAGATCCACGGGATGGACATCACGTTCGTCACGACCACCGATCGGGATGACATGGCCTTTGCGCTCCTCCGGGAGCTCGGCGTGCCGTTCCGCGGCGATGACAAGCCCATCGTCGTCCAGGGTTGAGGAAACCATGGCCAAGAAGAGCACGATCGAGAAGAACGAACGGCGGCGGCAGATGGCGCAGCGCCAGGCGGTGAAGCGGAAGGCGCTCGCCGACACCGTGCGCAGCGTCAAGGCGACCGACGAGGAGAAGCGCGCCGCCCAGGTGGCGTTGCAGCGACTCCCGCGCAACGGGGCGTCCATCCGCATCCGCAACCGCTGCCAGATGACCGGCCGCAGCCGCGGGTACGTGGCGCACTTCGGGTTGAGCCGGATTGCCTTCCGCGAGATGGCACTGCAGGGGCTGATTCCCGGGGTGCGGAAGGCAAGTTGGTGATGCAATGGAAGGTGTCAGGTGTCAGGTATCAGGGGGCCGGCCGTTCGGCCATCCCTGACACCCGACACCTGATACCTGACACCTGTTGTTAAAGAACGGATGCAGGCCTGCAGCACCTAGCTCCAGGAACCACATCCAGTATTGAACGAAGAGACGAGTCGCACTATGAGCATGACCGACCCAATCGCCGATATGCTCACGCGGATCCGTAATGCTGTCGGTTCGAAGCATCGGCGCGTGGACATCCCGGCGTCCCGCATGAAGGTGGAGATCGCCCGGCTGCTGAAGGAGACGAACTTCATCACCGACTACAAGACCCTCGAGAACGCCGAGGGGAAGAAGGTCCTCCGCGTCGCGCTCAAGTATGCCGGCGGCACGCCGGTGATCCGCCAGCTGCAGCGCGTCTCGACGCCGGGGCTCCGTCAGTACGTCGGCGCCGCCGAGATCCCGCGCGTGCGCAACGGACTTGGCGTCGCGATCCTCAGCACCTCCAAGGGGCTGATGACCGACCGCGAGGCCCGCGCCCAGCGGACCGGCGGTGAACTCCTCGCCTACATCTGGTAGGAGCCGCCCATGTCGCGTATCGGAAAGCTGCCGGTGACGATCCCGGCCGGAGTGACGGTGAAGGTCGAGGGGAACAAGGTCTCGGTGAAGGGCCCGAAGGGCGAGCTCTCGCGGACGATCCACCCGGAGATGGCGGTCAGGCTCGAGGGGAACGTGCTGACGGTGGCGCGTCCCTCGGATGAGCAGAATCACAAGGCGCTCCACGGGCTCTCGCGGACCCTCCTCGCCAACATGGTCGAGGGGTGCACGAAGGGCTACGTGAAGCAGCTCGAGATCAATGGCGTCGGATTCAAGGCGGAGCCGAAGCCGTTCGGGCTCCAGCTGGCGCTGGGCTTCTCCCACCAGGTCGTCTACCGGGCGCCGGCGGGGATCAAGCTCACCGCGCCGCAGCCGACGCAGGTGGTGATCGAGGGCGCCGACAAGGAAAAGGTCGGGCAGGTGGCGGCGGAGATCCGCGCGCTGCGGCCCCCCGAGCCCTACAAGGGCAAGGGCATCAAGTACGTAGGCGAGGTCGTCCGGCGGAAGGCCGGCAAGGCGGGGGGCAAGTAATGCCAGGGAAGCGCATTCCGAAGACGCGCGCGGGGTTGCGGGCGCGTCGACACATCCGAGTCCGGGTGAAGGTGGCGGGGACGGCCGCACGGCCGCGCCTCGTGGTCTTCCGCTCGCTGAAGCACGTCTCCGTGCAGCTGGTGGACGACGTGAAGCGGCACACGTTGCTGACGGTCACCGACGCCGGATTGTCGGGGAAGAAGTCCGAGAAGTCCGTGGCGGTCGGCAAGCGCGTCGCCGAGCAGGCGAAGGCGGCCGGAATTACGAAGGTCGTGTTCGACCGTGGCGGTTACCAGTATCACGGCCGCGTGAAAGCGGTGGCCGACGGAGCCCGCGAAGGCGGGTTGGAGTTCTAAATGGCTGAACAGACAGGTGGTGGTTCGACGCCCGCCGGGCGTCGCGGTGGTCCTCCGGTCGGTCGTGGGCGCGGCCCGCCAGGTGGCGGGCGCGGTGGCCCGGGCGGCGGGCGCAGCGGTCCCGGCGGTCCCGGCGGTCGTGGCGGCCCGGGCGGCCCGGGCGGGCGCGGCGGGCCGGGCGGGCGTGACGGTCGCGGCGGCCGCGATGGCGGACGCGGTGGCCCGCAGCAGGACCGCGAGGGGAGCGATCTCCTCGAGAACGTGATCGCCATCAACCGCGTGGCGAAGGTCGTCAAGGGCGGCCGTCGGTTCTCCTTCAACGCGCTCGTCGCCGTCGGCGACGGGCAGGGGAAGGTGGGCGTGGCGACCGGCAAGGCGAACGAAGTCTCGGAGGCGGTCCGCAAGGCCGTGGACGGGGCGCGCCGCGCGATGATCTCGATTCCGATGACGGGCGCGACGATCCCGCACGAGATCGTCGGCAAGCACGGGGCCGGCAAGGTCCTGATGAAGCCGGCCGCCCCTGGCGCCGGCGTGATCGCCGGCGGCGCCGTGCGCGCGGTGCTGGAGTGCGTGGGCATCCACGACATCCTCACCAAGTCGCTCGGTTCCACCAACCCGCACAACATGGTGCTCGCCGCGCTCGACGGGCTGCAGAGCCTGACGACCGTCGAGCAGATCGCCCGCGAACGCGGGGTCGAGGTCTCCTCGCTCGGCTACCGTTCGCGCGCGAAGTCCAAGGAGACCGTCTGATGCCGCGTACGTTCGTGTGGCACCCCAGCAAGGGGCCGAAGCATACCGCGCCGAACACCCTCACCGAGGGGAAGGTCCGCATCACGCAGGTGCGGTCCGGGATCGGCCATAACAAGGTCATGAATGCAACCCTCGAGGCGCTCGGGCTGCGGCACCACCAGGCCTCCGTGGTGCAGCAGGACTCGAAGGCGCTCCGCGGGATGATCAAGCGCGTGCGCCACTTGGTGGACGTCACGCCGGTGAAGGAGTAAGCGATGAGCGAGGAGAAGATCACCCTGAACACCCTGGCGCGGACGCCGGGCTCGCACCGCAACCGGAAGCGCATCGGGCGCGGCCCGGGCTCGGGGACGGGCAAGACGTCGGGCAAGGGACACAAGGGCATCAAGGCCCGCTCGGGCCACCACGGCCACGGCGGCAACAAGCCGCACTTCGAGGGCGGGCAGATGCCGCTCACGCGGCGCGTCCCCAAGCGCGGC
The DNA here is from genome assembly GCA_040901985.1 of Gemmatimonadaceae bacterium. Taxonomy (GTDB): domain Bacteria; phylum Gemmatimonadota; class Gemmatimonadetes; order Gemmatimonadales; family Gemmatimonadaceae; genus Pseudogemmatithrix. Next base: position 75,499 of record JBBDYC010000001.1, read on the forward strand.
TTCACCAACCCGTTCCGGATCGAGTCGCAGGTGGTCGGGCTCGCCGACCTCGCGCTCGTGACGGGCGCCGAGGTCACGATGGAGACACTCTCCGCGGTCGGGCTGGTGAACCTGGCGAAGGGGCCGGCGAAGCTGCTGGCGAACGGGGAGATTGCCCGCGCGGTGACCGTGCGCGGACTCAAGGTCAGCGGCCCGGCGCGCGAGAAGATCGTGGCGGCGGGCGGCACGATCGAGGAATAGGATGGCTCAGGCGAATCCGATGGCGGCGGTAGGCAACATCTACCGCACGCCGGAGCTCTGGCAGAAAATCACGTTCACGTTCCTCTGCCTGGTGATCTACCGGGTGGGGTCGCACGTGACGGCGCCCGGCGTGGACGTGGTCGCGATGACGAACTTCTTCGCAAGCCAGGGCGGCGGGCTGCTCGGCCTCTACGACCTCTTCGTCGGCGGCAACCTCTCCCGCTCGACGATCTTCGCGTTGGGCATCATGCCCTACATCTCGGCGAGCATCTTCATGCAGATCGGCGCGGCGATGGTGCCGACGCTCGAGAAGATGCAGAAGGACGAGGAGGGCCGGAAGAAGATCACGCAGTGGACGCGCTACGGCACGGTGGCGCTGGCGGCGGTCCAGGCCTACGGGTTCGCGATCTTCACCTCGGGCGTGCAGGGCGCGGTCGTCACGCCGGGCACCGGGTTCATGGTCCAGATGGTCCTCTTCCTGACCACCGGCGCGCTCTTCGTGATGTGGCTGGGCGAGCAGATCACCGAGCGCGGACTGGGGAATGGCGCGTCGCTGCTGATCTTCTTCTCGATCGTCGAGCGGTTCTGGCCGTCCATCTTCCAGATGTTCACCTTCGTCTCGACCGGCGCGGTGACGATGCTCGGCGCCCTCGGGATGACGGCGACGATGCTCCTCGTGGTGGCGGGCGTGGTGGCGATGACGCTCGCCGCACGCCGGATCGCGATCCAGATCCCGCAGCGGACGATGGCGCGCGGCCGGCAGCGCGAGGCAGCGAAGAACTTCATCCCGCTGAAGATCAACGCCGCCGGCGTGATGCCGATCATCTTCGCGCAGTCGCTGATCGTCGTGCCGGGCGCGGTCGCCCAGTTCTCGGGCAATCGGGCGGCGGCCGACTTCGCCGACCTCTTCGCCCCGGGCACGGGGCTCTACGTCGCCCTGATGGCCGTGCTGATCATGTTCTTCACCTACTTCTACACGTCCATCATCTTCAATCCGGTGGACCTCGCGGAGAACCTGAAGAAGCAGGGCGGGTTCATCCCCGGCGTCAAGCCGGGCGCGAAGACGGCCGAGTACATTGACCACGTCGTCTCGCGGATCACGCTCCCCGGCGCGGCGTTCCTGAGCGTGATTGCCCTGCTCCCGATCCTCCTCGCCGACATGTTCGGGGTGCCGTTCCAGTTCGGCGGCACGTCGCTGCTGATCGTGGTCGGCGTCGCGCTCGACACGATGGCGCAGATGCAGCAGCACCTGATCCTACGGAAGTACGATGGCTTCATGAAGAAGGGCCGGGTCCGCTTCCGCGGCCGCGGCGGGCAGTCGGGCTTCTAGGGGAGTTGCTCACGCGATGATCGTCGTCCTGCTCGGACCACCGGGCGCGGGCAAGGGGACGCAGGGGGAGCGGATCGCGGCTCACCTCGGCGTCCCCAAGATCGCTACGGGGGACGTGCTCCGTGCCGCCGTGAAGGCGGGGACGAAGCTCGGCCTCGAGGCCAAGGCGTATATGGACCGCGGCGACCTCGTCCCCGACCCGGTGATCCTCGGGATCATGAAGGACGCGTTGGCCGAGCCGGCGCACGCCAGGGGTGTGGTCCTCGACGGCGTGGTCCGCACGGTGCCGCAGGCCGAGGGGCTCGCCGCGGTGACGCGTGAACTCGGACGCACGGTGGGCGTCGTCCTGGCCTTCGACATCGCCGACGACGCGCTCGTCGCGCGCCTCTCGGGCCGCACGGTCTGCGATCAGTGTCAGTCGCCCTTCACGGGGAAGCCGCCCGGCACGCCCTGCCCCAAGGGGGACGGCGGCACGCTGGTCCGCCGGAAGGACGACGAGCCCGACGCCATCCGCACGCGGCTGCGGGCCTACCGCGAGCAGACGGCGCCGGTCCTCGACTGGTACGTCGCGCAGGGCGCGCCGGTGGCGCACATCAATGCGGTGGGCTCGTTCGACGAGGTCGCGGCGCGCGCAATCGCGGCCGTCGGTCGGTGATCCAGCTCAAGAGCGCCCGCGAACTGGAGACGATGGCGGCGGGCGGACGGATCCTCGCGTCGACCCACGCGCACATCAAGCCGGCAATCCGACCTGGCGCGACGACGCTCCAACTCGACGCGATGGTCGAGCGGTTCATCCGGTCGCACCCCGGCGCCACGCCCTCGTTCAAGGGGCTCTACGGCTTCCCCGGCGCGGCCTGCATCTCGATCAACGAGGAAATCGTGCACGGAATCCCCTCGGCAAAGCGCGTGCTGCAGGAGGGCGACCTCGTCACGGTGGACATCGGCGTATACTACGGCGGCTTCCACACCGACTCGGCGTGGAGCTACGCCGTCGGGGAGGTCGCGCGGGAGACGAAGCGCCTGATGGAGGTGACTGAGGCATCGCTCTGGGCGGGGATCGCGCAGGCGACGGTGGGGAACCACGTCGGCGACATCGGCGCGGCGGTGGAGGCGGTGGTGGTGCGCGGCCGCTTCACCGTGGTGCGCGACCTCGTGGGGCACGGCGTGGGCGCGGAGATGCACGAGGAACCGCAGGTGCCGAACCACGGCAAGCCCAAGCGCGGCCCTCGCCTCCTCGCGGGAATGACGCTGGCGATCGAGCCGATGGTGAACGCCGGCGGGGCGGCGACGCGCACACTCGGCGACAAATGGACCATCGTGACGCTCGACGGGGCGCGCTCGGCGCACTTCGAGCATACGGTCGCCATCACTGACGCCGGGCCGCGGGTGCTGACCACGCTCGCGTAGGGTTCCGCTGCCTCGACTCAGTCGTCGCAGCGGCCGCGGCGGAAGTCCGCCGGCGCGCAGTCGAATGCGCTGCCGCTCCAGAGTCCGCGCCTGGCTTCGCGCGCCTCGGCGACGGCCGCCCTGATGACTTCGACATAGCGCACGTTGGGCGGATAGATCCCGATCACGGCGACGCCGGCGCGCGCGAGTTCGACGTTCACCATCCGGCCGTCGGCGAGGTAGGCGTAGACCAGGTCGCGGCCGTAACGATCGCGCCGTTGGACGTCGTACTCGAGGCCGAGCGCCGTTCCCGGCGGGGCCAGTGCGCGGAGGACGGAGGTGGCGCGGGCGTCCGGCGCGCCCAGGCCCGCCGCGGGCGCCGCCCCCAAAACCAAGCCCAGGCGCACCCCCCCGGCCGGCCTCGGGCGCGTCCACCAAAAGCAAGCGCAGGCGCACGCCGCCGACGCAGACGAGCGTGTCGCCGTCCACCACGCGTTGCACGCGGCAGCCCTGCGTGGCGCGGGACGGGTCAGGGACGTTCGGCGCCGTGGTCGCGCTGTCGCCGAGGGCCGGACGGCCCCGCCCGTCCGCAGTACTCGGACGCGAGACGCCGCCGGGCGGTCCGGCGCACCCGCGCGTCCGCGACGGCACGTACCCGGCGCGCTCGGCGTCCTCGGCGGTCTTGAAGAAGCGAAGGTTGGCCGGCGAGAGGCGCCGCCACTGTGAGCAGCCGCGCCAGTAGTACACGGTGCCGCGGGATGACGCTATATAGTTGGCGTCGGCGGGGAGCGCGTCCTGCTCCGTCGCCGTCGGCCGGTCCAGCGCCCGCTGCATCGCCAAGGCGCCGGTCGCCGCGAGCAACAGGGCGAGGAATGGCGCCAGCAGCCACAGGGCGCGCGGTCGGGGGCGATTCATCCGTGGACCGGGGGTCGTCGGCGCGACCCTAGAGCTGCGCCTCGACCGCAGCCGTCGCGCGCCTGGCGAACGTTGCGCACGACGCAACGAGTCGCGCCGCCTCCTTTGCCAGCGGCTCGCCGATCGACTTGTCAGGCATTCCGACGACGTTGATCCGCACGTTGTACGCGGCGCCGCGGCAGGCGGCTTCGGCGAGCAGCGCGGCTACGCCCGCATCGCTCACGGCGTTCGTGTTGCCCTTCTCGGCGCAGATCGCGGCGAGTTCGGCGACTTCGCCGCACCAGCGCGCGGTCTCGAGGGGGACTTCGGCGGCCTTCATCAGTCCGGCCTGGATCGCTGCGTCGCGCGCTTTGACCTGTTCGGGAGTCTCTTTGGGGAGCTTGTACGCGGTGCTCACACTTGTGTAGGCCGCGGCGTCCTCATCCTTGAGTTCGGAGAGCCGGCGGACGAGGTTGGCGGCGCGGAGACCGATGTCCTGCATCTGGTCCTCGACGACGGCGTACTTTTTTCTGCCCACGGTGAGCGCTGAGACCATTTGTGCGAGGGCGGCTGCGAGAGAACCGACGAGTGCAACTACAGTGCCACCACCCGGCACGGGCAAGGATGAGGCGACGGCCCCCGTGAATCCGTCGATGGTCTCGCCGCTGGGGCCAGCCGCGGCAGCAGCTGCGCGCACTTGGCGTTCCAAGACGGCGTCGGGTGTGTAGTCGCGCCAACCAATGGAATGAGCCGCGGCTTCGAACAGTGCGCGCTCGGGCACGAGTCCGACGATTTCGCTCCACTTCGGTGGCACACCCTGCGCTACGGCCTCGCGCTTTACGGCCTCGTACGCTTCGTGCAGCGGAGTCACGTCCAAGTCCACGAGGTTCATTGACACCTGCGCCTGGCCGTCCACCTCGAGGCCGAGTCCCTTGATCCCTTTGAGGCCACCGGACGAACCGCGGACAGCTTTGGCGACGCTCTTAGCGACGGCGATGTTTTCCTTGCCGCCGAGGTAGACGTTGTAGGCGACGAGGAACGGGCGCGCGCCGATCACGGTGGCGCCGGCGGTTGGGTGGACGGCGTTGGGGCCGAAGTCGGGCGTGCGCTTAGGGTCCGTACCGATCTCCGTGCGGGCCAGTTCGAACTCGCCGCGTCGGATATCGGCGAGGTTCACGCGATCCGGCCGCGAGGCCGCGCGTTCGTACAGAAAGACAGGAACCTTGAGTTCCTTGCCCACACGTTCGCCCAGCGCGCGCGCGAGGGCTACGCAGTCGTCCATCGAGGTCCCGTCGAGGGGGATGAACGGGCAGACGTCGGTGGCGCCGAGTCGCGGGTGAGCGCCGGAATGCTGGTTGAGGTCAATCAGGTCGGCGGCCTTGGCGATCCCGGCGAAGGCGGCGGCGGCGGCGCTCGCGACCGGCGCGACGAAGGTCACGACGGTCCGGTTATGCGAGGCGTCGCTCGACACGTCGAGGAGGACGACCCCCTCGACGGCGGCGATCGCGTCACGGATGGCAGCGATGACTTCGGGGCGGCGGCCTTCGGAGAAGTTGGGGACGCATTCGACTAGTGACACTTGGATGCTTGGGCGGAAGGGCTCGAAGGGATTTGTGCGCTGCCGTCAGAATCTAGTCCCCGCCGAAAACTCGCGCGCCGGCGTGCCGCCACGGCGCCTCACGCGCCGGCAAGGGCGTCGGCCAGCCACCGATGCATGGACGGATTGCCGGCGAGCACACTCGACTTGCCGAGTGCGCGGAGCGGCGCGCCTGTCAGGTCGGATGCCACGCCCCCCGCCTCACGCACCAGGAGCATCCCCGCGGCGAAGTCCCACGGGGCGAGTTCCATCTCCCAAAAGCCGTCGAATCGCCCGCAGGCAACGCTGGCAAGGTCTATGCTCGCCGCACCGGGTCGCCGCACGCCGGCGACGTGCGCCATCACCTTCGCCATCTGCCGATGGTAGGGTTCGATGTCGGAGGCGTCCTTGAACGGAAACCCCGTCCCGACCAGCGCCCGCCTGGGGTCCTCGATGTCCGAGACCCGGCACGGCTTCCCGTTCAGGTAGGCCCCGCCGCCGGCCGCGGCAGTGAAGACCTCGTTCCCCGGGACGTCGTGCACGACCGCCGCGACGGGTTCGCCGGCTTCGAGGATGGCGATAGACACCGCGTACTCGGGATAACCGTGGAGGAAGTTCGTCGTCCCGTCGAGGGGGTCCACGACCACGGCCAGCCCGGTGCGGAGGCGCTCGGCGGGCACCGTGGCCGCGGTCTCCTCGGCCAGAATCGTCGCCTCGGGGAGCTCGGCGGCAATCAGCGCCAGGATGCGCGCCTCGGCAGCAAGGTCCACCTCGGAGACGAAGTCCGCCGGCCCCTTGGAGCGCCAATCGAGCGCCCCGATCGCTGGGGCGGCGTCGCGGATCACCGTTGCCGCAGCGGCCGCCGCGCGGACGGCAAGGGCGAGCAGTTCCGCCCGCTCTGGCTGATGGCCCATCAAGCGCTCCGGTGGAATCGTGCCTCGATGGCACGACCCGCCGGGGAGCAGGTCATCGGCTCGCCAGCGCCGCGATCACCGCGAGCAGGACCGAGACCTGGATGCCCACCAGCCAGACGAACTGTCGGGAGATCTTCTGGTCGAGCGCCTCGAAGCGCCCGTCAATGGCCACGAAACGAAGTTCGATGCCCTCGAACCGCCGGTCAATCGCCTCGAACCGCCGATCAATTGCGTCAAGGCGCCGGTCGATGCTCTCGAATCGCCGATCCACCGCCTCGAATCGGCGGTGCAACGCGGCGATGGCGTGATCCAGGGCATCGAACCGTCCGTCAAAGCCTGTCACCTGGCCTTCCAGTCTGGCGATACGTTCCTGCAACGCCGGTTCAGCCACGCGCGACTCCCTGCCGAGGGCACAATGGGGGCGGGATTGGCCGCCTGGTCACCGGATAGCGTAAATATAGGCCCACCCAACGGAAGCACCAGAACGCCGCCGACCAGTGCGAACGGGTGCGTTGAGAATCGGTTGGCTGGTTGATAGCCCATTCCGCGCTCCCTAACTTCGAGTGATGACTCGCATCTTCAGCGGCATCCAGCCCTCCGGGGAGCTCCACATCGGCAACTACCTCGGGGCGGTCAAGAACTGGGTCGCGCTGCAGCATCGGCACGAGTCGTTCTTCTGCATCGTAAACTATCACGCCATCACGGTCGCGTACGCGCCGGAGGATCTGCGGCAGCGGACGCGCGAGATGGCGATCTCGCTCCTCGCCTCGGGGCTCGACCCCGCCAAGGCGGTGGTCTTCGTCCAGAGCGACGTCCCCGAGCACACCGAGCTGCAGTGGATCTTCAACACCATCACCCCGCTCGGCGAGCTCGAGCGGCAGGTGGCGTTCAAGGAGAAGGCGGCGCGGCAGGAGCAGGTGATGGCGGGGCTCCTCAACTATCCGGTGCTCCAGGCAGCGGACATCCTCCTCTACCGCGCCGACACGGTCCCGGTGGGCGAGGACCAAGTGCAGCACCTTGAGCTCTCGCGCGTCGTGGCGCGCAATTGGAACTCCCGCTTCTCGCCTGGCGCGCCCTTCTTCCCCGAGCCGAAGCCCACGCTGACGCCAATGCGCCGCATCGTGGGACTTGATGGGCAGGCGAAGATGTCAAAGTCGCTCAACAACACCATCGGGCTCCTCGACTCCCCCGACGAGATGTGGGAGAAGCTGCGGCCGGCGGTCACCGACCCCAAGCGGCAGCGGAAGTCCGACCCCGGCGAGCCGAACGACTGCAAGACGATCTACGAGCTGCACAAGGCGTTCTCGCCGGCGGCGACGGTGGCCGAGGTGGAGGTGAACTGCCGGGGCGCCAAGTGGGGGTGCATTGACTGCAAGCAGGTGCTCCACAAGCATATGGTGGCGGAGCTGACGCCGATCCGCGTGCGGGCCGAGGCGCTCCAGGCCGATCCGGCGCAGGTGGATGCCCAGCTCGCCGACGGTAGCTCACGAGCGCGCACGGTCGCGCGCGAAACGATGCGTGAGGTCAAGGCACGCATGGGACTCGACGCGCGTGAATGAGTTACGGGAGTTCATCGAGATCCTCCGTCTCGACCTCGGGGCGAAGCTGTTCATCGCCATCCTCGTCGGCGGCGGGATCGGCCTCGAGCGCGAGTTGCGCCGCAAGCCAGCCGGCCTCCGGACCAACATCCTGATCTGCGTCGGCTCGGCGCTGCTGATGGACCTCTCGATGGCCCTGGCGTTTGCCCACGGCGGCGACCCGGGGCGGATCGCCGCGCAGGTCGTCACCGGGATTGGCTTCCTTGGCGCGGGGACGATCCTCCACACCCGCGGCACGATCACCGGCCTCACCTCGGCCGCGACGATCTGGGTCGTCGCGGCGATCGGCCTCACCGTCGGCGCCGGGTTCCACTTCGAGGCGCTGGCGGCGACGATGACGGTGATGGTCGTCCTGCGCGGGCTCGGCTGGCTGGAGGGGCGCTTCCTGACGGCGGAGTCGGACAGCCGCGAGGGGCTGCCGGCGGACGAGTGGCAGCGGCGCGGCGAAGGGCGCCGGTCGAGTGACCGGGGCGACGAGTCGTCGTCCCGGGCCCCGCGGCCCGGAACTCCGCCGCCCGACCGCGACTGATGGCGGACGGGGGGAGGCTGCTGGTCGTTGATCTTCGGTCGACGGCCGAGGCGTTCGCGCTCCCCGACCGGGTGGCCGAGGCGATCCTCGCGGCGACCCCCGCCGGCTGGCGCACCTACATCGTCGCGTCGCTGACGGATTCGTTTGGCGACGGGGCGCAGGCGCCGAGCGAGGAGGCGCTCCTCGCGGTGCGCGACGCCGAGGTCTACGTGGGATTTGGGATGCCGCGCGCGCTCTTTCTCGCCGGCCCGCGGCTGCGCTGGGTGCAGACCGGGACCGCCGGCGTCGCCACGCTGCTCTACGCCGAGATCCGCGACGGCGACGTGCTCCTCACGAACGCGGCGGGCCTCTACGGACCGTCCATCGCCGAGTACGTGGTGGGGGGCGTGCTGCACTTCCTGCGCGCGTTCGACCTCGCGGCGGTGATGCGCCAGGCGCGCGTCTGGGACCAGGGCGCCTTTGCGACCGCGCGGGCGATGGTCCGCGAGGTGGACGAGTGCGCGGTACTGGTGATCGGCGCCGGCGGGCTGGGGAGCGAGGTGGCGCGGCGATTCCGGGCGCTCGGCGCGCGGGTGACCGGGGTGCGGCGGCGCCCCGAGCTGGGGCTGCCGGAGGGCTTTGCGGCCGTTCACGGCCCAGACGCACTCGACCGCCTGCTTCCGGAGGCGGACGTGATCGTCCTCGCGACGCCGCTCACCGACGAGACGCGGAGGGTGCTCAGTGCGGCGCGGATTGCGCGGCTCCGGCCAGGCGCGATCGTCTGCAACGTGGCGCGCGGCGCGCTCGTGGACGAGCGCGCCCTGGCGGCGGCCCTGCAGGAGGGGCGGATCCGCGGGGCGGTGCTCGACGTCTTCGAGCGCGAGCCGCTGGCGGCGGACAGTCCGCTGTGGCACCTTGAACGCGTCCTGCAGACGCCGCACGTCTCGGGCGTATCGCCGAGGCGGTTCTGGGACCGCTTTCAGGACCTGCTACTCGACAATTGGGCACGCTACCGGGCGGGCACGCCGTTGCGAAACGTCGTGGACAAGCGCGCCGGCTACTGAGACGGCCACACCATGGAAAAGATCATCAAGGCGGCGGTGGAACGGGGGGCGTCCGACCTGCACATCAAGGCCGGCGACGTCTTCCGTGCGCGCATCGATGGCAAGCTGGTGCCACTCACCAAGCAAGCCCTGACACCGGACCAGACGAAGTCCATCGCGCTCAAGCTGATCGTCAACGAGGACGACCGCGCGCGGATCGACAAGATCAACGACTACGACTGCTCGTGGGGCGCGCCGGGCATCGGGCGCTTCCGCGTGAACATCCTCCGCCAGCGCTCGAGCTTCATGATCGTGATGCGGGTGATCCCGTTCGAGGTGCCGAGCATTGACAAGCTCGGCCTGCCGCCGGTGCTGAAGCAGGTCGCCGAGGCGGATCGCGGATTGGTCCTCGTCACCGGCGTGACGGGCTCGGGGAAGAGCACGACGATGGCGGCGATGATCAATCACGTCAACCAGCACCAGAATCGGCATATCGTCACGCTGGAGAGCCCGATCGAGTTCCTCCATCGCGACCTCCAGAGTTCGGTGACGCAGCGCGAGATTGGCGTGGACACGGACACCTTCCGGCACGGCCTGCGGGCCGCGCTTCGTCAGGACCCGGACGTCGTGCTGATCGGCGAGATGCGCGACCCGGAGACGATTGACACCGCGCTCAAGGCGGCGGAGACGGGGAACCTGCTCATCTCGACGCTCCACACGGCCGACGCGTCGAGCACGGTGATGCGGATCCTCGCGATGTTCCCGCCGGAGGAGCAGGACGTGGTGCGCCTCCGGCTCGCCGACGCGCTGTACGCGGTGATCTCGCAGCGGCTCGTCCCACGGAAGGACGCGGAGGGTCGCGTCGCCGCGCTCGAGATCATGATCGTGACGCCGGAGATCCGCGCGCTGGTGCTGGAGAACCGGATCGGCGAGATCCGCGCGTGCATCGCCGCCGGTGGCGAGGCGCACGGAATGCAGACCTTCGAACAGCACCTCGAGGCGCTGGTGGCGGCGGGTACGATCGAGTCAAGCGTGGCGGCCGCGGCGTCGTCGCGGCCATCGGAGTTCCAGGGCCGGGCGAAGAAGGCGACGTGAGCCGCGTGCTCGCGCTTTCGGGCATCCTCGGCCCGGTCGTCACGCCATTTGCCCGCGGGGAGGAACTCGACCTCGACGGGTTCCGGCGGAACGTGCGCGCGCATATCGCGGACGGGCTCGCCGGCGTGGTGCTCGCCGGCAGCACGGGGGAGGCGGCGCTGCTCACCGAGGAGGAGCGCCTCGCCCTGGTGTCGGCCGCGCGCCCGGAAGTGCCGGCGGACCGCTGGCTGATCGTCGGCACCGGGGGCGAGTCCACGCGACAGTGCGTGACGCGCTGCCGCGCGGCCAAGGCTGGCGGCGCCGACGCCGCGCTGGTCGTGGCCCCGCACTACTATTCGAACGTGATGGGCGAGGCGGCACTGCGGGCGCACTACACGCGGGTGGCCGACGAGTCGCCGCTCCCGGTGATCCTCTACAACATTCCCAAGTACGCGCACTTCGGTCTCTCCGAGGCGCTGGTGGGCGAGCTTGCGCGCCACCCGAACGTCATCGGGATCAAGGACAGCTCCGGCGCGCCGGAGAGTCTCGCCGGGTACCTGCGCGCGCAGGGGGAGGCGTTCACCGTGCTGACGGGGAGCGGCTCGGGGCTCCTGGCGGCGCTCCAGGCCGGTGCCCGCGGCGGAATCGTCGCCGTCTCGCTCTTTGCGGCTGCGCTCGCGCTGGAAGTGCTTGCCGGCCACCGCACCGGCGACGCGGCGCGCGCGGCGGCGGCGCAGGCGCGCCTGGTGCCGATGGCAAACGTGATCGTGGCCAAGCTCGGGGTGGCCGGCGTGAAGGCCGCGCTCGACCAGGTGGGGCGCGTCGGCGGGCGCCCGCGACTGCCGTTGCTCCCGCTCACGCCAGCCGAGTGCGCGGAGATGGTCGCCGCGCTCGGCGCACCATAATTCTCCCCGGATTCCCATGTTCGATGCCAAGACCCGCACCATCGTGATCGTCGGCGCCCAGTGGGGCGACGAAGGCAAGGGCAAGTTGGTGGACGTCCTCGCCGAGCGCGCCGACTGGGTGGTGCGCTACCAGGGCGGGGCGAACGCCGGCCACACCGTTCACGTCGGCGACGAGTCCACGGTGCTCCATCAGGTGCCGAGTGGAATCCTCCACCAGGGCGTGCGCTGCGCAATCGGGAACGGCGTCGTCCTCGACCCCGAGGCGATGTTCGAGGAGGTGGATGCGCTCGTCGCCAACGGGGTGGACGTGGCCGGACGCCTGTATCTCTCCGACCGCGCGCATCTCGTGATGCCGTACCACAAACTGGTGGACAAGGAGAGCGCGGCGAGTCGGGCCATCGGGACGACCGGGCGGGGGATTGGGCCGGCGTACGAGGACAAGGTCGCGCGCCGCGGAATCCGGGTGCTCGACCTCCGCCAGCCGGCGCGACTCAAGGCACTCGTCGAAAAGGGAACCGACCACGCCAATCACATCCTCTCCGGCTTCGGGTCGGCCAAGCGCGCTGACGCGGCGTTCACGCTCGCGGCGCTCGAGCGCATCGCGCCGCGCCTGCTCTCGATTGCCGAGGACGTGGGGTTGGCGGTCTACCGGGCGCAGAAGCAGGGGGCGGCGGTCCTCCTCGAGGGCGCGCAGGGGTCGCTGCTCGACGTGGACCACGGGACCTACCCGTTCGTGACCTCGTCCAGCACGACGGCAGGTGGGGCGGCGATCGGGGTCGGGATCGGCCCCCGCACGATTGACGCGGCGATCGGCGTGGTGAAGGCCTATACCACCCGCGTCGGCGCCGGCCCGATGCCGACCGAATTCGACGACGCGATGGGCGAGCGGGTGCGAACGCTCGGCAACGAGTTCGGCGCCACCACCGGCCGTCCCCGGCGCTGCGGGTGGTTCGACGCGGTCGTCGTGCGCTATGCCGTCCGCGTGAACGGGCTCACCGGCCTGGCGGTCACCAAGCTCGACGTCCTCGACACGCTCGAGCGGATCGGCCTCTGCACGGGCTACACGATCAACGGCGAGGTGGTGACCGAGTTTCCGGGCGACATCGCCGACACTCCGGACATCACGCCGGTCTACGAGTGGTTTGACGGCTGGATGTCCTCGACGGCCGAGGCGCGCACGATGGCCGCCCTCCCGAAGAAGGCACGGACGTATCTGGACCGAATCGTCGAGCTGGTGGAATGCCCGGCGCAGTACGTGAGCGTGGGGACGCGCCGGGACCAGATCATTGGCCTGAAGGTGTGAGGTGTGAGGGGTGAGGTTAGATTCCGAGACCTCACACCTTTCACCTTTCTCCTGTAGTCATGCCCCCCGACGTCCTTGAGTCCCTGGTCAGCCTCGCCAAGCGCCGCGGGTTCATCTTCCAGTCCTCCGAGATCTACGGCGGGACCGGGTCGGTCTGGGACTACGGCCCGCTCGGCGTTGAGCTCAAGAACAACGTCAAGGCGCGTTGGTGGAACGCGATGGTGCGCGAACGCGCCGACGTCGAGGGGCTCGACGCGGCGATCCTGATGCATCCACGCGTCTGGGAGGCCTCCGGCCACGTGGCCGGCTTTTCCGACCCGCTCGTGGACTGCAAGGCGTGCAAGGCGCGTTTTCGCGCCGACCAGGTCACCGACGCCCAGTGCCCCCGGAAGCCGAGCAAGCACCCCGGCGAGCACGCCGACTGCCAGCTCACCGAGCCGCGGCTGTTCAACCTGATGTTCAAAACGTTCATGGGGCCGGTCGAGGAGTCGGCGGCCACGGTCTATCTGCGTCCGGAGACGGCGCAGGGGATCTTCGTGAACTTCCTGAACGTCCAGCAGGCCACGCGCCAGAAGGTCCCGTTCGGGATCGCCCAGATCGGCAAGGCGTTCCGCAACGAGATCACGCCCGGCAACTTCACCTTCCGGACGCGCGAGTTTGAGCAGATGGAGATGCAGTACTTCGTCGAGCCCGGCACGGATATGGAATGGTTCGAGCGTTGGAAGCAGGCCCGCCTCGACTGGCACCTCGCCCTCGGCCTCGACCGTGCGCGCCTCGAGTTCCATCAGCACACCGACAAGGAGCTTGCGCACTATGCGCGCGCGGCGTTCGACATCAATTTCGACTTCGGCGGCTCGCTCGGCTTCCAGGAGATCGAGGGAATCCACAATCGCTCGGACTTCGACCTCCGGCAGCATCAGCAGTTCAGCACCAAGAAGCTCGAGTACGTGGACCAGGTGAAGAACACGCGCTATCTCCCCTTCGTGATCGAGACCTCGGTCGGTGCCGACCGGGTGACGCTGGCGCTTCTCGTCAACGCGCTCCGCGAGGAGCCGGTGCCCGGCGAGACGGAGGGCCGCACGGTGCTGGGCTTCCATCCGGCGCTCTCGCCGATCAAGGCGGGGGTCTTTCCGCTCACCAAGAAGGATGGCCAGCCGGAGATGGCCGAGCGGATTGCCGGCGCACTGCGGAAGCGGTTCAACGTCTTCTACGACGAGGCCGGCGCGATCGGCCGGCGCTACCGCCGGCAGGACGAGGCCGGCACGCCGTTCGGCGTGACGGTGGACAGCGAGTCCTCGACGAACGACGATGTCACGATCCGCTTCCGGGATGACATGGGCCAGGTCCGCGTCTCCAGCTCGAAGGTGGGCCAGGTGATCGCCGACTATCTCGACGCCGATCATCCGCGCGCCGACTCGCGCCTGGCGGGCTGAGATCGCCGTGCCGCCGCGCGCCGCCACCGATCCCCGCGAGCCGCTCGAGCGCCTGCGCGAGCGCGGAGAGCCGTTCCTCGAGGAGATCTCCGCCGAGTATCACGCGGCCTACGCCGGCCTGAAGTCCGGCGCCGAGCTCCAGCCGATCTACCGGAAGCACGAGGCGGCGTACGACGACGAGGCGTTCGCCGTGGCGCTCGCGCTCTTCCGGGAGAGCGCGCCCACGAAACCGGTGGTGGCGCGGTCCTCCAGCGGCGGCGCCGACCTTGCCGGCCTCGGCATCTCGCCGACCCATCGCTCGGCGCGCCTCCTCGTGGATTGGCTCCTCGAGTCGCGCGTCGGGCGCGAACTTGCCCCGGTCGAGGAACGGGAGATCGCCTGGGAGGGGGCGGCGGTCGTCACGCTCCCCGACGGCACCGCCGAGCCGTATCAGCGTGTGCCGATCACGCTCGGCAACACCCGCGACGTGAAGGCGCGCCACGCGCTCGACGACGCGCGCGCGGCGCTCGTGGAGGCCGAGCTCGCACCGATCCGCCTGGAACGCCTTGAGCGCGAGCACGAGGTCGTCGAGCGGTTTGGGATCGCGTCGAACTACAACGCCACCTGGGAGGCGCTGAGCGGCGTTGCCCTCGGCGCACTGCGCACCGAGTGCGAGGCCTTCCTCCGCGACACGCAGGACCTCTGGGACGACCTCCTCCCGGACTTCCTCAAGCGCGGCCTCGGCATCACGCCGCCCGAGGCGACCCGGGCCGACGTCGCGGCGCTGATGCGCTTCCCGGAGTTCGACCCCTACTTCACCGCCGAGGCGATGGAGCGCGAGGTCCGCCGCCAGGTGACGGAGATGGGGATCAGCCCCGACGCCGAGGGCCGCGTGCGCTACGACACCGGCGAGCGGGAAGGGAAGCGGCCCCGCGCCTTCTGCGCGCCGGTGCGGATCCCCGACGTCGTGCATCTCGTCCTCCGCCCGCACGGCGGGCAGAGCGACTGGATGACGCTGATGCACGAGCTCGGCCACGCGCTCCACTTCGCGAACATGGCGCGGACGCTGCCGTTCGAGTTCCGCTGGCTCGGCGACAACTCGGTGACCGAAGGGTATGCGATGCTCTTCGACCACCGCCTGAAGGATCGTGGCTGGCTGGCGCGCTACACCGGGCTCGGAAGGCGGGAACTGCCGAGGTATCTCCGCGCCGCCGGGTTCGAGGAGCTGCACTTCGTGCGGCGGTATGCCGCCAAGCTCATCTACGAGACCGAGCTGCACGGCGGCCGCATCGGATGGTCGGCGCTCCCCGATCTCTTCGTCGAGATCCTGACCAAGGCGACCGGCTTCCGCTACCAGCGCAGCGATGCCTTCGTGGACGTGGACCCTCGCTACTACGCGGCGCGCTACCTGCGGGCCTGGCAGCTGCAGGCGGTGCTCGACGAGTCGCTGCGCGAGCGGTTCAACGACGACTGGTGGCGGAACCCCGCCGCCGGTCCGTGGATCGTGGACGAACTCTTTGCGCACGGACAGCGGGAGCTGGCGGACGAGCAGGCGCAGCGCATCTCGGGCAAGGGACTCTCCTTCGCGCCGGTCGTCGCCGGCATCGAGCGGATGGTCGGATGACACCACCGGTCGTGTATCTCAACGGGAAGTTCGTGCCGAAGTCCGAGGCGTTCATCCCGGCGGAGGACCGGGGTTTCATCTTCGGCGACGGCATCTACGAGGTGGTGCGCGTGATCGGTGGTCGCCTCTTCGCCTGGGATGCGCACGCGGCGCGGATGGCCGACGGACTCGCCGGCCTGCGCATCGGCACGGCAGGCGCCGAGTCGGCGACGCTGCGGGGCGTCTGCGAGCGGCTGGTCACGGAGAACGGCCTCACCGCCGGCGAGGCGACGGTCTACCTGCAGGTCACCCGCGGCGTGGCGCCACGGGTGCATCACTTCCCGGCGCCGAACACGCCGACCACGATCTACGGCTCGGCCTCGAAGTTCACGCCGAATCTCCCGATGCGGGAGCAGGGTGCCGCGGGGATCACCTTTGCCGACCTCCGCTGGGCGCGTTGCGACCTCAAGACGGTGAACCTGCTCGGGCCGGTGCTGGCGCGGCAGGCCGCCGCGGAGGCGGGGGCGTACGAGGCGATCCTCCACCGCGACGGGATGGTCACCGAGGGAGCGGCGACGAACTGCTGCGCCGTCATCGGCGGCGTGCTGCGGACCGCGCCACTCAGCAACTACATCCTTCCCGGCATCACGCGCGCCATCCTGTTGCCGTTCGCGAAGGACCTCGGCATCCCGGTCGAGGAGCGGGCCTTCACGCTCCGCGAACTGCCGTCGGTGGATGAACTGTTCGTCTGCGGCACGACCACCGATGTGCAGGCGATTGTCACGCTCGACGGCCGGCGGATCGGGTCGGGTGCGCCGGGCCCGGTGACGGTCAGGCTTCGCGAGGCCTTGGCGGCACGCTTGTACGACCGATAGCGACGTGCCAATCGGGATCCCGGACGTCGCCGAATGACCCAGCGCCGCCGCATCTGGCAGCTCCCCGTCGCGGCGACACCGCCGCCGCCGGAACTGGAAGCGGAGCTAAGCGTCGTCCGCGACCTCACGCACACCCTGCTGCGGGCCGAGCGCGCGGACGAGGCCTTCCAGTTCGCGCTCGACCGGACCTGTCCGGCAGTGGGCGCCTCGCTCGGCTCGATCTTTGTCCTCGACGGCGCCTCGGAGTTGATGCACCTGGCGGCGGCGCACGCCTGGCCCGACCGCTGGCGCCCCTGGCTCGGCGAGATGCGCGTGCGCGTCGGGTTCGGGCCGAGCGGCGAGGCTGCCAGCGAGCGCCGCGTGATCGAGGTTCCGGACGTGTTCGCCGACCCCGGGCTCGAGGACTGGCAGGAGGTGGCCACGGAACTCGGATTCCGCGCGCTCGTCGCGTTGCCGCTTGCGACCCCGCACGCTGTCCTCGGCGCGGCGACCTTCTACTTTGCGACGCCCGGCACACCGTCGCCGCGCACCCGCGCGCTCCTGCGGGCCGCCGCCGACCTGATGGCCGCGATCGCCGACAAGGAGGCCCTGCGGAAGCGGCTCCGCCACGCCGAGGCCGCGCTGGACGACCAGCGGTCGGCCGCCCCGGCGCGTACAGAGGTCGTCGGCGAGGACGGCGAGGCAACGACGGGGTAGATTTCGGTTGTCGAAGGATCGTCCCAGGCCCTTGAGGAGATGACGTGGCGCACCACCAGTCCAGCCGGACCCTGCAGCAGCAGCGCACTGCGCTCGCCGCCGCCGATGTGCTCGCCTCGGCGCGCGAGTTCTTCGCCCAGCGCTCGGGCATCTATGCCGCCTTCCTCGAACAGCAGGGCCCCAACTGGATGAGTCTGCGCGGCCAGGGCGGCGAGGAGATCGTCATCGCGGCGAACGAGGAGGCGCACGGCACGGCGGTCAGCGCGTCCTCGTACCTGTTCGACGCGCAGGTGGCGCTGTTCCTCGCGTCGCTGCCGCCGGCGACCGCCGGGCCGGTGTCGTGAGCGGCGCCGCGGTCGTGTCGTCGCTGCGCGCGCGCGATGGCGTCCTCGCGCTTGGCGCCGCCGACGCCCCGGCAATCACCGTGCGCGTGCAGATGCCCGAGCTCTGGGACACGCTCGCCGTGCGCTGCACGGACGGGACTCCGGTGCTCGCGCTCAAGCGTGCTGCCCTCGCCGCGTTCGAGCAGCACGATCATCCGGTCGAGGACTACGTCGTGAAGCTGCGTGGCTTCGAGGTGCTCGACGAGTCGGCGCCGGTGACCGTGGCCGGCGCGCGCGACGGCTCCACTTTCCTCCTCACCCACCGCCGTCGCCGGCCCGTCCGCTGAGCACCGCCGCGAGCATCCCGACCCGGTCCGACCGCGAGGCGCTGCTCGCGGCCGCCGCCGGCCTGCGCGCCGAGGTCGGACGCCGCATCGTCGGGCAGGGGGAAGTCCTCGACGAGATCCTGATGGCGCTCGTCGCCGGCGGCCACGCGCTCCTCGTCGGCGTGCCCGGGCTCGCCAAGACGATGATGATCCGCTCGGTCGCCGAGGCGATGGCGCTCGAGTTCCGCCGGATCCAGTTCACCCCCGACCTCGTGCCGAGCGACATCACCGGCACCGAGTTGCTCGAGGAGGACACGCAGACGGGCCACCGGAGTTTCCGGTTTGCGCGCGGCCCGGTCTTCGCCAACATCGTGCTCGCCGACGAGATCAACCGTGCCCCGCCGCGCACGCAGGCGGCATTGCTCGAGGCGATGCAGGAGCATCGCGTCACGGCCGCCGGCCAGACGATGGTGCTCCCCGAGCCCTTCTTCGTGCTCGCGACGCAGAATCCGATCGAGCAGGAGGGCACCTACCCGCTTCCCGAGGCGCAGCTCGACCGCTTCCTCTTCGACATCCGCATCGGATATCCGGACGCGGACGACGAGGTGGCGATCCTCCGCGCGACGACGGGGGTGCTCGACGAGACGTTGCGGCCGATCCTTGACGCCGAGCAGGCGCGGGCCCTGCAGCGGCTGACGCGTGAGGTGCCGGCCGCCGACGCGGCGCTGCGCTATGCGGCCGCGCTGGTGCGCGCCACGCGGCCCAAGGGCGGCGAGGCGACGCCGCTCGTCGAGCAGTACGTGCGCTGGGGCGCCGGCCCGCGCGCCGGCCAGGCGCTCATCCTCGGCGCCAAGGCGGCCGCCCTCCTCGACGGTCGGCACGCGATCGCCCCAGCCGACATCCGGCGCGTGGCGCGCCCCGTGCTCCGCCACCGCGTCCTGCCGAACTACGCGGCCGAGGCCGAAGGCGTGGACTCGGAGCGGATCGTCGAGGATCTGCTCGAGCGCGTGAGCGAGCCGCGCGGCCTCACCGGGATCTGAGCGATGCCGGTCGGCCCGTACGGCGCGCTCCTCGACGCCGTGCGCGGCGTCCGGTGGCCGGCGCGTCGCCCGGTGACCGGCGGCGCCCCGGGGGCGCATCCGGCCCGCACGCGGGGCGCGGCCCCGGAGTTCGCCGAGTATCGCCCGTATCGGCAGGGCGACGATCCCAAGCGCCTCGACTGGAAGCTCCTCGCGCGGAGTGACCGCGCCTTCATCCGCCTCGCGCCGGACCAGGCGATCCTCGGGACGTCCTTCGTGGTGGATGCGTCGGCCTCCATGGCATTCCCGCTCCTGACGGCGGGCAAGTGGGAGCAGGCCAAGCGGCTGGTGGTCGCCTTGGCAGCGGTCGCCCATACCAGCGCGGATCCGGTCGGGCTGATGATCGCCCGCCCCAATGGCGCGCTCCGGCTCGAGCCCCGGACGCGGCGGGGCGTGGTGGGCGAGATCGCCCGATCGCTCGACCGTACGCGGCCGGCCGGCACGGCGCTCCTCGCGCCGCTGATTGCCGGGAGCGCGGCGCGCTGCGTGGTGCTGACCGATTGCCTCGGTGACTTCGACGCGCTGCGCGCGGCGCTGGCGCGGCACGTCGCGCGGGGCGGCGAGGCGCACCTGATCCACCTCGTGGCGCGCGCCGAGCTCGTGCCGGCCCGCGCCGCCGCGTTGGCCACGGACCCCGAGGATCCCACCGTGCGGCGGCCGCTGGTGGACGCGACGCGCGACGGCTACCGCGAGCGGTTCGATGCGTTCCGCCACGAGGTCGCGCAGGTGCTGCGCGCCGATGGGGTGCAGGTGCACGAGGTCCACGACGACGAGGCGCCGGAGGTGATCATCCGGCGCCTCGTGCGGCCGTCGGGCAGGGACGGCCGGTCGTGAGTTTCCTCGCACCGTGGATGCTCCTTGCCGGCGCGGCGGCGGCGCTCGGCGTGGTCGCGTTGCACCTGCTGACGACGCGCCGCCCGCCGCCGGCGATGCTGCCCACCGCGCGCTTCGTCCCCGAGAGCGATGTCCGGGCGGTGGCCCGCGCGTCTCGACCGACCGACCTGGTGGTGCTCACGTTGCGCGCGCTCGCGGTGCTGCTGATTGGCGCGGCGTTCGCGCAGCCGGTGCCAGACGCGCCGGGTCCACGCGTGCGGACCGTCTTTGCGCTCGACCGCTCGCGCAGCGTGGCCGACACGGCAGCGGCGCGGGCCATCGTGGCGGCGCGCTTCGCCGAAGGAGACACGCTCGTCGAGTTCGGCTCCGGCGCGAGAGTGGGCGAGCTCTCCCCGATGTTCGTCTCGGCGCGGCGCGCGGCGGGACGGATCGCGCGCGGGGCGGACTCGGTGCGGCTCGTCATTGTCAGTCCGGTGGGCGACGGCGCCGTGGACGCGGCGACGCCCGCGTTGCGCGCCGCGTGGCCGGGACGCAACGAACTCGAGCGCCCCCGCGGGGTGGCCGATACGACGGCAGCGCCGCGTCCCGGACTGGTGACGACGCTCGAGGACGACGCCTTGGCGCCTGCGATCGCCCGGCTGCCGTCGCGGCGTGGCGCTCACGCGGTGCGGATCGTGCGCGGCGATGCGCGTCCAGCCGACTCGGCGTGGGCGCGGGGCGCCGGCCACGTGCTCCTTCGCTGGCCGGTGGCCGCGGGGGGAGTGGCAGGTCCGGAAGGTGTCACGGCGTTCGGCCTCCACCGCGCGACGATTGTGGCCCCGCTCGAGCGACTGCCGATCCCGCCGGGCGAACGCGTCGTGGCCCGTTGGGCCGACGGCCAAGCCGCCGCCACCGAGCGCGCGCTGGGCGGCGGGTGCGTGCGCGACGTCGGCGTCGGCGTCCCGCTCGCCGGCGACCTCACGCTCCGCGCGCCCTTCGAGCGATTCCTCGCCGCGCTCGTCGAGCCCTGCGGCGGCGCACGCGGGGTGGCGATCGCCGACAGTGCCCTCACCTGGCTGACCGCCCCTGGCCCTCTCGCCGCCGGCGCGACGCTCGCCGCCGCCGATGCAGACCGGACGCCGTCGTTCTGGCTGCTCGTCGTGGCGTCCGCGCTCCTCATCGGGGAGTCGGTCGTGCGCCGGCGGCCGCCCGCAGAGGTCGCGGAATGATTGGCACCGCCGTCCGGCTCGCGCGCGCGCGCCGCACCCTCGTGGCGCTGCTCGTGGCGCGCGCGCTGCTCCTCAGCGCGCTCGTGGGGGCTGCCGCGCTCACCGTGTTGCTCGTGGTGGACGTGATCGCCGGAATCCCGCTCGAGGTGCGGTCAAGCCTCGCCGCCATTCCTTGGGTCGCGGCCTTCGTTGCCGCCGGTTGGTTCGTCGCCGGCCCCGTCCGCGCTGGCATTCGCGCCACTGAAGAGCAGGTGGCGCTCTGGTTCGAGCGTCGCCTGCCGTCGCTGCAGTACGCGCTTGTCACGCAGGCCAGCCTCGGTGCGCCGGGCAGCGCAGCACTGGAGGAGGCCGTGGCGGCCGCGCCCCTCGAGCACGAGCTGCGTGCAGCGGCCGGGGCAGCGCTGCTGCGGCCCGCACTGGCGCTCGCGGTGGCGGCGGTGGTTCTCGCGCTCGCGCCGGCCGGTGCGCTCGCGCGCCTCCTCGAGCCCGCCGCCGGCGACGCCCTCGCGCGCCCCCTGCTTGGCGCCGGCGACGCTGCCGATCCGCTGGCGACGATCGTCGTGCGCGTGACGCCGCCGGCCTACGCCGACCTAGCCGTCACGGCGTTCGACGACCCGGCGACGGTCTCGGCGCTCGCCGGGAGCCAGGTCACCATCGAGGGTCGCGGCCGCGACGTGCGCGCGATCCGCGGCGTGGATACCCTCACCGCGGCGGCCACCGTCGGCGGCCTTTGGCGCCTGCACCTGCCCCTGCCAGTGCGCACGACGGCCATCCGCCTCCTCGCGCCGGCGCGCGAGCGCGTGCTGCTGCTCGAACCGGTGACCGATTCCGCGCCCACGGTGCGGTTGATTCTCCCTGGGCGCGATACCGTGCTCCGCGTCGCCGCCGGCCGCGTGGCGCTCGAAGCCGAGTTGCTGGACGACCTCGGTCTCGCCGACGGCGCGTTCGAGCTGATCATCAGTTCCGGTGGCGGCGAGTTCTTCACCTTCCGCTCCGCCGCGATCGGAGCGCAGTCCTTCGCGCGCGGCGCGCGCGCGGGGCATCTCGCCAGCGACCTCGTGCTCGACACCCTCAAGCTCGTCCCGGGCGACCTCGTCCACCTGCGCGCCGTCGGCCACGACCGCAACGACGTGACCGGCCCGGGGCGCGGCGTCTCGGAGACGCGCACGCTGCGCATTGCCCGCGCCGACGAGTACGACTCGGTCTCGGTGGATCCCCTCCCGCCGTCCGAGCCGGAGAAGGGCGTCCTCTCGCAGCGGATGATCCTCCTCCTCACCGAGGAACTCCACGCGCGCGAGCCGCGGCTGAGTGGTGCGGCGGTCGCCCGCGAGGCGCGGGCGATCGCGGTGGATCAGACGAAGCTCCGCAAGCGCGTCGGAGAGGTCGTCTTCCAGCGGCTCGGCGAGGACAACGCCGGCGAGCATTCCCATTTCGCGGGCGACGGCCACGACCACGGCGACGAGGGGCCGCTCGATCCCGATGCAATCCTCGCTGCCGCCGAGCGCGCGGCGAACGTGGACCCGACGCGCAACCTCGACCACGAGGGGGACGAGACGCCAGTCGTCGCGATCAATCGGCCGCTGCTTGAGGCATACAACCATATGTGGCGGGCGAGTTCGGAACTCGAGACGGCCAACCCTGGCGCGGCGATTCCGTGGATGGAGCGCGCCATCGAGGCGCTCCAGCGCGCGCGGGCGGCGGAGCGGATCTACCTGCGCGGCCGTCCGGCCCGGGTGGTCGTGGACCTCGCGCGCGTGCGCGGCACTGGGCGCGACACCGGCACGACGAATGCCCGCGCGCCCCGCCCGGCGCTCGATCCCGAGCGCGCGACGCGGCTGGCGCGCTTCGATGTCGCGCTTTCGATCGTCGTCTCGGCACCGGCCGCGGCGGCCGATTCGCTCCTGCTGCTCCGGGTCACCGTGCCGGCCGATGATCGCGCCGCGGCCCTCGCACTCGACGCGGCCGCGGCGGCGCTCCGCCGCGGCGGTGACCTGACGCGCCCGCTCGCGGCTGCCCGCCGCGCGCTCGCCGGCGATGCGCCGCGCCGCGCGCCGCTCACCGCGTGGGGGCACTGATGGCCGACTTCGTCTTTGCCACCGTGCAGTACGACTCCGGCGACTGGGACAGCGCGCCGGCGGTGCCGGCCAACCTGATTGATTCGGTCGCCCGCTACACCGACATTGACGTCGCGCCGACCGGCGTCATCGTCCCGCTCGGCTCGCGCGACCTCTTCAAGTATCCGCTCGGATTTCTCACCGGGCACCTCCCGGTCCGCTTCAGCGACATCGAGCGGTCCACCTTGCGCGACTACTGCCGCCGCGGCGGGCTCCTGTTCGTGGACGACCACAACCACGACGTGGACGGCGAGTTCCACCGCACCGCGTGGGAGGAGATCGGCCGGACCGTCGGGCCGCTGGTGGACCTGCCGAATGACCACGCCCTCTACCGGTCGTTCTTCCTGTTCCCCGACGGCCCGCCGACCACGAGCCACGAGCTGAACGGGTGGGGGGACAATCTCGTCCACAAGCACCTGCAGGCCGTGATGCAGGGCGACCGGATCGCCGTGCTCTACAGCAGCAAGGATTACAGCTCCGAGTGGAACTACCATCCGGACAACAAGCGCTTCCTCTCCGTGGACAACACGAAGTTTGGGGTGAACGTGGTGGTCTATGCACTCACCCGGTGAGCGGTCGGCGGGCGGCGTCGCGGTGATCGGGCCCCGGCGCGCCGCCGTGGAGCTGCTGTTGCGCACGGCGGTCCTCGGGTTGGTGGCCTGGGCGCTCTGGAGCGTCTGGCGGGAGACGGCGGCCGACCGCGTGGCGACGCACGTCGCGTTTGACGGCTCCCCGACCGCGCGGACGCGGGACTCGCTCGCCGCACACCGGGGTGCTGGCGACCGCATCACCTGGGGCGGCGCGCTCGTCCCGCTGGCGGCGATGGTCGAGCCGGTGCGCGAGCCGGGCGCACGGTGGCGCGTCTCGGTAAACGCCGCGGGGGCGATTGGCCTTGCCGATTCGCTTGGCCTGGTGGATTCCCTGACGGCCGACGAGCGGACGGTCACGATGAGCGCGGTGCGCGGCGCGCTGCGCGTGGCGAGCGGTACGACGGTGGCGCGCGTGGTGCTCGGCGACGGCGTCACGCCTGGGCGGGTCGTCGTGCTCGGCGGCGCCGGATGGGAGTCGAAGTTCGTGGTCGCGGCGTTGGAGGAGGCCGGCTGGGGCGTGGATGCCCGGCTGACCCTCGGGCGGGACCGCGAGGTGCGCCAAGGCGATCCGACGCCGCGCCTCGCACGGCACGCCGCCGTCGTGGTGCTGGACACCGCCATCGGAGCGGACGCCGCGGCGCTCGCGCGCTTCGTGCGCGCCGGGGGCGGCCTTGTCCTCGCCGGCGACGGCGCGCGCGCGTTGGCGCCGGCGCTGCGGGCCGTCGCGCCGGGGCGGGTCGTCGCCAGCGAACCGCCGGAAACGCGCCACTTCGACGGGCTCGACGGCCACGCGCCCACCGATGCACTGCCGTTGCACGTCCTGGGGGCGCTCCGTGTGGACGCGGTGGTGCTTGGCGTGCGCGACAGGTCGCCGACGACCGCCGTCAGGCGCGTCGGCGCCGGCCGCGTGGCGCAGATGGGCTTCCGGGAGACTTGGCGCTGGCGGATGCAGGGCGATGACCGCGGCCAGCACGAGCACCGGGCGTTTTGGTCCCGGCTCGTCGCCAGCGTTGCGGCGGTGCCGGCCGGTGCGGCGTCGGCCGGTGGTCCGCCCGTGCCGGACGAGATGTCCGACGAAAGCGCCCCGCTCGCGCAGCTGGTCCACGCGCTCGGACCGGCCGCCGCCGAGCCGAGGCCCTCCACGCCACGAGGCCCCGCGCTCCCGCCCTGGGTCGGCGCGGTGATCCTCGGCGCCGCTCTGGCAGAGTGGGGCCTGCGCCGGCGCCGCGGGGCCGTATGACGCTCGCGTTCATTTCCCATTCGGACATCGGGCGTCACGACAACGGCTGGAATCATCCCGAGCACGTCGGCCGCGTCCGGGCAATCACCCGGGCGCTCCGCGACCACCCCGACCTCTTCACGGCCCTGGACCATCTCGAGGGGCGTCACGCCACCGTGGACGAGCTCCTGATGGTCCACGACACCGACTACGTCAGCTCGGTGCGCGCGCTCGCCGGGTCCGGCGGCGGGCAACTCGACGCCGATACGAAGGTGAGCGAGGGGTCGTGGGACGCCGCCACCGCCGGCGCGGGGTGCGTGCTCGCGGCCACCGAGCGCGCGCTCGACGGCCGGAATGTCCGGTCGTTCTGCGCGGTGCGGCCACCCGGCCACCACGCGCTCCGTGCCCAGGGGATGGGGTTCTGCCTCTTCGGCAACGTGGCGATTGCGGCGCACCACGCGCGCGCACGCGGCGCCGGGCGCGTGCTGATCGTGGACTGGGACGTCCATCACGGCAACGGGACGCAGGCGCTGGTCGAGGCCGTGCCGGACATCCACTTCGTCTCGATGCATCAGTGGCCTTGGTATCCCGGCTCCGGTGCGGCCGACGATCGTGGACCGCACGCGAACGTCTGGAACGTGCCGATGGCGGCGGGCCTCCCGGCCGACCGCTACGTGGCGGCGCTCCTCGACGCGGTGGATGCCGCGACCGGCGCGTGGGTGCCCGACCTGGTGCTCGTCTCGTCCGGATTCGACTCGATGGCGGGCGATCCGCTCGGCGGGTTCACGCTCGAGCCCGCCGATATCGAGCGGCTGACGAGTTCCCTCGTGGAGCGCGCGGAGCGCTGGTGCGGCGGACGCCTGGTGAGCGCGCTGGAGGGCGGGTACGCGCCGGAGCGCCTCGGCGCCGGGGTGATCGCCCACCTTGGCGCCCTTGGCTGAGACGCCGCCGCGGTTGGCTGTCGGCCCGCGCACCCCCCAGATTCCCTCCTGTGTTCTGCCCCGCCTGCGGTACCTGGAACCGGAGCGCGCTGCGCGCGTGCGCGCAGTGTGCGAGTCAGCTGCCCGACCTGCCGTCGGCCACCGACGCGCCGGATCACCTGATCACGTCCCTCCGCCAAGCGACCGGGAACCGGTATCGGATCGTCCGGCGGATCGGCAGCGGCGGGATGGCCGACGTCTACGAGGCCCGCCACCTCCAGTTGAATCGCCCGTTGGCGGTGAAGGTGATGCACGCGCACCTCGCGCGGGACACCGAGATGCGCGAGCGGTTCCGCCGCGAGGCGGAGGCCGCCAGTCGGCTGCTCCACCCGTTCATCTGTGCCCCGCTCGACTACGGCGAGACGGAGGAGGCGGTCTATCTGATCCTCCCCTACCTCGGTGGCGGGTGCCTCGCCGATGAGCTCTCGGCGACGCGTACGATCCCGTTCGCCCGGGCGGCGCGGATCACCGCCCAGGTCGCGACGGCGCTTGACTACGCGGCGCGCCAGGGCGTGATCCACCGCGACGTGAAGCCCGACAACGTGCTCTTCGATGCCGACGGCAACGCCTGCATCACCGACTTCGGGATTGCCACCGCGTATTTTCACGGCCGCCTGACGGCCGGCGGCCGGGCGATGGGGACGCCGCACTATATGGCGCCCGAGCAGGCGATGGGACGCTTTGTGGATGGGCGGGCCGACCTCTACGCGCTCGGCGTGATGCTCTACGAATGCCTCGTCGGGACCACGCCGTTCGACGGTCCCGACGGCTATGCAATCGGCTACAAGCACGTGAACGAAATGCCGCGCCCGGTGGGCGAGGCCGCGCCGGGAACGCCGGAAGGGCTCGCGACGATCACGATGACCTGCCTCGAGAAGGAGCCGGAGGCGCGCTACCAGCGCGGCCACGACGTGGCCGACGCGATTTACAGCTGGATGAACCTCGAGGGGATCCGCGACGACTCCCCGGCGCGGGCGTCGCGCCCCGTGGGGTGACGGCGAGACTCGTCGAGGTCGCGCTCCCGCTCCCGCTGTTGCGCACCTTCACCTACGCGGTCCCGGCCGAGACCCGGCATCCCCTCGTCGCCGGGAGCCGGGTGGTGGTCCCGGTGCGCGGCCGACGCGTCATCGGCTACTGCGTGGGCGAGAGCGACGGCCGTGCGCTCGGCGCCAAGGCGCCCCGGGAGATCCTCGCGGTACCCGACCCAGCGCCGGCGCTCGGCGCCGAGCTCCTCGCGGTCTGCCGGTGGATGTCGGAGTACTACGTGGCACCGCTCGGCCTCGTCTGCCGCGCGGTCCTTCCGGCCGCGCTCGGCGTGGCGTCGCGCCCCGAGGCGCCCGGCCGCTCGGAACGGATCCTCGCCGTGGCGGCTGACCTTCCCACGCTCACCGCCCGCGACGAGGTGTTTCGGCGCACGCCACAGCAGCGCCAGCTCTTCGAACTGCTGGAACAGCTCGGGGGCCGGGCGCCGGTCGCCCACCTCGTCGAACGGCTCGGCTGTTCCCCATCGGTCGTCCAAGGGCTGGTGAAGCGTGGCCTGGCGACGCTCGCTTCGTCGGCGCAGCCCCGCGACCCCTTCGCCGCGCGGGTGGCGCCGGCGCCACAGTCCTTCACGCCGACGCCGGCCCAACAGGTCGCGATTGACGCGATTGCCCTCGGCGCGCCCGGCGCGACCTTCCTCCTCCACGGCATCACCGGGAGCGGAAAGACGCTCGTCTACCTCCAGGTCCTCGAGCGCGTCGTTCGCCAGCAGGGGCGCTCGGCAATCGTCCTCGTCCCGGAGATTGCGCTGACGCCGCAGGCGGTGGACCGCTTTCGTGCGGTCTTCGGCGACCAGGTGGCGGTCCTCCACTCAGGCCTGTCCGATGGCGAGCGGCTGGACGCCTGGCGCGCGCTCCAGCGCGGCGAGCGGCGGATTGCCGTCGGCGCTCGCTCGGCCGTCTTCGCGCCGCTCGCCGACCTCGGCGCGATCATCGTGGACGAGGAGCACGAGGCGAGCTACAAGCAGGGGGAGACGCCGCGTTACCACGCCCGCGAGGTGGCGATAATGCGGGCGCGCGCGGCCGGCGCGGTCTGCGTCCTCGGCAGCGCCACCCCGAGCCTCGAAAGCTGGGTGAATGCACGCGACGGGCGGTTCACCCGCCTCGAACTGCCGGAACGTGTCGGCGGCGGCGCGCTGCCCCACGTGTCCGTGGTGGACCTCCGGCAGGAGGCGAAGGCGGCGCTCCCCGACGAGCGCGCCCGGCGGCAGGTGCTGAGCGCGCCCCTCGAGGCGGCACTCCGGGGGCGGCTCGAGCGCGCCGAGCAGAGCATCCTCCTGCTCAATCGCCGCGGCTACGCCTCCTTCGTGCAATGCGAGGAGGGACACGTCGCCGTCTGCCCCAACTGTTCGATCTCCCTGACCTACCATCGGACGCCCGAGCGGCTCGTCTGCCACTACTGCCGACACCAGGAGGATGCCTCGCGGGCCTGTACCGACTGCGGACTTGCGATGCGCCGCCAGCGCGGGCTCGGCACCCAGCAGGTCGAGCGCGTCCTCCAGGAACGCCTCCCGGGCGCACGGATTGCCCGGATGGATGTGGACACCACGAGCGGAAAGTGGGCGCACACGGCGATCCTCGACCGCGTCGGGCGCGGGGAGGTGGACATCCTCCTCGGCACCCAGATGATCGCCAAGGGCCTCGACTTCGCGAACGTCACGTTGGTGGGCGTGATTGACGCCGATATCGGGATCAATCTGCCGGACTTTCGGGCGTCGGAGCGGAGCTTTCAGCTGTTGAGCCAGGTCGCAGGCCGCGCCGGCCGGGGTCCCAAGGGGGGCGAGGTCATCATCCAGACGCGCGTTCCGTCCCACCACGCGGTGCGCTGCGCGGTCAGGCACGACTACGACGCCTTTGTCGCCGAGGAGTTGGCGGGGCGCGAGCAACCCGCCTACCCGCCGACCGTGCGGCTCGCCAACGTCGTCGTCAGCGGGACCGACGAGGGCGCGGTGGCGCGGTTCGCGGCCGACGTGACCGACTGGCTCGCCGCCGCCGACGCGAAGTTCGCCCTCGGCGTGACCGTGCTTGGTCCGGCGCCGTGCCCAGTGGAACGGATCAAGACGCGGTGGCGCTGGCACACGGTGCTCAAGAGCGCCGTACCTTCGCCGTTGACGCGGATCCTGACGGGCCTCCTGACGGGACTTGACGTGCCGGCCGCCCACGAGCTGCGGCTCGTGGCGGACCGCGACCCCGTTGCGTTGCTCTGAGCCGTGCGCCGGACGATCTTTCCCCGATGACCCAGAGCATTCCGCTGGCCTCTGACGCGCGCGAGCGATTCCTGCTCGAGATCGCCAAGGTCATTCCGGCGGAACGGATTGACGAGGTGCATTTTTTTCAGCCGCTCCGCCAAGGGCCGTTGGAGACGGGCGTGGCCGTCATCGCGGCGCTCCCCGATGCGCCGGACGCCGACGCCCCGCTCCGCCACGTCGTCTACTCGGCCCGCTACCGCTGGACGCGCAAGGGTCCCGATCGCGGCAAGTGGGAGAGCGAGATCCGGGCCGAGGCCGATGCGCCCCTGGTCACGGTGGACGCGGTGGTCGAGGGCGTGATGCGGCGCGTCGAGGAGGCCTTCGACCCGGAGAAGGTTGACGGCGACGCAGCACGGACGATGATCGCCGACGCGGAACGCCGGTGTCAGAGCACGCCGTAGTCGAGCAGTTCGTCGCCTACCTGCGCGAGCACAACCTGCCCGTGACGGCGCAGCGCCTGGCGATCGCCGAGGTGCTCCTCACCTCGGACCGCCATCTCTCGGCCGAGGAGGTGGCGCAGGAGGTCGGCGCGCGCGGGCGCACGGTGGGCACCGCCACGGTGTATCGCACGATTGACACGTTGCTCAAGACCGGGCTGCTCGTGGAGCGCGATTTTGGCGAGGGATTCCGCCGGTTCGAGCCGGCGCGTGACATCCCCAACCACGAGCATCTGGTGTGCACCCAGTGCGGGAAGGTCGAGGAGTTCCGCGACGAGCGCCTTGAGCGGATGACGACCATCGTCGCCGAGTCGCGCGGCTTCGCCCGGCAGCGGCATCGGCTGGTGATCCACGGCATCTGCCGCGACTGCCAGCGCGGGGTGGCCTGAGTGGAAGCCGCCGCCCCGCTCGGCCTCTTCATTGCCTTCACGGCCGGGATCCTCAGTTTCCTGAGCCCCTGCGTGCTCCCGCTGGTCCCCAGCTACGTCACCTTCATCACGGGGATGAATCTCGAGGACCTGCAGCGGTCGCGGCGGACGACGTTCATCCACGCCGCGCTCTTCGTGGCCGGCTTCACGCTGATCTTCCTCGCGCTCGGCGCCGGTGCCACGCTGTTCGGCCAGTTGATGCTCCGCTACCGCGACGTCATCAGCCGCGTGGGTGGCGTGCTGGTGATCGTGTTCGGCCTCTACCTGCTTGGCGCCTTCAACATCGGCCTGCTTGCCCGGGACACGCGGTTCCACCTCGCCCACAAGCCGCTGGGCTACGTGGGCACGCTGCTCGTCGGGATTGCGTTCGGCGCCGGGTGGTCACCCTGCATCGGCCCGATCCTCGGGGCCATCCTGACGATGGCGGCCAACGAGGCCAACCTCGGGCGCGGGATGACGCTGCTCTTCACCTATTCGATGGGGCTCGCGGTGCCGTTCATCGCCGCGGCGCTGATGGTGGAGCGCTTCCTCGCGGCCTTCGCCAAGGTGCGGCACCATATGGTATGGGTGAACCGGGCAGCCGGGGTGCTCCTGGTGCTGGTCGGGATCCTGATGGTGACCAACCGATTCACGATGCTGGCGACCTGGTTGCAGGCGTTCACCCCGGAGTTCATCCTGAGGCGGATCTGAGCTCAACGCACGAGCGCCCACGCCGGCAGGGCGTGGGCGCTCGTGGTACCGGGCGACTTGCGACTACTGCGCGCAGGTGACCTTGATGCTGATTGGGGTGTACAGGCCCCAGGTCAGGCCGGCGACCAAGCCGTTGAGGAACGAGTGCCGAGTCTCGACTTTCGCCACGCCGCGCGGGCACTGCGATGTGGTGTTGACCGTCGCAGGCGCCACGAGCCCGTAGACGAAACTGTGCGCCCACGATTGCTCAATCACTTGCGCCGACGGTGTTACACCCGTCTCGATGGTTGCGTGGTAGCAACCGGTACTCAGGAGCACGGCAAGACCTAACGACAGACGACGCATACGACCTCCAGCAGGGGTGGGATTGCGCCCTAAGGCTCGCTCAATCGTAGGGTTCCCACGTGCTGGCTGCAAGTAGCCTAGGCTACCGTCGGCGGACGCACAACGCCCCGTCGAGCAGAGCTCGA
>JBBDYC010000001.1:106852-119607 GCA_040901985.1 Gemmatimonadaceae bacterium
GACGGGGCGTTGTCCACTAGTGGCGCCGAGGCGCCATCAGGCGGTGCCTAGCGCCAGAAGACGCTGAGGCCGAACCGGCCGCCGAGAAGCATCTCGGGGTCCGTTGAGTCGCCCGCGCGAAGCATCGCGGCCGCGCTCCAGGAGACCTTGTCGTTCATCGCCTTCTTGTAGCCGACGTCGGCGCCGAAGTCGATCAGGGCGTCCACGTCGGTGATCTTCGTGATGGCGACTCCGGGCGCAACGAAAAGCCCGTTGCGGCCGCGATCGCCCGCGAAGTAGAACGGAGCGAAGACGCCGATGCTGATGATCGTCTGCGCGTCGAAGCCCTCCGGCGTGAAGCTGACGAGCGAGAGCGTCGGCTCAAGCGCGAGCTTGTCGTTCAGGTAGATGCCGAGCGCTACCGATCCCGGAATCCCGACCCCAAACTGCGTGTAGGCGTCGCTGACCATCTCGAGGCCGGCCACGTCCACCCGGATCTCCTCGACCTTCAGCCCGCCCATCTGCGCCTCAACTGCGCCCGCCGAGAACGCGGCGACCGCTGCGACCGCGACAGCCCGACGAAGAACTGACAGCATGATGCCTCCGAAAAGAAAGTGGTAAGTCCGGTCCAACTCGCCGTCGCCAGGAACCCGGACGGCACGGGATAATTCTTGCTTGCATTCACAAAAAAGCAACTCCCCCACCTGCTGGCGGTCCTGGTGGGTTTCCCCACCCCCTACCGCCAAGGCCCCGCTCGGGTTTCGCCGGGGAGTAGGCCCTCAACGTGGGACGAATTCGCCCCTCTGGCGTAACAGACAGGGTGGGGGCGCCCGATGCCGGGAAGGACGGGAATTCCCCCACAGCCTGCCCTCAGCTGGGCAGGCCGAAAAGATGTAAGAAAAGTCACAAAACGTCCTCCAGGCCCGTGGCGAATGCCCGAATGCCCGGAGGTCGCGATTCACCCCCACTAGCTAGAGGTGTACCGTGCCCAGAAACCTCCTACGGCGATCCGCCGCAATCCTGTTGGCCACCCTGATTGTCGGGTGTGGCGGCTCTGACGCCGACGCCGAGGACGCGGCCCGCGAGATTGAGCTCCCGCCTGCCGGTGCCTCCGAGCCGTTGAACGACCAGGCTGCCACTGTGCCGGCCCCCGTCACGCGGACTCCGGCGCAGCGGCCGCCCGCGCCAGCCGCCAACCGGAGCGGCACGATTGCCGCCGGCACGGCGCTCAGCCTCACGTCCGGCACCCGCGTCTGTACCAACACGCATAAGGCCGGCGACAACTTCACCGCAACACTGACCGCCCCGGTGGTCGGCACGAACGGCGCGGTCCTCGCCACCGGCACGGAAGTCACCCTGCAAGTCGTGGAGTCCGTGCGGGGCCGGAATGACATCAACGCGATTCGCCTTGGCTTCGGGGTCGTCGCGATTACCCGCAACGGCGTTACCACCGGCATCGTGGGCGACGTGACTCAGGTCGCCGGCCTCGACACCGAGCGCCTGCAGACCAACCAGACGCAGGCAGGGAAGGTGGTTACCGGCGCGGCGATCGGCGCAGTGGCCGGCCAGATCCTTGGCAAGAACACCAAGAGCACCATCGCCGGCGCCGCGATCGGCGCCGCCGCCGGCGGTGCCGTGGCCGCCGCGACGACCGACTACGACGGCTGCCTGCCGGCGAACAGCTCGATCGTGGTGGTGCTGCGGGAAGCGTTCCTGATGTAAGAGGCGTAAGGTGTGAGGCAACCGCGATGCGGGGGGAAGCTCAAAGAGCCTCCCCCCGCATTGTCGTTCCCTCCCACCTCCCACCTTTCACCTGTAGTTCTAGTATCCCACCGCCCCCCCCGACCCGCGTGGCTCGTGCACGCCGTGCCACCCGCCGGGGACTCGCATAATCGCGTTCACGTTGGCGATCCCCTGGCGCGTCGAGAGCCTGTGCCCCATCCGCCGGAGGCGCCGGAGGGTCCGCCGGTCGAACCCCTGCTCCTCGTGGCGGATCGAGTCCGGCAGGGCCTGGTGGTGCATCCGCGGGGCGCGCATCGCGTCGGTGAGCGTCATCCCGTGCTCGATCACGTTGAGGATCACCTGCGTGGTCGCGGTGATGATGGTCGGTCCGCCGGCGGCGCCGACCACCAGCAGTACTTGGCCCTGCGGGTCGAGGACGATCGTCGGCGACATCGCGCTCAACATTCGCTTCCCGGGCTGGATCGCGTTCGCCTCGCCCTGGACAAGCCCGTACATATTGGGCGATCCGGGCCGCGCGGCGAAGTCGTCCATCTC
Source organism: Gemmatimonadaceae bacterium (assembly GCA_040901985.1). Classification (GTDB taxonomy): domain Bacteria; phylum Gemmatimonadota; class Gemmatimonadetes; order Gemmatimonadales; family Gemmatimonadaceae; genus Pseudogemmatithrix. The sequence goes on from JBBDYC010000001.1 coordinate 109,109, forward strand.
GTTGTTGAGGAAGAAGCCGCCGCCGGGAACCCAGACGGCGGAGCCGTAGCCGTTGTTGATGGTGGTCGTCGTGGCGACCGCGTTGCCCTCGGCGTCCACGACCGAGTAGTGCGTGGTGTGCTCGGCCTCCGGCAAGGTCTCGAAGGCGGGAGTGCGCGAGGCGCGCCGACGACTGATCTGCCCGGCGAGCCTCCACGCGTACTCCTTGGACGTCAGCTCGGCGCGCGGCACCGGCACGAAGTCGGCGTCGGCGAGCTTCGCGTTGCGGTCCTGGAAGCTCCGGCGGAAAGTCTCGGTCAGGAGGTGCACGTACGCCGCGCTGCCAAATTCCGGCAAGGGCGCAAATCGCTCGAGGATGTTGAACGTCTGCGCCATCGTGATCCCGCCCGACGAGGCCGGCGGCATCGTGACCAGCGTGTAGCCGCGGTAGGTCGAGACCACGGGGTCACGCCACTTGGGCTCATAGCGGCGGAGGTCCTCGCGGGTGATGATGCCGCCGCCGCGCTCCATCTCCGCCACGAGCGTCTCACCGACCGGCCCGTCGTAGAAGGCCCGCGGGCCCCGCTCGGCAATCAGCCGAAGCGACCACGCCAGTTCCGGCTGGGCCAGGCGTGCGCCGGGCGCGAGTGGCGCGCCACCGGGATAAAACGTCGCGCACCCGGCGAACGCGCAGATCCGCCGCTGCGCGCCACGCAGCGATTGCGAGAGGGCACTGTCCACCACGAACCCCTCGCTGGCGAGGCGGATCGCCGGCGCCATCACCGCGGCGAGCGGCATCGTGCCGTAGCGCTCGAGCGCCGCGGCCATTCCGGCCACGGCCCCCGGGACGCCAGACGCGAGATGGCCGTCCAGACTCTGCGAGGTCAGCTTGCCGAGCGAGTCCACGTACATATTCCGCGTGGCGGCGAGTGGAGCGACCTCCCGGTAATCGAGCGCCGCCGTGCGGCCGTCGGCCATCCGGATGGTCATAAACCCGCCGCCGCCGATGTTGCCGGCGAACGGATACGTCACCGCGAGTGCGAATCCCACCGCCACCGCGGCGTCCACGGCGTTCCCGCCCGCCTTCATGATTTCGGCACCGGCGGCGCTGGCCAGGTCGGAGTTGCTCGACACCATTGCTGCCGCGCCGAACGACGGCTCGCGCAGGTTGCCGAAGCGCCACCCGCCGGCGTAGGGCCCCGAGTACCGGCCGTCGGTGCCCGTCGCCGTGCCCGAGCGTGGCGCGCCGCAGGCGGCGATTGCAACCGCGACGCCTACGAGCGCGAGCAGTGTCCGGCGGAACCCCGTCAACATCAACGCCCTCCGGCGACGCGCAGTCGCAGCCCGAGCCTGGTGGTGTACTGCCGTTGCACGCGCGAGACGCCCGAGGGCAATCCCTCGGCGGAGCCAATCACCGTGCCGGCGTCCTGCACGATCGTAATTGCCGCGCGGTCGCCGAGCTGGATGCCGAATCCGAACCCGATCACCAACGCGAGTCCATTGCGCGCCTTGCGCTCATCTGCAGTGAGGACGTCGTCGCCCTGGTAGCCCGCCCATTGCGACAGGCCGGCCGCCAGCTCGATTAGCTGGTAGAACCCGCGCCCCTCGGGCGACCGGAACGTCGCCATGAACTGTCGGAACTGGATGTCGCCCTCGGCGCCTGGATTCACGCTGCGGCGGATTGGCACCGACGCCAGCGTCGCCGTGAACCCGACCGACGAGCCCGACCGAAGACTCGTCTCGAGCGACGCCCGATACTGGAACGACTCCCCCAGGGCCCAGTCGGCGCCGCTCTGTCCATCAAAGCGCCCTTGCGTCTGCAGCAGGCCCGCCGCGACGGAGACGATGACCGGGCGCGCCGACTCGTCTGCGGACGGCACCCGGATCAACTGTGCCTCGAGCGGGGGGACGATCGGCGCGACGGCCAGCGCGGCAATGGTGGCGAGCGCGGTGCGGGCGACGACGGAACGGATGCGATGGGTCATCACCGAGGATAAGTTAGGGGACGCCGCAAGTGCGCGACACCGCGCGAGCATCCCTTTCGACCCCACCCGCCCCGAAACGTGCTCGATCCCCGGGTCACCGAGCGCCGGAATCCGCGCAGCGTCAACATCGACCTCGCGTCGGCGCTCGAGATCGTGGACCTGATGAACGCCGAGGACCGCACGGTGGCCGATGCGGTCGCCTCGCAGCGTACGGAGATCGCGCGGGCGGTGACCCTCGTCGAGCAGGCGTTCCGCGCCGGGCATCGGCTCTTCTACGTCGGCGCCGGGACCTCCGGCCGTCTCGGCGTCCTCGATGCGGCGGAGTGCCCACCGACCTTCGGCAGCGCCCCGGAGATGGTCCAGGGGATCATTGCCGGGGGGCCGGCGGCGCTGACGCGCTCGCAGGAAGGCGCCGAGGACCGCCCCGACGGTGCGCGCGCCGACCTCGCGGCGGCTGGCGTGGCGGCCGGCGACGTCGTCATCGGCATTGCCGCCAGCGGGACCACACCCTACGTGCACGCGGCGCTCAAGCACGCGCGCGCCGCCAGGGCGCACACGGTGATTCTTGCCTGTTCGCCGCCGCCCGCCGAGCTCGTCGCGGTCGTGGACATCGCAATCGTCCCGATCACCGGACCCGAGGTGCTGACCGGCTCCACGCGCCTCAAGGCGGGCACCGCCACCAAGCTCGTCCTCAACACCATCACCACCGGCGCGATGGTCCGGCTTGGCAAGGCGTACGGAAACCTGATGGTGGACCTGCAGGCGACGAACGACAAGCTCCGCGACCGCGCCGAGCGGCTGCTCGTCGCCACCTGCGGAGTGTCGCGCGACGAGGCGCGCGCACTCCTTGCCGCCTGCGACGGCCGGGTGAAGGTGGGAATCGTGATGCACAAGCTTGGGGTCCCGCGCGCCGACGCGGAGGTGCGGCTCGCGGCGGAGGGCGGGGTGATCCGCCGCGTGATCGCGGACCAACCGCCGTCGGTGGAGGACGCGTGAGCGTCGGGGCATCGCGCGTGCTGGTGGGCCTGATGTCCGGCACGTCGCTCGACGGCATCACGGCGGCGGTCGTCCGCTTCGGCGTGGGCACGGATGGCGCGCCCACGGCGGAACTCCTCGCCCACGTCGCACGTCCCTACGACGACCGCCAGCGCGCACGCCTCGCGGCGGCAATGGAGGGCGTCGCGCCGGACGAGTACGCGAGGCTCGACTTCGCCCTCGGTGGCTGGCTCGCCGACGCCGCAATCGCCGCGATTGCCGAGGCGGGCGTACCGCGCGAGGAGATCGCCGCAATTGCGTCGCACGGGCACACCGTCTGGCACGCGCCGCCGCACGGGACCTGGCAGTTCGGCCAGCCGGCGGTGATCGCCGAGCGTACCGGCCTCGCCGTGGTCGCCGACTTCCGGGTGCGCGACGTGGCGGCTGGCGGCGAGGGCGCGCCGCTCGTGCCGATGGCCGACGCACTGCTCTTCGCGCGCCCCGACCACTGGCGCATCCTGCAGAACCTCGGCGGCATCGGGAATCTCACCGTGCTGCCACCGGGCGGTGCCCTCGATGGCGTCCGCGCGTTCGACACCGGCCCCGGCGTTTGCATCGTGGACGGCGTGACGCGGCTGCTGCGCCCCGGGCTCCCCTACGACCGCGACGGGGCGTTGGCGCGTGGCGGGTCGCCGATCGAGTCGGTGATCGAGGAGCGCCTGGCCGACGCCTGGTTTGCCGCGCCGCCGCCCAAGTCCACCGGCCGCGAGCGCTTCACCAGTGCCTACATCGCCGACATCGTGGCGCGCTGCCGCGCCGCGCGACCCGGCTGCACCGACGAGGACATCGTCGCGACCGCCACCTGGCTCACCGCGCGCAGCATTGCGCTCGCAGTGGAGCGCTTCGTCCCGCAGCCGGTGGAAGACGTCCTCGTCTCCGGCGGGGGCGCGCGCAACCCGGCGCTGCTCGAGGCGATCGCGATGGTGCTCGCGCCGCGCGTCGTCCGCGGGTTCGGCGGCCTCTACTTCGACGGTGACGCCAAGGAGGCGGTCGCCTTCGCGTTCCTCGGCTGGCTGCATCTCGAGGGACGCTCGGGGAACATTCCCGGTGCGACGGGCGCTCGCGGCGCTCGCGTGCTCGGCGCGCGCTACCCGGCGTGAGCGCGCGCCGTCCCCTCAGCAAGGGTTCGTCGTGACCGGATCGCTGGCGGCCCTCCTTGTGCCGGAGCTGCGCTGGGAGCCCGGTCAGGGCTTTGCCGGTCACCGCGCGGCGATTGACGCCGCACTCGAAATCGGCGTCGGGGGATTCGTCGTTTGCGGGGGGCCGGTCGCCGAGGTCGCCGAGCTGACCGCCGTGTTGCACGCGAGTTCGCGCATTCCGCTCCTGATCGGCGCCGAGGCGGAGCAGGGGGCGGGGGAATGCTTTGCGGGCGCGACCGGCCTGCCGCCGCTCGGCGCGCTCGCCGCGCTTCGCGACGACGACGTCGTCCGCCGCGCCGCCCGACTCACCGCGCGCGAGCTACGTGCACTCGGCGTGACCTGGGCAATCGCTCCGTCGGCCGACCTCGACCTCGGGTTGGCGAACCCGATGCTCGGCGCGCGCTCGTTTGGCGCCGAGCCGCAGCGCGTGGCCGAGTGGACCGTGGCGTGGACCGACGCCTGTCAGGCGGAGGGTGTGCTCGCCTGCGCAAAGCATTTTCCCGGCATTGGCCGCGCGACCGCCGATCCGCACCGTGGCGCGGTGAGCGTGGACGAGGGCGGCGCCCAATTGTGGAGCGCCGATCTCGTCCCGTTCCGGGCCGCGGTGGACGCCGGCGTGGCAACGCTGCTCGTCGCCCAGGTGTCGTATCCTCGACTCGACGCGAGCGGCGCGCTCGCCACCCGGTCCCCGCTGTTGCTGCGTGAGCTGCTACGGGGTGAACTCCAGTACGAGGGTCTGCTCGTGAGTGATCGGCCGTCGCAGCCCGGGGCGCTCGTCGGTGACGACGAGGGCGCAGCGACGCTCGAGGCCGTCGTGGCAGGGTGCGACCTTGTCCTCGCGCCGATGGACCTCGCCGGTGCGCTCGCCGCGTTCGACCGTGGGCTGGACGAGGGCCGTCTGGTGCCGAGTCGGCTCGAGGACAGTCTGCGCCGGCGCACGTTCTGGGCCGAGTGGGGCCGCCCGCAGGGCGGACGCGAGGCGACGCTTGAGGACGTGCTCTGGGCGCGACAGGTGGCCGACACGGTGGTGCACCCGGTCCGCGGCGTCATCCCAAACATCGGGCCGGTGGTGGACGTCATACCGGTGGACGACGACGCCGACGCGGCAGGACCGTCGGGCGCCGATCGGTTCGGCGCGTTCTTCGCCGCACTCCGCGCGGTCGGAATGACGCCCGAGCGGGTAGAAGGTCCGACCGACGCGGGGCGCGGGGCGGTGGTGGTCGCAGTGCGCGGCGCGCCGGCATCGGGGCGTGGGCGCGCCGGCTACCGCGAGGCCACGCGCCATCGAGTGGCAAGGGCAGTGGCCGATGCACGGGCGGCACGGCGCTCGATTGCCGTGGTGGTGTTCGGCCCGCCGCGGCTGGCGGACGAACTCCCCGAGGCATCGAACGTGATCTGCGCGTGGTCCGCCGCGCGCGCGATGCAGGAGGCCGCGGCGCGACGGCTGGCGTGACCCGAACCTCGCGGAGCCATTTCGACGAGCTGGTGCCGGAAACGATCCGTACGCTCATCGAAGTGGAGCGGGGCGCGCGGAACTTCGTGGGCCGGATCCCGCCAGTGGCGCCGCCGCGGCAGTCGCCGCGGCCGCCGCCAACGCCGCGTTAGCGCAGGATCCCGCGCACGTCCGCTGGCAGCTGTGCGGCGAGGCGCGCCGACGGCACGGCGTACACGATCCGCCCGCCGCTCTCGTCGGCGCCGCCGTAGATCACGCCGATCACATAACCGCGCGCGTCGAAGACTGGCGAACCGCTCGACCCCTGCGCGGCGAACGCGTCGAGCTGCAGCGTCTCGGCGAGCGCCTTGCTCACCGTCCCCACGCCGAGTGTGGCCACCGGACGCAGCGCGTTGATGTCGCCGTCCATCCCGACCGTACCGGTGCCGAGGGGGTAGCCGAGGACCCCGACCGGGGCACCGACGCGCGTGTCGGCGCCGCTCTCGGCGACCCCCGCGACGACCGGCCAGGGGCCCGACCTGACGAGGCGCAGGAGCGCCAGTTCGTCGGACTCGCTCACGTACTCGATGGTCGCCTGGAGCCAACGGCGCGAGGTCCCGTCGAAAGCGACGGCAATGCGTTCGGCGCGCGTCCCATCGGGCGTCTGGACGACGTGTCGGTTGGTAACGATCAGGCCGCCCGGGGCGACGTTGAATCCGGTGCCACTCGAGCGCACTCCATCGGGCATCTCGACGACGAGAAAGGCGATGGCCGCCTGGTTGGCCTCGGCGATCGCCGTGAAATCCATCTGGGAGAGCACCGTGACGCGGGCCTGGGCATCGCGCATCCGGGCCGAGAGGGCGGCGCCGTCGCCGCCGCGCGCCGCGTCGGCGCCGAGCGCGCGCGCCCCCCCGTCGCTCTCCGCGCGCAGCGCCTTGATCGCCGAGTCGGCGTTGCCGGTCTCGGTGAGGCGCGCCGTCAGCGCGCTCGCCAGCGAGTCGTTGGCGGCGAGGAGCATCGAGAGCTGCGCCCGCGTCTCGGCGGCGCTGTTGCGGTTGACCCAGACCGCCACAATCGCCCCGGTGATGACAACAGCGGCGAGGCCGAGCACCATCCGCTTGAGCGACGTGGTCTGGAGCTCGACCGCCTCGGCGATCCGCGCGGCCGTCGGACGGCGGGGCGGCGGGGCGGGCGCTATCGCCGCCGCTGCCCCAGCGGTCGCCACGGCGTCCGCGCTCACCACGCGGAACTCGGCCTGTGGCCCGTTGGCACCGAAGGTGACCACGTCGCCGTCGAAGAGCGCACGCTCGCCCGCGACGCGCTGTCCGTTCACGAAGGTGCCGTTGGTGCTCCCGAGGTCCACCAGGAGATGCCGGTCGCCGACAGTCCGCAGCTCGGCGTGGCGCGAGGACACGTCGAGGTCGCGCTCGACGTCGAACCGCAGGTCGTTGATCGGATGGCGTCCAATCGCGACGACGGACTTGTCGAACCGCTCCTTGGCGCCCGCGCGGGCGCCTTTGGTGATGCGGAGTTCGACCGCCATCAGGTCGCGATCCAGCGGATCAGGTAGAAGAGGAGCACCACGGCGGCAATCCCGCCGAAGATCATCCGCAGGAAGTCCGCCGGCACGCGCCCACCCGGCGGCGGCGCATCGGGGAGGTCGGCGCGCACCGCTGGCGCAATCCGCGCCGTCGCTCCGGGGCCGGCAGTCCCTACCGCGACCTTCGGTTGGACCGCCGGCACCGACTCGAGGGTCGGAATCTCCGCCTGCTCGTCGTCCACCATCGCGCTGAGCTGCGGGATTGAGCTGCGGTCCACGGGGAGCGTCGCCCGCCCTTGCTGCGAGCTGCGGAAGACGCGGTGCTCGGCCACCTCGGCGCCCGACTCGACAAGTCCCGGACCCTCGAAGCGCACCGCGACGACCGTGATGTTGTCCGGGCCACCCGCCTCGTTCGCGAGGTCAATCAACTTCTTGCAGATTTGCACAAGGTCGCTCTCGCCGTTGACGACCTCGGCGATCTCGCTTGCCCGGACCTGGCCCGACAGGCCGTCGGAACAGAGGATGAGGACGTCACCGCGTTTCACCTGCTGCGTGGTGAGGTCCACCTTGATGGTTGGTTCCGGGCCGAGCGCCTGCAGGATGATGTTGCGCCGCTCGCTGACCTCGGCCTCCTCCACCGTCAGCTCGCCCGCCTCCACCAATTTCTGCATCAGCGACTGATCCTTGGTGATCTGGCTGGCGACGCCGTCGCGGACGATGTAGGCGCGCGAGTCGCCGATCTGCGAGAGGTAGAGCGTGTCGCCGAGGAGGCCGGCGACGGTGGCGGTGGTTCCCATCCCGCGGTTCTCGGGGTGCGAGGCGGCGTAGGCGTGGATCTTGGCATTGGCCGCCTCGGTGGCGGCGCGCAGCGCGCTGACGAAGGTCTCCGAATCCTCGGTCGGGGCGCTACGCCACCGGGCGTCGAGCTCGGTGAGGATCACGTCCATCGCCATCGCGCTGGCAATCTCGCCGGCGGCCGCGCCGCCCATACCGTCGGCGACGGCGAAGAGGGAGCCGCGGTTGCCCACCGTGTGCGTGCGCACCTCGGGCTGCAGTGTGGCGTTGAACGTGGTCAGGTCCGCGACGGCGAACGTGTCCTCGTTGTGGTCGCGCGTGCGTCCCACGTCCGTCCGTCCGAAGACGTGGACGATGATCTCGCCGCCGGGAGAGGTGGAACCCGTCACTGGGTGCGGGGACAGAGTGGGTCGGAACGCGACAGACTCATCTTACTGGACAGTCGGGGCGTGCGCGAGGAGGGTCGTGCGGCTGGTGGTGATGGATGTCACTGACAGAAAACCTGGCGGAGCGTGAAGTCCGCGACGGACACTCGGGACGGGTCTGTCAGTAGGCGCTTCACGTCACGCGCGGCGCGGCACGCGTCGGGGTCCTCGCGCGCAATGAGCGCATTCAGCTCGACGAAGTGCCACTCGCCGAGTTGCCGGCCCGACAGCGACGGACGCACGCCCTCGAGGTCAGCCAGCACGCGCCGGACCGTCGCGCCGGTGGCGTTGGGGTCCTGTACCTCGGCCAACCACCCCTCGAGTCGCGTCATCACACTGGGTCCGGTTGGCGTGGGCGGAGGACTTGCCGTGGTGCCTGTCGGGTCCGTACGGGTCGCGGGGGGGGTGGGGTTCGCGACCGGACGGTTCATTCGGACTGTGTCCCGGGGCGCCGTTGCGCTCCCCGGGTTGGCCGCCGAACTCTCCGCTGCCGGCGGACCCTGGGCGAGCGCTCCCGGATCGGCCACCGGCGAATCCGGCTTTGTGAGGATCATCCACCCCACGGCGGCGGCGACCGCGACGACCGCACCGCCGGCCGCGATCGGCACGATGCGCGACTTGGGTACCGCCGCCGGCGCCGCCGCGCTCCCCTTCGGCGGCGACTTCGCCACGCGCGTCGCCGGGAGGTTCGCCGGCGTGGGCGTCGCCTTCTGGGCGCCGATCACCATCGTCGCGCCCTCGGTCGCCTGCGTCGCCGGCATCTCGGAAATCGCCGCCGCGAATTCGCGTCCGAACTGCGCCGCTCCCTGGTACCGCTCGTCCACGTCACGGGCCAGCGCCTTGTCGAGCGTCGCCTGCACCGCCTCCGGCCACTCGACATCCGGCCGCATTTCGGCCAGCGTCCTCGGCGGTACGGTGAGCCGCGCGATCATCGCCTCCTGCGCCGTGTCCGCCGGAAAGGGCAGTGTACCGGTGAGGCAATTGAAGGCCACAAGCCCCAGCGAGTAGAGATCCGACCGCCCGTCGAGCTTGTCCGCCGCGAGTTGCTCCGGGCTCATATACTCCGGCGTGCCGACCACCAACCCGGCGCGCGTCACGTTCTGCGCCTCGCTCGAGCTCGCCTTGGCGATTCCGAAGTCCACCACCTTCACCAGGTCGCCGCCCTCGCGGGTCTTGGCCACCATGATGTTGTCGGGTTTCAGGTCGCGGTGGACGATCCCCGCGTCGTGCGCGACCTGCAGGGCGTCGGCCGCCTGATGGATGATGCTCCCCGCGCGCCCCGGCGGCAGCGACCCGGCCTTCTCGATCAGCGAGGTCAGCGACTCGCCCTCGATGAACTCCATTGCGAGGTAGATCAGCCCGTCCGGGGTCTCGCCGAAGTCGTAGATGGCGCAGATGTTCGGGTGGCTGAGCCGCGAGGCGTTGGACGCCTCGCGGTTGAACCGGGCGATCGCGTCGGGGTCGGTGTTCATCCCCGGGTTCATCACCTTGAGCGCGCTCTTCCGCCCCATCTTCACGTGCTCGGCGAGGTAGACCGTGCCCATTCCGCCTTCGCCGAGCTTCTTCAGGACGTGATAGCGGTCGGCGACGATCTGGCCGAGCAGGTCGGCGGTGGAGACGGCCGCGCGGAGGGCGGTCCCGTCGCGCGGGCAGAAGCGTTCGCTGAGGGGATACTCGGTGCCGCAGGTCGGACAGATCTTCTGGTCGCTCACAGACTCTCCACGCGCAGCGTCTGGTCGCCCATCAGGATCCGTTGGCCCACCTTCACCGGTTTCTCGCCGCGCACCGCGACGGCAATGCCGTTGCGGCTCCCGAGGTCGAGGACGATGAACTCGAGGTCCTCGCCCCGGATCTCGGCGTGCCGTCCGCTCATCGTCTGGTCGTAGGGAAAGAGCCAATCGCCCTCGGCGCGGCCGATGACCACCGAGCGGCCGGGCGAGAGATGGCAGACGTCGCGGGCGCTGCCGTCGGCCCGCAACTGCTGCATCACGGCCACGTCTGCGCTCGGCGTGGCCGAGCCGAGCCGTCGCGTCGCGTCCGCCTCGGGGGGATTGGGTCCCGGATAGCCGAGCCGGCGGAACCGCAGCAGCTGCGACCCCACGAGCACGGTGTCGCCGTCCTGCATCTTGTACGGCTCGAGGGCGTAGACCCAGGTGCCGTTGCGCGGCC
>JBBDYC010000001.1:119617-146190 GCA_040901985.1 Gemmatimonadaceae bacterium
GAGGTCGCGCACGTAGAGCTGGCCTTCGCGCCAGGCGAGCGACGCGTGGACCGGGCTCATGAAGACGTCGTCGCCGAAGCGGATCTCGCCGTCGGCACGGCCGATGGTCGCCTCGACGCCGGTGAGGGTGACAGTCCGCGCGACCTGACCGGCGGAGTCGAGGATTGCGACCTTGGGCCCGGTCTGCGTGGCCTGCGCCGAGAAGACGGCGGTCCCCGTCGGTGGCGTGAGGGGTGGCGCGCCGTCCATCGTGACGCGGGCGCCGCAGCGGGTGCAGAAGACGTCCACGCCCGGCTGGACCTTGTTTCCGCACGAGCCGCAGACGGCGGTGCTCCGGGAGGCGGCCGGGGCGGTGTCGGCCGCCACCCGGCCGCCGCACTTCGGGCAGAACGGGAGTGACGGATCCACCGGCGTCGAGCAGTAGCGGCAGGGGGTCGTCATTCCGGCCCCTCCGGCGCCACCCGTGGCGGCGGCCGCCGAGACGCGGGTGTTGGGGATGGCGAAGGGTCCCTCTCCGCCACCCGGCCATCCGGCGCTGACCGGCACCCCCGATGACCCCGGGACCGGCATGACGCGCGCCCCGCCCACCACGACCGGCTTCCCGCAGTCGAGGCAGAACTTGGATGCATCAGGGTTGTCATTTCCGCAGAAGTTGCAGCGGGTCACGGGGTTCCGGTCGGGGGATGCGCGAATATACGAACCAGCCCAGAGGGAGGGGAGAGGCAGGTAATTAGGAGGGGTGCGGGGGCCGGGGGGGTGGAGTAGTATCACTGGCATGATCGCACGGATGGCGCTGCGGGCCGCGGTGAGGCGCGCGGGGAGGGTCGGCGTCCTCCTCGCAGGGCTGAGCGCGGCCCTCGGCGCGCAGGGGGGCGTCCGCGGAGTGGTCTTCGACTCGCTCCTCACCGGGCGTCCGGTGGACGACGGGCTCGTCACCGTGGATGGGACGGCCGCCCGGGCGCGGACCGACGCACGCGGGCGGTTCGAGATAGACGGGCTGCCGGCGGGCAACTACATCGTCCGGTATCACGCGCTCTGGCTCGATTCGCTGTCGTTGCCGCCGCTGGTGGCGCGCGCCCAGGTGCGCACCGCACGCATCGTGCGCGTGGACCTCGCGTCGCCTTCGGTCGGTGCCTATCAACGCGCCGTCTGCGGGACCACGTTCTCCGTGGAGGAGGGGATTGTCCGCGGGGAGGTGCGCGACGCCGAGGGCGCGGTGCGCCCCGGCATCTTCGTCGGTGCCGTCTGGACCGAGGCCGTGCTGACGCCGCAGGGCCTTGGCGGCCGGCTCCGGGGCAGCATTGATACGACCAACGTGTTCGGAATCTTTTCCCTCTGCGGCGTTCCGCGGGAGGCCGACTTCCACATCCGGGCCGGGAGCGACACCCTGGGCACCGGCGAACTGCTGGTCTCACTCGCGGGGCGACCGGTGACCCGGCGCGACATCGTGATCGGCACTCGCGACCTCACCGCGCGGGTGGCCGGGCGCGTGACGACGGCGGACGGCACGCCCATCACCTCGGTCGTGATCACCGTGTCCGGCGACTCGCTCCTCAGCGCCCGTGCCGACGAGGAGGGCCGCTTTGCCATCGCCGGCCTTCCGCGCCGCTCGGCCCAGCTCTTCGTCCGCTCGGTGGGATTCGTGCCGCGAATGGTCCCGCTCGACCCCGGGTCAGGGGAGGTCGAGGTCCCCGACATCGTCCTCGACCCGGTCCCGCAGGAACTCGACGCGGTGCGCGTCGAGGCGGCGCGATCGTTGGCCGAGCTCGAGTTCCTCGAGCGCCGACGCACCGGGACCGGGATTTTCCTCGATGAGGACGAGCTCCTGCGATTCCCAATGCTGTCGGCGAACGTCCTCTCGACTGTGGCTCCCGGCGTGCGGAGTTCGGGCGGGCGATCGCCGCGCATCGTGTTGCGGCGCGGGATCCAACCTTGCAACCCGCGCTTCTTCGTGGACGGCGTGGACTTCGGCATCCCGGTGGACGGGATGGAGGAGGCCGACCTGCTTCGTCGGGCCAAGCGCGTCGAGATCCATTCGGCCGCCTTCATGCCGGCCCGCTACACGGACTTCAACGGCTGCGGTGTCGTCCTGATCTGGACGCAGTGAGACGGCGCGCCCTCGCGGGAGCGATGGTCCTCGCGCTGGCCTCGACGGCCGGCGCGCAGGTACGCCCCGACCTGCCCTGGCGGACGCTCGTGACGGAGCACGTCCGGGTCCACTACACGCCGGAGCTCGAGCCGCTCGCGCTGCGCACGGCGGCCAACGCCGAGTGGGCTTGGGCGCGCCTCGCCGCCGAGCTCCCGCCGCCGCGCGGGACCGTGGACATCGTCGTCGCCGACAACGTGGACTTCGCCAACGGCTACGCGACGCCCTACCCGACGAACCGGATCGTGATCTACGCACGCCCCCCGGTCGAGGAAATGTCGCTGCGGAACCACGTGGACTGGAACCGCACGGTGGTGACGCACGAGCTGGCACACATTTTCCAGCTCGACCGCGTGGCCGGCTGGTGGCGACTCGCGCAGCGCGTCTTCGGGCGGGCGGCGCCGTTCTTTCCGCACGCCTACGCGCCGACCTGGCTGCTCGAGGGCGTGGCGGTCCACTACGAGACGAAGCTCGCCGGGGGAGGCCGGCTCGCCGGCACGGAGTTTCCCGCCCACGCGCGCGCCATCGGGCTCGGCGACGCGCTGCCGGCGGTGGACGCAATCGTCACGCCGCGACCCTACTTCCCCGGCGGGACGACGCCGTACCTCTTTGGCTCGTTTCTCGTGGACGCGACGCTGCGACACGACCCCACCATCGGCGACGACGAGGCAATGCGGCGCCTGCTCGACCGGATGAGCGGCCGGCTGCTCCCGCGGCGCCATAATGCCAATGCACGGGCGGCGGTCGGCGCGTCGTTCTCCGAGATCTACGCGGCGTGGCGCGACTCGGTCGTACGAGACGCCGCAGAGGCGGATCCCGCCGCCGCAGACGCCACGGAGGCCGCCGGAGTGCGGACGTTGACAACGCACGCGTGGACGGCGCGCCATCCGCGATTTCTGCCCTCGGGCGAGTTGATCTACGTGGCGGACGATCGGCGCCGGTCGCCGGGCCTGTATCATCTCGGGCCCGACGCGCGCCGTCGGCGGATCGGACGCCGCAACTCCGTTGACGCCAACTCGCCGTTCGAGGGCGCGCGCACCGTGCAGGGGGAGTTCGAGTTCACCGACCAGTACTCGCTGCACAGCGATCTCTTCTCGGGGCAGGGGGTCGCCCGTCGGCGCCTCACCCGCGGGCAGCGGCTCTCGCACCCCGACGTGCATCAGGCCAGCGGTCGCATCGTCGCGGTCCAGACAATTCCCGGGGGCACCCAGCTCGTCACCCTCACGCGCGACGACGCGCTCGCCCGGCCGCTGACGGTCGGCTCGCTCGACCGCGTCTGGAGCGAGCCGCGCTGGTCGCGCGACGGTACGCGGATCGCCGCCGCCCTCTGGGAGCGGGGCGGCCGGACCAGCATCGTCGTGCTCGACGCCGAGGGGCGTGAGTTACGGCGATTCTCCCCGCGCGGGCCACGCTTGACCGTCGTCTCGTCGCCGGCCTGGGCCCCGGGGGACTCGATGGTCGTGTTCGCGAGCGACCACGAGGGGCGGACGATGCTCTACCGCGGCGACGTGCGGAGCGGCGCGTATGCGCTGATCTGGGCGACCCGCACCGCGCTCAACACGCCGGACGTCAGCGCCGACGGCGCACGGATTGCTGCGGTGGAACTCCGCGCCGACGGGTATCGCGTCGTCACACGCGAGATGCCGGGCGCGGTGCCGTTGCACCTGCCCGACGCGGACGCCGAGCCGCTCCCACCGGTGGAGGAGTCGCCCCTCGTGACCGAGCCGGGTCGCACGACCTTCGTGGCGTCGGAGACGGCGCGGCCCGCCTGGTGGCTCCCGGCGTCGGGTGTGGCCGACGACGGCACCGCCAGCATCGGCGCCATCGCCGGCGGGGTTGACGTCATCGGGCGCCACCGCTGGGAGCTGGCCGTGTTGCGGAGTCTCGCGCATCCCGAGTTCTCCGGCGGTGCGTCCTACACGTATGCGGGACTGGGCAACCCGAGCCTTGCGTTCGGCCTGAGCCGCGACTGGGCGCACGCGCGGGTCGTCAGCGGCGGCGACTTCCTCGGCACGCTGGCGCTGCGGTCGGACGTGGTCAGTGCGACCCTCGTCGCGTCGCGGCCCCGGGTCCGGCGTTCCACGTACTTCGTGCTCGGCGGCGAGGTCGGATTCGAGCGGTACCGGACGTATCCCTGGAACCTGCTCAGCCGATTTTCCGACCCGGCGTTCCAGGAGTTGCACGTGCTTCCGCGCGCCGTCACCGCGGTCGGCGTCAGCACACTGCAGCGGCCCGGGCTCTCGGTGAGCACCGAGGATGGCGTCGCCCTGAACGCGGTCCACCGCGCGCGGTTCCGCGAGGATCTCGCCGACGGGTTCGCCAACGAGGTGATCCTGACTGCCAACGCGGCCAAGTCCATTCCGCTGCCGGGTTTCGCCCGCCACGTTGTCGCGGCGCGGGCTGCGTTCGGGATGGTGGACGAGGACTCGCGCGCCGGAATCGGCATCGGGGGCGTAAGCGGATCGTCCATCGAGCTGTTGCCCGGCCTCTCGGTGGGCGGGTCCGCACGGACGTTTTTCATCCGCGGGTTCGAGGGCGGCGTGCAGTCGGGAGTCCGCGCCGCGACGGCGAGCGCCGAGTATCGCGCGCCGCTCTTCCGCGTGGGACGCGGGTTGGGATTCGTGCCGGCCTTCCTGCAGAAGACCTCCGCGCTCGCCTTTGCCGACGCCGGCGCCGCCTGGTGCGATCGCGCCGTGACCGGTTCGCCCGTCTGCGAGGATCCCATCGCGCCGCGGACTGTACTCGCCTCCGTGGGCGGCGAGCTCACGATTGACGCCGCGCTCCTCCAGGAGTCGCTCTATCGCTTCCGGATCGGCGTCGCGCGCCCGGTGCGCGGCACCGCGTTCGCCGCGCAGTCCGTGACCTACTACTTCACCCTCGGCAACACGTTCTGATGGCAGCCCCCGACCCTCCCGACGTGGCGCGCGGACTGGCGCGCGCGCCGCGCATTGCCAAGACCGCGTGGGTGCACGGCGCGGCGACGCTGATCGGCGACGTCACGCTCGGCGAGCAGGTGAGCGTCTGGCCCGGCGCCGTGCTGCGCGGCGACCGCGACGCGATCGTCATTGGTGACGAGACCAACATCCAGGACGGGGCGGTGCTCCACTGCGACCCCGGACTGCCGTGTCGCGTCGGCGCTCGCGTGACCATCGGCGATCGCGCGGTCGTGCACGGGTGCACGGTCGAGGACGGCGCCCTGATCGGCATCGGCGCCGTGGTGCTGAATGGCGCGGTGGTCGGGGAGGGGAGCCTGGTCGCGGCCGGCGCGGTAGTGGGCGAGGGAATGGAGATTCCGCCGGGCAGCCTAGTCGTCGGCGTGCCGGCAAAGGTGCTGCGGCAGCTCAACGATGAGCAGCGTGCGCGGATCGAGAAGGGGTATCGCACGTATGTGGAGCTCAAGGAGCGGTACCGAGAGGCTTGAGCGGCGACGTCCGGACCGGCTGTTGCCCTTCGCACACTCCCCCGTCTGAATAGTGATAGTGAGCAAGACTGGTGTCGGAGGCCCTGTTGGGGTAGGTTCCAATCCCCGGTGTACTCCTCCGGCGATCGTGGGTATGGGAAGTACGCTAAGTCATTGATTAGTAAACATTTGCGCATTATACGAGTCGGGCATCCTAGTGTCGGGTCAATGTCGCTGTTGTGTTCCCGAGTAGCGACAGTGAAGTCATGGTGGATAAGCCGACACTCGTGACCGATTCGTGATGCACTTAGCATAACTCGTTATCCCTTATGGTGTTACAGAATCCTTGCGCGGCCTCACGTGCGGGGTAGCTTGGACGCCCTCGACCCGGAAGCCAAGATTGGCGCGGGATCTCCGCCCAAGTCCGCCATCCGCCAGTCAGCTCGGCCAAATACCTTTTGTTGGAGAAGTAGAAATGCCGCTCCCCGCCAATCCCCCCACCTCGCTGGTCACGCTCTCGGCGAACGCCCGCACCGTTCTCGAGAAGCGCTACCTGGTCAAGGACAAGACCGGCAAGCCCGTCGAGACGCCGGAGGACATGTTCTGGCGCGTGGCGACAACGGTGGCCGAGGCCGAGCGGCGCTACGGCGCGACCGACAAGCAGGTGGAGAAGGTGGCGAATCAGTTCTATGAACTGATGACGCAGCGGCGGTTTGAGCCGAACTCGCCGACCCTGATGAACGCCGGCCGTCCGTTGGGCCAGCTCTCGGCCTGCTTCGTGCTGCCGGTGGACGACGCGCTCTCCAACGGGAGCAGCGGCATCTACGACACGTTGCGGTCAATGGCGCTGATCCATCAGAGCGGCGGCGGGACCGGCTTCTCGTTCTCGCGTCTCCGGCCACGCGGCTCGATGGTGCGCTCCACCACCGGCGTGGCGAGCGGCCCGGTCTCGTTCATGCAGCTCTATGACGCGTCCACCGATGCGGTGAAGCAGGGCGGCACGCGGCGCGGCGCCAATATGGGGATCCTCCGGGTGGATCACCCCGACGTGATGGAGTTCATCACGTGCAAGGAGGACCTGACCAAGATCACGAACTTCAACATCTCGGTGGCCATCACCACCCGGTATATGGAGGCGCTGAAGGCCGACGGCAGCTACGAGCTCGTGGACCCGGTGACGAGGAAGGTCACCGGCACGCTCCGCGCGCGCGAGGTGTGGGACAAGATGATTGAGGGTGCGTGGCGGACCGGCGAGCCCGGCGTCTTCTTCATTGACGAGGCCAATCGCTACAACCCGGTGCCGCACCTCGGCGCCTACGAGGCCACCAACCCGTGCGGCGAGCAGCCGCTGCTCGCCTACGACGTCTGCAACCTTGGCTCGATCAATGTCGGCTTCTACGTGCGCGACGGGAAGATGGATTGGAAGTCCTTCGCCAAGGACATCCATCTCTCGACGCGGATGCTCGACGACATCATTGACGCGAACAAGTACCCGTTGCCCGAGATTGACGCGCTGTCCAAGCGGATCCGTCGCATCGGGCTCGGCGTGATGGGCTTTGCCGACGCGCTGATCCGGCTCGGGATCAAGTACGACTCGCCGGAGGGCGTGGCGTTCGGCAAGCAGGTGATGGAGTTCGTGGACGTCGAGGCCAAGAAGGAGTCGGAGCGACTGGCCGACGAGCGCGGCGCCTTCCCCGAGTGGGCGCAGAGCATTTTTGGCCCTGACGCCACGTGCGCGCGCGACGAGAACGGCGAGCGCATCCGGCCGATGCAGAAGCTCCGCAACTGCAACGTGACCACCGTCGCGCCGACCGGGACGATCTCGATCATCGCCGGCTGCTCGTCGGGGCTCGAGCCGCTCTTTGCCGTCGCCTTCATGCGCAACCAGGCCGGCGTGCTGATGCCCGACGTGAACGAGGATTTCGTCGCCATCGCCAAGCGGGAGGGGTGGTACAGTGACGCGCTGATGGAGACGATCGCCAAGACCGGGACCGTGGTGCACCCCGACGTGCCGGCCAAGTGGCAGGACGTGTTTGCCACCGCGAATCTCATCACGCCCGAGTGGCACATCCGGATGCAGGCCGCGTTCCAGGAGCACTGCGACTCGGCGATCAGCAAGACGACCAACTTCTCGCACACCGCCACCAAGGACGATGTCCGCGCGATCTACGAGCTCGCCTACGAGATGAAGTGCAAGGGCGTGACCGTCTATCGCGACGGCTCGCGCGACGCGCAGGTGCTCTCGACCGGCGCGACGGCGGACGCCGCGGCCAAGCGCGTCAGCTCGTCCGGCAAGGAAGAGCCGGGGCTCAAGCGCGAGCTCGCCGAGCTGCACGGCCAACTGGCCGAGGCGGCGTCGGAGAACGATCGGCTGAAGCGGCTCCTGTTCGACTCGGAGGCCGAGAACCTCCAACGGCGGCAGAAGCGCGCGCGTCCGGACGTCCTGCGCTCGACCGCGATCCGCAAGGAGACGCCGCTCGGGACGATGTTCGTGCACATCACCGAGGACGACCGGCAGCAGCCGTTCGAGGTGTTCATCAACCTTGGGAAGGCCGGCGGAAGCGCGATGGCCGACGCCGAGGCGATCGGGCGGCTGGTCTCGCTGGCGCTCCGGTCGGGGATCTCGATCCAGCAGGTGCACCGCCAGTTGCGCGGGATCTCGTCGGACCGCGCGGTCGGGCTGGGGCCGAACAAGGTCCTCTCGGTGCCGGATGCGATCGGGCTCGCGCTCGAGGATTGGATGCGGACCAAGCAGGGCGTGCAGCAGGAGTTGCTCACGACGGCGGAGACGCTGGCGGCGCCCGGGGTGGTGCCGGGTGCGCCGGTGCCGGTCGTTCAGCAGCTGCCAGTGGCGTCAGCTGGTGGTGCGCAGATGGCGTTCGAGGCGATCAGCGGTGGGGATGCGTTCATTGGGACGTGTCCGGATTGCGGATCGCAGTTGGAGTTTGCTGAGGGGTGTGTGAAGTGTCACGTGTGCGGGTATAGTGAGTGCGGGTGAGCTGAGCTCGAGACGCGGCCGCGTCTCCGCCGTCCGCAGCCGCATCATGTCGGCCATCCGCGGCAAGGACACCAAACCAGAAATGCTCGTCCGCCGCGCCATACACGCCGCCGGCCTTCGCTATCGCCTGCATCGCCGTGATCTGCCCGGCAGCCCCGACATTGTAATCACGCGCCTCCGGACGGTTGTCTTCGTCCACGGCTGCTTCTGGCATCATCACGATTGCCGCGACTTCAAATGGCCAAAGACCCGCGCCGCCTTCTGGCGTGCGAAGATTGACGCCAACGTTGCGCGGGACCGGCGGACGCGGTACTTCCTGAAGGCGGCCGGATGGACTGTCCATACCATCTGGGAATGCGAGCTGGCCGACGGTCGCACCCTGCCGAAGCTCGTGCGAACACTTATCGGCCGCCGCGCGCCAAGCACTCGATTGGGGCATCGGGCGCGGGCATCCTGAGCCGTCGCCCCGCGGCCCGTGACAAGCCGCGCGCCTCGCCGGGTATTGCGGTATGCCGTTGTTGGGCCCACCCCTTGCCCATCCCATGCGCCTCGCCCCTCTCTCGGAACTGACCCTGCCCGGCTTCCACGTGCTGCGCGGCGCACACGCGGGCGGCACGCTCCTGCCCCGCCATACCCACGACGACGCCTCCCTCTGCTACGTCTTTGAGGGTCGCTTCACGGAGCACTCGGCCGGGGTCACCTACGACTGCGGTGCCGACACGCTCAAGCTCACCGTCGCCGGCGAGGCGCACGCCAACCGCTTCATCGCCGCCGAGTCGCACGGCCTGCGCGTGGACATCCACCGGGCGCACTTCGCCGACTCCGAGGCCATTGGCCAACTCCTCGGCCAGCGGCTCTTCCTCCAGCGGGCCGGCGTCCGCGGCCTGATGGCGCGCATCCGCGCCGAGATGGACCGGGCCGATGACGTGAGCCCACTCGTCGTCGAAAGTCTCCTCCTCGAACTCCTCGCCCGACTCGCCCGCGAGCAGCTGACGCTGAGCGGCACCCTCCCCGACTGGCTGCGCCGTGCGCGCGAGATGGTCGAGTCGCTCTATACGACGCGCCTCACGCTGGAGGGCGTGGCGCGCGAGGTCGGCGTGTCGGATACCGCGCTGGCGCGCGCCTGGCGCCGCGAGTTCCGCACGAGCGTCGGCGAGCGGGTCCGCGCCCTCCGTGTGGAGCGCGCGGCGCACGAGCTGCAGAGCACCGAGGAGCCACTCTCGGACATCGCCGCGCGCTGCGGCTTCTACGACCAGAGCCATTTCACCAACGTCTTCCGCCGACACGTCGGCCTGAGCCCGGCGCGCTATCGCGCCCGCTCGCGCGGGCGCTGACCCACGCTCGCTACGGCGAGACGACCTGGACCGATCCGGTCATCTCGGAATGAATCGTACAGTTGTAGCCAAAAGTGCCGATGTTCGGGAAGCTTCGCACGTATTGCCCACCATTGGCCAGCGCGTTGCTCACGCCGGAGAAGGTGACGTTGTGGTCTACGCCGGTGCCGTTGGACCAGGTGACCGTTCCGCCCGCGATCACGGCGACGCCCGACGGGGAGAAGGAGAACCCGCCTTCGCCGTACACGCCGCCTCCCGCCTGTGCGGTGACGCTCGCCGTCGCTCCCGCCGGCGCCGACGGACCGGTCGGCGCCTGGTAGTAGTCCGGCTGGTCGCTCGAGCAGGAGGCAAGTGCCAGCGCAAAGGCGATGACGCCGCTCGATCGGATTGGTACTCGCATACTTGAAAGCTGACGCGGAGGCGGCGGCCCGTCTTGGACGCCTCACATCGCCTTGGATGTGACCGCGATCAGTTCGCCGCCTTCGGCGCGATCCGCACGGTGTGGCGCGCGCCGTCATCGCTGAGCGGAATGGCGCCATCGTCGCGCGGCTGGCCGTCGAGCGTCACCGCGGCGCCGCGCGCGCGCAGGAGCCCGGGCCGCTCGACGACGATCTCGTACATCGCGCTCCCGAAGCGATATTTCACCCGCAACTCGGGCCACGACTCGGGTACGCAGGGCTCGATCCGCAGGGCGTCTCCCTCCTTCCGGAATCCGACGATGTCCTCGAGGCCGACGCGGTAGGTCCAGCTCGCCGACCCGGTGTACCAGGTCCATCCGCCGCGGCCGAGCGCTCCCTCGGCGGTATAGACGTCGGCCGCCACGACGTAGGGCTCCACCCGGTAGGTCGCGATCTTCTCGGCCGTGTCGCCGTGCGTGAAGGGGTTGAGCATCTGGAACCAGTCGAAGGCGCGGTCGCCCTCGCCTCGCCGCGCCGCCGCCTGCACGGCCCAGAGCGCGGCGTGCGTGTATTGGGCACCGTTCTCGCGCACGCCGGGCACGTAGCCCTTGATGTACCCGGGGTCGCGGTCGGTCTCGTCGAAGGGCGGCGTGAGCAGGCGGATCAGCCGCGCTGCGGGGTCCACGAGGTGCTCGGCGAGCGCGTCCATCGCGCGCGCCTGCCGCGCCGGGTCGTTGCCGCCGGCGAGCACGCTCCAGCTCTGGGCGATGGCGTCAATGCGGCACTCGCGGTCCGCCGCCGACCCGAGTGGCGTGCCGTCGTCGTAGAAGGCGCGGCGGTACCAGGCGCCGTCCCACCCGTCGGACTCCACGGCGCCGGCGTAGCCGTCGGCTCGCGTGCGGAAATCGGCCGCAACGTCTCCGTCGCCGCGCGCGTCGCAGATCCGGGCGAACGACCGGAGCGTTGCGATCAGGAACCAAGCCAGCCAGACGCTCTCGCCGCGCCCCGCCGCGCCGACGCGATTCATCCCGTCGTTCCAGTCGCCGGTGCCGATGAGCGGCAGGCCGTGTGCACCGCGCGTGCACGCCTTGAGCAGCGCCCTGACGCCGTGCGTGTACACGCTCGCCGACTCGGCGCTCACCTCCGGCCGGTCGTACGCCTCGTGCTCCTCGGGTTGCAGCGCGCGCATCGTGAGGAAGGGCACGGTCTCGTCGAGCACCGTCGAGTCGCCGGTCACGCGCACGTAGTGCTCCACGACGAACGGCAGCCAGGCGAGATCGTCGGAGAAGCGCGTGCGCACGCCGCGGCCGGTTTCGGGGTGCCACCAGTGCTGCACATCCCCCTCGGGGAACTGCCGCGCCGCGGCCCGCAGGATGTGCGCGCGCGCCATTGACGGATTGGCGTAGACGAACGCCATCGCGTCCTGCAGCTGGTCGCGGAACCCGTAGGCGCCGCTGCTCTGGTAGACCGCCGAACGCGCGAACATCCGACAGGCCCACGCCTGGTAGAGTGACCAGCGATTCACGATCGCGTCGAAGGCCGGCTCCGGCGTCTGGACGGTGACCGTGCCCAGGCGCTCCTCCCACTGGGCGAGCGACCCGGCGAGCGCCGCCTCCGCCGCCGCGACGTCCCGGTACGTGTCCACGAGGCGGAGCGCCTCGGCCTCGCTCGGCGCGGCGCCGAGGAGGATCACGACCGTCCGCGCCTCGCCCGGAACAAGGGCGATCTTGCGGCGAAGGCCCGCGCAGGGGTCCACGCCGAGGCCGGTGCGGCCGAGCAGTTCGGGGCGGTGCAACGCCGTCGGCTGCTCCGGCGTCCCGTTGCGGCCGATGAAATCGCGCCGGTCGCCGGTGTGCGAACTCACCGGGCCGCTCATCGCCGAAAAGGCCGTCCACGCCGCGAACTGGGGCTCGAACGGATTCTCGGCGAGGATCGCGCTGCGGTCGGGGTCGAACGCGGTGCCGACCCGATGCTGTGTCTGCTCGCGCAACGTGCCGAGCGTCCAGGCGACGTACGACGTCAGGGTGAGCGTCCGGGGGCGGTCGCTTCGGTTTGTGATGCGGAGGATTGCGAGCTTCACGGGGTCGTCGCCGGCCATTCCGAGCGAGAGCGTGGTGGCGATGCCGGTGCGCTCGTGTCGGAACTCGGTGAGGCCCGGGCCGTGCTCGACCACGTAGGGCAGGTCGCTCCGCACGGGTGCGGGGGTCGGGCTCCAGTACTCCCCGGTCGCCTCGTCCCGGAGGTAAAGCGCCTCGCCGACGGGATCGCTGACCGGGTCGTTGGACCAGGGCGAGAGGCGGAAGAAGTAGCTGCTTCCCGCCCAGGTGAAGCCGGCGCCGCGCTCGGTGACCACGAATCCGCCGCGCGCGTTGGCGATGACGTTGGCCCAGGGCGCCGGCGGGATCGCGTCGCCGCGCAGATGGATGCGGTAGCGCCCGTCCGCGGTGAGCCCACCGATCCCGTTGTCGAACGCGAGCGGCTCGCGCGCGACCGCCTCGCGCGCGACCGCCTCGCGCGCGACCGGGGCAGCGGATGCCTCGGTCCGGTCAACGCTCGCCTTCGCCGGCACCGCCGCCGCCGCGGTCGCTGCCTCGCGATCACTCGGCGCGTCGAGCGTGCGCCCGAGGGTGTCCACGACCCGCGCCAGCGAGCGGCCGTCGCAGTCAATCCGGAGCCGGGCGACCGCGGTGATCGTATCAACGTCGGCCGGGCCCAGCGTGCCCCGGTTGCGCACGTGGACGCCGCCGGCGGCATTCATCACCGCCGACCCGCCGGTGGCGAGGATCAGCGCGACGATCCGGTTCTCCAGCTCCTGAAGGTAGCCCTGCGGCTCGTTCACCACGACAATCAGATCCACCGTCACGTCGCGCAGCCGCCAGTAGCGATGCGCGGTGAGGAGGGACTGGAGGGTGGGGAGGCCATCGGTGGACTCGATCAGGGCGAGCATCACCGGCATGTCGCCGGAGATGCCGTGCGTCCAGAGTGTCTGCTGCCAGCCGTCGTCGCGCGCGCGTGTGGTGCGCGGGGCCCGAAGGACGCTGTCAGGGAACAGGAGATACGCCACGAGGTCCTGGCACGCCGCAGCCTCCGCCGCCGAAATGCCCAGTTCACGCAGCTCGATCTGCGTGGAGGTCCAGGCGAGGTCGAGGGCGCGCTGCGCGGCGTGGGCGCCGTGGTAGCGGTCGGCGAGGACGAACGCGCGCTCGCGCGAGGTGGCGACCAACGTGGTGAAGGTGACCGACGCCGAGCGGCCCGGCGGCAGGCGCACGCGCGTGCGGAGCGCGACGATCGGGTCGAGCACCGCGCCGGTCGTCCCGGAGAGCGTGGCGCCCGGTTCGAGCGCGGCCGGGGCGCGGGTCGAGCGGCCGCGGCCGATGAATCGCGCGCGATCGGTCTCGAAGCTCACGTCGCCCACGCGATCGCGACCGGTATCCAGCACGTGCACCATCCAGAGCGGCTTCTCGTCCGCTGACCGCGGTCGCCGGGTGGCGGTGATGGCGTGGCACCAGTTGTGCCACTCGGTCTCGACAAACAGATTGCTGAAGGCCGGATGCACGCGGTCGGCCGCGCGCGGCGCAAGCACGATTTCGCCGTAGCTCGTGAGTTCGACCTCGCGGACGGTGCCGCCGTTGTTGGTGACCGTGATCCGCTCGATCCGCGCCGCATCCTCGGGCACGACCGCGATCTCGGTGACCGTCTCGATCTCGCCGTCGCGGCGGCGCAGCGTCACGCGGTCGGTCGCCAGGTGCGCGTGGTAGGTGTCGGCGATCGTGCCGGTGGGCTGGTGGCCCGACGACCAGACGTGCCCGCGCGTGATGTCGGCGACGTAGCAGTAGAGCCCGGTGTCGTCGCTCGTGCCGTCGGGGCGCCAGCGCGTGACCGCGAGGTTCTCGTAGCGGCAATAGCCGCTGCCGGCGTGCGTGACCATCGCGGTGAGCGGCGCGTGCCCGAGGAGCGCCACGTGCGGCCGCTGGCTCTGCGCGGTGGCGTACTCACGGACGACCGGGCGCGTCAATACCGTTGATGGTGCCGCCTCATCGTCGTAGGTGTGCTGCGGCGGTTCGAACTCGAGGTGCCGCGGCACGCGTTCGTCGAGGAGCAGTGCTGCGGCGCGGACCCGGGAATCGGCGTGGAACCGCTCTGGCCAGCGGCGATGGAGCAGCGCGTTGGTCAGCGCCACCAGCGTCATCCCGACGTGGTGCGACATATGGCAGCGCACCAGCGTGAAGGGGTGGCCGTCGGGCGGCCGCGAGTAGTCGAGCGCGTCGTAGAACCCGTAGGTGCCGAGCGCGCCGAGCGCCTCCAGCGTGCGCAGGTTGGCAATCGCCGGTTCCGGGTCCACCATCACCGCGAGCGCCGAGGCGTACGGCGCGACGACGTGGTCGCGGCCGGCGCCGCGCTGCAGCGCAAGATCGGGCACGCCGAAGGCGCGATACTGGTAGGTGAGATGGCGGTCGCGGACATTGTACGCGCTCTCGCTCACGCCCCACGGCGCGCCCTGCTCCGCGCCGAAATGCATCTGGCGGCCGACCGCGGCCTCGTAGGTCTCGCCGAGCAGCGTGCCGGGGATGGCGCGCATCACGAGAATCGGCATCAGGTACTCGAACATCGAGCCGCTCCACGAGACGAGCGCCGCCGATCCGCGCGCCCACGTGAGCGTGCGCCCGAGGTGGAACCAGTGTTCCACCGGCACGTCGCCCGTGGCGATGGCCACGAAGCTGGCGAGCCGCGACTCCGAGGCCAGCAGGTCGTACGACGACCGATCGTACCGGTGGGTGTCGGTGTTGAAGCCAATCGCAAAGAGCTTGGTGCTGGGGTCGTAGAGGAAGCCAAAGTCCGTCTCCTGCACCCAGCGGTCGGCCTGCTCAGCGAGCGCGCGGAGCCGCGGCGCCAGTGCCTGCTGTTCGGGGAGCACCTGCCAGGCGAGTTCGTCGCAGGCCTGCGCCAGCGCAATCAGGTGCCCGGCGAAGTTGCCGCTGTCCACGGTGGAGACGTAGGCCGGCGCGAGGACGCGCAGGTCGGGGAGCGCGTACCAGTTGTAGAGATGGCCGCGATGGCGCGGCAGGCGCTCGATCGAGGCAAAGGCCTGTTCGAGGCGCCCGACCATCTCCTCGAGCGGAAGGAAGCCGAGGTCGTGCGCGCTGATGGTCGAGAGGAGCTGCAGCCCGATGTTCGTCGGCGACGTCCGGAGCGCGACCACCTCGGCCGGGTCGTGCTGCACATTGTCGGGGGCGAGCCAGGCCGTCTCGGCCGTCACATAGCGCGCAAAGAACTCCCAGTGCGCGCGCGCGTAGCGACGAGCCACCTCGCGCGCCGCCGCGGAGATTGGCGCGACCACCCGCACCACGGGCTTCCCCAGCGCGTGCGCGATGAACGGGGCGGCGATCCAGAGTGCGGTCAGCGTGGCCAGCGGCGCGAGGAGGGCCACCCCCCGGTCATCGGCGAGGCCGATGATTGCGCCGCCAATGCCAAGCGGGATCGCGACCGCTGGCCACATCGCCCGCCAGTTGCGCGACAGCGCCCCCGAGACCGACGCCTCGGTGAGCGCGGCCGACTGCCACTCCAGCATTCGCCGGCGGGTGACCGCGAGGCGCCAGAGGGTCCGGATGATCGCGTCGGTCGAGAGCCAGGCCTGGTGGGGGAGGAAGACGAGCGAGAGCGCGACCTGTTGCGCGCTCGTGATCGCGTCCCGGAAAAGCGCGGCATAGTAGGCACCGACGGACACGTCGCTCGCCGGCCGGAAGAGCGCCAGGCCGAGGGAGATGATCCAGGGCGCCGCCACGTTGAGGAGCGCGAGGGCCGTCCACCGCAGCGGCGACCCGGCCAGCACCGTCCAGCCGGCAATCAGGAAGGCGAACTGCGCGATCTCCACCGTGCTGCGCCGCAGGTTGTCGAGGATCTTCCAGCGGCTGAGGCCAGAGAGCCGATTGCGCTCGCGGCCCTCGAGGCCCGGCACCGTGGCGCGCAGCCAGCCCAGCAACTGCCAGTCCCCGCGGATCCACCGATGCTTGCGGCGCGAGTAGGTCAGGTAGCGCGCCGGGTAGTCGTCGAACACGGTGATGTCGGTGACGAGGCCGGCCCGCGCGTAGTTTCCCTCGATCAGGTCGTGCGAGAGGAGCGTGTTCTCGGGGAAGCGTGAGTGCGTCGCCGTCTCGAACGCATCGAGGTCGTAGATCCCCTTGCCGGTGAAGCTCCCCTCGCCGAAGAGGTCCTGGTAGACGTCGGAGACGGCGGTCGTGTACGGATCCACGCCGGGATGGCCGGAGAAGATGCTGGCAAAGCGCGAGCGGTGCGCACTGCCGAACGAGACGCCGACCCGAGGCTGCAGGATGCCGAATCCCTGCACGACCCGCTGACGCCGCGGATCGTAGACCGCTTGGTTGAGCGGGTGGGCGAGCGCACCGACGAGCAGGACCGCGGCTTCTGGCGGGAGAACGGTGTCGGCGTCGAGCGTGATGACATAGCGCACGCGCCGGAGCACGGTGATGTCGCCCTCGATCACCGAGAATGGTCCGGCCGGCGCGCCGCGCAGCGCGCGATTGAACTCGGCGAGCTTGCCGCGCTTGCGCTCCCAGCCCATCCAGATGCCCTGCTGCGGATTCCAGCGCCTTGGCCGATGGAACAGGTGGAACGCCGGCGCGCCGTCGCCCGCGTAGCGCGCATTCAGCGCGCGGATCCCGGCCACCGCCGCCTCGACGATGGCGTCGTCCGTCTCCAGCGTTTCCGTGGGCGCGTCGGTGAAATCGCTCAACAGCGCGAAGTGCAGGTTGGCGCCGCGATTCGCGAGGTACTGCACCTCGAGATTCGACAACGCGTCCTCGACCGTCTCCACGCTGGGCAGCAGCGTGGGAATGACGATCGCGGCCCGGCAGTCCTCGGGCACGCCCGATTCGCGGAAGTCGAGCTTGGGCAGGATGCGCGGTGGCAGCGTGGTGGACACCAGCTGACTGACGCCCTGCACGGCGATATCGAACGCCGGCAGGATGGTGGCGAGCAGCACGAGCAGCCAGGTCGTCCGCGCGTCGGGGCCGGCCAACAGGAAGACGAGCGCGAGGGCGATCGCCGTTCCACCCGCGACTCCGGCGGTGTAGACGACGAGCGGGTGCCGCAGCGCCCACCGCTGCAGCCGAACACCCGGCGTCGCGACGTAGCCGGTCTCCCGCTCCAGCTCGGCCACGCCGTCGTCCACCAGCCAGTGGCCGACGTGCGACTGTCGGGGCGCGCCCGCGTGCGCTTGGGCGAGCGCCACGACGCGCCGGGCGACGTCGGGTTCCTCGAGCGCCGCCCCGCGGGCGATCCGCTCCACCGCGTGGCGGTACGCGTCGCGGGTGGCGAAGGTCATCCGCGGGTAGACCCCGGCCGGATCCCCGCGCAGGATCCGCTCCATCAGGCTCTGCGTCTCGACGAACTGCTGCCAGTCGCGCTGGGCGATGCCGCGCAGGCTGGTGATGCTGTTGGCCATCACGAGCGTGGTCAACGCAAGATGCTGGGCGGCGCGCGTGGCCGCGTCGGTCGGCGTAAGTCCTTCCTCGGCGAACCACTGCTCGAGCCTGACCAGCGGCGGCACGGCGCCGGTGGCAGAACGCAATTGCTGGAGGAGGCGCGACACGAACGCCGGCGTGACCGGTGGGCGGGCGGTCACGAACCCCCCGAACGCGGTGCGCATCGCCGCCGCGTCGCCAGCCGACTCCTCGAGGATCCGTTCGGCCCAGCCGTCGGCGGCCTCGATCTCGTCGAGGCGCCGGACGGTGCGCAGCGCCATCCGTCGCACGCTCTCGATCAGGCCGAGCCGGAGCATCGCCGGAATCGCCCAGAGCTCGCCGATCGTGAGGGGATGCGACTCCTGGAACGCGCCGACGAAGCGGTCGGCGTCCTCGATGTCAATCCGGCCCTCGGTGTGGGAGATCAGCGTGATCGCGATCTCGTAGACGCGCGGGTACTCGGTGAGCGGCCCCTCCACAAGCAGCGGCAACTCGCGGAAGTAGTCGCTCGGCAGGCTCTCGTGGACCTGCCGGGTGTGCTCGCGGATGACGTGGATGTTGTCAAGCAGCCAGTCGCCGGCTGGCCCGACGTCGGTTCCTCTCGCGGCCGCGGTCGCGAGGCGCGCGTGGATCGCGTCGAGGAGCGTGCGGGTGTGCGAGAGGCGGACGAGGAGCCGCGCCGGGCGCGCGCGCACCCGCCGGCGGCGGCGTTCGGGCGCCGAGCGCTGTTCGTGGGCCAGCGCGCGCGCCCGCTCGGCCAGTTGCTCGGCGCCCAGCAGCTCGCCGCGAATCGGTCCGGCATAGACGTCCTCCGCCGTCGGCGGCGGGCGACGCGGGGTGTGCGGACCGTGCAGGCGTGGGCGCATTGCGGGGACTGGGGGGCTGAACTGACCCACGAACTATACCCCGCGCACCGAACGCCAAGCGAGTATTTTACGGAATGCCGACCTTGCTGCGGTCCTTCGCCCTCGCCGCGAGCGCATTGGTGCTCGCCGGCCCATCGCTGCGTGCGCAGGCAGTGTCCGCGCCCGCCGTCCCCGACGATCCGTTCGTCTGGCTCGAGGAGGTCGAGTCCGAGCGCTCCCTCTCCTGGGTGCGCGACCGGAACGCGCGTTCCCTTGGCATCCTGCAGGGCGATTCGCGCTACGCCCCACTCCACGCCGCGGCGCTGGAGATCGTGCACGCCTCGGATCGCATTCCATCGCCGAGCTTTCTCGGCGACGCGATCGTCAACTTCTGGCAGGACCCGACGCACGTGCGCGGGATCTGGCGGCGGACCACGCTCGACAGCTACCGCTCGAACGACCCGCAGTGGACGACGATCCTCGACGTGGACGCCATCGCCCGCGCCGAGAACGCCAACTGGGTGTACCGGGGCGCGAACTGCCTGCCGCCGGCGTACCGGTACTGCCTCATCTCGCTCTCCGACGGCGGCAAGGACGCGGTGACGGTGCGCGAGTACGACGTCGAGGCGCGCCGCTTCATCGCCAACGGCTTCGTGCTCCCCGAGGGGAAGCAGTCGGCCACCTGGGTGGACCGCAACACCCTGCTGGTGGGGCGCGAGTGGACGCCGGGTGAAGTCACCGGCGCGGGCTATGCGTATGTGGTCAAGCGCGTGACGCGGGGCCAGCGACTCGACCACGCGCGCGAGGTCTTCCGGGGGCGCCCGACCGACGTCTCGGCGAGCGCCTTCACGCTCCGTGACGCCGACGGGCTCGTTCGCGCCGTGATGATCGTGAATGGGCGCACCTTCTGGGAGGCGGACTACCACCTCCTGACGACCACCGGCACGGTGCCGCTGTTGTTTCCGGCGCGGGTCAACCTGCAGGGAATCGTCGGCGACCGCCTGGTCTTCACGACGAACCAGGACTGGAACGAGTGGCGCTCGGGCGACGTGCTCTCCTACGACCTCGCGACGCTGCTCGCCCGGCCGGCCGACGCGCGCGCGGCGCTCGTCGTCCGCCCGGGGCCGCGCGAGGCGGTGCAGGGGACGACGCTCACCCGCAACCAGCTGATCGTCGCGCTCTACGAGAACGTCCGCGGCGCCGCCTACGCCTTCGCGCCAGGTCCGGACGGTTGGACGCGCACGCGGCTTGCGATTCCCAAGAACCTCACCGTGGGACTCGGCTCCGCCACCCGCCGCTCCGACCGCCTCTTCGTTTCCGTCTCCGGCTTCACGACGCCGAGCACGCTGCTGTTGGCCGACGTCGCCGCGGGGACGGTCGAGCCGGTGAAGGCGTCGCCGCCAAAGTTCGACGCGACGGGGCTGGTGGTCGAGCAGTACGAGGCGACGTCGTCCGATGGGACGCGGATCCCGTACTTCATCGTACGGAAGGAGGGGGCGCCGCGCGACGGCACCACGCCGACGCTGCTGTACGGCTACGGCGGCTTCCAGTCGTCGCAACTGCCGTCGTATTCGGCGTTGCGCGGGAAGCTCTGGCTCGAGCGGGGCGGCGCCTACGCGGTGGCCAACACGCGCGGCGGCGGCGAGTTCGGCCCGTCGTGGCACCAGGCGGCGATTGGCGCCAACCGACGGCTGGCGCACGACGACTTCATTGCCGTCGCCGAGGACCTGATTGCCAAGGGGTTCACCTCGCCGCGCCGCCTCGGGATCATGGGCGGCAGCCAGGGCGGCCTCTTCGTCGGCGTGGCGATGACCAAGCGGCCCGAACTCTTCAACGCCGTCGTCATCCAGGTCCCGCTCTTCGACATGCTGCGCTACCACCGGTTGCTCGCCGGCGCTTCGTGGATGGGGGAGTACGGCAACCCCGACATCCCGGAGGAGCGCGCCTGGATCGCCGAGTACTCGCCCTACCAGGCGATCGCGCCGGGGCGGGCCTATCCGGAGCCGCTGATCCTCACGTCCACCAAGGACGACCGGGTGCATCCGGGCCACGCCCGCAAGGCAGCCGCCAAGCTCGAATCGCTCGGCTATCCGTATCTCTACTACGAGAATACCGACGGCGGGCACGGGGCGGCCGCCAATCTCCTCGAGACGGCGCGGCGCGCCACGCTCGAGTACGTCTATCTCACGCGCAAGTTGATGGACACGCCGTGACCGGGGCGGTGCGATGACCCCCTGGGTCACCCGACTGCTCGCGGCCAACGTGGGGATGTTCGCGCTGCAGGCAATCCTCCCGCTGGTGAACGAGCTCTTCGTCTTCATCCCGCGGCTGGTGCTCTACCGGCCGTGGACGGTGGTGACGTACATGTTCCTGCACGGGGGCTTCACGCACCTGCTGTTCAATATGTTGGTGCTCTTCTTCTTCGGGTCGCGCGTCGAGTCGCGGCTCGGGTCGCGGCGGTTCCTGATCCTGTATTTCCTCAGCGGCATCACCGGGGCGATCGCCTCACTGATCTTCACGCCGAACGCCGGCGTCATCGGCGCCTCGGCCGGGATGTACGGCGTGATGATGGCGTTCGCGATGTTCTGGCCACGCGAACGGATCTACATCTGGGGCGTCCTGCCGATCGAGGCGCGCGTGTTGGTGATCCTCACCACGGGATTCGCGCTCTACGCGGGGTTCGGCGGCGGTAGCGGCGGGGTGGCCCACTTTGCGCACCTCGGGGGGTACGTCGGTGCCGTGGTCTATCTCTGGTGGCTCCGGCGCAATTCGGGGGCGAGCCAATTCCGTCGCCAGGTCGAGGCGGTGACGCCGGTCGCCAGGCGCGTTGTCGGATTGCGGCGCGAACAGCTCCGGCTCGACGGCGTGCACGAGATCACGCGCGAGGAGGTGGACCGCATCCTCGACAAGATCACTGCCGAGGGGATGGCGAGCCTGACGCCCCAGGAGCTGCAGTTCCTGTCGAACTTCGCCCCTATGGACGACCGCCGCTGACCGGCTCGAGCCGGACGATCGCTGTCGGGGCGCCGCCGCGGTCGTCCATCGCCAGGTAGATGTAGCCGTCGGGGCCCTGCCGCACGTCGCGGATCCGGCCGCGCTGTTCGACGAGTCGCTCCTCGCTCACCACGCGCTGGCCATCGAGCGTAAGGCGCGAGAGCACTTCACCCACCATCCCGCCCGAGAAGACGCTCCCCCGCCAGCCGGGAAACTGGTTGCCCGTGTAGAGCAGGAGCCCTGACGTGGCGATGGACGGCACCCAGACCTTCGCCGGCTGCTCCATTCCCTGGCGCGTCGTGCCGCTGTGGATGTTGGTGCCGCTCCGGTAGTTCACGCCGAAGCCGATCACCGGCCAGCCGTAGTTGCGGCCGGCCTGGATGAGATTGAGTTCGTCGCCGCCCTGTGGGCCGTGCTCGGTCGCCCAGACATCGTTGGTCTCGGGGTGGACAACGAGGCCCTGCGCATTCCGGTGGCCGTAGCTCCAGATCTGCGGCAGTGCGCCCTCGCGGCCTACAAACGGATTGTCGGCGGGGACGCGGCCGTCATCGTGCAGGCGCAGGACCTTGCCGTGGTGCGTCGAGAGGTCCTGCGACGGATGCGACTCGAGGTCACCCGTCGGCGGCACCTGACGGTCGCCGATGGTGATGAACAGGTAGCGGTCCTTGTCAAAGGCGAGCCGCGACCCGTAGTGCCCGCGCCCCGCCGACCAGACCTCGGCGACGAGGAGCTCCTGCACGTTCGTCAACCGGTCGTTCTCGAAGCGCGCGCGGATGATCGCGGTCGTCCCGCGGGTCGTGTCGTCGCTCGCCTTGGAGTAGCTGATATAGAGGAGTCGGTTGGTGGCGAAGTCCGGGTGCGGGACGACGTCGAGCAGCCCGCCCTGATTCCCCGCGCGGATCGGCGGCAGGCCCGCCACCGGCTCGGGGAGGAGTTGGCCGTTGCGCACGATGCGCAGGCGCCCCGGCCGCTCCGTGACGAGCATCTCCCCGCTCGGCAGGAAGGCAATCGCCCACGGGTTCACGAGCCCCTCGGCCACCGGGACGATCCGATACGCGTGGTGCGCCGAGCGCAGGACGCCGTCCTGCGCGGCGTTCTGGGCCGTCAGTGGCGCGGCGAGCGTGACGGCGCCGAGCGTGATCGCGATGGCGGCGAGCGGAAAGGCACGGATGGGAGCGGACATCGGATTCTCGTCGGTGACGGCCGCGCCGCGGGAGGCGGGCGCGACGCGTGAATCGGCACGCCTCGGAATCTGGCCGATGCGCCGACGAAGGCAAGCGGCGCGAGCCGAGGTTGCGTGCGATGGAAGGGTGCCGGTGGGGCGGTGAGGCAGTGGTATCGTCGCGCCTTCACCTCACCTCCGTGGAGGTCCCAATGCACGCTGTCACGCGTCTCTGCCGTCCCTCTTTCCTCGTTGCGCTCGCTGCCGCACTGGCGATGGCCGCCTGCGCCGACGACCTCCGGCTTCCCACCGCCGCGGATGATCCGCCTGGTGAACAGGCCGCCGCGACCGGCGTCCTGCGCGATGGCGGCATTGACCGCACGGACACGCACTTCGCCGTCAACGTCACCACGGATGGCGGCGAGGAGATGACCGCGACCCTCGTCGCCGGCGACGCCGAGGTTTCCGACCTCGCCCCGCCGCCGGGCGACGCCTACGTCGAAGCCGGATACGGCACCCAGGGCGAGTTGCGATTCGGCGTCTACTGGAGCCAGCCATCGGCGGGCGTCAGCGGCATCCGGGTTGTCGGCGATCAGCTCGAGATGCTCGACGAGTTCGGCAGCGTGATGCTCACGCGGACGTTCGACCAGCATATGGCGGCGACGGGGTTCCCCGGCGGGTCGCTCGTCGGGGCCATCCTCACCACCGCTCCGCCAGATGACGGCTGCACCTCCCCAGACGGCTGGTGCGCGTTCAGCGTGGCCGACGGCGCTGCCGGTGACGGCGGTGCACAGGGCGCGCCGACCGCGAGGCGCTCCACCACGGTGGTCGGCGACGTGCGCGAGGATCGCGTGCGTCTGCGCCCGGGGCCGACGCGCGTGGCGCTCTCCGGCGAGGCGGATCGCGCGGACATCGTCCAGCGGTATCGTCGCGTGGCGAGCGGCGCCTCGCGCCGCGCTGCCGAGGCGGCCGGTCCGGTGGTCTGGCGCCTTGCCGAGGTCGAGCGCGAGGTCCGGGCGACGACCGATCACGGCGAGGAGGTCACGCGGGCCCGGACGCGGCTCGCCTACCGAGCCTGGCACACGAACGCGTCGCGGGACGCCGCCCGGGTGGCTTCCCGCGCTGCCGCGCGGGCGACTGCGCGTCAGGCCGCGCGTGCGGCCGCACCCTCGCCGGCCACCGGCGGACCGGCGCGACACGAGCTGCCCGACGTGGAACTCGCTGCCTTCTCGCCTTCCGTCGCCGATCAGACGCTCGGGGAGAGCATCTGTCCGCGCGGCACGACGGACGTCGTCGAGTTCTCCAAGTCCACCCGGGGCCTGACGCTGCTCTACCAGCACGGCTTCTGCGGCAACGCGAACGTCTTCGAAGGGATGCGGCCGCGAATCGCTGCCGAGCTTCCGGTGGTCGGTACGCGCGCCTTCAGTCTCAGCTCGACCGACCGCCTGGACGCGCAGGTGACCGACCTCGCGGCGCGGATTGCCTCGGTCGGCGGCGGTCAGCACTACGCGATCGGGCACAGTCAGGGCGGCCTCCTGATCCGCCGGCTCGGCCAGCGCCATCCAGACTACGTGAGCGGCGTCATCACCGTCGCTTCGCCGCACCTCGGCACGTACGTTGCGGACCTTCCCGCCGAATTCGTCGCCGACCTCCTGATACACGCGGTCGGGCCGCACTGCCTGACGCAGTTCATGTGCGACTACCTGCGGGAGATTATTCGGCAGACCATCGCGGCACGGATCGGCTATGGAGCCCTTTCGGCGGCGGTGCCGGCGCTCGAGGACCTGCGGACCGGGTCGCCATTCCTCGAGTCGCTGAACGCCACCTACGAGAGCTTCAAGCGGACGGGGATCGAGGTGTCCATCTCGCGGCGCTGGGCCTTGGCGCGCATGCTCGGCGATCAGAACACGCCGCGTACACGGCTCCTGAACGACGGCCGGCCGGACGGCGAGCAGTGGGCGCGGGCCGCCGAGGAGGTCTACCGCGCCGGCCTCTTCCTCCAGTATATGGCGATCTTCGCGGACTGGGTCGTGTCGCCGACGGGCGGCGGCGTCTCCTGCTCGCAGCCTGGGTACGCGACCTTCTGGGAACCCTGCTACGACCTCGACTACGGCCACTACTGGTTTGCGTCCTGGTACGATGCGTACATCCGCTGGACGCTGTACTTTCTCGGTTCCATCGTGACCACGACGATGGACCGGATGGACTGGGTGTGGGACTACATCACCACCCGAAACGGGGATGGGACCGATGGCTTCATCCAGCTGTCGTCGCAGCGCTATCCGCCGGTGCCGGGGGCATTTCCGGTGACCCGCCTGCGCGTGGAGGGCAAGGACGCCGATAGCCACGCCGGGATTACGGCGAGTCCGGCCACCCTTCAGCGGACGCTGGATGCGTTGCGCCTGATGACCGGATTAGCCCAATGATCGGGCGTGCCGGAGTCGCCTCGATCGCCCTTTCCGTCGCGGGGCTGGCGTGCGGGGAACTGGCGCCGGCGGCGCCGCGCGACGGCGTGCCGCGGCTGGAAATGGACCGGGTGTTGCACGTGCCGACCGACCGGCCGTTCTCGTCGCTCCAGACCCCGGTTGCCGATGCCGACCGCCTCTACGCAGACTTCTCCGCCGGCCCGGTCGTCGCGTTCGACCGCCGGACGGGTAGCCAGGTGTGGACCTACGCCCGGCCATTCGGCGCGCCGTCGAGCCTGGTGCTGCACAACGGGCGGCTGCTCTTCGTCGGCTCGCTGGCGATCGCGCTCGACGCGGCCACCGGCACCGAACTCTGGCACCACGATCCGGGCGCGAACGGCGGCCTTGGCGTGAGCGCGGCGGCGGACGGCCACTTCTATTTTGGTACCGACAGCTCGATCCACGCGCTCTCGGTCGAGACGGGGTCGCCGGCCTGGCGTGTCGACTTCGGCGCCGACTGGGAGTTTCGGTCGGTCGTACGCGGCGTGGCGGTGGACGGCGACGAACTCTTCGCGAGCATCGAGCGCTTCCACTCCGAGACCGGCCACCTCGGCGCCGCAATCGTGCTGGCGCTTGACCGCCGCACGGGCCTTGAGCTCTGGCGCCACACCGAAGGGGACGGCAGCGACCGGCACCTCTTCATCTTCGAGCCGCGGGTGGCCGGCGACCTGATCCTCGTCTCCGACTTCATTGCAAACGTGACAATCGCGCTCGACCGCGCCACCGGTGCCGTGCGATGGCGGCGGCAGGGGGATGCGACCGGCTATGCCGGCGCCTTCGAGCCGCCACTGGTCCGGCACGACACGGTGTTCGTTGTCTCCGGCGACCAACGCATCACCGCGCTCCACCGCGCGACCGGGGAGCCGATCTGGGGGCAGAAGGTCGGCGGCAGTCTCAGCTCGGCGGCGTTCTGCGGGCGGTATCTGCTCGTCCAGGATCTCTATCTCCACGTCCTCGACCGGGCGACGGGTGCGTTCATCGCGCGCTACGCGCACACCAAGCCGGGAGAGAGTGGGCTACTGGTGTCCCGCTTCACCAGCGACGGGGACGTCGCGTTCGTGCTCGGGAACAACGCGGCCTACGGGTTCCGTTGTCGCTGACTGCATCGAGGCCCCCCCCCCCCGGCGCCGGGGGGGGGGGGCCTCGATCACTGCTGGTGCGTGGCGCTCAGTTTCGGCGTCGGTTTCCGTTGCCCGACGATCCGCGCGTTTGGGACTTCGCGCCTTGTGACGGCGCAGCTGCGCGGCCGCCACTCCGCGCCGGCTGCGACGAGGTGGAAGTGCCGCGCGTCGGCGCCGCCGTGCGCGACGGCGCCGGGGACGGCCGGGCGCCGGCCGCCGACGGACGGGC
>JBBDYC010000001.1:146200-183228 GCA_040901985.1 Gemmatimonadaceae bacterium
GCACCCCGCAGGGTGGTGGGCGCGGTGGGCTGGGCAGGGCGCGGCGCTGCTTGCGGCGCGGCCGGCGACGGCCGCGTCGTGCGCGTCGTGCGCGTGGGGATGATAGTGCGTGTCGGGTTCGCGCTACGGGTCGGTGTCACATCCCGGCGCGGCGCGCTGGTCGGTGTAACGTCCCGGCGCGGCGCGCTGGTCGGTGTAACGTCCCGGCGCGGCGCGCTGGTCGGCGTCACGTCCCGGCGCGGCGCGCTGGTCGGGGTCACCCGGCGAGTCGGCGTCGGTGTCGCTTGGCGCGTGCCGGGTGCCCAGGGCGGCTTCGGCACGACCTCGCGACGAGTGGTCACGGTGCGCGTCGGGACGGGCGTCTCGCGACGGCCGTTCCGACGGTCGTAGTCCGGCCGATCATCCCGGCGGTCGTTCCGCCGGTCGTAGTCCGGCCGGTCGTCGCGCCGGTCGTCGCGCCGGTCGTTGCGCCCCACGTCGCGCCGGTCGTCGCGCCGGTCGTTCCGCCCCACGTCGCGCCGGTCGTCCCAGCGGCCGCGGCGGTCGAACGTCGCGTGGCGGTGCACCACTGTATGCCGGCGCAGATACCACGGGTTGAACGGCCGGCTGGAGATCCCCCGATTGATGACGATGACCGTATGGCGGGGTGATATATAGATGGGATTGATCACGATCCACGGCCGCGAGACCACGACCCAGCCACCACTGTGCCAGCCGTGGTAATAGACACGATGTCCGTACCAGTCAACGTCATAGGTCAGCCAGACGCCGATCGGATAGCCCATTCCCCACGACCAGTACGCGGGGTGCGCGTGGACCACGTAGACGGGGCGGAAGTAGATGACGGCCGGGTCGTACGTCGGCACATAGATCACCCGCGGCTGGGCCGGCACGATCCGGATCACCTCGCGCTCGACGATCACCTGCTGCTGCTCGGTCGTCACGAGGTTGCCCTGCGCGTTGGCCATCCGGCGGAGACTCTGCACGGCGGCCATCACATCCGTGGACTGCTCGGCGTACGCCTGCCCGAGCGCAATCATCCAGTCCTCGCCCTCGGCCATCAGGTTCAGGACCGGTGGGTAATGCGCCACCGCCTTGACGCTGATCTCCCAGGGCTGACGGTCGATTCCCTGGGTGCCGTTGACGCGAACGTAGGCCGCGGCGAGCGCGATCTGGTCGGGGAACGTCGCGGCGATGAGGACCTGCGCGAGGATCGGGTCCGGGTAGAGCGCAATCGGCGCGAGGAGGTTCTCGAGCTCCTCCGCCGTCCACGGCTCCACGGCCTGCGCAGGGAGTGCGCCGTCCTGGGCTGCGGCGGGCGTTGCGGTCGCGCCGAGCGCGAGGGCGAACACGAGTCCGACACTGAGGGCGTTGCGCATCTGTACCTCCTGAGACGCCGAAGCCAACTGACGTGTGCTTCGGGATCCGTGATTCCACCAGGCGCGCGCTCACGTCGTCGTGCGTCTGCGCCGTCGTACCATGGGTCCAGTGCCAAGTTCCGGTCGAGTTCCACGCCGCGCAATAGGGAGAATTCAGCCGTGCGCGAGCGACACGGCGCGGGACGGTTGAGTGACCTGCGGAGAGGACGCCCGCACTGACACCGCGGGGTCACGATGCGCGTACTGAGCAGGAGGACAAGGAATCGGGACGAATCATCCCCACCAGGAGCGCGGTCATGGAAGAGATCAAGGTCACCGGCGCCAAGCTGATCGAGCGGCTGAAGGCGCTGATCAAGGAAGGGAACGTCCGGCGGATTCTGCTGCGGAACCCCGAGGGCCGGGTCCTGCTCGACATGCCGCTGAATGCCGGGATCGCCGCCACCGCGCTGTTGCCGTTCTGGGCGGCGGTCGGCTCGATTGCCGTCCTCGCGACGGACTACACCATCCAGGTGGAGCGCGACCCGGGCGCCGGCGTCACGAAGGCGTGACCCACCTCACACCGGCGTGGCGACCCGGCCCTTTACCGTGTACACTAGGGGTCGGCTGACGGCGTCAGACCGCGCCCCCCAGCCGAGTACACGAACCCTCCACGCCTGGTGGTGCCTATGGTGTCCCAGTTTCGCCTTCGCGCGGCCGTCGGCCTTGTCGCCGCGGCCTTCACGTTTGCCGCCTGCGGTGAGGGCACGACCCTCCCGACGACGGTGGACCCGGTCGAGATGCAGGCCGATATAGAGGCCGTCGAGTCGGCGTTCGCGCCCCCCGCGACGCAGTCATTCGCCACGATGGGGTACTCGATGGACGCGGCGCTGGCCGCCATCGGCGGTGCCACCGTCGTGCATCACCTGCCCGCACAGATGCTCACCGAAGGGCCCGTGCTCCCGCTCCGCCGGATGCGCGACCGCATCGTGGACGTGACGGCCAGCGAGACCGCCGACGCCGTCCCGGTCACGGCGCTGGGCAAGACCTTCGTGTTCAACGCGTCAACTTGGGCATACGAGATTGACAACACGAGGACGGGTGCGCCGGCCGGCGGCGTCCGGTTCATCCTCTATGCGCTCGACATTGATGGCTTCATCATCGTCCCGTTGAGCGAGGTCGGATACGCCGACCTGACGAGTTCGGGAAGCGGCTCATCGGCCACCGCCACGGTCAGCGTCTTCGCGACCGGCGGGACGAAGGTGATGGAGTACACGGCCACCGTCGGTGGCACGACGTCCGTCCCGACGTTCGCGGTGGACGGGTTTGCTGGCACCGGCGTCAACCAGGTCACGTTCGAGCTCGCGGTCGGCATCTCGGTCAACACGGGCGCCATTACAGTCTATTGGCGCGCCGATGTC
Source organism: Gemmatimonadaceae bacterium (assembly GCA_040901985.1). Classification (GTDB taxonomy): domain Bacteria; phylum Gemmatimonadota; class Gemmatimonadetes; order Gemmatimonadales; family Gemmatimonadaceae; genus Pseudogemmatithrix. The sequence continues at coordinate 148,977 of JBBDYC010000001.1, forward strand.
CCCTCGCGCGGACTGAGCACGCGTATCCAGCTGGCAATCGGGAGCGGCGATGACCCGTCGGTGACAATCGGCGCGCTGATGCGAAACGGCGTGCGCAAGGTCGAGATTGGCGGCACGGTCAGCTACTTCGGCGGCGGAACGCTCACCGTGAAGGTCGGCAACAAGGTCTTCGCGACGATCACGCTCGACGAATACGGCGACGCGGTGATCGTGGACAAGAACGGGGCGCCGCTCTCGGCGGAAGACGAGGAGACGCTGGAACGAATCTTCAACTGGTTTGGCAACGCATTCGGGATGGCCGACGCCCTGCTGGCGCCGCTCTTCGTGCTGCTCGGCCTGGACGACGGCGGCACGGTCTGACCGCTCCTGCCGTGGCGACGCCCCCGGGGACCGCGGTCGGTCCCCGGGGGCGTCGTGCGTCTGGCCGGGTCGAAACCCCCCTCCCCGCGCATCGTAGGGGAACGGCGACCAAACCATTGGCCGGCGGCCGGTGTCGAAGGGCAGACCGCCGCAGCACCGCCACAATAACGGAGACCGTCTCCCACCCTCGGGCCCCGATGCGGAACGTCAAGCTCGCCATCCGGATGCTGTTCAAGACGCCCTTCGTCACGACGGTGGCGGTGCTTTCGCTGGCGCTCGGCATCGGGTCGAACGCGGCGATTTACTCGCTCTTCGAACAGTTGCTCCTGCGGTCGTTGCCGGTGCACGCGCCGGCGCGGCTGGTGAACTTCTCGGCGCCGGGTCCGATGCCGGGGTCCACGTCCTGCAACCAGCAGGGCGGCTGCGACGAGACATTCAGTTACGCGATGTTCCGCGACCTGGAGAAATCGCAGACCGTGCTCGCGGGCATCGCCGGGCACCGGATTTTCGGGGCGAGTCTCTCGGTGGACAACGAGCCGAGCGTCGGCGACGGCGTCTGGGTCTCGGGCGGCTACTTCTCGACGCTCGGCGTGCAGCCGGCGCTCGGTCGGCTCATCGGGCCGTCGGACGACGCGGTGGTCGGCGCGCACGACGTGGTGGTGCTGAGCCACGCGTTCTGGACGGACCGGTTCGGGGCGCGTCGTGACGTGATCGGCCGGACGATGATCGTGAGCGGGCGGACGATGGAGATCATCGGCGTCACGGAAAAGCGCTTCGAGGGGGCGACCGCGGGGTCACGACCGATGGTCTACGTGCCGCTGGCGATGCGGTGGGAGTTCGGGTCGCCGACCTACCGCGGCTACGAGAACCGCCGCGACTATTGGCTCTACGCCTTCGGGCGGCTTAATGAGGGCGGCTCGATTGAGCAGGCCGCGGCGGGCCTCAACGTGGTCTACCGGCCGATCCTCAACGACGTCGAGGCGCCGCTGCAGCAGGGGATGAGCGAGCAGACGCTGGAGCGCTTCCGGGCAAAGCAGGTCGTTCTCGCGCCGGGCCGGCGCGGCCAGAGCAACATCCACGAGGAGGCCACGACGCCCCTCCTGATGCTCCTGTCAATCACCGCCGTGGTGCTGCTCATCGCCTGTGCGAACATCGCCAACCTGCTGCTGGCGCGCGGGGCGGGCCGGGCGACCGAGATGGGGGTACGCCTCGCGCTCGGCGCCTCGCGGCGGCACCTCCTGTCGCAGTTGCTCACCGAGTCGCTGATCCTCGCGATCGCCGGCGGCGCGGTGAGTCTTCTTGTCGCGCGATGGACGCTCGACGCGGTGGCCTCGTTCCTGCCGCCGGACGCCGCTCAGTCCATCAACTTCAGCCTCCAGACGCCGGTGCTGGTCTTCGCCGGGGTGCTGGCGATCCTCACCGGACTGATCTTCGGGATGTTCCCGGCGCTGCACAGCACGCGCCCCGACCTGATCGGGGCGATCCGCGCTGGGGCCGGCCAGATCGCCGGGGGCCGCGCCGCCGCGCGGTTCCGCGCCGCGCTGGTCACGGCCCAGATCGCCCTCTCGATGGGACTGCTGATCTCGGCCGGACTCTTCCTCAAGAGCCTGGTGAACATTTCCAAGGTGGATCTTGGCATCGCGGTGGACGACGTCGTGACCTTCTCGATCTCGCCGTCCCGGATCGGCTACGACACCCTGCGGGCGAGCGTGATGCTGCATCGCGTGAGCGACGAGCTCGCCGCGCTGCCGGGGGTGACCGGCGTGACCTCCTCCCTCGTGCCGCTCCTTTCCGGGAGCAATTGGGGCAACAGCGTCCGTGTCCAGGGCTTCGAGTGCGGCCCCGATACGGATTGTGGCTCGCGCTACTCGGAAGTCGGGCCGGATTTCTTCTCGGTGCTCGGGTTCGAGATGATCTCCGGGCGCGGGATCACGGCGGCCGATGCCGCCGGCGCGACGCGGGTGGCGGTGGTCAACGAGGTGTTCGCCGAGAAGTTCGGGCTCGGCCGCGACGCCGTCGGCAAGTTCATGGGACGCGGCGGCCAGGGTGGCGACTCGCTCAACATCCTGATCGTTGGCCTGGTGCGGAACGCCGGCTACTCCGACGTGAAGGGGGAGACGCCGCCAGTGTTCTACACGCCGTGGCGGCAGAACACGCGGACGAGCTACATGAACTTCTACGTCAAGTCGGCGCTCCCGCCGGAGCAGCTCCTGGGCACGATCCGGACGGTGATGAAGGGCATTGACTCGTCGCTTCCGGTCGAGGAGTTGAAGACGATGCCCCAGCAGATTCGCGAGAACATCTTTCTCGACCGGATGATCAGCGTCCTCTCGGCGTCGTTCGCCATCCTGGCCACATTGCTGGCGGGGGTGGGCCTCTACGGCGTCCTGTCCTATTCGGTGGCGCAGCGGACGCGCGAGATCGGCGTGCGAATGGCGCTCGGCGCGAACAGTGGGAAGGTGCAGCGCCTCGTGTTGCGCCAGGTCGGCTGGATGATCCTGATCGGGGGCGTGATCGGGATCGGAGGCGCCCTCGCCGCCGGCCGCGCCGCGCAGTCGCTGCTCTACCAGCTCGAGGGGCACGACCCGATCGTCTTCACGCTCGCCGTCCTCCTGCTGAGTGCAGTGGCGCTGACGGCGGGGTTCCTGCCGGCGCTCCGGGCGTCGCGCGTGGACCCGATGCACGCCCTCCGCTACGACTGAGCGGGAAGGGCCGAATCTTCCAAGCGTGCCGCACCGTACAGAGGGGGGTCAGCACCCCGCCCTGGGGTGCTATCATGCGGGTCGGGCCTCTCCCGCCCCGCGTTCACCTTGAGAGCTGACTGAGATGGACATCGTCCGTGCCCCCAAGAAGAAGACCGGCCGCAACATCGCCATCGCCGGCGGTGGAGCGGCCGTGCTGTTGCTGACCGTCGCCCTCGGCCGGCTCGACCCGGCGGTGCCCACCGTGCCGCGCGCGGCGGTGCTCGTGGACTCGGTGCGCCGCGGCGACGTCGTGCGCGAGGTGCGCGGCCCGGGCACCCTTGTCCCGGAGCACATCCGCTGGATCACCGCGCAGGCGTCGGCCCGCGTGGAGCGCAAGCACGTCGAGTCGGGCGAGCAGGTGACGGCCGGGCAGATCCTCCTTGAGCTGTCCAACCCCGACCTGCAGATCCAGACGATGCAGGCCCAGCAGCAGGTGCGGCAGGCGGAGATTGACCTGCTGAACCTGCGGACCAATCTCCGCAGCTCGATCCTGACGCAGGAAGGCGTCGTGGCAAGCACGCGGACGCAGTACGTCAGCGCCACGCAGGAGGCGACAGCGGCCGATTCGCTGGTCCGACGGAACCTCATCTCGAGCTTCGAGGCGGCGAACCGGAAGGCGCAGGCGGACGAGTTCACGACCCGCTACCGGATCGAGCAGGAACGGCTCCAGCTGATGGTGCAGGCGATTGACTCGCAGGTGGCGGTGCAGGCGGCGCAGGTCGTCCAACTCCGCGCCATCGCGGCCAATCAGGAGACGCGGCTGCGGTCGCTCCAGGTGCGCTCGCCGGAGACCGGCGTGCTGCAGGAGCTGACCCTCCAGTTGGGGCAGTGGGTGCCCGAGGGGACGACGCTCGCCAAGGTGGTCCAACCGGGCCGGCTCAAGGCCGAGCTACGGATTCCCGAGTCGCAGGCCAAGGACGTCGTGATCGGCCAGCGGGCCGCGGTGGACACGCGCAATGGCATCGTGGCCGGCGTCGTCTCGCGCAAGGATCCCTCGGCGCTCGGCGGCACCGTGACCGTGGACGTGATGCTGGAGGGGCCGCTGCCGGCGGGCGCGGTGCCCGACCTCAGCGTGGACGGGACGATCGAGATCCAGAAGATGACGGGAATCCTCTATACCGGGCGTCCGGCGTTCGGCCCGGGCTCGGGGACGGTGGGGCTCTTCAAGATGGAACCGAACGGCACGCACGCCGTACGGGTGCCGGTGGAGCTGGGGCGGAGCTCGGTGAATACCATCGAGATCATCCGCGGGCTCGAGGTGGGGGACCGGGTGGTGTTGTCGGATATGACGCAGTACGCGAACGTGGACCGCGTCCGGATCAAGTGATGCGCGTGACCAGCAGCGATTGACCAGTGCCATCTCATACGAGGAGACGACGCGGATGACGACGAACGGAAGCAACGGGACCGCCTTGATCAAGATGGAAGGGATCAAGAAGGTCTTCTACACCGACGAGGTGGAGACGCACGCGCTGGCCGACGTGCACTTCGAGATCAAGAAGGGGGAGTATGTCGCGATCTCCGGTCCGTCCGGCTGCGGCAAGACGACGCTCCTCTCGATCCTCGGGCTGCTCGACACGCCGACGTCCGGCTCGTACGACCTGGCGGGCCACGCGGTGGCGCAACTGGCGCCGGCCGAGCGGGCGCAGGTCCGCAATCGGCAGATCGGGTTCATCTTCCAGGCGTTCAACCTGATCGGCGACCTGACGGTGTTCGAGAACGTCGAGCTTCCGCTGACCTACCGCGATATGAGCGCCAAGGAGCGCGCGGAGCGCGTGAACACCGCGCTCGAGCGGGTGCAAATGAGCCATCGGGCCAAGCACTATCCGATGCAGCTCTCGGGCGGTCAGCAGCAGCGCGTGGCGGTGGCACGCGCGGTGGCGGGCGACCCGGCAATCCTGCTGGCCGACGAGCCGACGGGAAACCTCGACTCGAAGAACGGCGAGGCAGTGATGGCGCTCCTGCAGGAGCTGCACCAGGCGGGGAGCACGATCTGCATGGTGACGCACGACCAGCGGTACGCGCAGCACGCGGACCGGGAAGTGCACCTGTTTGACGGAAAGGTGGTGGAGGCGGCGACGGTGTGAGGGGTCGCGCCGAGGTTCACCCCGGCATCACCGCCATACACTCGATCTCGACCTTCGCGCTCGGCACCACGAGGGCCTTCACGACGACCGTACTCCGTGCCGGCGGGTGCTGCGGCCAGAATTCGCTATAGACCGCGTTCATCGCCTGGAAATCGCTGGCCTCGACCAGGAAGACGGTGCAGCGCACCGCGCGATCCATTGTCGTCCCGGCCTCCTCGAAGACGCGCTTGGTCGCTTCGAGGGCGAGCCGCGTCTGGCCGGCGATGGTCGAGTCGCGGAGGCCGAGCTGACCAGAGGCGTAGACCATATTCCCGACGCGGATCGCGGCGGTGAGGGTGGCGGTCGAGCGGCCGATCGGCTCGCGCGCCTGCGCACTTGCCGTGAGCGGAAGCAGGACAAGCAGGGGGGAGACGGTCCAGCGGAGTGGCGCGCGCATCGTCATCTCGGGGCGGAGGTGTGGGGAGGAAACGCGAGGCGAAAGCTCACGAGGGTGACGGAATCGGTGGTCAGCGGAACGGTCCCCGCGGCCAGCCCATTGATCCGCAGCAGATACGCCACGACATCGGCGTAGGCGCGGCGCGAAAGGGACCCGGGTTCGGCCTGCGGCATCGTCGTGCTGATCCGCTCGTAGAGCTCAAGCGCGGTCCGGCCGTTCCAGCGAAGCTTGAAGTCCGCCGAGGTCATATCACGCGTCGGGTGGCAGCTCAGGCAGGTCGCTTCGAACCACTGCTGGCCGCGCACGGACTGGGAGTCGGTGAAGAAGCTCCGCAGGTCGGACTGGGCTCGTGCTTCGCGCGCCTGTGCCAGGCACAGCGCGGCACTGATCATCACGAGGGCGCGAAGGTCACGGAGCACGGCGGGAAGGCTGGCGGTTTGGGGGATGCCGGGGGAAAGTGAGATGCGACGCGCGCGGCGGCAACCCTCCGTCGGGCGCGTCGAGCGTTGGGGCGGGTCGTGCCGTCCGGGCGGCGGTGGCGAAATTCGGAGTCTCCGATTGCGAAGACGGGTGTCGGCGCGCAATTTCGCCCGGTCCCGCACCCCTCTCGCCTCATATGGCTCCCCCCTCAGACAGCGGCGACGGCCGCGACCTGCCGCGCCGAGACTTCGTTCGCCTCGCCGGACTCGGCGCCGGCGCGTTGATCGCGCCCTCGGTACTTGCCGCCGGCACCACGCACGCAGCCCCCTCGGCCCGACGCCGGCCGCCGAGTGAGTCGATGTGACTCGCCGGAGAGAAGTGAGGGGCGTGGGGCGTCTGGACGGCCTTTCACCTCGCCAAGTCGGGCGTGCGCGTCACCCTGGTGGACCAGTACGGCCCCGCCAACTCGCGCGCGACGAGCGGCGACGAGACGCGCGGGATCCGGTCGTCGTACGGCGACCGCTCGACAGGCGAGCAGTGGGCCGCGTGGGCCCGCGAGTCCATCACGCGCTGGCGCGACTTCGACGCCGAGTACGCCGCGCGCTTCGGGACACGGTTCTTTGTCACCACCGGGGATCTCATCTTCCGGGAACGCGAGGAGCCCTTCACCACGCGCACGGCCGAGCATTGGGACAGGCTCGGCGTGCGCTATGAGCGCCTCACGCCGGCCGAGGCCGCGCGACGCTGGCCGATGATCCAGGCGGAGAGCTACGAAGTGATCCTGCACGAGCCCGACGCAGGCGTGGCGCGTGCGCGGCACTCGATCCAGGCGCTGGCCGCGGTCGTACGGGGGATGGGCGTGGAGTTTCGCCTCGAACGCGCGCAGCCCGGGGCGGTGCGGAACAACGCAATGGGAGAGATCCGACTGGACGACGGCACGACGCTTGGCGCCGACGCGTACGTCTTTGCCTGCGGTCCGTGGCTGCGGAAGGTCTTTCCCGAGCACCTCGGCAACCGGATGCGGACGCCGCTCGGCCACGTCTGCTACTTCGGCACGCCGGAAGGCGACGCGCGATTCAGCACGGACGCGATTCCGAGCTGGAACTTTCCCGGCGTCACTGGCTGGGGCGCGCTGCCGGTGGACAGTCGCGGCTTTCGCGTGCGCGGCGGGTTCGCGCCGCCGCGTCCGCCGCGAGGCGACGACGAGGACGAGCCACCGCCGCCGCCGCGTCCGGTGCAGGACCCGACGCTGCAGGACCCCGACCTCAGCGTGCGCACGCCGGGCCCGGAGCGGATCGAGGGCTCGCGTCGCGTGCTCGCCAAGTGCTTTCCCGCGCTCGCCGAGGCGCCGCTGCTGGAGACGCGGGCCTGCCACTACGAGAGCAGCTCCAACCGCAACTTCATCATTGACCGGGTCCCGGGCGTAGGGAACGCGTGGGTCGTCGGCGCGGGACAGGCCGAGGGGTTCAAGTTCTCGCCGCTGGTCGGCGAGTACGCCACGCGGCGCGTGCTCGGCCAGCCAACCGACGCCGCGCTCGACGAGGCGTTCAAGTTTCCCACCGAGGATTATGAATCGCCGCGATCCGGCGAGGAGGAGGAGTGATGCGGACTCGCTCGAACCTTCGGCGGAGCCGTGGCGCGTCGAGCGTGACGGGCGCGCTGCGCGCGGCTCTGTTGCTGGCGCTGGTGGCCGGTACCGTGAGCGCCCAGACGATGGTGCCGGTCAACGATCGGCCGAATCCGTACCGGACGGTGGAAGGCTGGGCGAAGATGCCCGAGGGTCGTACCTGGGGCTCCACGAGCGCGGTGGCGATAGATCGCGATGGCGTCAGCATCTGGGTCGGAGAGCGTTGCGGGCAGAACAACTGCGTCGGCTCCGACCTCGACCCCATCCTCAAGTTCGACGCCCACGGGAATCTCGTGAAGGCATTCGGGCGGGGGCTGATTGCCTGGCCGCACGGGATGACGGTGGACCACGACGGCAACGTCTGGGTCACCGACGCGCGCGACAACTCGGCGGCGCTCGCCGCGGCGGCGGGCCAGGGGAACCCGATTGACTCGACGAAGCTCTACGGCCACCAATTGCTCAAGTTCTCGCCCGAGGGCGAGCTGCTGATGCGGCTCGGCGCGCGCGGCGGCGGGCGCGAGCAGGACTACTTCTGGCAGCCGAACGCCGTGCTCGTCGCGCCGAACGGCGACATCTGGGTGGCCGAGGGGCACTCGTCGCAGCCGACGGCGAATGCGCGGATCTTCAAGTTCGACCGAGCAGGGACACTGCTCCTCGTGATTGGGCGGAAAGGCACGGGACCCGACGAGTTCGACCAGCCGCACGCGCTGGCGATGGATTCGCGCGGACGGCTCTTTGTGGGCGACCGCAGCAACAACCGCATCCAGATCTATGACCAGCAGGGAACCCTGCTCGACACCTGGTACCAGTTCTCGCGGGCGAGCGGGCTCTTCATTGACGCGAACGACACGATCTACGTCGCCGACTCGGAGTCGGGGTCGGTTGCGCCGACGCGTCCGGAGTGGAAGCGCGGGATCCGCATCGGGAGCGCGCGCACCGGGGAGGTGACGGCGTTCATTCCCGATCCGGTGGATCCGACACGGGGCACGAGCGCGGCGGAGGGGGTCGCGGTGGATCGCAATGGGGTGATCTACGGTGCGGAGGTGGGACCACGGGCGCTCAAGCGCTACGAGAGGATCAAGTGACGCGAGTGACGATCCGCGGCGGGGCCGCCGCGGCAATCCTGACGCTTCTTCTGTGGGCGCCGCTTGGTGAGCCGCTGGGTGCGCAGCGCCTGGTGCCGCCGGCGCCGACGGCGCAGAGCGAGCTGCGCGACACGATTCTGCTCTACGGGTCGGACCGCGGTGCCCTGTTGCGGCGCTGGTCGGTGGACTACTCGGAGGCCCGGGCGGCGCGGCTGCGCGAGTTCTACGGGGGGTGGCGCGCGCGCCTCGCGGCGGTGGATTTCGGCCGGCTGAGCCAAGAGGGGAAGATTGACTACATCCTCCTCGACAATCGCCTGCGGCAGGAGCTCGACCAGCTTGCCCGGGACGATCGGCTCGCCGCCGAGATGCGGCCTCACGTGCCGTTCGGCCCGACGATCACCGGCTTCGAGGAGGCGCGTCGGCGCTTCGAGACGCCCGACGGGCCGGCGGTGGCGCGTGCGCTGGCCGACATCGCCAAGCAGGCGGACAGCCTGACCCGTGCGGTCCGGGCGCGGCAGACGGCGACGATCCCGCGCGCCGAGCGGATCATCGGCCTGCGGACGATCGCCTACCTTGCCGACCTGCAGACCACGATGCGGAACTGGAACCGCTTCTCGGCCGGCTACGACCCGACGTTCTCGTGGTGGACGGCCGATCCCTACCGTCGCGCCAACGAGGCGATCACCAACTACACGCGCGCCATCCGCGAAGTCGTGGTCGGACAGAAGCAGGGGGAAGAGGAGCCGATCATCGGCGACCCGATTGGAGTGCCCGGCGTGAACGCCGACCTCGCCTTTGAGATGATTGCCTACACGCCGCAGGAGCTGCTGGCGCTGGCGGAAAAGGAGTTTGCCTGGATCGAGGCCGAGCAGAGGAAGGCGGCGGGCGAGATGGGGTTCGGCGACGACTGGCGCGCGGCGCTCGAGAAGGTGAAGCAGGCGTACGTGCTGCCGGGCCAGCAGCCGGCAATGGTGCGCGACCTCGCGCGCTCCGCCGTGGCGTTCGTGACCTCGCGCGACCTCGTCACGGTGCCGCCGCTCGCCGACGAGGTCTGGCGGATGGAGATGATGCCGCCGCGCCAGCAGCTCGTCTCGCCCTTCTTCCTCGGCGGCGAGGTGATCCAGGTTGCCTACCCGACCGACTCGATGCAGCACGCCGACAAGCTGATGGCGATGCGCGGGAACAATCCGCACTTCTCACTGGCCACGGTGCACCACGAGTTGATCCCCGGACATCACCTGCAGGGTTTCATGACGCAGCGCCACAACCAACACCGGCAGATGTTCGGCACGCCGTTCTGGGGCGAGGGCTGGGCGCTCTGGTGGGAGATGCTCCTGTGGGACCAGGGCTTCCCGCCGACACCCGAGGACCGGATGGGGATGCTCTTCTGGCGGTCGCACCGTGCGGCGCGGATCATCTTCTCGCTGCGATTCCAGATGGGGCAGATGACGCCGCAGGAGGCGGTGGACTTCCTGGTGGACCGCGTCGGCCACGAGCGCGCGAACGCCGAGGCCGAGGTGCGGCGGTCGTTCAACGGCACCTACTCGCCGATGTACCAGGCGGCGTATATGCTCGGCGGTCTCCAGTTCCGGGCGCTGCATCGGGAACTCGTCGAGTCGGGGCGGATGACGAACAAGGAGTTCCACGACGCGATCCTGCAGGGCGGCCGGATGCCGGTCGAGATGGTGCGGGCGCGCCTGGTCGGCACGCCGCTCACGCGGGACTACAAGGCGTCCTGGCGGTTCTACTAGGCGCGGCTACGGCGCAGCTATGGCAATCGCAGCGCCACCAGGCTGGTCGTCGTCCCGGCGCCGGTCGCGAAGACGATGTACTGCCTGCCCTTGTGCAGGAAGGTCATCGGCATCGCGGTGGTGCGCGACGGAATCTCGACGGCTCCCACCTCGCGGCCGGTGGCCTTGTCCACCGCGAAGAGACGCGGCGGGGAGTTGGGGACGCCCCCGCTGCGGCCGGTGCCGTAGATGACGAGGGTCTTCGTCACGATGACCTGGGCCTGGCCGCCGGCAGGGCGCGGCGGGAGGGTCACGCCGCGGAACAGCGGGTCATTGCTGGTGACCGGGATCCAGCCGCCGTTGGGAATCCACCAGCGCTTGTCGCCGCTGCGCATATCGTAGGCGGTGACGCCGCCGAGTTCCTTCGGCTTGAGGATCGAGACGCCGTGGAGCATTGACGCGGCGGAGCGCCCCGCAAACCCGCCGCCGCGGTCGGCCGGCGGCACGTAACCCTCCGGTGGCGGCAGCGCGCCGATCAGGCCGCAGTTGTCGCGCGGCGAACTGAAGCGGAACTCGGAGCAGGGGTCCTTGGCGAGCGCCATCGTGCTCAGGCCGCTGAGCGCGGCGACGTACAGCGTGCCCGTCTCGGGGTCCATCGCGGCGCCGCCGTCAATGTTCACGCCGCCTGACGCGCCCGGGGCGTACCACGCGCAGCGCAGTCCGGTCGGGCCGGATCCGTCGGCGAGCACGGGGGGGATGAAGTACGGTCCCATCCGGCACCGCCGCGCCATCGCCAACGCGGAGTCGCGGATGGCCGGCGTGTAGGCGATGATGTCGCTCTCGAGGAGTCCCTGCTGGGCGTAGGGCGCCGGCCGCGAGGGAATCGGCTGTGTCGGCGCACTGCGCTCGCCCGGGACATCGCTCGCCAGCACCGGCGTCTCGACGATCGGCCAGATCGGCTCGCCGGTCACGCGGTCGAAGGTGTAGATCCACCCCTGCTTGGTGGTCTGGGCGATCACCTTGCGTGAGCGGCCGCTGACCACGGCGTCGTAGAGATTCGGTGCCTGCGGCGTGTCGTAGTCCCAGATGTCGTGATGCACCATCTGGAAGTGCCAGCGGCGCTGTCCGGTGCGCGCATCGAGCGCGACGAGCGAGTTGCCGAAGAGGTTGTCGCCCGGGCGATGGCCGCCATACTCGTCCATCAACGGCATCCCGACGGGAATGTAGACGAGCCCAAGCTCGGGGTCCGCCGAGTAGGTGGCCCACGCGTCGTTCTTGCCGACGCCCTCGGTGCCGACGCGCGACCCGCGCTCCCACGTCTCGGCGCCGAACTCGCCCGGCTGCGGCACGAGGTTGAAGAGCCAGAGCTGCCGGCCGGTACGCACGTCGAAGCCGCGGATGTGGCCAGGCAGGTTGCGGACGCGGATGGGATAGTAGCCGTGGATGCTGGAGTTACCGACCACGATGACGTCGTTCACCATGATTGCCGGCGAGCTGTTGGCGATCTGTCCGTGCACCGGGTCAATGCCGACGGTGCCGTCGGCGCCGGTCTTCTTCACCGGATCCCAGGTCTCGCCGGGGCGTGCGCGGCGCGCTGGCGCGGCGTCGGAGATGATCAGCGAGCCGGAGTCGTCCACGGCGAGCGGGACGAGCGGGAAGCCGAGTCCGTCCTGGAGGTCCACGATGCCGTTCCGGCCGAACTTCGGATCCGGGATCCCGGTGCGCGCGTCGAGCGAAACCATGTGATAGCCCGGCGTCACGACGATCACGCGCTCCTCGACGCCGTCGGTCCAGTAGGTGAGGCCGCGTCCGGCGAACTGCCGGGGCGCCTTCTGCCACCGGATCCCCTCGTCGAGGCGGTACATCCAGAGCGTCTCGCCCGTCTCGGGGTCAATCGCCATCGTCGAGCGGCGGGTGGTCGCCACCGTGAAGAGGCGGCCGTTCGCGTAGAGCGGGGTCGTGCGATAGTACTCGTCGGGGCCGAAGGTGCCGGCGTTCCACTGCCAGGCGACCTGCAGCGAGTTGAAGTTCTGCGCGGTGATCTGGTCGAGCGGCGAGTAGCGGGTGCTCCAGGCATCGCCGCCCCAGACGCGCCACTCGCCGGGCACGTTCCCGCGCACGGTGGGGGTCGCCACCGGGCCGACGCCGCCCGGCGCGCTCACGGGGCGCGGCGGTTGCGCGAGCGCGATGGCGGGCAGGAGCAGCGCGGCCAGGACGGCGGTGTGTGAAAGCGTCATCGGCGGGAACCCGGTGGGGTGGAGGCAGTCACGACGGAATCAATGCGGATACGATGCAGCGCAACGGAGTCCGCCGCGAGGGTGCGTGCCGCCGCGGGCATCCCGTTGATCCGCATCAGGTAGGCGATCAGCGCTGCATACTCGACGTCGCTCATCGTCCCGGGGTCGGTCTGTGGCATCTCGCGGCGCAGGTAGCCGAACAGCTCGCCGAGCGTGCGGCCGAACCACCGGCCGCGAAAGACCGGCCCCGCGTGCTGCGTCGGGGCGTGGCAGCTCTGGCACGCGTAGGCCCAGAGGTCGCGCCCTTGGTCGGCCTGCTGACGGGAGTAGACGCCATCGGCGGTGGAGAGATGCGCCGCCTGCGCCGCGCCCACGAGTACAAACGCGGCGAGGAGGATCACAAGGCGGCGTGGTGGGGCGATGGTCATTCCGGAAGCAGTCGCTGGAGAATCTGCTGGAAGGCCAGCGCGACGGCCAGCGCCACGGCCGCCAGGAGCGCGACGCGGACGGCGCCAATGGCAAAACTGAGGTCCAGCACCGGCCACCGGAACGCGGCGCGATACTCGCCGAGCACGTTCGCGCGCTCGGCCATCCAGTGGTATGCCGTATGCGCGATGATCGCCGAGCCAATCCAGGTGATGCGGAGCGCACGCTCGGCGGCCACCGCGCGATGGAGCGCGCCGAGAAGGACGAGCGCGACCGCCAGCACCAGCAGTTGCCCCAGCTCGACGCCGAGGTTGAACGCGGCAAGCGCGGTCAGGAGGTGTCCGCCCGCGAACTGCAGCTGCTCGGCGAGCGCGAACGAGAATCCAAACCCGTGGATCAGCCCGAGCCCGAAGGCCATCCGCCATCGGCGTGCCAGCCGCTCCTCGGAGAGGAAGAAGTTCTCGGCGGCGAGCCAGATGATGGACGCGGCAATCGCCGTCTCGACGAGCGACGGGAACCAGGCGGCGGTGGGGACGAGGCCGAGCGCGGCGGCGGCGAGCGTCAGTGAGTGCGCGAGCGTGAATGCGGTGACGATCGCCACGAGCGAGCGCCACTGCCGTACCGGGAGCACCAGGCAGAGCACGAAGAGGAGGTGGTCCAGCCCGCCGAGGATGTGACGGAAGCCCTCGCGGACAAATCGCTGCGCGGCGTGCGACCAGCGGGGGTCGAGCTCAATCCGCCCGGGGTCGCCCACGTAGTGGAACGCGCGCTCGACACCGCTGGGCAGGACGAGTCGGAGGACCGTGCTCGTGCGCACGCCGAGGTGCGCGAGGGCTGGGGTGAGCGAGAGTCGCGCGCCGGGCGCGGCGGCGGGATACACGATCTCGACGTCGAGCAGCGCCTGCTGCCAGCGGATGGCGACCTCGTTGCCGTGTGGGGCGGTGCCGACGTGGGCGAGCGCGCTGTCGAGCGAGGCGAAAGAGCGGTCGTCGGGGAGCGAGACTCGGGCGGTGACGATGCGCCCATCGCCCACGGGCGACCCATCGGCCCAGAGCGCGAGCGCGCCGGCGATCCAGAGGCGCGCGGCCTCGGCGAGAAGTGGCCGGACGCGCACGAGGTCGAGCGTGCTGTCGGCGCGGAGCGGGAAGTCGAGGTCGCGCATCGCCTCGAGCGGGACGCGCACGAGGACGCGCAGCGCCGAGTCCGTGGGCTGGACCCAGGCGATGACGGCCACGCGCGCCGGGACCTCGTGGCTGTCGAGTGGGCGCGGGACGAGCAGCAGCGCGAGCGCGAGGACGCGCGCGATGGCGGCGAGGGCCGCGCGCACGGGGTCGCCTGCCGGAAGCGGTCTCTGGTGCATGGTCGCCGGGAGATATAGCATTGGGCGCGAGTCCCCACAGGGGGCAGCGCCCGCCATCTCGCACGGAGTCGCCGATGTCAGGACACCGCTCGTCCCTCGCGCCCGTGGCCGGAGTCCTCGGCGCCGTGATCCTCTCGCTGGTCGTCGTGGAGTCGCGGCTGAGCGCCACGCTCGCCCGGCAGCCAGTGCAGGCGCCGGCGTTCGAGGTGGACCCGTTCTGGCCGAAGCCGCTGCCCAACAACTGGGTCATCGGCTCGGCGATCGGCGTCGGGGTGGATTCGCGCGACCACGTGTACATCGTGCACCGCGCGGCCTCGCTCAACGCCCGCACCGAGGTGGGCGCGGCGCAGACCCCGCCGACCGGGGAGTGCTGCGTGCCGGCGCCGCCAGTGCTCGAGTTCGACCCGGACGGCAATCTCGTGAACGCGTGGGGCGGTCCGGGCGACGGGTACACCTGGCCCAACTCCAACCACGGGATCGCCATCGACCACCGCGACAACGTCTGGATCGGCGGCAACGGGCAGGGCGATTCGCAGATCCTGATCTTCGGGCGCGACGGGAAGTTCGTGCGCCAGCTCGGCGAGCCGGGGAAGCCAATGGACAGCCGGAGCCGCGAGTGGTTCGGGCGCGTGGCGAAGATCTCGTTCGATGCGCGCACCAACGAGGCGTTCGTCGCCGACGGCTACGACCACAAGCGCGTTGCGGTGCTCGATATGACCACGGGCGCGGTCAAGCGCTTCTGGGGCGCCTACGGGAACGTGCCCAACGATTCCAACCTTGGGCCCTACAACCCCGACGCGCCGCTCGCGCAGCAGTTCCGCAACCCGGTGCATTGCGCCGAGCCGTCGGCGGACGGGCTGGTGTACGTCTGCGACCGGCCGAACAATCGGATCCAGGTGTTCCGGGCGGACGGCGAGTTCGTGAACGAGGTGCGGATCGCGCCGCGCACACTGGGCGACGGCGCGGTGTGGGACATTGCCTTCTCGCGCGACCCGCAGCAGCGCTTTCTGTATCTCGCCGACGGGAAGAACGAGAAGGTCTACGTGATGGATCGGCGCTCGCTCGAGGTGCTGACGAGCTTTGGCGGCGGGGGCCGCCAGCCGGGGCAGTTCTTCGCGGTCCACAGCATCGCGACCGACTCGCGCGGCAACATCTTCACGACCGAGACGTACGAGGGGAAGCGGGTGCAGCGGTTTGTCTATCGTGGAATGCGGGCGGTCTCGCAGCGCGATCAGGGGCCACCCTGGCCGGGGCGCTAGGCGGCCGTTCGGGCCGTGCGGCAAGGCGCTAGTTTTCGTGATCGAGCGTGATCACCGACTCCCCTTTTCACCCCGGAAAACTGATGCGACGTTCGTCCGTGCGCCTGACCCTGGCGCTCTGCGCCCTCCTTGTCGCCTTTGCCTCGGTGGCCGGCGCGCAGGACCGGCTTCGCCAGATGCCGGGGTACGCCCGCTGGTCGGAGATGGGGCCGCGGATTGCCGCGTCGGTGCGGAGCGGCGCGGTCAACGCGCAGTGGGCCGACGACTCCCGGTCGTTTGAGTACGCGCTGGCCGGAAAGCGGTATCGGTTTGACCTGACGACGCGGCAGGCGAGCGAGATCACCGCCGCGGCCGCTCCCGCGCCGGTGCGGCGCGGCGGGCCGGCGCGCGGGCGGCAGTTCACCGAGGCGTGGGCCGACGACTCGTCGCGCAAGGCGCTCTACCGCGACCGCAACCTCTACATCGCCGACCGTGACGGCAGCAACGAGCGCCAGGTCACGACCGACGGCAGCGCCGAGCGCCGGATCAAGTACGGCACGGCGAGCTGGGTCTACGGCGAGGAACTCGACCAGGTCACCGCGATGTGGTGGTCGCCAGACGGCTCGAAGCTCGCCTACTATCGGTTCGACGAGTCGCCGGTCCCCGACTACGTGCTGCAGACCGACCAGACCACGGTGCAGGGGAGCGCGATGTACGAGGCCTACCCGAAGGCGGGGACCGACAACCCGATCGTGGATCTCTATGTCTTCGACCTCGCCACCGGCCGGAGCACCCGGCTCGACGTGCGGGACGGCCGGCCCCTCACCGACGAGGTCGTTGGCCACTACGTGTACAACATCCGCTGGAGCCCGGACGGGCGCGAGTTGCTGGTCAACCGCACCAATCGGCGCCAGAACGTGCTGGAGTTTGCCGCCTGCGCGCCGGCCACCGGGGCCTGCCGTGTGGTGATCCGCGAGGAGTGGCCCACCGGGTGGGTGGAGAACTCCCCGCCGCTCACCTGGCTGGCTGACGGCCGTCGCTTCATCTGGGCGTCGGAGCGGACCGGCTTCCGCAACTTTTACCTGTACGACCTCACCGGACGTCTCATTGCGACGCTGACGAACCACGAGTTCGAGGTGGGGCCGGTCGTCAAGGTGGACGAAGCGGCCGGCCAGCTCTGGTACTACGCGCGGAGCGGCGACAACTATCTCAAGCAGCAGCTGCATCGTGTGCGGCTGAACGGCCGCAACGGCCGGCGGCTCACCGACCCGACGTACCACCATACCGTGAGCGTGGCCCCCAACGGGAGACACTTCACCGACGTCGCGCAACGCCACGACGTCGCGCCGATCACGCGCCTGATGGACGCCAATGGCCGTCCGCTCGCGACAGTCGCCGAGAGCGACCTCGGCGGCTTCCACGAGGCCGGATTCAAGCTGGTGGAGATGATGCACTACACGGCGGCCGACGGCACGACCGACCTGCCGTTGATGATCCACCGCCCCTCGGACTTCGACGCCAGCAAGCGTTACCCGGTGCTCTTCTCCGTGTACGCGGGGCCGGCGACGAACGGCGCGCGGGAGCTATTCACCACACCCAACGCGCTGACGGAATTCGGGTTCATCGTGGTGACGGTGGACACGCGCGCGGCGGCCGGCCGCGGCAAGCGCGCGCTCGACGCGCTCTACCTCCGGCTCGGTGAGGTGGAGGTGGACGACCTCGCGGCGGCCGCGCGTAGGGTGGCTGCGCTCCCCTTCGTGGACGGCGCCCGGGTCGGGATCTACGGCACCTCGTACGGCGGCTACGCCTCCGCACTGGCGCTGTTGCGGTATCCGAACGAGTTCCACGCCGCATCGGCGTCGAGCGCGGTGACGAGCTGGCACCACTACGACACGATCTACACCGAGCGGTATATGTACACGCCGCAGGCGAATCCCGAGGGGTACCGCAAGGGGAACGCGATGGAGTACGTGCAGGATCTGCGCGGGCGGCTGCTGATCTACTACGGCACGGCCGATGACAATGTGCATCCCAACAACTCGATGCAGCTGCTCCGCGCGCTGGTGGCGGCGGGGAAGAGCCACGACGTCCAGGTCGGGCCCGACGCCGGCCATTCGGGGATCAATCCCCAGCGGATGATGGAGTTCTTCATCGAGGCGCTGGCGCGGTAGCTCCGGCCGGGGGCGCGGGGCGCGTGAGCACCTCGGCGAGGAGGCGCTCCAGCACGTCGGGGCGGTTACCCTGCATATGGAGACCGGGGAGCCAGACGAGTTCCTTCGGCGCCCGCGCCGCCTCCCAGAGCAGTTCCACCGATCGGCGCGGGATCTTCTCGTCGTCCTCGGCGTTGAGCATCACCACCGGTCGCGGCGAGACCTGCGCAATCCAGCGCTCGGGCGCGAAACGCGGGCCGGAGATCAGGAGCGTCGCCAGCGCGGCGACCGTCGCGCGCGCCGGCGCGAATCCGATATCCCGCTCGAGTCCCCGTGCAATCAGCGCGTAGGGGTCGCCGCCGCCGTGGGCAAGCCAGAGTCGGGTGACGCGCCCGTCGCGCGCGGCGGCGATGATGGCGAAGGGTGTCCCGAAGCTGGCGCCGACGAGTTCCACCCGCGTGGGGTCAACGTCCGGGCGCTGCAGGAGATAGTCGAGCGCGAGATGGACGGCCGGCGGGATGTCATAGAATGCCCGTCGGATCGCCGGCACTTGGGCGACAGCGGCAAGGCCACTCGCGCGATGGTCGCCGTCAAATGGGTACTCGAGGAAGGCGAACACATTGCCGTGCGTGTCGGTGAGGAGGTCGCCGGCGGCCTTTCCGCGCTCGTGGCCGCCGAGGACCAGGAAGAGCGGGCGCCGGACGATTTCGTCAGGGCGCTCCGCGCCGGCCGGCCGGCGAATCCCGACCTCGACGGTCAGGCCGCTGCTCGAGGTGAGCCGCACGTCCTGCGCGGCAGTAACGGTGGTCGCGGCGGTCGCCGCCGCCGCGGTGACGGCCTGCTCCTCGACCAGCGTCAACACCCCGCGGCGCGCCGCAAAGACCGGTTCGGGGTCGCGGAGGAGCCAGAGCACCGCGGCGGCCGAGCCGAGCGCGGAGGTGGCGACGAGAACGAGCAGGACGCGCCGGAGTCGGGTCATTGTCGGTCATATACCCCGGTGACCCCGCCTCCGGCCTCCCGGGGGACTCAGGGGGAGACGAGCGCCCGAATCTCCGGCGGCAGTGCGAAGTGCACCGGGTCCTGCGGGCCGAACTCAACGGAGACCACCGTCAGGATCTGCTGCATTCCCATCGCGCTCTGCGTGATCCTGTGCGCGATGAGGATCCCCTTGACCGGGCGGTAATCGGTGTACCGACCGACCGCCTCGATCACCCCTTGCGGGGATTCCTGCGTCGTCCGGGTCTCGACCATCAGCCCGCTGACCTCCGAATAGCACTCCGTGGTCACGCGGCTCGAGAGCCAGGTCAGCTTCACGCAGAGGGCCTTCTCCCCGTCCACCTCGGCCTCGCCGGCCATCTCCATCGCCGAGAAGAGCTCGGGCGTCCGTCCCATGGCGCGAAGGTTCGCGCCGTCAATGATGACCGCCGCCTCCGCTCCCGTCATCACGCGCGGCCCCTGCATCGGATCGCTCGACCAGGCGGTCGTGCCGTTGTAGCCCGACTTCATCTCGCCGAGCCCGGGGATGCTCATCAGCATCGCCATATGGCCCGGCTGGCGCTGATAGGCGGTGACGTTCGCACTCATCCCGGCCGCCGGGATCTCCATCGTGACGGTGGACTTCATTCCCTCGATCGCCGCGATGCGGCCGTCGGGATCGATGGTCCTGGTGTAGCGGGCAAGGATTTCCGCCGGCGTCGTCTGCGCCGCCAGGGGCGCGGCCAGCGACAGGAGGGCGGCGGCAAGGAGCGTGGGACGGAACACGGATGACATCGGGTCCTCGGGACGAGTGGGGCGACCGCTGGGGCAGGTCAGGGAATCGTGCGGGCGAGCCAGGCCCGTGCGGCGTCGAGCGCCGCATCGCGACCGTCCAGCAGGTCACGGCGCGTGAGCGGAGTGACCTCGTCCGGCACCACGCCGCGTCCCTCGACGCGGCGACCGCCGGCATCCACGTGGTCAGCGATCGGGTGCATCAGGACATCGCCGTTCGGCAACCGCACCATCGCCGCCGGCAACGCCTCGCCGGCGCTGGTCTCCCCGAAGATACGGGCGCGGCCGAGCGCCTGCATCCCCGCCGCGAAGAACTCCGACGTGCTGGCCGAGAACGGGTCAATGAGAATCGCAATCGGGCCGGTGAAGACGTTTACGCGCTCGCCGGACGGGTTCACCAGCCGCGGGTTGGCGCGCAAGTTGAGCGTGGCGCCGCGGCCGTACATCACGCCGAGGTTGACCGCCGAGTCGGAGAAATGGCCGGCCACGCCGGCGAGCATCCCAACGACGCCGCCGGGATTCCCGCGCAGGTCAATGATCAGCGCCGGGGCCTCGCGGAGCGCGAAGAGCTGTCGGTCCAGCGTCGGGGCGATGACCGGGAACCAGGCCGAAATGGTGATCCGCGGCACGAGGATCGCGCGGCGCGCCGACACCACGCGGACGGAATCGGCGTGCGAGCGCACGACGAGGGGAGGCAGGTTCCCGAACCGCGTGGACTGGCCGGCGAGGGCCGTGCGGACCACGGCATAGCTCCGCGCGCGTCCGCGCCGATCGCGGACGGTGAGGCGCGCCGTGTCGCCGGTGGGGCCGCTCAGGCGGGCGTTGGCGAGCGAGGCGAGGAGAAGCGCCGACTTGCGCGGATTGTCGGGGAAGGCGCGCCCCAGCCGGTCCCGCAGCGAATCCACGGGCACGGTGTCCACGTGGGTAAGGGTACTGCCGGCGCGGATGCCGGCGCGCGCGCCGGGGCTCCCCGGGGCCACCCGCCAGACCACGGCGGTGTCGCCGATCATCCGAATCTCGATTCCGGTGGTGCCGGGTGGCCCGCCAGACGTCGGCGCATCGGGCCGCGGCACCGCATCGCCGGGAATGAGTGCGAAGTGCGACTGCCTTGGCACGGCAATCAGCCGGCGAATGGCGGCGCGCACGGCCGCATCCCGCGCCGTATCGCCCAGTGCGAGGCGCAGCGAGTCATAGGTGGAGCGCCAGGCGCCTTTCACCAGTGCCGTGTCGTAGTAACTGCGCCCGATGGACGCCCACGCCGAGTCGAGGCTGGCGATGGGCGGCGGCGCGTCCTGCGCCGGGACCATCCCGCCGTAGAGAGCGAGCGCGAGGATCGCTACGGGCATTCGCATTGACGATTGTAGTCCGCGGCGCGCGTCCGCGCCAAGCCCGGCCGCCTCGGCGCGCCAGTTCTGTTCCGAAGTGTGCGTCCGGTCGTCTATTATTCACTGTGACCGCGACCCAGATCACTCCTGCCGAGGCCCGTCGGATCGTCCCCGAGCTCGCGGCCACGCGAAACCCGAACGTCTGGGTCTACCGATTCGAGGAGCCGACCCGTGGCTGGGTCCTCTCGGTCGCCACCCACGCGCCCCCGGGATCGGGCAAGCTCTCCCTCGGTGGTTTCCGGATCGCGCCGGTCGAGCGCACCGCTTCACCTGGGTTCACGACCGACCGCGAGGCAATCGCGCTGGCCACGGGGATGGAAGAGAAGGTGCACTGGTCGCGGGTGATCGGCGCCGGCGGCCCGTTGGCGATGCGCGACATCAACCGGATCGTCGGCGGCAAGTGCGTCCTTGCGCCGTCGGCCGACGCGCGGGTGGGGCAGCCCCACGATGCCGAGCTGCTCGACTTCGCCATCGCCGCGTTCCACGAGATCGAGTCCACCGCCGGCATCCACCTGACCACCGGCCAGGACCTCGGGCACGGCCTGATGCACGACGGCCGCACGTCGTCGCTGGCGTATCTCAATGCCCGCTACAAGGGGAGCGTCGTCGCCGACACGTCCATTCCGACGGCGGAGGGAAACTTCCACCTGCTCCACGGGATGATGCGCGCACACGGCCTGCCAATCGAGCGCTCGACGGTGGGGTTGATCGGCTGTGGCAACATCGGGATGCATATCATCCGGCGGCTGCGCGAGCACGCGAGCGGTGTGCGTCTGCTCGCCTGCGAGACGCGGGCCGACCGACGGGCGGAGCTGGAGGCGATGGGGGTCCGCACCTGGGCCGCCGAGGCGAAGGGGGGGTTCCTCGCGCAGCCGATGGACGCGCTGGTCGTGAACGCCGCCGGCGGCACACTCGACCGCGCCGCGGTGGACGCCTGCGTGGCGAACGCGGCGCTGCGGGTCATCTGCGGGAGCGAGAATCTCGCGATGCCCGACGCGTCTGACGCGCTCGTCCTGCGCGACGCGAAGAAGGTCTACGCCCCGGCCGAATTCGGCGGGATGATGGGCTACCTGACCGCCGTCGAGGAGTATCTCTCGGCGCTCGAGGGCGTGCCGTTCGACGTCACGACGCTGCTCGAGGCGTCGAAGCGACTGGAGACGGCCGGGCACGAGACCACGGCGCGAATCCTTGCCGCCGCCGGCCGCGAGACGTTCGAAGAGGCGGTGACGGCGCTCTACGCCTGAGGCCCCGCTCAGCGCGCGCGGAACGCCGCCAGCGCGTCGCGGGTGAAGTCGGAGAGTACCATCCGTCCGCTCATCGCCGCGCGATCGGCCATCAGCGCGTCCCACCCCTCGGTGCCGCGCCAGAAGACGCGCTTGAGCTCGGCCATCGCCTCGGGGTGGGTCGCCGCGAGCCGCGTGGCGTGCGCGGCGACGGTCGCGTCGAGCGCCGACGCGTCGGGACAGACCTGCCCGTACAGCCCGTGCCGCTCGCACCAGGCGGCGTCGTGCCAGTCGGCGTGGACGGCGAGATGCATGAACGGCGCCCGGCCGAGCTTGTGCTCAATCGCCACGCCCACCACGAACGGGCCGAGCCCCACCTGCAGCTCGCTGAGTTTGACGCTCGCCTCGGGGACGGCGCAGGAGTAGTCGCCCGCGGCAATGATGCCGAGCGCGCCGCCGGCGGCGCGGCCCTGGACCCGCACGAGCACGAACTTCGGCGCGCGGATCATTGCCAGGATCACCCGCGAGAATCCGAGGAAGAATTCCTTGCCGGCCGCCGCGTCAGCGACGGCGCTGAACTCGTCGAACGACGCGCCGGCGCAGAAGGTGCCGTTGCCGCCGCTTCGCAGGACGATGACGCGCGCGGCGGGGTCGTTGCCGAGCGCGGTCACGGCCGACGCCAGTTCGTTGAGGAGCTTGGCGGGAAGTGCGTTGCCCTTGGGGTGGGAGAACGCGACCGTGGCGATGCCGTCGGCGATCGAGGTCCGGACCTCGCCGTCGGGGACCGGCGCTGCGGCGGGGGCGGATTTCTTGCTCATGGCCCCAAAGATATCGTATAGATTCCAGCTATGGACCAGAGTCTTTTACCAGCCGCCCCCCAGGACGACCCGGCGCTCGTCGCGGGCTTTGAGGCCCGGATCGCGGCCGGCGAGAGCATCGAGCCGAAGGACTGGATGCCGGACCGGTACCGGAAGCAACTCACCCGGATGATGGCGCAGCACGCGCACTCCGAGATCGTGGGCATGCTGCCGGAAGGGAACTGGATCACCCGCGCGCCGTCGCTCCGCCGCAAGTTGTCGCTGATTGCCAAGGTGCAGGACGAGGCGGGGCACGGACTCTACATCTACTGCGGCACCGAGACACTCGGCGTGGACCGCCACGAGTTGGTCGCGCAGCTGCTCGACGGCACGGCGAAGTACTCGAGCATCTTCAATTATCCGACGCTGAGCTGGGCCGATATGGGCGTCATCGGCTGGTTTGTGGATGGCGCGGCGATCGTCAACCAGACGGTGCTCGCCAAGGCCTCGTACGGCCCCTACGCGCGCGCGATGGTGCGGATCTGCAAGGAAGAGAACTTCCACAAGCGCCAGGGCTACGAGATCTGCGCCACCCTGGCCAGCGGGACGCCGGCGCAGCGCGCGATGCTGCAGGACGCCGTGAACCGCTTCTGGTGGCCGTCCCTGATGATGTTCGGGCCGAGCGACACCGACTCGCCGAATTCGGCCGAGCTGCTCAAGTGGCGCGTCAAGCGAAAGACGAACGATGAGCTACGGCAGCGATTCGTGAATCTCACCGTGCCGCAGGCGCAGGCGATCGGCGTGTTGCTGCCGGACCCAGACCTCACGTACGACGCCGCGACGAAGAACTGGGAGTTCGGCGCGATTGACTGGGACGAGTTCTGGCAGGTGGTCAAGGGCAATGGACCGTGCAACGCCGAGCGGCTGGCGGCGCGGAACAAGGCACACGCGGACGGCGCCTGGGTGCGGGAGGCGGCGCTGGCCTACGCGGCCAAGCATCGGCGGACGACGGAGGCCGCGTGAGCGAGGCGTCGTGGCCGCTGTGGGAAGTCTTCACGCAGGGGAGCGAGGGCGCGCCGTTCGAGCACGCCGGGTCGCTCCACGCCACCGATGCCGAGCAGGCGCTGCAGAACGCTCGCGACGTGTACGCGCGGCGTGGCGAGGCGGTGAACCTCTGGGTGGTGCCGAGCGCGGCGATCACGGCGTCGGCGCCGAGCGACGCCGGGCCCTTCTTCGATCCGGGAAACGAAAAGGCGTACCGGCACCCGCAGTTCTACAAGGTGCCGCGCGGCGTACGCGTCTTCTGATGCCCGAGCTCGAAGGGGACGCCGGCGGGGTCGGTGCGGGGGAGGCGACGTCGGGCGTGGCGCCGGTCGCCGGACCGCGGAACGCGCCGGTGGGGGAGCCGCTTGTCGAGTTCCTCCTCCGACTTGGCGATGACCGCCTCGTGCTCGGACACCGGCTCTCGGAATGGACCGGCCACGGGCCGATTCTCGAGGAGGACATCGCCACCGCCAACGTGGCGCTCGACCTGATCGGCCAGGCCACGCTGCTGCTCAAGCTCGCCGGCGCCGCGGAGGGGCAGGGACGGGACGAGGACGCGCTCGCCTACTTTCGCGATGGCGTGGAGTATCGGAACTGCCTGCTCGTCGAGCAGCCCAACGGCGATTTCGGCGACACGATGGTGCGGCAGCTCCTGTTCGACACGTACAGTGTCCTGCTTTGGGAGGCCCTCGCCAAGTGCGGCCATGCCGAGCTCGCGGCGATCGCGGCGAAGGCGCTGAAGGAGGGGAAGTACCACCTCCGCCACTCGAGCGAGTGGGTCGTCCGGCTCGGCGACGGCACCGCGGAGAGCCACGCGCGCGTGCAGGGGTCGCTCGATCGGCTCTGGCGCTACACCGGCGAGCTCTTTGACCGCGACGAGGTGGACGACCGCGTGGCGGCCCACGGGATCGGGGTGGATACGGCGGGCATCGAGCGGCGGTGGGAGGCGATGGTGCGCGACGTGCTGGCGCGCGCGACGCTCGAGCGCCCCGCCGATGGCCCGATGCAGCGCGGCGGCCGGCGGGGGCGGCACTCCGAGCACCTCGGCCACCTGCTGGCGACGATGCAGAGTGTCGCGCGGGCGCATCCCGGCGCGAGCTGGTAGGGGACCGTGCTCACCCGCGCGCAGGCCCTGGAAGTTCTCGGCACCGTGCCCGACCCCGAAGTGCCGGCGGTCAGCGTGGTCGAACTCGGGATCGTGCGCGATGTGGAGGTCGCCGCTGACGGGGCGGCGACGGTGACGATCACGCCGACCTATTCCGGGTGTCCGGCGATGTTCGAGATCGAGAAGGACGTGCGCGCGGCACTGCTGGGCGCCGGGGCGGCCTCGGTGGACGTGCGGACGTTGCTGTCGCCCGCCTGGACGACCGACTGGATCGGCGCCGAGGCCCGCGAGAAGCTGCGCCAGTACGGGATTGCCCCGCCGGGACGCGCCCAAGAGGGCGGCCTCGTCACGCTCACGCGGCGGCACGCGCCGGTGCCCTGCCCGTTCTGTGGGTCGGGCGACACGCAGCTCAAGAGCGAGTTCGGGTCCACGGCGTGCAAGGCAATCCACGTCTGCAACAACTGTCGGCAGCCGTTCGACGAGTTCAAGGCGATTTAACGACAGGCGAGAGCCCTGCACGCGGCGTCCCGGCGGCTATGCGCAGAGGAGTGCCGCGATCTCCGCCACGATCTCCTCCACGCCGGGGAGGACTGCCTCGAGAAGGTCGGGGTGGTAGGGCATCGGGATGTCGCGCGGGGCCAGGCGCCGCACCGGGGCGTCGAGGTGCCAGAACGCCTCCTGCGCCACGGTCGCCGCGATCTCGGCGCCGAACCCGGCGGTGAGATTGTCCTCGTGGACAATCAAACAGCGGCCGGTCTTTGTCACTGAGTCAAGCACGGCGGCACGATCCCACGGCGCAATCGTGCGGAGGTCGAGCAGCGTCGCGTCGGCGCCGGCGCGCTCGACCGCCTCGGCGCACCGATGCACCATCGCGCCCCAGGTCACGAGCGTGAGCGCCCGGCCCTCGCGCAGCAAGTTGGCGCGGCCAAACGGGAGCACATAGTCGTCCCCCGGATAATGCGCGCTGCCGTCGCCGGTCATCAGCAGCGACCGGTGCTCAAAGAAGATCGTCGGGTTCGGGCTCCGCATCGCCGCGCGGAGGAGGCCGACGGCGTCGGCGGCATTCGACGGCATCACCACCTGCCAGCCGTAGGCGTGGGCAAAGCGGACCTCGTCGCTCAGGCTGTGCCAGGGGTCGCCGACATCCTTGCCGAACCCGCCCGGCATCCGCACCACGATCGGCGCCGCAAAGCGGTTGGCGGTGCGCCAGCGGAGCGTACCGATGTTGTTGAGCTGCTCGGTGGCGGGGTCGGCGTACTTCCGGAACTGGATCTCGGCCACCGGCATCAACCCGCTGACCGCGAGGCCCACCGCGCGGCCGATGATCCCCTCCTCGGAGAGACTCGTGTCGAACACCCGGTGCGCGCCGAACTGTTTCTGCAATCCCTCGGTGACGAGATGCACACCGCCCTTCCGTCCGACATCCTCGCCGAAGACGACGACCTTCGGATTCACCGTCAGCTCGTGGCGCAGCGTCCGCTTGATCGCCTCGGCCACGCGGAGCAGGTCACCGCCGCCCTTCGGCCGGTCGGTGGAGCGGGACGCCGCGCGCTCGGCGCGCGACAGGCCGCCGAACGCCTCGGGGGCACCGGGAGCGTCGTTGGCGTAGACGTATTCGGCAATCCGCGCCGGGTCGGGCTTCTTGCGGGCGCGGGCGGCGGCGAGCGCGCGGTCCACGTCGCGCGCGACCTCCGTCTCGATCTCGCTCCAGGCGGTGGCGCCCAGCACCTTCGGGACGAGGAACCTGTGGAGGCGCGGCAGGGGGTCGCGCGCCTGGTCGGCGGCGATCTCCTTGTCGGTCCGGTAGCCCTTCTGGTTGTCGGGGCCGGAGTGGCTGGAGAGGCGCGGCACGGCGAGGCGGACAAGGGCTGGGCCGTGGCCGGCCCGAACGTGCTCGACCGACTCGGTGAGCAGCTGCGCCGAACGCTCGGGGTCGGTCCCGTCGCCGTCGCGGACGAAGAGATCGCCGAACGCGGCGAGATTCCTCGCGATGTTCCCGCCGGGCGTCTGCATCTCGCCCCGTACCGAGATGCCGAGGTCGTTATCCTCGATGTAGAAGAGCATCGGGAGCCTGAGCGTGGTGGCCATCGTGAGCGCCGACCAGAACCCGTTCGTGGCCACGGACGCCTCGCCGCCGAGCGCCACGCCGATTGCGCCGTTGAAGGCGCTGTCCTTGAGGATGTCGCGATGGTACGTGATGGCCTGGGCCCAGCCGGCGGTCGGCGTGTACTGCGAGCCGACGTCACCGGACATCGGCAGGACGACCGGGCCGTCGCGGTTGGGGAGATTGCAGACGACCCCGATGTCGCGGCCGTCGGAGAATCCGCCGGCGCGCCCGAGCGGTGAGCCGAGCGCGTCCTCGAGGGTGAGGCCAAGGGCGAGCAGGAGCGGCCGGTTCCGGTAGTACGCCCCCGCGGCATCGCGCTTGCCGGTCAGCAGCGTCCCGAGGATGACCTGTGCCACGTCGTGCCCGCGCGCCGAGAACTGGTAGAGGACGACGTGATCCTTCGGTACCGTCGCGCGATTGCGGTTGGTGGACTCCTCGATTTCATCGAGGGCGCGCGAGGCGAGGACGTGGTAGGCGACGCGTCGCCAGTCAATCGCCTTCGGTGGCTTGGGCGGCATGGGGGAAATCTGTTTGGAGGGCGGGGAACCGCAACTACGGCGGCAGCGGCGTGCACGCCGAGCCCTCGCCGCACGACTCGCCGGTGAGGTAGATTCCCCGCATGTCGTCCCCGACGATCCTCACGGAGTGTTCCGACGGCGTCCTGGGCATCACGCTCAATCGTCCCGACGTCCTCAACAGCTTCCATAGCGGGATGGCGCAGGAGATGCAGCAGGCGCTGGCACGCGCGGGTTCGGACGACGCGGTGCGCGCGGTGTTGATCACCGGCGCCGGCCGCGGGTTCTGCGCCGGCCAGGACCTCCAGGAGGCGCTGCCCGCCGGGGACGGGCCGATTCCCGACATCGGTGAGATCGTCAAGGCGAGCTACAACCCGATCATCCGCGCCATTCGAGCGCTGGAGAAACCGGTGATCTGCGCGGTGAACGGCGTGGCCGCCGGCGCCGGCGCCAACCTCGCCTTTGCCTGCGACCTCACGATTGCCGCCGAGGAGGCCACGTTCGTCGAGAGTTTCGCCAAGCTTGGCCTCATCCCCGACACGAGCGGCACCTTCTTCGTGCCCCGCCTGATTGGGCCGCAGCGGGCAACGGGGATGTTCTTCCTCGCCGGGAAAGTCAGCGCCGCGCGGGCCAAGGAGTGGGGATTGATCTGGGACGTGGTGCCGCTTGCCGAGTTGATGGGGACGGCGCGTGCGCTGGCGGTCTCGCTCGCCGGCCAGGCGACCCGGGGATTCGGCCTGACCAAGCGCGCGATGAACGCCTCGTGGGCCAACGACCTCACGGCGCAGCTCGACGTCGAGGCGCAGGCGATGCACGAGGCGGGGCGAACGGCGGATTACGCAGAAGGCGTCCGCGCCTTTCTCGAGAAGCGAACGCCCGTCTACCGGGGCGCCTGAGCGTGACTGGCGGCGGTCCCCTCGGCAGGGAGGCGGTGATCGGCGTCGTCGGCGCCGGCGCGATGGGCGCCGGCATCGCGCAGGTCGCGGCGATGCAGGGGCATCGGGTGGTGCTCGCCGACGCGTCGGGTGCCGCCATCGGGCGCGCCACCGACGGCCATCGGCAGGCGATGGCGCGCGAGGTGCAGCGGAATCGCCTGACGCGGGCCGACGCCGATGCCGTGCTCGCGCGGATCACGGCCGTCGGCAGCGGCGTCGGCGGCGTCGGCGGCGCCGAGCTCGCGGCCTTTGCGCCGTGCCGGTTCGTGATCGAGGCCGTGGTCGAGGAGCTGACGGTCAAGCAGGAGCTCTTTCGCGCACTTGAGCGCGTGGTGATGCCGGACGCGATTCTCGCGACGAACACGTCGTCGCTCTCGGTGGCCGCGATTGCCGGCGCCTGCGCCCGCCCGGAGCGCGTCGTCGGCGTCCACTTCTTCAATCCGGCGCCGGTGATGCCGTTGGTGGAGATCATCCCGGCGATCGCGACGGCCGATGCCGTGACCGCCGCCGCGCGCTCACTCGTGGACACGTGGGGCAAGGTCACCGTCGTCGCCTCCGATACGCCTGGCTTCATCGTCAACCGGATCGCCCGGCCATACTACGGCGAGGCGCTACGGATCCTCGAGGAGGGGATCGCCGACTGCGCGACGATTGACTGGGCGATGCGTGAGCTCGGCGGATTCAGGATGGGGCCGTTCGAACTGATGGACTTCATTGGCAACGACGTCAACTATGCGGTCACGCGGTCGGTGTTCGAGGGGATGTTTTTCGACCCGCGCTATCGGCCCGCGCTGACGCAGCGGCGGCTCGTCGAGTCGGGCCGGCTCGGCAAGAAGTCCGGGCGCGGCCATTACGATTATCGCGACGGCGCCACGGTGCCGACGCCGGCGACCGATGCCGCGCTGGGGCGCGCGATCGTGGATCGGATCGTCGCGATGCTGATCAACGAGGCGGTGGACGCGGTGCAGATGCGCGTGGCCTCGCCGGCGGACATCGAGGTCGCGATGACGAAGGGCGTCAACTATCCGCGCGGCCTGCTTGCCTGGGGCGACGCGCTCGGCGCCGGCGCGGTGCTGGCGACGCTCGAGGCGCTGCAGCAGGAGTACGGCGAGGACCGGTATCGTCCGAGTCCGCTCCTCCGCCGGATCGCCGCGCGCGGTGGGAGACTGCTCGCGTGACCGACGCCGACGCCAAGGCCCGCGCGGTCGTCGAGCGGATGATGGCCACCGACGCGTTCTCCCGCTGGCTGGGAGTCGAGGTGCTGGAGGTCGGCGTGAAGCGGGCGACGATCCGGATGACCGTGCGGCCGGAGATGGTGAACGGGTTCGGCACCGCGCACGGCGGAATCGTCTACGCCCTGTCCGACAGCGCGATTGCCTTCTGCTGCAACTCCAACGGCGAGATCTCGGTGGCGCTCGACTGCTCGTGCAGCTATCCGGCGGCGGTGCGTCCAGGCGACGTGCTCACCGCGGTGGCCATCGAGGAGTCGAGCACGCGCAAGGTCGGATTCGCGGCCGTGACCACCCGCAATCAGGACGGCGTGATCGTCGGCCACTTCCGCGGCACCGTGTACCGCACCGGCAAGCCGCTCTTTCCGGGGACACCGTGACCGCCCCCGGCAAGCTGACGGCCGCTTTCCTCGTGGACGGCGTGCGCACGCCAATCGGCAGCCTCGGGGGCGCGCTCGGCGCCGTCCGCACCGACGACCTCGCCGCGCACGTGATCCGCGCGCTCGTCGCGCGCCACGCCGCGCTCGACCCCGCGCGCATTGCCGACGTCGTGCTGGGCTGTGCGAACCAGGCGGGCGAGGACAATCGCAACGTCGCCCGGATGGCGGCGTTGTTGGCCGGACTGCCGGTCACGGTGCCGGGCGAGACGGTCAACCGCCTTTGCGCGTCGGGGCTGAGCGCGGTGGCGAACGCGGCGCGTGCGATCAAGGCGGGCGAGGGCGACCTGTACGTGGCCGGCGGCGTGGAGTCAATGTCGCGCGCGCCGTACGTGATGAACAAGAGCGCGCAGCCGTTCGGCCGCGATATGCAGCTCTACGACACCACGCTCGGCTGGCGCTTCGTGAATCCGGCGATGCAGGCCGCGCACGGCACCGACTCGATGGGCGAGACGGCGGAGAACGTCGCCGAGCAGTACGGGGTGACCCGCGCCGACCAGGATGCGTTTGCGCTACGGTCGCAGCAGCGCGCGGCGGCGGCGCGGAGCGGCGGACGGCACGCCGAGGAGATCGTGGCGGTCGAGGTGCCGCAGCGGAAGGGCGCGGCGGTCCGCGTCGCCGACGACGAGTTCCTCCGCCCCGACACCACGCTGGCGACCCTCGCCAAGCTCAAGCCGGCGTTCCGCCACGACGGGAAGGGGAGCGTCACGGCGGGGAACAGTTCGGGGCTCAACGACGGCGCGGCGGCGCTGCTGCTGGCGTCGGAGCGCGCGGCGAAGGACCTCGGGCTCACGCCGGCGGCGCGCGTCGTCGCGAGCGCGGCGGCGGGCGTGGCGCCGCGCCTGATGGGCATGGGCCCGGTGCCGGCCACGCGGGCGGTGCTGGCGCTCGCCGGGCTCACGCTCGAGGAGATGGACGTGATCGAGCTCAACGAGGCCTTCGCCGCACAAGGTCTCGCCTGCCTCCGCGAGCTCGGCATCCCCGACAACGACGCGCGCGTGAATCCGAACGGCGGTGCGATCGCGCTCGGCCACCCGCTTGGAATGAGCGGAGCACGGCTCGCGCTGACGGCGCTGCGCGAGTTGCAGCGCCGCAAGGGGCGTTACGCCCTCTGCACGATGTGCATCGGCGTCGGCCAGGGGTTCGCGCTCCTCCTCGAGCGTGTCTGAGGGTGGCGCAATGATCTATGCCTTCGACGGCTTCGTCCCGGTGGTGCACGAGAGCGCCTTCGTCCACCCGCTGGCGACGGTGACCGGGAACGTGACGATCGGCCGCGACGTGTATATCGGGCCCGGCGCAGCGGTCCGCGGCGACTGGGGCGGAATCGTGATCGAGGACGGCTGCAACGTCCAGGAGAATTGCACCATTCATATGTTTCCCGGCGTGACCGTCGTCCTCGAGGCCGGTGCGCATCTCGGCCACGGCGCGATTGTCCACGGTGCGCGGATCGGCGCCAACGCACTGATCGGGATGAACGCAGTGGTGATGGACAACGCGGTGGTCGGGAGTGGGAGCATCGTCGGCGCGCTCTGCTTCGTGCCGACCGAGATGCAGATTCCGCCGCGCAGCGTGGTCGTCGGCAACCCGGCCAAGATCGTGAAGGAAGTCACCGACGAGATGCTCGCCTGGAAATCGGACGGCACGGCGCTCTACCAACAGCTCCCGGCGGCAATGCGCGCCACCTGGCGCGAGGTGGAACCGCTGCGCGAGGCGCCGGCTGACCGGCCGGCCCAGTCCAACGCCCTCAAGACGTGGAAGGAGACGAAGGCACGATGATGCTCGGGAACTACGCGCTCGGCGAATGGGTCGAGGGAACGGGAAAGGCCGCCGAGCTGTTTCACGCGGTGACCGGCGCGAAGGTCGCCGAGGCGTCGAGCGGCGGGCTCGACTTCAAGGCGATGGCCGCCTACGCGCGGAGCGTCGGCGGCCCCAAGTTGCGGGCGCTCACCTTCCACCAACGCGCGGCGCTCCTCAAGGCGCTGGCCAAGCACCTGCTGGAGCGGAAGGACGCCTTCTACGCCGTCTCGGCAGCGACCGGCGCGACCAAGCAAGACTCGTGGGTGGACATCGAGGGCGGGATCGGCACGCTCTTCGCGTACTCGAGCCGTGGCCGGCGCGAGTTTCCCAACGAGACCTTCCACGTCGAGGGCCCGGTTGAGCCATTGTCGAAGGGCGGCACCTTCGTCGGTCGCCACATCGCGGTGCCGTTGGAGGGTGTCGCGATCCACATCAACGCCTTCAACTTCCCCTGCTGGGGGATGCTCGAGAAGCTGGCGCCGGCGTTGTTGGCCGGCGTGCCGTGCATCGTGAAGCCGGCCACCGCGACGAGCTTCCTGACCGAGGCGATGTTCCGGGAGATGGTCGCCGCCGAGATCCTCCCCGAGGGAGCCATCCAACTCATCTGCGGCAGCGCCGGCGACCTGCTCGACCACGTGACCGAGCAGGACGCGGTCGCCTTCACCGGCTCCGCCACGACCGGGCGGATGCTCAAGGAGGGCAAGGCGATTGTCGCGCACTCGGTGCGCTTCAACATGGAGGCCGATTCGCTCAATTGTTCGATCCTCGGGCCCGATGCGGCGCCGGGCACGGAGGAATTCGACCTCTTCGTCAAGGAGGTCGTGCGGGAGATGACGACGAAGGCCGGCCAGAAGTGCACCGCAATCCGGCGCACGATCGTCCCCGCGGGGATGGAGGAGGACGTCATCAAGGCGCTCCGCGCACGACTGGAGAAGACCGTCGTCGGGGACCCGGCGGTCGAGGGCGTCCGGATGGGGCCGCTGGCGAGCCGCGCGCAGGTGCGCGACGTTGGGGACGCGGCCGATCGCATCAAGCAGTCGGCCGAGCTGGTCTTCGGCGCCGCCGACTTCCCGGTGGTGGGCGCCGACCGCGAGAAAGGCGCGTTCTTCGGCCCGCGGTTGATGCATTGCGCCGACCCGTTCGGCCGCACCGAGCCACACGACATCGAGGCCTTCGGGCCGGTGAACACGGTGATGGCCTACCAGTCGCTCGACGACGCGATCGAACTGGCGCGGCGCGGCCGCGGCTCGCTCTGCGGGTCGCTCGTCACCGCCGACCCCGCCGTTGCGCGAAAGATCGTGGTCGGCGTCGCGCCGTATCACGGCCGCCTCCTCGTGCTCGACCGTTCGAGCGCCAAGGAGAGCACGGGCCACGGCTCCCCGCTGCCGAATCTCGTGCACGGCGGGCCCGGACGCGCCGGCGGCGGCGAGGAGCTCGGCGGCGCGCGCGGGGTGCTGCACTACATGCAGCGGACCGCGGTGCAGGGCAGCCCAACGATGATCACCGCCATCACCCGCGAGTGGTCCGCCGGGGCGGCGCAACGGTCGGACGCGATCCACCCGTTCCGGAAGACTTTCGACGAACTCGAGATCGGCGACACGCTGCTCACGGACCGGCGGACGATCACACTCGACGACATCACACGCTTCGCCGAGTTGAGCGGCGACCGCTTCTACGCGCATATGAACGACGAGGAGGCGCGGTCGAACGGGATCTTCGAGGGTCGGGTGGCACACGGCTACTTCATCGTCTCGGCGGCGGCCGGCCTGTTCGTGGAGCCGGCGCTGGGGCCGGTCCTCGCCAACTACGGGCTCGAGAAGCTGCGGTTCACCAAGCCGGTCTATCCGGGCGACGCGATCCAGGTGCGGCTGACGGTCAAGCAGAAGACCGCGAAGGACACCCCCGAGTCGGGGATCCCGCAGGGCGTGGTGGAGTGGGACGTGGACGTGCGCAACCAGCACGACGAGTCGGTGGCGCTCTACTCGATCCTCACGCTGGTGCGGCGCGCGTA
>JBBDYC010000002.1:0-4338 GCA_040901985.1 Gemmatimonadaceae bacterium
TCCTCTCCCCGGACGGCCGGACCATCGTCTTTCCCTCGCTGACGGACGGCGACCTCGAGATCTACACGATGAACGTGGACGGCACCGACGTGCGTCGCCTGACCGACACGCCGGGGTACGACGGCGGCCCCTGGTGGTCGCCCGACGGCACGAAGATCGTGTACCGCGCGCATCACCCGCGCGACTCGGCCGAGCTGCGCCAGTACCGGGACCTCCTCGCCCAGGGCCTGATCCGGCCGAGCCGGGTCGAGCTCTTCGTGATGAACGCCGACGGGTCCGACCAACGGCAGGTCACCGCCCTCGGCGGGGCCAACTTTGGCCCGTCGTGGAGCCCGGACGGGAAGCGCATCATCTTCTCGTCAAACTTCCGGGAGCCGCGCAGCGGCAACTTCGACCTCTTCCTGGTGGACGCCGACGCGACGATGGCAGGCCCCGACCGCCTGGAACAGGTCACGTTCGACCCAACGTTCGACGGCTTCCCGATCTTCCACCCGGGCGGCACGCAGCTCCTCTGGGCGAGCAACCGAAACGCCGGTGCGCCCGGCGAAACGAACCTCTTCGTGGCAGATTTCCGCTGGTAGCTGCGTCGGCGATCCCGTTTCCGGAGCACCGATGGCCCCGCTCAACATCCCGCAGCTCACGGTCGGCGACCGTGTCCAGCACGAACTGCTCGTCCGGGAGCGCGAGGACAAGGCGACCAAGGCCGGCGACCCGTTCATCGTGCTCAAGCTCGGCAACGCCACCGGGCAGCTCTCGGCCAATGTGTGGAAGGAGGACGTCCCGCAGGTGCAGGGCGTCCGGCCCGGCCAGATCGTCCAGGTCATCGGCACGGTCGAGCTCTACCAAGGACGGAAGCAGCTGAAGCTCACGTCGCCACCGCGGGTCGTTCCCACCGCCGCCGCGACGATGGACGACTTCCTGCCGCGAATCAGCGAGAGCGTCGAGGAGCTCTGGTCGCGTGTGGACGCCTGGCGCGCCGAGCTCACGGGTCCATTGCGCGCCGCGCTCGACCTGTTCTTCGCCGACGATGTCTTCCGCGAGCGCTTCGCGCGCGCCCCCGGGGCGACCCGCGGCCACCACGCGCAAATCGGCGGCCTCCTCCTGCACTGCTGCGAGGTCGCCAACATCGCGCGCACCGCCGTACGGACGATGCGGGGCGACGTCGCGCTGGTGACCGCGGGCGCGCTCCTCCACGACATCGGCAAGGTCGAGGCGTACGCCGTGCTGCTCAACGGGTTTGAGAACACGCCGCAGGGACACCTGCTCGGCCACATCGTCCTCGGATCGCTGATGCTCGAGGAGCGGCTCCGCACCCTGCCCGCGCACACGCTCGCCGAGTCCCAGCGCCTCGAGCTGCACCACTTCATCCAGTCGCATCACGGCGTGCTCGAGTTCGGGGCCGCGGTGCGGCCGATGACGCTCGAGGCCGAGATTCTGCACTTCGCCGACCAGATGTCAGCCAAGGGCAACGACTTCAACGAGGCCGTGGAGGACCCCGAGATGTTTCCCGCTGACGACGTCGAGTTCTCGGTCAAGCGGAATTGGCGCCTCGAGCGTCGCATCTGGCGCCGACCGCACGGCTGGGACTGACCGCGGTAGATTCCGTCGCATGACGACGATCCGGCAGGACGACTTCATCCAGTCCGTCGCTGACGCGCTGCAGCACATCTCGTATTACCACCCGCTCGACTACATCCGCGCCCTCGGCGCGGCCTACGAGCTGGAACAGGGCCCGGCCGCCAAGGACGCCATTGCGCAGATCCTCACCAACTCGCGGATGTGCGCCGAGGGGCACCGCCCGATCTGCCAGGACACCGGAATCGTCGTTGTCTTTCTCAAGGTCGGGATGAACGTCCGTTGGGACGCCAGGCTCCCGGTGCAGGAAATGGTGGACGAGGGCGTGCGCCGCGCCTATCTGCATCCGGACAATGTGCTTCGCGCCTCGATTGTCTCCGACCCCGCCTTCGCGCGGAAGAATACGCGCGACAACACGCCGGCGGTCGTCCACACCGAGCTCGTCGCAGGCGACACCGTGGAGGTGAAGCTCGCCGCCAAGGGCGGCGGCTCCGAGAACAAGGCCAAGTTCACGATGCTCGACCCGAGCGACTCGATCGTGGACTGGGTGATGAAGACCGTCCCGACGATGGGCGCCGGGTGGTGTCCGCCCGGCATGCTCGGCATCGGCATCGGCGGGAGCGCCGAGAAGGCGATGCTGTTGGCGAAGGAGTCGCTGATGGAGTCGATTGACATGGCGCAACTCAAGGCGCGCGGGCCAAAGAACCAGGTCGAGGAGCTCCGGATCGAACTCTGCGACCGGATCAACGCGCTCGGCATCGGCGCGCAGGGACTCGGCGGACTCTCGACCGTCCTCGACGTCAAGATCCTCGACTTCCCCACGCACGCCGCGTCAAAGCCGATTGCGATGATTCCCAACTGTGCCGCCACCCGCCACGCGCACTTCACCCTCGACGGCTCCGGCGCGGTCTCGCTCCCCTTGCCGAGCATCGCCGACTGGCCGGACGTGACCTGGCGTCCGGATGCGAATGCCCGGCGGGTGGACCTCGATACCCTGACGCCGGCCGTCGTCGCCACCTGGAAGGCCGGTGACCGGTTGTTGCTCAGTGGCAAACTCCTCACCGGTCGCGACGCGGCACACAAGCGGATTGCCGACCTCTTCGCCAAGGGCGAGGGGCTCCCGGCCGGGGTGGACTTCACGAATCGCGTGATCTACTACGTGGGTCCCGTGGACGCGGTGCGCGATGAGGCAGTCGGGCCCGCCGGTCCGACCACCGCCACGCGGATGGACCGGTTCACCGAGATGATGCTCGACCGCACCGGGCTTATCGCGATGATTGGCAAGGCCGAGCGCGGCCCGACCGGGCTCGACGCCATCCGGAAGCACAAGGCCGCCTACCTGATGGCGGTCGGTGGCGCGGCGTACCTCGTGTCGAAGGCAATCCGATCGTCGCGCGTCGTGGCGTTCGAGGACCTGGGAATGGAAGCCATCTACGAGTTCGAGGTGGACGAGATGCCGGTGACCGTGGCCGTGGATGCCGCCGGCCACAACGTGCACGAGTCGGGCCCGAAGGAGTGGCAGGACCGGATCCGCGAGAAGGGCCTCCCCGTACTCCAGTGACCATGCGCCGCACTCTGCTCCTCGCCCTCGCGCTTTGCGGCGTGGTGCCGCTCCGTGCCCAGACCACCGAGCACGACGTGGCGTACCGGGTCGTGACGGCCCTCTTCGACGCGATGCGCACCCGCGACACCGCAGCGATGCGCGCCGCTTTCGCCACAAACGCATCGATGCAGGCCATCACGGCGGACAGCGTCCGCTTCGAGCCCATTGATGCGTGGGTCGGCGGCGTGGCGCGGGCCCCGGCCGGCCTCGTGCTCGATGAGCGGCTCGCCAACGCCGTCATCCAGGTGGACGGGAACCTCGCCGCCATTTGGGTGGACTACTGGTTCTTCGCCGGCGAGCGCTTCTCGCACTGCGGGGTGGACGCCTTCCTGCTCGCGAAGCACCACGGGAACTGGCGGATCTTTTCGGTTGTTGACACCCGCCGACGCGAGGGCTGCCCGCCCGCCCCGCCCCGATAGGCAGCTACCGCCAAGGGCCCGATTCCGCACCATTCCGGGTGCGGGCGCCGTCGCGCGCTCGACGTCGCGAAACTGCTCTGCCCCAAGCATTTAGACGGCTAGGGGCGCGAGGGGTCGGGATTATTTCGCCCCGAGGATTCACGCAAACTGCGTCACCACTTGGATTTAGCTCCAAAATGATTAACTTCCTTCATATGATGGCGGGCCGGCGACATGTCGCCCGGCCCGACTTGGACTCAGCCGGAGACCGAATGCGGAAGCCACGACCGAACTCGTACAACCCCGCGCAGGCCCTCCACCTTATTGCGAGCGATCGAAATGGCGATCCGCTCAGCTGCCCGTCGTGCTCCGGGTCAATCGAGCGCGAGCCACACCACGCCCCACCGCCGCCGCGCTCGCACGTGACGCTCAAGTGCA
Source organism: Gemmatimonadaceae bacterium (assembly GCA_040901985.1). GTDB lineage: Bacteria > Gemmatimonadota > Gemmatimonadetes > Gemmatimonadales > Gemmatimonadaceae > Pseudogemmatithrix. The sequence continues at coordinate 4,015 of JBBDYC010000002.1, forward strand.
TCGGCTGTGGACGCGTCGCCCGCTACATTGCCGGCGCCGCCTGATTGACCGGTCACCACTCTTCCGGAGCACACACCGATGTCGCGCATCACAGGCACCGTGAAGTGGTTCAATGACGCGAAGGGGTTCGGCTTCATCCAGCGGGAAGGCGGTCCCGATGTCTTCGTCCACCACAGCGCGCTCGCGGGATCCGGACTCAAGTCCCTCACCGAAGGCGACAAGGTGGAGTTTGACATCGAGCAGGGACAGAAGGGACCGCAGGCGGCGCAGGTCGTAAAGCTCTGACCCGCCCGTTGGTACGAAGTGTCACGCGCCCCCCCCCCC
>JBBDYC010000002.1:4348-21862 GCA_040901985.1 Gemmatimonadaceae bacterium
GGGGGGGGGGGGGCCGCGTCCGTTTGACTAGACTGGGCTCAGGCGGAGAGCGGGAGTTCCATCTGGTGACGCCCGCCGCGCCGCGTCAGCGCCGGCGGCGTCGCCGGAGCGCGAGCCGAATCGGGCGCCTCGGGTTGGTCTCCCGGCGCCGGAGCATCACGCAGCAACTCGGCCGTCCGGAAGCGGAACTGCATCGTGCGGAGCGGCGCGGTGAGCGTCCCGCGGCGAGCGGTGGTGATTGCGCGGGCCTCGGCGCGCACCTCGTCGGGCAGCAACCGTGCGAGGGGATGGGCCAACAACCGGGCAGACTCCTCGGCGTCTCGTACCGTAAGTGCGGCGATCAGGGCGTCCAGGTAGACAAGCATTTCGTCCCTCCTTTGGCCGTTAGGCACACCTTGCAACTAATACTACCCGCCAGCCGACAATTCGTGTCACCGTTCCGTACCGAGCCGGTACACATTCCCGCGCGCCGTCAGGCGAGCAGCGCGAAGCGGACGGGGCGGGAGCCGCGCTGGCGGCGGGGCGCGTAGCGATAGAGCTGGGCCGGCCGGCCGCGCCCCTCGGTGCGCCATTCCTCGAGCGGCTCCACCAGGAACGCGCCCTGCAGCGCCCGCCGAAAGCTCGCCTTGTGCAGCCGACGGCCGAGGAGCAGCTCGTACAGCGCCTGCAGTTCCCCGAGCGTGAAGGCCGCCGGGAGCAGCCGGAACGCAATCGGCTCGACGTCCATCCGGTCGCGCAGGGTGGCGATGGCCGCCACCATCCCGCGTTGCTGTCGCGTGCCGAACGCGCCCGCCGCCGGAAGCCGATGCCATAAGTGCCCGGGTGGCGCGTCCGTCCCCGCCGGGACCACCGCGACGTAGCCGACCGAGAGCGGGGCGAGCGACGGATGCCGGGACGTATCGCTGGACGCGCCAAGCTGCGTCCTCCAGCCGGGGGCGCGGCCGAGCGTCGTTCGGGCCAGCCGCGCCGCGACGGTATCGAGCCCCTCGCCGGCGCCGAGCAGGCGCCACGGCAAGGCGGACCTTCCGCCGCGCCCCGCCCCCGCGCCGAGCACGGCCAGCGCACCGCCGACAACGGTGAAACAGATCAGGTCAATCGCGGTGGCGAAACGGTCGGGCATGACCCTGCAATTAGTATCCGCACGATACTAAAGTCAAGCCGCCCGCGCGGTCAGTGCGAGATGGTCCCCTGCTTGGACGTGTCCACGTCGTCCTGCTCGCCCGTCCGGAACAGGAACGCCTCCATGTTCCGCGTCAGGAACTGCCGGGCCTGCGGGTCCATCACGTTGAGGCCGTAGTGGTTGATCAGCATCGTCTGCTGCTTCAACCAGAGTTGCCAGCACTCCGGACAGGTCCCCTCGAGGATCCGGGCGCCGATCGCGCCGGGAAATGGCGGCCGCTCGAATCCAGTCTTGGTCCCGCCGCACTTCCGGCAGGTGATCTCAGCCATCGTCGCGCACTCCGTGCCCCATCGGTGAAGTTGGAATCTACACTGCCGCGCGACGCCCGGCGTCGGGCATCGGTTCAGCGTCGAAGTGCTCGGCGAGCCACGCCGCGGCCCGCGTGGCCACCGTTTCCCATCCGTAGTCCAGCGTCAGCACGTGACCGGCGCCCTCGACCCATCGCACCGTGCGGTCCTTGGCGCCGAGCCGGGTGAAGGCGCGTTTGCTCTGGTCGCGCGGCAACCGGTTGTCCTCCTCCGACTGCTGGATCAGGGTCGGGGCCTTGACGAAGCCCAGCCGCACGATCGATCCCTCGGCAATGCCTTCCAGCGCCTCCAGCGACCGCCGGGTCGAGTAGCCGTAGGCGATCAGTCGCCGGCGCGCCTCGGGATTGCGGATCGAGCGCCCGCTTCCGCCGCCGATGTACTTCGAGAGCAGCGACCAGAGCCGTGCCGTGCTCACCGCCACCTGCATCGGCCGCGGCACGAAGAGCATCGGCGCAAAAAGTACCACCGCGTCGGCGTCCCCCTCGGCGGCCAGCCAGCAGGCGAGCGCACCCCCCATCGAGAGTCCGCCGACGACCACCGTCCGATACTTCGCGCGCAACTCGGCGTACTCCTGCCGAACCTCCCAGAGCACGTCGTCGCTCGTCCAGCGGTCGAACGCCTCGAGGGAGCGGCCGTGGCCCGGAAGCAGCGGGAGCCGGACCGTCCACCCGGCGTCGGCCAGCACGCGCCCGATCCCGTCGAGCGACGTCGGCGAGTCGTTGTAGCCGTGGATGAGGAGGATCGCCCGTGATCTGCTCCGCTCATACGTCCGCGCCTCCGCCCCGATGATCACGCCCTCGGCATTCACCGGATGCCGCGCGCGGAAGGCCGCCTCCATCCGCGCCGCACGGAGCGCGCGCTGCGCCCAGAGCGCGCCGACGACCGCGGCCGTCCAGAGGAGCGTCGTCACGATCGTCAGTAGCGCGGGACGCCCGGGTCCACCTCGACGCTCCAGCGGTCGATCCCGCCCGTCACGTTCAGCACGCGCGCGTGGCCGGACGCCCGGAGGTAGTCGGCGACCATCGCGCTCCGTGACCCGTGATGGCAGAGCACCGCAATCGCGCGGTCATCCGGCAGGAGCGCCTGCTGGGCCGGCACCATCGCCATCGGCACGTGCATCGCGCCCGTGATGGACGCCAGCGCGACCTCCCACTCCTCGCGCACGTCGAGCAGCACCAGGGACTCGCCGTGGGCAAGACGCGCGGCGAGCGCCGCGGGCGTGAGGGACGTCGCGTCGTCCGGCGCGTCGTCGCCAGTCGCGGCGTCCGCCGACGGCGACGTGTCTGGTCCCTCGCCGCAGAAGACGGCGTAGTCGTCAAGCAGTTCTGTGCGCTCGCGTGTGCCACACCACGGACAGGCGGGGTCGCGCGCCACCTCCACCGTCTGGAATCGCATCGTCAAGGCATCCACCACCAACAGGCGGCCGACGAGCGGGGTGCCGATCCCCAGGAGGAGTTTCAGCGCCTCGGTGGCCTGGAGCGTCCCCATCAGCCCGGGCAGCACCCCGAGCACGCCGCCCTCGGCACAGCTCGGCACGCTTCCCGGCGGCGGCGGCTCCGGATGCAGGCAGCGATAGCACGGCCCCTCGGCCGAGCCGAAGACCGAGAGCTGGCCCTCGAAGCGATGGACGCTCGCGTGGACATTCGGCTTCCGCTCGAGGAGCGCGGCGTCGTTCACGAGATAACGCGTTGCGAACCGATCGGTGCCGTCGAGCACCACGTCGTAGTCGGCGATGATGCCGCGCGCGTTGTCGCGCGTCAGGAGCGTCTGCCAGGTCTCGATGGCGACGTGGGGGTTGAGCCCCTCGAGCCGCGCTCGGGCCGAGTCAGTCTTTGGGGTGGCGACCGCGGCGGTGTCGTGCAGCACCTGCCGCTGGAGGTTGTGCAGCGCCACCCGGTCGTGATCCACCAGCCCGAGTCGCCCGACGCCCGCTGCCGCGAGGTATAACGCCGCCGGCGAGCCGAGCCCGCCGAGGCCGATGATCAGGGCCGACGACGCGCGCAGACGCTCCTGCCCGTCGCGCCCGACCTGCGGGAGCGCGAGATGGCGCGCGTAGCGCTGGAGTTCGTCGCCCGAGAGCGGCATGGCGAGAATATACGCGAGGGGACATCGCGGGTCCGTGCGTCGGACGCCAGGCGATGCCCCCTCGCGATCGCGGGAGTGGTCCCGGAACCACCCCCGCTCTCCCTCCAGACGCGCCACGCGCGCCGGGGGAAACCTGCGACTACCGTTCGCCGCGCACCGCGCGCCGCGCGTTCTCCAACTCCGCCGTTGCGGCGTCGAACCGACGGACGAGATCCGCGAGTTCCGAGGCGAGGCTTGCCTCCGTCCCATAGCGGATCGCTTCGTTCACCGACGGGAACACCATCGTGCCGTAGCCATTATCGACATCCGCCACGTATATGAGATTCCTATACCAAGGCCGTGTGCGCAAGCCCTCCGGCCTCGTGAGTTTCCGTTCGACCTCGCGCAGCGCGGCATTCGCGGCCACCTGACGCGCTCTCGGCAGGTCGCCGGTGAGCGCCGAATCGCGCGCTGCGGCAAAGGTTCGCGCTACTCCCTCCATCCGGTCAATCGCCTCGGCGAGCGGCGCCGACGTCCCGCGCCAACCCTTCGCCGCCAGCGCGCGATCGATTGGCGCCAGGTAGCGCCGCATCGTGGTCGCGAACTCCACGTAGTCGTAAGGATGGATGTCGGCGTTGGCGAGTCGCATCACCATCGCCGCGCCGATGCGCGCCGCCGTGGCGTGATAGCGATATCCGGGATCGCCGAACCGCTCCATGAACGTGTAAGTGTCGTAGTTCGAGTGGTAGATCCCGTTCGCGCCGCCGAAGCCCCAGTCGGAGTGCGGGATGCCGAGGTGATTGTAGAATCCGGCGAAGTCCGAACCGCCGCCGGGGTCGCCCATCGCCGGCTCGGCGCCCTCCGCCACCGCCGTCCGGTCACGCCAGACGGCGTAGACGCTTCCGGCGCCCGACGGATCGGGCACGCTCCGCGCCACGTCGCGCAGCAGCGCGCGGAGACTCGGCGTACCCCCGCCACCGAACGAGGGGCCGCTCGCCGACGCATCCTGGTTGAGGTAGGCCACCGCGCCGCGCAGCAGGCGGAGGGAATCGTCCTCGACGTACTCGCTCGACCCGATCAGTCCCCACTCCTCGGCATCCCAGGTCGCAAAGACGAGCGTGCGGCGCGGACGCCACCCAGCGCGCATCTGTTCCGCCACCGCGCGCGCCGCCTCGACCACGCTGACCGTGCCCGACACGTTGTCCACCGCGCCCGGACCCCACGCGTCGCGGTGCGCGCCGATGACGACGATCTCGTCCGGAAAATCGGTGCCGCGGACCACGCCGTAGGTGTTCCAGATCGGCTTGATCGCGGCCGTCGCCGAGTCGCTGCGCACCAGCACGCGCGCGCGTACCGGCCCCGGACCGACGTGGTAACGGAAGGCGAGGCCGCCCTGCCAGGTCTGCGGAATGGAGGCGCCGCGCAGGTCCCGCAGCAGTTCCACCGCGTTGCCGTACGCGAGCGGGAGCACGGGAATGCGCGGCACCGGCATCGAATCGAGGGGGATCCGGCGGGCACCGGCACGCGACGGATAGCCCGGCGTGGACGGGTCGCCGGCACCGTTCATCACGCTGCCGCGCTGCACGCCGCGCTCGTTGCGGAACGGACCTTCCGGATACACGTCGCCGCGGACATAGCCGTCGTCCGCCGGGTCCGAGTACATCATCAGGGCCAGGGCGCCGCGCCTCTCCGCCTCGCGCGCCTTGATCCCGCGGAATGAGCGACCATAGCGGGCGATCGCGATCTTCCCTCGCACCGAGACGCCGAGCGAGTCGAGCTGCGCATAGTCCTCGATGAGGCCGTAGTTCACGTAGACCACCTCGCCGGTGACGTCCCCAGTGCCGCTATAGCCATTCACCGTCGGGTACTCCGGGTGCAGCAGCGTCGTCGGATCCTCCGGTACGCTCCCCTCGCCGAGCGAGAGCTCCTTCGGGTCGGGGTGGATGCGCCAGATGCCGTACTCCACCGTGTGCGGGAGCCAGACGTGGTACTCACGGACCTCGGTGGGGAGTCCGGCGGCGCGCATCGCGGCGAGCACGAGGTCGCGCGTTCTCGCCTGCGCGGGGGTGCCGGCCACGTGCGGCCGGTCGGCGAGGGCGCGGGCCAAGGCCCGTGCGCGCGCCGTGTCGGGGCGCGCGATTGCCGCCGCCTGGGCCGCGCGTTCCGCCGCCGTGCGGGCAGCGGCGAATCCGGTCATCGCCTGCGCGCCGAGCGGTACCGCTGAGGCCGACGTCAACGCGAACATCGTGAGCGGTGCGAGCATCACGAGGGCACAGTGGGCGCGCCGGGCGCGCGCCGGGATCACCGGAGCGATCATTGGACTGGGAGCTGGGGTCAAAAGCCGTGGGCCGCGCGGCCGGCGGCGGAATCGAACGCCTGCGTTGTCTTGTACCGCTCGAAGCGGCCGTCGCCCGCCATCGCGCGCGCCTTCTGGCGCACCGCATCCATCTCCCCTGGGTGGAAGGGCTTGAAGTTCGTCGCCTGTCTCAGTGCCTTCTTCAGGAGCGGCAGTGCGGGGCACCCGACGAGCACCGTGCTCACCGGAAGCGACCAGACGTATCGGAATGCGTCCTCGACCTTCACGACCTTGCTCGTGGGAACCGACCCTCCGGCAAGCGGCTTGGTGCCGATCACCGCACCCCCGCGCCGGATCACCTCCGACAGGACCTGCTTCTCGAACGACCGGTACGAGCCGTCGAACGGGTTGAGCGGCATCAGGACCGCGTCCCACGCGAACCCTCGCGCGAGGAGCTTGAGCGCGATGTGCGGTGCCTTCTCGCCGTGAAAGGCGATCCAGCGCGCCTTCCCCTGGTCGCGCGCCTCCTGCGCCGCGTCGAGTCCGCCGTGATCGTACATCCAGTCGGGATCGTTGTCGTAGATCACCTGATGGAACGACCAAAGGTCCACGCGGTCGGTCTTCAGCTGGGAGAGCGTCGCCTCCAGCTGCAGCATCGAGGTCTTGTAGTCGCGCTGGTAGGCGGCGCACTGCCAGACCAACTGCACCTTCGCGCGGTAGCCATCGCGCAACGCGAGCCCGACCCAGCGTTCGGCGCGCCCGCCGGCGAACCCTGGCGAGATCTCGAGGACGTTCACGCCATGGTCAATCGCCTCGCGGATCACGCGGATGGTCGCCTGCTGCCCCGACTCGGCCAACTGACGCGTGCCGAGTCCGAGGATGCTCGTCACGCCCCCAGTTCGGCCGAGCGCACGATGCTCCGGGGGCGGTGGAAATCGCTTCATCAGGGCCTCGGCGGGGTCAGCGACAGGACGCGCCCGTCGAGCGGCTCGAGCGGCGTCACTCCGAGCAACGCGGCGAGCGTCGGCGCCATGTCCACGACGCGGGCCGGCGTCGTTCGCGCGCCGGGTGTGATCCCGGTGCCCCAGAAGACAATCGGCACCAGCGCGTCGTAGTCGTGCGGCGACCCGTGCGTGGCGTAGGTCACGCTGGCGTGGTACGAGAACGGCGTGAAGGTCACCACCGCGCGCACCTCGGAGCTGGCGTCGAACATGTGCAGCCAGCGCCGGGCGAGATGGTCGGTGACCGTGTCGGCAGCGGCCAGGTCGGTCACGAGATCGGCGCGCAACACCCCGTTGAGCCGTCGCAGCTCGCGCACCCAGAGCGCGGCAAAGGCGTCGGGGTCGGCTCCCACGCGGCGGAACGCCTCGGCGTCCACCACCCGGAACCCGTCGTCGAACATCACCGCAGCCGTGTCCACGCCCGCCTCGAGCATCCGTTCCTTGACGAAGCGCAGCGGTCCCATCACGTCCACTTTCTGGGCGGCGTGATTGGCGTAGTAGGGCGACCGCAGTTCCGGATACGGCGCCACGCCGTGGTCCGCCGTCAGCGCGATGACCACCCGCCGCCGGTCACGCAACGTGAAGAGCGAGTCGAGAAATTGGCCGAGGTAGCGGTCGAGCCGCAGGATCTGGTCGTGGATCTCGCGTGAGTCGGGCCCCCACCGATGGCCGACGGCATCCGTCGCCGAGAGCGAGATCGCCAAGAGGTCCGTCCGCCGCGCCGAGGCGCCCAGCCGGAGTTCGTCAACTCCCTCGAGGGCAAACTGCAGCGTCAGCGAATCCACCCACGGGAATCCGCTGTACGCGCCCGCCGCTCGGTCCGGATCGGACGGGGCGACGTGCGGGAAGGTGTAGCCGCGGCCATTCGACTCCCGCGGCACCGTGTCCGGCTCCGCGTAACGCTCGGGCGCCAGCAGCAGGTCCCACGCCTGCCCGGCGCTCTCGTGCGGCGCGCGCCGCGCGTTGAAGCGCGAGACCCATGTCGGGAGCGCGATCCGGTAGTAGGTGCTCGTGGTGAACGCGCCCTCGGATGTGAACCAGTACACCTCGGTCTTTGCGCTGCCGATCGGAAGGATGGCGCCGCGGTCCTTCCGCGACACCGAAAGCGCCCGGGTGCTCGGATCAACCGCGGTCATCCAGTCATAGAGGGTTGTCCCGACAAAACGGAACGGCGACGCGCCGAAGTCGTCGGACCCAATCAGCGGCGCATCGGTCGTGTTGACGCCCTGGGAGTTGCTCGAGATCCCGGTGCGCACCGGGAAGCGCCCGGACATCGTGCTTGCGTGCCCCGGCGCCGTCTCGGTGATGGCGTGGTCGTGCACGCCGCGCATCCAGACGGCGCCCTCGTTGCGCAGCCGGCCGAGTCCGCCGGGAAGGTTGGCGCCGTAGCGCTCGAGATAATCGCTCCCGAGCTGGTCCACGGTGATGAAGACGACGAGCGTCGGCCCGCCGGAGGACGCGAGCCGCGTGCCCGGCGGCGCGAGACCGGCGCACGCCACGGCAAGCGCGGAAAGAACGAGAGCGGAACGGAGCATTGGTGGACCGGGGGTCATTGGGCGCCCAAACGTTGCGCCGCGGTCCGCAATCCCACCAGAGGCGACCGGCCCCGAACGTCAGCCGATGGCCGTCTCCAAGAGCCCGAGTCCCTCGGCCAACTCCTTTCGGGTCATCACCAGCGGTGGCAGCAGTCGGAGGGTGTGGTCGCCGGCGGAAATCACGACGAGCCCGAGGTTCAAAGCCCGCGCCATGATGTCCTTGGCGGGGTCGGTGACGTCCACCCCCCACATGAAGCCGCGCCCGCGCACCGCCCGGACCTTGGGCGAACGGCTCCGCAACCCATCCAGCTGCTTCCCCAGCCACGCGCCGTCCTTCGCCACGTGCGACAACAGCTTGGGGTCGCGAATCCGGTCGAAGACGTAATTGGCCACGTGCGCCACCAACGGCCCGCCGCCGAACGTCGTCCCGTGATCCCCCGGCTGCATCGTCGCCCCGACCGCCTCGGTCAGCAGCACGGCCCCCATCGGCAGGCCGTTTGCCATCGGCTTGGCGATCGTCAGGAGGTCTGGGACGATGCCGAGCTGCTCGTACGCGAAGAAGGTCCCCGTCCGCCCGTAGCCGCATTGAATTTCGTCGAGGATCAGCAGCACGTTGCGTTCACGCGTGAGGGCGCGCAGCTCGCGGAGAAATCCGCTGTCCACCACCCGAACGCCGCCCTCGCCCTGGATCGGCTCGACGATCACTGCGCACGTCTCAGCGTCACTGATCACACGGGCGAGCTCGGCGATGTCTCGCTCGTGGATGTGGATGCCGCCGGCGAGCGGACGGAAGGGATTGCGATACTGCGGCCGATCGGTGGCGGCAACGGTGCCGAAGAGGCGCCCGTGGAAGCCGCCACGCAGCGCAATGATCTCGTGCTTGGCCGGCCCGCCCACCGCCCGCCCCCACCGGCGCGCCATCTTGAAGGCCCCCTCGTTGGCCTCGGCGCCGGAGTTGCAGAAGAAGACCCGGTCCGCGAACGACGACGCCACCAGCTTCGCCGCCAGCCGCTCGCCCGGTTCCGTGCGGAAGAGATTCGACGTGTGAATCAGGCCCGTGTCGAGCGCTTCCATCATCGCCTGTCGGACACCGGGGTCGTTGTAGCCGAGCGCATTGACGGCGATCCCGGCGGCAAAGTCGAGATAGCGGCGCCCGTCGGCGTCGTAGAGGTGCACGCCATCGGCGCGCACGATCTCCATCGGCGCGCGACGGTAGAGTCCCAGCAGGGCGTCGGTCATGGATGAGGGGGTGGCGGCAGCGGTCACTGATGGTCCTCGGATGCGTGAACGGTACGGGCGATGGTCGTGCCAAGCGTTGGATGGGCGATGGCGTCGAGCGAGGCGACACGTACGCGTTGCACTCCGCCGGCCAGGGCCGACAGGGCTGCCTCGAGTTTTGCGAGCATCCCGCCCTGCGCGACGCCGCGCGCGGCGAGTTCCCGGATCCCATCCGGGTCGAGCCGGGGGACGCGGTGCCCATCCTCTCGCACCCCGTCCACGTCGGCGACGAACAGGAGCTCGTCGGCCTCGAGCGCAGTGGCGATGGCGGCCGCCGCATCGTCGCCGTTCACGTTGAGCCCGCCGGTGCCGCCGGCCTCGCGCGCCAGCGGCGATACCACCGGGAGCCAGCCGCCGTCGAGCAGATGGTCGAGGAGCGCCGGGTCGGCGGCGACGTCGCGACCCACCCGCCCCAACGCCGCGTCGCCGACGCGCGCCGTCAGCAACCCGCCGTCCTCGCCGCTGACGCCGACAGCCCGTGCACCAGCGGCGGCGAGTTGCGCCACGATCCGCTTGTTCACCGTACCCGAGAGCAACATCCGGACGATCTCGAGGTCGGCGTCGCTCGTCACGCGCCGACCGCCGATGAAGGTCGGCTCGAGCCCGAGCCGCCGCTGCATCGCCGAGACCTCGTCCCCGCCGCCGTGGACGATGACGATCCGCGTCCCGACGGCACGCGCCGCCGTCGCGACGAGGCCGGGAAGCCGCGGGTCGCCCTGCGCGCGCCCGCCGAGCTTGATGACGCGCGTCGTCACGCGGGAAGCCCCGCCGTCTCGTCGAGGCCAAGCATGAGGTTCGCGTTCTGCACCGCCTGGCCGGCGGCACCCTTCACCAGGTTGTCTATCGCACAGAAGACTTGGAGCGTCGGGGTCCGGACGTCGGCAACGCCCCGCACCGCGATGCGCGCCACGTTGCGATGCTGCACCTGCCGCAGCTCGGGAAGCGCCCCGGTGACCTCGACGAACGGCTCGCGACCGAACCGCGAGTGCCAGAGCGAGGCGGGGTCGGCAATCGCGGCGCGGAGCGGCACGGTGATCGTCGCGAGGATCCCGCGTGCCGCCGGCAGGAGATGCGGCGTGAAGAGCAGGTCCACGTCCACACCGAGGGCCTGCACCGTCGCCCGCATCTCGGCCAGGTGCCGGTGCGTGTTGCCCACGCCGTAGGCGCGGAAGTTCTCGCTGACCTCGCCGAAGAGCAGGTCGAGGCGCGCGCTGAGCCCGGCGCCGGTGACCCCGCTTGCCGCGCTCACCTGGACCGTGGCGCCCGGCGCGATGAGGTCGCGCTCGAGGAGCGGAAGGAGGCCGAGCAGCGTAGCGGTCGGATAGCAGCCGGGATTTGCCACGCACTCGGCCCCGCGCACCGCGTCGCGCTGCCACTCCGTCAGGCCATAGGGAATCCCGTCGCTCCGTGCCCCACCGATCCGCAGGTCGCTGGAGAGATCGACAACCTTGGCGCCGGCGGCGCGCGCCCGCACGACCCAGTCGGCGCTCGTCCCGTGCGGCAGCGCCGAAAAGACGAGTGCGGCGTCGGCAAGGCGCACGTCCTCCGAGGCGACGAACGTCACCTCGCCGCCGAGCGGCAGCGTGACCGTCTCGCCGCGCTGGGAGTTCGCGCTCGCCCAAGCGAGGGCGAAGCGCGGGTGCCGCGCGACGAGCGCGCAGAGCTCCCGCCCCGCGTAGCCCGAGGCCCCGAGGACGCCGACTGGCATTTTATGCACGATTAATGCATACTATTGCCGTTCCGGCCTGTCAACACTTCCCGCGTCACTCGCTTTCCGCCCTGACCGCCCGATACTACACTGCGGTAACCAGGAGACCCGTCGTGACCGTCAGCAAGCGCGAGCGCCAGCACGCGATCCTCGAGCTCATCGGCGCGCGAGAAATCGGGAGCCAAGAGGAGCTGCGCCAGCTGCTGCACAAGCGCGGATGGGACGTCACGCAGTCCACGCTCTCGCGCGACCTCCGCGACCTTCGCGTGGCGCGCGTCCCCACCGCCGGCGGCCTCCGCTACGTCGTCGCCGACGGCGCGACCGACGACGGGAGCCGCGCGCCCCTCGCGGCGATCCTCCCCCAGCTCTTCCTCCGCCTCGACGGCGTCGGGCACCTGATCGTCCTCAAGACCGTCATCGGCGGCGCCCAGCCGATTGCCTCGGCGATTGACGCCGAGGCCAGCAGCGATATCCTGGGCACCATCGCCGGCGACGATACCATCCTGATGATCTGTCGCTCGGAACAGACGCGCGAGCGCGTCGCCCGCCGCCTGACGGGCCTCGCCCGTCGTCCCGGCTGAGGCGTGGCCGCCACCGCTTCCAATCGCATACTTATGCGACTAGTCTTCTCCCCATGAAAACCATCGTCCTCGCCTATTCCGGCGGCCTCGACACCTCGATCATCGTCCCCTGGCTCCGCGAGCACTACGACGCCCGCGTCGTCTGCGTCGCCGCCGACATCGGGCAGGGAGACGAGCTGGAGGGGGTCCGGGAGAAGGCGCTCGCCTCCGGCGCCGCCGAATGCCGCATCGCCGACCTCCGCGAGGAGTTCGTCCGCGACTACGTCTTCCCCACCCTGCGCGCCGGCGCCGTCTACGGCCGCAAGTATCTCCTCGGCACGTCCATGGCGCGCCCGATCATCGCCAAGAAGCAGGTGGAGGTCGCGCTGGAGATCGGCGCCGACGCCCTCGCCCACGGGTGCACGGGCAAGGGCAACGACCAGGTGCGCTTCGAGCTCACGTATATGGCGATGGCGCCGCAGCTCCCGGTGATCGCGCCCTGGCGGCTGTGGGACATCCGCTCGCGCGAGGACGCGCTGGCGTACGCCGCCGCCAAGCACGTGCCCGTCGCGGCGACGACGACGAAGATCTACTCGCGTGACCGCAACCTCTGGCACATCTCCCACGAGGGCGGGGTGCTCGAGGATCCGAACTCCGTCCCGCCGAAGGACCTCTTCATGCTCACCAGCGACCCGGAGGACGCGCCCGACCAATACGAGGACGTCCGCATCGGCTTCGAGCGCGGCACGCCTGTCTCGGTGAATGGCAGGAACCTTGGCCCGGTCGCGCTCCTCGAGGCGCTGAACGCCATCGGCGGCAAGCACGGAATCGGGCGCGCCGACATCGTGGAGGACCGGCTCGTCGGCATGAAGTCGCGCGGGGTGTACGAAACCCCTGGCGGCACGCTGCTCTATACCGCGCACTCGGAGCTCGAGCAGCTGGTGCTTGATCGCCGCACCCTCGCCGCGAAGGACTTGATTGCGCCGCGCTATGCCGACCTGGTCTACGAGGGTCGCTGGTGGACGACCGAGCGCGAGTCATACGATGCGTTCGTGAATGTCACGCAGGAGCGCGTCACCGGCAGCATCTCGATCCGTTGCCGCAAGGGCACGATGACCATCGCCGGGCGCGACTCGGCGGAGGCGCTCTACGACGAGCGCTTCGTCACCTTCGGCGAGGACGATGTCTACGAACAGTCGGATGCCGCGGGGTTCATCCGCCTGTATGGGCTGTCGTCGCGCGTTCGCGCGCTCAAGGACCTCGAAGCAAAGGGCGTGGATGTCACACCCCGGTCGCTGCCGTCGCCGATGCTCGACCGCGACAAGGTTTCGCGGTGAGCGGTAGCGGCGGAGCCGGAGACGGCGGCTCGCACAAGCTGTGGGGCGGACGCTTCAGTGGAGGGCCCGCCCCCGAGCTTGATGCGGTGAACCGCTCAATCGGCACCGACCTTCGCCTCTGGCCGTTCGACATTCGGCTGTCGCAAGCGTGGGCAACTGGCCTTGTGACGGCGAACGTGCTTTCCCCCGCTGAGGCGGCGACGATTCGCGCGGGACTCGACCGCGTGGCAGCACGCATCGGAGGCGGCGAGTCGCCTATCGCATCGGATGAAGACGTCCACACGTTCGTCGATCGCTTGTTGCACGAGGAGGTCGGCGAACCCGCTGGCCGGCTGCCCACCGGACGCAGCCGGAATGACCAGGTCGCGACCGGTACCCGAATGTGGGTGATGGATGCGTGTGATCGCGTGGATGCACAGGTTCGTGCACTCCAGCAGGTAATGCTCACCCAAGCCGAAGCGCACACCGGCGCCATTATGCCGGCGTACACGCATCTGCAGCGCGCACAGCCGGTCTCCACGGCGCACTGGATGCTCTCACACTTCTGGCCGCTCGCGCGCGACCGCGAGCGCATCGCCGCGTCGCGACGCTCAGCAGCGGTACTTCCGCTCGGGTCGGGTGCGATCGCGGGCTCCGCATTCCCGATCCCGCGGGACGAGATCCGCGCTTCCCTCGGCTTCAGTTCGCTGTCGGCCAATTCAATTGATGCAGTGGGCGACCGTGATTTTGTGGCCGAAACTTTGTTCGCGCTGACGATGCTCGGGGTGCATTTGTCGCGGCTCGCCGAGGATTTGATCCTGTTCGGCTCGAGTGAGTTCGCCTTCGTGCGCTTCGGCGACGCCTATTCGACCGGCTCTTCGATGATGCCGCAAAAACGAAACCCCGACGCGCTGGAGCTTGCCCGCGGTTCGTCCGCGCGGATGCTCGGCGATCTGGTCGCGCTCGTCACGACACTCAAGGGACTGCCGAGCGGATACAACAAGGACCTGCAGGAAGACAAGCGGACGCTGTTCGATGCGGTCGATGGGATCACATTGCTTCTGCCGGCAGTCACAGGCTCGCTGGCGACGCTGCGCTTTGACGTGAAGCGCATGCACGCGGCGGTGACGAGTGCGATGATGGCAACCGACCTTGCGGACTATCTCGTTCGCAAGCGCGTGACGTTTCGCGATGCTCACGCAGCGGTCGGTACGCTCGTTCGCGAAGCAGAAGATCGTGGCGTTGAGCTCACGGCGCTCGAGTTCGAGCGATTCCAGGCGGCGAATCCGGCGTTTGAGCGCGACGTTCTTCCGGAGTTGCTTGCGGAGTCGTCCCTCAAGCATCGCGAGTTGATTGGTGGAACCGGTCCGAAGGCTGTAGATGCACAGCTGAAGGCTGCTCGCGCGTCAATCCGGGCCGATTGAGGCGTTAGGAGGCGTGATCTTACCGCCGTTTCCACAGTGAAAGTTCGAATCACTCGTGCTTTCCTGAAAGTTTAATTAGATAAGCGAATTAGCCGCTGGCGCCAGGCGCTTACTGAGCAGCGATCGTGTCGATCAGCAGCTTACGTTGCACTACCTTTCCGTGGATCCTGTGCCACTCAATGTAGCATATCAACCCTTGCGCCACACCAGGTTAGCCGCCAACGTTATATATCTCTTTAGGCAGGATATTTCTTGCGGGCTGTCACGACTACGACCGCTGCCGACGTACTTCAGGTAACGCGCAAGTCGCTCGACAATCTGCTCGGGCGGATCGGTGCAAGTGCTGTCAGTCCAGGAAGACAGGGCGTTGAGCGCCGAATTTCGGTGGCATTGCTCGAGGAGCTCGCGCTGACGGTTGAGCTGAGTCGGCGCGCTGGTATCCCTGCTCGAGAAGCGTTCGAGCTTTCTAGGGCTCTTCTTGGGCGCGCTCAGTCCGAGCCGACCGGTTCCGATGTATCCCCCGACTTCATCGGCAGTGTCTCGCTGGGCCCCTTCGTTCAACTTGGCGCCAATCTCCGCGCCTTGCGGTGGGATCTCCAAGCAAAGCTCGAAGTAGCGATCGAGAGCGTCGTCCGTCGTCGCCGCGGTCGACCCGCTAGCGGGACCGGTCGGTAGCTCTGCCGCACACCTTACGATGAGCGGTAAATCAAACGGCCGCCCCGATTTCTCGGGGCGGCCGTTTGATTGTGCCGGTTCGTGGTTACGGAACCTTCGAGACGTTCTCGGCAGCCGGCCGGACTCTCGGCCCCCTACGATGTCGAGCTTGGGAGTGCTACTCCGCCAGCAGACGACCAACGAATGCTGGGTTCAGCCCAAACGACGCAACGACGGCGTCGTCGCATCCTATCACCTGTATGAGGCTACGAGCGTAATTGAACTCAACCCTTGGGTCGTTAACCAACAGCGCCGCAATTTCCCGGGAATTCCCTTCCGCAACGAGCCGCTCCAGTTCCGCAACAGAATCCTCGAGCGGAGTGCCGTCGGCGCTGGTCAGCGTTTGGGCACAACCGTTCGGACACGAAATCTGAGTGCATCCGTATGGGTAGTGCCACCACTCGCCCGGCCAAGTGATTAAGCGCGTCTCAAACAGTCCGCACGATTGGCAATTGCCTCCGCAGTCGGCGGCTGACACCGATGCGGCAGTTCCAACGCCCGGCGCGGCCGTCGCCGCACCAATTGCGACGACGAACAATCCCAAGAACGCGACCATAACGAAGACCCGAGCCCGGCGTATCATACTCCCTCCTTTTAGGGGCGTGACATTGGCGGATTCATCTGAAGCCGCCAAAGGTGTACTACCGGATTTCCCTCTGCGTCGACTGCTTCGACGGATGTTGCGATGCCGGGCGCGACGAAGCCCCCGAGTGGCGCGTCAATCCGTAGCGAGGCGAGGCGAGTCATTGTGGCACCGTCAAAAACCTCAATCTGCGTGTCGAGATAGTCGCCGTACGACGTGACATTCATAACTGCTGGCGGCCTCGATGGGGGCTCAACGCCGGTCTTCCACTCGTCGTCCGCGCGGAGGACGAGGGTCCACACGCGACCATGCGGATCCACTTGAATGCCAACGATCCTGGGGGGGGGCGCCTCTTGGTACGAAGTAGCCATCACGCGGTCTTTCGGGGCGAACCACTCAGCTGCCATGTCCCAGCTTCCAAGCAGCATACCTTGCGCCGACCAACGTTCAATCACATACGAGCCAGTGCGCACCGAAAGGAAGGTGCTGTCATTCTCAACTGCCAGCCGACGCTCTAGCCGAAAGCGCTCATCGTGGGTAATCATCCTCGTCGTCGCGTCGGTCAACCCGAAACTCCCCAATATCGCCCCTTCCCGGCTGACAAAATGCAGCGGAAGGCCGGATCGATCGCGCGTTTGTATCGTCGCCGCCAAGGCGAATCGCCCGTCACGGAGCTGAACAAATTCTGGCGCAAGAGATGAGACGTCCACCCGAAATGATGTAAGGAACGAGCCGTCGGGTGAAAGCACATTCATGCGGCGGCTCATATCGTCAAAGACGAAGACGGTGTCATTCCACGATCGGTGAACCGTAATCGCGAATCGCACTTCCCCTGGGCCATCGCCTGTTCGCATGACAGGGCGGACAGCGTCTCGTCCAAGATCTGCGATGTAAACGGGTCGATCACTGCTCCAGTCGACGAAGAGCAGTCGGCGGTCACGCAGGACTACTGCGGAACGCGGGTCGCCCTCAAGGCCCTCGGCACCACCGGTAAGGGTGATGAAGCGTCGAACTGCAATACTGCAGTTTGGGCACCCGGCGGCCGATTCGTAGTCCTGACCTGATACCGGGGTCGAACTGAGGCTAATCAGTAACGAGGCCCCGAGGAATATCCGATAGAGGATAGGAGCGTGCCGTTCCGCAGCCGATCGCACGCTAAACTCACCCCCGCCCTCTGCAACAAGGCGCAAGCGGCCAACGGTCAGTGGGCGGCGTGATAAATAGCCGAGTGCGAACGCACCCATTCTCTCCCTTATTTCACCGGGAACCATCGCCATGCCGCCAAGCTAACGCTGTCAGTTAACTGCGTCAATATCTGTGTTATAGAGGCTTTGTTCTGGTTTTTGCGATATGGTACTTAATCATAATTGTAGCGCGAATTGCTGAGTAGACGATTTGGCGATCAGCGCGCAAGGCCTGCTGGAATACCTTCGGGCTGACGGGCCGGGCACCTAACGGCCTTCGCTCGGTGTTGATTGCGTTCGAACCGTCGAGTCAGCGTTGAAACTGCGCCAAAAGCAAACGGCCGCCCCCCACACGGCGGCGTC
>JBBDYC010000002.1:21872-86369 GCA_040901985.1 Gemmatimonadaceae bacterium
GCCCCGATCTCTCGGGGCGGCCGTTCGATTGTGCCGGCGGTGGTTACGAAACCTTCGAGACGTTCTCGGCAGCCGGACCCTTGGCCCCCTGCACGATGTCGAACTCGACGGCGTCACCCTCTGCGAGCGACTTGAAGCCGGAACCCTGGATCGCGCTGTAGTGCACAAAGCAATCCTTGGTGCCGTTGTCGGGCGTGATGAACCCGAACCCCTTCGCATCGTTGAACCACTTCACCTTGCCGGTCGTACGCATTCCCTACTCCTGATTTTGTTGATTGATGCCGGGAGCGGAACGCGCCGTACCCTGCACAATCGTAGCTCGCGAGACATAAATGACCCCTCGCGCTGGACCATCCCCCGGAGAGTCCGAGGGATGCGTCAAAGGTAGGCCGTCGGGGGGTGCGCCGCAATGGCATCCCGTTTCCGGCCGGATCCCTTCCCCGCCGTCGCGACCTGTTGGGGCGACGCCGCTAGGTGGCTACCATTAGGACGTGTCGCCCTTCCTGAAACGCCGCCAGACCGCCATTGCCGACATCGGCGGGGTGCTGGTCGGGTCCTCCCAGCCGGTCGTTGTCCAGTCGATGACGAACACCGACACGGCCGACGCCGCCGCCACCGCCGCCCAGGTGGCGGCCCTTGCCACAGCCGGGTCCCAGCTGGTGCGGATCACCGTCAACAACGACGAGGCCGCAGCCGCAGTGCCCGAGATCTTCAGCCGGCTCGCCGACCGGGGCGTCCAGGTGCCGATCATCGGTGACTTCCACTACAACGGCCATCTCCTGCTCAAGAAATTCCCGCGTGCCGCCGAGTTGCTCGCCAAGTACCGGATCAACCCCGGCAACGTTGGGACCCGGCATCGCGATGACAACTTCCGCACGATCGTCGCGGTCGCCGTCGAGCACCAGAAGCCGGTGCGCATCGGTGTCAATTGGGGCTCGCTCGACCAGGGCCTGCTGACCCAGCTGATGGATGCCAACGCCGAGCGCGCCGAGCCGCTGGAGGCCAAGGAGGTCTACTTCGAGGCGATGCTCGAGTCGGCGCTCCGCTCTGCGACACTCGCCGAGGAGACCGGACTGCGCCACGACCAGATTCTCATCTCGGCCAAGATCTCGCAAGTGCAGGACCTTGTCACCGTCTACCGGCGGCTAGCCGCGCGCTGCGACTATCCGCTTCACCTCGGGCTCACCGAAGCAGGACTCGGGACCAAGGGTGTCGTCACCACGACTGCGGCGCTGGCAATCCTGCTCGGGGAGGGGATCGGCGACACCATCCGCGTCTCGCTGACGCCGCGGCCGGGCGGTGACCGCACCGAGGAAGTTGTCGTCGCGCAGCAGATCCTGCAGTCGCTCGGCCTGCGGTCGTTCACGCCGCAGGTCACCGCCTGTCCCGGCTGCGGCCGCACCACCTCGACCTTCTTTCAGCAGATGGCCGAGGACATCCAGGACTACCTGCGCGATCAGATGCCGCGGTGGCGCGAGGCGCATCCCGGCGTCGAAGAGATGAAGGTCGCCGTGATGGGCTGTGTGGTGAACGGTCCCGGCGAGTCGAAGCACGCGAACATCGGGATCTCGCTCCCCGGCACGTTCGAGGAGCCGAAGGCGCCCGTCTACGTGGACGGCAAGCTGCGCCTCACCCTCAAGGGCGACCGGATCGTGCCCGAGTTCCTCGAACTGCTCAACGACTACGTGGCGCGGACATACCCCGCCGCCTGACGCGCTCAGACTTGCTCGAGCTCGCCAATCAGCGTGGTGAGCTCGTGCATGATCGGGGCAGAGAAGCCAAGGGCGTCGAGGCGGTCGCGCACGTTGCGATACCACTGGAGCGTGGCCGCACGCCCCCCACTCAGGCGTCCCCACACATTCTCCGCATCAATCGTGCGCCGGAGGTCGGCGAGCGTGCTGCCGGCGAGGTGGACCTTGTCCGCCGCGCAGAGCCACCGCGCGGCATCGCTCGCCGCGGCGAGCCGCTCGAGGCAGTCCACCAGGATGTCGTCGCGGGACAGTTCCACGCCGTCGTCGTCGAGCCGCCGTTTGGTGACGGCCAACGCGGTGTCGAGCACCGTCGCTCCGAACTTCGCCGCAATCCGCTCATCCAGCATCTCTCGCGTCCACCCATCGCGAACGGAATCCTCCACCACGTCGTGGAGGATTCCGGCAATCACGGTCTCCTCGGCGCAGCCATAGCGCGTCAGAATCACCGCGACGTTTGCCGGATGTGTGAGATACGGCGCCCGCGCACCCTTTCGCACCTCGCGATCGTGATGCTTCGCGGCAAAGGCGAAGGCGTGATTGATGCGGTCGGAGTATCCGGTCATTGCTGGGGAGGGGAACTTAGTTGCGCCCGACAATCAACGCAGGACGCCGACGTGCGAGGGCAGGGGAGACCTAATAGACCCTGGTCCGCGCCGCGCGCCGTAATCCGTGGCTCGCCACCGACCAGACAGATTTAATTATTCGTTACTGGCTTCTTGTTGTCATTGAAGTGGCCTGTTACTGTCGTTTTTATCGCTTAAAATTGCCTTGCGGACCGCCTGAAACGACCCTCCAGGAGTCCGCCCCTTCTGCTTCGATAGATGCGCAGCCAGCTCTGCACGCGACGGCAACATTGGACGGGGGGCATCCCAAAGGACGAGTCCGTGAAGCCGGACCCCGGGGACCTGCACCGCCGCTCCTTGTTTCACGAACTCGTCTACTTGCGTCTCGCCGACCGCGCCGCAGAGCACGACGGGGCTCCCCGGCACGAGCCGGAGTGCCTGCGGCAGCGCCGCGAGCGCCGCAATGACAATCGTGAACTCAAAGGAGTTGCGGAACCGCGTGAACTCGTCAAGCACTTCGCTGAGCGCGGCCCCATCAGGGGGAACGTCCCGCACCGTTCCCGCGGGGAGCATGGTGATCGTCAGTCCGTCGCTCGACCCGACTGCGCGCGCGACCTCTCGCCACTTGAACGCTCCTGCCATCGCGTCGGTGAACCCTGGCTCCGGCGGTCCGCGGAAGATCCGGGCGAGCGCGATCTCCGTCGGATCGAGCTCGGCCACGAGCGTCGCGCGGTGGTCGGCCGCCGCGGCAATCGCCAGGCGCGCGCCAACTGCCGCGGTGATGACCGGATCGGCCCCCGTCACGACGAGTGTGCGCGTGCGCGTGCCGGTGGATGTCAGGCCGAGGTAGGGCACCCGGAACGGATCCACGCCGCTCGGGCGAAAGCGGACCGGCCCCTCGGGCAACGGATCGCTCACGATGGCGAGCACGGGCGCGCCGACGGCGTGCTCAGCTTCCAGCGTATGCGCGATCCGGGGCGAGCGCATCTCGCGGCTGAGCGCGAGCACGAACCGGACCGCGACGCCGAGGATCAGCAGGAACAGCAACGCCAGGCCGGGCGAGAGCGCGGCCGCGCTGACCTCCGGCTGGTCGGCGCTTTCCACCTCCGCACGCATCGCCGCGAGGGCCGCGCTGTGCACGGCATTCGCCTGCGCGACGCTGTCCCGCAGCTGGGCAACTCGAGTCGCGAACGGGATGGTGTCGGCAATCGGGCCGAACGTTGGCCCGCCGGCCGCTGGCGGGCTCGCTGCCTCTCCGCTCATCGTGTTGCGGCGGTTCTGCGCAATCGCGACGATCGTCACGCCGAGGCGACTGATCTCGTCGACCGTCGCGTCGCGGGCGACGCTGTCGCTCGACGAGAATTCATCCAGCCGCCCCGCAGCGGTGGCCAACGAGTCGGCCACCGCCTGCATGCGCGGACCGGCGCGCACCGCCGGTTCGGCCGCCAGCGCCAGGAAGGCCGCCGGCGTGCGCAGCTCTCGCGCCACGCGTAGCGCCTCCTCCAACGACGGCAGGCGGGGATCCGTCGGACGCGGACGCACGATCGGCTGCGGGGCGCGCACCCGCTCCTCGCGCGCAACTGTCAGTTGGGAGTCGGCGACCGTCGCGAGCATCGTAAACCGCAGCAGTCGCGCTGCCGAGCGAAGCGTGTCCGCCGCGAGGGCGTCGAGTCGGCTGCGCGTCGCGATCGCCTGATCGCGATCGGCAACCGGCAGCAACAGCGCAATGACGGTCACTGCACCGCCGAGTGTGAGCCACCACCGCATGAACGCACGCGTGCGGCGCATCGCGAGCGAAGCGCGCGCGATGAGCCACGGCGTTCCGCTGAGCGGCTCGACCGGCGGACGGGGGCGGACAGGCGGCGCGGTCATCGTCCTGAAGTATCACCCCGGAGCGCACGCCGGCAAAACGGGCGGCGGGAGCCTTCGCTCCCTGCCGCCCGCCGTGCCAGCGTCGTGCACGACCGTCCGCGCACCGGTCCGACCTACTGGACCGTGATCACGCCCGTCATGTTCATCGCCAAGTGCGGCGTGCAGTTGTAGCTGTACGTGCCGGGCGGGATGTTCGCGAACGAGAGGGTGAAGCCCTCGCCCTCCGCCAAGTACATTGCCGACATCAGTTCCGCGATGCGCGCCGATCCAAAGTTGGCGTCGAGCTGCGCCTTTACGGCCGCCGAGAGACCGACCCCGTCAAACGCGACGTTGTGCGGGAATCCCGACACGGCGACGAACTTGACGGCGTCGCCCGACTTGATGGTGAAGTTTGCCGGCTGGAAGACGTATGCGCCGGCTGCGGTGAGGAGCATCTTCACTTCGTGCGTGGCACCGGTCGCCGGGGCGAGCGTGGCGGTGCCGACGGCGGCCGGCGTGGCGGCCGGCGTGCTCTCGGCGGCCGGGGCGGCATCGGAGCCACTGCCGCCGCAGGCGGCAAGGGCGAACGCGCTCACGACGAGCGCCAGGGTCTTGGTCTGCATAGCGACAGGCCTCCAGGCCGAACAGAAAGAATTGTGATGGGGCGGTTTCCGCGGGCGTGTACCGCAGGTTGTGAAAAATATCACAAACCCCCCGTAACACAACTCCTCCGCGCGGTGTTGCCAAGGAGTTCGCGGCGTGAGGGCGGGAAGGGCGGGAAGGGCGGGAAGGGCGGGAAGGGCGGGAAGGGCGGGGAGGGCGGGGAGGGCGGGGAGGGCGGGGAGGGCGGGGAGGGCCGGCGCGCCCCGCGGCGCCCCTCAGAACGCCATCAGCTTGAAGCGGTTCACCTGCGACGGGTTCCCCACGTAGGCGAACCGCATCCCCTTCATATACTTGCGCGCCACCCGCTGAACATCCTCGCCGGTCACCGCGCGCAGGTCGGCCACGAACCGGTCGGCCGCCCGGAAGTCGCCGCGGTACAGCTCTGCGCGTGCCAGGAAGTCCGCCTGCGCGCTGCCCGTCTCGTTGTCGAGGAAGTACTCCGTGAGGAACTGTTGGATCAGCGGTCGCAGATTCTCCGTCGGCACGGCGTAGCGCTGCAGGTTCTGGACTTCGGCGCGCATCAGGGCAAGCGTGGTGTCCGGCCACGCGGTCGTCACGTAGAGGCCGCCGGAGGTGACCGCGCGGTCGCGAAAGCGCGCCTCCACGGCATACGTAAGGTTGCGGCGCGACCGGATCTCGCCGAAGAGCCGCCCCGAGAGGATGGCCGAGGCCACGCGCAGCGCCGACACGTCTGGGTGCCCGGCCGGCGGTCCCTCCCACCACCCAAGGATGTAGTTCGTCGGCAAACGCCGGGACTCGATGTGCACGCTCGAACCAACGCGCCGGGTGCCGGTTGGCGGCGGCGTCCACGTGTAGTCGCCGCTTGGCAACGTCCCGAGCGTCGTCCGGATCATCTCCTCGAGCCGCGGCCTCGGCACGTCGCCCACCACCACGAGCAACATCCGCGACGTCACCATCTGCGTGCGGTGGAAGGTGCGGAGGTCCTCGAGCGTGATGCGCGCGAGCGACCGTTCGGTGCCGACTGGCGACAGCCCGTAGGCATCCCCGACGAAGGCGACGCTGTCGGCGAGATACTCGAGCAAAGCCTCCGGACTGTCCACGCGCTGCCGGACTGCCGCCACGCGATTGTCCCGTACGAAGGCGAAGTCCTCGGCGGCCAGCGTCGGGCGCAGGATCCGATCGGTGTAGATGCTCCAGGTGGAGTCGAGTCGTTCAGTCGTCGTGCGAAGCCCGAACATGGTCCAGTCCACGTCGGCCTCGGAACCGATCTCGCTGCCGGTGCGGGCCATTGCCCGACGGAGGTGCTCCCCGGGATACCGCTCGGTGCCGCGCTCGGTCACCTCGAGCAGCATCGGCTCGAGACCGGCAGCCTGCGGAGTCGCGATGCGCACGCCCCCGAGCAGGTAGAGGTTGGCAACGACGAGCTCGTTGCTGGTGTGCCGATGGATCACGCGGATGCCGGAGACCTCGTAGCGCTCCGTGCTGCGCTCGGTCCCCTGCGCATCGAGCGATCCGAGCGCGAGTGCGAGCATCAGGGCGCCGCAGGATGCCCGCGTCATGGCGCCACCCCGAGGCCGGCCAGCTCCTCCTCGGTGAGCTGAAGCGCGCGCCGCGCGCCTCGCGGCAGCATCACCCCGGTGACGTGCGGCTTTCCGACGATGTAGCGTCGGGCGTAGCGCTGCAGCGCCTCTGGCGTCTGCGCCGCCATCGCATCCACATAGCGAAGATGGTAGTCCAACCCGATCACGCTCCACCAGAAGCCGATGGTGTGCGCATTCTCGGAGGCCCGTTCGCGGCCGAAGGCCGTCGTGACGGCGCGATTCGCCTTCACGGCCTCAAGCTCCTCGGCGGTGAAATACGTCGGTTCGAGCGTTGCGGCGAGCTCGGCGTGGATGGCCTTCAGCCCGTCGCGCAGGCGTTCCGGCGACGTCTGGCCGCTGACCGTGATGGGGCCGACGTGATTGAGCGTGTAGTAGTTGACGATCACGCCCTGCCAGAGCCCGCTCTCGACGAGCTGTTGCTGGAATCGCGACGTCGGCTGGTTCAGCACATCCGAGTACACGTCGGCGGCGAAGGTCGCGTCCTCGTCGGCCCGGGCGCTCGGCCCGTGCCACTGGATCTGCACCGTCACCGCGTTCACCGCCTCCTCAACGATGATCCCGCGGCTGGCCGGAAGCGGCGGTACCGGCGGGATCGGGGCGCTCGCGAACGGGTCGGCACCTCGCGGCCAGTCGCCGAAGATTCGCTCGGCAAGCGCGAACATCGCCTCGGCGTCCACGTCGCCGGCGACAATCAGCGCCGAATTGTTCGGCACATAGTACAGGTCGCGGATGGCCTGCATCTGCGCCGGCGTCACCGCGCCGATCACCGCGCGGTCGCCGATGGTGTTCTTTCGGCTCCAGAACGACCCCCACAACTGGCGTCCGATTGCCTCATCCAGGCGGAACCACGGCGAGGACTCGGCCCGGTCGTACTCCCCGAGGACCACCTGCTTCTCGCGGGCGAGCTCGTCGGCCCGGAATTGCGCGCCGCGGAGCGCCGCGTTGAGGAATCGCATCCCGCCCTCGACCGAGTCCGAGAGCACCGTGAGGTAGTAGCTGACCAGCTCCTCACGGGTGGTGGCGTTGAACAGCGCACCCAGGTCGGCCGCCTGGTCAATGAAGGCGTCGGGCTCCGGATACGTGTCGTTGGCCTTGAAGAACATGTGCTCAAAGAGGTGAGCGAGCCCGGCGTACTCCGGCTCCTGCGTGAATGCCCCGTTCTTCACCACGAGTTCGATCGTCGCGAGCGGCACGCCGCCGCTCGGCGCCACGATCACTTCGAGGCCATTCGACAGGACCCGTTGCGCGACCCGCCGTTCGGAATCAATCCGCTGCGCCTCGAGCGGGCGGATCGCCACCGCGGCGAAGGTGGCCACGCCCAGGACCGTCAGCAGCGTGGCAAGCCGCGCACGTCCGGGCGCCACCGTGCGTGCGCCGCTGGCAATCACCCTTCGCCACTGGTTGATTTCCCGCATCCTTATGAGTCCATCCCGTTCAGGTGATCGATCCCCGGAGTCCGCCGCGGTGATCGCCGCGCTGGCCCCGGCCCTTGGCGCCGACCGCCTGCGGCGTGATGCGCCGCTGGCTCCGTACACCACCTTTCGCATCGGTGGTCCCGCCGACGTTCTGTACGATGCCACCACGGCGGACGAACTCGCCAGCGCGGTCCTCGCGGCTCGGCAACTGCAGATTCCCGTCTTTGTCCTCGGCCTCGGCGCCAACATCCTCGTCGGCGACGGTGGCGTCCGTGGACTGGTCGTGCGCAACCGTGCCGACCGCGTGACCATTGGCGCCGACGGGGGAGTGCGCGCCGAGAGCGGCGCGGTGGTCGCCGACCTGATTCGGCAGAGCGTCGCCGCCGGATGGTCCGGACTCGAGCACTACGTGGGAATCCCGAGCACCGTCGGGGGTGCCGTCTGGCAGAACCTCCATTTCCTCTCCCCGGCACCGGCGCGTGAGCGCACGATGTTCATCGAGGAGGTTGTGACGCAGGTGGAGCTGCTCACGCCCACCGGCGCCCGGACGACCGCCGACCGAGCGGCGATGGCCTTCGGCTACGACGTGTCGCGGCTTCACACGAGCGGAGAGATCGCGCTCGCCGTCCACTTCGCGCTTGAGCGGGCCGACCCCGCCGACCTCCACCGCGTGCTGCAGGAGAACCTTGCCTGGCGCGGCTCCCGGCACCCGTGGCTCGAATATCACCCGAGCGTCGGGTCCATCTTCAAGAAGATCGAAGGCGTCGGGGCGGGTCGCCTGATTGACCAGTGCGGCCTGAAGGGATTCCGGATCGGCGGCGCGCAGATCTCCCACATCCACGCCAACATCATCGTGAACCTCGGCACAGCGACGGCCCGGGACGTCCGCGCCGTTATCGCCCACGCCCAGCAGGTGGTCGCCGAACGCTTCGATCAGCGGCTCGAACCCGAAATCGCGTTCGTCGGCGACTTCACCGCGTAGAGTCAGGCGCCGCGCAAGGCATCGCGTTCAGCCGCCGCCCCAGGGCGCGGAGCGCACGCGGAATCGGACTGCTGCGCGGCACGTCGCCGCGCTCGACGCGCCGCGAACGGCTCCACCCCGGCTCGTTCCACCACACGGACTGCGCCCGGTCCGGATCGGCATCCCAGATGAACCCGCGCTGGCCGGCGTGCGGCAGCCTGCGGATCAACTCCACGCGCCCGAGGGTCCCCGCCTCGCGGTCGGCCACGGCGTAGAGCACGACCGTGGACGTATCGGGGAGGCGAAGGCGCAGTCGGCGGCGGCGCTCGCCCGGTGCCGCGTCGGCCAGCTCGTCGCAGCTCGCGAAGGGCAGCGAGTCGAGCGCCACCTCCGCCACGTACTGGCGAATGTCAATCAGCGGCAACAGTCGCGGGGGGAGATCCTCGAACGCAAGCGAATCGCCGACGAGCGAATCGAGCGCGATCTGCTCGAAAGGCGTCCGCGCCGCCTCGGCCGCCGGCGGACCGTCGCAGGCACCGCCGGTGGCCACGAGCGCGCCGAGCGCGACTAGCACCGCTGTCGGAATTCGAGCACCAATCGCCATGCTCGCAGGATAATCCACTGGACGCGCCGCGCCCACCCCGACGGCGCTGCGGACGACGTGGTGTCCGCGATGAAGGCGACGAAGGACGACGCTTGCCCCGTGGCGCGTCGGCAGTCAATCTTGCCCCGATGCATATGGCTTCGTCCGCCGCGCCGACGCCGGTTGTCCAACGGGCGCTGGCGCTGGTCGTGATGCTCGCGATCTTCTGACCGGCGACGGGACCCGGCGCGTGACCGCCAAGCAGCCCCGACTGCCCGATGGCCTGCAATGGCACGCCGACGGCGTGGTACGCTGCTGGTGGTGCGGCGACGACGCGGAGTACGTCCGCTACCACGACACGGAATGGGGCGTGCCGGTGCGCGACGATCGGCGACTGTTCGAGAAGCTCTCGCTGGAGGGCTTTCAGGCGGGGCTCAGCTGGCTGACGATCCTGCGCAAGCGCGAGAACTTTCGGCGCGCGTTCGCGAAGTTCGACCCGGCGGCAATTGCGCGCTTTGGCGCACGAGATATCCACCGTCTGCTGGGTGATGCCGGAATCGTCCGGCATCGCGGCAAGATCGAGGCCGTCATCAACAACGCGAGGCGATACCTCACGCTGGTCGAGGAGGGGGGTTCACTCGCCGACCTGGTCTGGCGATACGCGCCCAACCCACGGTCCCGACCGGCGCGAGTGACGCGTAAGACCATTCCGTCCGAGACCGCCGAGTCGCAGGCGCTCGCGCGCGAGCTCAAGCGCCGCGGCTGGAGGTTCGTGGGGCCGACGACGCTCTACGCCTTCTCACAGGCAATGGGGCTGGTGAACGACCACATCCACGGTTGCGCGCGCCGCTGAGCGGCGCGGCGCCTCGGATCAGCTGGCGGCGGCCGCGCGCCAGCCGAGCGCAATCTCGAGCGCAATCTCGAGCGCTTCACGTGCGGTGTTCCGCACGCGAGGATCGCCGATGCGTAGCGCGTCCACGAGGGTCAGGAGCCGATAGGTCGGCGGCGACGACTCGCGGAGCCCCGGTGCGCCGGAATACAAAGGCGTGATTGAGAAGCCGCGGACCGGATCGGGCGCACGCGCCGCCGGCCAGACGAGCACGTCCACGGCGTCCACGGTCGCCGAGAGCGGGAGCGCGGAGTAGGCAGTGGGCACGCCGAGCGCGAGCTCGCCGCGTGCCGCCGGAAAGGCGTAGCGCACGCCGAAGAGGAGGAACTCGCCGAGTGCGCGCGCATTGGTCGCGCGCGACTCGGGCTTCAACAGTGCAGCGGCGGCCAACCGCCCCAGCGCGGCGTGGATTTGGCTGGGGACGACCCCGAGCTCCTCGGCGAGGGAGCCCAGGGTGCCCGCGGGCTCGAGAAGGCGGAGTCCGAGGACGATGTCGAACGGATTGGTACGCCGCGGGCGAGACACACTGTATTCTAGCTTTTAGAATAACGAAACACAAGACGCTGTAACCGATTGCCAGGTCGTTCACCTTACGCGGTGGGCTTTCTGATTCGGCGATCGGCGTACCAACTGGCTGCCGCGCCGCCGAACAGCACGGTGAAGATCACCGCCAGCAGCCAGAGGTTCGTGTCGTCGCCCAACCACTCCCTGATCCACTCGACCGCCAGCATCTTCACGCCCACGATCCCGAGGACCAAGGCCAACGACACCTTCAGATACCGGAATCTCACGATCAGCCCGGCCAGCCCGAAGTAGAGCGACCGCAGGCACAGGATCGCGAAGACGTTCGATGTGAAGACCAGGAATGGATCGGCGGTGATCGCGAAGATCGCCGGGATCGAATCCACCGCAAAGATCAGGTCGGTCGTCTCGACCAGGACCAGCGCCACCGCCAGCGGCGTGAGGAACTTGCGGCCGTTCAGCTCGACGACGAACTCCTGCTTGTGAAAGTCGTCGGTGACCGGGAAGTGTCGGCGGAGCGATCGCACCACCCAGCTCTCGACCTCCGCCTCCTCCTCGGCGTGCTTCCGCCAAAGCATCCGGATCGCCGTGACGACGAGGAACACGCCGAAGACGTAGAGCACCCAGTGGTAGCGGGCGACCAGTTGCGCGCCGACGCCAATCATGGCGCCACGCATCACCAGTGCGCCAAGGATGCCCCAGAAGAGGACGCGGTGCTGGTACATCAGTGGCACCCGCAGGTGCTCGAAGATCAGCGCAATCACGAACACGTTGTCCATGCTCAGCGACAACTCGACGATGTAGCCGGTGAGGAATTTCACGGCCGCCAGGCGGCCGTCGTTCACCTGCCGGTCCACCGCGTCGAAGGTGTTGCCGAGGCCCAGCCAATGCCCGTCGTAGGCGAAGTAGACAAACACGGCGAAGCCGAGTGCCATCAGGACCGTGCCCAGCGTGAAGACCATCGCCTCGCGCAGGGAGGGCGCGTGTGGCGTCCGGTTGAACACGCCGAGGTCCAGCGCCAGCACGACGCCGATGAACAACAGGAAGCCGCCCCAGATCCAGATCACGCCGAGCGCTCCGCTGCGACCCACGTCGTCCATTGGGGTTCCGCCAGTCCGATGGACAACCGGCTGCCCTGCCGCGTGAGCGGCTGCACGAGCAGCAGTGGTTCGTCCACGAGTTGCTGCAGCCAGCGCTCGTCACTGAGTCGCGCGGCGCCGAGCCCGAGGTCCGCGTAGCGACGCGACGCACGATCCACCAATGCGGTCAGCCCGAACCGCTGCACGAATCGCTGCAGTTCGCCCTTGCTCGCGGCGCGCTGCGTGAGGTCAACGAAGTGCACCTTTACCCGGCGCTCGCTCCAGAACCTGAGCGCGCGGCGTGTGTCCTGGTGCTTTTGCGTGCCGAAGACCTGCACTTCCACCCCGTGACCCCCCGATATTGTGGGCACGCCGATGCCGTGCGGCGTCTTCCCTCCAACGACCGCCGGAATCTATCGAGTTGCGCGTGTCGAACCAGTTGCCGTTCCAGCCCGCCTGGTGGCTCCCCGGAGCGCACCTGCCGACGATGTTCAGCAAGCTCCTCCGCCAAGTCGCGCCGGCGCACGACCGGATTGAATCGTGGCCGACACCGGACGGTGACAGCGTTTCGGTCGTTCGGGTGGATCCCGCCCGACCCGACGCGCCGACACTGACCATCTTCCACGGGCTCGAGGGAACGGTGCGTTCCACGTACGCCCAAGGGTTGATGCACCAGGCGAAGGCCCGGGGCTGGGGCGCGGCGATGCTCATCTGGCGCACCTGCGACGGGCGCATCCCCGCCGTCCCGCGAATGTACCACTCGGGCGAGACCGCCGACGCGGACTTCTTCATACGCCGACTGGCTGCCGAGCGGCCAGGCACGCCCCTCCTTTGCGCCGGCGTATCGCTCGGGGCAAACGTCCTGCTGAAATGGCTCGGCGAGCAGGGCCGGCGCGTCCCGACGGAGGTCCGGCGTGCCATTGCGGTCTCGACTCCGTTCGACCTTCTTGCCGGGTCACGATTTCTCGAGCAGGGATTCGCGCGACTCTACAGCTGGCACTTCGTCCGGTCGCTCAAGCGGAAGGGTGCCGCGGCGATTGCGCGACACCCGCAGTTGCCGGTGAATCGCGCCCGGGTCGCCGCCGCCCGGACCTTCTGGGAGTTCGACGACGCCTTTACCGGGCCGGTGCACGGCTTCGCCGGCGCCGACGACTATTACGCCCGGTCAAGCTCGATCAACTTCCTCTCGGAGATTGCCGTCCCGACGCTCCTTTTTTCGGCGGTGGACGATCCGTTTCTTCCGCCGGTCGTCCTCGACCGGGTGCGCGCGGTGGCCGGTCGCAACCCGCTGATTTCCATCGAGTTCACCCCGAGGGGCGGCCATGTCGGCTGGATTGCCGGACCGCCCTGGCGTCCCGTCTATCACCTCGAGCGGCGCGCCGCACTCTGGCTCGAAACGGGGATGTGACCGCGTTCGGGACCCGATTTGGTTAGGTTTCGTTGGGAGTCACTCTCATCAACCCGTGCCCGGACCATCGTTGAGCAGCAGCGCCGAGTTTCACGACGACATCGTCTATCCGAATACCATTGCGTTCGTCATCGTGCACCTCGTGCCCCTGGCGGCGTTCTGGACGGGCGTGACCGCCACGTCCGTGATTCTCGCCGTCACGCTCTACCTCGTCCGGATGTTCGCCATCACGGCCGGGTACCATCGCTACTTCTCGCACCGGACGTTCAAGACGTCACGGATCGGGCAGTTCCTCTTCGCCTTCGTCGCGATGAGCTCGACGCAGAAGTCGGTGCTCTGGTGGGCGGCACTCCACCGCCATCACCACCGGCATTCGGACCAGGAGGAGGACGTGCATTCCCCGGTCCATCGCAGTTTCTTCTACTCCCACGTCGGCTGGATCTTCGACAAGAGGCACGACCGCACCCGTATCGAGGACGTCCCCGATCTCGCCAAGTTCCCCGAGTTGCGGTTCCTGGACCGCCATCAGCTCGTCCCGGGAATCGCACTGGCGGTGCTCTGTTTCCTCATCGGTGGCTGGCCGGGACTGGTGATCGGGTTCTTCCTGAGCACGGTCTTCCTCTACCACGGCACCTTCTTCATCAACTCGCTGGCGCACGTCCATGGCTCGCAGCGCTACGTGACCGGCGACGACTCGCGCAACAACTGGTGGCTGGCAATCATCACGCTTGGCGAGGGATGGCACAACAACCACCACGCCTACCAGCGGTCCACGCGCCAGGGCTTTCGTTGGTACGAGTTCGACCCGACCTACTACGTCCTGAAGGCGATGTCGTGGGCCGGGCTGGTCTGGGACCTGGGCGAGCCACCGGCCGAGGTCGTGCGCAACGAGCGCCGGGTCGGCACCGCCGTGCTGGAGAAGGTCTCGCGGCAGGTGGCCGAGCACTTTGCGGCCCGTCGGATGTCGGCACTCGCGAACCAGGCCCGTGACGCATTCGACGCCCACCCCAAGGTGATCGAACTGCGGACGCGCCTTGTCGCCGGACAGGCGCGGGCCGAGGAGGCCTGGCACGAACTGCAGCAGCACCTGCCGCACTTGCCGCACCTGCCGTCGGCCGCGGAGGTCCGGGCGCGCGTGCTCCAGTACTACGCCGACTCCCCGTCCACCGACGAGATCGTCGCGCGCGCGCGGCAGATGGTTGCCGAGCGGCTGAGTGCGACGGTCTTCCCAGAACTCGGACCGTCACCGGCGTAACGATCGCGCCGAACGGTCTCACGCGGGAGCACGTTGAGGGGGGGCGTCCGTCACGCCCCCCTTCGTTCATTATCCGCTGTCCCTCGACCCGGAGCAGCCGTGTACCGTCGATCCTTGCTCGTTCCCGTGGCGTTGCTGGTCGGCGCCTGCAGCGTGCAGCGCGTCGCGCCCCAGCAGGCCGCCGCCACGCCCGCCACCTCAGCCGTCACGCCCGCCAGATCAGCGATTGTAGCCGAGCACGCCGACCACGACATGGATCAGGGCGCGAGCGTCGTGAGTCCCGTTGCGTCCGTCCAGCAAGGCCAAGGAGCGGGCGTCGCGGCAGGCGCCGCCGACGTGGCCGAACGTCTCGCCAGGAGCACTAGGCACGCTGAGTGGGCGATGGTGCCGACCGCCCCGGGCGCCAGCGACTCGATCGCCGCGTGGGTCGTCTTCCCGGAGCGCCGCGACAACGCGCCGGTCGTGGTCGTGATCCACGAGATCTTTGGACTTTCCAGCTGGGTGCGCGGCGTGGCTGACCAGCTCGCTGCCGACGGTTTCATTGCAATCGCCCCCGACCTGCTCTCGATCGAACGCGGCGGCGCCACGACCGACTCGATGGCCTTCGCCGATGCGCGTGCCATGATTGGCCGCGTCACGCCGGACAAGATGAACGCGATGGTCGCGGCGGTCGCACAGTATGGTATGGCGTTGCCGGCCGCCGCCAAGTCCTACGGCGTCGTGGGATACTGCTGGGGCGGCTCGGCGTCCTTCAACCACGCGGTGTTCGGGGCACCCGGCCTCAGGGCCGCCGTGGTCTACTACGGCTCGTCACCGACCGCCGAGGAGATTGCCAAGGTGCGGATACCGGTCCTCGGCCTCTATGGCGAGAACGACCAGCGCGTGAACGCAACGATTGCCCGCGCCGATTCCACCATGCGGGCGACCGGGGTCACCTTCGTGCAGAAGGTCTACGCCGGCGCCGGCCACGGCTTCCTCCGCGCGCAGGACCAGCCGGCGAACGCGGACGCGAGTCGCCAGGCCTGGCCGGAGACGGTCGCGTGGTTCCGGCGTCACCTCCACTGATCAGCGCCGACGCTCCATCGCGAGGAAGCTGACCCAGTCGGGCCAGTTTCCGCTCATCTCAAAGAAGTCGTCGAAGTACACCAGGCCCCTGTCCTCGAGCGCGACGACAAGGGCCTGGAGTCCTTCGGTGTCGTGAATCGGTCCGACCGCGATGACGGCGCCTTCGACGCGGAACTCCTCCGGCGTCAGCTGGAGCCAGTCGTCGATCGTGGCGCGGTTGAGCTGGGCGGCGGCGAACGCGTCCCGGCGAATCAACAGCGTGGGAGCGTTGCCGGCGAGGGGAAGTGGCATCGGGGACGGGTGGCGTTGGGGGGAGCACAGGCGTTGCGCACTAGATTAGGCGGATGAGCGCCGGGGTGCACGATTTCGACCTGTTCGTCTTCGACGTGGGGCAATGGTCACGCGTCTGATCGCCCTCTTCCTGCTCGCCGGGGCGCTCCTCCCGGTGGCGGGTCTGATCCCGGGCGGCGAGAGCGATCCCGGATATCTCGCGCGGCTTTCGGACTGGGGCCTCGGCGCCGCCCTCTGTGCCGGCATCGGCGTGCTCGCAACCTATGTCCGGCGGGTCCGCGCCTCGGGGTCGGCCGAGCGCGGCGGACGTGGCCCGGGCGATGTCGTCGCGGGTACGGGAGGCCGAGAGCATCCTGGCGGCGCGCAGGGGTCGTGGTTTCCGCTCCTTCTCGCGATTGGCGCCTTCCTGCTTTACGCCGCCGTGGCCCGCTGGGTGTTCTCGGCGCGGCCCCTCTTGATTGACGAGATCGTGCACGTCCTTCAGGCACAGAGCTACGCGGCGGGAAGGCTCTGGGAAGCTGTTCGCCTCCCCCGCGAGTTCTTTTCCATCCTCCACGTGGTCGATCTCGGCGACCGTGAGTTCGGGCAGTATCCGGTCGGCGGCCCCGCGATGCTGGTCCCCGGGGTGTGGATCGGCGCGACCTGGCTTGTCGGGCCGCTCGTCGGCGCCGCCTGTGCCTGGTTCTTCTGGCTACTGCTCGGGTCCACGGATCCGCTGGCGTCGCTCGCCTGGAGACGCGGGACCGCGGCGCTCTTCGCGCTGACGCCGTTCGGCGTCTTCATGTTCGGTTCGCATATGAACCACGCGACCACGCTGCTCTGGCTCCTCGTCGCGGTCGTGGCGCTCGTGCGTGCGGCGACGGATGAGACACGAGCGCCACTCTTCGGCCTCGTAACAGGGCTGGGGTTCGGCATCGCGGCGACGATCCGTCCGCTCGACGCGGCGGCCTTTGCGCTCCCGGCGGCGGCTTGGCTCGCCTGGCGCGCCCGAGGCGGCGGTCGCGCCGTCGCGACGCTCGTGCTGTCCGGCGTCGGCGTCGCGGCGCCGGTCGCCGTGATGCTCTGGGCGAACGCCGAGACGACCGGGAATCCCTTCCGGTTCGGGTACGACCTGCTCTGGGGTGCTGGCCACGGCATTGGATTCCATCGAACGCCTTGGGGGTCGATCCACACGCCGGCGCGCGGGTTGGAGCTTATCGGACTCTATTTCACCCGGCTCGGCACCTACCTGTTCGAGACGCCGTTCCCGGCGGTCCTTCCGGCGGCGGCGGGACTCTGGCTCGCCCGCTCCGTGTCCACGCTCGACCGGTACCTGTTCGCCTCGGGTGCGTTGCTTCTGCTCGGCTACTGGGCGTACTGGCACGACGGGTTCTTCCTCGGGCCGCGCTTTCTCTTTCCGCTGCTGCCGCTGCTGGTGCTCTGGACCGCGCGCGCGGTTCCGCTCATCCGGGACCGGCTGGGCGCGGCGTCGCTCGCCTGGCACACCATCCGAACGGCCGGCATCGCCGGGATCCTTTATGCCGTGGTCACGCTCGCCATCGTGCGCGTGCCGACGTACCGAAACGGGATGACATCGCTTCGGTTCGACGTGAATCGTGCGGCGGCGTTGGCAGGTGTACACGACGCGCTGGTCCTCGTCCAGGAGAGTTGGGGCGCGCAGCTCGTGGTCCGGATGTGGGCGGCCGGACTTTCGCGAGCCGACACGGAGTTTCTCTATCGAAGGATTGACGCCTGCGTCCTCGAAATGACGCTTCAGGGCATCGAGCACGACGGGGTCCGTGACGGAACAGCGCTCGAGCGCCTCCGCCCGTTCCTGGTCGACTCGGGCCACTTGGTCCCGAGCCATCGGTCGGCGGACGACACGGAGCAGATGCTCCCGGGCGTACGCTATCCGGCGCTCTGCGAAGCGCGGATCGCGAGTGACCAGTTGGGTTTTTTGAACCTGGCGCCCTGGCGCCTGTCGCGGGACGGAAACGTGTATGCGCGTTGGCTGCCGGGCCGCGAGGCGGAGATTGCGGCGGCCTTCCCGACGCGGCCGGTGTATCGCCTCCGGAGGGACGGCCCAAGCGAGGACGCGCCTTTGGTCTGGATCCCGCTCGATACCTGGCGACCGGACTGAGCGCGAAGTTCCGGCTTCGTCACGCTCGCAGCATGAGTCGGCCGCATTTAGTATCCATCAGCAACTATTAGGAGATGACGCCATGCCTGTTCGCCCGATTGCCCTGTTGCTCGCGCTGGCGCTGGCGAGCCTTTCCTCGACGAAGGCGGCGGCGCAGTTCGCGCAGCGTCCGAGCGAGAGTCCCCGGCAGGTCGTCGTCTCGGCCTCCGCGACCGTGGACGTCACCCCGGACCGTGCCCGGCTCGTCATCGCGGTGGAGAGTCGCGGCCAGACGAGCGTGGCCGCGGCGGCAGAGAACGCGCGGATACAAGCTGCCGTGCTCGATGCCGTCCGTCGTGCCGGGGTGGCCTCGGAGCAGATCCGCACGCTCGCGGTGACCGTCAACCCGGAGTACCGCTACCCTGCCGAGGGTGGTCGGCCGACCGTGATTGGGTACCAGGCGCGAAACACCATCCAGGTCGAGGTCCACGACTTGACGAAGGTGAGCGCGGTGATCGACGGTGCGGTCGGTCGAGGGGCGACCAACGTGAACGGGCCGCATCTTTTCGTCGAGGACGAGGCCGGCGCACGCCGAGAGGCTCTCCGGCGTGCCGTCCAGAAGGCGAGGTTAGAGGCGCAGGCGATTGCCGAGGCTGCCGACGTGAGCCTAGGTCCGGTGCTCGAGATTACAACGGCATCCGGCGGCGGGGAGATACCTCGCTTCGATCAGGCCCGAATGATGGAAGCGAGCCAGGTCGCGTCGACGCCAATCGAGACTGGCTTGATCTCTGTGACAGCGTCAGTGACCATCCGTATCGCCATCGTCCAGAGGTAGTTGGCCCGAGGGGTGTTCCACGTGAAACGGGGCGCGTGACGGTTGAGATACGCGTTCCACGTGAAACATCGTACTGGTGAGTCAGGGGGTGGACCGGTATATTCGTCGGTTCACCCCCCTTTTCTCGCGTCCGGACTCCGTGGCCCGAATCATCGCAATCGCCAACCAGAAGGGCGGGGTTGGCAAGACGACGACTGCTGTGAACCTCGCTGCCTCGCTCGCGGCAGCCGAGCAGCGGACGCTGCTTGTGGATGGCGACCCACAAGGCAATGCCACGAGCGGCATCGGGATTGCGCGCGATGACCTGCGGGAGACGGTCTATGACGTCCTGCTTGACGCGACTCGAGTCTCGGACGCGATTATCAGG
Organism: Gemmatimonadaceae bacterium; assembly: GCA_040901985.1. GTDB lineage: Bacteria > Gemmatimonadota > Gemmatimonadetes > Gemmatimonadales > Gemmatimonadaceae > Pseudogemmatithrix. The sequence continues at coordinate 41,031 of JBBDYC010000002.1, forward strand.
CAGGTGCAATTCCGGCACCTTGACGTACTCCCGGCGACCCCAGACCTGGCCGGAGCGGAGATAGAGCTCGTGTCCGAGGACGAGCGCGAGCTCGCGATGAGGCGCGCCCTGGAGCGTGTGCGCGACGACTACGACTACATCCTGATCGATTGTCCGCCGTCGCTCGGACTGATAACGGTGAATATGCTCGCCGCGGCGGATGCGCTCTTGATACCGCTACAGTGCGAGTACTACGCGCTTGAGGGACTGTCGCAGCTGCTCAACACGGTTCATCTCGTCCAGCAGGGCGTAAATCCGCCACTCGGCATCGACGGTGTCCTCCTCACGATGTTCGACGCCCGGCTGAATCTCTCTCGTCAAGTTGCGGCGGACGCGCGCGAATATTTCGGCGCAAAGGTATTCCAGTCCGTGATTCCAAGGAACGTGCGACTCGCCGAGGCTCCGAGCTTCGGCAAGCCGATCATCTTGTACGACCTAGCGTCCGTCGGTGCCCAGGCGTATATGGCCGTGGCGAAAGAATTGCTCGAGAGCAAGCAGTAAAGCGTTATGTAGCAACGAGTTACGTCGTTATTTGTGCGCCGTCGCGGCAGGCCTGTTTCCTAACTTGTTGCGATTCATAGTGTTCCGAATAATTCAGCCCTGCGAGAATTTATGAGCACTGAAAAGGGCCGGCGACTGGGACGAGGGCTCGAGGCGCTGATTGCTCGCGCGCCAACACGCATCGGGACTGCGGCGGCGGCTCACGCGCGCGCCGCGGACGGTTCGTCGGCGGTCGGCCTCGCCGACAGCCCGTTTCGCACGATTCCGCTGTCGAAGATCCGCCCGAACCCGTTGCAACCGCGAAAGGATTTTCGTGCCGACGAGCTCGCCGATCTCGAAGCCTCGCTGCGGGTCAACGGACTGCTACAGCCAATCACCGTTCGTCCGGCGCCGCGCGGCGAGGGTTTTGAGTTGATCGCCGGCGAGCGACGATACCGCGCCGCCCAGCGCCTCGGCTGGTCGGAGATCGCCGCGATGGTCCGAGACGTGGATGATCGCCTGCTCCTCTCGCTGGCGATGGTCGAGAATCTGCAGCGCGCCGATCTCAATCCGATTGAGGAAGCCGAAGGCTACGACCAACTGATTCGTGATTTCTCGCTCACCCAGCAAGAGGTGGCGGAGGTTGTCGGCAAGGACCGCTCGACCGTGGCGAATACGCTACGGCTGTTGGCGCTCCCAGCCTCGGTGCGGCGGCTCGTTTGGGACGGTGCGCTCACCGTAGGCCATGCGCGCGCGCTCCTTGGGCTCGGCGATCCGTCGCGGATGGCCGACTTGGCCAAGGCGGTGGTGGCTGAGGGACTGTCGGTGCGTGAGGTGGAGCAGCGCGTCCGTGCGGCGAGCGGCGGGACGCGCCGCCAGCCCCGGGTGAAGGTCAACACGGGAGGCGACGGCCGCAGCGCCGAGGTGCGCCGCGTCGAGGATCAACTGCGAAAGCGGCTCGGCACCGACGCCCGGATCGTGCAAGCCGGCAAGGAGCGAGGGGAGTTGCGGATTCCCTACTACAGCGTCGAGGATTTTGAACGCCTCTGCGAACTCCTGCTCGACCCGGAGCGCCCGGAATGACCCGACGCGACACCCCGAAACCCGTGAAGGCAACCGGTGCGCGTGACGCGCACGGACGCATCCTCGATGCGGAGGGTGGGTCGCTGTACGTGCACCTGCATCGCGAGAACGGCCTCGCCCACCGGCACTATGTGCTGCAGCCATGGAAGGTCCGGTTCCTCGCGTTCGCCTCGTCGCGGGCCATGATCCTGCTTTATGTCGTCGGGATCCTCACCTGGGGGTGGATGGCGTCGCAGGCCGCGCGGGTACCGCTCCTGCGCCAGGAGGTCGGGCGCCTGACGCGCGATGCGAACCGACTCGATACATTGTCGGCGACGCTTGCGGAGCTGCAGATGCGGTATGATCAGGTTCAACGAATGCTCGGCGCGGCGACGGCCCGTCAGGCGGCTGAAGCGCGCGACACGTCACGAACACCACGCGACCCGACGAACATGCCGCCTGGCGTGGGCGGCCGGTGATCCGCGACGACCCTTTGCGGGAGACGAATGTGCCGATATTCGGAAAGGATGAACCCTCGGGCAAGGGCCCATCGCGCGCCGCTGTGACCGAGGCGACGCTGACAATCATCGCTGCCAGCACCACCGTCAGCGGCGACATCGACTGCAGTGGTGTGCTCAAGGTGGAAGGACGCATCGACGGGAGCGTCCGCGGCGCACGGCAGGTGATGCTGGCCCGTGAGGGCGCGATCTCCGGCGACGTCACGGCGAACGAGGTGGTGGTCGGCGGGGTCATCGAGGGCAACGTGACCGCCAGCGACCGTCTCGAGTTGCAGAATAGCGCGGTCGTCAACGGCGATATCGCGACGAAGTCAATCGTGGTGATGGAGGGCGCCCGTATCAATGGTGGCGTGAAGATGACGGAACTCACGCTGATGGCGCGCCCAGGAGAGGCCCGAGACGGCAGAGATTCGCGGGTCGCGCGCTGACGCAGCACCATCGGCGCACCATCACCAATTCGACAACTGCCGGCGCCGCTTATCAACAACGATTGTTGACGGTACTCGTATGTTGTTTTCGCGTTGTTAATCGACTCTGAATAAAGCACTTAAATAGGCATTTAATGCGTAACATCGCCAGAGCTGTCGTTATTTTCCACACCTTCGCTCTGGCGCTCGTCGCGTGCGGTGAAAGGGCGTCCGAGGCCGCTGCAGCACAGGCATTTCGGGTGGCGCTCCTTACCCCGGGACCCATCTCTGACCAGTCCTGGAACTACTCCGCGTATGTGGGATTGCAGTGGATCCGCGATTCCCTCGGCGCCACCGTACGCCACGTGCAGACGAGGACGCCCGCCGAGTTCGAGGAGAATTTCCGTCAGTATGGCGCCCAAGGAATGTCGTTGGTGATTGGGCACGGCTTCGAGTTCCAGGACGCGGCGCAACGCGTCGCCGCGGAGTATCCGCAAACGGTCTTCGTGACCACCGGCGGGACCGGCACCGGACCGAACGTCGGCGCGATGTCGTTTGCGTTCGACGAACCGTCGTACCTCGCGGGAATGGCGGCGGCGGCCGTGTCGCGCACCCGGGTGCTCGCCGCGATCGGCGGGACCGAGCTTCCACCCGTGCGCGCGAGTTTTGACGCCTTTGCCGCGGGCGCGCGGGCGGTCGATCCGGGCGTGAGCGTGCTGACGGCCTTCATCGGGAACTGGGAGGACGCCGGCGCCGGAAAGGAGCAGGCCCTCGCACTGATTGCGCGCCGCGCCGACGTGATCTTCCAGAACGCCGACGCGGCGGGACTCGGCGTCTTTCAGGCCGCGCGCGAACATCCCGGCGTTTGGATCATCGGCTCCAACGCGGATCAGAATGCCATCGCGCCAGCAATCACCCTCGGCTCCGTCGTCATTGACGTCCCGCGCGCCTTCCTGTTGGTCGCTCGGGAGGTCCGCGACAGCAGCTTCGTGCCGCGGGTGATCCGGATGGGCACGTTGAGCGACGTGGTGCGCTGGGTGCCAAACCCGGCGGTGACCGCCATTCCGGCGGCAATGCACGAGCGCATCCGAGCGGAGCAGGCGCGATTCGCCAGCGGGGCCGGCGCGTTGTCAGCCGTTGCCCGATGACCGCGCCGACGCTCACCGCGATTGCCGCGCATCTCGACGCGCTGCTGCTCACGGCCACCACGCCCGACTACCCGCCGGCGCTCAACGGCGTGCAAGTCGGCCATCGCGGCCCGGTGACGCGCGTCGCCGCCGCCGTGGACGTCTCGCTGCGGACCATCGGCCTCGCCGCCGACGCCGGGGCGAACCTGCTGCTCGTCCATCACGGTCTCTTCTGGAACGGACTGCAGCCGGTGACCGGCGCACACGAGGCGCGACTCCGGGCGCTTTTTTCGCACGACCTGGCCCTGTACTCGTCACACCTTCCGCTCGACGCACATCCGGCGTTCGGAAACTCGGCGCTGCTCGCGGCGGAGCTCGGGCTGACGGTATCGGGCGGCTTCGCGCGCTACCAGCAAATCCAGTGTGGCGTCCGCGGCGAGGCGGACCTCGACACCGCGGCGCTGGTCGCGCGTGTCACGGCCTGGGCCCAGCCGCACGGCCACCACACGGTCGCCTCGCCGATTCCGGCGGGCCACCGCACCGAGCGCTGGGCGATCTGTTCGGGCGCCGGTGCCCAGGCCGAGAACCTGCGGGAAGCGTACGCGACCGGCATCAATACGCTCGTCGTGGGTGAAGGGCCGCATTGGAGCGCCGTTGAGGCCGAGGAGCATGGCCTCGTGATCATTTACGCCGGCCATTACGCCACGGAGACGCTCGGGGTGCGCGCGCTGGCGGCGCACGTCGGCGAGACGTTCGGCATCCCGTGGGACTTCGTGCACGCACCGACCGGCCGGTGAGCGTCGCGCCGGCGCTCGCGCTGCGCGGCATCAGCAAGCAGCTTGGCTCGACGCGCGCGCTCGAGGATGCACACTGCACCGTTCGCGTGGGGACGGTGCATGCGCTGCTCGGCGAGAACGGCGCCGGAAAGACCACGCTGATGCGCATCGCCTTCGGCGCACTCGAGCCCGACGCGGGGTCCGTGGCGCTTCACGGCGCGACCAGGCGGTTCCACTCGAGCCGCGACGCGATCGCCGCCGGGATCGGGATGGTCCACCAACACTTTATGTTGGTGCCGGCCTTCACGGTGACGGAGAACGTCGCACTCGGCAGCCGCCGGAGGTTCAACGCCACTCAGGTCGCGGCGAGGATCAGGGCCCTGGGCGTGGAGACCGGACTGGCGGCCAATCCCGACGCTCGGGTGCGCGACCTCGCGGTCGGGGCCCAGCAGCGCGTGGAAGTCCTCAAGGCGCTCGCGAACGGTGCACAGGTGCTGATTCTCGACGAACCGACGGCGGTCCTGTCGCCGGCGGAGAGCGAGGACCTCTACCGCTGGATCCGCCGGTTCGTGTCGGACGGCGGAACGGTGGTGCTGATCACGCACCGCCTCGCCGAGGCGCTCGCCGTCGCCGACGACGTGACGGTGCTCCGGCGCGGGCGGACCGTCCTCGCACAGTCTCGCAGCTCGGTCGACGAACGCACGCTCGTCGAGGCGCTCGGCGGTGATGCCGCCCCTGTCGCCTTGCGTCCGGGCGTGCGGCCGGTTGACGCCGAAGCCGACATCGTCTTCGCACTCGAGCACGTGGACGTGGTGGACGCGCGCGGCGTCGCACGACTCCGGGACGCCTCGCTGACCGTGCGGCGCGGCGAGGTGCTGGGGGTGATCGGAGTCGAGAACTCCGGTCAGCGCGAGCTGCTCCGCGTCCTCGCCGGCCGACTCGAGCCGTCGGCGGGCCGGGTCACCCGGCCGGCGCGCGTCGGCTTCGTGCCCGAGGACCGGCTCGCCGATGCCCTGATCCCGACGATGTCGCTCACCGAGAATCTCGTCCTTGCCGACGCGGGCATCCAGCGCGGCGTGATCCCCTGGGCGGAACGCGAATCGGAAGCACGCGCCGTCATCAGCGCCCACGAGGTCGTCGCGACGGGACCTCGGAGTCCCGTCGCGATCCTTTCCGGGGGGAACCAACAGAAGTTCGTGGTCGGCCGCGAGCGCGCGGTGTCGCCGGCGGCGCTCGTCGCGGAAAACCCGACGCGCGGGCTCGACCTTCGGGCATCCGCCCGCGTGCTTGCGGCAATCGCTGCGGCAGCCGATGAGCATCGCGGCGCGGCGGTCGTCTTTTCGAGCGATCTCGACGAGATCCTCGGCCTCACGTCCCGGATCGTCGCCTGCCACGGCGGCCGGGTGACCGAGGTACCAGCGCCGGCCGACCGGCTGGACCGCGCGCCATACACGCGTGCCCTGCTCGGGCTCGGCGCCTAGTGGACGCCCTCGTCGCACTCTGGGACGGCGCATTCGGGTCGGCGTTCGCGTTCTGGTCGGCGACGCTTGTGCGGGCGACGCCGCTGCTGTTCGTCGGCCTGGCGGTCGCGGTCGCGTTCCGCGCCGGGGTGCTCAACATCGGCGCCGAAGGCCAGCTCCTGATCGGCGCCGTGTTCGCCTCGGCGGTGGCCCTGGCGCTGTCGGGTGCGCCGCGGGTGGTGATGATTCCGCTCATGCTCGCCGGCGGAATGGCCGGTGGGGCGCTCTGGTCGGGGATTGCCGCGGTCCTCCGGCGGCGCTTCGGCGTTCTCGAGGTGATCAGCACGATCATGCTCAACTTCGTTGCGCTCGCCGTGGTGAGCTGGGTGGTCCGTGGCCCACTGCAGGAACCGACGCGCATCTATCCGCAGACGGTGACGTTCGTCGAGGCCGCGCGCTGGCCATTCCTGGTCCCTGGCCAACGGCTGCATCTCGGCTTCGTGTTGGGAATCATCGCGGCGCTTGCCCTGTGGTTCGTCCTCGCCCGGACTGCGGCGGGCTTCCGTGTGCGCGCGGTGGGCGCCGGCCCGCGGGCGGCGCAGTCGGCGGGCGGCGTCGACGCCGACCGCCTCACGTTTCGGGTCTTCCTGCTCAGCGGTGCGCTGGCGGGCGCCGCTGGCGCGTCGGAGGTCGGCGGCGTGACCTGGGCGCTCTACGAAGGGCTCTCGCCAGGTTACGGCTACACCGCGATTGCGGTGGCGCTGCTGGCGCGGCTTGATCCGCGCGCGGTCATCGCCAGCGCCATCCTCTTCGGGGCGCTGGAGGCGGGCGGCGCCGGCATGCAGCGCGATGCCGGCGTGCCGGCCGTGGCGGTCCAGGTCGTGATCGCGATGATCCTGCTCGCCGTCCTCGCGGCGACTCGGCGCCGGATGTCGTTGTCGGACGGCGCCTGATGGACGCCGTCCTCGTTCCGTTCCTCGAGGCGACAATCCGGACCGCGACGCCGTTGGCGTTCGCCGCGCTTGGCGAGCTAGTCGCCGAACGTGCCGGCGTCATCAACTTGGGCCTCGAGGGGACGATTGTCGTCGGCTGTCTTGGCGCCGCGGTCGGCGCCGCGGCGGGCGGTGTCGGTCTTGGGTTCGCCGGGGCGGCCGGGGCGGGCCTGGCGATGTCGGCGCTCTTCGCGTACTTCGTCGTCGCGCTGCGGACCGACCAGATCATCACTGGCGCGGCGTTCACGATGCTCGGTCTCGGACTCACGGGAACGATCGCGCGGTCCTACTTCGGGATCGGCGATGCGGCGACGTCGATCCCGACGATCGGTCCGGTCTCGGTGCCGGTCCTTGCCTCGATGCCGCTGCTGGGGGCGCCTCTTTTCCGTCAGCCGGTGGTGACGTATCTACTCTACGCCGCGGTGCCGATACTCGCCTGGTGGATGGCGCGAACGCGCGGCGGCCTCGCGCTGCGCGCCGTCGGCGAGTCTCCCGCCGCCGCCGCCGCCGCCGGAATCCCGACCGTGGCGGTCCGGTGGGGAGCGATTCTGTTCAGCGGCCTGATGGGCGGGCTCTGCGGCGGCACCTTGGTCCTCGCACAGGTGGGATCGTTCAACGAGGGCATGAGCGCCGGCCGAGGCTTCATCGCGATCGCAGTCGTCGTGCTCGGCCGCTGGTCGCCGTTTGGCACGGCCGGTGCGGCCCTGCTCTTTGGCGGGGCGTTCGCGCTCCAGTACCTCTTCCAGGCCCTGGCACTCGACCTCCCGTACCAGCTCTTCCTCGCGCTCCCCTACGTGATGACGTTGGTGCTGCTTGCCGCGCTTCGCGGGCGCGCGGCGGCGCCGGAGAACCTCGGGCGCTGAGCGTCGGGCGGCTGCCCGTTCGGTCAGCGACGAGGCGGTAGGTACGAGCCGGCGAGGTCCCAATGCCAGGCGTCACGACGCACGCCGTCGCGCGGATCCTTGAGCGGATGGTACTGCAGTCGCTCGGCCGGCATCCCAACGCGCGCGCCCCACGTCAGGAGGCGTTCGCGATTCGCCGAGACCAGATGCGCCATCGGCCGCCCGCGCCAGACGTGGCGGTGCATCCAGAGCCCGCCGTCCATGGCGTGAATCACGCCGTCGCGTCGCGCGGGGAACTCCAGCCACTCCAGCTGCAGTGCCTGCGCGTCCTTCGGAGGCGGCATTGGGCTGGCTCCGGCGGGACCGGAACCGCTCACTGGCAGGCGACGACGCCCTCGACGGTCGCCGGCGCCGGTGGAGTCGACACAGCACCGGAGTACATCGCGCAGGTCAGCGGAAAGGACTGCGGGTGGGTCGTGATCGCCGCCCAGCCGCCATTGGTCGCGCTGACCACCGTCAGCACGACACCTGGCGATGTCTGCATCTTCAGAAGCGCGAGATCCGTACCGTATGTGGCCGTCTCGTAGAAATACGCTTCCTGTGCGGTCGCGAGATTTCGAAGGTCGGCCTTCATTGACGCCGCGTTCGCCTTGCCCTTGGTGTTCTGGAATTTCGGGATGGCGATTGCCGCGAGGATCCCGATGATCACCACGACGATCAGCAGCTCGATGAGCGTGAATCCACGGCGCGGGACCGGTGCCATTCGCGTTCTGGGCTAGGAGAAAGGGCGTTTCAGGTAGTGACGCGTATCACGCCTTTCGGTGACGGACGAGCCGCTCACCAAAAATCATACGGTGAAGAGAGCAAGGGCGGGGCCGCGATGGACACCGCGGCGATGTCGTTGTGGAACAACAGGTTAGCTCCATTGCCGACAGAAGGGCGCTCGTCCCGGCACCGCAACCACCTTTAATTGTCGCACTCTGCAAGGCGATTGGCGACTCGACGGAGCGCTCAGGCCTTTGCGAGCAGCCAGTTCGGGCCGGTTCCGATGTCCACCACCAGGGGCACGTCGAGCGTAACGGCCGTGGTCATCTCGCGATCCACCAGCGCCCGTAGTGCCGCCTCTTCGGCGGCGGGAAACTCAAAGACGAGCTCGTCGTGTACCTGAAGGAGCATGCGCGACTCCATCCGTGCGTCGCGCACCGCGTGGTGGATGTGGATCATCGCGACCTTGATCAGGTCGGCGGCGGACCCCTGGATCGGCGAGTTCTGGGCGAGGCGTTCGCCAAACGACCGGGTGTTGAAGTTCCGGTCGTTGATCTCGGGGATGTAACGCCGGCGGCGGAAGAGCGTCTCGACATACCCCCGTTCGCGCGCCTCGGCGACCGAGCGGTCGAGCCACTGGCGCACCCCGGCAAAGCGCTCGAAGTAGGTCTCGATGAACGCCTTGGCCTCGGCGTGCTCGATCCGCAGTTGGCGCGAGAGCGCGTGCGCGCCCTGCCCGTAGATGGTCGCGAAGTTGATGGTCTTGGCGCGGGCGCGCATCTCCGCCGTCACCGCGTCCGGCGCGACACCGAAGATCACGCTGGCCGTCTGGCTGTGTATGTCGCCACCGGCCCGGAACGCGGCGACGAAGGCCGGATCGCCGGACAGGTGGGCGAGGAGCCGGAGCTCGACCTGGGAGTAGTCGGCCGCGAGAAGTTGCCATCCCGCTCTCGGGACGAACCCCCGGCGGATGTCCTTTCCGAGGTCGCGCCGGATGGGGATGTTCTGCAGGTTGGGATCGCTGGACGACAGTCGCCCGGTACTCGCCACCGTCTGGTTGAATGACGTGTGCAGCCGGCCGCTGCGCGGATTGACGAGCGCCGGCAGGGTGTCGAGATACGTGTTCTCCAGCTTGGCGAGCTCCCGGTATTCCATCAACAGCCCGGGAAGCGCGTGCCCCTCGTCGGCAAGCTCCTGGAGGACGCTGGCGTCCGTGCTCGGCCCAGTGGCGGTCTTCTTCTTCACGGGAAGGCCGAGTTTCTCGAAGAGCACCGAGCGCAACTGCGGATTCGAGGCAATGTTGAACTCCATCCCCGCCTCGACGTAGATCTGGCGCTCGAGGTCCCGCCGTGCCGCCTCGAAGCGTGTCTTCAGCGAATGGAACCAGGGTACGTCAATCGTGATCCCTGTCCACTCCATCTCGGCGAGCACTTCGACCAGCGGCAGCTCGATGTCGCGCAGCAAGGCGTCGGCGGAGTGCTCCTTGAGCTTGGGCTCGATGACGCCACGCAGGCGGAGTGCGATGTCGCTGTCGGCGCCCGAGTACTCGGCGGCGGCAGCGATCGGCACCTCGTCGAATGGAATCTCGGTCCGGCCCTTGCCGCACAGCTCCTCATAGCTGGTCATCGCGATGCCGAGCAGTTCGACCGAAAGCGCGTCGATCGCATAGGACCGGCGCCCCGGGTCGAGGACGTAGCTCGCCAGCATCGAGTCGAAGTCGAGTCCGCCGAGCGCGAGTCCGGCGCGCCGCAGCACCAGGAGGTCGTACTTCGCGTGGTGCGCGGTTTTGCGCACCTTGGCATCCTCAAGGAGCGCCCGTAGCGGTGCCATCGCGTCGGAGAGGGGCGGCGGGAGATTCACCACCGCGTGTGCGCCCTCGGCGAGGAGTCGCGCGGCGATCGAGCTGCCGACGGCCAAGCGTGACACCTTTTTCGGTGCATCGTCGAGCGCGAGCCCACTCTGCGCCTCGCTCGGCACCCGGTGCGCGAACGGCAGGTACCACGCCTTGCCCGGCGCGGTGGCGACCGAGATGGAGACGAGATTCGCCCGCATCGGCGTGATGATCGGCGGGGCATTGGCGTCGAGCACCGTCTCGGTGTCCACGGCGATCATGCCGGCCGCGCGCGCCTCGGCGATCATCTCGGCCACCAGCTCCGGCGTGTCGGCCACGCGGTAGTCGCGTGGCGCGGCGTCGGGTGTCCCGGGAATCGACGTCGCGGCGCCCGGACCAGCGTGCGTGGCGTCGGATCTTGCGCGCGCCATCAACGGCGCGTCGGCGGGCGCCTTGCCAGCACTCCCGCCTTCGCCGGCCTCGACGGCCGCCGTACGCGCTGCCGTATTGAACTCCAGCTCGGTGAAGAGGTCGCGGAGCGCCGCCCAGTCCGGCGTGTCGAGCGTGAGCGCGTTGGCGTCGAGCGTCACCGGAAGGTCGGCCTGCAGCGTGACCAACTGCTTCGAGAGCCGTGCAGCATCGGCGTTCGCCGTCAGCGCATTGCGCGTCCTCGTCGGCTCGATCTCCGCGAGATGCTCGAGCATCGTCTCGACCGTGCCCCAGCGTTCCACGAGCGCGAGCGCCCCCTTGTCCCCGATGCCCCGCACGCCGGGCACGTTGTCCGCCGTGTCGCCGACGAGCGCGAGGTAGTCCACCACCCGCTCCGGGGGGACCCCGAGTCGCTCGTGCGCGTTCTCGACACCGTACCACTTCTCCGTGGTCCGGCCCGGCGGGCCGTGCCACGGATTCAGGATCCAGACGTTGGGTCGCACGAGCTGCAACAGGTCCTTGTCCCCCGACACGACACAGACCTCGAACCCCGCTGCGACGCCCTGTGGCGCGAGCGTGGCGATCACGTCGTCGGCCTCAAACCCCTCGAGCTCGACGATCGGGATCCGGTAGCCGCGCAGGATCTGATGGACGCGCTCGACCCCGGTGTCGAAGTCCTCCTGTTCCTCGTCCGGCAGGGCGATGCGGTTCGCCTTGTACGACTCGAGCAGGACATCGCGTCCCGACGCTCCGGCATCGTTCACCCACCCGAGATAGTCCGGCTTGTGCTTCTCGATGAGGCGGCGGAGGAACTCGCTCACGCCCTTGGCCATGCCGGTGTTCTCGCCGCGCGCATTGCGGAGCGGCGCTCCGCCGCCGAGGGCGTGGAAGGCGCGATAGATCAACGCGTAGCCGTCTATCAGGTAGAGCCGAGGGCGGCCGGGGGTCGTCATGCGGCCAAACCTATCGCACCCCGAGGAGCCACGCCGCCGCTCCGGTGGCGAGGGTGACGCGCAGGTTGTCGTCGCCGAGGCGCGCCGGCCATTCTGCCGCGGCGGCGACCACGCCGAGCACGCCCGCGACGGCCCATCCGGCGGGACCAAGGAGCCAAGCGCCGAGTGCGGTTGCCAGCATACAGGCAAGGGCGCCGACGAGCGACTTTCCGCGTCCGGCGGTCGCGCGGCGGGTGGCGCCGCCGATCAATGCGGCCGCCGCATCCCCGGCCGTCCCGGCCCAGAGGGCAACGAGCGCCGTCGGCGCGGGAAAAAGCAAGACCGCCGCCAACATCACGCAGGCGAGCCAGGTCGCTCCTGTGATCGCTGCGCGCTCGTGCGGCTTCAGCCATCGGCCGAAACGGGCGTCGAAGTGCGCCGTAACGACCGGGTCGCGCCGCCGCAGATACTCGGTGGTGAGGGCGACCACGACCGCGACCGCGAGTCCGACCCGGACCGTCGTCACATCGACCAGTCCGAATCCCCAGCAGAGCGGGACGGCGGCGACCGAGAGGTGGAGGAGCTTGCGGGTTCGCCCGGTGGAGGGCGAACGCTCGGCCTCAGGACCAGTCACCGCAGGCGGCGGCGCAACTCCGTCTCGAACCGGACGGCACTCGACTGGGTCAGCCGCCAGCGCCCGGTGCCCGTCTGGTCGTAGAACACGAGCTGCAGGCTGAGACTGCGATACTCCCAGAGCTGCTGGCGATTGCGCTGGAAGTCCGTGAACGCCGGCTCGAGGATTTGGTCCGGCTCGCCGAGCACCACGAGCACCTTGCCGCGGTCGGACATCCAGCCCGGCACCCCTTCCTCACGAAAGCGGGCGTTGGTTCGCGACAGCCGCTCGAAGTAGGCGCGCAGGTCCTCGTGTTCCGCAGTGGCCGGGGTCGAATCCGTCTCGGCGAGGAAGGTCGCCCACGCGGCGGGCCGGTCGGCCTCCGGTGCGTCACGAAGGCGCTGCAATCGTGCCGCCGTCGCAAAGTAGCGGAGGAACGCGACCATATCCTCGAACCGCGCGACCGGAAGGTCCTCGCCAAATCCGACGAACACGTAGGCGCTGCTCGTGTCGGCGCTCCCCTCGGCGACAAACGAAAGCTGCGCGACCCCGATCCCCAGGCGCCCGACCGGGACCGCGACGGTGCCGGACGCCATGCTGTCCCGCTGCTCGATCGGCACGGTCGCCGTCCAGAGCGGGCGCCCGTTCTCGTTTCGCACGATCAACTGCACGGTGGCGTCGTCCGCGCCGTAGCGTTCGAGGTACAGCGGGATGATGCTGTCGCGGCCGAAGGTGACCGTCGCGCGCGGGCTGGTCAGGAGCTGCGGCAGCGTCTCGCGGTGGGTGCGCGGGACGACCTCGTGTACCGGGATTGGCGAGGAGAGTGCACCAGCGGCCAGCTTCGGCACGACGATCTCCAGCTGTTCCTGCACGCTCCGTTGGCTCCCGGCGTCGCGGATGGCGAGGGTGAGCGTGTAGCGACCCGGCGCCACGTCGAGGATTTCCTGGAACAATGCGCTCTCGTCGATCCGGGTGGTCTCGCGATACGTGCCGACGACAATCGTCTCTGACGCCTCGACCGCCCTTTCCCGCACGCCCGCGCGATCGAGCGTGATTGCGACCGTGTAGTTCGCGCGGAATCGGTTGTCTGCCTCTCGCATAAAGCTCACCGCGGTGACGGGGAACGACACCGCCACCACCACGTGCGTCGAGTCCGGCGTCGAGCTCCCGAGGAACCCGACGCGCCCGACGACCGGGAAGGGCAGGCCCTGCGCGATCATTCCCATCTGCCGGTAGAGCGGCGCGGGATCGAACGAGATGTTCCGTTGGTCCCGCGAGAGTCCGGGGCCCTGCGGCCGCGCCGAACCGTTCGCCGCGCCGTCACCCCGGCTCGCTCCGCAGCCGCCGAGTGCGGACGCGAGCGTCACCGCCGCCACGAGACGGGCCAGGGTGCGGTGCGAACGGCGAGGGCGGTCAAACATCTCGATGGAGGATCGGGAGGGAGTGCGGCGCTCGGATAATCTACACCCCGACCCGTCGGAATTGGCGCGGCTGCGTCGATCCGCCGCGGTCGCACCGGTCAGTTCCTTGCAACGCCCGCGTCCCGTCGGTAGCTTCGCCGCGTGTCTCGCGATCCGCTCGTTGGACGATCCCTCGCCGGGTATACCCTCCTCGACCGGGTCGGAGAGGGAGGCACGGCGACCGTCTACCGGGCCCAGCACCCCGAGCACGGCACGGTCGCGCTCAAGGTGCTCCGCGAGAAACTCCGCCAGGACCGCACGGCAGTTGCGCGCTTCGTGCGCGAGGCGAACTTCGGTACGCGGGTCACGCACGTGAACGTGATCCGGACGATCCAGACCGGGGAGGCCGAGACCCTGCCGTTCCTCGTGATCGAGTGGGCGGCCGGTGAACTCCTCGAAAGCTACGCCAAGCGCAACGCACCCTTCCCGCCGGACGAAGTGGCCGCCGTCGTCGTGCAGATCGCCGGCGCGGTCAACGCGGCGCACGAGGCGGGGATCGTGCATCGGGACCTCAAGCCCGACAACGTGATGTACGACCACGAGAGCCGGACGGTGAAGCTCCTCGACTTCGGCATCGCCACGACGACCGACGTGACACCGGACCAGCGCCTGACGCGAGCCGGCTTCTTTGTCGGGACGTTGATGTACGTCGCGCCGGAGGCGCTGTCGGGCGAAGTGGTCTCGCCGGCGGCCGACCAGTACTCGCTCGCGACGATGGCGTACCTCTTTCTCACCGGCGCGTTGCCCTACACGGCCAAGAGCCCGCGCGAGATGTTCACGCAGCTGCTCTCACAGCCTCCAATCCCGCTCAACCAGGCCAAGCCCGACGTCCAGTATGCGCCTGCAGTCGAGGCGGTGGTCATGAAGGGGCTCGCGAAGCTGCCGACGGACCGCTACCCGAACGTCGTCGCCTTCGCCGAGGCGCTCGCCGAGGCCCTCAAGGATCCGTTCTCGCCAGACGTGCCGGCGAGCGGATTCCTCTCGCGGATGAAGGGGCTCTTCGGTCGCTAGGCGGTGCCGCGCGGCGTCGGGTCCACCGGAAGCCAGCAGGTGAACGTGCTGCCCCGCCCGGGTTCGCTCTCCAGCGTGATGTCGCCGTCGAGGAGGCGCGCGAGGCGCCTTGTGATTGAGAGGCCGAGGCCGGTACCGCGCCGCTCCGAGTCGCCCCGTGACCCCGCGTCCACCTGCTCGAACTCCTCGAAGACCCGGGCGTGGTCCTTCTCGGCGATGCCGACTCCCGTGTCCACCACCTGCAGCGCAATCCAGGCACCGCCCGCGGCGAGCATCGGCCGCTGCCGCGTGACGCGGTCGGCCATCAGCCGCGACGGGTCGGTGACATACGCCGCCCGCAGCGTGATCGTCCCGGTCGTGGTGAACTTGACCGCGTTCCCGAGCAGGTTCACGAGGATCTGCCGCAGGTGCATCGGGTCGGTGCTGAGCCGTGGCAGCGACGCCGGCACGTGGATCGCGAGGGCGAGGCCCTTCTCGATGATCAGCGGTTCCACCTCGCTCGCCACGTCAATCACAAAGGGGCGCAGCGAGAGCGGCTCCCGGTGGAGGTCGAGGCGGCCGGCAGAAAGCTTTGCGAGGTCAAGAATCTGATCCACGAGCAACTGCAGGTGTTCCGCCGACGCCTGCATCCGCTCGACCGGATCGACCATCCGCGGGCCGAGCTCGCCGTAGGAGCCGTCGCGCAGGAGGTCCACGAAGCCGACGATCGCCGCCAGCGGGGTGCGCAGTTCGTGCGACACGTTGGCCAGGAACTCGGATTTCGCGCGGTTGGCGCGGGCGAGTTCGAAGGAGAGGTGCTCGAGCTCGAGACTGCGTTCGCGAAGCCGGCGGCGGCGGCCGCGTTCGTAGACGAGGATCGCCATCGCACCCCCGAGGGCCGCGAGGCCGGTCACCCAGCCGAGCATCGCGCCCTCATTGACCCGCTCCCTGGTGCACGGTAGCCTCCTCCGGATGGATCACCGCCTACGCCTGCTCGACCTGCTCGCCACGCGCAGCGCGCGCCGCGGCACCTTCACGCTCGCGTCCGGGAAGCAGTCCGACCTGTACATTGACTGTCGGCCGACAACGATGCACCCGGAGGGCCTCTCCCTGATTGGCCCGCTCGGGCTGCACGCAATCAGCGCGAGGTCCTGGCATCCCGATTCCGTGGGTGGCCTTACCCTCGGCGCCGATCCAATAAGCTACGCGATCGCCTACGCGAGTCAGCTCGCCGGACTCCCGGTGCGCGCCTTCACCGTGCGGAAGGAAGCGAAATCGCACGGGACCGGCAAGGTGATCGAGGGTGCCTTCGAGCGGGGCGACCGGGTGGTCGTCGTCGAGGACGTGATCACGACGGGGGGGTCGGCGCTTCGCGCGGCGGACGCGGTCCGCGCGGCCGGCGGCACGGTCGTCGGCGTGCTGGCGGTCGTCGACCGCGCCGAAGGCGGACGCTCGGCGATCGAGGCCGCCGGCTACGAGGTCGAGGCGCTCGTCACCGCCGCCGAGGTCGTCGCGCGGATGTAGGGCGGACCGCGGCTACCTCAGGTCGCCCGGCGCATCATCGCCGGCCGCCGGTCGGCGACCGAGGGCGGCAGACGCCGCGCTGCCGGGACCGAGAGCGGCCGCAGCGTGCGGAGCGTCTCGCGGTGCGGCCGCACCAGCTCCCCGAGGAATCGCTCAAGCATCCGCTCGACCGTGTAGAGGCGCCGAAACTCCCCCGCGGTCACGTCGAGGAGATTCCGGATGTGGCGCCCGAAGCTCTGGGGGGACGAGTACTCGAGTTCGTTGGCGACGTCGGCAATCGAGTGTCCGGGATCCTCGAACAGGCGGGCGGCGCGGAGGAGGCGCGTGTAGGAGAGATATCGCTTCGGTGCCGGCAGTCGCGCGCGGAAGAAGCGGCTCATCAGCGTGCTCGGCAGGACGTCGATCCGTCCGGCGAGCTCGCGCACGGTGCCGATCCGTTCGCTCGCCGTGAAGAGCGCCTCGAAGAACGTCCACACGTCGGACGAGACCTCGCCGAGCTCGGCGCGTATTCGCCCGAGCGCCTGTCGATCCACCGCACGCGTGGCCTCGGCGGCGAGAATGCGGCGCAGCTGACTCCATCCGGCGGGCTGCCGCACGTCCACGAGCCTGGTGATTCCCGCGTTGCCGACGCGCAGCAGCGCCTCGGCGCTGGCCGGCTCCGCGCCAAGCAGCGCGAGCGTCGGGACCGTTGGGAACTCGCGCACGACCGCTGCCATCCGGCGGTCCGGGTGTCGGCCGCAGCGCATCACCGAGAGCAGCACCGCGCTCACGCGCCGGCGCTTGAGGTCGTCGAGCGCGGCGCCGACATCGTCGCGGTGGATCGCGCGGTAGAGCCCCTCGCCGGCGGCGTCGACGCGCCGGCGCTCGTCGGGGTCAAGCACGGTGACGACCGGCGCCGGAAGGGTGGCGGTGGGAGTGGGCATGGCGACCTCGACGGAGGGGTGGCGGTGCGCGGACGCGGGAATCGTCGCCGGCGCCGGTCACCCGGCCGTCACGCCGGGGCGGGGTGCCCGCTGTGGTCGTCACCGAATCCGACTAGATTTCCCCTTGAGGTTCCGTCGGACGATTGCGTCGTGCGTTCGCGCACGCCGAGGAAAGTCCGGGCTCCTTGGACACGCTGCCAGGTAACGCCTGGGCACGCGGCTTGCCGCGTGACGGAAAGTGCCACAGAGAACAGACCGCCTTCGTTCGTTTCGGAGGTAAGGGTGAAACGGTGGGGTAAGAGCCCACCGCGCCCGTGGCAACACGGGCGGCACGGCAAACCCCAGCGGGAGCAAGGCCAAATAGGCGGCGAGCAGCAGTCCTCTGCGATCAGGACGCCGCGGGTTGGCTGCTAGAGTGTACGGGCGACCGTGCACCGAGAGAAATGATCGTCCGGGACCGCAAGGTCCCGACAGAACCCGGCTTACAGACGGGACCCTCGATGGACCGGTGCTGGCAGGTGTGCGGTGGTGGGGTATCATCCCGCCATCGCCACCTGCCATCGCCGCTTCGCATCCAATGCCATTCGACCCGCCCGCCGTGTCTCGCCCTCTGATGTCCGTCCGTCGTTGCCGTCCGTGGCTGGTCCTGACGCTTGCGCTCGGCGTGATCGCCGCGTGCGCTCCGCTTCGGCCGTTCAGCCGGACCGCCGTCGGGAGCGGACCCACGGTCCGGCAACAGCCCGATCCGCTCGCCGCGCCCTGGGTGCTCCGTGACGGCGGCGCCCGGCGCGCACAGATCATCGCGGTGCGCGCACTGCTCACGTCAGAACTGGATGCGACGGTTCGCGTGGACACACTGCGCTCGACGATGGGGGTCGCGTGGTCGGCTGTGCCGGGTACGACGCCAGCGCGCCTCGCCGGAATGGTGACGGACTTTCGCGCCGTAATGGGCGGCGATTCCAGCGGCGTGCCCGCGGGCGTCAACCTTCCGTTCTCGTTCGTCGCCGAGTCCCGGGGACCGGGACTGCAGCCGGTCTTTACGATTCCGGAGAGCGGAAGCTGCACGAACCCGAACGCCGCCGTGATGCAGGGTGTGCGCGATACCTGGCTCTCGCTGCCGGATACGATGGTCCGCGGAACGACCTGGCGTGACTCCTCGACGTATCTGGTCTGTCGCGACGGCCTCCCGATGACGGTGTCGGCGGTCCGCACCTTCACCGTGACCGGCGCTCGGATGCGGGAAGGCCAGCTCGTGGTCGTCGTCCAGCGCGTGACGGCGACGCAGCTCGCCGGATCGGGGCACCAGTTCGGCGAGCCGATCGCGTTGCTCGGCGAGGGCGAAGGCACGATGCAGCTGGATGTCGCCCTCGCCGGTGGCGTCATCGTGCACGGAGAGGGAGTGGCGGAGCTGCGACTCGAGATGCAGGGCCGGCGGCGGACCCTGGTCCTTCGTCAAGCGAGCACGGTGGAGATCCGCGAGCCCTGAGAGGCCGCGACGGGCGCCGTCAGTCCACCAGGCGAAGCGGCATCAGCAGGCAGAGATACTTCGCCGCGTCCGCCCACCCCTCGGGTTCCAGTGTCGAGGCCCGCTCGGGTGCACGGAAGGTCATCCGCACCTCGTCGGTCGGCATATAGCGGAGTATCTCGAGCAGGTACGCCGCGTTGAAGCCGATGTCGAGCGGGTCGCCGTCGTAGCGAATCGGCAGCTCGTCCTGCGCCTCGCCGAGGTCCGGCGTGCTGACGGAGAACTTGAGCATGCCGGCGTTGAAGGAGAGCCGGATGCGGTGGGTCTGGTCCGACGCGACGACGCTCATCCGCTTGAGCGCCCCGGTGAACGCGGCGCGATCGAGGATGGCGTACTTGTCGTTGTCCTTCGGGATGACCTGGTCGTAGCCCGGGTACGGGCCCTCGATGAGCCGCGTGAAGACTGAGGTGAAGGGCGAACGAAAGCCAAGGTGATTCTCGCCCTGGGCGACCTCGAGCTCCTCCTCGGCGGCGAAGAGGCGCCGGATCTGCTCGAGCGCCTTCGGCGGAATGATGAGGTCGGCCTTCTGCGCACCCTTGACCGGCACCTCCATCTTGGCGAGCCGATGGCCGTTGGTGGCGACCATGCGCATCAGGTCGGCCCGCATTTCCCAGAGGACCCCGTTGAGGATTGGGCGGCTTTCCTCCGTGCTCGCCGCGAAGGCGGTGTGCCCGATCAGCTTCTGCAACTCGCCCGAGGGGATGCGCACCGCCTTGTCGAACTGCACGGCGGGAAAGCTCGGAAACTCCGACTTCGGCAGGCCGAGCAGCTTGAACTTGGAGCGCCCGCACTCGAGCGTGATGCGCTGGTCGCCGGCGGCCGAGATCTTCACCGGTGCCGGCGGGAGCTCGCGCGCAATCTCGCTCAGCTTGCGGGCGGGAATCGTGATTGCCCCCATTGCCTCGACGTCGGCGGTCACCTCGGTGCTCACGGCAATGTCGAGGTCGGTGCCGGAGATCCGGATCCCCTTGTCGGTGGTCTGCACGAGGAGGTTCGCCAGGACGGGAAGCGTCGTCTTTGTGGGAACGGCAGGCGCGACGGCGGCCAACCCTTCCTGGAGCTTCTCGCGCGTGATGGTGAAACGCATTCTGGTCCTGGCGAAGGCGGGTGTGGAAGGCTCGGGCGGGCTGCTTTTACAAGACCTGAATTTCTATATCTGTAGTAGTAGTAGCAAGGTGTGGAATGTGGACGGAACCCGGAAGCGCTTGGGGCCTCGACATTTCACCCGACCAACTCACGTGCATTCGACGTGCATCCGCTGTGGGGTCCGGTGGAACCGCGCCTTTCACGGGGACCGGACGTGGCAAACATGTGCATCAGGTGGAATGCCGCACGGTTTCCCGCACCTTGTCAACACGCGTCCGGAACTCCGCGCTCTCCTTCATCATTTCGGCGACGCGCTCGAGGGAATGAATCACGGTGGAGTGGTCGCGGCCGCCGAACGCCTGGCCAATCTCCACGAGCTGCAGGCCGAGGATCTCGCGGGCGAGATACATCGCGACCTGCCGCGGGACGGTGAGGTTCTTGGTGCGGGTCTTCGACTGCAGTCCGTCCACCGTGGTTCCCCACTCGGCGGCGACCCGCTGCTGGATCTGTCCCATCCTATCCTGGCGGCCAGACCGCGCCGGCGCGGCATCGCCGGAACGCAGCTTGTCGCGTAATGCCTCGCGGGCGAGGTCCACCGTCACGACGCGGTGCTTCAGCGACGCGTAGGCCAGGAGCTTGATGATTGACCCCTCGAGCTCCCGCACGTTCGACTGCACGTGGTCGGCGATGAAGTGGAGCACGTCATCCGGGATCGTGTGCTCGAGGTGGTCCATCTCGGCTTTCCGGCGCAGGATGGCGATTCGGTGTTCGAGGTCCGGCTGTCCGACGTCGGCGACCATCCCCCAGGCGAACCGCGAGGCGAGGCGCGCCTCGAGCTTGGGGATCTCCGACGGCGGACGGTCGGAGGTCAGGACGATCTGGCGTCCCGCCTCATACAGCGCGTTGAAGGTGTGAAAGAACTCCTCCTGCGTGGAGTTCTTGCCGCCGATGAAGTGCACGTCGTCCACAAGGAAGAGGTCCGTCTCGCGATAGCGACGACGGAAGTCGTGCATCGCCCCCTTGCCGATGGACGTGATGACGTCGTTGGTGAACTGCTCGGTGGTGATGTAGGTGACGCGCGTCGGGGGCGAACGGCGCAGGATCTCCTGCGCGATGGCCTGCATCAGGTGCGTCTTTCCGAGACCGGTCGGTCCGTAGAAGAAGAGCGGATTGTAGGTCTTGCCGGGCGCCTGGGAGACCGCCATCGCAGCTGCCGCAGCGAGGTCGTTGGACTTGCCGATGACGAAGGTGTCAAAGGTGTATCGGTCGTTGAGTGAGCTTAGTGTGACATTAGATTGAGGCTGGTCTGGCGCCATGGTGCTTCGTTCCTGCCCCTTTGATGGCACGAACAAGTCCATTTGTGAGCGCTGTGCCCGCTCCGCGTTCACGTGCAGCGTAATTTTGACCGGATGACCGACCGCCACCGGCGCGAGCGATTCGAGGACCGCCGTGTGTCGGCGCTCGTTCCACTCAACCGAGAACTGGTCGGGGGCGTTCAGCGTGAGGGCTTCGCCGGAGAACTCGGCCGCGGTGAGGGGCACGAGCCAGGTATCAACTATGTGATCCGAGAGTTCGGTCCGCGCTCGGTCGAGCAGGCGGGACCAAACTTCGGTTGCGGTGAGGGTCATTCCGAGCCGAGCGGATGTGGATATCGAGGGGACGCGAAGCTACCCCACGCCTGTGGATAAGTCAACGCTCGTGTCTGCGACCCAGTTGTGCCGAGCCCCCTCCGACGTTGACCTAAACGGTGGGCCCGGCTACGTTTATCGGTCTGTCCGTGATGCTCTATACAGTCATTTTGGAGTAACGATGGGGAAGCCGACTTACCGCCCGCGCAACAGGCGTCGGATCAAGACGCACGGGTTCCGTACGCGTATGGAGACGAAGTGGGGGCGCGCAGTCCTGAGCCGCCGTCGCAAGAAGGGACGCAAGCGGCTGACCGTGAAGCTGCCCTCGAAGTACGCTGGCGTTTAAGGTCGACCGCCGCGTGGCGTCGCCGCAGTGGCTGACGCGCACGGCCGAGCTGGAGGCAGTGCGCCGCCAAGGGAAGCGACACCGAACCGGAGCGCTCGAGGTTCGGTTCCTCGCTTCCCTTCTTCGTCATCCGCGGGTGGGGATCATCGTGCCGCGACACCAGCAGACCGCCGTGGCGCGCAACCGGCTCAAGCGCCGCCTTCGCGAACTTGCGCGGCAGAATCTGTATCCGGTGCTGCAGCCGTTGGCCCCGCTCGACGTCGTGGTGCGCGCGGCGCCGGCGGCGTACGCAGCCGATTTCGCGAAGCTTGCCTCCGACGTGGACCGGCTTGGCGCACGGATCTCCGGCGAGATGACCGAATGAGGCGGGTGCTGATCCTCGGGGTTCGGGCGTATCAGGTGGTGCTCTCGCCGCTGTTGCCGGCGGCTTGCCGCTATCATCCCACTTGTTCGCACTACGCCATCGAGGCGCTCGAGAAGCACGGGGCGTTGCGCGGCTCGTGGCTTGCCGTGAGGCGCATCGCGCGCTGTCACCCGTTCCGGCCGGGGGGGTTCGACCCCGTTCCGGAACCGCCTTCCACTCTACCGACCACACGCCGCGATGGATAAGCGTTTCTTCCTTGCGCTCCTGCTGACGGGCGCGGTCGTGTTGGCGACGCCGCTGATTTTCCAACGGCCGCCGGCGCCGCCGCCGGCGAGCGTTCCCGCGGCCCCGGTCGAGGGCGCCGGAACGACCGGCAGTCCCACGCCGGCACCGCCAACGGTCGCGCCGGCGCTCGATGTGCCGCGCCAGGCGCTCGCCGCCACGCCGCCGCCCGCTGCGGCCGTCGCGGCGGAAAGCCTCACGCTGGGCAACGACCTCACGACCTTCACCTTCTCGACGCTTGGCGCGACGTTCCTGGGCGCGGAGCTGCCGCGATTTCGCCGGCTGCGCAACGGCGAGGGGGCCGTCCGACTCGCGCACGGCGGCGAACCGATGTTGCGCTATCGCCTGATTGCCGGCGGCGACACGGTGGCGCTGGACCGCCTCCCGTTCCGGGCGACACGCAGCGTGACCGCGCGCGGCGAGCAGCTCAGGTTCGCCGGCGCACTCGGCGTGGCGACGGTGGAGGTGCGCTACACCTTGACGGCTGACAACTACCTGGCGGCGGTCGAGATCCAGGCGACCGGGCTGCCGCAGCCGGTGTTCCTGCTCACGGACCTGCCAACCGGTTTCACCTCGCAGGAGGCGGACAGCACGGAGGACGCCCGGCATCTCGCGTACGCGATGAAACCGCAGGGCGCGGGCGCCGAACGGGTGGATTTCCGGAAACCGGACCCGGGCGAGCGGATCCTCAAGCCGGGCCCGATGACCTGGGTCTTCGCGAAGAGCAAGTACTTCTTGATCGGCGTGCTGACGCCGGAGAGCGCCCTCGCGCCGTTCGCCGAGGTGCACGTGGTCGGCGCGCCGCGGGTCAACAAGATGGCCGTGCGCGCCAGCGCCACCGTCGTCTCGCCGCTGCCGGAGAGCGGTGTGGCGTTCGAGCTCTACGCGGGGCCGCAGGAATGGGAGCGCCTCGTCGCGATGGGGCGCGAGCTCCAGAACGTGAATCCGTACGGCGGCTGGATCAGCGGAGTGGTGCAGCCCTTCGCCACGATCGTGATGCGCATCCTGCTCTGGATGAAGCGCACGCTGAATGTCGAGTACGGCTGGATCCTCGTACTCTTCGGCGTGCTGGTCCGCCTCTTGATGTGGCCGTTGAACAGCCGGATGATGCGCTCGCAGATGGCGATGCAGCGGCTCGCGCCGGAGATCCAGGCGGCGCAGAACAAGCACAAGGGGGATCCCGAGGCGCAGCGCGCGGCCGTGATGAAGGTCTATTCGGACGCGGGCGTCAGTCCGTTCGCGGCCGTGTCGGGGTGCTTGCCGATGCTGCTGCCGATGCCGATCCTGATTGCGCTTTTCTTCGTGTTCCAGAACACGATTGAATTCCGCGGCGTGTCATTCCTGTGGCTGGCCGACATCTCGCTGAAGGATCCGCACTACATCCTGCCGCTGGCGATGGGCGCGTCGATGTACGCCTTGTCGTGGGTCGGAATGCGCAACGTGCCGCCGAATCCGCAGACCAAGATGATGGCGGTGTTGATGCCGGTGATCCTGACCGTGGCGCTCCTGAACTTCGCGTCGGGGCTCAACCTGTACTACACGGTGCAGAACCTGGCTGCGCTGCCGCAGCAGTGGCTGATTGCCAACGAGCGCGCGAAGGCCGCGAAGCCGCCCGCGAAGCCGTCCGCGAAGCCGGCGACGGCCGCGGCCGCGTCCGGTGGGGGCGCCAAGAAGAAACGCTGAAACCTCGGGCGGAAAAAGACGACGCGCGGCCGGCCCCGGAGCCGGTCGCGCGCGCCCACCTAGCGGCTCGCCGTTATCTATGCCGTGCGAGCGGCCGCGTCGGCGAAATGCGTGATCTCGCGGGCTTCGGCCCGCAAGGCCCAGGCGATGCCGTGTTCGGCAATCGCCTCTTCCACCATGCGTGCCCCGAGCCAGTATCCGGCGCGTTCGGGGAGGACGTGACGCTGCACCGTCCGCGCCTCGTCGCTCATTCCGCCGGAGAGCCAGCGCAGACGAAGGCCGAGCCCCGCCCGGTCGAGGTCGTCGATCACCGCCCGCGAGAGCACGGCGTCGAGCTCCCGGACCCGCGCGTACTGACGGCGCTGGAAGCCGTAATACTCCCACGGTGCATGCCCCGGGCTCAGTTGCCGCGAGGCCTGCACAGCCAGCCCTTCGTTGATGAGATGCTCGCGCAGCGAAACGGCGCGGCCGGTCTCCCAGTAGGAGTAGAATCCGCCGGCGCCGGAGACGACCCGACGCAACTCCGCGCGGCTCCGCGGTGACGTGTACCGCACGCAGTGGGCGAGTTCGTGCGCGAGCCACATCGGGACCAGCTCGGGGTCGAGGCCGAGGCCACGCACATCGGGATTGGCGACGCTGGTGAAGTGCTCGAGACAGACGAAGGCGACGCCACGCCCGTTGACGACCATCTCGCCGGCGTTGGCCGCCCCGACGCCAACCATCAACACGACGTCAATCGTGGAATCGATCTCGAAGAGCTCGGCGCAGGCGGCTTCGGCCTGCTTGGCCAGCGCGACGACGTCGGTGCGCTCGAGCATCGCGCCAAGGTCCTGGCGGTCGGCGCGGGCGGTCTCACGCACGACGTCCAGGAAGTGCGGTCCGGCGGGCTCGATGACGTAGTTATGCCAGTACGCGCCGAGGAGCGGGCGATGGGCCTCGAAGTACCGATGATACGCTGCGACCGGATCGACGCTTTGCCGCACGGCGAAGAAGTCAGGCAGCAGATTGATGAGCATTCGGTGGGTGCGGGACGGGATGACGAAGCGCGGCTCGGGGAACCGCCGTCGCGCGAAGCATACAGTTGATCGTGATTCCAGACAAGAGGACGTGAGGGCAGGCAAATCGGCGAGGGGAGGGTTGAGATGAGGGTTGTGTGGCACGTCACGTCCCACCTGCTCCCTCGTCCGCCTCCCTCGTCCGCTCGCGCTTGATTGCCCACGGACGCTCAGGGATGGATCGGCGTGCGGGGCGTCAGCGGGTGCCGAAGAGGCGATCGCCAGCGTCGCCGAGTCCGGGAAGGATGTAGCCGTTGGCGTTGAGCTCGCGGTCGAGCGCGGCGGCGAAGATCGGCACATCGGGGTGCGCACCGTGCAGCCGGCGGACGCCTTCCGGCGCGGCGACGAGGCAGAGGAACTTGATGCGCTGCGCGCCGGCGCGCTTGAGCGACGCGACCGCGCTCGCCGCGCTGCCTCCGGTGGCGAGCATGGGGTCGAGCAGGAAGAAGTCACGCTCGACCGCGTCACCGGGGACCTTGAAGTAGTAGTCCACCGGCTCCAGGGTGTCGTGGTCGCGGTAGAGGCCGATGTGTCCGACGCGGGCGCTCGGGACGAGCTTGAGGATTCCCTCGACCATCCCGAGCCCGGCGCGGAGGATCGGGACAAGGGTGAGCTTCTTTCCGGTGATCCGTTGTCCGGTCGTTGTCTCGAGCGGCGTGACGATCTCGGCCGGCGCGAGCGGCAGGTCGGCCGTCGCCTCGTAGGCCATCAGCATCGCGATCTCGTCAACGAGCTCCTTGAAGATCTTGGTTGGCGTGGCCTGGTCACGGAGGATGGCCAGCTTGTGCTGGACGAGCGGATGCGAGACGACGGTGAGTCCGGGAAGCGCGGGGGTGGTCGGCATAGGCGACAAGCTACTATCTTCGGCCGGATGAAAGAATATCAGGCCGTCATCCTGCGGCTGACGCGCCACCAGCGCGAGGACGAGGACGCGCTGACCGACCTGTTGAACGAACGCAGTCGCGGCGGCTGGACACCGACGATGATGACGCAGGACGGCACCCGGTTGACGGTCGTCTTCGCGCGCAACGGGTCTCGCGACCGCTAGATGCGCCTCCAGTTCCAAGGCGCCGCACGCGAGGTGACCGGGTCGGCGCACTTGGTGCAGGTCCTTGGCCGGACAATCCTGCTGGACTGCGGACTGTTCCAGGGACGGCGACACGAGGTGAACGAGAAGAACCGACGCGTGCCGCACCGTCCGGACGAGGTTGACGCGGTCGTGCTTTCGCACGCGCACATCGATCACGCCGGGCGGCTGCCGTTCCTGGTCAAGGAGGGATTCCGCGGCACGATCCACGCGACGCAGGCGACGCGGGACCTCTGCGAGGTGATGCTCGCCGATTCGGCGCACATCCAGGAGAAGGATGCCGAGTTCCTCTCGCGGCGGGGGTTGCCGGCCGCTGCGCCGCTCTACGCGCTGAAGGACGTCTCGACGACGCTCACGCAGATGGCGCCGCACGGCTACCGGCAGCGATTCGAGGTCGTGCGCGGCGTCTGGGCGACCTTCGTTGACGCCGGCCACATCCTTGGCTCGGCGTCGGTCGCGCTTGAGTGGGAGGAGGACGGCGCGCGCCGCCGCCTCGGCTTCAGCGGCGACATCGGGCGCGCGGGATTGCCGATCATCCGCGACCCAGAGCCGCTCGAGGAGTTGGACTGGGTGATCATGGAGTCGACCTACGGGAACCGGGACCACGAGGGCGTGGCGGACGCACGCGCGGCGCTCGGCCGGATCGTCCGGGAGACCGCGGCGCGCGGCGGCCGCGTACTGATCCCGGCCTTTGCGGTGGGGCGGACGCAGGAGATCCTCTACGACCTGCACACGCTGGCGCACGAAGGCGCGATCCCCCGCATCCCGATCGTAATCGACAGTCCGCTGGCGCACGAGGCGACGAACGTCTTCCGCGAGAACTCGGCGGACTTTGACCACACGGAGGCGCTCGTACGGCGCCACGACGGAGACGGCGATGCGATGTTCGACTTTGACCTCGTGCAATTCACGCCCGACGTCGAGGACTCGAAGGCGATGATGCGGACGACGGGTCCGATGGTCGTGATTGCGGCCTCGGGGATGGCGGAGTCGGGACGGATCCTGCATCACCTGGCGCACAGTGCGGCCGATCCGCGGACGACGGTCCTCATCGTCGGCTTCATGGCCGAGCACACGCTGGGGCGGCGGCTGGTCGAGCGGCGGCCGGCAATCAAGGTGTTCGGTGAGGAGGTGCCGTTGCGGGCGCGGGTGGAGATTCTCAACGGCTACAGCGCCCACGCGGACCGTCGCGAGCTGCAGGGGTGGATAGATGCGGTGCAGGCGACCTCCCCGGCCCTGAGTGACGTGTTCCTCGTGCACGGCGAGCCGACGGCGCAGGAGGCCTTTGCGGCGCAGCTCGCGGCGCGCGGCTACACGGTGCGGTGCCCAACGGCCGGCGCCAGTGTCACGCGCTGACGGCGCGACGCGCCTGGTGGCGGCGGCCGTGGCGCTGGGCACCGCGCGTGGCGTGGGCGCGCTGTCCATTCAGGCGATTGCGACCGAAGCCGGGGTGAGCAAGGCGCTCGTGCTCTACCATTTCGCCGACAAGCCGACGCTGCTCCTCGCGCTCCAGCGTGACCTCGGGGCGGCGAGTGCGGCGCGGTTGCAAGCGGTGGCCGTCGCCGCCGATCCCCTCGAGGCGTGGCGCCGGCTTGTGCACGAAGAGACGGAGTCGGGGGCACTCGCGCTCCTTGCCGCGCTCAACCGCGAGGCCGAGGTCCGCGACTCCGCCGTCGCGATGCACGCCGCGCGCGAAAAGGCGGCAACGGTCCTGGCGGCCGCAGTGATGCGCTCGCTGGAGCTACGACCGCGCATCGCGCCGACGCTCCTTGGGTGCGTCCTCCTGCGACAACTCGACGGGCTTGCCGTCCGGGCCGGAGCGGTGGCGACCGATGCCGAGTCGCTCGACGCGGAATTCGACAGCTTTGCCCTTGCGTTCCTCGCGCTGGGGCACTGAGCGGCGTACCGCCGCCGGGGTCCTGCGAATAACTTGCGACCGATGCCGCCTCGCGTTCCGTGGTCCCTTCGCCGCCGACTCGCCTTCGGGTTCGGCGCCGCGCTTACGGCGGGGTGGCTCCTGTCGGCGCTCAGCGTGTACTGTGCGGCGTCGCACGATGCAGCGGTCCCGGCGGACGCGATCGTGGTGCTGGGCGCGGCGCAGTATCGCGGGCGGCCGTCACCGGTCCTGCGGGCGCGGCTCGACCACGGGATCGCCCTCTACGCACGCGGACTGGCACCGCGCCTTGTCCTCACCGGCGGGATCGCCGAGGGCGATACGGCGAGCGAGGCGGCGGTCGGCCGCGCCTACGTGCTCGAGGCCGGCGTGCCGGATTCGGCGATTCTCCTCGAGAACGACGGGCGGACGACGAGTCAGTCGTTGGCCGCCGTCGCCCGACTGCTCCGCTCGCGGCAGATGGACCGGGTGGTACTCGTGTCGGATCCATTCCACGTGTTGCGCGCCTCACGGCTCGCATCGCGCGAGGGTCTCACGGTGCATACGTCCCCGACACGGACCGACAGCACGTGGCGACGCGTGGTGCGTCAGCCGACGTACTTCCTGTCGGAGACGGTGAAAGCACCGCTGGCGCTCATCGTCGGCTGGTGACCGCCACCGCGAGCGGCAACGTCGCCGCGAAGCTGCCTGAATGAGCGACAACACCGGGCGCCTCGACGGCGCGCGTGTCTGGCAGCACCGCTTCCTCGACGCGCACGTTGATCGCGTGCGGTTCCCCGACGGATCCGTCGGCGAGCAGGTGCTGATCCACCATCCCGGCGCTGCCGCCGTGGTCCCGGTCCTGAGCGACCCGCGCGGGGCGGACCCGCAGATCCTGATGATCAAGCAGTATCGCTACGCTGTCGGTGGGGTGTTGTGGGAGATCCCGGCCGGCCGCCTCGAGCCCGACGAGACTCCAATCGACTGCGCGCGCCGTGAACTGGCGGAGGAAGTGGGGTGCGCGTGCGAACACCTCGTTCCGCTCACCACACTCTGGACCACTCCCGGATTCACGAACGAGAGGATCCACCTCTTCGTGGCAACCGGGCTCACCCAAGGCGCCACCGCGCGTGAGGCCGACGAGTTCATGGAAGTGGTGCCGCTCTCGCTCTCTCGCGTGCTGGAGATGATTCGCGACGGCGAGATCACCGATGCCAAGACCATGGTCGGCATCCTCTATATGTCCGGCTTCGCCGGTGTCCTGTCTGGGTGACACTAGAATAGTGCAAACGGGACAAGCTTCGACATTAAGACACGATTAAGATGATGTAATTCAAAGAGTTAGGCGCTCCCGCAGCGTGGCATATGCCTTGCGATACACATCAACGGGCAAGAGCCGACCGAACTCCTCTCCAGGGAGGAAGCAATGGGAAGCGCCGCACTGAAGGTAAAGGACCGCCAACTCGCGTATCGCTCGCTCGACGAGCTCAAGACGCTTGACGATGGCGCGCTCGTCTCGGAATACATCGCCGGCCAAGGCCGAGCATTCGACGCGCTCGTCGATCGCTATCAGGGCCGGCTCCTGAACTTCATCTATCGGACCGTCGGCGATCGCGAGCGCGCCGAGGATCTCGTGCAGGAAGCCTTCATCCGGGTGCACCGGCATATCGCCCGGTTCGACCGGTCGAAGAAGTTCTCGACGTGGATCTATACCATCGCGTCGAACCTCGCCAAGAACGAGCTCAGGAATCGGTCCCGGAACCCACTGGTGCTCTTCCAGACGATGACGGCGAGCTGGGACGATGAAGAGCGGCCACTGGAGTTCGAGGATTCGACGACCCGTCCGGACGACCTGTTCCGGAAGCGTCATATCCGGTCGCTGGTGGAGAACACGGTGGCGCAGCTCCCGAAACATCACCGCGAAGTGTTCGTTCTCCGGGAGCTGGAAGGGCGCTCGTACGAGGAGATCGCCGACATCACGCATTGCAACCTCGGCACCGTGAAGTCGCGCCTGAACCGGGCCCGAAGCTCGTTCGCCGAGATCATCGAGCCGGCACTGCAGTAGAAGGTACGGAAGGGGGGTGGGACCTCCGAAGGCCTGCTTTGCCGGAACGCGGAACGTCCTCCAGTGTATCGGAGGGCGTTTCGTCATTTCGGTCGCCTCGGAACCCCCGCCGATGCCCTGCTCCCGATTCCGCTCCCGACATCTCGCGTGGCTCGATGCTGAGGTCCCCCTGGCCGAGGCCAAGCAGATGCGCACGCACGTGGACCACTGTCCGCGGTGCGCACGGTATGACGAGCGGATTCGCGAGGGGCTGCTTGCCGCCCGGCACCACCAGTTGGTCCGTCCGTCGAACCGCTTCCGGACCGCGCTGGCCCGGCGGCTTCGCGCGGCGACGGCGCACGGCGGGAGGGCTATATTGCCCCGGTATGGCGCCCACGTCATTCAAAGCGCTCAAGAAAGCCCTCGAGACCGGGGACTTCGCGCCGGCCTATCTCTTTTACGGTGCGGATGACCACCTGAAGGACGAGAAGGTCCGCGCGTTGGCTGCCCGCGCAACGGACCCGGCGACGCGGGACTTCAACTGCGAGATCCTCCGCGCCGCGGAGCTCGACCTGACGACGCTTTCCGGCGCGCTGGAGGCGCTCCCAATGTTGGCCGAGCGCCGCCTGGTGGTGCTGCGCGATCCATCGGCGCTGAAGAAACCGCTACGCGAGCGACTTGACCGCTATCTCCAAAAGCCAGCGCCGGAGGTGATTTTGCTGCTCGTGCTTCCGGCCGGCGCCAAGCCGGATGCCGCGCTCACCGCGCGAACCGAGAGCTACGAGTTCAAGGCGCTCGAGGACGGAGACCTCCGGAAATGGATTGCCCACGAAGCGCACGGCGCCAACGGCGTCTCGATTTCGGACGCCGCCGCGGTGCGACTCGCGACGTACGGCGGCAACGACCTCGCGCTGTTGGCGGGTGAACTGCGGAAGCTGGCGGCGTTCACCGACGGCGCGGAGATCACGGAGGCGGCGGTGGAGGCCGTGACCGGGGTCCGGCGCGGCGTCTCGCTCGGCGACTTGCTCGACCGCGCCGCGATGCGCGACACGACGGGAGCGATTGCCATGGTCGAGGAGGTGTTGGCGCAGCCCAAGCAGTCCGGCGTGACGACGGTGATGGCGCTGGGCGCGCAGGTGCTGGCAATCGGCTGGGGCGTCGCGGCGCGTGGGCGCGGGATGCCCGCGCACCAACTTGAACGCGAGTACTTCGCGCTGCTCAAGGAAGCGGGCAACGCATTCACCGGGCGTCCGTGGGGCGAGGCGGTGAAATGCTGGGCGCGCGCGGTGCCGAAGTGGAGCCGCGCCGACGTGGACCGCGCGATGCCGCACCTGGTTGCCGCGGACGCCGCGCTCAAGGACACCAAGGTGTCCAGCGAGGCACAGATCGTGGTCTCGCTTCTCCTCGCGATCACGCCGCCGCTCGGGCGCCGGAGGGCGGCCTGATGCGCATCCTCCCCGCGCTCGCCCTCGTCGTCACGGTAATCATCGCGGATCCGGTGCACGCACAGATCGTGACGGATACGGTCTCGCCGGCAATTCGCCGCGCGCAGCGCCTCGTGAATGACGGCAATGGGGTGGACGGCCGCGCGCTGCTCGACTCGATCCTGGACGCGACCGAGCCCAAGTCCGCCGACGAGGCGGAGGCGCTCTTCTGGCGGGCCACGCTCGCCGAGTCGTGGGGGGCGGCGGAGCGCGACTACCTGCGCCTGATGCTTGAGCACGAGCAGTCGCCATTTGGCGGGCGCGCGATGCTGCGACTCGCCCAAGGCGAGCTGGCGCGCGGGGATCGCGACGCGGCGCTGCGCTATCTCGAGCGGCTGGCCACGGTCGTGCCGGAGAGTCCCGCGCGGGCGGAGGCGGGGCTCTGGCACGGACGCTTGCTGCTCGATCGCGGCGCGCGCGAGGAAGGGTGCCTCGTCCTGCGGCTGAACCGGCCGCGCGTGACGCCGGGTTCGCTCGAGTTGGAGAATCAGTACGAGTATTTGCTCCGTGGCTGCCCGGTAGGCGCGGCGGCTACGCCGTCAACGCCGCGCGCTGACACAGCGCCGGCCGCCATCACGCCGCCACCCGTCCAAGCGCCCGCCCCCACTCCCGCTCCCACTCCCGCTCCCGCTCCCACTCCCGCTCCCGCTCCCGCGGCGAGTGCCGCCGGGGCCCCGGCCTGGTCGGTGCAGGTGGCGGCCTTTGGCTCGATGAGCGAGGCCACGGCCTTCGCCGCCGTGCTCCGAACACGCGGCTACGACACGCGGGTGGATGGGACGACCGCGCCGTTCCGCGTGCGGTTCGGCCGCTACCCCACCCGCGAGGCGGCGGCCGCGGCAATGCGCGACTATCAGTCGAAGGAACGCGCCGACGCGTTCCTCGCGCAGGTGCCGCCCGGGTGAAGGGAGCCGCGGCGACGCCCCTGATGGCGCAGTACCGGGAGATCAAGGCGCGGCATCCGGACGCGATCCTCTTTTTCCGGATGGGTGACTTCTACGAGATGTTCTACGACGACGCCGAGGTGGCGTCGCGGGTGCTGGGGCTTACGCTCACGTCGCGGAACAACGGCGGCGCGGCAGCGGTGCCGCTGGCGGGCGTGCCGGTGAAGGCGGCCGCCGAGTACGTGCGCCGGTTCGTCCACCAAGGGTTCAAGGTCGCAATCTGCGAGCAGGTGGAGGATCCGAAGCTCGCCAAGGGGATTGTCAGGCGCGAAGTGATCGAGACGGTGACGCCCGGGGCGGCATTCAGCGACGACCTGCTCGACGGTGCGCGCAACAATTTTCTCTGTGCGGTGCAGTGGGGGCGCACCGCTGGCGTCGACCGCGTGGGGATTGCCGCGGCGGACCTCTCCACCGGCGAGTTCCGGTTGATCACGGCGACGCGCTCCGACGCCGAGGCGACGCTCTCGCGGCTCTCGCCGCGCGAGGTGCTCGTGCCGGCGTCGGAGGAGGGCACCGCCGTCAGCGAGTCCGTTGACGCGTTGGTGCGTGGACTCGGCGTCCTCGTGACGTCGCGCGCCGAGTGGGAGTTCGATCCGATCCGCGCGGCGGATGCGTTGGCAATGCAGTTCGGTGTGCAGTCGCCGGAGGGGCTCGGAGTCGGAGCCGCGGACGACCTGGCGGTCGGGGCGGCGGGCGTGCTCCTGCGGTACCTGCGCGAGTTGCAGCCCGCGGGCGTGCCGCACCTTGCGCGGCCGGCGGTTGAACGGCCCGGCGGCACGATGCCGCTCGACGAAATGACGCGCCGGAACCTCGAACTCGTCGAGTCGCTGCGCGGCGGCGCCGATACCGCCGGGACGCTCCTGGCCGTGCTCGACCGGACGCAGACGCCGATGGGTGCGCGCCTGTTGCGGCAATGGATGCTCGCGCCGCTCACCGACGTCTCGGCGATCGAGGCGCGGCTCGACGCCGTCGCGGCGCAGGTGAACGCGGCGACCGCGCGCGCGGCGCTCCGCGACGCGCTCGACGGCGTGCGGGATCTTGAACGGCTGGGGGGCAAGGCGGCAGCGCAGCGTGCGACACCGCGTGAGTTGCGGGCGCTGGGCGATTCCCTCGCGCGATTGCCGGCCGTCGTGGGGGCGCTGGCGAAGGCCGAGCCGGCCGGCCTGCTCGGCGGATTGGCCGCTGACTGGGACGACGCGGCGGACTTGGCGGGGGCGATCCAGCGCACGTTGGTCGAGCGACCGCCGCTGACCTACGGCGAGGGCGAGACGATTGCCCGCGGTGTGGACGCGGCGCTCGACGAATTGCGCGCGATTGCCACGGGCGGCAAGGACGCAATCGCGGCCCTGCAGTCGGCGGAGCGTGAGCGGACCGGAATCGGTTCCCTCAAGGTCGGCTACAACCGGGTCTTCGGTTATTACATCGAGGTCACGAACGCACACCGCGACGAGGTGCCGGAGGACTACCAGCGCCGACAGACGCTGACCGGGGCCGAGCGGTATGTGACCCCGGCGCTCAAGGAGTTCGAGGAGAAGGTGCTGCACGCCACCGAACGGATGGAGGTGCTCGAGCGCCAGCTGTTCGAAGCGGTGCGGACTGCCACCGGCGCGGCAATCGGCCGACTGCAGGGGATCGCGCTGCGGGTGGCGCAGCTCGATGTGCTGGCGACCTTCGCCGAGGTGGCGGCGCGCGAAGGGTACGTCCGGCCAGCCGTGGACGACGGGCCAGTGCTGGAGATCAGGCGCGGCCGCCATCCCGTGGTCGAGCGGATGATGCCGCGCGACCAGTTCATCCCGAACGACGTGATGCTCGGACCCGACGCGCGGATGATCATCCTCACCGGGCCGAACATGGCCGGCAAGAGTACGATCCTGCGACAGATTGGCCTGCTGGTGTTGATGGCGCAGATGGGGAGCTACGTCGCCGCGGCGGAGGCGCGCGTGGGAATCACCGACCGCGTGTTCACACGGGTCGGCGCGAGCGACAACCTCGTGCGGGGACAGTCCACCTTCATGGTGGAGATGTCGGAGACGAGCGCAATCCTGCACTCGGCGACGACGCGGAGTCTCGTGTTGCTCGACGAGATCGGTCGTGGTACGGCGACGTGGGACGGCCTGTCGATCGCGTGGGCGGTGAGCGAGCACCTGCACGAGCGGGTGGGGTGCAAGACGGTGTTCGCGACGCACTACCACGAGCTGACGCAGTTGGCCGAGGAATTCACGTCGGTGCGCAACTACAACGTGGCGGTGCAGGAGGCGGGCGAGCGAATCCTCTTCCTGCACACGTTGCGGCCGGGCGGGGCGGATCGCTCCTACGGGATTGAGGTCGGCCGGCTGGCCGGACTGCCGGCGCCGGTGATCGCCCGGGCGCGGGCGTTGCTCAAGGTGCTCGAGGGTGAGCATCTCGTGCCGGCGTTGGCGCGCGGCGCCCCCGCGCCGCCGGCGGACGCCGGGCCGCACCAGCTGGCGCTCTTCGGTGGTCCGGACCCGCTGGGGGACCGATTGCGCACCGTGGATGTGGACGCGCTGACTCCGCTCCAGGCGCTTGCGCTGCTGGCCGAGCTCTCGGCGGAGGCGCGGGGCGAGGCCCCCGCGGTCGCTCCTCCCGGCCGGCGGGCGTAGTTTCGTAGGTCCCTTCTTCCCCGACCAATGGCCGACCACACGCGCCACCGCGCACCGTACGCGAACATCCTCGAGACAATCGCCTGGACCCCGCTGATCCGCCTCACGCGCGTCACGGCGGGGATCAGCACGCCCGTCTACGGCAAGGCCGAGTTCTTCAACCCCGGCGGATCGGTGAAGGACCGGATCGGGCTGCCGATGATCGAGGCGTTCGAGCGTTCGGGGGCGCTCAAGCCGGGCGGGACGATTGTCGAGGGGACGAGCGGGAACACCGGGGTGGGCCTCGCCATCGCGGCGGCGCTCAAGGGGTATCGCTGCATCTTCACGATGCCGGACAAGATGTCGCAGGAGAAGGTGCGGCTACTGAAGGCGTTCGGCGCCGAGGTGATCATCACGCCGACCGCTGTCCCGGCGGACCATCCGGACAGCTACACCTCGATGGCGAAGCGGATTGCCGCCGAGACCGCGAACGCGGTGCTGGCCAACCAGTTCTACAACCAGGACAATCCTGCCGCGCACTACGCGACCACCGGGCCCGAGCTCTGGGAACAGACGGAGGGGCGGATCACGCACTTCGTGGCCGGGGCGGGGACGGGCGGGACCCTGACCGGAGTCGCCCGGTACCTGAAGGAAAAGAATCCGAAGGTGCAGATCGTGGGCGCGGACCCCGTGGGGTCAATCCTTGCCGAGCTGTGGCGGTCGGGCGGCGCCTCGACCCCGACGGGAGCGCCCTACAAGGTGGAGGGGATCGGGCAGGACAAGCTTCCGGGGACGCTCGACCTCTCGCTGATCGACGAATACCAGTCGGTGGGCGATCGCGACGCGTTCGCGATGGCGCGGCGCCTTACGCGCGAGGAGGGAATGTTCGTCGGCGGCTCGTCG
This sequence comes from Gemmatimonadaceae bacterium, assembly GCA_040901985.1. Classification (GTDB taxonomy): domain Bacteria; phylum Gemmatimonadota; class Gemmatimonadetes; order Gemmatimonadales; family Gemmatimonadaceae; genus Pseudogemmatithrix. The sequence continues at coordinate 77,102 of JBBDYC010000002.1, forward strand.
GGATTGATCGCCCACGCGGCGCTGAACGTGGCGCGGCGGGTGAACGATCCCAAGGCGATGGTCGTGACCATCCTCTGCGACACCGGGGAGCGGTATCTCTCGAAGGTCTTCAACGACGAGTGGATGCGCGAGAACCAGATGCTCGACGCGGAGAAAATGACGCTCGGCCAGCTGCTCGGTGCCAAGGGAGGCGATATCCCGGCGCTCGTGGGCACGGCGCCAGGCGCGTCGGTGCGTCAGGCGCTCGGCCTGATGGGTCTGCACGACGTATCGCAACTGCCGGTGATGGAGAACGGGAACTGCGTGGGGTCGGTGAGCGAGAGCGTGCTGAGCGTACGCGGCCTCGAGGACACCAGGGTGCTCGACCGCACCGTGAGCGACGTGATGGATGCGCCGTTTCCGGTCGTGGACGCGACGACGTCGGCCGACGCGGCGGTGAAGATGCTCGGCCGCAGCAATCCGGCGGTGCTGGTGCGCGACCGCGGCACCGTGCAGGGGATCCTGACGCGGTCGGATCTCCTGCGGTTCCTGATGGCGCGCTGACGTGCGGATCCTCGTGTTGTTGGGCGGGAACTCGGCAGAGCGGGACGTGTCGTTGTCGAGCGGCCGTCGGGTGGCGGCGGCGTTGCGGGAGCGCGGACACGGCGTCACGGAGGCGGACCCGGAGGCCAATCCGCTGTCGGTGCTCGACGCGGCGCGGGCGGCGGACGTGGTCTGGATGGCGCTGCACGGCGGGACCGGGGAGGACGGTACGATTCAGGCGCTGTTCGATCTCGCCGGCGTGCACTATACCGGGAGCGGGCACCTGGCGAGCGCGCTGGCGATGGACAAGGACCTGTCGAAGCACCTCTTTCGGGCGGCGGGCGTGCCGACGGCGGACTGGCGGATGGTGGCGGCAACTGATGCGCCGTCGCGCTGGGCGAATCGGGACTTCGCGCTGGAGGTGTTCGCGGCGCTGGGAGAGCCGGTGGTCGTGAAGCCGTCGAAGCAGGGCTCCACGGTTGGCCTTTCCGTGGTGAAGGAGCCCGCCGGACTGGCCGCGGCGATCACTGAGGCGTTCCGGCACGACGACGAGGTGATGTTGGAGGGCTTTGTGCCGGGGCGGGAGCTGACGGTCGGCGTCCTGGGGGAGATGGTGTTGCCGGTTGGCGAAATCATCCCCAAGCACGAGATTTACGACTACGAGTGCAAGTACGTGCCGGGAATGGCGGAGGAGCTCTTCCCGGCGCCGCTGCCGGACGCGGTGCGCGACGAGGCGCAACGCCTGGCGCTGGCGGCGTACCGAGCGCTCAAGCTCAGCGGATGTGCCCGGATTGATTTTCGGCTGCATCCGGATGGCGGGCTGTACTGCCTGGAGGCGAACACGCTGCCGGGAATGACGGGAACGAGCCTGGTGCCGCAGGCGGCCTTGGCGGCCGGGATTGGGTTCCCGGAACTGTGCGAGCGGATCGCGCTGGACGCGAGGCGCCCGCGGGGAGGAACGGAATGACAGGGGACGCTTCGCCGATGCTGGCGGCGGCATTGTCGGGGGTGCCGGCGGGAGTGCAGGCGCTGGGGCCGTGGGTTGGCCGACGGCAGCTCTTCGTGCGCTTCGCCGGCGAGGCGGAGACGGCGACGATGTACGTCGTGGCCGCGCTGGTGCGGGAGATGAATCGCCAACTGGCACGATCGACCTTTCACTCGGTGGTGATCGGCGGCCGGGACCCGCTGTCGAGCGTACCGTTCCTGATCGCGGCGCTCGACGGGGCGAAGCCGAAGCTTCCGGTGATGCTGGATACCGACGGGATGCGCCCGGAGGAACTGCCGGCGCTCCTCGGGCATCTGACCCTTGTGCAAGTGACCGTGGAGTTCACTGGGTCGGAAGCGGCGCTCGACCATGCGCTCGAGACGCTACGCGCGGCGGCGAAGGGGCAAGTTGCGCACGCGTTGGCGCTCTGTCCGCGGGAGGACACCACCGACTCGGTCCTGATGCGCCTGGTGCAGGAGACGCACGTGGCGAGCGCGACGACGCAGGTCGTCATCCACCCGCCGATGGCGCCGGGAGATGGCAACCCCGTGCTGGACCGCCGCTGGGCGTCGCTGCTCGAGCAGGCGATGGCCCTGCACCCCGACACGCGCCTCGCGTTGCGCGTGCCGCCGCCGACCGGATTGCGCTGACCCGATGCCCGAGCTCACCCCGCTGCCGCGGCCGGAGGGCCCGCCACCGCTGGTGACGCCAGCGGTGCTGTGGATCGTCGCGGCGCTGGGCGCCGTACACTTCGTGCAGTGGACGCTCGTGCAGCCGGCCGACGTGCAGGCGTGGTTCTCGTTCCGGCGCGGTGACCTCGACGTGGGGCGATGGTGGGCAGTCGCAACGTATTCGCTTGCGCATCCGAGTCTCTCGCTGGTGGCGCTGAATGTGTACGCGCTCGCGCTCTTCGGGCCGCGGCTCGAGCGGTTCTGGGGCACGCGGCGCTTCGTCGGCTTCGCGGCGCTCGCGGCACTCGGCGGCTGGATTGCGCACCTGTTCGTGGGCGGAACGGCGCCGCTGCTGGGCGCGTCGGCGGTGGCGTTCGGGGTGATGGGCGCGCACGCGCTGCGCTGGGGCGGCGAGGAGCGCGCGTTGACGGGCGGCTTCACGGCGCGTAGCCGCTGGATCGTGGCGTTCGTCGGGGCGGTGGTGCTGCTCACCGGCATCCAGGAGCCGGTCGGCGGCGGCACCGCGTTCCTCGCGCACCTCGGCGGACTCGGTGCGGCGTGGGCGTTCGCGCGCGCCGCCAGCGTGCTCTTCGTGGAGCGATTCCGCGACGGCGTCTCGGCGATGCCCGACGATCCGCCGGATGACCAGCCCCCGCGCGCGGTGCCGAAGACGTTGCCACGCTCACGGGCGCAGCGCGAGTCCATTGACGACGTGGTCGCGCGGTCGAACGAGGCCGGCGCGCAGCGCACCGCGCCGACGCGCCGCCGCCAGAATCCGGATCGCCCGCCGAAGGTGGATGAGCCGCCGACGATCGACGAGATTCTCGACAAGATTTCGGCCGCCGGACTCGACGGACTGACGCCGGACGAGCGCCGCGTCCTGGACGACCACTCGCGCCGACTGCGCGACGGCTGAACTTCCTCCCTCCGATGCCACAGCCCGAGCTGCTCGAGACCTTCCCGAATCCGTATCCGGGCCGGGATTACGAGATTCATATGACGACGTCGGAGTTCACGTCGCTCTGCCCGCTGGGCGGGGTGGAGTCGGACGCGGCCGAGCTTGCGTTGCTCAAGGGCGGCGCGCCGGACTTCGCGACGATCGGCATCACCTACGTGCCGGACGCGCAGTGTGTGGAGCTGAAGAGCCTGAAGCTCTATCTCTGGAGCTTCCGGAACGACGGAATCTTCTACGAGCGCGTGGTGAACCGGATCCTCGACGACCTCTCGTCGAAGGTCAAGCCGCGGACCATGAAAGTGGTGGGGGATTTCAATGTGCGTGGCGGGTTGAAGAGCGTGATCAGCGCGACGTACGCCAAGCGCTGAGCGCGGTCCCGCGTTCACCCCGGCGAGACGGCGCCCGAACTCCAGCCCTCGGTCCCGCGCCGCCCCGCGCCCCAGCGCGGATACGTGCCGAGCAACCGTGTCGTGGTAGCCAGGCCGGCGATGTCGCGCACCACCGCCTCGGCCGCTGCGTCGCCGACCTGGTGGTCGAACTCGACGAAGAAACGATAGGTCCAGGGTTCGCCGGTGGGGCGCGACTCGATCCGGCGGATGCTCACGCCGTGCTCGGCGAGGGGGCGCAGCGCGCCGAGGAGCGAGCCCGGCGTGTCGCCGGTGGTGAGCACGAACATCGTACGGGCGGGGGTCCCGGCGGGGAGCGGCAGTGGCGCGCGCCCGATGCCGAGGAAGCGCGTCTGGTTGTCGGCGCGATCCTCGATGTCGGCGCGGAGGATCTTGAGGTCATAGTGCAGCGCGGCGCGGCGACTGGCGACGGCGGCCACCTCTGGGTCGGCGACCTTCGAGACGTCCATCGCCGCGCCGGCCGTGTCATATGAGGGATGGACCTCGAGTTGCGGATGCTCGCCGAAGAAGCGCGTGCACTGCGCGAACGCCACCGGATGGCTGAGCACGGTCGTAATGTTCTCGAACGACGTGGTCGGTGTCCCGAGCAGGCAGTGGTGCACGGCGACGACCGTCTCGGCGATCACGTGGAGGTCGGGCATCGCCGAGATCGCGTCGTGCGCGCCGGCGATGGATCCGGCCATCGTGTTCTCGATCGGGAGGATGCCCCGGTCGGCAACCCCCGCGGCGACCGACGCGGTCACATCGGCAAAGTCGCGGTAGGGGAGCCGGTTCACATCGCCGCCCCAGAGCTGCTGGATCGCCTCGTCGCTGAAGGATCCGAGCTCGCCCTGAAAGGCGATACGAAGCCGGGCGCGTTCCGTCATTCCTTTGCGATCTCGGCGACTGCCATCGTGGTGATCTGACCGAGGTTGAGCGCCTCGATTCCCGGACGGATCTTCTCGAGGTCACCGACCACCACAACCGTGGGAGTCGCGACCGGAATGAAGCGCCGCGCCACGCGCTGTACGTCCTCGACAGTCACCGCGTCCACGCGCGCGACGTACTCCTGCAGCCACGTAAGCGGCAGGTTGAACGCGGCCAGCGCAGTGACCTGGCCGGCGATCTGCGCGGTGGACTCGAGGTCGCCCGGGATGCCGAGGCGGAGGTAGGCCTTGGCGCGGGCGAGCTCGTCCGGCGCGACGAGCGAATCGCGGATCCGGTTCATCTCGCCGAAGAACTCGACGAGCGAGCTGTCGGTGACGTTGGTGCGGACGTCGGAGCTGGCGACGAAGGCGCCAGGGAGCGGGCGCCACTGGAAGCCGGAGTTGGCGCCGTAGGTGTAGCCCTTGGTCTCGCGGAGGTTGCTGTTGAGCCGCGAGGAGAAGGAGCCGCCGAGGATGGTGTTCATCACCTGGATGGCGGCGAAGTCGGGCGAGGTTCGCTCGACGCCGGGCGCGCCGATCATAATGACGGACTGCGCCGCGCCGGGCTTGTCCACCAGTACGACGTTCCGCGCCTGATTACGCGTGGGCTGGACGAGCACCGGTGCGGGAGTCCGCTCGGGACCGCTTGCCGGCCAGCTTCCGAAGCGCTGGCCGAGGAGCGCGCGCGCCTCGGTGTCGCCGAGGTCGCCGACGACGGTGAAGGTGGCGCGGCCAGGTCGGAAGGTGCCGGCGTGGAAGTTCCGGACCATCGCCGAGTCGAGCTGCGCCGTGGACGCCGAGTCGCCGCCGAGCGGCCGGTGGTAAGGATGCCCGTCGGGGAAGAGGAGCGTGTTGAAGGCGAGCGAGGCGAGCGCGCGCGGCTGATCCTTCTGTTGAAGGAGGCCGGCGAGGCGGAGGTCCCGCTGACGCCTGACGTCGGCGGCGTTGAAGAGCGGGCGGAGCACGACGTCGGCCATCAGGTCGAGCGCGGGCTCGAGGTTTCGGCGGGCGACGCGGAGCGTGATGCTGGTGTTGTCCCAGTCGGCACCCGCGTTGAGCGCGGCGCCGAGAAAGGCGAGCTCGGACTGGAGCGCGTTGGCGTCGCGGGCGCCGGCACCCTCTCGGATCATCGTGGCCACGAAGGAGGTGAGGCCCGGGGTGTCGCGGTCGAGGCGGCCGCCGCCGGCGATTTGCAGCGTCACGTGGACGAGCGGGAGCTCGCGATGCTCGACGACGCGGATGCCGACGCCGTTGTCGAGTCGCGCGGTCCGGACGGTGGGGACGGTGAGCGCGGGCGCCGGTGCGAGCGCCGGAGGGCGTGAGCGGTCAAAGGCGCCCGCCTGGGCGGAAAGCGCTGCGGGCGTGAGCGAGGCGGCAACAAGGGCCGCGCGCGCGAGGAGCTCAAGGCGGCGGGTCACTGGACGACTCCACGGGTGGCGGCGAGTTCGATGCGGCCCTGCGGCACGACGCTGAGGGTGACACGCGATCGGAGCAGGTAGTCGCGGACGACGCGCTGGACATCGGCGGCGGTGACCGCGCGATAGCGGTCGAGGTCGCGCTGGAAGAAGTCCGGTTGGCCGGTGGCGTAATGGTAGGAGTTCAGCTGGTCGGCCTTGGCGCTGGCGAACTCGAGGCGATTGAGGAACTGCGCCTCGATGGCGTTCTTGGCCTGCTCGATCTCGCGCGCGGTCGGCCCCGACGCGGCGAGTCGCCGCAGCTCGGCGTCAATCACCGTCTTGAGCGTGTCGAGGGCGTGGCCGGGTCGCGCCGTGGCGATGACCATAAAGTCGCCGTCGAGCCGCTTGGAGGCGTTGAACGCGTTCACGCCGGTGGCGAGCTCGCTGTTGAAGACGAGCGCCTGGGTGAGCCGGCTGTTGCGGGCGCCGCTGAGCACATACGACGCGATGTCGAGCGCGGCGTCGTCGGCGGAGTACTCCCTGACGCCGTGCCAGGCGAGGTAGACGCGCGGGAGCTGGACGCGATCCTGGAGGACGATCACGGTGTCGCGCAAGGTGAACGGGGCCGGTGTCGGACGCGTGATCGCGGGGCCGCGGGGAATCTCGCTGAACATCTGGCGGACGAGTGCCTTGACCGAATCGGCGCGTACGGCGCCGGCGACGACGATGGTGGCGTTGTTGGGCGCGTAGTAGGTGCGGAAGAAATCCTTCACGTCGTCGAGCGAGGCCGCCGAGAGGTCGGCCATCGAGCCGATCGTGCTCCACGAATACGGGTGTCCGGCCGGGTAGATGGCCGTGACGAGATTCTCGAACGCAAGCCCGTAGGGCTGGTTTTCGTAGCTCTGGCGGCGCTCGTTCTTCACGACGTCGCGCTGGAGGTCCACCTTGGGCTCGTCCATCGTCTCGAGCATCCACCCGAGGCGGTCGGCCTCGAGCCAGAGCATCAGCGGCAGTGCGCCGGCCGGGCCTTCCTCGTAGTAGTTGGTACGGTCCGGATTGGTGGAGCCGTTGTTGTTGGCGCCAGCGGCCTCGAGCAGCCGATCGAACTGCGGATACGGGGCGTTTTGCGAGCCCATGAACATCAGGTGCTCGAAGAGGTGGGCAAACCCGGTGCGCCCGACCTTCTCGTCACCGGAGCCGACGTGATACCACACGTTCGTCGTGACCGTCGGCACGCTGTGGTCCTCGTGGACGATCAGGGTGAGTCCGTTGGGCAGGGTGTCAATGACGAAGGGAACGCGCAGGGGGGTGCCCTGGGCCGCGAGGGCCGTCGGCAGGGCGAGCATTGCCGCGGCGGCGAGCCGGAGTGCGCGGGGATGGACGTTCATCGCGGTGGACGCTGAAGGGTGGGGGACGCGCGGAAGGCCGTGACACCGGCCCGTCGGTCGTCCGAATCGCTGCGGAAAGTTACTGGACGCAGTCGCCGTCGGGGTCGGGCTTCGGCTTGTCCACGAACGGCCGGGAGGCGGCGTTGGCGACGGCGTTGGCGAGGTCGTGGGTGTAGCGCGCGACCTTCGATAGCTTGGCGAAGTCGAGGTATTCAACTTCGTCCGTCACTTGGTGATAGTCGGCGTGGCCGCCGGTGGACATGAAGACCACCGGAATCCCGTAGCGCGCATACATATAGTGGTCGGATCGGCAGTAGAACTGCTCAGGGTGCCCGGGCGCGTCGTACTGGTAGTCGAAGGCCCAGCCGAAGCCTTTTTCGCGGCTCACGCGCTCGACGAGGTCGCCGAGTTGGGTGGAGAGGCGGCGTGAGCCAATGAGCTGGATGTAGTTGGGGCCGCCGTCCACCTCATCGCCCGGCTTGCCGCGGCCGACCATGTCGAGGTTGAGCTGGGCCACGATCTGGTCGCGGGGGACGGTCGGGTTCCGCGTGAAGTGGTCGGCGCCGAAGAGCCCGAGTTCCTCCCCGGTGTGCCAGACGAAGATGATTGAGCGGCGTGGGCGGGAACGCTCGGCGGCGAGCGCGCGGGCGACCTCGAGCACGGCCATCGAGCCGGAGCCGTCGTCGTCGGCGCCGTTGTAGATCGAGTCGAGGCGCGGCGTGGGGTGGATGCCGCGGACCGAGTCCATATTGACGCGGACGGAGTTGTATAGCATCTGGGTGAGCTGGCCGCCGGCGGCCAACTGCTTGGCGCGGAGCTCGAGGTTGAAGGCGCGGAGCGAGTCTCGGTCAACGGGCGGACCCACGCCGACGTGGTCATTGTGCGCGCCGACGGCGACATATTCGTCGCGCAGGGTGGCGTCGCCGCCACGGAGCACGGCGACGACGTTGTTCGCCTCGACCGGCTGCTTGGTAAAGGCGATGCGACCGGCGATTGGCGTCCCCTCACGGCCCGGGACGGCGGCAGCAAGGTCGTCGACGCCGAGGATCTGCGCCGCGGTGGCGCGAGTGATGTGCATATATGCGGGGAGGTCCGGCGCGGCCGCGCCCGGGCCGTCGAGGACCATCGGGCTTCCGGCGAGCGCCTGCCGAAGGGGCGGCGGCATCAGCTCGAAGTTGGCAATCACGATTGCCACCGCGTGCGCGAACATCGCCTGCGCCTGCAGCTTGATTACGGAGGAATTGTCGGGCGGCGTGGCCAGGACGACAGTCTTGCCGCGCACCGCCTCGCCGCCGATCAATCCCGGGGCACCCCAGACGCCGGCGTAGATGACCGACGCGCCGTCGAACGCGCGCGCGCCGGCCCCCTGGTTGCGCGGCAGGTAGTTGGTGTTCGGCACGAGCGCCGCGCCGCCTGCAACCACGCGGGTCGCGGCGGTATCGAGGACCATCCGAACGAGCGGGACGCGCTGGAAAAAGGTGCCGTCGTCGCCCGCAGGCTCGAGGCCCGCCTTGCGGAGCTCGTCGGCGATGTATTGCGTGGCCTTGAGGTTGTCGGCGGTGCCGGTGAGGCGGCCGCGCATCGAGTCGGCGGCGTAGGCCTCAAGCCGGGTCCGGAGGGCGGACTCGGACATCGGTGGCGCGAGGCGCTGCTGGGCGGCGAGATCGGCGGCGGCAAGAAGCAGGAGCCCGGCGATGGTGGGGCGGAAGAGGCAAGGCATGCGGTTCCTCAGGGAGTGTGGGAAGCGGAGGCAACGAGGGCCCCGGGGGCGCAGATCATTGGACAGTCGCCCGGGGGGTGGGGTTGCCACGCCCACAGCTTACGGATTGGGTGGCTCGATTGTTCTGTCGGCGGGCTCCGGGGCCAGCCTGGCGTGTGGCTGACCCCGTGGGTTGAGAGCGGAGTCGGACCCCACTACGTTACGGGGTTCAGGCCAGGTAGCTCAGTTGGTAGAGCAGCGGACTGAAAATCCGCGTGTCGCCGGTTCGATTCCGGCCCTGGCCACTCCTGTGGCCCGACCCCCCCCCCCCCCCCCCCG
>JBBDYC010000002.1:86379-102446 GCA_040901985.1 Gemmatimonadaceae bacterium
GACCCGCCGGGCGCGTCGTCGTTTCACGGCGTCAGCGTCGGATGGTCGTTGGCGAGCGCCGCCGGACTCACCGCGCGCTGGCGGCGCCATTCGAGCCAGACGATGACGGCGAGCAAGGTGATCGAGACGGCGGAAATGGCGCACCAGGGGCAGAAGGTCCGGAGTTTGTAGAACTCCGCCCACTTGAGGCGAACGGTGAAGGCCACGGCCGGGTAGACCAGGGCCGCAAGGGCGACCACCGGCCAGCGGGCGTCGGCGAAGCGCGCGGTCGCGCCGATCACCGCGACGAGCACGAGGACCGAGTATCCGACGGCACCAATCAGGGCGACGTCAACGCCGAGGAACCAGCTCCAGGGGCTGAACTGGACGATCGCGCAGCCGCCGCTGCCGCCGCAGGCAAGCGTGCCCGCCTTGCCGATCTTCCAGAGGTGGAGGTAGGTGGCGACAAAGGCGTTGACGACGGCGATCAGCGCGATGAGCTGGCGCCAGCTCAGGCCGAGCAGCCCGCCCGCGGGCGCGGAGCGATGAACATTGGAGGACATCGTTCCGTAAGTTAATGCCACACCCGCTGCGGACCTGTATCCTCACGCGCGGCCCGGACCGCTGCCAGGAGCCTTCGATGCGCTTGCGAGACCTTCCCCGGTGCCTGTTCACCTTCCTCGCACTTGGCGTGCTTGGCGCGCCGCCACTGGCGGCGCAGGCGACGCCGACCGCGATTACGAACGTCACCGTGCTGCCGATGGATCGGGACGGGACGCTGCCCGATCAGGTGGTGATCATTCACCACGGGCGGATCCATTCGGTCGGCCCCGCCTCGTCCACCGCCGTGCCCGATGGCGCGATCCGGATTGACGGACGCGGGAAGTTCCTGATGCCGGGGTTGGCGGAGATGCACGCCCACGTCCCGCCGGGGAATCCGACGGAGGAGCAGTTGGCCGACATCATGTTCCTCTACGTGGCCAACGGGGTGACGGCGATCCGCGGGATGCTCGGCGCGCCGTACCAGATCGAGCTGAAGCAGAAGCTCGCCAGCGGCGTGATGCTCGGCCCGCGCTTCTTCCCGGCGGCGCCGTCGCTGAACGGGAACTCGGCGCCCAGTCCCGAGGCCGCGCTGGCGCTCGTGCGCGCGGCAAAGGCGACCGGCTACGACCTGGTGAAGATCCATCCCGGCGTGAGCCGCGAGACGTGGGACGCCGCGGTGGCGGAGCTGCGCGCGCTGGGCCTCACCTTCGCCGGCCACGTGCCGTCGGCGGTCGGCGTGGTGCACGCGATGCGGAGCGGAATCGCCACGATTGACCACGTGGACGGCTATCTCGAGGCATCGGTGCGCGACTCGGCGGTCTACGCGACCCCGGGTGCGGCGCTCGGCGACGTGATTGACGCGATTGACCCGGGCAAGTTCGGCGCGCTCGCGCGGATGTCACGCGACCTGAACGTCTGGAACGTGCCGACGATGTATCTCTGGGAGAACTTCTACAACGACCGCACGGCCGACGAGCTGGCGGCGCTTCCGGAGATGGCGTACGTCTCGCCGCAGCAGGTGACGGGGTGGATGAACCAGAAGCGCAACCGCGCCCAGGCAGACCAGGCCCAGCGGATGACGCCGGAGCGGCGCGCGCGGTACCTGGCGCTGCGACGGGAGATGCTGAAGGCGCTCGCCGACGCGCGGGCGCCGCTGCTGATGGGGACAGACTCGCCGCAGATGTTCAACGTGCCGGGGTTCGCGCTGCACCGGGAGCTGCAGGTCATGCGCGCCGCCGGGCTCACGAACTTCCAGATTCTCGAGAGCGGGACGCGGAATGTCGGCCGCTACGTGCGCGAGTCGCTCCGGCAGAACGGCGATTTCGGGACGGTGGTGGCGGGGCAGTGGGCCGACCTCGTGCTCCTCGACGCCAACCCGCTCGAGGACCTGGCGCACCTGACGCGGCGGAGTGGCGTGTTCGTCCGGGGGCGGTGGGTGCCGGCGGCGGAGCTGACGGCGGGACTCGAGCGGATCCGCGCCAAGCACGCGGTCGCCCGGCAGGGGAACTGAGCGTGGCCTACTATCTCAAGCGCATCTCGCCGGTATTGATTGTCGAGCGCATCGAGCCCTGCCTCGCGTTCTGGGACGCCTTGGGGTTCGATCGCACGGCCGAGGTGCCGCACGGCGACCGACTCGGCTTTGTGATCCTCGAGAAGAACGGAGTCGAGGTGATGTATCAGACGCAGGCGAGCGTCGCCGCCGACCTGCCGATGCTGGCGTCGTCGCCGACCGGCGGCACGTTCCTGTTCCTCGAGGTGCTCGACCTGAACGCGGTGATTGACGCGATCGGTGACGCGCCGGTGATCTTTCCGCGGCGGAAGACGTTCTATGGAATGGAGGAGATCGGCGTCCGCGAACCCGGCGGCAACGCGATAACCTTCGCGATGCCGGTCAGCGACTGAGCGCTGACGGCGGCGGACTCAGGGGTAGGCGTTGAACCGCGGGTTGACGACGGTGTTGAAGATCGAGCCGAAGGTAAAGCTGACGCCGGCGTACGCGTTGACGCGGTAGGCCGTGGCCAGCGCGCGCTGGCGGGTGAGGATCTCGTCGTCCGAGGCGTCGCCGCGGGGGAGGTAGAGCTGGTCGTTCACCCGGGCGGCGTTGCCGCCGAAGAAGACGCTGAAACCCCGCGAGATCCGGACGTCCATGTTCAGGTAGACGCTGGCACTATAGATCTCGGTGTCGTGCAGGTACCGGATGTGCTCGACGCCGCCAAAGAGCGAGCCCCAGGGTTGCCGGGTCTCGACGGCGACCTTGGCGACGGCAGCGGTGCGGAACTCACGCTGGCGCAGGTAGATCGTCTCCTGGGAATAATCGAAATAGCGATTGCTGATGCCGGCGATGAAGACGAGTTGCCGACGCGTGGCCTCGCGCCACGGGAAGTAGTTCCACTCGGCGGCGACGTCGAGCTCGACGGCGAAGTCCTGGTTGTTGAAGTCGTCGAGCGCGAAGGAGAGGCCGGTGCCGACGGACCAGTGCTCCGTGACCGACTTCAGGAATGCCGATTCGAACTCGGCGCTCCGGAGGGCGAAGCTCACCGACCCGCTGTCGAGCTCGAAGGTGGTCGCCTCGTACTCATACCGGGCGCCGAAGATGATCTTCCAGTCCTCGGTGATGCGAGTGGCGGAGAGCGACGCCTCGACTTCGTAGTCGCTGGCCCTGCTTTCGGCGCCGACATTCCCGTTGGCGCTGATCCGGTAGACCCAGAAGTTCCAGGGGTCGCTGATGCCGCGGAGTCCGCCCAAGGCGGAATCCGCGGCAGCGGGGCGATAGTCGAGCGAGAGGCGCTCGCCGGCGGCCGTGCCCAGGAGATAGGGTCCGAGGCCGACCTTGAGCACCCTCGCGAACTCACGGCGCCGCTGGTCGTCAGAACTGTTGGGCGGAATCGTCCCGACAAGTGTGTCGGCGCGGCCGGCAAGACGACGCTGGCCGAGGAGCGCGATGGTAAACTGGGTGCCGCCGGCGGCGGTGCCCAGGCCGGTGATGAGTGCGTGAACCTCGGCGTCGAGCCGATCCTGTGTCCAGAGGACGTAGGGGAGCTCCTCGATGAAGAAATTGCGGTCGCACCCGAAGGTGCGGCAGTCGAGGAAGACCGTCAGCCGCTCGGGGCGGTCGGCCTGCGCGCGCGCATCGCGCGCCGCGCCGCCAAGGCAGGCGAGGACGGCCACGATGCCGCCGAGCGCGCGCCGGCTATTCACCGGTCCGGAGTCCTAGGCGCATGATGCGTTCCAGCAACTTGGGGTAGGCGATGCCGTCGAAGTTTGCCGCGGCGGCGAACTCCTCGTGCTCGGCGATATCGGGGTTCGGGTTCGCCTCAAGGAAAAAGATTCGTCCCTCGGCGTCAAGCCGGAAGTCAATCCGGGCGTAGCCGCTCAGCTCGAGGATCCGGTAGATGCGCTTGCTGTCGTGGAGGAGCCGCGCCTCGACATCCGGGTGCAGCTCCTGCACGGCGCGAATGACGATTCCCTTCTTGGTCTGATAGTCCGGATCGTGCTTGGCGCGCGCGGTGGCGATCAGCGGCTCATTGGGCTGGCCTTTCTCCGCGAGCAACTCCCACGGCGTGAAGGCGACGAGCCGGTCGTTCCCGAGGACGCTCACATAGATCTCCCGGCCGTCTATGAACTGCTCGGCGATCGCATCGGTGCCGATGCGTTCGTGCACGAATCGCACCCGCTCGGCGAGTTTCTCGTCGGTGTCCACGATCGAGGCCTGGGAGATGCCGAGCGAGGAATGCTCGATGAGGGACTTCACGATCAATGGGAAGCCGAGGCGACGGGGACGCTTCACCTTGCGGCCGACCGGGAAGACCGCGAACTCCGGCACGCGGATGCGATGATAGGCGAGGAGCTTCTTGGAGAGCGCCTTGCCGCGGGAAAGCATCAGGCCGCGCGGATTGCAGCCCGTGTAGGGCACCTTCATCAGCTCGAGGAAGCCGACGACGTTGTGGTCGTAGACGGTCTCGCCGTGAAACTCCTCGAGCAGATTGAAGACGATGTCGGGCTTGAGCACATCCACCGCCTCGCGGACGGGGCGAAGCTCCCACTGGACGCCGAGGACGTGGACGTCGTGGCCGAGGTGCCGGAGCGTGGAGATCACGTTGGCCTCGGTCTTGATTTCGAACGCCTCCTTGGGGGAGAGCGAGCTGGCGACCTCCGGCGGGACAAGGTCGGGGTGCACGAGGACGAGGACACGGAGCTTCCTCATACGGCAATCCAGTCGCGGCGGCCCTGGCCGACGAGGAAGCTCATCGTGCGCGCGGTGAGGAGGACCATGAAGTCCGTGAGCAGTTGGCGTTCGTTGCCGATCGTGCGCAGCCGCAGCTCGCGGCAGCGGCCAATCATGTCGGTGAGGACCTGATCGAGCGAGAACTGGTACTCGCCGGTCCAGCGCGACACGAGGCGGCGGATGTCGCTGCGGTGCCGGCGGAGGAAGCTCGCGGCGGTCGGGCGGGCCCGGTGCCGGGGGTCGTCGGAGAAGAGGCGCAGGAGGTCGTCGTCGTATGTACGGGGATACTCGACCGAATAGACGGCACGACGCTCGGTGTAATGCTCGAAGAGCGTGCGCCGGACGGTCCGGATCGGATCCACCACGCGGCGGTCGCGCGCCGGTGGGACGACGCCGGCGATCTCGGCCATCAAGCGGTCCACGTACTCGAGTTTCTGCAGCGCCGGCCAGCCGGCGTAGCGCCGCCGCCAGTCGTGGCGCGACCGTAGCCAGACGGCGAACGTCTCGGCAAAGTCCTCGTCGGGGTGGCTCTGCGCGTACCAGCGGCGCAGGTGTTGTACGTAACGCTTGCTTGCCGGATTGGGGCGGTACGCCTCGGGATACTTGGTGGAGGACTTGCCGAAGAGTCGCTGCCACTCTCGCCGGCGCTGCAGCTGATAGCTGTGCTGGATGGCGTGCCCGCACTCGTGGCGGAGAATCTTCATGCACTCGTGATGCGTCCCGCCCTCGACGTCAATCAACTGCGCGCGTTCGAGCTGGATGAGCCGCGGATGCAGGAGATAGAACGGGACCGCGAATCCGGAGACGCCATCGGGGGAGAACCACTCGTCGGAAACCCAGACGTGCGGCTTGAGGCGGATGTTGCGGTCGTCGAGCTCGGCGTGCAGCTCGGCGACGCAGTCAGCCAGCCAGGTACCCTCGAGGCGCACGCCGAGGTCGCAGATGCGGACGAGCATCAGACGCTCGTCCGGCCAGCGCGCCCAAGGAAATCGGCGGGAGGGCTTCACACGGCGTCGGACAGGCTCGTGAAGTTGAAGTCGCGCGCCTTCAGCGTAGGGAAGATGGTGCCATTGTTGGTGCGCACCGACGGCCCAATCGCCTCAAGGTTGTTGAGGAAAAAGAGCGGCGAATCGTTGAAGCGGAAATTCCTGATGCTTCGCGCGATCCGGCCGTTCTCGACCAGGAACGACCCGTCGCGGGTGAGGCCGGTCATCACGAGGGTCCGCTGATCCACGGAGCGCAGGTACCAGAGGCGCGTGACGAGGATCGCACGCTCCGAGCCGGCGATCATTGCCTCAACCGCCGAGTCGCCGCCGAGCATCTTGAATCCGCCTCCCCCGCCCCCGCCGAATCCCCCGCCCCCGCCGGTGGGCGTCTTTCCCGTGCGATGCGCCCAATAGCGGTTGTAGGCGAGCTGCTTGAGGACGCCGTTTTCGACCCAGACCTGGCGGGTGAGTGGAAGCCCCTCGCCGTCGAAGGGCGCGCCGAGGATCTGCGGGTCGGCGGGGTCGGAGAGGAGCGTAACGCGCGAGTCGAGGATTCGCTCGCCGACCTTGGTGCCGCCGCCCGGCTTCGACATCGCCGAGCGCCCTTCGTCGGCGGGGCGGGCGTTGAGGACGCCGCGCACGGAGCCGAGGAGGTCGGCAGCGGCCTGCGGCTCGAAGATCACCGTGTAGCGGCCCGGCTCGACGGCCACCGGATTCCGCGAGGCGCGCGCCTTCTCGATCGTCTTGGCGGCGATCGCGTGGAAGTCGATCCTCCGCCAGTCGTTCTCGTCGGCGCCGGTCCAGGAGGATCCGGTGCCGTCCGTGGTGCGGACGGTGAGCGTGTAGTTGGCGTTGGTGCTGCGGTGATAGGCGAAGAGGCCGGCGCTGGTGCCGAGGGCGTTCGCGTTGGCGGTGCACTCGATGTAGCCCGCCACGGTAAGGTCGCTTGCGCGGCGCGCCGGCTCCAGCGCGGTGAGCACGGCCTGTGCGCGTTCGTCGGCGCTCAGGTTGGCCGTGACGTCGAACCAGGCGGGGATGGTTGCGTACTGCTGGGCGCCGAGCTCCGGCAGGTACTCGGGATCCTCGGGTGCGAGACGAGCGAGCGCTTCCGACTGGGCCACGGCGCGGGCGAGTCCGTCGGGGGAGATGTCATTTGTCGCGACCGACGCGCTCCTCTTGCCGAAGACGGAGGTGATGCCAATCCCGGCGTTGTCGGAGATGCCCGACGTGGACATCTGGTTGTCGGCAAAGCGGACGTTGGTGTCGTACGAGCTGTTCACGGAGACGCGGCAGTTGTCGGCCTTGGAGAGCCGCAGCGCTCGCGTGACGATGTCCTCACACTCGGCGCGCGAGAGGATGATGGGTTCGTCGCGCTTGGTCACAGGGTCCGTCCGGTGTTGAGGACGTTGATGCTGTGGAAGCGGCAGGGCGGGCAGCCGTGGCTCACGGCGTTCGACTGGCCGGGCTGGCCCTTGCCGTCGTTGAAGGTGCCGCCGAGCTCGTAGGACGACTTGCCGCCGATGAGGTCAATGGCGTTCCAGAACTCGCTGGTGCGCATCACATAGGCGACGTCCTTGAGCTGGCCGACAATCTTTCCGCCGCGCACCTCGTAGCAAACCTGCGCGCCGAACTGCGCGTTGTAGCGCTGTTGGTCTATGGAGTACGACGCGCGGCCGACCATCGCGATGCCGCGGTCGGTGGCGGCAATGATGTCGTTCCAACTGCGGTCCACGGTCTGGTCGGGGACGATCGAGACGTTGGGCATTCGCTGGAAGGCGACATCGCTCCAGCTCTGCGCGTAGGAGCAGCCGTGCGAGCGGACGGGCATCCCGTTCTTTTCGTACCACGGCCGCAGCCACTCGGCCTGCTCACGCGTGGTCTGGTAGTCCCAGAAGAGGCCGTTCTTGATGATGTCGAAATCGTCGGGCTGCACACCGTCGTCGTCATAACCGATCGTGGCAAGCCCGTTCGGTTGCGAACGGTCGCCGCGGATGGTGAGGTGGTTGGGGCCGAGCCGGAGCTTGCCGAGGACGTCGTCGGGGGGCGCGATGAACGACGTGCCGGCGTAGTTGGCCTCGTAGCCCATTGCCCGGTCAAGCTCGGTGGGGTGGCCGATGGACTCGTGGATGGTGAGGAAGAGCTGCGACGGATGGAGGATGAGGTCCCAGCGGCCGACCTCGACCGACCGTGCGGTGAGCTTCTCCCGCGCCTGCTCGGCCCAGATGGGCGCGTTGGCAACGATGTCGTTCTCGAGGACGTACTCCCAGCCGCGTCCCATCGGCTGGACGACCTCGGGCCCGCGCACGGCGACCTCGGTGCGGTCGTCGGAGATCGCGGTGCAGGACATCGTGACCCAACTGCGGACGACATCCTGCGAGATCATCGACCCCTCGGTGTTGGCGTAGGAGCGCTCCTCCTTCACGAAGGAGAGGTTGGAGTTCACGAAGCGGATGTTGGACACGCGCTGTGCGGCGGCGTTGGCGCGGAGGAGGAGGTCCACCTTCTCCTCCACTGGGATGCTCCACGGGTCGATGGTATAGCTCGACTTCCAGGTGGCATTGGGGTGTGCGGGACTCGGCGCAAGGC
Organism: Gemmatimonadaceae bacterium; assembly: GCA_040901985.1. GTDB lineage: Bacteria > Gemmatimonadota > Gemmatimonadetes > Gemmatimonadales > Gemmatimonadaceae > Pseudogemmatithrix. Next base: position 94,699 of record JBBDYC010000002.1, read on the forward strand.
GGACCGAGCGGTCACGGGCAATGCGATTGGCCTTGGCGAGCGCGACGGCCTGGCGAGCGGCGCGGGCGACGCCCGCGGTGGTGAGGGCGCGGGTGGCCGAGAATCCCCAGGTGCCGTCCACGAGGACCCGGACGCCGCAGCCGATGGTGTCGGCGTCAAAGACGTTGGTGACCTGCTGCTCGCGGGTGCCGAGGTTCTGGCGGCGCTGGCGCTGGACGCGGGCGTCGGCCCAGGAGGCGCCGGCGAGCCGTGCGGCGGTGAGGGCCTCGAGGAGAAGGACCTTCACCGCCGGGTCGGGCTCGGTGGTGGCGGTGAGGATTGGCGAGGCGGTCTCGGCGCCAACCTGACGGCTGGCGAGCGCGATGGCGCTGGCAGCAAGGCCAGTCTTCGCGAGGAATTCGCGGCGTGTGGTCATGGGGCGGTCTCCAGGTTCTCGGAGCGGTGCCGGGCGGAGCGGACGGGGAATGTCGCGCTGGGGGCGGGGGATGGCAAACGGGTCGCTCAGGGCGCGTTCACCCGACGACTGCCGCGACCACCGCCTCCGCCGTGATCCCATACTCCTTGTACAGCCGCTGATACGGCGCGCTGGCCCCGAACGTCTCGATCCCGACGATCGCGCCGTCCGTCCCCACCCACCGATGCCAGCTCATCGGGTGCGCGGCCTCGACCGCGACCCGCTTGATCCCGCGCGGGAGCACGGAGTCCCGGTACTCCCGCGACTGCGCCGCGAAATACTCCATTGACGGCATCGAGACCACGCGAGTCGGCACGCCGTCCGTGGCAAGGAGCGTCTGCGCCTTGAGCGCGATCTCCACTTCCGAACCCGAAGCGATGATCACCGCCCTTGGCGCGACGCCTTCCGGCGAGTCCTTGAGCACATACGCGCCCTTGGCGAGCCCGCTCGCCGCGCCGTGCGTCGCGCGGTCAATGAGCGGGAGCTTCTGGCGCGTGAGCACGAGCGCCACCGGGCCGGTGCGATGCCTGAGCGCGGCGCGCCACGCCTCCGCCGTCTCCGTGGCATCCGCCGGCCGCAACACCAGCAGGTTCGGGATGCAGCGTAGCGCCGAGAGTTGCTCGACGGGCTGATGGGTCGGCCCGTCCTCGCCGAGGCCGATGGAGTCGTGCGTGAAGACGTAAATGACTTGCTGTCGCATCAGCGCGGCGAGGCGGATCGCCGGGCGCATATAGTCCGCGAAGACGAGAAAGGTGCCGCCGTACGGGATGATCCCGCCGTGGAGCGCCATCCCGTTCAGCACGGCGCCCATCGCGTGCTCACGGATCCCGAAGTGGAAGTTGCGCCCTCCCCGCTGCGTGGCGGTGAAGACGGCGGTGCCCTTGATGCTCGTGAGATTGGAGCCAGTGAGGTCGGCCGAGCCGCCGATGAGTTCGGGCACGGCAGTGGCGATGCCGTTGAGGACGATGCCCGACGCAGCGCGGCTGGCCACGTTCCCGTTGGTCGCGTCGAACTCGGGAATCGCGCGCTCCCACTGTACCGGCAGGTCGCCGTGCCAGCGACGGCCGAGCTCCTTCGCCTCGGTCGGAAAGGTCTTCGCGTATTCCGCGAACTTCCGCATCCACTCGGCCTGCAGGTTGACGCCGCGCTCGGCGGCGTGACGCCAATGCTCGAGCGCAGCGGCCGGCACGTGGAACGGCTCCGGCGAGGGCCATCCGTACTTTTCCTTGGTCAGGACGATCTCGTCCTTGCCAAGGGGCTCGCCGTGGGCCTTGGCGGTGTCGGCGCGGTTGGGCGACCCGTAGCCGATGATCGTGCGCGTGACAATCAGCGACGGGCGGGAGGTCTCCAGCTTGGCCGCGGCGATGATCCGGTCAATCTCGTCCTGGTCGTTCACGTCGGCGATGTGGAGCACCTGCCAGCCGTAGGCCTCGAAGCGCTTGGCCACGTCGTCGCTGCAGGAGAGGTCGGTGCGGCCGTCAATGGTGATGCGATTGTCGTCGAAGAAGCCGATCAACTTGCCAAGCTTCTGGTGGCCGGCAAAGGAGGCCGCCTCGTGCGAGATGCCTTCCATCAGGCAGCCGTCGCCGGCGATGAACCAGGTGTGGTGGTCAATCACGCCGAAGCCGTCGCGATTGAACAGGGCGGCGGTATGCGCCTCGGCCACCGCCATCCCGACGGCGTTCGCCATTCCCTGGCCGAGCGGGCCGGTAGTGGTCTCGATCCCGGCGGTGTGGCCGTACTCCGGATGTCCGGGGGTGCGGCTCCCCCACTGCCGGAAGCGCTTGATCTCGTCGAGCGGGAGGTCGTAACCCGAAAGGAAGAGCGTCGCGTAGAGGAGCATTGACGCGTGGCCCGCCGAGAGGACGACGCGGTCGCGGTCGGCCCAGCGGGGGTCGGCGGGGTTATGGCGGAGGTGGCGGGTGTAGAGGGCGTAGGCCAGCGGGGCGAGCGCCATCGGGGTGCCGGGGTGCCCGGATTCCGCCTGCTGGACCGCGTCCATCGCCAACGTGCGGACGGTGTTGATGGCAAGCTGCTGCGTGGCGGGGTCGGCCTGGGGCACTCGGGAAGCTCCAGCGGGGAATCGGCGTGGTGGGGCGGCGCGCGAAAGCTATCCGCCGCGAGCGCTCGATGCGACCGGGCAGCGGTCTCCCGCGCCCAGCCGGAACTTAAATACGATGCTGCCCTATGGCAGACTGGGGGGACGACTCTACATAATTGCACCAATGGCGCGACATACGACGGTCGGCGAACCCGCGGCGAGCACGCCGGCGGTGGATCGCGCATGACGCGCGTCCCACGCTATCGATCCCTGGCCGACCCGGAGAGCCTGCGCTCGCTGGTCGCCAACTTGCGTGAGGCCATCTACATCACGAACGCCCGTGGCGAGGTGCTGGATGCGAATCCGGCATTCTTCGCGCTGCTCGGCGTGCGTTCGTTGGATGACCTCGTGGCGTACGGCGCCAACGAAATGGTCGTGGATCCGTCGCGCCGCGTCGCCGAGCTCGAGCAGATCGAACGCGACGGGTCGGTGCGCGACTTCGAGCTCCAGCTCGTCCGCCCCGACGGCGGACTGCTCACCGTGCTCGACACGGTGTATTCGGTGCACGACCAGGAGTCGGGCGAGACGATCTACCACGGGATCCTCGTTGACATCACGCACCGCAAGCAGTTGGAGGAGAGCCTCCGGCAGCAGAGTCGCCGCGACCCACTGACCGGCTGCTTCAACCGACGGTACCTGGCGGACCTCGACGAGGAACTCAGCGGCAGCGAGGAACCCTGGGGTTGCCTCTTCATAGACATCGATCACTTCAAGCAGTACAACGACGAGCACGGCCATCAAATGGGGGACAACACCCTCATCCGGATGAGCCGTTTTCTGATGCGGCAGGTGCGCGCCGAGGAGCCGGTGATCCGGGTGGGCGGCGACGAGTTCGTGATCGTGTTGCGCGGGGCGTCGGACGCGCAGGCCAAGATGGTTGCCGACCGTATGCAATCGGCGGCGCTCCGCACGGCGCCGGTGCCCTTCTCGCTTGGCTGGGCCTGCCGGCAGCCTGCGGAAAACCTGATGTCCACGATCCATCGGGCCGACCAGGACCTCCTGGCGGTCCGTGTGATCGAGCGCACACCGACGCGGATAATCCCACCACCGGAGCCCGATCCGAAGTCCTGAACCGGGGCGGTGTGCAAGTTTTTCGACCGCCAGCGTCTCCTCCGTGACTCTTACCGGGGGACCCCGTGCTGCGACCGACCTTCCCTATCCGCTGGACGTCACTCCTGCTGCTCTTCGTCCCGTTCCCGTCCTCCGCCGCGGCGCAGGACGTGGGGATCGGGCGTCCGATCTGCGGGACGCGCAACTGCATCACGACGCCCTGCCCTCCGCCGCCCTGCCCGACCGCGGAGCTCGTCGTGCGGACCGGTCGCGAGGTGAGGGTGGTCCTCGATGGTCGGGTGTTGCGCTACGAGGTGACCGAGCGCTGGACGAATCACGGCCGCATGATCGGCGAGGCGGACTACGTGCTCCCGCTCCCGCGAGGAGCGGCATTCGAGGACCTGGCGCTGGAGATTGACGGCGAGATGGTGACGGGCGAGGCGCTCGACGCCGGCCGCGCGCGCCGGGTCTATGAGGAGATCGTGCGCCAGCGCCGCGACCCGGCGCTGGTCGAGTGGATGGGGATGGGCGTGCTGCGCACGCGGATCTTCCCGATCGCGCCCGGCGAGACGCGCACCGTGGTGGTGCGGTTCCGCGCGGTCGCAGAGCGCGAAGGGGACGCACTGCGCGTGGACGTGCCGGCGCCGCGGGGGAATGGGACGATGGCGAGCGGGACGACGCTGAGCCTCCGCTGGCCGGCTGGGGAGGGGTTCGGCGAGGCGTGGTCGCCGACGCATAAGATGGACGTGGCGACTGACGGCAACCGCCGGTTGGCCCGCGTGTCCGACGCCGTGGGGACGGTCACGATGCTGCTGCCGGTCCGGGACGGCCGGGCGGCGGCGCTCACGGTGCTGACGCACGCGCCGTCGGTCAACGACGGCTATGCGCTGATCACCCTCACGCCGCCGCTGAACACGCGCGGGTCAACCCCGCGCGACGTGAGTTTCGTGATTGACGTGTCGGGCTCGATGAGCGGCGTCAAGATGGAGCAGGCGCGCGCGGCGGGCCGACAACTGCTCAACTCGCTCGGCCGCGACGACCGGTTCCGGCTGATCGCCTTTTCGGGGGACGTCACGGAGTTCCGCGAGGCGTGGACGCTGGCGACACCGCAGGCGCGGCGCGAGGCCGAGGAGTGGCTCACCGACCTGCGGGCCTCGGGCGGGACGAACATCGCCGGCGCGCTCGAGCGGGCGCTCGAGGCGCGGTCGCCGGTCGATCGCCTGGCTCTGGTGCTCTTCCTGACCGACGGCGCACCGACGGTGGGTGAACGGCGCGGCGAGCGCCTGGCGGCGCGCGCGGCCGAGTTGCGGGGCACCAGGCGCATCTTCACCTTCGGGCTCGGCGCCGACGTGAACGTCGGCCTGCTCGAGCAGCTCGCGCTCGACGGCGCGGGCACGGCCCACTTCGTGCGACCGGAGGAGGATGTGGAGCGGGTCGTGGGCGTGGTGGCGGAACGGATCACGAGGCCGGTGGCGACGAACCTCCGGGTGCGCGCCGAGGGCGTGCAGCTGCACGCGGTGCAGCCGGCCGGCCGTCTCGATCTCTTTGCCGGTCAGGAACTGGTGATCCTCGCGCGGTACCGCGGGGCGGCGAACGCCGGGCGAATCGTCATCACCGGCGACACGCCGAATGGGCCGGTCACCTGGGAGGCCCAGGCGCGCTTCCCGGACCGTCGCACCACGGATGCGTTCGTCGGTCGGCTCTGGGCCACGCAGCGCGTTGGGTGGCTGAGCGCAGAGCGCCGTCGCAATGGCGCGTCGGGAGAGGTGGATCAGGAGATCCGATCGCTGGGCGAACGCTGGGGCATCCCAACCGAGCTGACGTCGTATCTCGTGCTCGAGCCGGGGATGGTGGCGAGCGGACAAGGCCGGCTGGACGCCGGCGCAGGTTCGGGTGGGGATCCCGTGTTGCGGAGGGAGCGTGATGTGAACCGACTGAGCGGTGTGACGGTGACAGACGCCGCCGCGCCGTCGGCACCGGAGCGGGCGTTCGAGGCGGCCAAGGCGGCTGCCGGGATGCGCGAGTCGCGGACAGTGGCCGACGCGGAGTTGGCGCTCGACGATACCAAGATGCGCCGCACGGCAAATCGTGTCTTCACGATCCGGGACAGCGTCTGGACCGACAGCCGCGCCGAAGCAGCCGGGGCCCGGAAGGTGCGGGTGCGCGCCTACTCGCCGGCCTACTTCGCGCTGATGGAGCGGGTGCCGGAGCTGCGCGAGATCCTCGCGCTCGGCGAGCGGGTGCAGGCGCACGGGGCGCGGGTGACGCTCGTGCTGGCGACGGACGGGGTAGAGATGCTGAGCGCACCCGAACTCACGGCCTTTACCCGCGACTGGTGATCCATTGCAGCAACTGGCGGAACGTCTCTTCGTCACCTACCACGCGACGCTGGTGCGATACCTGACGCGTCGCCTGGGCGACCGCGACTGGGCGGAGGAGGTGGCGCAAGAGACGTTCGTCCGGGCGCTGCGGCAGGAGACCATCGTGAACGAACGCGCGTGGGTCTTTGCGGTGGCGAACAACCTGGTGCGCGACGGCGCGCGTCGGGATGCCCGCAACCGGCGGCATTTGGAGCTGATGGCGGCCGAGGCGCGCGATTCGGCGGCGGAGGGGCAGGAGCAGGAGGAAGGGGAGCAGACGTCAGCGCGCGCGCGGGAAATGGCGGTTGCCCGCCGCGCGTTGGCCGGGCTCAGTCAACGGGACCGGCAGGCGCTGCTGCTGAAGGAAGAAGGACTCGACTACGGGGAGATCGCCGAGGTGTTGCAGATCGAGAAATCATCAGTGGGCACGACGTTGTCGCGCGCACGGCGCCGGCTGGCCGAGTCGTACGACGCGTTCGTCGCCCGTGAGAAAGGGGGAGGAAATGTCGCATCCTGACGAGGGGATGATCCACGCGTGGCTCGATGGCGAGCTCACGCCCGAAGAGGCCGCGGCGATGGAGCGGCGCGTGGCGACCGAGCCGGCATTCGCGGCGGCGGTGGCCGAGGCGCGCGGGCTGATTGCGGCGTCGTCGCGGATCATCGGGGCGCTCGATGCGGTGCCGGGGCGGGTGATTCCGGGCGCGGGATCGAGCGCGCGGCGAACGCGGCGGCTGACGCGTGGTTTTGCGGTGCGACCGTGGGTGGGGATTGCCGCGGCGATGGCGCTGACCGTGGGGACGGCGATCGTGGCTTGGCCGCCGGCAAACGCGCCCGATGTGCGGCCAGTGGAACGCCGCGACGACTCGCTGTCGCCGTCCGACCCGCGCGCGCTTGCGTCCCAGGCGCCACCCGAACGTGAGCCGGCGCCCCCCGCGCCCAGCACTCCGGCGCTCCCCGCGCCCATCGCTCCGGCGCCCACCCGCGCGCCTCCAGTATCAGCGGAGGCCCAGGAAGTGAGCGCGCCGCCGACGGTCGCAGATGCTGCCGGTGCTGGCGCCGCCGCTGCCGCCGCTGTCGCCGCTGCGGGCGTTGGCGCGGGAGTCGCGCGGGAACGAACGGAGCCCGAACTGGCGGCCGCACCGCGCGCCGCGCGCTTTGCCGAGCCGAGCCGGTTGAGCGGCGTCGTCACTGGGGTTGCGGTGCGGGACGCACGCGCCGGGAAGGCCGCGGCCAACGAGGCCGAGGGCACCCTGCTCCGCACCGCAGACGTGCTCGTCGGGTGCTGGCGGGCTGCACCGCCATTTGTGCCGGACACCCTGCTGCGCGACCTGCCAATCGTTGACCGGCGGGGGGACACCTTGGTGGTGCGTCTCTCGCCGACGCACCAGGTGACGGTGACCCAGCGCGGCGATACGTTGAGTGGCGGGCTCCGCGCCTTCCGCGCCGACTGCCCCGCTGACCGGACACCCGACCCCGAGTGAATCGCCCGCCCATCGTCGTTCGCGATGCCATTCCCGCCGACCACGCGGCCGTACTGGCGCTGAACAACGCGCACGCGCCGCACGTGAATGCACTCACCGACGAGGAGTTCGCCTGGCTGGTGGCGAACGCCGGCTACTTCCGCGTCGCCGAGGACGCGGGCGGCCTCGCCGGTTTCGTCCTTTGCCTGAGCGCGGGGACGGAGTACTGGAGCGGCAACTACAAGTGGTTCGCCGAGCGATACTCGGAGTTCCTGTATCTGGACCGCGTGGTGGTCGCGCCGCGCCTGCGGCGCGGCCAGCCG
>JBBDYC010000002.1:102456-165654 GCA_040901985.1 Gemmatimonadaceae bacterium
CCCCCCCGGCGTCGGACGCGCGCTGTACGACGATGTCCACGCCACCGCCGCCGGACGATGGCTTCGCATCACCCTCGAGGTGAACCTGCGACCGCCCTATCCGACGTCCATCGCGTTCCACGAGGCGATGGGGTACCGGCCGGTCGGCGTGCGGGAGTACAACGAGGGACGGAACGCCGTACAGATGTTCGAGCGGGAGGTGTAGGACGCATATTACGGACTCCCCCGTTCCGAGCCTTCCGATGACCTTCCGTTTCCGAACTGCCGTGCTCGCCGCGCTCCTGCTCCTTCTCGCCAGCGGAGCCGCCGGCGCCCAGCGTCCGGGCGAACCGACCTTCCCGTTCAGCACCGACGCCCAATACGACGCATCGGGCATCGCGCCCTACCGCGGCCGGCACGACGCGATCTACCGCCACATTGACGCGAATCTCGCGGAGCACCTCGCGAACATCCAGCGGTGGCTCCGCCAGCCGAGCATCAGCGCCCAGGGCGTCGGGATCACGGAGATGGCCACGATGCTGCGCGACGATCTCCGGGCACTCGGCTTTCAGGAGGCGGAGATCGTCCCGACGAGCGGCCACCCGGGTGTCTGGGGCTACTACAACGCCAATGCGCCGAAGACGCTCCTCATCTACATGATGTACGACGTCCAGCCGGTCGAGGAGAACTGGCGCGTGCCGCCGTTCGCCGCCGAGTTGGTGGAGACGGAACACGGCCAGGTGGTGATGGCGCGCGGCGCGACGAACCAGAAGGGGCCGGAGCGCGCGTTCCTCAACGCGTTGGCGTCAATCATCGCCGTGGAGGGCACGCTTCCGGTGAACCTGATGGTGCTCGCCGAGGGCGAGGAGGAACTGGGGTCGCCGCATTACCCGGAGCTGGTGGACCGATTCGAGGCGCGGCTCCGCACGGCGGACGGCGTCTTCTTCCCGTTCAACGCGCAGGATCCGCGCGGCGGGCTGGCGATGTCGCTCGGCGTGAAGGGGATCCTGTACTTGGAGATCGAGTCGCACGGCGGCGCCTGGGGCGGGCCGACACGCGCGGAGATCCACGGGTCGAACAAGGTGATCGTGGATTCGCCGACCTGGCGGCTGACGCAGGCGCTGGCGAGCCTCACCAGTCGCGACGGCAACACGATCGTCGTACCGAACTACTACGACGGCATCCGGCCGCCGACGCTCGAGGAGCAACGGTTGGTCAACGCCCTTGCGGCGCATCGCGACGAGGAGCAGGTCCGCGCCGCGTACGGGGTTGAGCGCTTCATCGGCGGATTGAGCGGCCGGGAGCTTCTGGTGCGGCAGTTCTATCACCCGACGCTCAACATCAACGGGATTTGGAGCGGCTACACGGGCGAGGGAGTGAAGACAATCCTGCCGCATCGTGCCGTGGCCAAGGTGGACTCGCGGCTGCCGATGGGGGTGACCCCGGACAGCGCGTTGGACCGGATCTGGCGGCATCTCGCGGAGCAGGGGTTCAGCGACATCATCATCCGCAAGCTGTCGGGCTATCCGGCATCCCAGACCTCGGTGGACGCGCCACTCGTCCAGGCGGCGCTCTCGGTGTACCGGAAGTACGGCATCACGCCGACGATCTCGCCGCGGCTCGCCGGGAGCGCGCCGTTCTACCAGTTCACCGAGCGGTTGGGGCTGCCACTCGTGTTCTCGGGGATGGGGCACGGGTCGGGGGCGCACGCGCCGAACGAGTATATGGTGATCCGGCCGCGCGAGGGGTCCGCCGTCGCCGGACTGGCGGCAATCGAGAAGTCGTACGTGGACCTGCTCTACGCGCTACGAGGGGCTTCCGGGGGTCACTAGACTTCGCGGATGGCGCGCCGCGACTTGGTTGACCTGATCCTGCTGGGCGCCATCTGGGGCGCGGCGTTTCTCTTCACCCGGATTGCGGTCCCGGAGTTCGGCCCGGTTGCGCTGGTCGAGGTGCGCGTCATCATCGCGGCGCTGGTCGTGGTGGGGTTGGTCGCAGCGCGCCGCCGGCTCGGGGAATTCAGGGGCCGCTGGCGCGCACTGACGCTGATTGCCGTGCTCAACACCGCCGTGCCGTTCGCGCTCTACGCGTACGCCACGCGTACCGTGCCGGCCGGGTTCGCGGCAGTGCTGAACGCGACGGTGCCGCTCTTCGGTGCCCTCGTCGGGCGCGCGTTCTTTGGCGAACGCCTGGGCCGCGAGCAGGCACTTGGGCTTGCGGTCGGGTTTCTCGGCGTGCTGGTGCTCGTCGCCCCTCGGCTCGAGGTAGCCGGGACGCCGCTGGCGATTGCCGCGGCGCTGGTCGCGTCCCTGATGTACGGCATTGCGGCGCACCTGACCCGACGGGTGCTGCCGGGCGTGCACTCGGTGGTGATCGCCGCGGGGAGCCTCGTGGCGTCGGCCGTGCTGCTGGCAATTCCGGCCGCGCTGCTCTGGCCGCGCACGATGCCGTCGGCCGGCGCGTGGATGAGCACGATCGCGCTCGCCGTCCTGGCGACGGGCATCGCGTACGTCCTTTACTTCCGGCTCCTCGAACGGGTCGGCGCGACTGGCGCGGTGGCGGTGACCTACCTGATCCCGCTCTTCGGGATGGTCTGGGGCGGGCTCTTCCTCGGCGAGCGCGTGACGCTGGCGATGGGGGCCGGGTGTACGCTCATTCTCCTCGGCGTCGCCGTGACGACCGGGGCCCTCCGCCTGCTCATCCCGCGGGAAAGACCGGCACCGTAGCGCCGTCCACCGCCATCCCCATCGAGTGGTAACCCTTGTCCACGTAGACGGTCGTGCCAGTGATCCCGCTGGCGAGCGGTGAGCAGAGGAAGGCGGCCGCGGTGCCGACTTCCTCCGCGTGCAGCGCCTCGGGAAGGGCGCTATTGGCGGCGCAGTACTTCACCATCGCGTCAATGATGCCGATCGCGCTGGCGGCGCGCGACGCGAAGGGGCCGGCGGAGATGACATTCACGCGTGTGCCGTACTTTCGCCCCGCCTCGTAGGCGAGGACGCGGGTGTCGCTCTCGAGTGCGGCCTTGGCCGACGACATCCCGCCGCCGTAGCCGGGAATCACGCGCTCGCCCGCCATATAGGTCAGCGATGCCACGCTCCCGCCCTTGCGCATCAACGGGCCGAACTCGCGTACCATGGAGACCAACGAGTAGGCGCTGGCGCTCAGCGCGGCGAGGTAACCCGCGCGGCTGGTATCAATCAACGCCTTCTTCACCTCAGGGCCGTTGGCCAGTGAGTGGATGAGGATGTCGAGCGGGCGCTCACCGAAATCGGCGCGCAGGCGCGCGGCAAGGCCGCCGATCGAGAAGTCGCCGACATCCTTGTAGCGCTTGCTCTCGCGGAGCTCGGCCGGCGCGTCCTCGAGGCGGTCGAAGACGGCGTCGAGCGGATAGATCTTCTCGAACGCCAACAGCGATCCGTCGGCGAGCTTGCGGGACTCGTCCATCTTTCCGCGTTCGAGGAGGTTCAGGAAGATGTTGAGCGCCGGGGGCCAGGTGGCGACGCACACCGTGGCGCCGGCCTGGATCAGCGCCTTGGCGATGGCGAAGCCGAAGCCGCCGTCGTCAGCGACACCGGCGACGAGGGCGCGCTTGCCCGTCAGGTCAATGTTGAGCATGCCGTGATATGCCCTCAGTCCGGAGTGGAGGCAAGGTCTGCACTGGCGTGCCGCGCGCAGCCGGCGAGGAGCGCCGCACCGATGAAGAGCGCGTCCTCGTCGGGGTCGAAGCGCGGGGTGTGGACGCCGGCCGGACTGCGGCCCTCGCGCCAGGTGCCGATGCGCACGAAGCAACCGTCCATCCGCTCGAGATAGTACGAAAAATCCTCGCCGCCCATATTCGCGGTGGCGAGCGAGCGGAAGCAGTTCTCGCCGAGCAGGGCGCGGGCGGAGCGCTGTGCCCAGCCGGCGCCGCGCGGCGAGTTGACGAGCGGCGGCGTGCCCTCGCGCAGCGCGAAGGTGGCGGTGAGGCGGTGGGCGCCGGCCACGGCGTGCGCGACGTGCTCGAGCTGCTCGAGCAAGAGCGCGCGCGACGGCGCGGTCGTCGCGCGCACAGTGCCGCTGCACTGCGCAATCTCGGGGATCACGTTGGGGGCGCTCCCCGCCCGCACCATCCCGATCGAGATCACGCCGGGGATTGCCGGGTTGAGGCGTCGCGAGACGATGGTCTGCACGTCACTGATGAAGGCGCCGAGGCCAACCACGGGATCCCGGGTGTCGTGCGGTCGGGCGCCGTGGCCCCCTTGGCCGTGGAAGGTGACGTCGAAGGTGTCGGTGGACGCGGCCAGCGGGCCGGCGACGGCGACGACCTCGCCGACCGTGAATCGCCAGTCCACGTGCGCGCCGAAGATTGCGGCCGTGCCGTCGAGCGCGCCGCTGGCGAGGACCATCGGCGCGCCCTCGCCGGTTTCCTCGGCGGGCTGAAGCAGAATCCGCACCTCGCCGACCGCCGGGTCGCGCGCGAGGAGCATCGCCGCGCCGACGGTCCAGGTGGCGTGCATATCGTGGCCGCAGGCGTGCATCACGCCGGCCGTGCCCGACGCGAACTCGAGGCCGGTAGCCTCGGTGATCGGCAGGGCGTCAATGTCGCCGCGCAGCGCCACCGCCGGCCCACCGGCGCCGGTGCCGGCGATGCGGGCGATGAGACCGGTCTTGGCGACGTCCCGGATGTCGGTGATCCCGAGGTCGGTGAGGGCGCGCCGCAGGCGCGCCTGCGTGGCCTGCTCCCGCCACGAGAGTTCGGGCGCGCGGTGCAGGTCGCGGCGGAGCGCGAGCAGGAAGTCGCGGTCGGCGGCGCTGAAGAGCGACGCCACGGCATCGGGCAGGGGCGGGTCGGGTCGCTCGGCGATGGTCACGGGGCGCGGAGCTCCTCGGCGCGCACGGTCAGCCGTTCGACGCGTGCCCGATCCACGTCAACGCCGATGCCTGGCGCGTCGAGCGGCACCCGCACCATCCCTTCGCCGTCCATTGTCCACTCCGGGGTCACGATGTCCTGCGTCCAGTAGCGCGCGCTCGGCGAGAGGTCGCCGGGAAGCGTGAAGTTCGGAAGCGAGGCGAGGGCAACGTTGTAGGCGCGGCCGACGCCGCTCTCAAGCATCCCGCCACACCAGACCGGGACGCCGACGCTCTCGCAGAAGTCGTGGATGGACAGCGCCGGCGCAAACCCCCCGACGCGTCCCGGCTTGATGTTGATGATGCGGCCGGCGCCGAGCGTGACCATATCCCGCGCGCGGTCGAGCGAGGTGATGGACTCGTCGAGGCAGAGCGGCGTGCGCAGGCGCTTCTGGAGCTCGGCGTGACGCACGAGGTCGTCCCAGGCGAGCGGCTGTTCGATCATCATCAGGCCGAGATCATCGAGGGAGGCGAGGCGGTCAGCATCGTCGAGCGTGTAGGCGTTGTTGGCGTCGGCCATCAGGTGCGCGGCATCGCCGACCGCGGCGCGCACGGCGGCCACCCATTCCACGTCGCGGCCGGGCGCGATCTTGATCTTCACCTTTTGATACCCCGCATCCACCGCCGCGCTTGCCTTGGCGACGAGCGTCGGGATGTCACGCTGGATGCCGAGCGAGATTCCGGTGGCGATCCGGTCGCGCGTGCCGCCGATGAACCGGGCGAGCGGCTGTCCCGCCTGCACCGCGGCGACGGCCCAGCACCCCATCTCGAGCGCCGCCTTTGCCATGTTATGCCCGCGGACGTCGGCGTCGAGGAGCGCGAGGACCTCGCCCGGCCCCGCGACGGCCCGGCCGAGCAGGCGCGGGGCCAGGAAGCGCGTGATGATCGGCCACGCGGTATCAACCGTCTCCGGCGAGTAGTTTGGCGCGTCGTCCACCACGCACTCGCTCCAGGCGCTCGCGCCGCGCGCGTCGAAGAGCTCGCAGAGCAGGATGCGGCGTTCCCGCATCTCGCCGGACGAGATGCGGAAGGGTTCGCGCAGCGGAAGGCGGATCTCCCGCAGGACGAGGCGCTCGAGTTGGAGCATCGCGCTATCGGCGCACGAGGAGGTAGGCGCCGCCCCGCGCGTCGGCGACGAAGCCGCGGACGTGGTAGCCGCGCGTCAGGTAGTGCGTGAAGGCGCGGCGGGTGGCGAAGCGCCAGCGTCGGGCGGCGGCGAGGTCGGCCGCCGCGAGTGCCGAGATGTCACGCGGAACGCGCACGGCGACCGTCTTCACGCCCGGGAGATCGCCTTCGGCCCCGTCCGCCGTCACGGCGAACGGCACGTCGTCGGGGATTGCGCCGAGGGGCGGCTCGGCTTGCGCGGGGTCCACTGCCCAGGCAATAAGGAATCGGTCCGTCGGCATGTCGCCCTGGAGCGGCGAGTTAGTGCCCTCGCCGTACATCGCCTCGACGTACTCGTCCACCCGCGCGCCCATCCGGTTGAGATTCAGGTGCGCGTTGCGGGCGACGAGCGGGTCGTACGTCCAATAGATGGTGGCGATGCCGAGCTTCCGGCACTCGTCACGTTGGTGCTCCTTGAGCCGCTCGCCGAGGTGCTTGCCCTGGGCCTCCGGGCGCACGGCGAGCATATCGGACCAATGGACGACCTTGCCGCCGCGGAGTCCGGTCACGCCGAACACAAACCCGAGCATCGTGCCGTCGTCGGCGAACGCGCCGGCCGTGACGCCGCCGAGTTCCTGGGCGACGAGGAGCATTGCGGCGGGGACCTTCTCGGTGAAGGTGGCGCCCCAGGTCAGCTCCTGGAGGGCGACGCAGGCGGCGCGGTCGGCGTGGGAGGCGAACGGACGGATCTGCACTACAGGTGTGAGGTGTGACGTGGGAGGTGTGAGGTGGGCGGTGAGAGGTGGCGTTGCCTTCGCGCCCCTCCCACGCCCCTGCTAAACTACGACCTGTGCGCCACCTTTGCCTCTTTCTCCTCGTTGGCCTCGCTGGGGCGCCCCTCTGCGCGCGGGGGCAGGCGGATTCAGCGCCACCGCCGGCGTTCTCCCGGGTGGAGGTCGCGCGGTTCGCGGTCGTGCTGGGGCTCGGCGGGCTCGCGTACCTCGCCGACGACGCCGTCCGCGAGGCGGTGACCCGGGATGCCGTGCAGGGGAACCGCGTGGCCGATGGTTTGAGCGATTTCGGGTACGTCTATGGTAGTCCGGGTGTCGTTGGGATCGGCGCGGCGCTCTGGGTGGGCGGCCTGGTGGCGGATCGCCCGACCATCGCCGTGTCGGGGCTCAGGGCGATCGAGGCGATCACGGTCAGCGGGTTCGTGACGCGCGCGCTCAAGGAAGCGACCGGGCGTGCCCGACCCGATGTGGCGCCACACCGCCGTGACGACTGGCAACTGCTCCGGGGATGGCGCGAAACGGGCGACGACTATGAAGCGATGGCGTCCGGGCACGCGACGGCCGCCTTTGCCTTTGCGGCTGCGGTCACCGGGGAAGTCGCGCGCAGGGCGCCGGAACACGCACGTCTCGTCGGCGTCACCACGTACGGACTCGCGGCGATCACGGCGTACTCCCGGATGCACCACGACCGGCACCGGTTGAGCGATGTCACGGTGGGCGCCGGCGTAGGGACGGTCACGGCGTGGGCCATCACGCGCTGGCACGCGACGCGGCCCGAGAATCCGATTGACCGGGTCTTTCTGCGGCCAACCGCGACGATGTCGCCGGACGGCAGCGCACGCCTCGGCTTCACGATCCTGACGCGATGAACGGGGTCTTCATCACCGCCGAGCTCGAGGGGGCGCTGGCCGACCGCATCCACGCGCTCCAGGAGGAGTTCGACCCCAAGATGGCGCGGGCGTTGCCGCCGCACATCACGCTCACCGGGTCGTCGGGCACGGGGCCGCTTCCGCCCGACACGCCGATCGCCGAGCTCAAGGCGAAGATCCTGCCGATTGCGGCGATGACCGCGCCGATCACGCTGCGCTTCGGGCCGCCGGAGCGGTTTGTCGGCCGCAACATCGTCTCGCTGCAGCTCGATCCGCACGGGCCGCTGCGCGACCTGCACGAGCGACTCAAGGCGAGTGGCCTCCCGTTCGGGCCGGCGCGCTACCCATTCACGCCTCATTGCACGCTCAACCTGTATCCGGAGCTCACGCATACCAACCTGCGCAAGATGCTCGCGGTACGGATCGAGGAGGCCTTTGCGGTGCGCCTGTTGCGCGTGTACCACACGCACGACCCACAACCGCCTGATCTGCTGTTCGAGGCGCCGCTGACCGGCGCGGGATGAGCAGCGTCTACGGCGTAGCGGGGAACGCCCTGGCGATCGCCGCGTCAATGTCCTGGTCGCCCCCGACGCCGGTGTAGACGACCTTGCCGCCGGCGTCGAGCACCACGACGTAGCTGGTGGCCGGCACATCGTAGGCGTCCACCGCGTGCCCGCGCCGATCATAGAAGTGGATGAACCCTTCCATATACCGAGCGACATAGCGTCGGACGCGCTCCTCGGACTGGTTGACGCTCACCGCCACCCCGACGAAGGTGACGCGGTCGGCGTACTTGGTGCGGGCGGCCATCAATGCCGGCTCGAGCGCCTTGCAATTGCCGCACCAGGTCGCCCAGAACTCGATGAGCACCGGCTTGGTCCCGATCACGCTGCGCAGGTCGGCGGCGCGGCCGTCGAGGGTCTCCACCGCCGCGCCGGGAGCAGTGGTGCCGATCGGGATGCCGCTGTCCTGCGCGCCGAGCGTCGCCACCGCCAGGGTGAGCGTGGCAGAGGCGATCAACAGCCGGCGGCCGGTCCGACGAATGTCCGTGAGCATCAGAGCACCAGTTTTCCCATCTCGATCAGGTAGTACTCGGCGACGCCGAGCATCAACACCGCGAAGAAGCGCTTGACCCAGACCATCCAGGCGCCGGCGCGCGGCAATCGCGAGAGTGCCCCACTCGAGAGCCCGACGAGCACGAGGAGCGTGCACATCCCGAGCGAGAACACGAGGAGATACACGAAACCTAACGTGGGGCTCCCTTTGGTTCCCACCCAGGTGAGGATCGCCGCCATCACGGGCGCGCCGCAGGGCGCGGCCACGAGCCCCGACATCGCGCCCATCACAAAGGCGCCGCCGGCGCGCCCCCCGGTGCCGGCCGTCGCCGCGCGCGCCGCCAGGCCCGCCGGCAGCCGGACCGGAATCACGTCGAACATCGCCAGCGAGGTGAGGATCAGCAGGTTGGCCATCGCGAAGTAGAGCCAGGGATTCGTGCTGATCGTCCCGAACATCGTTCCCGTGACACCGGCGATGAGACCGAGCGTGGAGTAGACGGACGCCAGGCCGACCACGTAGGCGCCGGTGAGCGCGGCGGTCCGCCAGCGGGGCGGCGCGCCCTCGCCGACCGTCTGCCCGCCGACGATCGCCGCGGTGATGGGGATCATCGGGTAGATGCACGGATTGAGGCTCTGCAGGACCCCGGCCGCGAAGACCAACGCGAGCGCGGTGACGGGACTCGCCGAGAGCTGGGCGGCGATGTTGGTGAAGTCCATACGTTCAATCTACCGCGTCGCGGTCGGGGTCGGACTCGTCGTCCCGCCAGTCGAGGCCGTCCCCGACTAGGTTTCGCGCCATGGCCCCACAGTTCATTTACGTAATGAAGGCGTTGAAGAAGGTCATTCCGCCTTCGCGCATCATCCTCGACGACATCTGGCTCTCGTTCTATCCCGGCGCCAAGATCGGGGTGCTGGGCCCCAACGGTGCCGGCAAGTCATCGCTCCTGAAGATCATGGCCGGGGTGGACACCGAGTTCCAGGGCGAGGCGTGGCCGCACAAGGGCACCAAGATCAGCTACCTCCCGCAGGAGCCGCACCTCGACGAGTCGCTCGATGTACGGGGCAACGTGGAACTCGCCGTGAAGCCGCAGCGCGACCTCCTCAGGAAGTTCGAGGCGATCTCGGCGAAGTTCGGCGAGCCGATGGACGACGACGCGATGAACGCGCTGATCGAGGAGCAGGGGAAGGTGCAGGAGCGGATTGACGCGCTCGACCTCTGGAACCTCGACAACACGATCGAGGTGGCGATGGACGCGCTGCGTCTCCCACCGTCGGATGCCGGCGTGAAGCACCTCTCCGGCGGCGAGAAGCGGCGCGTGGCGCTGTGTCGCGTGCTCCTCGAGCAGCCCGACATGCTCCTGCTCGACGAACCGACCAATCACCTCGACGCCGAGTCGGTGGCGTGGCTGGAGCACTACCTCGAGACCTTCCCGGGGACCGTTGTGGCAATCACGCACGACCGCTACTTCCTCGACAACGTGGCCAAGTGGATCCTCGAACTCGACCGCGGTCGCGGGGTGCCGTACGAAGGGAACTACTCGGGTTGGCTCGACCAGAAGCGGACACGGATGGCGCAGGAGGAGAAGGTCGCCTCGGCGCGGCAGCGGTCGCTGCAGCGCGAGCTCGAGTGGGTGCGGATGGCGCCGCGGGCGCGGCAGGCCAAGAGCAAGGCGCGATTGCAGAAGTACGAGGAACTTGCCAGCGAGGCGCAGAACGAGCGGATCGCCAGCAACGAGATTGTCATTCCGCCGGCGCCGCGGCTCGGCAACGACGTGGTGATCGCGAAGGGGCTTCGAAAGGGCTATGGCGACACGCTGTTGATCGAGGGGCTCGACTTCTCGCTCCCGCGCGGTGGCATCGTCGGCGTGATCGGCCCCAACGGCGCCGGCAAGACGACGCTCTTCCGGATGATCACCGGCCAGGAGCAACCCGACGGCGGGACGCTCAAGGTTGGCGAGACGGTCAAGCTCGCGTACGTGGACCAGTCCCGTACGCTCGACCCGAAGAAGTCGGCGTGGGAGGAGGTGTCGGGCGGCAACGAGACGATCCTCGTCGGCAAGAAGGAGATGAACACGCGCGCCTACCTCTCCAGCTTCAACTTCAAGGGAACCGACCAGCAGAAGAAGGTCGGCGTCCTCTCCGGCGGCGAACGCAACCGGCTGCACCTCGCCAAGACGGTGATGAGCGGCGGCAACCTGCTCCTCCTCGACGAGCCGACGAACGACCTTGACGTGGACACGCTGCGCGCGCTGGAGGAGGCGCTGGTGGACTACTCCGGATGCGCGGTGGTGATCTCGCACGACCGGTGGTTCCTCGACCGGCTGGCGACGCACATCCTGGCGTTCGAGGGCGACTCGGAGGTCGTCTGGTTCGAGGGGAATTATCAGGCGTACGTCGAGGACCTGCGGAAGCGGAAGGGCGCCGACGCGGACCAGCCGCACCGGATCAAGTTCAAGCCGCTGGTGCGGTGAGCTGAGGTCGCGCCCGCGGCCGGACCGCGCCGCCTCGGTTGCCGCCGGTCCTACCCGGAGCGATCTTCGCGACGTCCCACCTCACCACTGAGGCCTCCATGGGAGTCGTTGGCACGAGCGTCCCCCGCAAGGACGCCGCCGAGAAGGTGTCGGGGACCGCGCGCTACGTGGACGACATCACCTTCCCGGGGATGCTGCACGCGCGGACGGTGCGCACTACGATCCCGAGCGGGCGCGTCACCGGCGTGCGGCTCGACTTCGACCAGACCGGGTTTACCGTTGTGGACTGGCGCGACATCCCCGCCGCCGGCCGCAACATCATTGATCTGATCGTGCACGATCAACCCTGTCTCGTCGAGTCCGAGGTGCGCCACGTCGGTGAGGCGGTGGTCCTCCTTGCGCACGACGACCGGGAGAAACTCCTCCAGGCGACGGTCGAGATTGACTACGACCGCACCGAGCCCCTGCTCGACGCCGAACGCTCGGACAGGATCCACAAGCACATCCTGATAGAGAAGGGGAAGCTCGACCGCGGCTTCAATCAGGCAGACCTGATCGTCGAGGGCGAGTATCGCACCGGCCACCAGGAACACATTTACATCGAGACGAACGGGTGCATCGCCGTGCCGGAAGCGAATGGCGGCGTCACAATCTACGGCTCGCTCCAGTGTCCGTACTACGTGCACAAGGCGCTGGTGACGTTGCTCGGACTGCCGCGGCATCTGGTGCGCGTACTGCAGACGGAGCCCGGCGGAGGGTTCGGCGGCAAGGAGGAGTATCCCTCGCTGATCGCCGGCCACGCCGCGCTGCTCGCGCTCAAGTCTCGGCGACCGGTGAAGCTGGTCTATGATCGCGGGGAGGATATGTGGGCGACGACGAAGCGCCACCCGTCGGTCGTGCGCCATCGGACCGGGGTGAAGAAGGACGGACGGATCGTCGCGATGGAGATTGATGTGCTCTTCGACGGCGGCGCCTACGTCACGCTGAGCCCGGTGGTCCTCTCGCGGGGGTGCATCCACGCGGCCGGACCGTACCGCTGTGCGAACACGCAGATCGACGGCCGGGCGGTCTTTACCAACACGAACCCCAACGGCGCGTTCCGTGGATTCGGCGCTCCGCAGACGCAGTTCGCGATGGAGCTGCAGATGGACCGGATTGCCGCCGCGCTGGAAATGGACCCGGCGAAGCTTCGGCTGAAGAACGTGCTCCGGCCGGGCGACAGCACCGCCACCGGCCAGGTGCTCGGCGACGATTGTTCCGCCGAGATCGTGTTGCGCGAGGCGATCAAGCGGAGCGGCTGGCGGCGAAAGCGCGTGGCCCTCGACGGGACCGACCGCGGCATCGGGATGGCCCTCTTTTATCACGGCTCGGGATTCACCGGCGCAGGCGAGGTCCGGCTGGCGTCGGAGTGCGCGATCGAGACGACCGACCGCGGCGTGCGGATTCTCACCGCGAGCGCGGAGATCGGGCAGGGCACGCGCACGATGCACGCGCAGATCGTCGCCGACGCGATGGGCATCTCCTACGACGAGGTGGACGTCGCAATCCCCGACACGGCGATCGTGCCGGACAGCGGCCCGACCGTCGCGTCGCGGACCTGTATGGTGGTCGGGCGGATACTTGAGCGGTGCGCGCACGGCCTGAAGGAGGAGTTGCGCGGAATGGCGCCCGGCGAACACCACCGCACCAAGGGTCCGCTCAAGGTCACGAGGAAGTACGAGCCACCGCCCGGCATCACGTGGGATGACGACCTCTACGTCGGTGACGCGTACGCCACCTTCTCGTGGGCGTGTGATGTCGCCGAGGTCGCGCTCGACCGCGACACGTACGAGGTGAAGACGACGAAGATGACGGTGGTCCACGAGTTCGGTCGCGCAATCCACCCGGTGATGGCGCTCGGACAGATCGAAGGCGGGACCGCGCAGGGCGTGGGGTACGCGCTGATCGAACACGTGGTGATGAAGGACGGCGCGATGCTCAACGCGCAGCTCACCAACTACACGATCCCGACCACGCTCGACACGCCGCAGATGGACACGATCATCGTGGACAACCCGTACCCACACGGCCCTTTCGGCGCCAAGGGAGTCGGGGAGATCCCGATGGACGGACCGGCGCCAGCGATCGTGAACGCAATCCGCCACCTGGGGATTGACGTCACCGAAGTACCGGCGTTGCCCGAGGTCGTGATGCGTGCGGTGAATGCCGGGCGTGGCCGAGGGGGCGTCGCGTGAAGTTCCAGCTCAATGGTCGGGCGGTGGATGTCGAGGCGGCGCCGATGGCGCGGCTGCTCGACGTCCTGCGCGAGGAATGCGGGCTCACCGGCACCAAGGAAGGGTGCGGTGAGGGGGAGTGCGGGGCCTGTACGGTACTGATGGATGGGGAGCCGGTCTGCTCGTGCCTCGTGCCGTTCGCGCAGGCGCGGGACACAGCGGTCCTCACCATCGAGGGACTCGGGGGGACGCACGCGCTCCAGGAGGCGTTCGCCCTCGAAGGCGGCGCGCAGTGCGGGATCTGCACACCGGGAATGATCCTGGCGGCGCTCCGGCTGCCAGCCAAGGCAACGCGGGAACAAGTGAGGATCGGGCTGGCGGGGAATCTCTGCCGCTGCACGGGCTACGAGGCGATCTATCGCGCGATCCAAAAGGTCGTGGACGATGGTGGGCTCACGTTGCCCGCGGCCGCGCGGATCATCGACGGACCGCCGACGTGAGGACGGCGCTCAGCGGACTCTCGCTTCACCAGCCGGCGACGATCGCAAGCGCGCTGAAGCTGATGCGCGGCGATCCGCCGCCGCTGCCGATCGCCGGCTGCACGGACGTCTTTGTCCAGCTCAACTTCGGCACGCTGAAGGAGACGCAGTTCATCGACCTCTCGCGCATCGGCACGCTGCGGCGGATCGTCGTGCACGACGCGGTGCTGTCGATCGGGGCCACGGCGAGCTACGCCGAGATCATGCGGTCGCGCCTGGTGCGCCAGCGACTGCCGATGCTGGTTGCGGCGGCGCGCGAGATCGGCGGTCCGCAAATCCAGGCGCGCGGGACGATCGGCGGGAACGTCGCCAATGCGTCGCCGGCGGGTGACACGCTGCCGGTGCTGGCGGCCGCCGATGCGCTGGTCGTGCTCGCGAGCGCCGACGGCGAACGGCGCGTGCCGTTCACGGAGTTCTCGACGGGCTACCGCATGACCGTTCGCCGACCGGAGGAACTCGTCGTGGCGATCGAGGTGCCAATCGTGGACGGCCAGCAGTGGTTCCGGAAGGTCGGGACGCGGGCCGCGCAAGCGATCTCGAAGCTCGTGATGGCCGGAGTGCGCCGGCCGGCCGCGGCGCCGAGCCTGGCGATCGGGTCAGTCGCGCCGACGGTGATCCGCCTCCCCCGCACCGAGGCGGCGCTCGGGTCGGGGGCCAGCGTCGCCGCCGCCCAGCGAATTCTCGCGGAGGAGATCCAGCCGATTGACGACGTGCGGTCGACCGCCGAGTACCGCCGCCGCGTGGCGAGCAATCTCCTGGAGCGGTTCTGGACCGAGACGGCGTGAGCGAGCCCGAGCGCCCCACGATCTTCCGCGCGGAACGAGTGGTGCTCCCCGACGGAGTGCGGCCCGCCGCGGTTCACGTCGCGGACGGCACGATTGTCCGGGTCACGGACTACGACGACGTGCCCGTTGGGGCCACTGTCGAGACCTTCGCCGACGCCGCGCTCCTGCCCGGCGTGGTGGACTCGCACGTGCATATCAACGAACCGGGGCGCACGGAGTGGGAAGGCTTTGCGTCGGCGACACGGGCGGCGGCGGCCGGTGGCGTGACGACGCTGGTCGAGATGCCGCTCAACGCCGTCCCGCCGACCACGACGGTGGCGGGACTTCGGGCGAAGGCAGCAGCGGCCCGCGTCGGCATCGCCGTGGACGTTGGCTTCTGGGGCGGCGTCGTGCCGGAAAACACGTCCGAGCTCGGCGCGCTCTGGCGTGCCGGGGTCTGCGGCTTCAAGGCGTTCCTCGCGCCGTCGGGCGTGGACGAGTTCGAGCACGTGACCGAGTCAGACCTGCGCGCGGCGCTGCCGGCACTGGCCACACTCGACGCGCCGCTGCTCGTGCACGCCGAGCTACCGGCGTTGCTGCGCCCGCCTGCCGATCGCTCGGCAGCTGGACGGCGGCGCTACGCGAATTATCTCGCCACCCGGCCGCCGGAAGCGGAAGCGGGCGCCATCGGCCTGCTCATCGAACTCGCGGCGGAGAGCGGCGTCCACGTCCACATCGTGCATCTGGCGACCGCCGCCGCGCTGCCCGCCATCGAACGCGCGCGAGCGGCCGGCGTCCGCCTCACCGTGGAGACCTGTCCCCACTATCTCCACTTTGCGGCCGAGGAGATTCCCGACGGTCGCACCGAGTTCAAGTGTGCGCCGCCGATCCGTGGCCACGCGGATCGCGAGGCACTCTGGGCGGCGCTCGGCAGCGGCGCGCTCGATCTTATTGCCACGGACCACTCCCCGTGCCCGCCGGCGCTGAAGTGCGCCGAGGCCGGCGACTTCCTCGAGGCCTGGGGTGGCATCGCGTCGCTCCAGCTGGGACTCTCCGTTGCCTGGACAGGTGCGCAGCCACGCGGGTACGGATTGCCCGAGATTGCCCGCTGGATGTCGGCGGCGCCGGCGCGGCTCGCCGGACTTCCATCGAAAGGCGCGATCGCGGTCGGACGGGATGCGGACCTGGTTGCCTTTGACCCGGATGCCGGGTGGACGGTGGATCCGCGTCAACTCCAGCATCGGCACGCAGTCACTCCGTACGCCGGGGCGCGGCTCACCGGTCTGGTGCGTGGTACATTCGTGCGTGGCCGGTGCGTCTTCCGCGATGGCGTGATCCAACAGGAAGGCACTGGGCGACTTCTCACCGGGCGGGGATTCAACACACGTGACTGATCAGGCGGCGCCGAGTGACTTCACCGTGCTTCCCGACCTGGCCGCCGAGCGCTCCGGCGGTGCGGTGATCTCCGCCAACGACGAGTTCTTCGCCGACAAGGAGAACCTTCTCAAGGCGGCGGCGCCCGTCTGGCGCGAGGGCGTCTACACCGACCGCGGGAAATGGATGGACGGCTGGGAGACTCGCCGCCGCCGCGAGCCGGGGAGTGATTGGTGCATCATCCGACTCGGCGAGCCCGGCGTGATCCGTGGCGTCGTGGTCGACACGGCGCACTTCACGGGCAACTATCCGGAGGCGTGCTCGATCGAAGCCGCCAGCCTGCCGGGCGTGCCGGACGCGGCGGCGCTGGCAAGTGCGCGGTGGGTGGAGATCCTGCCCCGCTCGCCGCTCGCCGGCGATTGCCGGAATCCGTTCGCGATTGCCTCGACCGCTCGGTGGACGCACCTCCGGTTCAGCATCCACCCCGATGGCGGTGTCGCGCGGCTGCGGGTGCACGGCGACGCCGTCCCCGATGCCGACTTGCTACGCCGTGTCGCGGGCTGGACCGATCTCGCCGCGCTGTCGAACGGCGGTCAGGTCGTCGCGCAGAGTGACGCCTTCTACGGCACCGCCGCCAATATGCTGAAGGGGGGGCGCTCCGTGGATATGAGCGACGGCTGGGAAACGAAGCGTCGGCGCGCGCCCGGAAACGAGTGGGCAATCGTGCGGCTCAGCCAGCCGGGCCTCGTGCGGCGCGCCGAGATTGACACCGACCACTTCAAGGGAAATGCCCCGGGATGGTGTTCGCTCGAGTCGTGCGTCGCACAGCACGACGATCTTTCGGCGGCGGCGTGGCAACCGCTCCTCCCGCGCACGCCGCTGCAGCCCCACGCGCGTCACGGCTTCGAGAGCGAGCTCGCGACGCGTGACGCCGTGACGCACGTGCGGCTCAGCATCTATCCCGATGGCGGCATCGCGCGCCTTCGGTTGTTGGGTACGGCGTGCCGCACCTGACCGCGCTGAATGCGATGCCAGCGGCGGTGGCCGACTCGGCCTTCCGACAGTGCTGCGGCTCCCGGCGGTGGGCCGACGCGATGACCGCGGCCCGACCCTTCGCGAGCGTGGACGCGCTTCACGCCGCCGCCGATCGCATCTGGGGCGAGCTCGGCCCCGCCGATTGGCGTGAGGCGTTTGCGATGCATCCTCGGATTGGCGAACGCGAGTCGGTGCCGGTGTCGGGGCCGAGTTCGGGGTCGGGTCCGAGTTCGGGGTCGGGTCGCGCGGCGGGGTGGTCGGCTGGGGAGCAGGCGGTCGCCGCCACCGCGGACGAGGCGACGCGGCGGGAACTGGCGGAGGTGAACCGCCAGTATGAAGCGCGGTTCGGGCACGTCTATCTTGTTTGCGCGACGGGTCGTACGGCGGAGGAGCTGCTTGCGGACGCGCGGCGGCGGATGCAGAACGATGCGCAGGCCGAACTCATTGTCGCGGCCGAGGAGCAGCGCCGGATCACGCGACTGCGCCTCGAGCGACTTCTGGAGGAACGCGGATGATCAGCACGCACGTACTCGATACCACGGTCGGGCTTCCGGCGGCGGGGGTGCGCGTCGCCCTCGAGCGTCGCGTCGGCGATGCCTGGACGGCGCTCGGCAGCGCCACCACCGACGCCGACGGCCGGATTCGGGAGTTGCTCTCGCCCGGCGCGGCGCTCGAGCGCGGGGTGTATCGGCTTCACTTCGAGACCGGCGCGTACTTCGGCGCGCGCGGCGTCAAGGCGTTCCATCCCGCGGTCGCGGTGGAGTTTGAAGTGACGGATCCGTCGCAACGTCACCACGTGCCGCTGCTTGTCACGCCGTTCAGCCACTCGACCTACCGGGGAAGCTGAGGTGACGGTGCTGCTCGACTGGACGAACCTGATCGCGCGCTGGTTCCACATCGTCGCGGGGATCGCCTGGATCGGGTCGTCGTTCTTCTTCATCTGGCTCGACCGGCACCTGGCAGCGCCGCCGGCGCCGGCGCCGCGCGTCGAGGGCGAGCTCTGGATGGTGCACAGCGGCGGTTTCTATAGGATGGAGAAGCGGCTGGTCGAGGCGGGACAGGTGCCGGCCGTGCTGCACTGGGTGAAGTGGGAGGCGACCCTCACCTGGGCGAGCGGGATGATCCTCCTCGCTGTGATTTACTACCTGACGGAAGGCGTCTATCTCCTCGACGCGTCCATCTCCGCGCTCACGAACGGCGCTGCGATCGCGTTCTCGCTCGGGGTGCTCGTCGTCGGGTGGCTTGCCTACGAGGCCGTCTGGCGCTCGCCATTGGCGCGTTCCGGTTGGCTGGCGACGCTAGCGACTCTGGTGCTCTTCGGCGCAATCACCTTCGTGCTCTTTCGCACGATCAGCGGCCGTGCCGCCTTCATCCACGTGGGCTCGCTCCTGGGCACGATCATGGTGGCGAACGTCTGGGTGGTGATCCTGCCTTCCCAGCGCCGGATGGTCGCGGCGGCGGCGCGCGGCGAGGAGCCGGATTTTTCCGAGGGAACGAAGGCGAAAGTCCGCTCGGTGCACAACAGCTACCTCACCTTCCCGGTGATCTTCACGATGGTGAGCAGCCACTTCCCGCAGACGTACGCGGGGGCGAACGGCTGGATTGTGCTGGCGCTGCTCGCGGTCGCCGGCGCCGCCGCGCGCCACGCGATGATCGGCGGCCCCGTGCGCGGCGTACGCAAGGAGTGGGCGCTCGCGCCGATGGCGGCCGGGATCGCCGCTGCGATCGCGATGACGATGCCGGCACCAATGCCGACGGCGGGGGAGGGCACGACCATCGAAGGCGCATCATTCGCCGAGGCGCGGGTGGTGATCGCCGCGCGGTGCGCCTCGTGTCATTCCATCGCGCCGACCGATCCCATCTTCACCGCGCCGCCCAACGGGGTTGCCTTCGACACGCCGCAGCAGATCCGCGGGCTCTCAGCGCGGATCCTCGAGCGCGCGGTGGTGCAGCGCACGATGCCGTTCGCGAATCTCTCGGGGATGACCGACGCCGAGCGCGACGTCCTGCGTCGATGGATCGAGGCGGGCGCGCCACTGCGGTGACCGGTCCGGGCGTCCCGGGAATCCGGAACGTCCGGAGCGTTTGGCGGCCGCGTTAGCGTCCGGTACGCTTCCGCAGGATCGCCGGGAAGGACCGTGTCCGGAGCTCGTCGAGCGATAGCCCCGTCCGCGCGAGGACGTCGTCCTCGGTGGTCGCCCCACAGTTGATGGCGCGCAGGAAATAGTTGAGCAGCCCCTGGCCGGTGGCGGCGTCGTCGAAGACGTCGCCGACGAGCGTGGCCTGGGCGGCCTTCTCCACGAAGTTGCGAAGGCGCTCGACGGCCGGCGCCATCCCGCTGCCGAAAAACCGGAAGAGCGCCGCGTAGCGCGTGACAAGCTGCGCCGGGTGGAGATCCCAGCCCTGATGGAACCCTCCGGCGAGCGAGTGCATCACGTCGTCGTAATGCCGGCGCCAGGCCTGGTGCACACGGAGGGCATTCTCGGCGTGCTGCGCCGCCGTGAGCGCCTTGTCTTCGGCGCGGATCGGCGGCACGGGGAGCAACGTCGTGGAGCCGTCGCTCAGCCAGACGCCGGTGCCGGCGAGTGCCGCCTGCATCACGTGCTTGGCGAAGTCGCACGCCGGATGCCGCATATGCTGGTGGTCGGCCGTGATGCCGAGGGCGGCCGTGTAGTCGTAGGTGCCAAAATGCGCGCCGGTGATGCGCCCCCCGCCTGCGGCGACGATCGCCGGCAACGGACAATTACCATCGGGGCCGACGATGTTCTGTGGCGTCTCGACCATGATCTCGAACCGCAGTGCACCGGCGTCGAGTCCGAGGCGACGTTCCAGTGCGTCCAGCGACCGGACGAAGTGCTCGACCTGCGCGACCGTCGTGATCTTCGGCAGGGTGATGACGAAGTTGTCGGGGAGCTCCCCGCCACTGGCGCCGCAGAGGGCGTCGAGCACCAGGGTGAGTGTGCGTTCGCTCCGAGCGCGCAACTCCTCGTTGAGCGGCTTCACCCGCAGGCCGATGAAGGGCGGCAACACCTTGTCAGTGATTCCCTGGGCCAGTGCCGCGCCTACGGCGCTGGCGTGGCCGTCTTCCTCGGCGTCCGGCCGGTTGCCGAACCCATCCTCGAAATCCACCCGGAAGTCCTCGACCGGGAGCGTGGCCAACCGCGCCTGGATCAACGCGTGGATACGGGCGGCCTCGGCGTCGTCGGGCCAGCCGAGCGCCGCGGCCAGGGAGGCGGGGTCGGGGGCAAAGGCCTCCATCGCGCCGCGGGCGGCGGCGCCGAGTCGCGCCGCGATGTCGGGGCGGAAGAGCTGGGCGCCACCATACACCGTGTGGACTGGCTGGCGGCGCGGCGAATCCCCCGGATGGGAGGCCGCGAACGCAAGATTGGCAGCGCGAAGGTCGGGCATCGCCGGAGAATGTAGCGAACCGATGGCGGCGACGTTGCGGGTGGGTGTGGCGATGCTAACTTCGCTGCACCCCCGCTCCGGAGCTTCCCGTGCGCCGTGCCGTGCCGTTCGCTGGTCTGATCGTCGTGATCGCCGCCAGCGCCTGCGGCTCCGACGCCCCTCCGCCCCCGCCTCCGCCGCGCGACGCCGCGCAGCAGCGAGCGATTGACAGCACGATCGGCGCGTCCGGGCTCCCGGGTGCCCAAGGGGTGCGCGGCGCGCTCGCCGCGAGCGACTCGGCGGCCCGCCGTGCCCGCGAACTCGACTCCCTCTCGAGGATTCCCTGATGCGCCCAATCCGCCTGTTTCTCATCGCGGTCACCCTTGGTGCCGCGCTCACCGCTGCGCCCTCGCCGGCAGCGGCGCAGGACCTCGAGATCACGGTTGACCTGCTCGACCGGTTCGTAATCGCCTACGACCGGGAGAAGGAGGACCTCGGCGCGCTCGAGCCGGAATTGGCGGCGGTGGACGAGAAGATCCGCAAGTTCCGCGAATGTAAGATCGCGTTCGAGGCGGCGGGGTCGGCGACTGGCAGCCGGCTGGGCGGACTTGCCGCGCGCGCCGGAATCCGGGCGCGGTGTGGCGCCAACAGCGAGGCCGACATCGCACGCGAGAGGCGCGCCATCATCGCGCGGGCCACGCAGGGCGCGGCAACGGCGAACGGATTTACCGTCCCACAGTACTCGCGCCTCAAGACCCGGCTCGAACGCGTGTACGCCTACGGCGACCGCGCCGGCCTCAAGGAAGGGGAACTCGCTGCGGTGGACGCGCGGCGCGAACGCTTCGCCAGTGTCTACGGCGCGAGCGGCGACCTGCAGGCGGTCGCCGACGCAATCTCCTCGCTTGGCGGCGCGGGCGCCGGACCACGGATGGCGCCGGGCCAGTGGACCGCCGACGCCTCGTGGATGTTCGTCGGCCAGCTCTTCGGGATGATGTTCGCGACCGGCGCGAACGTGCTCGAGGCGCCGTACGAACCCGGGCAATGGACACGCTGGCGGATGGGAGGGGACGGTGACGACGACTACACGATCGAGCGCGCCTTCCTCACGCGGACCGACGATGGCGGCGAGTGGTGGCGCTACCGGTCGGTGAGTGGCGACAGACAGTCCGCCGATACCGTCGTGCTCGAAGGCCTTTTCAAGCCCGAGGGCGGAGGTATGCTCCAGCTCGTGCGGATGAGGGGCCGGATGCCGGGCGAGAAGGAAGCGAACGAGATGATGGTCCCGCAGCAGATGACGATGGTGAGCACCCTCGGGATGTTCGGGATGCGGCCGACGGAGGAGAGCGTGGAAGGCGCGACGGTCGGCACGGAGCGGGTGACGACGCCAGCCGGCGCGTTCAGTGCCAAGCTCGTCCGCTTCGGTGGCGCCGGCGGCCGGCAGGAGTGGTGGCTCGCCGACAACGTGCCGGGCGGGTGGGTGCGGTACCGGGCGAGCGCGCCCGGCGGCGACGAGTCCTTCACGATGGAGCTCATCGCGCACGGGACGGGCGCGACCAGCGAACTCGGCGCGCGATGACGCGGGGGATTGCCGCGCTACTGGGCGCGCTGGGCGCGGCGCTCCCGGCGTCGGCGCAGTCGGCGCCGACCGCGACGCCGACGCAGCTCGTCGTACTCGGCACCGGTACGCCCAACGCCGATCCGGAACGGAGCGGACCGGCGCTCGCCGTCGTGCGCAACGGGCGGTCGTACCTCGTGGACGCGGGGCCGGGGATCGTCCGGCGCGCGGCGGCGGCGAGCGCCCGCCACGATCTCGCCGCGCTCGCGCCGCAAAATCTGCGCGTGCTCTTCCTGACGCACCTCCACTCGGACCATACCGTCGGGATGCCCGACGTGATCCTGAGTGCCTGGACGCTCGAGCGCACGGTACCGCTCGAGGTATATGGCCCGCCGGGGACGCGGACGATGGTGGAGCATCTTCTGGCGGCGTACGCGGCGGACATCCGCAACCGGGTGGACGGGCTCGAGCCGGCAAACGCGACGGGATGGCAGGTGAACGTCCACGAGATCGTGCCGGGCGTTGTCTTCGACGACGGGAATGTCCGTGTGCGCGCCTTTGCCGTGCCGCACGGGGACTGGGAGCACGCATTCGGCTACCGGTTCGAGAGCACGGACCGGACGATCGTGATCTCCGGCGACACGCGCGCGAGCGACGCCGTGGTGGCCGCCTGCGACGGCTGCGACCTGCTCGCGCACGAGGTGTACTCGGCAGAGCGGTTCGCGACGCGGCCGACGGAGTGGCAGCGCTATCACGCGCGGGCGCACACTTCGACCATTGAACTCGCCGCGCTGGCGACACGCGCGCGGCCCGCACTGCTGGTGCTCTACCACCAACTGTACTGGGGCACCGACGACGCGCGGCTGGTGCTCGAGGTCGAGGGCGCCGGGTTCGCCGGGCGGCTGGTGTCGGCGCGCGACCTCGGCGTGTACTGAGACGGCGTGCCCTATCAGCGCTACGTCGCCATCGGCGACAGCTCCACCGAAGGGCTCGACGACCCCGCCGGCGACGGACGATTCCGCGGCTGGGCCGACCGGCTCGCGACACACGTCGCGCGCGCGCAGGGTGGCCTGCTCTATGCGAATCTCGCCGTGCGCGGCCGACGCACGCGGGAGATCCTCGAACAACAGCTCGAGCCGGCGCTCGCGATGCGCCCGGACCTGGCGACGCTCTTCAGCGGCACGAACGACGTCATCCGGAGCGGGTTCGATCCCGGGCGGGTCGCCGCCGACATCGAGGTGATGCAACGTGCGCTCCGTGGTGCGGGCGCGACGGTGCTCACGTTCACGCTCCCCGACCTCGCCGACGTGATCCCGCTGGCGGCCCGCGCCCGGGCGCGGGTGGAGGCGCTCAACGCGGCGCTCCGCGACGTCAGTGCTCGCACCGGGGTCACGCTCGTGGACCTGGCCAAGCATCCGGTGGCGCGCGACGGCCGGCTGTGGAGCGACGACCGCCTGCACGCCAACAGCGAGGGACACACGCGCATCGCGGCGGCGCTGGCGCACGCGCTGGGGCTTCCGGGCTTCGACGGAGCGTGGGCCGCGCCGCTTCCGGAGCGCGCCAGGCCCTCGGTTGGTGACCGCGCGGCGGCGGAACTTCGGTGGGTCCGCCGGTATCTCCTTCCGTGGGTGTGGCGCCACGCGCGCGGCCGCTCCTCGGGCGACGGCATCTCCGCCAAGCGCCCGCAGCTCACGCCGGTCCAACTGCCTTGACGACGATATACGAGATCCCGGTGACCGCCAGCGATGGCGCGGAGCGCACGCTCGCCGACCACCGCGGCCAGGTGATGCTGATCGTGAACGTCGCCAGCCAGTGCGGGTTCACGCCGCAGTACGCCGGCCTCGAGCGGTTGCACCGCGAACTCGGGCCGCGGGGCCTCGCGGTCCTTGGCTTTCCGTGCAATCAGTTTGGCGAGCAGGAGCCGGGCAACGTGGACGAGATCAAGCAGTTCTGCTCGCTCACCTACGACGTCACCTTCCCGATCTTCGCGAAGGTGAAGGTGAATGGGCGCAACACGCATCCGCTCTACGCCTACCTCAAGCGCGCGCGCCGCGGCTTCCTCTTTACGCCGTCCATCAAGTGGAACTTCACGAAGTTCCTCGTCGCGCGAGACGGACGGGTGTTGAAGCGCTACGCGCCCGACACGCCACCCGCGGCAATCCGCAGTGACATCGAGCGGGCGCTGGGCTGATCGCCCGGCGCCCGTCGGGGGCGTGACGTGCGCTAGCGGATTCCCGCTGCCGTCGCCGGCCGCCCCGCCCCGCCGTCAATCGCCGGACCCGGCCGCTGCCGCGGCCACTGCTCGGCGAGCGTCGTCCCGTCGTAGAGTCTCCCGCCCTTCATCACCGCCGAGATGCTGTTGGTGTTGCGGAGATCGGCAATCGGGTCACGGTCGAGGATCACGAGATCGGCAAGCTTTCCGGGTTCGATGGAGCCCACCTGTCGCCCGAGCCCGATCGCGTCGGCACCGATGATGGTCGCCACCTTCAGCACGTCGTGGTTGGACCAGCCGCCCATCTGCAGCAACCACATCTCCCAGTGATAGCCGAGCCCCTGGAACTGGCCGTGGCTGCCGATGCCGATCCGTCCACCCTGGCGGAAGATCGAGTACGCGTCGGCGGCGTGCTTGGGGAAGGCGTACTCATCGTCCGAGAACCAGCCACCCGGCGTACCGTCCGTCGGACGGGAGGCGACGCGCCGCCGCGCCTTTGACGCAAGTTCCTCGTACGGCATCCACCGTTGCACCTTGGGATCGTCGTACGGGCGTTCCTTGGTATAAAACCAGTTCTCGCCCCAGGGCCCGCCGTAGTTCACGACGAGGGTCGGTGTGTAGGCAATCCCGGTGAAGGCGAAGAACCCGGTGACGTCGCGATAGAGCGGCGTCACCGGAATGTTGTGCTCCTGCCCGGCGTACCCGTCCTGCGCCATCGTCAGGTTCAGGCGGAAGTCGAGCGAACCTTCGGTCGTCGGCATGATGCTCTGCTCGCGCGCCGCCTGGATGATCCACTGGCGCTGCTCGCGATTGCCGGCGACGTACATCTTGATCGTCTTGGTGTCGTAGTAGCGGCTGTACCGACGCAACACCTGCCGCGCGTCCGCGAGGTTGCGGACGTTTTCCTGCCAGAAGACGCCGGGCCCCGTCGAGTAGACGCGCGGCCCGATCGCCGCACCGTTCTCGACCAGGTCGCCATAGGTGAGGACATCGGTCGTCGCCGTTTGCGGGTCACGCGTGGTGGTCACGCCCCACGCGAGGTTGGCGAGGTAGATCCAGGGTTGCGGCTTATGGATCCCCCAGCTCGGCCACATGTGCGCGTGCGTGTCCACGAACCCGGGAACGATTGTCTTGCCGGTAACGTCGCGGATCTCTGCGCCGGCGGGAACCGTCACGCTGCCGCGCGCGCCGACGGCGGTGATGCGGTTGTTGACGATCACGACGTCGGCGTTCTCGATCACCTCGTCGCCGCGCATCGTGATGGCGCGCGCGCCGCGCAGGACCAGCGTACCCTGCGGGATGTCACGCGCGACCAGCACGGCGACCCGCTGTTCGAGCGGCGTGTACGCCGGGGGACGTGCGGTGGAATCGCGGGCGGTGGAATCGCGGGCCGTAGTGTCGCGGGCCGCTCCGGCGCCGGCCGAATCGGTCCGCGCGCCGGCACTGTCCCGCCGCGCCAGCTCACGCGCGCGCGCGGAGTCGAGGTCGTAGGTGACGATCGCATTGCCGATTCCCCACAGCACGCGGCGGCCAGACGCGACCCACGACGGAAACTGCCCGCCGATATCGGTCAACTTGCGCGACGGGAACGCGGCGGTGTTCGGGTCGGACACGGAGATGGTCACGGCGGTGCCGCGCACTTGCGGCACGGTGACGGTATAGATGTGGTTGCCGACGACCGCGAGCGCTTGGTCGCCCCGCGGCGCCATCAGCGTCGTGCTCGCTCCCGGCGGCGTCGGCGCGTCCTCGGCGGGGATCTCCTCCGCCTCGCAGTACACGTGGCACTCGGCGGTGGTCCCCGGCGCGATCGGGCCGGTCACGCGGACGATGCGTCGCTCGTCGGTGCCGTCCCACCGGATCGAGGAGAGCCCCTGATTGGAAGAGAGGAAGATGCGAGTCGTATCCTGGGTGAAGTGCGGTCGCGAGCGGCCCATCGTCTCGGCGATCACCGTGGCGGCGCCGCCGTTGGCCGGGACCCAGACGAACTCGGTGGCCGCGCCGGGCGCGTTCGGCCCCTCGGCGTCGTAGAAGGCGCGCGCCGCGCCGCGGATGGCGACGACACGCCGCCCGTCGGGCGACCACGCCGGCTGCTGGAAGAAGGCGCGCTCGGGCGTGAGCGCCGTGACGTTCGCGGCGCGGCCGTCCACATTCACGCGGAGCAGCCGTCCATACGTGCCTTCCCAGGTGACGAAGGCGAGCGCGCGGCCATCTGGGCTCCACGCCGGCTGGGCCTCGGTGGCCTCGAGCGTCGTGACACGGCGCGGCGTGCCATTCGGCCAGTCCATCACGTACAGGCGGTCAAGCACGGTGAAGGCAAGACGACGGCCGTCGGGCGAGAGCACGGGGTCGCGCAGTTGCCGTGCCACAAAGCGCGCCGAGTCGGGAATATCGTAGTCGAACTGGACGCGCGGTCCGGCGGCGATCGTCGCGCGGACCGAGAACGGAATCTCTGTCTGACCTGTGCCATCCACGTTGATGCGCCAGAGCTTTCCACCGTACGAGGCGATGACCTGGCGCGAGTCCGGCGTGAACGCCATCCCGGGGAGGGCGTCGAGCGCGGCACGCGATTCCATATCGTCGCGCTGGGTGGGGAAGGCGAGCCAGCGGTCGGCGCCGGTGGCGATTTCACGGATGCGGAGCCCGGTCTGCGATTCGAAACGCGAACCGTAGACCACGTGCCGACCGTCGGGCGAGATCGCCGGACGGACCGCCGAGCCGTAGGCGAAGGTCATCGTCGCCTGTCGTCCGGTCTCGCGGTCGTATCGCTGGAGCTGGTACTGTGCGAAGTTGGCGTTGTAGTGCCAGGCGCCGAGCCGCTCGGCGAACCAGACAAAGCGTCCGTCGGGGCTCACCTCGGCGCCGGAGTGCGCGGTCGCCGTGCCCGGGGGCGGGTTGGTCGGCGGCGTGATGAGCGCGACACCGCTCCCGCCATCCTTGTGATAGATCCAGAGCCGCGTGGTGCCGCCGCGGAAGGCCGCACGCGCCGCGATGACGTACTGCCCGTCCGGTGTCCAGGTCGGCGATACGTACCGATTCGTCTTCCCCCGCGTGAGCTGCGTCTTCTTCCGTGTGGCGAACTCCATCAACCAGAGATTGTCGCCGCCGTCCTCGTCGCTCACATAGACGAGATGCGTTCCGTTGGGTGAGAATTGGGGCTGCGCATCAAATGGCATCCCGCTCGTGAGCGCAGTCGCCGCGCCGCCGCCGATCGGCATTGTGTAGAGGTCGCCGAGGAGGTCGAAGACCAGCTGCCGGCCATCGGGCGAGACGTCAACCGACATCCACGTCGCCTCGGCCGTGTTGAGTTCCCACGAGCGCGTGGCCTCCAGCGGGAGTCCGCGACGCGTCGGCGCCCGGCCGGAGTCGGACTGCGTTGGCTGGGCGTCGAGTGGAAGCGCACAGAGGAGGGCGAGCGCTGCCAGGGGAAGGCGGCGGGCGAGGGACGCAGGGGACATCGGGGACTCCGACCGGAAGCGGTGGACCTGCACGTTCGGCGCGGGAGGACCGACGCCGGCCGCGGGGCGGTGGGGGAGGGAGAACTTCTCACACCGGGTGCATATTGTCCATACATCCGGGAGGGACCATGAGCACCTACCACGCCGTTGTCCGCTGGGCCCGCGGCGACGATGAGTTCGTTCGCCAGCGCTACAGTCGCGGTCACAGCTGGCACTTCGACGAAGGATTGACCGTGCCGGCCTCGGCCTCGCCGCACGTGGTGCGCGCGCCCTTCGCGATCGCCGCCGCGGTGGATCCCGAGGAGGCGGTCGTGGCGGCGCTCGCCAGCTGCCATATGCTCTTCTTCCTCGCGCTGGCGTCGAAGGGGGGATTCGTCGTGGAGCGGTACGAGGATGCCGCCGACGGACTGATGGAGAAGAACGCCGACGGGAAGGTCGCCATCACCAAGGTGACGATCCGCCCGCAGGTCACGTTCAGCGGGACCCCGCCGACGGCCGAGGAATTCGCCGGGCTCCACCACCAGGCGCACGAGGAGTGCTACATCGCCAACAGCGTGCGCAGCGAGGTCGTCTGCGAGCCGAAGTTGATCCACCTAGCTTAAGGGCAGCGCGTCGCGCGCCCGACTCCCACCAGGCCATTCCGATGCGAATCCCCGTTGTGTTCCTTCTCGTCGCCCTCGCCGCCCCGCTCGGTGGGCAGGACGCCCCGACACCCCCGCGACAGGTCGTGCCGATGGACTCGGCGCGCGCGGCGCGGCTCTACGTCAGCGACCGGCACGAGGACCACCCGATCGCAAACTACGCCCAGCATATCGCCAACAAGGCGCGCACCGACAGCATCTTCGCCGCGCGCAGCGTCGGCGTGATGCGCTACGAAAAGACCTCGTACGCCAGCAACGTGGACGGGATGACGATCCCCGCCTACGTGTTCTCGCCGCTGGCGCGTCGGGGCGCCAAGGCGCACCCGGCGATGGTCTGGGTGCACGGCGGCGTGCACGGCAACTGGGACCAGAACTACCTGCCGTTCATCATCGAGGCCGTCGAGCGTGGCTATGTGATCGTGGCCCCCGAGTACCGCGGCAGCACCGGATACGGCGCCGACCACCACAACGCGATTGACTACGGTGGAAAGGAACTCGATGACGTCGAGACGGCGTTCGACTTCCTCCTCGATCGGCCGGAGGTGGACCCGGCGCGGATCGGGATCATGGGCTGGAGCCACGGCGGCTTCATCGCGGCCCACCTGATGATGCGCGGGGCGCGGACGCGCTTCGTCGCCGGCGCGGCAATCGTCCCGGTGACGAACCTGATCTTCCGGCTCTCGTACAAG
Source organism: Gemmatimonadaceae bacterium (assembly GCA_040901985.1). Lineage (GTDB taxonomy): Bacteria > Gemmatimonadota > Gemmatimonadetes > Gemmatimonadales > Gemmatimonadaceae > Pseudogemmatithrix. Next base: position 131,477 of record JBBDYC010000002.1, read on the forward strand.
GGACCCGGTTATCAGCGCAGCTTCTCCACGCAGCGCGACCTCTCGGGGCTGCCGTTCGAGCAGCGCGAGGCGTACGTGCAACGCTCGCCCTACTATCACGTGGACAGCCTCCTGCGGCCGTTGCTGGTGCACGTGGCCAGCAACGACACCGACGTCAACTTCGAGGAGGCGCGGCCGCTCATTGACGCGCTCGTCGCGCGGAAGTTCCTGCTCGCCGAGACGCGGATCTACTGGGACCCGACACCTGGGCCGGCGAGCGGCGGCCACACGTTCAGCCGGCGGGTGAATCGCGAGACCTTGCTGCGTGACGATTCGCCGGAGCAGGTGGACTCGTGGCAGCGCACCTGGACGTTCTTCGACAAGTGGCTGATGCCGCAGCGATGACCGACGCCGCACGGCGCTCGGCGTTCGACGAGCGCGTCCGGTTCCTCACCGAGCTCGGCCGGCGTCTGCACACCGCCGGCGTGTCGGCCTCGCGACTCGAGGGTGCGGTGAAGTCGGTCGCCGGCTCGATCGGGGTGACCTGCGAGATCTGGTCGTCCCCGACCGGACTCCTCCTCTCGCTCGGCGACGCCGACGCGATGTCCACCACGCAGCAGACACGGGTGCTGCGACTCGACCCTGGGGAGATCCACCTCGGCAACCTCGCCGCTCTCGACCGGATCGCCGAGGACGTCGTGCGCGGCGCGATGACGGCCGAGGAGGCGTGGACGGCAATGCGCGCCCTCGACCGGCCGGTCACGGCGAGACAACAGCTGGCGACGGTCGCCGCGTTTGGGCTGGCGGCGGCAGCGGTGGCGGGCCTGCTCCGCACCGGATGGATTGACATCGCCGTAGCGGGGACGCTGGGCTTGGTGATCGGCTGGATTGCGCTCCTCAGCGCGACCCGGCCGCATCTCGCCGCGGCCTCGGAGGCCGTGGCGGCGCTCGTCGCGACGACTCTCGCCACCGCCTTTGCGCACTTCGTCGCGCCGCTGACGCTGCAGACGGTGATCGTCGCTGCGCTGATTGTCCTGATGCCAGGCCTCACGCTCACCACCGCCATCGCCGAGCTGGCCTCGCAGCAGCTCGTGACCGGCACGACGCGCTTTGCCGGCGCGCTGATGGTGCTGCTCAAGCTCACCTTCGGCAGCGTCGCGGCGTCGCAGGTGATGCTGGCAATCGGCTGGATTCCGCAGCAGGCGGAGGCGCAGGTCCTGCCCCAGTGGGTCGAGGTCGTTGCGGCAATCGCGGCGTCCTTTTCCTTTGCGGTCCTTTTCCGGGCCGCTCGCCGCGACATCCTCCTCGTGATGGCGAGCGCCGCGCTCGGCTACGTGCTGACGCGCCTGGGCGGTGTCTGGCTCGGGCCGATGGCCACGGGGGCCTTCGCCGGCGCCGTCTTTGTCTCGAGCCTGGTGGTCGCGGCGTTGGCGAACCTGTACGGCCGCCGACGCGGGCGCCCCGGGGCGCTGATACGGGTCCCCGGGATCATGCTGCTGGTCCCTGGGAGCGTGGGGTTCCGCGCGGTGAGCTTCGTGATGGAGCGCGACTACGCGATCGGCCTCGACACGCTCGTCGCGGTGCTGAGCGCGTTGATCGCGCTCGTGGCCGGCCTCCTCTTTGGCAGTCTCCTCGTCCCGCCGCGCCGGCATCTCTAAAGCACACGCCTCGCGGCCCGCGGGTAGATTTCAGGCGGCCGCCGACCGTTTTCGGCGGCCGCGACCCCAAATTCCACTCCCGCAATGCACCGTTCACGCCCCCTCGCATCCCTCGCCGTCGCAATCGTCGCGTCCGCCTGCCTCGACGGGGCACCGTTCATCCCGCGGATCGAGGACACCAACTTCGACCCGTCCCTCGGCGTGGACCTTGCGGCGTCCACCAAGACGGCGTCGGGCGTCTACTACCGGGACATCACCGTGGGGACGGGGCCGCAAGTACCGGCGGACTCGGGCGACACGGTGTTCGTGCGCTACACGGGCTATCTCCGCAACGCCGTGGTGTTCGACTCGAACGTTGATGCGGTCTCTCCCCTTCGGTTCGTGACTGGCCAGCGCGAGGTGATCGTTGGGTTCGAGGAGGGGATCTACGGCATCCTCGAAGGCGGCCAACGCCAGATCATCATCCCGCCGCTGCTCGCCTACGGCGGGTCGCCTCCACCGGGGTCGGGCATTCCGGACTACAGCATCCTCGTTTTCACCGTGACGGTGACCCGAGTGGGGCTTCTCCCCGACCCGACTCCCTGATCCGGGGGGGTCCCTGCCAGCGGTAATGTCCCGTCGGGGGTAGGTTTAGGTGTACCCGCACCGGAGCACCCGCTGACCACGCCCCCCGCATCGTCCCAACCCTCCGCCGAGCCGCACTTCGATGCCGCCGAATGGCGCTCCATCGTCGCGCGCTATGCGGGGCCGGACGTCCGGCGGTCCGTGTTCCAAGCCGTCACCACGCTGACGCTCCTGATCGGCGCGCTGGCGCTGGGGAACTGGCTGATGCCGCGGGCCCCCTGGGCGACCGCGCTCCTGATCCTTCCGATCGCCGGCCTGCTGGTGCGCACCTTCGTGATCATGCACGACTGCGCGCACGCCTCCTTCCTGCCGTGGCCGCGGGTGAACGATGCGGTCGGGTTCGTCACCGGCGTCCTGACGTTCACCGCGTTCAGCCAGTGGCGCCGCGACCACGCGCTGCATCACGCCTCGTCGGGGGACCTCGACCGTCGTGGGTGGGGTGACGTCAGCACGCTCACGGTCGCCGAATACCAGGCGCTTTCCCGCTTCAAGCGCCTCAAGTATCGGCTCTACCGGCACCCGTTCGTGATGTTCGGGGTCGGGCCGCTGCATATGATGATTCTCCAGCGTTTCCGCGCGCCGAGCCTCGCCAGCGGGGCCAAGCAGCTGTGGAACGTCTGGATGACGAACATTGCCCTGGTCAGCCTCGGCGCGATCGCCGTGCTCGCCTTCGGCTGGAAGTCGGTCTTCCTGCTCTACCTGCCGGCCTACTACGTCGCGGCGGCCGGCGGCATCTGGCTCTTCTACGTGCAGCATCAGTTTGAGGATGCGTACTGGGAGCGCGGCAAGGAATGGGACTATGCGACCGCCGCGATCAGCGGGAGCTCGCACCTCCGGATGCCGGGAATCCTCAACTGGTTCACCGGCCACATCGGACTGCACCACGTGCACCATCTCGGGCCGAAGATCCCCAACTACCGGCTCGCCAAGGCGCACGAGGAGAACCCGATTTTCCACGACGCGCCGGTCCTGACGCTGGCCACCGCGCTCAAGACGCTGCGGCTCACGCTGTGGGACGAGGGCAGCGGCCGAATGATCGGTTTCCGCGAACTGCGCCAGTCGCAGCAGGCCCGCGCGGGGTGACCGCCGAGGCCGGGCCGGCCTCCCTGACTGGCGATTGGTCAGTGCCGGGCGAACACCGTCGTCGCGCCGGCGCGGGTGAACGCGAGCACGTCGTAGCGCTGGTATCCCGACCGGGGACCCTGTTCCATCCCCGGTGACCCGATCGGCATCCCCGGCACGGCGATTCCGCGCACCGACGGCTTTTCGGCGAGCAGACGCTTCACGTCGTCGGCCGGCACGTGGCCCTCGACGACGTAGGCGCCGACCACGACCGTGTGGCACGAGGCAAGGGCCGGCGGCACACCGAGTTCCTGCTTCACCGAGGCGAGATCCTCGGTATCCACCGTGCGGACGGTGAAGCCGCTCGCCCGCGCGTGGTCCACCCACGAGGTGCAGCAGCCGCAGGCGGCGCTCTTGTAGACGGTCATTGGCGGGAGCGCGCCCTGCGACGCCCTCGGCGCCCCGAGCACGCGCGTGACGAGCACGAGACCGCCGGCGGCGCCGACCGAGAGTGCGACGAAATGGCGACGGGTGAGCGTCATTGCACGACTCCTAGCGGACGCCGACGAGGGCGGTGACGATGAGCAGCGCGAACTGCGGACCCTTGAAGGCGTCCGGCGTCTCGAGGTAAAACTCCTCCGTGCCGTGCGCGCCGCCACCCTGGCCGCCGCCGTCAATGGTGATGGCCGGGATGCCGAGGGAGATCGGCAGGTTGGCGTCGGTGCTCGAGGCGCTGGTGCGTGGCGTCCAGCCGACCGCGCGCGCGGCCGCCATCGCCGTGCGGACGATGTAGGCGTCGTCGGCCTGGCCCCCGGTGGGGCGGATGCCGATTGTGTCGTACCGCACCGTGATCGAGGCGCGCGAACCGGGCCACCGCGCGAGCTCCTCGGCGAGGCCGGCCGCCACCGCCGCGCGAATTCGGCGATCCATCTCGAGCAGGTTCTCCGGCGACTCCGACCGCATATCCACGTCCATCTGCGCGAGCGGCGTGATCGTGTTCACGCTCGTGCCGCCGCGCACGATGCCGACATTGAAGGTCGTCCGCGCACCCGGCGGGACCGGCAGCTCGGCGATCTTGGCGATCGCGCGCCCCATCGCGTGCATCGGGTTGGCCATCCCGAAGGCGCCGTAGCTGTGCCCGCCCGGCCCTTCGAACGAGATCGTGTAGCGGTGACTCCCGACGGCGCGCGAAACGATTGACGCGCTGCCGGCGCCGTCCACGGAAATGAAGTAGTCGACCAGCCCGACGAACTCCTTGGTCAGGAGATGCCTGACGCCGCGGAGATTCCCCGGGCCTTCCTCGCCGACGTTCCCGACGAAGAGCACACGCCCGCACGGCGCGATGCCGCTCTCCTTCATCACCTTGGCCAGCGTGAGCACCACCGCGAGGCCGCGGCAGTCGTCACCGATGCCAGGGCCGGCGATCCTGTTGCCGGTGCGGGAGGTGCGCACGTCGGTACCTTCCGGAAAGACCGTGTCGAGGTGGCCGGCGATCATCACCACCGGGCCGTCCCCGCCCCGAAGCTCGGCGATGACGTTCCCTTCGCTGTCTATGCGGGCATCGGAATAGCCGAACGCGACGAGGCGGCGCCGGAACTCCTCGGCGCGCACACTTTCCTTGAACGGCGGGGCCGGGATCTCGCAGATTGAGATCTGCTGCTCGAGCGTCCACGCCTGGTGCGCCTCCACCGCCTCCAGCGCCCGGCGGACTCCGGGATCGGTGTCAACGAGGCGGACCGTCTGGGCGGCGAGGGCCGCCGGTAGGACGAAGGCGAGGGCGGCAAAGGCGGCGAGGCCGCCCAGCCGGCCGGCGCGCGGGGTGTGGCGGACGGTGGTCTTGTGCATATTCGGAATCTACCCTTGGGTGCCTATGAGCTACTATCCCTGGTTCAAGCATTATGACCCCGGCGTTCCCCGGACGATCGGCGTGTACCCCGAGGGAACGCTGCTCGACGCGGTGGACGCCGGGATCCGTCAGCGCCCCGACGCCACGGCCTTCCTCTTCAAGGGGCGCGCGATGTCGCTGCGCGAACTTGGTGAGGCGAGCGACGCCTTTGCCGTCGCACTCGCGGCGATGGGGGTCAAGCGTGGGGACCGGGTGGCGTGCATCCTCCCGAACTGCCCGCAGTTCTTCATCGGCGAACTGGCCGCCTGGAAGCTCGGCGCGGTCTGGGTGCCGCTGAACCCCATCTACACGGATGAGGAGCTCGTGGGCCCGTTGATCACGACAGGCGCCACGGTGATGCTCACGCTGAGCGCGTTTTACGAGCGCGTCAAGAGCGTGCAGCCGCGGACGAGCGTTCGGCGCGTGGTGCTGACCAACATCAAGGAGTGGTTCCCGCGGCTCCTGCGCCTGATCTTCACGCTGGCGGTGGAACGAAAGTCCGGGCATCGCGCCACGGCGCGCGACGCCGACGTCTGGCTGCCGGCGCTCCTCAAGCGGCACGCCGGCGAGCGTCCCGCGGCGGCGCGTCCCGGCAAGGACGACGACGCGCTGCTCCTGATGAGCGGCGGAACCACCGGCACCCCGAAGGCCGTGCGCGTGCATCACGGCGGACTCGTACAGACCGGCACGCAGGTGCGCGCCTGGCTCGCCGCGGTGTTGCCTCCCTGGGATGGCGTCTATTGCCTGCCGCTGCCGATGTTCCACTCGTACGGCGCCTGCGGCGTGCAGACGTCCTGTCTCCTCGGGCACAATCCGATCGCGCTGGTGCCGAACCCCCGCGACTTCGACGACCTCGTGAAGACCATCGAGGTGACCAAGCCGGCGGTCTTCTGCGGCGTCCCGTCGCTCTACAACGCGCTGCTCAATCACCGGAAGGTGATTGCGGGAAAGGTGGACTTCCGATCCATGCGCGCCTGCGTCTCCGGCGCCGCGCCGCTGATGGTCGAGACAATCCGGCGGTTCGAGGCGACGACCGGGGCGCGCATCATCGAAGGCTACGCGCTCACCGAGTCGGTGCTGGCGGCCACGATCAATCCGCTCAAGGGCCCCGAGAAGCCGGGCTCGGTCGGCCTGCCGCTCCCCGACTGTGTGGTGCGGATTGTGGACGCCGACAATCCGACGCGGGAACTCCCGACCGGCGAAGTGGGCGAAATCCTCCTCACCGGGCCGCAGATCATGCGCGGCTACTGGGGCGCGCCCGACGACACCGAGGAGATGCTCCAGACCCACGCCGACGGGACGAAGTGGCTGCACACGGCGGACCTCGGCTACCTCGACGCCGACGGCTACCTCTACATCGTGGACCGCAAGAAGGACCTGATCAAGATGGGCGGGATGCAGGTCTGGCCGCGGGAGATCGAGGAAGTGCTCTCGGCGCATCCCGCGGTGTTGGAATGCGGCGTGCGGGGATTCCCCGACGAGCGTCGCGGCGAGGTCGCGGTGGCGTTCGTCGTGCGCCGCGTCGGCCAGGCGGCAACCGAGGAGGAGTTGCGCGCCTGGTGCAAGGAGAAGCTCGCGCCCTTCAAGGTGCCGGCGCGGATCGTCTTCAGGCCGGAACTGCCGAAGTCCATGATCGGGAAGGTGCTGCGCCGGTTCCTCACCGAGGACGCACAGGCGGCGACGTGAGGCGGCGTGGCCTGCTCGCCGCCGGCCTGCTGCTGGCGGCTGTCGTCGCAGCGTGCCAGGTGCCGGAAGTTGCCGCGGGAAGCCAGCCGCCGCGGGTGCTCCTGATCTCGCTCGACGGCTTCCGGTGGGACTATGTGGAACGACCAGCCGCGGTACGGATCCGCGAGCTCGCCGCACGTGGCGTGCGCGCCGAGCGGATGGTCCCGGTCTTTCCATCGAAGACCTTCCCGAACCACTACTCGATCGTCACCGGACTCTTCGCCGAGGAGCACGGGATTGTCGCCAACCGGATGCGCGATCCGGAGCTCGGCGTCTTCACGCTCCGCGACACGTTGGCCCAGTCCGAGTCGCGCTGGTGGGGCGGCGAGCCGATCTGGGTCACCGTTGAACGGCAGGGCCGCCGCGCGGCGTCGGCGTCGTGGCCGGGCAGCGAGGCGGTCATCGGCGGCTTGGCCCCCACGTGGTGGAGTCGGTACTGGCACGACGAACCGCACATCTCGCGCATCGGGCGAGTCCTCGGCTGGCTAGCGCTGCCGGTGGACTCGGCGCCCGCCGTCATCACCGCGTACTTCCACGACGTGGACTCGGAGGGCCACGCGCACGGCCCCGATGCTGCGGAGACGGACTCGGCGATCGCGAGGGTGGACCGCGCAGTGGGGAGCATCGTGGATGGGATTGCCAGGCTCGGCCTGACGAACATCGTGAATGTGATCCTCGTGGCCGACCACGGGATGGTCGCGACGAGTCCGTCCCGGCTGATCATCCTCGACGAGCTCGCGGACCTTCGCGACGCCGAGGTGGTGGACTGGAATCCGGTGGCGGCGATCGCGCCGCGGGCGGACGACGTGGAGCGGCTCTACCGCGCACTGCACGGCGCGCACCCGCACCTCCAGGTGTACCGCAAGGGCGAGGTCCCTGCACGATGGCGCTTCAACGCGCATCCGCGCATCACGCCGATCGTCGCGGTCGCCGACGAGGGGTGGACAATCACCTCGCGCGCGCAGGCGGACCGCTGGCGTGCGGAGCGGTGGGCCGGCGGGGGCACGCACGGCTACAATCCGGAGCTCATCTCGATGGGAGCGCTCTTTGTCGCGGCCGGTCCGGGGATCGCACAGGGCCGGGTGGTGCCACCGTTCCGCAACGTGCACGTCTATCCGTTGATGGCCCACCTGCTGGGCCTGGTGCCGGCGCCGTCCAGCGGGTCCCTCGATTCGGTGCGCGCGATGCTCCGCTGACGTGTCACCTCACCGCGTGTCGGCAGAGAGGAGCACGAACGACGCCCAATAAAATGGATGGCGGGTGGCGGGGTCGGCATAGAGCGCGCGCCGCGCGTCGGTGAGGGCGTCAATCGTCGCTGCGCCTGCGGCCAGCCGTTCGTGGAGCACGGCCGCGAGACGAGCCGCCGACGGGCCGATCGGCCAGTGCGTCGCGACCACTTCGCGCGCGCCGGCGCGCAGGAATGCACGCGAGAGACTGAACGCACCCTCGCCCGAGAGAGCCGTGCCGGCGGCGGTCGCACAGGCACTCAGGATTACCAATGCGGGCGCGCCGTCCCAAGCGCCGAGTTCGACGGTGTGCAGGTAGCCATCGCTCGCCCGTCCCGCCGCCAGTCGGAGATGTGAGGCCGCTGGATCGCCACGGTCGTTCACCGCGTGGGCCACGACGTGCAGGATGTCCGGGTCGCGCCGCCGTGCGTGGAGCGCTTCCTCGGTCGCCCGAGGACCGACGAGCTCGGTGATGTTCGCCGATCGCCAGGCGTCGCGTACGGCGCGGCGCTCGGTTTCCACGCCGGGCGCCTCCTGTGCGACGATCAGGATCTTACCCGCCCGCAGCGGCGAGCGGTCGGCAATCGCCCACGCGCCCGGCACATAGCCGACCGAAGCGGCGAGGAGGAGCGGCCGGCTCGGCGCGACGGGGTCGGGGAGCATCTCGAACGGCAGCGCTGCCAATGCGCCGTCGGCGGCGATGAGAACGCGCCGGGCCGCGCGAAGTTCGCCGGCCACAGGGTCGAGCAGCGCGCGCGACAACCGCCGGAGCGCCGCGCTGTCGGTGCGGACGCGGGCGAGATCCACTTCGCCGAGCCAGACGTCATCGAGGCCGCGTCTCGCCCGGCCGACGTCGGCAGCGATGCCGACGGCCGCCTCCCCAAGGCGATGCACGGTGAGCGTTGTCCGCGTCATCGCGATGACGTGCGCCTGTCCGTCGGCGAGGAGATAGTCGAGGAATAGCGTGCCGGGGGCGAGTCGCGCCTGCATCGCGTTCACCGGTGGAATCGCCGCCGCTCGCTCACCGCTCGTCCGCAGCGCTGCGGCCTTCCGGCGGGCCGACCAGTCGAGGAGCGCAGCCGCGCGAAGCTCCGGTTCCCGGAGCAGGAGCGCGAGCGCGGAGTCAAACGGCGCCAAGTGACGATCACGGAATGATGCACGGTCGAGGTCGGCGTCGAGACCGACGCTCGTCGTGTCCACGACGTTCGCCGCGGTCCGGTACGCGGCGAGCGCGTCCGCCGTGCGTCCGGCGCGAGCGGAGGCGTCACCGGTGGCGAGGGCGGCCTCGAAGCGCAACCCGGGGTGCTCCTCGAGAAACCGGTCGCGGAGGATCGCGCGTCCAAGCACTACGGCGCTGTCGGCGGCTCCTTCAAGCGCGAGCAGGCGCACGCCGAGCAACTGCGCCCCGATGGCCTCGGTGGGAGCGGCGGCGAGTGTGGCGAGTGACTCCGCGGCAACGGCCGCCCGCGCGACGTCTCCGCGCGCGCCACTGCGCAGCGCCATCCGCCCCCACGCCAGGTGCGCGAGCGCGGCCGCCTGCACGTCGCCACCGCGCGAGCGCTCGGCCGCCCACTCGGCGAGGATCCGCGTGGCGTCGGCAAGCCGTCCCTGACGCGCCAGGACGTCCGGGAGCACCGGCACGTCGCCCGGTCGCCAGCCGCGTCGCGCCGCATCGTGCGCCCGCGCGACCACCGCCGCGCTGTCGAAGCGACCGAGCGCGGTGTACACCCGCGCGAGCCCAGCCAGGTCGAGCGGGTCCACTGGTGGCCGTCGGATTCCTGCCGCGTACATCTCCGCTGCTTCACGCAGCGACCCCCGCCGCTCCAGGTACTCGCCGGCCCATTGATGATTGTTGTCCTGCTCCCGCACCGCGGCGACCATCCGCTCGTAGTCGACGTTGGCCGCCGCGTGCCACCCGGCCTTCCGTTTGATCTCTCCCGCATCGCGCAAGGCGATGACCCGAAGCCCATCCCACTTGAAGGGCGTGGTGATCGCGATGAAGCGGTCGGCCGCAGCGGCGGCCTCGGGCCAGCGCCCGAGCCGCTCATACGCGTGCGCAAGGTTATGCCAGGCCTCGGCGAGCTCGTAGACATCGTCAATGGCGGTGCCTATTGCCACCGCACGGCGGAGGTCGGCAAGGCTTTCCTCCGTGCGACCGGCCCGGCTCAACGCCCGGCCGCGGAGCACGCGCGCGCTCAGTTCGAGCTGAGGTGATCGGCGGTCGAGGGCGACTGCCAGCGCGCGGTCGAGATCGGACATCGCGCGCGCCGGTTCGCCCTGACTGATCAGCAGGCGACCGAGCATCGTGTACCCCGAGACCTCGGTGCGCCAATCCCCGAGCGCGCGCGCCAGAACGATCGTCTCGCGCCGGATTGCCTCGACGCTCTCGGCGTCTCCCGCGAGAATCTGGAGCTCCGCGTCAATGTCGCGGACCAGGCGATAGTGCAATGCGGGGTTTCCGTCGCGGCGCACGGCCACGGCGAGCGCACGGTACCGCGCAATCGCACGTAGCGTGTCGCCGATTGCCAGCGCGGTGGACGCGCATTGAATCTCGAGGTGGAGCCGGTCCGGGGGGTCGGTGAGCGCACGGCGAGCGGCATCACAGGTCGCCGCGACGTGCGCCCGGTCAACGCGGCTGGGCGTGTTGACGGCGTCAAGCCAGTGCGTGACGATCTGCGGCGACGCGGCGATGGCGCTGTCGAGAAGCGCGAGCAGCGGCGGTCCCCAATGCGATGGGTTCTGGCTGCGCGCGGCGACCATCGCGCGGACGGAAAGCGCACAGTCGCGGGCGCGCGGCGACCCATCCACCAATCGTAACTGTGAGTCGGCGCGGGCAACTTCTCCCTCGTCGAACCCCGGCACGAACGAAAACTCCGCCACCGCCTGCAGGCACCTCGTCACCCCGGAATCGCCGTCGCGCCGGGCGCGGTACTCGGCGGCGACGGCGCGAAAGTCTCCATCGTCCCAGCGACGCTTGAAGTAGGTGAAGTGAATTGCGTGATCGTCGGGCGAGACGCGGATCGCACGCTGCAGGAGCCGAAGCGCCGAGTCCGTCTGGCCGAGGACGAGCAGTTCCTTCGCCGCAAGGTGCAGTGCGCGGCCATCGGCGACCCGTGAAGGCGGCTCCGCGACCTGCAGGAGCAGCGAGACCGCGAGCGGCGTCAGCGTATGCCGAAGGCCCCGATGCTGTCGACGAGGGCGTCCGCCTGTCGCCGGAGGGTGGCGTCGCTGATGGCGCGCAGGTCGGCCACCGCCGGCGCCGCCCGTCCCGCCCGCAGGTGCGCCTTGGCGCGATAGTACCGCGCCTCGTCGTGGTAGGCTGACTCCGGAGACGCCAACAACGCATCGTAGGCGTCGCGCGCAAGGCTGTCGGCACCGACCATCAACGCGCTTGCCCCGAGGAAGAACAGCACGGGCGGCGCGTCGGCCACGACGCGGAGGGCGCTCAGTTCGGTCATCGCGCGCGCGTAATCGCCGCGCCGATACGCCTGCATTGCCGCGTCGAAGCGCGCATCGCGTTCGTCGCTGCGCACCGCAATCCCGATATGGATCGGCGCCGTATCGAGCCCGCCGAGCGTGGCGAGGCGCGAATCGGTCACGACCGGGCGGGTCAGGAGGAGCACGAGCGCCGCCGCGGCCGCCACGCCGGTCACTGGCCAGACCCACCGGGCGCGCGCGGCCTGCGGCGAAGCCCCCGCCGCGCGGAGCGTCATCCCGACCTCGACCTCGGCCTGACACGCCGCGCACTCGAGCAAGTGCGCCTCGAACCGCGCGAGCGCGTCGCCGACGAGTGTCCCGGCCACGAACCGCGCGGCGAGACCGTCGGTGTCGGCCTGCAGATGGGTAAGGTCGGCGGTCACGGCGCGTCCTCCGTCGGGGTAAGTGCAGGTTGCATACCCAGAGTCGGATTCGGCGGCCGAACGTGACCGTCGCCGAGGGTGAGCAACTCGCGCAACCGCTCGATCGCGCGCGATTTTCTCTTGCGGACACGCTCGGGCGGCTCGCCGAGCCGCGTCGCAATCTCTGACGGCGCCAGGCCGTCGAAGTAGCAGAGCCGGAGGAGGTTGCGGTCAGTGGGGGACAGTCGGGCGAGGGCGGCGTGGACGGCGGCGCGCTCGTCGGCGCCCAGTAGCCGCGCGAGCGGATCCTCGGCCGGCGCCGCGACCGCGGCGGCGGCGCTCAATGGTGCCAGACGGGCGGCATTGCGCTGTCGGTCGGCGATGACGTGGCGCGCGATGCCGGCGACAAAGGCCGCGAGCCGCCCCACCTGCACGATGGTCCCGCGATCCGCGGCGACCACCGCGCGCGCCAGCGCTTCCTGCGCCACCTCCTCGGCAGCGCTCCGATCGCCAAGTGCGCGGAGCGCGAGCAACTCGAGCCCGTGCCGGAGGGCCTCGAGCTGCGAGAGGTCCACGGTCGTGGATCCCGGGTCGGGCTGGGGCGATGTCACGCTTGGGGCGCTCGCACGACAGGAGGGAACGGGGCCGTCCGTCCGGACAGCGCCCCGATAATCCTGCCCGGGCCGGCCCGGCGCAAGCTTGGAGGCTCAATTGATGCGCGTCCGCCCCCGTGCCGGTTTCACCGTCGGCCTGATCATCGCGGGATCCCTCCTGCTCCGCGCCTGCGAATCGCCGACCGAGCCAGCAGCGGTGGCGAGCGTCACGGTTACCCCGTCGTCGGTGGTGCTCCACCCCACCCAGACGCGCCAATTGACCGCGACCGTTCTCGCCGCGGACGGGGATCCGCTGACCGGGCGGACCCTCACCTGGACCAGTTCGAACGAGGCCGCCGCGACCGTCAATGGTGCGGGATTGGTGACCGCCCTGGCGCTCGGCGATGCCACGATCACCGCCACCGTGGAAGGAATCTCCGGCACCGCCACGGTTTCCGTGGTCGCCGTGCCGGTCGCGTCGGTTCTCGTGACGCCGGCGACCGGGAACGTGATCATCGGCCAGACACTCCAGCTCACGCCCACGACGCGCGACTCCGTGGGCGGAACGCTCACCGGGCGCGTGGTGACTTGGGCGACCTCCGACGCCACCCGGGCCACGGTCTCGACGACCGGCCTCGTGACCGCCATCGGACTCGGACCGGTGACAATCACGGGAACGAGCGAAGGGGTTGGCGGGACCGCCCAGCTGACCATCGTGCCGGTGCCAGTGGACTCTGTCGGCGTATCGCCTGCCACGGCGACGCGCCTTGTCGGCCAATCGGTCCAGTTCACGGCCACGGCGTACGACTCGGTGGGCGGCGTCCTCGCCGGCCGCGCCGTGACCTGGAGTTCGTCGACCGTTGCGATTGCGACAGTGGACGCCGACGGATTGGTGACCGCGGTCGCCGCCGGCGTGGCGACCATCACCGCGACAAGCGAAGGTGTGGAAGGCACGGCGGCAATCACGGTCAACAACGTGCCAGTGGATTCGGTGGAGGTCCAGCCCGATGCCGCGCAACGCCATCCGGGTCAGACCGCGCAGTTCACGGCCACGCCCTACGATTCCGCCGGAGGCGCGCTCAGCGGCCGCACGACCGCCTGGACGTCGTCGAACGTGGGTGTGGCGACCGTGTCGGAGAGCGGCCTGGTGACCGCCGTCGCGCCCGGCACGAGCACAATCACCGCGACGATCGAAGCGGTCTCGGACACCGCATACATCGTCGTGGTGGCGGTCCCGGTGGATTCGGTGGCTGTCACGCCGTCTGCGGCGACGCGCCATCCGGGCCAGACGGTCCAGCTGAGCGCGGCCACCCTGGACTCCGCCGGTGGCACGCTCACCGGCCGGACGGTCAGCTGGACGAGTTCGAACGCGGGCGTGGCGACGGTGGACGGATCCGGACTTCTGAGGTCAAGTTTGAAGTGCAACACTGAGCGTCACGCGGCATAGAGTTCCTCCGGGGTGTGCCAGTTGTACCGCTTGCGTGGCCGACGGTTGATCTTGTCCGCGATGCGGTCGCAGTCGGCCTGCGTGAGGTACTCCATGCTCACGCCCTTGGGCAGGTACTGCCGAATCAGTCCGTTCATGTTCTCGTTCGAGCCGCGCTCCCACGAGTGATGCGGCGTCGCGAAGTAGAACTTCGCCGGGATCCGCGCCTCGAGCGCCTTGTAGCTGTGGAACTCGGTGCCGTTGTCCGCGGTGATCGTGCGCACCGGCTGCCGCTCGCGCCGAATGAGGGCTTCGAGGCGCGCGTTCAGATCGGTCGCCGCGCGGCGCTCGAGCTTGCCGATGACGACGTAGCCCGTCTTGCGTTCGACGAGCGTGACGATGCAGGCGCCGCCCTGGCTGTTGCCGAGCACGGTGTCCACCTCCCAGTGGCCCACCCGCGACCGGTTCTCGGCGCCGGCCGGGCGGGTCGAGATGTGGCGCTTCCCGGCGAGGCGGCCCCGACTGTCATACGCCCCGTAGCGCTTTCGAAACGGCTTGTTCGCCCGGCGCAGATGGACGTGCAGCGTGCCGCCGCGCTTCATGTCCGCCCAGATGTAGCGGTAGATCGTCTCGTGGCTGATCGCGAGGATCCCGAAGCGCGCGAACCAGCCGACCACCTGCTCGGGGCTGAAGTCCTCGCGCAGCACCGACTCGACCAGCGCCCAATCCTCGGCTCTGAACTGCGAGTTGCGGCGCGAGGTGCGCCGCCGGCGGTTCGTGTAGCTCTGCGCCTTGAACGGCCGGTACGTCCGGCCATCCTCGCGCCACACGTTCCGCCGCACCTCGCGGCTGATAGTGCTGCGGTGTCGGCCGACCTCGCGCGCGATGGCGGCGCAGCTGTAGCCGAGCTTGCGCAGGGCCGAAATGGCGTACCTTTCCTCGAGGGTGATCTGGGCGTAGGTCATGGCTTCCTTTCTCTTGGAGGAGGATTGAAGCCTAGCCTGCCCCAGGTCACCTCACCCACATCGGCGCGTGGGCAAGGTGTTGCACTTAGTATGTGAATGCACGACTCGTGACGGCCGTTGCGCCCGGCGGCGCGACGATTACCGCGACGAGTGAAGGCGTGGAGGGGACGGCGAGCATCACCGTCGAGGCGGTTCCGGTGGATTCCGTGGCCGTTACGCCGACTGCGGCAACACGACACCCGGGGCAGACGGTCCAGTTGACCGCGGCACTGCTCGACTCCGCGGGCGGCACGCTGACCGGCCGCGTGGTCAGCTGGGCCAGCTCGGATGAGGCCTTGGCCGTGGTGGATGCGTCAGGGCTCGTGACGGCGGGTGCCGTGGGAACCGTCACGATCACCGCGACGAGCGAAGGAGTGGACGGCACGGCGACGATTACGATTGTCGCCGTGCCCGTCGCGAGTGTCGAAATCAACCCCGACACCGCGGAGATCGAGATAGGCGACACGTTCCAGTTCTCCGCAATTCTCCGCGATTCAGCAGGCGGTTCTCTGGCGCGCACGGTGGTCTGGAGTTCGCTCGATCCGGCGATTGCCACGGTGGACGGTGCCGGCTTCGCGACCGCGGTGGCAGAGGGTCTCGCCCGCATCGTGGCGACGAGCGAGGGGAAGGCGGACACGGCGCGGCTCTCGGTGACTGCGCCGGCACAACCCGGCCCGGCCGTGGTGGGGCCGTTCAATGTCCACGTCACGAGTTCGCCCGAACACTCGCAGGGCGTTGCCACCGACGGAGTAACGGCGCTCTACGCCATGCAGACCGGGAGTTTTGGCGGCGGCAGCAACTCACTGTACGTGGTCCGCGTGGACTCCACCGGCGCGATCCTCGGCGGCCCGGTGCCGCTCAACGCAAATGGCGACCCGCCGGCGCTCGCGTACGGTGGCGGGACGTATCTCGCCGCTGCCTGGCTCCCCGGCGGCATCTCAACCTCCCGGCGCACGTCCGCGTGGCTCGTCGCACCCGACCTCTCGTCAATTGGATCCGAGATCGTGCTCGCGGCCGGCGATGAAGCAGGCGCGATCTGCGGACTCGCGTATGGCGGTGGCACGTTCCTCGCGACGTATTTGCGTTCGGTGGGAGTTAACGACAACGGCGACTCGCTGACGGCCCTGTTTGGTCGCGCCATCTCTCCCACTGGCGTTTTGGGCGGCGAGATTGCCGTGAGCCCTGGCTTCGCGGCGTGCCATACGATCAACAACAGCGCCGCATCCGACGGGACCGGCTTCCTCGCGGCCTGGACGGTACAGGATTCCGCCACGGCGTCGGACGGCGTTGGTGTCCAGGCACGCACCATCTCAAGTGGTGCCGTGCTGGGCGCAGTCCACAGCGTGCGGAGCACGACCGTTCTCGGGCGCTTTCTCAGCGTCGCGCCGCGCTCGACCGGCGGTTGGGTTGTCGGGCTCGGGGAAATAGTCGACGAAGTCACCGGGAACGTCGACGCCTACCTTCAGCCGTTGGCGGCTGACGGATCGACAAGCGGTGGGCTGATCACGCTCGACGAGACGGCGGCGCCGATGGTCGTGACGGTCTCGGAGTGGGAATTCGGATTCGTGGCACTGACGATCGAGCGGCCCGGGGACGTCTCAACCCAGGTGATCCGGCTACGTCGCTACGATGCGTCGGGGGCGCCGACCGGCGTTGATCTCACGCTCGCCGGGGCCGACGGGGCGTCGAAGGTTCCGGTCTCGCTCTCGCTGACAGGGACCGCGCGGATCTTCGTGGTGGCCCAGTTTTACACATACCTGGAAGGGAGTGGGCTCGAGGCCGACGAGGCGTCCGGCGACGTCCGCGGCGTCTGGGTCCGACCCTGATCAGAACTCCCGCTTCTTCATCTCCTTGAACATCTTCTCGCGCTCCTGGTCCTGATCGTCGGTCACCCGCTGCGGAGCGGTGGCGTCGTACGTCTTCGCCTCAAGATTCCGCGGCTTCGCCTGCTTCTGCAACTTCTTCACCAAATTCTGGATGGACTTGTCGTCCAAGCGAGTCATCAGGCCTGGCCTCCGGTAAAAAACGGTGTGCGTGAATGGTACCCCGGTTGGGGCAATCCCGCACCACCGGGTCACATGGTCGGTCGCCGTTCAGGGCGCCGGAACTCCGCATCGGGGGCCCACGTCGGCCACTCCCGCGAGTTCGCCAGCTGGCGCGTGAGTTCGAGCACGATTGCGCTCAGCTGCACCGCGCCGCGCAGGTCCCAGGCCGGATCGTACTCGTCACCCGGCTGGTGGTAGCGCTTGGTCGTGTAGTCCTCGGCCTGCTCGGTCCCCCATTCGCGCGGGCGGCCGACAAAGTCGTCGCCCTCGCCGATGCTGACCGAGGGCACGCCCGCCTTGGCGAACGAGAAGTGATCCGAGCGGTAGAAAAATCCGCGCTCCGGAAAGGCGTCGGGTGAGAGGCGCATCCCCCGCGGCTCGATCAGCCGCGCGAGCTGGGGCCCGAGCGAGCTCTTGTGCTCGCCGAGCACGGTCAGGTCGCGCGTCTCGCCGAGGACGTTGCCGCCGTCCACGTTGAGGTTGGCGACAATCCCTTGCGTGGGGACAAGCGGGTTCTGCGCGAGGTAGGCCGACCCGAGGAGTCCGCTCTCCTCCGCCGTCACGAACGCGACGAGGACCGACCGCTGCGGGCGCTCGCCCTGCGCGAGCTGCCGCGAGATGGCGAGCACGTTCGCCGTGCCCGAGGCATTGTCGAGCGCGCCGTTGTAGATCGAGTCGCCGTTCACCACCGGCCCGATGCCGAGGTGATCCCAGTGGGCGGAGAGCAGGATGTGCTCGCGCGCCGCCGCGCTGTCGCTCCCGGGAATGATGCCGACGACGTTGTTGCTCTCGAGGTGCGCGACGCTGTTCGTGAAACCGATGTCGAGTTCGATGCCCGTCTCGACCGGGCGGAAGTTGCGCGACTCGGCGCCGCGGCGGAGCGTCGCGAGGTCGAGCCCGGCGCGCCGGAGCAGGTCGCCGGCGGACGCCTCGGTGATCCACCCGTGCACGCCGAGCGGTGGCGGGAGCTTTGGGTCGCGCGGGAGCATCCGTTGTTCCTTTGCCCAGCTGCCGACGACCGTCGCCCAGCCGTAGCCGGCGCGTTCGGTGTTGTGGATGATGAGCATCCCGGCCGCGCCGCGGCGCGCCGCCTCCTCGAACTTGTAGGTCCAGCGGCCGTAGTAGGTCATCGCCGGGCCGCCGAAGAGCGCGGGCTCGCGCGCCGGCGCCGGTGGATCGTTCACCAGGACGAGGAAGATCTTGCCGCGGACGTCCACGTCCTTGAAGTCGTCCCAGCGGAATTCGGGGGCCGTGGTGCCGTAGCCGACGAAGAGGACCGGCGCCTTTGCCCCACTCCGTTCCACGGACGCGCCGGCCCAGACGACGACGTCCTCCGGGTAACGGAGCGCCGCAGTCTGGCGGCGTGCGGTGGCCGCGACACGGATTGTGGCCGGGTCGGCGGCGACGACGTCAATGGGCACGCGCTGGAAGTACGAGCCGGTGTTGCCGGGTTGCACGCCGTACGCCATCAGTTGGGCGGCGAGATACTCCTCGGTGATGCGGCCGCCGCGAGTGGCCGGAGCGCGGCCTTCGAGCAGGTCGCTCGACAGGAACCGGATGTGGCCGCGAATCTCGTCGGCGGTGATCGGCGGGACGCCGCGGGCCTCGGGGTGGTGCATCGCGACGTGGTCGGCCTGGGCAAACGCGGTCAACGGCGCGAGAGGCACGAGCGCGGCAAGCAGGACGCGGCGGAGCAGTGGCATCGGATTCACGGGGAAGTTGGGGTGCGAAGCAATCGTTGAAGGTACCCCGCGACACAGGCGCCGAGGGGGCGTCTGCCGCCATCCTCAGTCATCCATATTCGGCCGCACCGTCGCCCGTGTCGTCGGGTAGGTGATCCCCAGTTGCTCAAGGTACGTCCGGTGCCGCCGCGCATCGTAGTAGAACCGCTGCAACTCCGGCTTAAAGCGCGCCATGATCCCGGCGTTCATCCAAATCGGCGGCTGGTCGGTCGGCGAAATGAAGGGCGTGTACGTGATCTCCTTCGTCTGCACGTCGCGGAAATAGCTCCACGCGTCCGGCACCACCTCCGGCCGCAACAGGATGTCGAGCAGCGTGAGCGCCTGGACCTTTGCGCCCGCCACGGCGCCCTTGTGCGCGATCGGCGTGGCCGACGCGATCGAGCTCGACCAGTTGTGGCCGGGGAGGCCGGGAATGTTCGACGGATACCGCAACGTCACGGTCGGGACGTTCCACGACACGTCGCCGATGTCGTCGGAGCCGCCCCCGCGCCAGGTGGCCGGGTTTACGGGCCCGCCGATCTCGGTGCTGACCGACGTGTCCAACCCGATCTCGCGGCTCCCGAGCTCGCGCTGCAGCGACTTGGCGAGCGACTGGTCGGCATCGTCCCACCGCGGATGCCCCACCCGCACGATGTTGGCGTGCGTCACCTCGGCGATCGTCTTGTTGAAGTGGGCGCTCCACCCCGAGCCGACGACCATCACCGTGTCGAGCTCGACGTTCGCCATCATCGCCGCGCCGCGCGCGATCCGCTTGCCGGCCTCGAAGAGGCGCGAGGTGCTCTCGTAGTCGCGGTCACGGAAGTAGAACCAGATGCTCGCCGTGCTCGGCACGACATTCGGCTGGTCGCCGCCGTCCAGGATGGTGTAGTGTGAGCGGGTCTGCAGCTCATTGTGCTCGCGCTGGTACTCCCAGCCCGTCCCCATCAGCATCGCCGCGTCGAGCGCCGAGCGTCCGCGCCAGGGCGCGCCGGCGCCATGGGCGCTCTGCCCGCGGAACCGGAAGATCGCCGACACGAGCGCCGACTGGCCGCTCTGCCCCCACGAGACGCCGAGCGCATTGCCGACGTGCGTGAAGAGCGCGACGTCGGCGTCCTTGAACAGCCCCTCGCGCACGAGGAACGCCTTGCCGGCCATCTGCTCCTCGGCGATTCCCGGCCAGAGGACTAGCGTGCCGGAGATTCGCTCGCGGATCATCAGCTCCTTCACGACGAGCGCGGCGGCGATGTTCACCGACTGCCCGGTGTTATGGCCCTCGCCGTGGCCGGGCGCGCCCGGCACGAGCGCGTCGAAGAAGGCGACGCCCGGCTTGTTGCTCGCCTGCGGGATCCCGTCCACGTCGGAGCCGAGGGTGATCACCGGGCGGCCGGTGCCGTTGGACCAGCGCGCCACCCAGGCGCTCGGCATCCCGGCATAGCCGCGGGTGATCGCAAAGCCGTTCTGCTCGAGGATCCCGGTCAGGTAACGCTGCGTCTCGAACTCCTGCATCCCGAGCTCGGCGAACGAGAACTGGTGGTCGATGATCTCCTGGACGAGCTTGGCGCGGGCGTCAATCTTGGTGAGCGCCTCGGCCTTGAGGCGCTCGAGCCGGGCGGCGTCGGGCGCCTGGGCCTGGAGGAGGGCGCCGGTGGCACTGGCGAGCGCGAAAGCGAATGCGAAGGCGGGCAAGAAGGCGAGCACAGCGGCTCGGCGGACGAGGCGGATCATCGAATGGCTCCTCAAGTGGGGATATCCTTGCAGATTACGCGACGGTGAGCGGCGGGGTTGAAGCCACCGGCGTTCGCAGGCAAGCTGGACACAGCAGCGCACCCCCCTCCCGCGTATCCTCCAAGATGCGACTTTCCCCCGCTTCCCGCCCATTCCGCCTTTTCCACCTGTCTCGCCTTTCCCGCCGCCTGCACCGCTGGGGGGCGCTCGCCTTGGCGCTTCCGATTGTCTTCGTGGCCGCGTCGGGAATCCTGCTGCAGGTGAAAAAGCAGGTGGCGTGGGTGCAACCGACCGAACTGCGGACCGACGCCCGAGAGCCGGTGGTGGACTGGGCGACAGTGTTGCGGAATGCACAGGCCGTCCCCGAGGCCGGCGTACAAAGCTGGGTCGACGTGGACCGCGTGGACCTGCGCCCGGCGAAGGGGATGCTCAAGCTTGTCTCGACGACACGGTGGGAGTTGCAGATGAACATCGCCGACGGGAGCGTGCTCCAATCCACCTACCGCCGCTCGGACCTGATCGAGTCGTTGCACGATGGCTCGTTCTTCGGTAGCGGCGTGAAGCTCGGGGTCTTCCTTCCGACCGGACTGGTGCTCCTCGGGCTCTGGCTGACAGGGATCTACCTCTGGATACTGCCGTATCGCACGAGGCGCCGGCGGGCGCGTCTTGCAACGGAAGCGGCCCGTGCGCTGGTGCTCGTTGCCGCGTTCGGTGCGTTCGGATCGGTCAGTGCGCAGGGGCGCGCCCGTACGCCCGCGCCCTATGTGCCCGACGCCACTTGGGAGCGCCGCTCTCCCGCCGCGATGGGCGTGGACAGCGCGCGCCTCGCCGCGGCGATCGCCTTTGCCGTGGAACAGGAGGCCAGCGCGCCGCGCGACATGGAGGAGAGCCACTACCGGTCGTTCGGCCGCAGCGAGCCCTTCGGCCAGGGGATCGGCCCGTTCAAGCCGCGCGGCGAACCGAGCGGCGTGATCCTCCGCGGCGGCTACGTGATTGCCAGTTGGGGCGAGCCGGATCGCGTGGATATGACGCACTCCGTCACCAAGAGCTTCCTCTCGGCGGTGGTCGGCCTGGCGGTGGACCGCGGGCTGATCGCCTCGGTGCGCGACACCGTCTGGAAGTCGCAGGCGCCGGTCCAGCCGCTGCGCACCGCGGCGAGCGCCGAGCCGGGCGCACGCTTTGGTGAGCCGATGCTCCTCGACCCGTGGGCGACGCCGCACAATCGCACGATCATCTGGGACGACTTGCTGCGGCAGACGAGCGACTGGGAAGGGACGCTCTGGGGCAAGCCGGAGTGGGCGGACCGCCCGTCGCCGAACCCGAGCGAGTGGCGCACGCGCGCGCGGCGGCCGGCCGGCACGGCGTACGAGTACAACGACGTGCGGGTGAACGCCCTCGCCCTTGCGGCGACGAACATCTGGCGCCGTCCGCTCCCCGAGGTGCTCGATGAATTCGTGATGACGCCGATCGGCGCCTCGCGCACCTGGCGATGGAACGGCTACGACAATGCCTGGATCACGCTCGATGGCCGCGCCGTGCAGTCGGTGAGCGGGGGCGGGCATTGGGGCGGCGGGATGTTCATCAACGCCTGGGACATGGCACGCTTCGGCCTGCTGACGCAGCGGCGCGGCGTCTGGGGCGACCGCCGGATCCTCTCCGAGGAGTGGGTGCGCCTCTCCCTCACGCCGACGGCACCCCAGCCGACCTACGGCTATATGAACTGGTTCCTCAACACCGACCGCCGATGGATGCCGAGCGCACCGGCGAGTGCGTTCGGGCACGTGGGGAACGGGACGAATCTCATCTTCGTGGCGCCGGAACAGGACCTGGTGGTCGTCGTGCGGTGGATCGAGAACCGCGCGGTGGACGAGTTCCTGCGCAAGGTGTTCGCGGCGCTGGCGCAGCAGCCGGAGTGGTCGCTCCTCATCCGCAACGGGACAATCATTGACGGCACCGGCGCCGCCGGGTACCGCGGCGATGTCGCCGTGCGCGGCGACCAGATCGTCGCGCTCTCCCGCACGCCGCTCGACGCCGCGCGCGCGGCGCGCGTGGTGAACGCCGACGGCCTGGTCGTCGCGCCGGGATTCATTGACCTGCACGCGCACCTCGAGCCGCTGCTGCGGATGCCCGACGCGCGGAGCCACGTGACCCAGGGCGTGACGCTCGCGCTCGGCGGTCCCGACGGGAGCGGGCCGCTGCCGCTTGGCGCCTATCTCGACTCGGCGCAACGCGCCGGCCTCGGAATGAACGTCGCCTATCTCGTGGGGCACAACAGCGTGCGGCGCGCCGTGTTGGGCACCGCGGACCGCGCGCCGAACGCCGAGGAACTCGCGCGGATGGTGACGCTGGTCCGCCAGGGGATGGGGGACGGCGCCTTTGGCATCAGCACCGGCCTTCGCTACGTGCCCGGCTTCTATGCGAAGACCGACGAGGTCATCGTGCTGTCGCGCGCCGCCGCTGACTCGGGCGGCTTCTACACGTCGCATCTGCGCGAGGAAGGCCTCGGACTCTTCGATGGCGTCGGCGAGGCGATCACCATCGCGCGCGAGGCACGGATCCCGGTGGTGCTCACGCACCACAAGGCCGTCGGCCCGCCGATGTGGGGGAAGAGCGTCGAGACGCTGCGGATGGTGGATTCCGCGCGCGCGGCCGGGCTCGACGTAATGATTGACCAGTATCCATATACGGCGACGTCAACGGGGCTCTCCGTGCTGATCCCGCCCTGGGCGCTCGCTGGCGGCGCGGCCGCGTTCCGGGCCCGCGCGGCCGACCCGGCGCTCCGCGACAGCATTGCGCGCGGCGTGGTGGAGTTCCTGCGCACCGACCGCGGTGGCGGCGACACCCGGCGCGTGCAGTTCGGGCGCGTCTCCTGGGACGCGACCCTCGAGGGGCGCACGCTGTTTGACTGGGCCGAGCGGCGCGGTGTGGGACCGTCGCTCGAGGCGGCGGCGGCACTGGTGATCGAAGGCGAACTCAATGGCGGCGCGTCAATGGTCTACCACGTCCTCGACGAATCCGACGTGCGCCGGATCATGCAGCATCCGCAGACGATGATTGCGAGCGATGGCCGGCTGACGCGGCCGGGCGAGGGCGTGCCACACCCGCGCGCGTACGGGACGTTCCCCCGCGTGCTCGGACATTATGTGCGCGACGAGCGCGTGCTGACGCTCGAGCAGGCGGTGCACAAGATGACCGGGCTGCCGGCGCGGCGACTCGGGCTCGAGCGGCAGCGCGGCTGCCTTGCCGTGGGATGCGCGGCGGACCTGACGCTGTTCGACGCGGCGCGCGTGGGAAGTCCGGCGACATTTGCTGATCCGCACCGGTATGCGGTGGGAATCAGCTATGTGTTCGTGAACGGGGAGGCGGTGGTGGATGATGGAGAGTTCACGCGGGCGAGACCTGGGCGGGCGCTGCGGCGACGTTAGGGTACTTTGGACGTCGCCCGCTCCTCCAAGGGCTTGCTCAGCCGCATCGCGTCGTCGTCCGTGCGAATCACCCGCGGCGTAATGAAAATGAAGAGCTCTGTTTCTGTCGTGCGCCGTTCGGCCGACCCAAAGAGCCCTCCGAGTAACGGAATCGCCGAGAGAAGCGGGAGCCCACGCTGAGAAACGTCATGCTGGCGGTCGGTGAGGCCACCGAGGGCGACTGTTTGTCCATCGCGCACGAGAAGTTGTGTCTGCACGCTTCGAGTGGAGATGGAGTTCACCCGCCATAGTGGACAGCCAAGTTAGCCTGCCCTGAGCAACTGCGTTTCATATTGCACGGGCGATCGAAAGCCCAGCGACGAGTGTTGTCGCTCCCGATTGTACCATACGTCGATGAACTCGGCGACGGCGCGTCGCGCCGCCTCCCGCGTGTCGAAGGGCCCGTCGTCCAACAGCTCCTTCGTGAGCGTCGCGAAGAAGCTCTCGACCACCGCGTTGTCCCAGCAGTCGCCCTTGCGGCTCATGCTGCCGGCGAGTCCGCCGTCGCGGAGCGCGCGCTGATATGCCACGCTCGCGTACTGTGAGCCGCGGTCGGAGTGATGCAGCACACCGCACGCGTTCCGCTGACGGCGCGCCATCTGCAACGCGGCGAGCGCCAGCTCGTGGTCGAGCCGCACACTCGCGCCCCAGCCCACCACGCGGCGCGACGCCAGATCCACCACCACGGCGAGATAGAGCCAGCCCTCGCGCGTCGGCACGTACGTGATGTCCGCCGCCCAGCGCCGGTTGAGCCCCGGTTGTTCGTGCACCGCAAAGCGTCGCGCGAGCACGTTTGGTGCCACCGGCTGCGCGTGCGCCGAGTTCGTCGTCACCACGAAGCGGTGCGCTCCCTTCGCGCGCAGGCCCGCGACGCGCATCAGCCGCGCCACGCGCTTCTCGCTGCACTGATGCCCCGCCGCGCGGAGCTCGCGGCAGAGCCGCGGACTCCCGTAGCGCCGCCGGAGGCGGTAGAACTGCTGCCGCACGTGCACCAGGAGCGCCGCATCGGCCTGCTTCCGCAACCCAAACGGTTCGGCACGCCACTTGTAGAAGCCAGCCCTCGACACCTGCAGCACCCGGCACATCGTGGTGATGCGCCAAGTGGTGGCGTGCGCATGGATGAACGCGTATCTCACCGCGCATCCCTGGCGAAGAAGGCCGTCGCTTTTTTTAGGATCTCGCGCTCCTCCTTCAGGCGCGCGTTCTCGCGCCGGAGCACGCGGTTCTCCTCCGCCAGCGTCGGCGGGCGCTGATCCGGCGGCGCGTACCCCGCCACGCGCGCATCGCGCCGCCAATTGCGGAGCGTCTCCACATGGACCCCCAGTTCCTGCGCGAGCGCCCGGATGGGGGTCGTGCCCTCCTGCACCCGACGCAGCGCCTCCTCGCGGAACTCGATACTGTACGCCTTCGGCTGTGCCTTCTTCATGGAACACCTCCTGTCCGGAATCTCCGTCCGGACCGTTGCGGTGTCCACTAAATCGGGTGAACATCACCTTTCGCAGGGTCGGCCACGACGATATGACTGCGGAGATCACAGATGACGTCGCAAGTCCGAACAAGGGAGATTCCGCGCGAAGGGATTGTGACGCTAGGAACGTCGACGAGGTTGACCGTCTCCCTTCGCGGAGTCGGCATCGCCGTTGCCCTATTTGTCATCGCGAGTTCTTGCGTCAGGCCACCAACTCCTGTCATCACGCCTCCCCCGCTGGAACTTGATCCGGGTTGCGTTCCGATTTCGTTCGAGCATGGCGGGATTCGCGCGCGCGAACCGGATATTGAAGGCCTTCGGGACTCCGCCGGAGTATTCTTTGGGATCGTCGTTGACAATGGTTCGGGATTTGCCCTTCCCGGTGCGTCCGTATCGGTGCACGGAGTTGTAGAGCGACGCGCCCGTAGCACCACGACAGGAGGATTCGTGCTGACGGGCCTCCCGCCGGGCCGCTACGAGGTATGGGTTCGATCGATCGGGTACCATCCGACTAGAGATTCGATATTGGTGGCACGAGTCGCTTCGGTCTCAAAATTCTTTCGCCTTCAGGCCGTCAGTTGCCACTGATCGCGGAGACCGTGATGATTTGAGGGCGGCGGCGAGGGCGGCTTGGGGCGCACCATTCACGTACTCCAGCCGAGTACGCTCGATTCACCACCTCAGCACCCGCGAGGCCCCCCGATTGTCAGCATAGGACTGGACTCAAGTCGGGGGGAATCCCGTGCGCCCACACACTCCAAATCGAAGACGAGTGAGACATGAGAACCCTCGGCGCTTGGCGCGTTGTTGCCTCTGCCATCATCATCGTAGTCCTCTCGGGACCTGCGTGCTCACAACAAGCGAGTATGCGACGAGCGTATGAACGCGCTGGGGCGCCCCCACCTTCCTTCCCGTCGCGAAGCGAGAGGCGCGCAATAGAGGCACTAGTTCGCGAGTTTTGGACTGCCGCGCAGGCACGTGACTCAATTCGCATCGATGCGTTGTCGAGCTCGCGCGCGCCATTGGAATACGTTGGTGCCTTCTTTTTTGGCGGGAGTTGGCTCGATGTTCCGTACGATCACCTCGATGTACTTCAGCCGTATAAGCCTGCGAGCCCAAGTAATCACTATGTAGTGCAGGTCACCCTTCCGAGGCAAGCTTGCCCACCGCAGTATGGTTTGAAACGCCAGAAAGAGTTCGTGTTCGAAGTCATTGAGGCTGAGGGGCGTTTCCTCGTCGCGCGAGTCGGAAGTGATCCCTGCTAGTGTGATGCGCCGGAGATCGCTCTAGCGAATTGGCTGTGAGCTGCTCCTGATTCTGCGGACGGGAACTTGGCCAACGGCGCCGCATTTTGTCGCCAAGATGATCCGTAGTCGATTCCATCGCGAAAGCCACTACGTTACCATCCCCGCTCCCCTTCGTCTCTCCGCCTACGAGGTGCGCCGCCGGAGTGACCGGACAGGTGCCCCGCCCTCTCTCCACGCGGAGACACCGTGCGTATCGAAGTCGCGCTCGACCAGCATCTGACAGACCTCCGCGCCATTGGCGCAGCACCAAGCACGACTTCGGGCCGTCGCAATCTACTCAAGTCATTTGTCGCCTATTGCGAGGCGACTGGTGTCACCACGATCGGCGCACTGACGTACGCAGTCGCAACCAACTACCAACGGCACCTCTCTGACGTCCGCAACGCCAACGATATCACGTGCTCGATCGGCGGCCAGCGCAATCGCCTCGTCGCCCTCCGCATGTTTGCCCGATGGGCCGTGCGAACGGGTCTTCTAGATGCGGACCCAACATCAGCCCTCGTCCTTCCCCGACTGCCGCACCGACTGCCGCAGTCCGTGCTGACATCGAGTGAGGCTGAGCGGGTCCTCGCAGTTCCCGACGTCACCACGCGTCTTGGTCTCCGCGACCGCGCGATCCTCGAACTCCTCTACTCCTCAGGAATCCGGCGACTCGAACTCATCGCAATCGACATCCCTGATCTCGACCTCGCCCGTGGCGTTCTCTTTATTCGCCTTGGCAAAGGACGAAAAGACCGGTACGTCCCTGTTGGACAACGCGCACTGGGATGGATCGACCGCTACCTGAGCCGAGCCCGGCCGCAGTTGGTACATCGAACAGATCCCGCCGCGCTGTTCATAGGAAAGCGCGGCACACGACTGAGCCGCTCACGGATCACGGAACGGATGCATGGTTATCTTGCCGAATCCGGAGTGGCGAAACCCGGAAGCTGTCACGTGTGGCGCCACACGATGGCCACACTGATGCACGAACGTGGTGCGGACATCCGCGACCTTCAGGTGCTGCTCGGCCATTCACAACTCTCCACTACCGCGATCTACACCCATATTTCCACGGAGCGCCTTCAGGAGGTGCACCGGCGAACACCCCCCACCGCGCGCGCAATACACAGCCACACACCGGCACCGCTCACCACCGAGACCTCAGTCTCCGGCCGGAGTCCGCATGGACCGGAACCGATCACGCAGGCCTCGAACTCGCACGCTGGATGGATCGAGTGCTAGTGCTTGAGTTGCCCACGAGAGCTTGTTCCCAGCATCCCAACTCGTGCAAGAATCTGCGAATCGTCACGGGCACCGTGAATGGAGTTCGCCCTCTCCAATGAATAGCCAAGTTAGCCTGCCCTGTAGCCCGAGACTTTTATAGCGACGATCCGACGAACTACGGAGAGTCTAGGTTAAGCGGCGCGGCCATAATCAACCGCCACGCGCCAGTTCGCCGCTCCAAAGCTGCCCCGTATCTCCTCTCAAGGTCGAGCGCCAACCTGAACTCTACAAAAGCGGAGTCGCCCGTCTGAAAGAGCGTTTGCAGTACAATGGTACTGTCGGCTGCCCGCCGATTACCGAGCGTACTATCACGCAGAAGAGTGCGCGCCAGCGCGATCCCGGAACCGCCGTGCGTCAATGAATCCAACGCAACAGAGTCCCCGCGGGCGACAGCAGAGAGCCAGGCTCGCATCGTGGCCTCCGCAGGAGAGTCTGGCTTAGCCTGAGCTGAGTGGCATGCCCCGAAGAGTATCGTGGCGGCCACTAGTGGTATCAGTACTTGCATCGAAGCGGCTCCCCTAGATACGCGTGGGCGATATTCTCGGCCGCGACAGCCATCGCTTGTCCTGACCGAAGCTGTTCGCTCGCTGTTCTTCCCGCGTTGTGCCGCGCTGGATCGAATCGCATGCCCCACGCATGCCCCAACAACTCATGGGCAATAATAGAAGCGAAATCGTTATCGGCGTAGTCTGTGGTTGTGCTGAAACAATTCCCGTTGCGGTCACGCGAGAAGTAGCCGCCCCTAAGACTCAGATCAAGGCCTACCCGACGAGCCCACGGATAGTAGGCCGACTCCGCGCCCGAGACGCCAACGTAGTACGTTTGGCCATCTTCATGCAACTGGGTGAGTCGACGCCGCAGAAACTCCGCCCGCACCGAGTTGGAGTCGGTAACGGCTATGGACTTAATGCAACCGAAGTCGTCGACCTCGATCTTTGATCCAGTGGCGCGCTCAGTCTCGCGAACGAGCCGACTGCGCTGCGCCGATCCAAAGCACACTATGAATCCTGATGGGTCAGAATTGTTGACAGGGTCTCCTGCGGCGTATCCATATTGGTTCAGTCCTCCTTTCAGCCCGATCGGGTCGCGCTGCGTGAAGCGGCCCGTTGCTGGATCGTAATACCGATTGCGCACGTACTGCAAGCCGCTCGCGTCCGCCTTGCCGTCCAGGAGGCTGCCATACCAGCTGACCTCGGCCGGGGGCTCGATCCGAGTGTCATTCCCCGGACAGATCCCTCGCGTAGCGGTACGGATCGTCCGGGCGCGTGAAGACGTCGGTGTGGTGGTTGCCCCGGGTCGGGGCTCGAGTCCGTGTACACCCGGGGGTGTGTCCGCGTCGCCTGCTAGGCGTTCCCCGGAACCGGAAACGTTGTGTTCGTCTCGACGAAAGCTGGGACAACGCAACGTGCTTGTCCCGCGCTGCTTCCAGCATGCGTCATCTCAGGAGTATGGTGTGCTGCACACCGATACCAGTGAGTGCCGCGATGTCCCGCGCCAACTGCGCGGCGGAATCGGTACCTACTGGGCACGGGAAATACCGTACGTGCCGTTCGCGACCTCTACGACGGTCGATCAGTAGATCAAAATCGCCCTGGACGCAAGAATGCGCTGCGGTGTGCTCAGGTGCCTCGGCAGCGAAGAGCGTGACAATTCGGTCGACGAGCGATACGATTTCCACCTCCGTCATTCCTAGAAGAAGGTCGCAAGTTGCGATGCCACCATATGCAACCGTCGCCGAGCCGACACGCAAGGAACCTGGCCGGCATACCTGGAGCAATAGGAGCGAGTCCAACTGATAGCCAGCAGGTCTTGTCGCCAACGACAGCGTCTCAAGTATCAGAATGCCGCGAAGCTCTGGTGACTGGTCACCTCCGACCTGCATCTGAACCTCCACGCGCGGCGAGCAACCGGAACATCCGGCGACCACGCGCCACATAGTTCGTGCAGATGCGGCGTCAGGATGGACGACACTCTCTTCAGATGGATTGCCCGCTTCAGCGCGTTCGGTGCCCCGATCGCAGGCAAGTGCCGTACCAGCAAGAGCAAGCGAAACAACGAAGGACCGCGTCTTCGCCGTGGTCATGGCCGTGTACCGTCGGGTTTCGTAGTTGAAGGCGTATAGGGACCGAGGTCATCGTAGTCGGTACGGTCTCGCAATCCTATTTCAGCGTGCACCAGGTTCTGCATGTCCACGCCACAGGCCTCTCGATTCTCGCCGATGCAGTTGGCTGGCGTACCGCGACGCATCCCAGCAACCGCATGCGAGAACTCATGCGCGTACACGGCTTCCCATTCCATTTCGCCATTTCGCCGAACTCCCTCACTGTTTAGAAGAATGGTCCCCGAACCGTTGCCGTTGCCGGCGTAAAACCCACCCCCGAGTTCTGCCACCAGTTCTTCTTCATATTCTCCAAGCGTGTTGCGAATAACGAGGGTATCTGGCGAGTTAGCGGCGAGATTGTACCAGCGCCTGAAGGTTGCGGACTTGCGAGTTAGCCTCCAAATGCGTTGCCGATGGCTTTGCGAAAGGTCGCGATCATCAATGATGAGCCCAAACGGATCCGCGTGATTGACCGGGTCCCCGCCCGCATACCCATACTGGTTGATGCCGCCGGCCAGCCCAATCGGGTCGCGCTGCGTGAACGGCACCAATTCCAATCACCAAGCACCTGGCATCACCACCATACTATACAGGCTAGGCGAACCCACTTCCGCAATCCTCCCCCGAACCAGCCGGTTCAGCTACGCGTCCGGAGGAATCCGCTTCTTCCGTCTGTAAAGCATCGACGGCTCTCGTCGCTCGGCTTTCGATCGCCGGTGCAATACGAGGCGCATGTGCTTAGGGCAGGCTAACCTAGATGTCTACCTGAGCGGGTGAACTCCACCCGTTCCACACATCCCCGCCGCTGACTTGGTCACCGACAGTGACTGAACGCCTGCATTCTGTACGATCGCGCGACGACGGAGTTCGCGCGACTCGCAATCGTGTCGAGAAGCGGCCGATGCAGCGCGCGCAACGCCGTGAGCTCGTATTGACCAGGTAACAGTCCACGAAAGGAGAAACCTCCGTCGAAACTCGTTCTCGACTCAAGAACCTCTGAGTGCGATAGCAGGCGCAGTCGAACTACCACATCGGGAACGGCAAAGCCAGAACCGAAGTCGGCTACTGTACCCACTACTGTAGCGCTACCGTCGCGCGGAACTGGAGGCTCGAGGAGAACCGGCACAACTCGGTCGTGCTGGAGTGCCGTGGGATAACACCCGTTCTCTGCTTCCGCACCTGCGACCGGTCCCAAGCGTGTCGCAACAAATGAACAGCCGAAAACAGCGGCGAGTGCACAGAGCGCCACGACTTGCAGCCTCCAAGGTCTGTTTCGAAATGGCAACTCTGGATTGCGTATAATTCCGCGCATCAGTGAGTTCCGCATGCGTAGCGCCTCGGCCGACCCTGTGAGTGATGAATCTCGTTTTCCCAGTCCATCGCAGCATCAGGATTCAGCGTGTGACCCAGTTGATAAGCGGGATGACCAAATTCGTGAGCGGTCATAGACTCCTCTGTGTTGCGGGTCTGACTGTTTTTCTCGCAGTTACCGCGCGCATCATGCGTGTAGTACTTTCCGAATCTCAAGGCAAAGCGGTTAAGGTCGATAATCAAGACAAGGTCTCCGGTCGCTAGGGTACCACTGCTGAGTCGACTCTGTGTCGGTCGAAACAGTGACCACCGAACGTAGATTGTTACCTCTCTGCTCTCCGCCAACTGCTTGAAAGCCGTGGCCCGATCGGTAACGGGGCCGACTATGACAACGTTCTTCGCGCAATTGTCGTCATCCAAATCAAACGTCGTGCCAGTCGCGCGCTCGGTCGCGGCCCTCTGTCGGAGGATGGATTCTTTGCTTCCCCGAAAACAGACCCTCTCTCCAAAAGGGTCTGAGTGGTTCACCGGGTCGGCCTCGGCGAAACCATACTGGTTAAGTCCACCAACTAGCCCAATCGGGTCCCGCTGCGTGAACCGCCCCGTCCCCGAATCGTACCATCAGGTGCGGGTGTACCGCACCCGCCCGGCGCAGTTCATCGGGCTCGAGGAAAAGGCCCCACCACCGCCTCGGCACGCCGGGCGACGCGTTCAAGTTCGTCGAGCACCTCCGGCGCCTCTTTGAGCTTCGCCAGTTCGCTGAGGTCGGCCCAGAGTTGCGGCCAGGCCAGTGCGCCCTTCTGCCGCACGAGGACTCCTTCGATGTCGACCCAGTCTTGCGGTCGACCAGCGAATGCCTTGTGCACCACGAGGTCCGTCGCCGTGCAGGTCCGCAGGACGGCCCCGTGCGCCAGCTCCGCGTCAGTCGCACGGGCGATCGTCGCCTCCTCGAACGGCATCGCCCCCAGCGCCACATCGACGGCGAACCCGTCCGCCGTGCGGAGCAACAGGACCCGATGCTGCCGCGCGAAATCCGCGGCGTCCGGGATGCGGGGATCAAGGTCCTCAAGCAGGGCGGTGATTACCGGCTCCTCGCCGCCGAAGCCGGCCAGCACGGTCAGGTCCAGATCGTTCGTGAGCCGCGGCGTTCCCCAGCGGAAGTTCGCGATGCCGCCGATGAAGCAGAACCGGAAGCCGCGCGCGACGAGTCCGGCCTGCACGCGGGCGCCCGCCTGCAGCAGCGATCTCACCGGCGCAGGGCCCGCGCGAAGAGCCGCTGCTGCGCCACCAGTCCCGAGGACCGGTCCACCGGCTCCGCGCGCACGCGCGCCCACAGTGCCTCTTCGAGCTCGTCGGCGACCCGCCAGAGATCGACCGCCTCAAGTTCTCGGGCCCGCACGCGCGCCAGGGCAGGGCCCGCCGCTCGCCACTGCGACATCCACGCCTGCGCCTGAGCCTCGGTCGGCTTGATCATGGACGAAAGGTACCACGCCCGCGCCCGGCACGCCCAAGACTCTGAGGCGCACGCGAGCGTACGCCATCGCGGTGCAGGCCAAACCGCCGCGGCAAAACGATAGGTTAGGCCTGAGTTTGCAGGGCCCTTTCAGGTTCTCGGCACCCAGGACTTGGCCAAGCGCAATCAGCCACCTGACCCGCCCATTCGCCTTCACTGTGGCGTGGCGCTGAGCATCCTCTGAACCTCCTCGAGCGTGCGCACCGCTCTGCGATACGCACTGTCTGCCTGCAAGCGAAGTGCTGAACCGGAATCCGCCAGTTCCTGCGCACGCTGGAAGGCGCCGACGGCCTCCCGTTGGTCGTCAAGATTCCACGAACCAAATCCGCGATACGCGCGACGTGATGCAACCGCTCCACGCAAGTACCAGCCCTGCGCATTGAGAGAATCCGTCGCCAAGGCAAACCGCAGAATCTCGGCCGACGATGAGAAAACCGCATAACGCAGGTGTTCGTCTCCCTCGGTCTCGCCGGTCGAATCCGAGAACAACTTCCGCGCCGCAAGTTCTTCGCGCTCAAAAATCTCCCGAGCGAGATCGACAGGATCTTCGGACGCACCGCCCGAGGTCGTCCTATGCGTGCCGTTTGCCGTGGGCCTCTGTTCATTTCCACCCGCGCATGCCGCAAGAGCGGCCACAGTAAGCATAGAAGTAGCGATCCGTCTGGCGCTGCGTGTCATGGATTCTTCCTCTCGGGCAGCCCCGGGGTAGTCTCTCCAGCGGCGTTCTCGTTCCAGGTGGCTTTTCGATTCTTGATGTCTACGTGGGTATGCGGACCATGCTTTGCTGACCCCTCGTAGTACCCAACACCATTGAACAGACCGCTTTCGTTCGCCTTGTGGGCGAGCTCCAGATTGTCCATCCCTACGACGTGAATGTCGGCTCCCTCTCCGGACAAGTGCGGGCTTTCGAGTGCGCCCTCCACACTGCGGTTTGACGCAGCCGTGCGGTCACCGGAGTTCTGGCCATTGAGCACCACGTCCCTGCCTACGTGTTGAGCGAACTGCTCAAGGCGCTCCCGCATCCGAGGATTCGACAGTGTCGCCCCGTTCAGAATGACAGTGCAGTCCGCCGTGTTGTTGTCTCGCGGCGGGCACAGTCCAAATGGGTCACTGAAATTGATGGGATCCCCACCCGCATACCCATACTGGTTGATCCCCCCCGCCAGCCCGATCGGGTCGCGCTGCGTGAAGCGACCCGTCGCCGGATTGTAGTGCAAGATTCAATCGTAGGCAGAC
>JBBDYC010000003.1:0-28272 GCA_040901985.1 Gemmatimonadaceae bacterium
AGGATGTCGCCGCTTTGATCGGCTGGCCATCCTCCTTCCAGATGTACTACGGGACCGAGTTCCACTCCTATAAGAAGCTCGAGGCATTGGTGCCCACGAAGTGCTACTTCGCGACACCCCACCACTCTTGGGAGCGCGGCAGCAACGAGAACGTGAATGGGCTCTTTCGGCAGTACGCGCCGAAGCGCACCTCGATGGAGCACCTGACGCAGCGGGACTGCCAGCGTATCGCCGACAAACTCAACCGCCGGCCGCGCAAGCGACTCGGCTTCAGAACCCCGGAGGAAGTCTATGCCGCGTAGCGATCAGTGTTGCGCTTCAAAGTTGACTTTACAACGCCGCTCGCGACCACGTGTCTATCTAGTCTGGGAACAGGTCCTGCAGTTCTGGAGGAATGTCATCCAAGGCGCCACGCCACGGCCCATTCGAGCGCGCGAGACGCTCGCGGTACGCCGCGTCCAGCGTCTCAAAGTCAAAGTCCAGTCCAGCGTCGTCCGGTACGCGCAAGCCATGGTGTAACCGTCGATGCACCCAATCCTTCTCGCCACGCGACAGATCCCGACCGAGCAGAAACTCAATGCGGTCAATTTCGTCGTGTGTGCGCCGATGTTGCTCTTTAACGCGATCCGCGAATGCACGAAGCGCCGGCGAGTCGCGCCTTTGCATTTCGTCCATCAAGCGCGAAATCCGAGCTACAAGATCGTCCGATTCGTCAAGTGGCAGGAACTGTCTCCGGTCGTCCTAACGTGGGCTTGTGCTGTGGCCGTTCCAATGATTGCGGCGGCGGGGCCGCCGCGTCGTCCCTGAAAATAGAGCGGTGGCCCCGCCGCCGCTTCCTTCGCCACGGCCATCAGTCACCAAGCGTCGTTAGACAGCCCCGAGCTAGGAAGCGAAGAGCCATGGCCGGATCAGTTCCACCTGGATCGCGTCGTTGTGCGGGTCGAAGAAGTCCTGGTAGGCGGTGCCGAGCGCAAGCACCCACTCTACGGTCTCTATGCTTCCCTCAAGTGCGTGGATTCGCTTCTCTTCGAGATCTGCTTGGAAGTGAAACACTGTGTGGCGGTATCGCTTCAGAGTTTCAACGTGATCCGCGGTGAGTAACTCGTCAATCTTTGGGTCAGCGAGCTTCAACTCGCGCCACCCCTCAGTGAGCACGTGCAGGCTGGCGACCCAGTACGAAATGAAGGTGCCAGCCCGGAAGTAGTCGTGAGCCGCGTGCTCGATCCCAGCACGTCGCTCCGCGTAGTACGGAGCGGCCGCCTCACTCATCGTGCGAGAGTGTCGGTAGTACTTCCAAAGCGCAAGGAAACGGCGTGCCCGGCGCTGAACGTGTGGGGGCCAACTCGTTGGGATCGGCACTCGATCGTCTGTGGGTCTGTCTAACGTGGGCTTGTGCTGCGGACACTCTAATAGAATGCGGCGGCGAAGCCGCCGCCATCAATAGCGTGGCCGTCTGCACCAAGCATCGTTATGCAACGCGGGCGCGCCGCTTCGTCTTCAGCGTTACCGCGACGCCCAACCGGCTGAGCATGTCCACCAGCGTGTCGATGCTGAACAGCTCGATGCGTCCCCGGACCAGATCGCTGATGCGCGGCTGCGTGACCCCGAGGGCCTTGGCGGCCTGCTTCTGCGTAAGACCGCGCTCCGCGATGAGCCCGGTCAGCTGGATCATCAGATCCGTGCGGATGAGCAGGTGGGCCGCCTCCTCGCGGGGGAAGCCCATATCCCTGAAAACGTTGCCGGACGAGCGCTGCATACGAATGGCCATGGAACTATCCCTCCTGACGCGCCCGGCGCACCGCCGCAAAGCGGGCGCGCGCGAGCGCAAGATCGAGTGGCGATGTCTTCTGCGACTTCTTCTGGAACACGTGCAAGACGTACACTGCCTCGGCGAACTTCGCCACGTACACGAGCCGGAAGGCACCGCCAGCCCGCACGCGAATTTCAGCCACTCCCGGGCCGATGGACGGCATCGGCTTCCAGTCGCGCGGCACGTGCCCCAGCTGCACCAGACGTAGGTCGAAGCCCAACTGCCGCTGGGCCTCGGGTGGGAGCGATTGAATGTCGGCGCGCGCCGACCCGACCCAAGTGAGGCTTTTCGCGGTCACGAGGAAGTATACAATATTTCGTATATATGCGCAAGGGCGACTCTCGGATCACACGGAGGTCGGGCGCTTGCATAACGTGGATTAGACAGCATCTACTTGGGCCCACGAACTCACAGCCCTCGAAGAGTATCAACCCACCCCCGCGACCCCGCAACTCCCCGCCGCGCCCGTCGTTAGCCCTCCGGCCGCCGCCGACCCCTCCCCGCGTTATGCTGCAACGAACGCGAGGATTGCGGGGCGGGGTCGAGTGGACTCCGCACGCCAAGCCCCCCGCGGTTCAGGACGTGCGTGTAGATCATCGTCGTGCTCACGTCACGGTGGCCGAGTAGTTCCTGCACAGTGCGTATGTCATAGCCAGCTTCCAATAGGTGCGTCGCAAACGAGTGCCTAAATGTGTGACAGGTCACCCGCTGCGTAATGCCCGCCGCCCGCGCGGCGTCGGTCACGGCGCGCTGAAGGACGGTCGGGTGAAGGTGGTGGCGCCTGATCGTCCCGGTCCCGCCTTCTACGTACCGGCGCGCCGCCGGAAAGACCCACTGCCACGCGAACTCAGTCGCCGCGGAGGGGAGCTTTCGGCCTAGGGCATCGGGGAGGACGACCGCCCCGCTCCCGGCCCGCAGGTCGCGCGCGTGCAGTCGCTTGACGCGCGCCAGCTGCGCGCGGAGGGCGGGCTCGAGGCTGGCGGGGAGCGTCGTTCGTCGGTCGTGGCCGCCCTTGCCCGCCCGGACCAAGACCTCCCCCCGCACGAGGTCCACGTCCTTCACCCGTAGCGAGCAGCATTCGTTGAGGCGAAGGCCGGCCCCGTAAAGCAGCGACGCCATCAGCCGGCATTGACCCTCCACCAGCGCCAGGACCTCGGCGACCTGCTCGTGGCTGAGGACCGTCGGGACGTGCCGAGTCCGCCTCGCCGGCTCGATCCCCTGCGGCGGGCCCATCGGGATCCCGAGGACTTCGCGATAGAGGAAAAGGATCGCGGCCATCGCCTGGTTCTGCGTTGACGCGCTCACCTGCGCGCGCGTGGCGAGATGGCTGAGAAACGCGCGGACGTGCGTCGCCTCGAGCTGCGTCGGATGCCGCGCGCCGTGGAACCGGACGTAGCGCTTCACCCACGTGATGTAGGTGGCGATCGTGCGCGGGCTGTAGCGCCGCGTGCGCAGGATCTCGGTGACCTGGTCGAGCAGACGGGGCGGGGACACGGGAAGAATTCCGCAGTCCGCGGCCCGCGGGCGGTCACCGAATCGTGTCT
The DNA here is from genome assembly GCA_040901985.1 of Gemmatimonadaceae bacterium. Classification (GTDB taxonomy): domain Bacteria; phylum Gemmatimonadota; class Gemmatimonadetes; order Gemmatimonadales; family Gemmatimonadaceae; genus Pseudogemmatithrix. The sequence goes on from JBBDYC010000003.1 coordinate 3,355, forward strand.
CCCGGCATCATCGCGTCCCCCGTCCTGACCGTGCCACTTGGCTCGAACAGCACGACCTCGGCCCACTCCTCCACCACCGGCCGGTGCTCGACGCCGCGCGGGACGATGATGAACTCGCCCGCCCGGACCTCCACGCTTCGGTCGCGGAACTCCATCCGGAATCGCCCGCGATGCACGAGAAAGCACTCGTCCTCGGCGGTGTGCCGATGCCAGATGAACGCGCCGCGGAACTTCGCGGCCTTGACTTGCTGACCGTTCAGCTCGCCGATCACCACGGGCTGCCACGCGTCGGTGATCGCGGCAAAAACGGCGTCGAGCGTGACCTTGTCGATCATCGGAAGCTCGGGGCGTGACGGGTCTGGACGTTCGCGCCGGCGAGCAGTGGCGCAAGGAAGGTCGCGATCAGACCGGACGGATTGGGAACTGCCGCGACCTCGGCGTGCGGACCGGCGCTGGTCGGCGAAACTCCGTCGAGCAGTTCCCGATGCGTGATGATCCGCGGGCGCTCGGCTCCGGGCGCGTACACCACCACGCACTCCTCGTCGCGTCCCAGCGCGGTCGCATCGCCGACGAGGTCGAGCCCGAAGTGGGAGCCAAGGTCCACGCGCGTGCGCGCACCATCGGCCGTCGCGACCGTCGCCGAGACGGGTGCATCGTCGAGCAGCACCCGGACCGGAAACTGCGCCAAGTCGTACGCCTTCATCGTGAAGACCGCACCGACACGCGCTCGCTCCAGTAGCGCAGTGATCTCGCCCGGCGGCGCGCCGCTTGCCGGCGGTTCAATGATCACCGCGCCGCGCCCATCACTCGCCGCCAGCGCCACGAGCAGCTGCGGCGACGCCGGGAGCAGCAACGCCGAGCGCCGGCCCGCCAGCGCGCGCACCAGCGGCACACTCCGCTGGAGCAGCGTAAACCCGGCGGCCACCAACTTCGTGACGGCGATTCCGTCTATCGAACCACCAGCCGCCGCCACCCGGAGAGGAAAGAGGTCCACGTGCGCCGAGGAGAAGGGGAGAAGTGAGGGTGAGGGTGAGGAAGGGGATGACGAGAAAATGGGCGAGGGAGAGGCGAGGCAACGCCGGAAACCTAGCCGCCCGCACGGGTCGTCCACCTCCCGGCTCCCATCCCGCATCTCCCCCCTCCCTATATTTCCCCGATGCCCGACCCTCGCTTGATGATCTCCGTCTCCGGCATCCGTGGCCGCGTGGGCTTCGGGCTGACGCCGGAAGTCGTGGCACGCTACGCGGCGGCATTCGGGGCGTGGGCGGTTGGGCGCGCGGGAAGGCCCGGCACCTCGTCCGCGGCCAAGCCAGGCACCTCGTCCTCGGGGAACGCCGACCCCTCGCGCGCAGTCGTGCTCGGCCGCGATTCGCGCGTCACCGGGCCGCTCTTCCACACGGTCACCCGCGCGGCGCTCGAAAGCGTCGGTGCCGACGTCATTGACGTCGGCCTGACGACGACGCCGACACTCCAACTCGCGGTCGAGCATCACCACGCAGCGGGCGGGATCTGCATCACGGCAAGCCACAATCCAATCGAGTGGAATGCGCTCAAGTTCATCGGGCCCGACGGCCTGTTCCTGAGCGCGGAGCTGGGCGCCGAGATGCGCGCGCTGGTCGAGGCGGGAATCCCGTACGCCACCTGGGATGCGCTCGGCTCCACCCGATTCGACGGCGATGCGATTTCGCGGCACCTCGATGCCGTGTTGGCGTTGTCGGTCATAGATGTGGACGGAATCCGGTCGCGGACGTTCAAGGTCGCCTACGACGCCTGCCGCGGCGCGGGCGGGGCAATCATTCCCCGACTGCTCGAACTCCTCGGCTGTGAGGTGCACGCGATCGAGCTGGAGACGGATGGCCGCTTTCCCCGTCCGCCGGAGCCGATCGCCGAGAACCTCGCCGCGCTCGAGGAGCTGGTGAAGAAGACGGGCGCCGATGTCGGCTTTGCCACGGATCCGGACGTGGACCGGCTCGCCCTGGTCGCGAATGACGGCAAGGCGATCGGCGAGGACTACACGCTGGCGTTGGCGACACGTGTCGTGCTGCGACACCGGAAGGGTCCGGTGGTCACGAACCTCTCGACGAGCCGGATCGTGGACGATATGGCGGCGGAGCACGGCGTCGCGGTGACGCGGGCGCCGGTGGGCGAGGTGCACGTCGCGCTCAGGATGCGCGAGGCACAGGCGGTCATCGGCGGCGAGGGAAATGGCGGGGTGATCCTCCCCGAACTCCACCTCGGCCGCGACGCGCCGCTCGCCGTGGCACTCGTCTTGCAGTTGTTGCACGAGGATGGGGAGAAGCTCACGAAGATCGTAAAGCGATTCCCTCGGTACGCAATCATCAAGGAGAAGCTGGATCGCCCCGACAAACCACTGACCGCGGTCTACGGGGCGCTGCGAAAGGCCTTCCCGGACGCCGTGGCGGACACGCAGGACGGCTTGCGACTGGCCTGGCCGGACCGCTGGGTGCATATCAGGCCATCCGGCACCGAACCAATCATCCGGGTCATCGCCGAGGCCCCAACCCGCGCCGACGCCGAGTCCCTGGTCGAGCGCGGCCGAAGCTTATTGAAGGAGCTGGCCACCTTTCACCTTTGACCTCTCACCTGACGTTATGTGCGGTATCGTCGGCTACATCGGCCCCAAACAGGCCACCCCGTTCCTGATCGAGGGCCTCAAGCGCCTCGAGTACCGGGGCTATGACTCGGCCGGCCTCGCGCTCTACGATGGCGAGTCCATCGAGACGCGGCGCGCGGCGGGGAAGATCGCCAAGCTCGAAGGCAAGCTCGCCGCCGATCCGGTGAGCGGGAAGGTCGGGATCGCCCACACGCGCTGGGCCACCCACGGGCCGCCGACGGAACGCAACGCGCATCCCCACCTCAGCACGGACGAGACGGTCGCGGTGGTCCACAACGGGATCATCGAGAACGCCAATACGCTCCGCGCGACGCTCACCGAGCTCGGCCACACCTTCCGCTCGGACACCGACACCGAGGTGCTCTCGCACCTGATCCAGGAACTCTTTGCGGGGTCGCTCGAGGAGGCGGTGATCGGCGCGCTGCGGAAGGTGGAAGGGACGTTCGGGATCGCGGTGGTCTCGAGCAAGGACCCGGCGAAGATTGTCGCCGCGCGGAAGGGCAGCCCGCTCCTCGTCGGCGTCGGGGACGGCGAGTACTTCATCGCCAGCGACGCCTCGGCCATTCTCGCCCACACGCGGCAAGTGGTCTATCTCGATGACGGCGACCTCGCGGTGCTCACGCCGGACGGCTACACGATCCTGGACATCAACGCGACGCCCATCCGGCGGAGCGTCGAGCGGATCGAGTGGGACCTCGCGGCGATCGAGCGCGGCGGGTTCGCCCACTTCATGCTCAAGGAGATCTTCGAGCAGCCTCAGACGGTCGAGAACACGATGCGCGGACGGCTGATCCTCGAGGACGGCACCTCCAAGCTCGGCGGGCTCAACCTGAGCCACGACCAGCTGATGGCGATTGACAACATCATCATCACCGCCTGCGGCACGAGCTGGCACTCGGCGCTGATCGGCGAGCTGATGATCGAGGACCTCGCGCGGATCCCGGTCGAGGTGGAGTACGCGTCGGAGTTCCGGTACCGCAATCCGATCATCACGCCAACGACGCTCTGCATCGTCATCTCGCAGTCGGGCGAGACGGCGGACACGCTGGCGGCGATGCGCGAGGCAAAACGACGCGGCGCGCATACGCTCGGCTTCGTGAACGTCGTGGGCTCGACGATCGCCCGCGAGGACGACGGCGGGATCTACCTGCACGCGGGGCCGGAGATCGGCGTGGCCTCCACCAAGGCGTTCACGAGCCAGGTGGTGGCGCTGGCGCTCTTCGCGCTGAAGATGGCGCGCAAGCGGACGCTCTCGGTGGCCCGCGGTCGCGAGATCGCGGCGGCGCTGCACGGGCTGCCGGCGCAGATCCAGACCATCCTCGATGGCGCGCCGGCGATCGAGCGGCTGGCAGAGCAGTTCAAGGACTCGCGCAATTTCCTGTACCTCGGACGGGGCTACAACTTCCCGGCGGCGCTGGAGGGCGCGCTCAAGCTCAAGGAGATCAGCTACATCCACGCCGAGGGGTACCCGGCGGCGGAGATGAAGCACGGGCCGATCGCGCTGATTGACGAGCAGATGCCGGTGGTCTTCATCGCGCCGCACGACGGCGTGTTCGACAAGGTCGTCTCGAACATCCAGGAGGTCCGCGCGCGCGCGGGCACGACGATCGTCATCACGAGCCGCGACGAACCGGCGCTCGTGGGCCTGGTGGACCACGAGATCCGCGTCCCCGAGACGGTGGATATGCTGACGCCGGTGCTGGCGAGCGTGCCGCTGCAGTTGCTGGCGTACTACATCGCCGTCAAGCGCGGCGCCAACGTGGACCAGCCGCGGAATCTGGCGAAGAGCGTCACGGTCGAGTAGGCGCGGCGAGCTACGGGGAGATCAGGGTAGCGGCGCGGAGGTGTGGGCATCGCCCGCCGCGTGCTGCGTCTCCGGAAGCTGCGCCGCCGCGAGCGCGCCTGCGATGTCGTCAAAGATGTTCTCCTTTCCCAGCGCCTCGAAAAGCCCCGACTGCCGCATCGCACGGAGCGGCTGCTCGTGGAGCTCGACGAGGTAGAGCGTCACGCCGTCCTTCCGGCTGCGGCGGACGATCTCATCAATCACCCGCAGGCCCGTCGAATCAATCACTGGCACCGCGCCGAGGCGGATGATCAGGACACGGGGCTTCGCGCCGACCAGCGCGAGGGTGTCGCGGAAGCGCTCGGCGGCGCCGAAAAAGAGCGGGCCCGAGACCTGGAAGACCTGTACGCCCGGCGGGATCGCCCCGAGGCTCTCGCTGTAGGCCACCTCCTCCGACGCCGCCTCGGAGAGCTCGTGCGAGACCATCCGCACGTCGGTGGACTCGGCCATCCGCCGGACGAAGAGGAACGACGCCAGCACCATCCCGACGCCGATCGCCACGGTGAGGTCCACGAGAATCGTCAGCCCGAAGGTGACGAGGAGGACGAGAACGTCGCTCCGCGGGCCGCGCAGCTCGGAGCGGAAGACGCGCCACTCGCTCATATGGTAGGCGACGACGACGAGAATCGCCGCCAGCGTCGCCATCGGGATGTACGCCGCCCAGCGGCCCGCGACGAGCGTGATCACCAGCAGCACCGCCGCGTGGACGATCCCCGCCACCGGCGTGCGGCCGCCGTTCTTGATGTTGGTCGCCGTGCGGGCGATGGCGCCGGTGGCGGGGATCCCGCCGATCAGCGCCGAGCCGATGTTCGCCACGCCTTGCGCGACCAACTCCATGTTCGAGCGGTGACGGCCGCCGATCATCCCGTCAGCGACGACCGCCGAGAGGAGCGATTCGACGGCCGCGAGCATCGCAATGGTGAGGGCCGGCCCGACGAGCGAGGCGAGCTGCGCGAGCGAAAGCGCCGGCACGGCGATCGTCGGCAGCCGCGCGCTGATCTCGCCGAAGCGGCTCCCGATCGTCTCCACCGGGAGCTCGAACCCCACCGCGAGCAGCGTCGTGACGATGAGCGCGACGAAGGTCCCCGGGATCCGCTGCGAGACCCGCGGCCAGATGAAGATGATTGCCAGCGCGAGCGCGGCGAGTGCCATCGCGTAGGGGTCCACCGACCCGAGGTGCGACGCGTACGCCTCGACCTTCCCGATGAACTCGGCCGGGATGTTGGTCATCCGCAAGCCGAGGAGGTCGTTGATCTGGGCGATGAAGATGATCATCGCAATCCCGCTGGTGAAGCCGATCACCAGCGGATAGGGGATGAACTTGATCGCGACGCCGAGCCGCATCACGCCCATCGCGACGAGGATCACGCCGGCCAACAGCGTCGCGACGAGGAGGCCGTCGAGTCCGTGCTGGAGGACGATGCCGTAGACGATGACGACAAAGGCGCCGGTCGGGCCGCCAATCTGGACGCGCGAGCCGCCAAGCGCCGAGATGAGGAAGCCGGCGACAATCGCCGTCCAGAGGCCGCGCTCCGGGGTGACGCCGCTGGCGATGGCAAAGGCGATGGCCAGCGGGAGAGCGACGATGCCGACGATTGTCCCGGCTGCGAGGTCGGCGGTGAACTGTGGCCGGGTGTAGCCACGCAGCGTTGTGACGAGCTTCGGGACGAACACGGGCGCTCTCAGGCGTGGGCAGCGCCCCGGGTGCGTGGCGCGTTATCAGGAAGCTAGCGCGGTATTATCCTTCCCGCACGACGGCGCGTTGTCGCCTGTCCTCTTCGTCCCGACCTGGAGTGAGCCCAGTGATGGTTCGTCACGCCCTTGTCCCGCTTGCGCTGATCGCCTGTGTTGGCGGTACGGCGGTTGCCCAGCAGCGTCCCGCCGCCCCGGCGCGCCCCGCCGCCGCCGCGCAGCCGATGACCACCGCCGAGCGCTACGACCACGCGCGGTACGGCTGGGAGGTCGGTGCGTACGATTCGGTCCTCGTCCAGCTACAACGCATCCTCCACTCGTCCGACGGCGACGCCTACCACGACCGCATTGCCGAACTGACCGGTGAGATCTGGCAGACCGTCGAGGTCGCCAAGGACGCGCGGGCGCCGATCTGGTCGAATGACGGCCGCCACCTCGCCTACCTGACCGGCACCGGCGCCGCCCAGCGGGTGCACGTCGTCCGCGCCGAGGCGGGGTTCCGCGCGGTTGCCGGCGGCGAGGGGGGCGAGCCGTCGTTCGCGCCCGACGGCCGTAGCATCGCCTGGCAGCGCAGCGGCCCGGGCGGCCGCCCGATTCTCCACTGGGTGTCGCTCGACGGCGCGGCGCCGCAGGAGATTGCACTCGACGCCGCGGCGGCAGCGGGCCTCACGCTCTTCGGGCGCGCGCCGCTGCGGGCGGCGGTGATTGTCGGGACGGCGGGGGACTCAACCGCCACGCTGCTCGTGCGCGACCTCACGGGGCAGGACGGCACCTGGCGGCGGGTCGCGGTGAGTGGCGCCCAACCGGTGGACCTCGTGCGTTCGCCCGACGGGTCGCGCCTGGTGGTGCTGGTCGGCGAGCGGGGCGCCTTTGCCCGCCCGACGCCGGGCGCGGGCTTCCGCGCGCGCACGACTGCCTTTGCCGAACTGGGCGGCGCGGGACTCGGCGCGCCGATTGCCGGCGTGTCGCCGACCTTCTCGCGCGACGGACGCACGTTGGCTTGGATCGAGCCGGCCGGCGCCACGGCGCGCTACCGCGTCCGGCGCGGCGACGGCGAGGTCACGACGGCGGCGGCGCCCGACCGTCCGGCGCAGTCCCTCGCCGTCTCGCCCGACGGCCGGACGATTGCCTTCTCGCAGATGCTGCGCGAGGACTGGGAGATCTTCACCGCGCCCGCTGACGGAGGCGCCGCGCCGACGCGAATCACGCGCGAGATCCAGCACGACCTCTTTCCCCAGTTCCTCGCCAACGATCGCCTGCTCGCAGTGATCGGCGAGGAGCGCCATCGCCGCTCGCACCTGTACGACCTCAGCAGCGGGACGCAGACGCGGCTCTTCCACAACAACACCGTGCGCACCGTGGCGCCGGAGTACGAGTGGGCGGCGTCGCCCGACGGCTCGCGCGTGGCCGTCGTGGCCGAGCGCGACGGCGACACGGTCACGCCGCACCGCCACCTCTGGCTGATGGACCTCGGCGCGAAGGTCACGCGCGAGCTGCTCCACGAGCGGCTGGCGACCAACCTCGCCGCCGAGCAGCGGCTGGGGGTGAACGGCCGCGCGATGTTCACGCGGATCGCCCCGCAGGTGCGCGCGGCGGTGGACGAGGTGAGCACCGCGCGCATCTACGATTATCAGAAGGCGCTCTTCGCCTTCGACTCCAAGCACATCACCCAGCCCGGAAATTGGAAGGCCACCGAGTGGCTGCTCGAGAAGTACCGGAGCTTCGGGCTCGACACGCACCTGCAGCGCTTCACCACCGTGCAGGAGCGCGAGCTCGCGGTGGCCAACGTCGTCGCGGTGGTGAAGGGGACCGTGGACCCGCATCTCGTCTACGTGGTGGGCGCGCACTTCGACTCGCGAGCCGAGGGACCCGGCGCCGACGACAACACGTCGGGCACCGCGATGATCCTCGAGGCGGCGCGCGTCATCGCGCGGCACCCACAGCCGGCCACGGTGATGTTCGTCTCCTTCACCGGCGAGGAGTCGGGCCTCCGTGGCGCGCGGGAGTTCGGCCGCCGGATGAAGGACTCGATCCAGGTCATCGGCGCGCTGAACAACGATATGATGGGGTGGTCCAACGACCACCGGATGGACAACACCATCCGCTACTCCAACGCCGGGTTGCGCGACGTGCAGCATGCCGCGGCGCTCCAGTTCTCGCGGCTGATCACCTACGACGCGTACTACTACAAGAGCACCGACGCGCACGCGCTTTACGACGCCTGGGGCGACATCGTCGCCGGCATCGGCTCCTACCCGATCCTCGGCAACCCGCATTACCATATGCCGCACGACGTGCTGGAGACAATCAACCATCAGCAGCTGGCCGAGACGTCCAAGATGACCGTCGCGACGATCATGCTGATGGCGTCGAGCCCGTCGCGGCTGACCGGTCTCAGCGCGCAGGGGAAGATTGCGACCTGGAACGCGGCGGTGGAGACCGGGGCGGGGCAGTACCTGATCCGCTACGGCCCGCCGACCGACCCGATGCAGCACACGCTGACCGTGACGGCGCCTCGGGCGACGATCAACGCGCTCGCGCCGGGCTGGCACGTGGCGGTGAAGGCGGTGAACGCGCGCGGCCTCCAGGGGTGGGACTGGGCGCGGACCGTGGTGCGCTGAGTGGCGCGCGCGATGCGGGCGCGGGGCTAGGTGCGCGTCCTCCTGCAACGCGTCGCGCGCGCCGAGGTGCGGATCGGCGGTGGCGCGGCCGGCGCCATCGGACGCGGCTTCTGCCTCCTCGTCGGCTTCACGCACTCGGACACCGACGCGCAGGTGGTGTGGATGGCCGACAAGGTCGCCGGGCTCCGCCTCTTTGGCGATGGCGAGGGGAAGATGAACCTCGGCCTCGAGGAGGTCGGCGGCGCGGTGCTCGTGGTGAGCCAGTTCACGCTCTACGGCAACGCCGAGAAGGGGCGGCGGCCGAGCTTCATTGACGCCGCGCGTCCGGAGGTGGCGATCCCGCTCTACGAACGGTTCGTGGCACTGCTCCGCGAGCGTGGCCTCACCGTCGCCACCGGCGAGTTCGGCGCGATGATGGAGGTGGAACTCGTGAACGACGGGCCAGTCACGCTTTGGCTCGAGCGATGAGCGCGGTGCGAACGAACGCCGCGGTGCAGCCGCTGCGCGTGATCCTCGCCTCACGGTCGCCGCGGCGGCGCGAGCTCCTCCAGCTGATCGGGATCGCCCACGAGGTGTTGCCGGCCGACATTGACGAGACCGTCCCCGCCGATGAATCTCCGGTGCCGCACTGCGAGCGGCTGGCGCGCGAGAAGGCGCAGGCACTCGGCGCGCGACACCCCGACGCCGTGGTCATCGCCGCCGACACCATCGTCGTTCTCGACGGCGAGATCCTCGGCAAGCCGGTGGACGCCGCCGACGCCCGCGCCATCATCCGGCGCCTCGCCGGCCGCGAACACACCGTGCACACCGCCGTCGCCGTCGCGCGCGGCGCGCGCACCGAGAGCGCCGTCGAGTCGGTCGCGGTAGCCTTCCGCGCGCTCACCGATGCGGAGATCGCCGCCTACGTCGCCACCGGCGAGCCGATGGACAAGGCGGGCGCCTACGGCATCCAGGGATGGGGCGCGACGATCGTCGAGCGCGTGGACGGCGACTACTTCAGCGTGATGGGGCTCGGCCTGCGGCGGCTGGTGGAACTGCTCGGGCGCGTCGGCGTGGAGTATCGGTTCGCCGACGGGCTGCGGGCCGACTGATTGGCTCGTGGAAGGCGGGAAGGCGCTAGTGCGCGTCCTCCTGAGGCAGAGTCGGCAACGGCCGCCCGCCGCGCGCGCGCACCGCCGCCATCGGACTCGCATCAATCGTCCGCCAGAGGTTCACCACGAAGCATCCCGCCCCCGCCGCAGTGAGCAGCCCCCCGGCCGCCAGCAACGCCGGCGCCACGGCCAGCGCGTGCACCCGCAACGCGAACCCCGACGCGAGGAGCGCCAACCCCGACTGCGCGAACCAAAACTGGAACTCGGCCATCCGCTGATGCACCAGCGGCTGGCCGAAGAAGCGCGGGACCACGTGCAGCGCGACGCCGTAGATCATCTGCGTCACGAAGCCGAGGAAGGCGAGGTGCAGGTGCGCGGTGCGATAGACCGTCAGTGACGGGACGAGCGCCATCGCGACGCCGAGCAGGATCGCCGAGGAGAACCAGAGAAGGCTGGCCTTGATGAACGCGCGGACAAACCAATCCATCGTCAGGCCACCATCAGGCGCGTGAGGCTCCGCGGGCGCGCGGTGAGGTCGGCGACGCTATACCCGTCGAGCACGCCGAGGAAGGCGGTGAGCGCGGCGTCGAGGGCCGGTGCCAGCGCGCAGGCGGGCGCAATCGGGCACTGGTTGGTGGCGGGGTCAAAGCACTCGACCAGCGCCATGTTGTCCTCCATCGCGCGGACGACCTCGCCGACGCTGATCGCCTCGGCCGGCCGGGCGAGGCGCACCCCGCCGATGCGGCCGCGGACCGTCTCCACATAGCCGCACTGGGCAAGTCGGGCGACAACCTTGGCGAGGTGATCCGCGCTCATTCCCATCCGGCGCGCGATGTCGGCGATGCGCGCCGGCGCGTCGCCGCCGTGGATGCCGAGGAAGATGAGGGCGCGGAGCGCGTTGTCGGTGTGCCGGGTAAGGCGCATGGCAGGTCCGGTGCGGTTCCGGTGCGGGAATGGGCCGAACGGGACGGTACGGGAGGCGAGGTGCGGGGATTCCTGACACGAAATCCGGGGAATTCTGACTGTATAAAAGATGCATAGAATCTGCACCTTTAACACATCCGGGGCAAGCCCGGATCGGCCGGCCGTTCCGCCGGTGCATCACCTCACCCCACGAGGTCCGTATGTCCTTCGTCTCCCGTCCCCGCCTGCTCGTCGCCGCCGCCGTCCTCGGCGCCCTCGGCGTCGGGTACGCCTGCAGTGGTGGTCGCTCCGGTTCCCTCGTCAGCAACGCGAGCAATGCTCAACGCGTCTATGTGGCGCCGGGCGAGCACGACGAGCTCTACGCCTTCCTCTCCGGCGGCTTCAACGGTCAGGTCGGCGTCTATGGGCTTCCTTCCGGCCGCCTCCTCCGCCTCCTCCCCGTCTTCGCGCAACACGCCGAGAACGGCTGGGGCTACTCCGAGGAGACGAAGCCGATGCTCGAGACCTCGTACGGCTTCATCCCGTGGGACGACCTGCATCACACCGCCCTGTCCCAGACCAATGGCGAGGACGATGGCCGCTGGCTCTTCGTGAACGGGAACAACACGCCGCGCGTGGCGCGCATTGACCTCACGCACTTCGAGACGACGGAGATCCTCGAGATCCCCAACGCCGCCGGGAATCACGCGTCGCCGTTCGTCACCGAGAACACCGAGTACATCGTGTCCTCGACGCGCTTCAGCATCCCGGTGCCGAACCGCGACGTGCCGATTGACCAGTACAAGCAGCACTTCCGCGGCCAGGTCTCCTTCATCACCGCCGACCAGCCCGGGAAGATGGACATCGCGTTCCAGCTGATCGTGCCGGGCTTCAACTACGACCTGGCCCGGGCCGGCAAGGGGCCGTCGGCGGGGTGGATGTTCTTCTCGTCGTACAACACCGAGCAGGCCAACACGCTGCTCGAGGTGAACGCGTCGCAGGCGGACAAGGACTACATCGCCGCGGTGAACTATCGCGCGGCCGAAGCCTGCGTGAAGGGCGGCAAGGGCCGTCGCGTCGCGGTGGACTACCGCCACAACTATATGGACGAGTTCAGCCGCGTCGCGCGCTCCAACCGGCGCACCAGCGTGCTGCAGATGACGCCGGCCGACTGCCCGGGGGTGATGTACTTCCTGCCGACGCCCAAGTCGCCGCACGGCGCCGACGTGGATCCGACCGGCGAGTACATCGTCGCCGGCGGCAAGCTCGCCGCGGTCATCCCGGTGCACTCGGCCACCAAGATGCTGAAGGCGATCGCCGACCGTGAGTTCGAGGGGGAGCTCGAGGGGATCCCGGTGCTCCGCTATGCCTCGACGCTCGCCGGTGAGGTGCAGGAGTCCGGCCTCGGACCGCTCCATACCGAGTTCGACGGCAAGGGCTACGCCTACACGTCCATGTTCATCTCGTCCGAGATCGTGAAGTGGAAGCTTGGCACCTGGGAGGTCGTGGACCGCGCGCCGACTTACTATGCGGTCGGTCACCTGATGATTCCTGGCGGCGGGACGCGGAAGCCCTACGGTCGGTACGCCCTGGCGATGAACAAGATCACCAAGGACCGCTACCTCCCGACCGGTCCCGAGCTCGCCCACTCGGCCCAGCTCTTCGACATCTCCGGCGAGCGGATGCAGCTTCTGCTCGACTTCCCGACGATCGGTGAACCGCACTATGCGAACGCCATCGAGGCCCGGTTGGTGAAAGACCGCCAGATCCGCTTCTACCAGCTCACCGAGAACCGGCATCCGCAAGTCACGCGCACGGCGCGGGAGGCGGGGATCGAGCGCCGGGGGAACGTCGTGCGCGTCCGGATGACGTCCATCCGCTCGCACTTCACGCCCGACAACATCGAAGGCATCCGGCTCGGCGACACCGTGTACTTCCACCTGACGAACCTCGAGCAGGACTGGGACGTGCCGCACGGTTTCGCGATCCTCGGGGCGACGAACGCCGAGTTGCTCGTGATGCCCGGCGAGACGCGCACGCTGATGTGGGTGCCGAATCGCGTCGGCGTCTACCCCTTCTACTGCACCGACTTCTGCTCGGCGCTGCACCAGGAGATGCAGGGGTATGTGCGGGTCTCGCCGGCGAACGCCACCGTGGCGCTCACCGCGACGACCGGGCGTCCGCCACCGCGGCCGGGGAACTGACCGATGACGTCCCGGGCCCGCTGGGTCGTGCTCGTCGCCACCGCGCTGATGGCAACGGTGTACGTGCTCCCGCTGTGGCGCGTCGGGCTGGTCGCGCCGCAGTACCCGGAGGGCCTTGGGATGCTCATTCGCGTGAACGGGGTGGACGGCTTCAAGCCCAACGACCTCGGCAACATCAACAACCTCAACCATTACATCGGGATGAAGGCGATCGAGCCCGACGCGATCCCGGAGCTGCGTTGGATGCCGTGGATCGTCGCCGGGCTCATCGCCGGCGGCCTGACCGTGGCCGCGCTGGGCCGGCGTGTTCCCCTCTACGTCTGGGGGGGGACGTTGGCGCTCCTCCTCGTCGCCGGCCTCTACGACTACTGGCGATGGGGGTACGACTACGGCCACAACCTCGACTACGAAAACGCAATCATCAAAATTCCGGGAATGACGTATCAGCCTCCGCTGATCGGCTCCAAGACACTGCTCAACTTCCGCGCGACGTCGTGGCCGGCGTCGGGGGGCATCGCGCTCTCTCTCGCGGCGGCACTCGTGGCATTTGCGGCGGTGGATTCGCGCGCCCGCGGAAAGGCGAAGGGCTGAGCGGTGCGGATCACTCCCCGCGTCCTCGCCCCCGCCTTGGCCCTCGCGCTCGGCATCGTTGCGGCGTGCGGCACTCCGCGGCCGCGCGCACTCCTCCTCGGCGAGGATCAGTGCGCCTACTGCCGGATGGAAATCACCGACCCGCGCTTCGGGGCGCAGGTCATCATGCGCACGGGGCGGATCTACGTCTTTGACGCAGTGGAGTGCCTCGTCGGATTCGTGCGCGGGCACGACGCGGAGCTGATCGGGTCCGTCTGGGTGGCCGACGCGGCGACCGGCGGCGCGTTCATCCGCGCCGAGGAGGCGGGGTTCCTGCTCGACGGCTCGCTCCGCGCCCCGATGGGGCGCGCGGTAGCCTTCGCAACGCCGGCAGCCGCGGACTCCCAGCGCCTACGCCTCGGCGGTGTCTCGGTGACGTGGACCGCGCTCGTCACCGACAGCGCGGGAATCGTCACGTCCGGCGGGCACTGAGATGCGCGCCGGCGCCGGGTCCTTGCTGCCGCTCCTGCTGTTCCTCGCCCTCGCCGCCGCGCCCGGCGCCCGAGCGCAGGAACTCGCCGTTGGCCCCGGCGCACGCTTCGCGACCATCACCGCCGCGCTTGCGGCGGCGACGCCGGGAGCGGTGATCCGCGTCCACGCGGGGACCTACCGCGAGCCGACGCTCCAGGTGCGCACGCCCGGCGTCACGATCGTCGGCGAGGGGTGGCCGGTGCTCGACGGCGAAGGCCAGCGGGAACTGCTGGTCATCAGTGCGCCCGACGTCACCGTCCGCGGCCTGGTCTTCGGCAATACCGGCGTCGCGCATATGGAGGACCGCGCCGCGTTGCGCGTCGTCGAGACCGCACGCTGCGTGGTCGAGGGGAATCGCTTCCGCGACGCACTCTTCGCGATCTACCTCCAGCGCGCCGACGGCTGCCTGATCCACGACAACGACATCCAGTCGAGCGGCGCCGGGGAGTCCACCAACGGCAACGGCGTGCACCTCTGGCACTCGCCGCGCACGCGAGTCACCGGCAACCGCATCCGCGGCCAGCGCGACGGCATCTACTTCGAGTTTTCCGCCGGCGCGGTGGCGGTCGGCAACACGAGCGAGGAGAACAGCCGCTACGGGCTGCACTTCATGTTCTCCGACTCCTGTCGGTACGAGGACAACACCTTCCGGCGCAACGGGGCCGGCGTCGCCGTGATGTACAGCAAGGGCATCACGATGCACCGCAACCAGTTTCTCGACGCGCGGGGGAGCGCCGCCTACGCGCTCCTCCTCAAGGAGATCACCGACGGGTCACTGGTCGGGAATCGGTTCGTCGGGAGCTCGACCGGCCTCTACCTCGAGGGCGCCTCGCGGCTCGAGATCCGCGACAACGACTTCCAGGCCAACGGCTGGGCGGTGCGCCTGATGGGCGATGCGCTCGACAACCGGTTCACCGGGAACCGCTTCGTCGGCAACGCGTTCGACGTGACGACCAACAGCCGCACCGTGCGCAGCACGTTCGACGGCAACTGGTGGGACAGCTATCGCGGCTACGACCTCGACCGGGATGGTCGCGGCGACGTGCCATTCCACCCGGTCCGATTCTTCGCGCTTGTCGTCGAGCGGCACCCGGCGGCACTGCTCCTCCTCCGGAGCCCGGTGACACTCGTCCTCGACGCCGCGGAACGCGTCTTTCCGGTGCTCACGCCCGCGTTGGCCGATCCGGCACCGCTGATGAGGTCCCCACGATGATCACACTTGACGGACTGCGGAAGGCGTACGGCCCGCGGTCGGTGCTCGACGGTGTCTCGCTCGCGCTCGCGCCGGGGCGCATCACCGCGCTGGTCGGCCCGAATGGATCGGGCAAGACGACGCTGATCAAGTGCCTGCTTGGACTCGCGCGTCCCGACGCCGGCCGGATCCTCCTCGACGGCGTCGCCATTGACGCCGCCGGTGCGTACCGCGCGCGTATCGGTTACGCGCCGCAGGCCCCGCACTTTCCGGCGAATCTCGCGGTGGGCGAGGTCTTCGCGATGCTGCGGGCGCTGCGCCCCGGCGCCACCATTGATGAAGGGTTACTGGAGTCGTTCGGCCTCCGCGCCGAGTGGGGCACGCCCGTCGGCACGCTGTCCGGCGGGTGGCGACAGAAGGTCAGCCTCGCCGCAGCCTGGCTCTTCCGCCCCGACGTCCTGATCCTCGACGAGCCAACCGCCGGCCTCGATCCGATTGCCGCCGGACTGTTCAAGCACGCCCTTCGCGGCGCGCGCAGCGACGGGCGCACCGTGTGCATCACCTCGCACATCCTCAGCGAGCTCGAGGAGTTTGCCGACGACGTGGCCTTCCTCAACGAGGGGCGGCTGCGCTTTGCCGGGCCGGTGCACGCCTTGCTGGAGGAGACGGGGATGCGTCGGCTCGAACCGGCGATCGCCGCGCTCCTGCGCGGGCTGCGGGTGGAGCAGGGCGGCGTGGGAGCGGTGGCGTGAGCGCCGTCGCCCTCGTCCTCCGCGCCGGCGCGCGTGACCTCGCGCGGAATCGCTGGCTCCTCGCCTATGGCCTCGGCCTCGCCGGTGTCGCCGAACTCCTCTTCCTCTTTGGGGGGGCGGGGAATCAGGTGGTGTTGAGCCTGCTCAACGCGACGTTGCTGCTGGTCCCGCTCGTCGCGCTCGTCTTCGGCACGATGCACGTCTATGCCTCGCGCGAGTTCATCGAGCTGCTGCTCGCGCAACCCCTCGCGCGGCCGGCCGTCTTCACCGGGCTCTACCTCGGGCTCGCGCTTCCGCTCACCGCCGCCTTCCTGCTCGGCATCGGGGTGCCGCTCCTGCTCCACGGCGCGGCCGCGGAGGCGCCAAGGGCCGCGCTCGTCGCACTCGCGGCGGGCGGCGTATTCCTCACCGCCACGTTCAGCGCGCTCGCGATGGCGATCGCCCTCGGCACCGACGACCGCCTCAAGGGGATGTCGCTCTCGCTCGCCGCTTGGTTCCTCCTCACGATCGGCTACGATGGTGGCGTGCTGGCCGTCGTCTCGCTCTTCGGAAACTGGCCGCTCGAGCGCCCCCTCCTCGGGCTGATGCTCGGCAACCCCGTGGACCTCGCGCGCGTGCTGGTGCTGACCTCGCTCGACGCCTCCGCCCTGCTCGGCTACACGGGGGCGCTCTTCCGTCGCGCCTTCGGTTCGGCGGTCGGGCCGCTGATTGCCCTCGCCGCCCTGTCACTCTGGTGCGCGCTCCCCGTCTCTCTCGCCCGTCGGCGCTTCGTTCGGCGCGACTTCTGACCACCCTTCGTCATCCCATCCGGAGACGTCCTATGCCCGCGCCATCGTCCCTCCGCCGTGCGGCGGTTATCCTCATCCTCGGGACCGCGACCGCCTGCGGCGGCGATGCCGCACCGCGCGACACGGCCGCCTCGGCCCCGGCCGCCCCGGCAATCTCCTTCGACACCGCCCGCATCACGCCGGCGATGGTCGCCCTCGGTGACAGCCTCTTCCACGGCAGGATTGGCGCCACGTCCTGCCAGGCCTGCCACGGCGTGGCTGGCCGCAACGGCGTCGCCGCCCCCGACCTCGCCGACGGCCGATGGCTCCACGGCGACGGCTCCTTTGAGTTCATCTTCCGCACGATCAAGAGCGGCGTGATGGCGCCCAAGGAGTTCAGCAGCGTGATGCCGCCGTACGGTGGCGTGACGATGACCGACGACCGCACGCTCGCCGTGGCCGCGTACGTCTACCGACTCAACAATCCGTAGGCCGTCCGCCACCGCTCGACCTTCTCCAGCACCTGCCGGACGGTGATCCGCGGCATCCGGTCGCGCCGCGTCTCCATCGTCACCGGGTACTCCTCCCCCGGCTCGCCGTAGGCATCAATCGTCAGGTCGCCGAACTTCCGGTATGGCCCGACGCGCCGGGGATTCGCGTAGCCGAGCAGCGAGATCACCGGCGTGTCGAGCGCCACGCTGAGGTGCAGCGGGCCGGTGTCCGGCGAGAGCACGAGCGCCGCGCCGTCAATGATCGCCGCGAGGCCGCGCAGGCCGCCGTTGCCGAGCGCGCTCACCGGCGTGCTGCGCGCGCGCTCGAGGATGGTCCGTTCGGCGGCGCGTTCGCGCGACGAGTTCCCGCCGACCAGCACCGGCTGCAGCGCGAAGTCGTGGTGGAGTGCGTCGCAGACCTCCGCCCACCGCTCGGGGAGCCAGTCCTTCTGCGGCTTGCTGGTCGCGACGACAATCGGCGCGATCGGGCGCTCGAGGCGCGTGAGGAAGTCGCGTTGCCACGCGCGCTCGGCGTCGCTCCAGGGGCCGATCCGCCACTCCAGCGCGCCGCGCGGCACGCCCAGCCAGTCGAGGAACTCGAGGTACTGGTCCTGCATATGCTGCAGCGGACGCGCAGGGAGCCGCGTGTTGGTGAAGAGCCAGCTCAAGTCACGGGCCCGCGCGCGGTCGAACCCGAGCCGCACCGGCGCCGGCGCAAACGAGGCCACGATCCCTGACTTGAGGTAGGGCTGCAGCACCAGCACGACGTCGAATGCGCGCCGCCGCAGTTCGCGTCGCACCGCGGCGAAGCCGCGCCAGCCACTGGCGCGCTGGAAGGGGATGATCTCGTGGATCGCCGGATGCCCGTCGAGCAGGCCCACCAGGCCGGGCTGCATCACCCACGTGATTCGCGAGCGCGGGTGGGCGCGCACGATGGCGTTGATCACCGGGAGCGCGTGGATTGCGTCGCCGACGGCGGCGAGCATCACCACGCAGACGCGGTCGAGCGGGACGCGCGGGCTCGGCGCGGCGGCGTCGGCCGCAGCCCGCTCACCCACGCGGCGCCTCGAACGATGACCCGCTCGAGCGGAACTGCACGCGCCGCCACTGCTCGACCTTGGCCAGTACCTGCTCGACCGTGATCCGTCCCATCCGGCCGCGCCGTCGCACCCAGAGCACCTCGTCCGGCGGGTCATCCGGCTCGGCGAAGGCATTCACGACGAGGTCCTGGTCCCGTCCGTAGGGTCCGGTGCGCTTGGGGTCGGCCTGCGCCATCAGGGCGATCACCGGTGTGTCCACCGCCACGCTCAGGTGGAGCGGTGCCGTGTCGAGTGAGATCGTCAGCGCCGCCCCGTCGAGGATCCCCACCAGCCCGCGCAGCCCGCCGACGCCGAGCGCGTCGGTCGGCGCGCTGACCTTGGCGAGCGCGCGCACGGCGGCAGCGGTCGCCCGTTCGCGCGCGCTCGTCCCCCCGACGAGCACCGGCTGGAGGCCGTACCCGGCGTAGAGCGCGTCGCAGACCGCCGCCCACCGCTCGCTGCGCCAGTCACGGTCGGGGTCGCTCGTCCCGCAGACGATTGCCGCCACCGGGCGGTCGAAGCGCGCGAAGAAGTCGCGGTGCGCCGCGCGCTCCGACTCCCACGGCCCGATTCCCCACGTCACCGGCGTCTGCGGGATGCCGAGATGCGCCAGGAACTCGAAGTACTGGTCCTGCACGTGCCGTCGCGGGCCGGCGGGGATGCGGTGCGTGGTGAAGAGCCAGTTCCCGTCGCGCGCCCGTGCACGGTCGAACCCCAGCTTCACCGGCGCGCGCGTGAACGCGGTGACGATCCCCGCCTTGAGCGACACCTGGAGGTCGAGCACGAGGTCGAACTCGCGCGCGGCGAGGACGCGCCGCAGCTCGAGGAATCCGCGCGCGCCGCGCGCGTAGTCGAACGGGATGATCTCGTCGAGCGCGGGATGGCCGTGGACGAGCGAGGCCGGCCCAGGTTGCAGCACCCAGCTCACCCGCATCGCCGGGTGGTGCCGCTTGAGCGCCGTCAGCACCGGGAGCACGTGCACGGTGTCGCCGATCGCCGACATCATCACGATGCAGACGCGCTCCATCGGCACGCGGAGCGTCATCTCAGGCGAGTCCGGCGTAGCCGGCGAGGTGCGCGATCGCCTCCTCCGGCATCGCCAGGCCGCGGTGGTCGCGGAGCTTGCGGAGCGAGCGTCGCAGGCGCGCGAAGTTGAGCCCGCCGACCCGCGCGTCGCCCGGCGCGAGGAAGCGCACGCGGTCCACGTCGAGCGCATAGGCACGCCAGGCGCTCCCCTCGCGGGCGACATAGATGTTGGTCGCGTTGAGGTCGGCGTGATGCGCGCCGATGTTCTGCAGCGCCCGCAACAGGGCGCCGGTGGCGACGAGGAGCGCGTCGCGCGACGCGGCGTCGGACGTCGCCCAGCGCGTCGGCAGGTCGGCGCCGTCGGGCAATCGGCGCGTCGCCACGTCGCAGCGACAGAGGCCGGGGCCCGCCGGATACAGCACGTACGCCACCATCTCCGGCGTCGGCACGCCCGCCCCGCGCAGCCGCTGCGACACCGCAAGCTCCCACGGCGCGCGCCCCGGATGCACGAACCGGTCGCCGGTCAGCGACGCGAAGAGGCCGCCGTGCTGCGCGTGGCGCACCACGACGTCAATGCCGGTCCGCGGCAGCCGTGCGCCCCACGCCGTCGCGCGTCCCTCGTACGCCTTGGCGCCGGGAATCGTCGAGGCCCAGGCGTGCAGCGTCCGGCAGATCTGGAGTGCCTCGCGGATCCCCGCCTTGGCGTCGTCGCGGGCGACCACCGTCGCCTCGTCCACCGCGAAGCGTGCGTATCCCGTCGGGGCCGTGAGCGGGGATCCGCCGGCGTCGGTCACCGCTTGACGCGGAAGACGGGGAGCTTCTGGCTCTTTCCCTTGAGTTCCATCGGCGGGAGCGGCTCCAGCGGCGGCGGCGACCCGAGCGCGGCGCGGAATGGTTCGGAGAGAAGGATTTCCCCCGGCCCCGCAGCGCCGCAGAGCCGGCTCGACACGTTCACCGGGTCGCCGATCACCGTGTACTCGAGCCGGCGGTCGCTGCCGATGTTGCCGGCAAAGACGTCGCCCACGTTGAGCCCGATCCCGATCTCGAGGATCGGGCGTCCCTCGGTCTTCCAGCGTGCGTTGAGCCGGTCGAGCTCGGTCATCATGTCGAGCGCGGCGTTCATCGCCCGGTCGCAGTCGTCGTGCTCGCCGATCGGCGCGCCCCACTGCGCCATCACCGAGTCGCCGATGAACTTGTCGAGCGTGCCGCCGTGGCGGAACACGCACTCCACCATCTCGGTGAAGTACTCGGTGAGCAACGTCGCCATCGTGTCCGGATTCATCGTCTCCGAGAGGGCGGTGAAGCCGCGGATGTCGCTGAAGAGCACCGCGACGCGCCGCTTGTCGCCGCCGAGCTTCACCGCGTCCGGGCTCGACGCGATCCGCGCCGCGAGGTGCGGCGTGAAGAAGCGCTCAAAGTTGCTCCGCGCCACCAGCTCCACCCGGATCCGCTCGGCGAACTGCCCGTTCTCGAGCGCCACGGCGGCGATCCCCGAGAACGCGATCAAGAAGTCGAGGTCGGTCTCGCCGAACCGCTTGAGCGAGAAGTTGTCCACGTAGATCACGCCGAGCACCTTGTTCTCGCTCCCGAGGAGCGGCACACACATCGCCGAGCGGACCTTCTGGAGCACCACCGACTGGCCGGTGAACCGCTGGTCCTCGCCGGCATCGTCGGAGAGCACCGCGACCTTGTCGGTCACCGCGGTCAGCGTGATGGACTGCGGAATCTCGTCTGACGCCGCCTCGCCGCGCCGGTCGCGCGAGATCTGCAGCTGCAGGTGCCCGTCGCGGTCCATCAGGAGAATCGCGCAGCGGTCCGCTTCGAGCGTCTGGAACGCGTACTCGGCGATCTTCACGAGCAGCCCGTGCACGTCGGTCGCGCGGGTGAGGCCCTTCGAGACCTCAAGCAGGATTGCCAGTTTGCGGCGGTCCTTCTCCACCTGGCTGGCGTCGCCGGCGAGCTGCTGCTTGACGCTCCCGCTGTCGCGGGCGAGCGCGCCCACCTCGCCCGAGTTCGGGATCTTGCGGACGATCGTCGCCCCTGCCATCGCCTTGCCGCCGCCCGGCGGCGGCTTCGGTGCCGCCACCTTCTCGAGCCGGAAGACGACCTTGCCGAAGATCACCTCGTCGCCCGCCTTGGCGATCGCGCGGTCAATTTTCGAGCCGTTCACGAACGTGCCGTTGCTCGACCCGGCGTCAATGATCTCGACGCCCCCGTCGCTGACCACGAGGTCGGCGTGCTTGCGCGACATCGTCGGGTCCACGATCGGGCAGTCGTTCGTGACCGCGCGCCCGACGCTCAGCGGCTTCGGGCCGCTGAGCTCGAACTTGAATTCGTTGTCAATCCCGACGAGGCGAAAGTGCATCGGATGGAATATACGGCGCGTCCGCGGCTTGCACCCGGCCGATTGCGGTCAGCATCGCCCGCGCCTTGGACTCCGTCTCGTCCCACTCGCGCGCCGGGTCGGAGTCGGCCACGATCCCCGCCCCCGCCTGCACCGAGGCCTCGTCGCCGGCGAGGACGCACGTCCGGATGGTGATCGCGAGGTCCATCCGGCGATCCCCCCAGCCGATGTGGCCCACCGCCCCCGCGTAGGGACCGCGACGCTCCGGCTCCAACTCGTCAATCAGCTCCATCGCCCGGACCTTCGGCGCGCCGGTCATCGTCCCCGCCGGGAACACCGCCCGAAACACCTCCAGCGACGACGCGTCGGCTTCCAGCGCGCCCTCCACCTCGCTCACTAGGTGGAGCACGTGCGAGTACCGCTCCACCGCCATCAGCTCGGTGACGTGCACGCTGCCGTAGCGCGCCACGCGCCCGACGTCGTTGCGGCCGAGGTCCACGAGCATGATGTGCTCGGCGCGCTCCTTGGGGTCGGCGAGCAGCTCGGCGCCGCGGGACGCGTCCTCGTCCGGCGTGTCGCCGCGCGGCCGCGTGCCGGCGATCGGCCGCACGACGACCCGGCCGTCGCTGACGCGCACGAGCAGCTCGGGCGAGCTCCCGACCAGCTCGACGCCGTCGAGGACGAGGTGGAACATATACGGCGAGGGATTCAGCGCGCGGATGGCCCGGTAGAGTGCCGCGCCGTCGAAGTCGCGGCGGACGACGATTCGCCGGGCGAGCAGCGCCTGGAAGACGTCCCCGGCGACGATGTGTTCCTTGATCCGCGCGACGTGCGCCAGGAAATCGGCGCGCATATACGTCGAGCGACCGGTCGCCGGTGGCGCTGCGGGGTCGAGGTCGAGCGCCGGCAGCGCCGGCCCGCCCCGGAGGCGCGCAATCGTCGCGTCGAGCTCCCCCTCGGCCGCCTCGAAGGCCCGCCGCATCGCCGGCCCGTCGCCCTGCTCCGGCGCGACGACGCAGGCGACCACTCGCGCCCGCGCGCGCAGGTTGTCCACGATCACCACGGTGCCGGTGAGCAGAAACAGCGCGTCGGGGCACGGGATGGTGCGCGGCGGGGCCGACGGTAGCCGCTCGATATGACGCACCACATCGTAGCCGAAGTACCCGACCGCCCCGCCCCAGAACGGGCCAAGCTCGGGCACGTTCACCGGTTCGTGCTCAGTGAGCCGACCGCGGAGGTCGGCCAGCGGGTCGGCGGGTGTGCGCGCACCGTGCCAACCGCGTCCGGGCGTCCAATCCTCGACCGTGCCGTCCACGAGCCGCCACGCCGCGCGGGGCGCCGTCCCGAGGAAGGTGTAGCGGCCCCAGGTCTCGCTCCCCGCCGGCGCCGACTCGAGGAGAAAGCCGAAGGGCGGCTGCCGCAGCCGATGGAACGCCGCCACCGGCGTCTCGGCGTCGAGCTGCACGTCGCGCCAGACGGGCACCAGCGCGCCTGTCCCGGCGCCGGTGCGTGCGCGCGCGGCGAAGGCCTCGAACGCCCGATCGCTCACGCGGCCGCCCCGGCCGCCCAAGCCGCCCCAGCCACCCCGGCCGCCCCAGCCACCGCGGCCGCTGCGGCCAGCGTCGCCCTCGCCGGAGAAGTTGTCACGCCCGCCACCTGCCGCGATCTTGCGACCATGCTCCTGAGTCCCCTGCGTGCGGCGACCGCCGCGTTCGGTGTGATGGGCCTTCTCGTCCTCGCGCTGGGCGCCGCGCCGGCCGCCGCGCAGGAGGGCTGGAACGACGAGCGGACAATGGAACTCGTGCGGGAGGCCACCCGGCGCCGCGCGCGGCAGCTCGCCGACACCGGACTGCGCGACTACACGGCGCGCGCGACCGGCTACGTCACGTTCCTTGCCCAGCTCGGCGTCGGATTCCCGCACCCGCCCGCGCTCATCAAGTCCGACCAGCTCGCGGTCGAAGTCTATTGGGCCGTGCCCGACCAGAGCAAGCAACGCATCGTCGGCCGACGCGATACGCTGCTCTTTCCGACCGACCAGGCGTATCACCGCGACCATCTCGGGATCATCCAGAACGACTTCCCCGAGACGATTCGCCTCGGCGACGGCGACGAGGTGCTCGACGTTCCGCATCCGCTGTCGGCGCTCGGGCACGCCACCTACGACTACCGGATTGCCGACTCGCTCGCCATCCGCGCTGGCGCCCTGGCGATTGACGTGATGATGGTCCGGGTGCGCCCAAAGGACGACCGCGCGCCCGCGGCCGTCGGTGCCGTGTACCTCGACCGTGGCAGCGCGAGCGTCGTCCGGATGACCTTCTCATTCACCCGCGCGGCGCTCCGCGACCGCCAGCTCGAGGACGTCTCGGTGATCCTCGAGAACGGGCTGGTGGACGGCCGGTTCTGGCTGCCGCGCCGCCAGGAAATCGAGATCCGGCGCTCGGCGAGCTGGATGGAGTTTCCGGTGCGTGGTATCATCCGCGGCCGCTGGGAGATCTGCTGCATCCGCACCAACCAGTCGCTCCCGCCGCAGCTCTTCGTGGGGCCCGAGATCGTCGAGGTGCCGCCCGCCGAACAGCGGCGCTACCCGTTCGAGGGGGCGCTTCTCGATTCGCTCCCAGAGGAGGTGCGCGCGCTCGACGCGGCGGAGGTGCGCGCCGTCCAGGAGGAGGCGCGTGCGCTCGTGCGAGCCGGCGCGCTGGCCCGGGCGCGCACCTCGAGTCTCGCCGCGCGCGGACTCTCCGACATCGTCCGCAGCGACCGCGTGGAGGGCCTCGCCGTCGGCGCCGGACTCTCCCAGCGCCTCGGCTGGGGGCTCTCGGTGGGAGTGATTGGCCGCTATGGCACCGCCGACGAGGTGTTCAAGGGCGCGGGGCGCGTGACCTGGAATGACGCGCGGGGGCGCGAGCTCACCCTCTCGCTCCTCGACGATTTTCACCAGGTCGGCGAGACGTCCGAGGGCAGCGGGATCCGCAACTCCATCGCCGCGCAGGAGTTCGGCTCCGACTGGACCAACCCGATCGGCGTCCGCGGCTTCGGGGCGCGCTACCAACGCTCGTATCCGGGCGGCGGGCGGCTCCACGTCGAGTACCTGCGCCGCCGCGAGCGGCCGCTCGTGGTGCACGCCGTGCCGGCCAGCGGGCGCGTTGCGCCCGCGGTACCCCCCCCCGCCGCCCCCCC
>JBBDYC010000003.1:28282-106322 GCA_040901985.1 Gemmatimonadaceae bacterium
ATAGGTAGGCGGGCGCTGCTGCGCGCCACTGGGGCGGCCCTGGGGGCGCTTGGCCCCCGCGTTCCCCGCCACCGCGCTCGAACGCCGCGCACTCGCGCTCGGCTGGGATCGTACGCGCGCGCTCGCGGACGGGGCGGGGCGGCTGCGCGGCTCGGCCCGCCTCGGTGTGGCAGGGCTCAACCCGGACGCCGGCGGCGACGATATCGCCCCGAGGGACTATTTCGTCGTGCGCGGTGGGGTGGACGTGGAGGCGGCGATTCCGGTGGGGACTTCGCGCGTCGTCCTGCGGACAATCGCGGCGAGCGTGGGCGCGAGTGGCGCGCTGAGTCAGGGCGTCCCTGAGCAGGATGCCGTGTACTTCGGCGGTCCGGTGACTGGGCCGGGGTACGGTTTCCACTCGCTGGCGGGCGAGTCGGCGGTCAGCCAGCGGGTCGAGTGGCAGTCGCGTATCCCGTTCATTTCCTTGGACTTAGGACGATTCGGCCGAGTGCCGTCCTCGCTTGTGGTCGCTCCCTACGTGCACGGCGTCTGGCTCGACCGTCCTCTCCGGGGAAGCCCCGGCTGGCACCCGGCGGCCGGGATTGCGACGATTGGGATCTTCGACCTCCTGCGATTCGACGTCTCGCGCGGCCTGCGCGACGGTCGCTGGCTCTTCTCCGTAGACGTGGCGCGCGAGTTCTGGCCCGTGCTCTGACGGATGATGCCTGTGCGCCGCCGCTTCTGGCCGCACCGGGGCTAGGGGGTATCTTTCAGGGCTACCGCGTCGAGGAAGTCACTGCCATCGGGAGTGGAATGGGGAGTTCGGCCAAGTCTGCGCGCGACGAATGGTTGTTGGTCACCCTTGAGTCGCTCCTCACTGCGGAGCAGCTCGAGGAGTTGAAGGCCGCCACGGTGGAGAGCCACTGGGAGGAGGTCCTGAAGCGCGCATGGGCCACCGACGACGCAATCGTCCAGGCGGTCGCCAAGCGGTTCCGGATGAAGATCGCCGACCTCAGCTCGGTGAGTCAGCAGGCGCGCGAGCTCGTCCCCGAGACGCTGGCCCGGCGCTACCGGATCGTCCCGCTCCTGATCTCCGATTCGATTCTCGACATCGCGACGTCCGATCCCCTTGACCTCGACTGCGAGCGCTCGCTTGCCTTCGCGCTCGGGCGCACGGTGCGGATGTCCATTGCGGCGCCGCGGCGCATCGCCGACCGGCTCGACGAGGTCTACCGCCCGGAGAACGTGATCGAGAAGATCCTCGAAAACGTGCAGGGGACCTACGACCTCGAGAGCATTGACGAGACGGCCGACGAGGCCGACCTCGACATCAATGCGCAGCGCGCCGGCGAGCGCCCGGTGATCCAGCTGGTGGACCGCATCGTGGCCGAGGGCATCCAGTCGCGCGCCTCGGACATCCACTTGGAGCCCGAAGAGGGCGGCGTGGCGGTGCGCTACCGCATTGACGGCGTGCTGCGCCAGGTGATGGTGCTCCCCAAGGCCGCCGGCGTCCCGCTCGTGAGCCGCGTGAAGATCATGGCGCAGCTCGACATCGCCGACCGGCTCCGCCCGCAGGATGGACGGGCGCGCGTGGCGGTGAGCGGCAGCCGCGTGGACCTCCGCGTCTCGACCCTCCCCGCCTCGCAGGGCGAGAAGGTCGTGATCCGCATCCTCGACCAGCGCTCGACGATCCTCTCGCTCGACGCGCTCGGCTTGCTGCCGGACGAGCACCAGCGGATCATGGAACTCCTGCAGGCGCGCGAGGGGATCGTCCTCGTCACCGGCCCGACCGGCTCCGGCAAGACGACCACGCTCTACTCGATGCTGCGCACCGTGCAGGGCCGCGGCGTGAACATCGTCACGGTCGAGGACCCGGTGGAGTATCGGCTCCAGGGAATCGTCCAGGTGCAGATCAACGAGAAGGCGGGGCTCACCTTCCCGGCCGCGCTCCGCTCGATCCTCCGCCAGGACCCCGACGTCATCCTCGTCGGCGAGATCCGCGACAAGGAGACGGCCAACATCGCCGTGCAGGCCTCGCTGACCGGCCACCTCGTGCTCTCGACGCTGCACACCAACGACGCGGCGAGCGCGGTCACGCGGCTGGTGGACATCGGGATCGAGAGCTACAAGATCGCCGCCGCGCTCAAGGGGGTCGTCGCCCAGCGACTGATGCGGCGGCTCTGCTCGCATTGCCGCGAGCTCGCCGTCGGTCAGGTGCCGGAGCGCCTCGAGAAGTATTTCCCCGAGCGCGGGACCCTCTACCGCGGCGTCGGCTGCGCCGAGTGCTCGATGACCGGGTATCGGGGCCGGCTGGCGATCGAGGAGGTCCTCCACCTGACCGACGAGGTCGAGCGGCGGATTGCCGGCAACGAGAGCGTGGAGCGGATCAACGACGCCGCGCGAGAGGGCGGGATGCGCTCGCTCTGGGAGTCGGCGGTGGACCACGTCCGCAAGGGCGAGACGACGATCGAGGAGCTGTTGCGCGTGCTCGAGGCGCCGCAGGAGGGCTCCAAGGCCTCGGGTCAGGCGTCGCGCGGGAGTACGCCGGCGGCGCCGGCGGCGCCGGCGGCCCTGACCGCCCCGACGATGGACGACGAGGAAGGCCCGTCGGGGCCCAGCGTCGGCCGCCGCCGCGGCACGCGCCACTCCGCGGCCGCCACCTTCACCGGCGACTCGTTCGAGCTCGTCGGCGACGAGACGCTCAAGCGTCCCGCCGCCAAGCGCGTGCTCCTGGTGGAGGACGAGGAGGCGCTGCGGCGCGTGATGAAGGACCTCCTCGAGCGCGAGGGGTTCGTCGTCTACGAGGCGGGCGACGGCGTCCTCGCGCTCGACGAGGTGGACCGCCTCGCCCCCGACCTCGTGGTCCTCGACCTCAACCTCCCGCGGCTCGACGGCTACGGCGTGTTGAGCCACCTGCGCGCGCGGCCGGCCACGCAGCGACTCCCGGTGATCGTCCTCACCGCCAAGGGCGACGAGGACAGCGAGGTGCGCGTCTTCGAGTACGGCGCGAGCGACTACCTCACCAAGCCCTTCCGCGCCCGCGCCCTTTCCGCCCGCATCCATTCGCTTCTCGACCGGAAGGCCAAGTCGGCGCCGTGAGCGGGTGGCGCGCGTCCCACACCGGAGCGTCCCAATGAGCGCGATCCCGGTCGAGGTGGGGGTGGTGGACGTCATCGTCTTTCGCGCGGTCCAGCGCGGCTGGCAGATCCTCGTCCTCCGCCGCGCCGCCGGCGTCCGCTGTGCCGGAAGCTGGGAGATGGTCCACGGGCGCGTCGAGCCGGGGGAGGCCCTCCCCGCCGCCGCGCGCCGCGAGCTCAGGGAGGAGACGGACCTCGTCGCCGAGCGACTCCTGTCGGTGACGATGCATCCCTTCTATCTCGTCCCGAACGGCACGGTGCAGCTGGCCGCAGTGTTCGCGGCGGTCGTCGCCGGCGACGCCAAGGTCACGCTCGGAGCCGAGCACGACCGCCACGGCTGGGTCACCCCCACCGCCGCGCGCCGTCGCTTCAGCTGGCCGCACGAGCGCCGGCACCTCGACGACGCCTACACGTTGCTCCGGACGCCGGCGGTGCACGACGTCCTCGAGGTGAAGGCCGACCGGTGATGCTCGCTCTGCGGCGCCGTCAAGGCGCGCCGCTAGTGTTCCCGGTCGGTGCTCGTCTTCAGGCGGTCCCCCGCGGACTCCGGCGCCCCGGGCTTCACCCGCACACTCTTCGCCGGGATTCCCACGTTCACGTGGTACGGCCGCACGTCCTTCGTCGCCACCGCCACCGCGCCGACCATCCCCTGCTCGCCGACGTGGACGCCGGCGAGCACCGTCGCGTGGTAGGTGATCCGCGCCCCGTCGTGCAGCACCGTGGTCGCGTTCGTCACGTCCACCTGCTCAACGATGCTGTGCGTGTGCGAATAGATGTTCGCGTAGTCGCTCACCGAGACCTTGTTGCCGAGCCGGATCCCGCCGCGGTCGTCGAGCAGGACGTGGCGGTGGATCACGACGTCGTCGCCCACCTCGAGGTTGTAGCCGAAGGAGAACTCCACGTGCTGGAAGCACTTGAAGTTCTTCCCGACGCTCTTGAAGACGTGCGGCGCGAGCAGCCGCCGGAAACGCACGCCGAGGTCCACGTTCTGCCCACCGATTGGCATCCGGTCAAACGAGTACCAGAGCCAGAGTAGCGGCTTCACCTTCTGGAAGCGCGCCTGGTCGCAATCACCGTAGAACTCCGGCTCCAGCGTCACGTTCCGCGGGTCGAGCGTGGCGAGTGCGAGGCGCGTGCCGAGCGGCGTGCGCTCGTCCGTCAGCGCCGCGTCGTAGCGCCCGGCGAGTCCCGGATACGAGAGCTCCACGAGCGTGTCCCGGCAGAGGACGTTCCGGTCCACGCCGGGGTCGGCGAGTTGCCGCTCCAGTCGCGCGAGCCAGGCCTCCTCCAGCGCGGCGGATGGGCGGGGGGGCAGGGGTCGTAGCGGGATGCGGGGCATTGGGTCGCTCGGGTTGCTGGTCTGCGAACGAAAATACGTTGGTCAGCGCTCCGCCACGACCAGCGCCACGACCGCCTCCGCCAGCGCATCCCGGCCCTCCCCGCTCACCGCCGAGAACGCGATGATCTGCTCGGGGTCGAGCTCGAGCGTCTTCGCCAGCGACGCCACGCGCGCCCGCACCGCACCCTTGGCGAGCTTGTCCGTCTTCGTCACGCAGATGAGGGTCGGGAGGCCGATGTCCGCCAGCATATCGAGCATCTGCCGATCGTCGTCGGTCGGCTCGCGGCGGATGTCGAGGAGGAGGACGATCCCGCGCAGCAGCGTCGAGCCGCGCAGGTACCCCTCGATCAGCGGCCGCCACTCGGCCTGGCGATCCTTCGAGACCTTGGCGTAGCCGTAGCCGGGGAGGTCGGCGAGCACGAACTGGCCGTTGACCGCAAAGAAGTTGATCTCGCGGGTCCGTCCCGGGGTCTTGCTCACCCGGGCGAACGCCTTGCGCCGCACCAGCGCGTTCAGCAGCGAGGACTTGCCGACGTTCGACCGTCCGGCGAAGGCCACCTCGGGGAGAACGTGCGTCGGGCGCCACCCGGTGGCGGTGGCCATCGGCCCGAGGAACTCGAGGGACCGGATCGGGAGCGGGTCGGGTGCCGCCGCGGCGGCGCCTGCGGCGCGCGCGGAATCCGGCGGGCGCGCCGGCGGGCGCGCGCTCACGCCTCTTTCTTGTGGCGCTTGGCGGCGATCTCGAGGAGCGGGGACTGCTTCTGCGTCACCGTGGCCTCCGTGACGCGCACTTCAATCACGTCATCGCGGCTCGGGAGCTCGAACATCGTGTCGAGGAGGAGTTGCTCGAGGATCGCCCGGAGGCCGCGCGCGCCGGTGCCGCGCTGGATGGCCTTCTTCGCGATGGCCTTCAGCGCGTTCTCCTCGAACGAGATCTGGACATCCTCCAGCTCGAAGAGCTTCTTGTACTGCTTGGTCAGCGCGTTCTTGGGTTCCTTGAGGATCTGGACCAGCGCCTCCTCGTCGAGCCCCTGCAGCGGCACCGACACCGGGAGCCGCCCCACCAGCTCCGGAATCAGCCCGAAGCGGAGCAGGTCCTCTGGCTCCACCTCGCCGAAGACATTCGTCCCCGCCTTCGCCGCCTCGGCCTGCTTGACCTCGGCCCCGAACCCGATCTGGCGCCGGCCCAGCCGCGCCTCGATGATCTTCTCCAGCCCGTCGAACGCGCCGCCGCAGATGAAGAGGATGTCCTTCGTGTTGATCTGGATGTACTCCTGCTGTGGATGCTTGCGGCCACCCTGCGGCGGCACGGAGGCGACCGTCCCCTCGAGAATCTTGAGGAGGGCCTGCTGCACGCCCTCGCCCGAGACGTCGCGCGTGATGCTCGGGTTCTCGCTCTTCCGCGCAATCTTGTCAATCTCGTCTATGTAGACGATCCCGCGCTCGCACTCGGCGACGTTGAAGTCGCCCGCCTGGAGGAGCCGGACGAGGATGTTCTCGACGTCCTCGCCCACGTAGCCGGCCTCGGTCAGCGTCGTGGCATCCGCGATGGTGAACGGCACGTCGAGGATCCGCGCCAGCGTCTGCGCGAGCAGCGTCTTGCCGACGCCGGTGGGGCCGAGGAGGAGGATGTTCGACTTGTCGAGCTCGACGTCCCCCTCACGCTTGGCGCCGGAGTTGATGCGCTTATAGTGGTTGTACACGGCCACCGAGAGCGCCTTCTTGGCGCCCTCCTGGCCGATCACATACTGGTCGAGGACGTCCTTGATCTCCTGGGGGGCGGGCACCTGGGTGACCGTCTCGGCGACCTCGCGCTCCTCGTCCTCCGCCAAGATCTCGTTGCAGAGCGCGATGCATTCATTGCAGATGTAGACGGACGGGCCGGAGATGAACTTCCGGACCGCGTCCTTCGACTTGCCGCAGAATGAACAGCGCAGATGACGATCTTGGGACATCAGCGACGGGCCTTGGAGTGGGAATCCAGCACCGACCGGGCGGCGTCCGTTCGACGCGTGACCGATGGATGTGTAACGTTCGGGTCGGGCAGGGTCAACGCAACGGGGCCGGGGTTCGTGAAAAGATTCACAAAGGCCGGCCCAGGCCTCACTTCGCCGCCGTCAGCAGCTTCTCGTCAATCTCCGCCCGGCTTGTGATCACGTGGTCAATGATCCCGTACGCCTTGGCCTCCTCGGCGCTCATGAACCGGTCGCGGTCCACGTCGCGCTCGATCTGCTCGAGTGGCCGCCCGGTATGCTTGGCCATCAGCTCGTTCATCTTCGACCGCGTGTAGAGCACCTCGCGGGCCTGGATCTCGATGTCGGACGCCGTCCCCTGCATCCCGCCCGACGGCTGGTGGATCATGATCCGCGAGTTCGGCAGCGCCGAGCGCTTGCCCGCCGCGCCCGAAGCCAGCAGGAACGCCCCCATTGAGGCCGCGAGCCCCATGCAGATCGAGTTCACCGGCGACTTCAGGAACTGCATCGTGTCGTAGATCGCCAGCCCCGCCGAGACGCTGCCGCCCGGCGAGTTGATGTAGAGATGGATATCGCGCCCGGGGTTGTCCGCCTCCAGGAAGAGCAACTGCGCGATGATCATGTTCGCCACGTCATCGTTCACCGGCGTGCCGAGGAAGATGATGCGGTCCATCAGCAGGCGGCTGTAGACGTCGTACGTCCGCTCGCCGCGGCTGGAGCGCTCGATGACGTACGGATTCGGGATCATGGGCATCGGGTCGTCGTCCTCGTGGGATGTGCGTGCTGCGCTTACGCCTGGTCCACCGTGTTCCGTTCGAGCAGCCATTTGAACACTCGCTCCTCGGTGATGCTCCGTTCAAGCTCGCGGAGGCGTCCCGCTTTCTGCAAGGAGGCGTAGAGCGGGCCCGGTTCCACGCCGCGCTTCGCCGCCAGCTCGGCCACCCGGTCGTCCACGTCCGCCTCGCTCGCCGCGAGCTTCTCGCGCTCGCTGATCGTATCGAGGATCAGGTCGCGTCGCACCTGCCGCTCGGCCATCCCGCGGATCTCCTCGCCGAACTTCGCGATCTCCTCCTCGGGAATCCGGTACGCCTCGGCGTAGGCGCGGACCATCTGCTTCACCCAGCTCGGCGGGATGTCGAACGGGTTCGCCGCGACGATCTCGTCCAGCAACTGGGTCCGCGCCGCCGCGTCGGCCTCGCGCACCGCGTTCGCCGCGAGGTCCTCGCGCACGACCGTCGTAAAGGCGTCGAGCGAGGCAAAGTCGCCCATCTCGCTGGCAAAGGCGTCGTCGAGCGGCGGGAGCGACTTCCGCTTCACCTCGGTGAGCGTCGCCCGCACCTGCTTGGACTGGCCGCGCTGGCTCTCGTCGGGGAAGTCGTCCGGCCACTTCACCAGCTGCTCGACCGTCGCGCCGGGCGCCATCGTGAGGACGAGCTCCTCGACTGCCGGGATTGACTGGCCGGCGCCGAGCACCAGCCGGTACTCCTTGCCTTCAGGGAACCCGCCGCTCTCGTCGGCCGTCGCGAGCATCACCGTCACGAGGTCCCCCTCGAGCGGCTTCTCCTCGAGCGGCGTCCAGGTCGCGCGCTGCTCGCGCATCTGGTCGAGCTGCTCCTGCACCTGGGTGTCGGTCACGCCGGCCTGCGGGCGCATCACCCGGAAGCCGTCCAGCCGGGTGAGGGAGATCTCGGGGCGCACCTCGCAGTGGAGCTCGAAGCTGAGGCCGTCATCCTCGCCGAACTGCACGTCGTGCGCGTGCGGCTGGGTGACGAGCTTGAGTTCCTCCTTGGCGAGCACCGTCTCGAACGCCTCCTTGAGGAGCGCTTCCACCGCCTCCTGGTCGATCGCGGCGGCGTACTGCTTGCGGACCATCGCCGCCGGCGCCTTGCCGGGCCGGAAGCCCGGAATGCGGACCTGCTTGGCGACGCGGCCGGCCGCCTTGTTGCGCGCCTCGGCCACTCGCGCGGGCGGCACGGCGACCCGCAGGCGCCGCTCGGCTCCCTCGCTCTTGGTGGCGGTGATCTGGATATCCATGGCGTGAGTGCTCGCGAACGCGTGATGTCGAGTGGGGAAAGGTAGGGCCGATGCATCGGCACGGAACGCCCCGCCCCGACGCGTCATCGCCAGGGCGGGGCGGGAGGTGCCACAGGGTGAAAACTAATCGGGGCGCCACCGGCGACCAAGGCCGGGCCCCTCACCGCGCCTCACCCCTGCGATTGATGCGAAAGGTGGGACTCGAACCCACACGCCTTTCGGCACGGGATCCTAAGTCCCGCGCGTCTGCCAGTTCCGCCACTTTCGCCTTCGCCCGAGGGAAATGTGGCCCGGATCGCCCCGCCGCGAAAACCCCCGGCCGCAAAAAAGGGGCGCCCGAACAGGCGGCCCCCTCCCACCACCTACCTCCCGCCTGTCGTGACGTCAGTTCGCCCTGATGTTCACCACCACCGTCGCCCCGCCGCCGCCCTGGGCCGCGCGGAAGACGAGGAGGCTGAGGACCTCCCCCGGCTTGACCCGGTCCAGCGCCTGCTGCAGGTCCGCCGTCGAGGTGATTCGCGTCTTCGGCCCGGGAAAGAGCACTTCCGCGAGCACGTCGTTGAGAATCAGGCGGTTGTCCGACGCCGGGCTCCCCGGTTCGATGGCGACGACGCGCAGCCCGCGGTACTGCTCGGGGATCCGGCGCGCCGTCACCAGTTCCGGCGGTACGGGCTCGACGCTGATGCCGAGCCGCGAGGTGGCCGCCGGCGGCAACGCGGCGGGCTCGACCGCCGCCACCGTGGATTCCGGGCTGGGCGCCGCCGCCAGCCGCACACGGAAGGTCTTCCGGGTGCCGTAGCGCATCGCCTCGAGCTCGACCGTGTCGCCGGGCTTCTTGGCGCGGATCGCGCGCTGGAGCGCGCTCACCCGGTCCACCGGCCGGCCGTCCACCTTCGTGATGATGTCGCCCGGCTCCATCCCGGCGCGGCGCGCCGGCGAGTCCTCGGCGACCCCGCTGTAGCTGCTCACCTTCACGCCGGCGATTACCCGCAGCCCCGCGACCTGCGCGTCTTCCGGCGTCACCTCGTTGATGCCCACGCCCAGCACCGCGCGCCGCACTTCCCCGTGCGCGATCAGGTCGTCCATCACCTGCTTGGCGAGCGTAATCGGGATGGCGAAGCCGTACCCCGAATAGAAGCCCGTCTGCGAAGCGATGGCGGTATTGATCCCGACGACCTCGCCGCGGCTGTTGACCAGCGGTCCGCCGGAGTTGCCGGGGTTGATGGCGGCGTCGGTCTGGATGAAGTCGGTGATCGCGTAGTCGAGCGGGTTGAGGCCCGGCAGGCCGCGGCCCTTGGCGCTGACGATCCCCGCCGTCACGGTGAAGTCGAGGCCGAGCGGGTTGCCGATCGCCAGCACCCACTCGCCGATTTTCAGCGTCTCGTCGTTGCCGAAGGTCGCCGCCGTGAAGTTGCGGCCGTCAATCTTGAGGACCGCGACGTCCGTCGTCGGGTCGCGCCCGACGATCTTGGCGTCGAAGACGCGACGGTCCTGCATCGCGACCTTCACCCGGTCCGCGCCCTCGACCACGTGGTTGTTCGTGAGGATGTAGCCGTCGCGGCTGACGATGAAGCCGCTGCCGGTGGACTCCTGTGTGCGCGGCGGCTGCTGCTCGAACTGGCGGAAGAAGTCCTCGAAGCCCTGCGGGAGTTGTCGCTGCCGCGCATTGGGCCGGCTGCGCGGATCGCGCTCGGCCTGCACCGAGACCACCGCCGGGGTGATGTACTCCGAGATCGAGACGAAGGCGTTGCTCGCCTCGGCAATCGTCCGCACCTCGCCCGTGCTCGGCCGCGCCGGCGCCGCCGTGCCGCCCTGTGCGAAGATTCGGTCGGTCCAGTCCATCGAGGAGGCGAAGAGCACCCCGCCGACGAACGCGACGCCGGAGAAGATGAGGACCGTCGTGCGATTGAGACTCATGGCGCAGTTCCTAAATAGCGGGGACAGGCGGGGCCAGTCGGCCCCGCCCCGCACACCTCACACCGTACATCGGTATCTAGTCAGTACCACCGCGGAGGGACAGGGTTTCCGCCCGCCTCACGCCTTCTTGTCGTCCACGATCTCGAAGTCCGCCTCGGCGACCTCGTCCTTCGTCGCCTCGCCGGCGGCGGCGTCCGCCGGCACCGCCCCGTCCGACGGCGCCGCGGCCTGTGCGGCGTAGACCGCCTGACCCGCCGCCTGGAACGCCGCGTTCAGCTCCTCGAGCGCCGCCTTGATCTCGGCCATATCGTCGCCGCGATGCGCCTTGCGAGCGCGCTCCACCGCGCCGTCGAGCCGCGTCTTCAGCTCGGCCGGCACCTTGTCCGCCCACTCCTTCGACTCCTTCTCCACCTGGTACGCCAGTGTGTCCAGGCGGTTGCGCGTGTCT
Source organism: Gemmatimonadaceae bacterium (assembly GCA_040901985.1). GTDB lineage: Bacteria > Gemmatimonadota > Gemmatimonadetes > Gemmatimonadales > Gemmatimonadaceae > Pseudogemmatithrix. The sequence continues at coordinate 39,110 of JBBDYC010000003.1, forward strand.
ATCTCCTCGCGCTTCCGCTTGTCCTCGGCCGCGTTCTGCTCGGCGTCCTTCACCATCCGGTCCACCTCGGCGTCCGTCAGCCCGCTCGACGCCTCGATGCGGATCTTCTGCTCCTTCCCCGTCGCCTTGTCGCGCGCCGCCACGTGGAGGATGCCGTTGGCGTCAATGTCGAAGGTCACCTCGACCTGCGGCATCCCGCGCGGGGCCGGCGGGATCCCCGTCAGCTGGAACTTGCCGATCGTCTTGTTGTGCAGCGCCAGCTCGCGCTCGCCCTGGAGCACGTGGATCTCGACCGTCGTCTGGTTGTCGTCGGCGGTCGAGAACGTCTCCGACTTCTTGGTCGGGATCGTCGTGTTCCGCGGGATGAGCACGGTGGTGACGCCCCCCAGGGTCTCGATGCCGAGCGAGAGCGGCGTGACGTCGAGCAGGAGCACGTCCTTCTGCTCGCCGGTGAGCACCGCCCCCTGGATGGCCGCGCCGACGGCGACGACCTCGTCCGGGTTCACGCCCTTGTTCGGCTCCTTCTTGAAGAAGTCCTTGACGATCTCCTGGATCTTCGGCATCCGCGTCGAGCCGCCGACGAGGATCACCTCGTCCACGGTGGACGGATCGAGACCGGCGTCCTTGAGCGCCTTCTGCATCGGCGGGATCGTGCGCTGCACGAGGTCGTCCACGAGCTGCTCGAACTTGGCCCGCGTCAGCTGGTAGTTGAGGTGCTTCGGCCCCGACTGGTCCGCCGTGATGAACGGCAGGTTGATGTCCGTGCTCATGGTCCCCGAGAGCTCGATCTTCGCCTTCTCGGCGGCCTCCTTCAGCCGCTGGAGCGCCATCGGGTCCTTCGAGAGGTCAATCGCCTGGTCCTTCTTGAACTCGGCGACCAGCCAGTCAATGACCTTCTGGTCGAAGTCGTCGCCGCCAAGGTGCGTGTCGCCGTTGGTGGACTTGACCTCGAACTGGCGCGTACCGTCGACCTCGTACAGCTCGAGCACCGAGATGTCGTAGGTGCCGCCGCCGAGGTCGAAGACCGCGATCTTCTCGTCCTTCTGCTTGTTCTTGTCGAGGCCGTAGGCGAGCGCCGCCGCCGTCGGCTCGTTCACGATGCGGAGCACCTCGAGGCCGGCGATCTTGCCGGCGTCCTTGGTGGCCTGGCGCTGCGAGTCATTGAAGTAGGCAGGCACCGTGATGACCGCCTTCGTCACCGAGTGCCCGAGGTAGTCCTCCGCCGTCTGCTTCATCTTCTGCAGGATCATCGCCGAGATCTCGGGCGGCGTGTACGCCTTCCCCTGGACCTCCACCGACGCCAGGTCGTTCTGCCCGCGGACGACCTTGTACGGCACCCGGGCGATCTCGGTCGTCATCTCCGCCATCTTCCCGCCCATGAACCGCTTGATCGAGAACACCGTATTGGCGGGGTTCGTCACCGCCTGCCGCTTGGCGATCTGGCCGACGAGCCGCTCGCCGTCCTTGCTGAAGCCGACCACGGACGGCGTTGTCCGGCCGCCTTCCGCGTTGGGGATGACGACGGGGTCGCCGCCTTCCATCACCGCAACCACGGAGTTGGTCGTACCGAGATCGATGCCAATCACCTTGTCTGCCATTCGGTCCTCGAAGGAGTATCTTGAGCGCGGAGTGGTCGGCGGCGTTCGCCGACGGAGTCTTGCCTACTCGTTTCAACGGCAAGGGTGGGGCCAGAGATTCGTGCCATTTTGGCTGGTTCTGGCTTTTTTCGCTCTGAATGCCCCTGACAAGACGACGCGATGATCCCCCTGAGCGACGACAATCCTACGGTCCGCCTTCCGGTGATGACCATCCTGCTGCTGGCCGCGATGGCCAGCGTCTGGATTCTCGTCCAGAAGGCCGGATTCGACGAGCGCGTCCTCGCGATGAGCATCTGCAACCTCGGCCTCGTCCCCGCCGAGCTCTCCGGCGCGGCGCCGGTCGGGACGGGCATTCCGCTGACGCGCGACCTGATTTGCGTTGTGGACGCGGACGCGCTCCGGTGGGCGACGCCGGTCATCTCGATCTTCCTGCACGGGGGCTGGGCGCACCTGCTCGGGAACGGCCTCTTCTTCTGGGTCTTCGGCAACAACATTGAGGATGTGATGGGGCCGGCGCGCTTCCTGGCGTTCTTCCTGCTCTGCGGGGTGGCGGCGGCGGTGGCGCACATCCTCGTGCAGCCGGCGTCGGCGGTGCCCACGGTCGGCGCGTCGGGGGCCGTCTCGGGAGTGATGGGCGCGTATCTGGTTCTTTTTCCCCGCGTCCGGGTCCGGATGCTCTTCATCCTGCTCGTCTTCTTCAAGGTCGTCCCGGTGCCGGCCTGGGCGGTGCTGCTCTGGTGGTTCGGCCTGCAGGTGCTGATGGGGCTGCCGGCGCTCGGCGGGGCGGGGGAGATGACGGGGGGCGTGGCCGTGTGGGCCCACGTCGGCGGGTTCGTCACCGGCGCGGTGCTGATCCGGGCGTTCCTGCGGCACGACCTGGTCGAGCTGCGGCGCGGTATGTTGTTGCGGCGCGGCCTCTTGCGGGCGGTCGAATGAGTGACCGGTGCGTTCCACGGGGCCGGTCCGTGTCGCGTTTGCCGCCCCTCTCTGACGGGCGGTATCTTTAGGGCGCCCGGACCCAACCTGGGGGCGCGATCGGTGCCCTCCTGCGCCCCACCTCCCGCCCCGCCACCACCCGTGCGTTTTCTCCCGAAGGACGAAGGCTTCTTTGGCCTCTTCGACCAGCTGGCCGCGCGCCTCCGCACCTCGTCCGTCCTCCTCAAGGAGCTCTTCGGCGACCCGTCCCGCCTCGAGGAGCTCGCCATCAAGATCAAGGCGGAGGAGCACGCCGCCGACGCCACCACGTTCGAGGTGATGCAGCGCATTGACCGCTCCTTCGTCACCCCGCTCGACCGGGAGGACATCCATCTGCTCGCCAACCGGCTCGACAACGTGGTGGACCTGATTGATGGGACCGCGCGCCGCGCACAGATGTTTCAGATCACCGAGCGCCGGGAGCCGGCGATCGGCCTGCTCGACGTGCTCGTCGAGTGCGCCACGGTGATCGCCGAAGGCGTAAAGGAGATTCGCACGCCGGCGGCCGTGTACAAGTCGGCGCGCCGCGTGAAGGAACTGGAGGAGAAGGCCGACGCGCTCTACGCCAAGGCGATCGGCGCCCTCTTCGCCGGCACGCCCGACCCGCTGGTCGTGATCAAGTGGAAGGAGATCTACGACAACCTCGAGCACGCGGTGGACGAGTGCGAGGACGTGGCGAACGTGCTCGAGAGCATCTCACTGAAAAACTCCTGACCGTGGTCTGGTACATCCTGGCGATCGTCGCGGTCGCCTTCATCTTCGACTTCATCAACGGGTTCCACGACAGCGCGAACTCCATCGCGACGATCGTCGGGACGCGGGTGCTGTCGCCGCTGACGGCTGTGGCCTGGGCGGCGACCTTCAACTTCACCGCCCTCTTCATCTTCGAGACGCGGGTCGCCAAGACGATCGGCACCGGGATGATCGAGCTCGCCCTCGTGAACCCCGACGTGATCCTCGCCGCTCTCATCGGCGCGATCGCCTGGAACCTGATCACCTGGTACGTCGGCATCCCGTCGAGCTCGTCCCACGCGCTGATTGGTGGCTACGGAGGTGCGGCGCTGGCCAAGGCCGGGTTCGCGGCACTGATCCTCCCCGGCTGGGTGAAGCCGATCCTCTTCATCATCCTCTCGCCGATGCTCGGCATGCTCGCCGGCTGGTCGCTGATGGTCGGCACCAGTTGGCTCTTCCGGAAGGCGCGGCCGGCCACCGTCGAGCCGCTCTTCCGCGTCATGCAGATCACGAGTTCGGCGCTCTTCTCGCTTTCCCACGGCGCCAACGACGCCCAGAAGACCATGGGCATCATCGTGTCGCTCCTCGTCACCGCCCAGGCGTATTTCATCAATGAGACCGGTTTCCTGAACCACTTCTATCTTGCCAACGGCGACGAAATCCCGTTCTGGATCAAGCTCGGCGCGCACCTCGCCATCGCGCTCGGCACGTTGATGGGCGGCTGGCGGATCGTGCATACGCTGGGCTCGCGAGTGACCAAGCTGCGGCCGATCGGCGGCTTTTGCGCCGAGACCGGCGGTGCGTCGGCGATCTTCCTCGCCACCGCGTTCGGGATCCCGGTCAGCACGACGCACTCCATCTCCGGCGCGATCGTCGGCGTCGGCGCCACGCACCGGCTTTCCGCCGTCCGTTGGGGACTCGCCGGACGGATGATCTGGGCCTGGGTGCTCACCATCCCGGCGTCGGCGACGGTCGCCGCACTCTCCTACTGGGCGGTCGCCGCCCTCCGCGGCTGACGACCGATGTCTGACCTCGTCTCGAGGAACCCCGGCTACCTCAACCGCGAGCTCTCGTGGCTCGAGTTCAACGCGCGCGTCCTCCACGAGGCGGAGGACGAGCGGACGCCGCTCCTCGAGCGCCTCAAGTTCCTCGCGATCTTCGGGTCGAACCTCGACGAGTTCTATATGGTGCGCGTCGCCGGCCTGCGGCGGCAGCTCTCGGCGGGCGTGTTGCAGACGCCGGCCGACGGCCTCACCGCGGCCGAGCAGCTTGAGCTCGCCGACGTGCGCGTGCGCGCGCTCAGCGCCCGCGCCCGCGTCCTCCTCCACGACGTGCTCCTGCCGCGCCTCGCCGAGATCGGCGTGGACATCCTCCGCCCCGAGCAGCTGACCTCCGACGAGCGCGCTCGGGTGGACGATTTCTTCGACCAGCAGGCGTTCCCGGTGCTGACGCCGCTCGCGGTGGATCCGGGCCACCCGTTCCCCTACATCTCGAATCTCTCGCTCTCCCTCGCCGTCGAGCTGCGCGACCCCGAACGCGGCGAGGTGCGATTTGCCCGCGTGAAGGTGCCGAAGAGCCTCCCGCGGTGGGTCCCGACCGGCCGCCCGAACGCCTTCGTCCCGCTCGAGGCGGTAATCGGCGCGCGGCTCGACGCGCTCTTCCCGGGGATGGAGGTGCTGGGCTGCTACACCTTCCGCATCACCCGCTACTCCGACCTCGAGATTTCGCACACCGAGGAGCCGGAGGACCTGCTGGCGATGATCGAGGAGCAGCTCTTCCAGCGGCGCTTCGGCGAGGTGGTGCGCCTCGAGGTCGAGACCGGCACGCCCCACCACTTGCGGGCGCTGCTGCTCGACGAGCTCCGCGCCAGCGAGGCGCCGGAGATGGCGCCCCTCTCGGAGCGCGAGGTGTACGAGCCGGGCCCGCTGCTCGACGTGAGCGACCTGATGGTGCTCTCGGCGCTCGACTTCCCCGAGCACCGGGAGGTGCCGCTGATCCCGGTCGTTCCCCCCGAGCTCCGGGACACCACGCGCTCGATCTTCGACGTGATCCGCGAGCACGAGATCCTGCTTCACCACCCGTTCGACTCGTTCGGCGCGTCGGTCGAGACGTTCATCGAGAGCGCGGCGCGCGACGAGCACGTGCTGGCCATCAAGATGACGCTCTACCGCACGTCGGGCGACGGCGCGATCGTCCAGGCGCTGACCGAGGCGGCACAGCGCGGCAAGCAGGTCGCCGTCCTGGTCGAGCTGCAGGCGCGGTTCGACGAGGTGAACAACATCGCCTGGGCGCGGACCCTCGAGTCGTTCGGCGTCCACGTCGTCTACGGCCTTCCGGGGCTGAAGACGCACACCAAGACCGCGCTCGTCGTGCGGCGCGAGGCCGACGGGATCCGCCGCTACGTGCACATCGGCACTGGCAACTACAACACGCGCACCGCGCGCCTCTACACCGACCTCGGACTCATCACCTGCGACGAGAGCATCGGGGCCGACATCAGCGACCTCTTCAACGCGCTCACCGGCTACTCGCGTCAGCGCGACTACCGGCGGCTCCTCGTGGCGCCGGTGAACATGCGCGAGCGCCTCCTCGCGCTCATTGACCGCGAGACCGCCCACGCGATGGCCGGCCGCCCCGGGCGCATCATCGCCAAGATGAACTCGCTGGTGGACGAGGAGTGCATCAACGCCCTCTACCGCGCGTCCACCGCCGGCGTCGAGGTGGACCTCGTCATCCGCGGCATCTGCTGCCTCCGCCCCGGCGTCGAGGGGATGTCCGAGCGGATCCGGGTCACCAGCATCATCGGCCGCTTCCTCGAGCACTCGCGCCTTTGGATGTTCGGCAACGACGGGGACCCCGAGTACTACTTCGGCTCGGCCGACTGGATGCCCCGCAACCTCGACCGGCGCGTCGAGGTCGTCACCCCGGTGGAGAACGCGACCTTCAAGGAGCGTCTGCAGTCGGTGCTCGAGATCTGCCTCGCCGACAACCGCCAGGCGTGGGAGCTCCGGCCGGACGGGAGCTACGTCCAGCGCGACCCGGGCGAGCGCGGCGAGCGCGCCACCCACCGGATGCTCCTCCGCGACTCGTGGGGCGCCAGCCGCGAGAGCGGCGCCTACTCGATTCAGGCGAGCCCGCTGCGGAGGGACGCCGCAAAGGCGCCCGGCAGGCCGCCCTCCTCGACCGCCGAGCACGCCGCGTTCAAGTCGTAGGGCACCCGCACCTGGTCCACCCGCGGCGCGCCCTCGCCGAGCGTGAGCAGCGCGTACCCGGCACGCGGGTCGCCGTCCTTCGGCCGGCCCACCGAGCCGGTGTTCACGAAGAGCACGCCGTCCACCGTCCGGTGCCACGGCTTGTGCGTGTGGCCGAACGCAATCACGTCGCCGTCGCCGGCGCCCGCAGCGGCCGCCATCTTCCGCAGAAAATCGTCCGACCGGTCCTCGGTCACGTACACCAGGTTGTTCTGCGGCGTCGCGTGGAGGAGGATCACCGTCGGGCCGGCCACGTGCCCGCCGAGCGGGCGCAACTCGAGCCGGAACGGCAGCGCGGCCAGCGCCGCGCGCGTGGCCTCGGTCACGTGGGCAAGCGTCCAGGTGAAGCTCTCGTGCGCCAGGGCCTCCTGCTCCGCATTCTCCGAGCGGCACCCGCAGTGCTTGTAGCGATGCGCGACGGTGGAATCGTAGTTGCCCGCCACGCCAGGAATTCCCTCGGCAACGAGCCGCGCGACAACCTCGTTGGGAAAGGCGTGGTAGCCGACGAGGTCGCCGAGGTGGTAGCGGCCGGCGATGTCCGGCCGGCGCGCGATGTCGGCGAGCACGGCGTCGAGCGCGTGGAGGTTCGCGTGGACGTCGGAGAGGAGGGCGAGCCGCACGGCGGCCATCAGCAGGGCGCCGTGCGCCGGCGGCCGGCGGCGGTGGCGGCGGCGGCGCGGGCCCGCCGCAGCGTGGTGTCGGCGCCGGCGAGCCGCTTGAGGAGGGCGTCGAGTTGGTGCTGCGCCGCGGCGGGGAGGCGGGCGAGCCGATAGTACGCGAACGTGCCGCGGCGCTCGACGGTGACGAGCGCCGCGCGGCGGAGCCGCGCGAGATGGCGCGACACGAAGGGTTGCGAGAGGCCCGTGAGCGCCACGAGGTCGCAGACGCAGAGTTCGCCGCCGGCGAGGAGGTTGAGCAGGCGGAGCCGCGCCGGGTCGGCGCAGGCCTCGTGCAGGCCGGCGATCGCGAGGAGCGCCGATCGCGCGGCTGGCGGCAGGGCGGTCGCGGGCATATATATGATATACCATATGCAAGATGCGTTGCGCCAGCCCCCGCCGCCCGTGGCCCCCGTGACCGCCCCGATCCTCGCGCGGCTCGGCGCCCTCGATCGCTTCCTCCCCCTCTGGATCTTCGCCGCGATGGTGCTCGGCCTCGGCCTCGGACGCGCCTGGCCCGGACTCGGCGCCGCGCTCGACGCCGTGCAGGTCGCCGGCGTTTCGGTCCCGATCGCCGTCGGCCTGCTCTGGATGATGTATCCGGTGCTCGCCAAGGTCCGCTACGAGAGCATCGGCCGCCACGCCGCCAACCCGCGGCTGCTCGGCACCTCGCTGTTCCTGAACTGGGTGGTCGGGCCGCTGGTGATGTTCGGCCTCGCCTGGCTCTTCCTGCCCGACCTCCCGGAGTACCGCAACGGGCTGATCCTGATCGGGCTCGCGCGCTGCATCGCGATGGTCCTCATCTGGAACACGCTCGCCTGCGGCTCGAACGAACTCGCCGCCGTGCTGGTGGCGCTCAACTCGGTCTTCCAGATCCTGACCTACTCGCTCCTCGGGTACCTCTTCCTCGCCGTGATCCCGGGGTGGCTCGGCGCCGAGACCGCGGCGCTCGACGTCTCGATGGGCGAGATCGCCAAGAGCGTGGCAATCTTCCTCGGGATTCCGCTCTTCGCCGGCTGGCTCACGCGACGCACGCTCGTCCGCCGGCGCGGCGCGGCCTGGTACGACGGAGTCTTCATTCCGCGCATTGCGCCGACCGCGCTCATCGGCCTGCTCTACACGATCGTCCTGATGTTCGCGATGCAGGGGGACCGGATCCTCGCCTCGCCGTTCGACGTGCTGCGGATCGCGCTGCCGATGGTCGTCTACTTCGGCCTGATGTTCGCGCTGGCCTTCGCCCTCTCCCGGCGCCTCGGGTTCGACTACCCGACGACGGCGGCACTCTCGTTCACGGCGGCCGGCAACAACTTCGAGCTCGCCATCGCAGTGGCCATCGGCACGTTCGGGATCGCCTCCGGCGAGGCGCTGGCGGCGGTGGTGGGCCCACTGATCGAGGTGCCGGTGCTGGTCGCCCTCGTCTACGTCTCGCTCTGGGCGCAGCGGCGCTACTTCCCGGCGGCGGCCGTCGCGGCGTAGTCAGTCCGTGTCGTCGTCTCCGTCGTCCGGCGTGTACACCTCGCCGCTGGGCGCGACCACCTCGACCGGCACGTCGGCCATCTCGGCAAGGAGCGCCGCCTTGCGGCTGGCGCCCCAGAGTTCGAGTCGCAGCACCCCGTTGGCCCGGCGCGCCACCGGGGTCAGCCGGAGCGCGCGCTCAAGCCAACGCACCTTGATCCGGTCCACCGCGTTGACGTGGCCGCGGTCGAACCCGTCGGCCACGCGCAGGATCGCGCTGAGGCGGCGGATGCGCTCGCGGGTGCCGCGGTCGAGCGCCCAGAACGCTTCGTGCCGGCGCGCCGGCTCGGCGCCGCGGTGATACCGCGCCACGTGCGCGATCACCAACTGCTCGTCCGGCGCGATTCCCAGCAGGTCGGCGTGCTGGATGAGATGGAACGAGTGCTTGTGGTGTCCCTGATAGTTGATGTGGTAGCCCACATCGTGGAGGAGCGCCGCGTCGGCGAGGGTCGCGCGGTCGGCCGGCGCACAGCCAATCCGCGCGCCGATCGCGTCGAACAGCTGCAGCGCGAGCCGCTGGACCGTCCTCGCGTGGCCCTCCTCGTAGTGGCAGCGTTCGGCGAACGCGACGACTGAGCGCTGGCGCGCCTCGCCGGGGTCGGCGATCACCGGCATCACGCGCGCCGTCTCGAGCAGGAGTCCCTCGCGGATCCCGAATGCCGACGCCGACACCTCGCGCGGCTCGACTCGCGCCAGCACCTCCGCCACCACGGCGAGTCCGGCGACGATGATGTCGGCGCGTCCGGGGTTGAGCCCCTCGACGTCGAGCCGCTCGGCCGGCGTCAGCGCCGCGAGCTGCTCGAGGATGTGCTCCAGGTCGTGGCGCGGGATCCGCGTCCCGTGCACGCTGCGGACGCGGATCCCCTGCCGTGCGAGATGCATCCCCGCGAGGTTAGTGAAGGTGCCGCCCGACCCGATGACCTCGGCGCCGCGCCAGTCGCGGACCGGGAGCGACTTGCGGATGGCGCCGCGGACGTGCTTGCGGAGCTTCTTCACGCCCTTCGGGATGCTGCGGTCGGTGAGGAAGCGCTCGGTCAGCCGGATGGCGCCGAACGGGAACGAGAGGAGGCGTTCGACGAGTCCCTCGGCGACGAGCGCGAGCTCGAGCGATCCGCCGCCGATGTCCATCACTACCGAGCGCCCGACGCCGAGTTCGAAGTGGGCGAGCGCCGAGCGGTAGGCGAGCCGCGCCTCCTCCTCGCCGGCGAGGAGCCGCACGCGCACGCCGGCCTCGCGGCGGAGCCGCGTGAGGAACACCCCGCCGTTGGCGGCGTCGCGCACGGCGCTCGTGGCGACGACCTCGATCCGCTTGGCGCCAAGCTGGCGCGCAAGGTCGGCCATCCGCGCGACCGCCTCGACCGCCTCGCCCATCCGCTCCTCGTCGAGCGCGCCGGCCTCGGCGAGTCCGGCGCCGAGGCGCGGCGCGGCCTTCATCTCGTCCACCACGCGGATCGCGCCCTCGGGCGAGATGTCGGCGACGATCTGGCGGATCGAGTTGGAGCCGATGTCGATCGCGGCGATCCGCTGGTCCATTGGCGGGAGAGAGGGACGTGACTCTCCCGAAGTTGGGTGATCGCCCGGGGCAGGGCAACGGGCGAGCGCCGCAGACGGTTCCCCGCCTGCCCCCTACGCCCGGTCGCCTGGGAAGTACGCCGTCATCGTCGTGCCGACATCCACTTCCGACGACGCGCGGATGCGCCCCCCGTGGGCCTCGACCAGATGCTTGACGATCGCGAGGCCGAGGCCGGTACCGCCCTCGCCGCGCGCGCGGCCCGAATCCACGCGGTAGAACCGCTCGAAGAGGCGCGGCAGGTGCTCGACGGCAATCCCCGTGCCGGTGTCCCGCACGCCCACCACCGTTCCGCGGTCGCGGCGCTCCGAGAACAGGGTCACGCTCCCGCGCGACGTATGGCGCACGGCGTTGTCCACGAGGTTGCCGAGCACCTGGCGCAGCGCGGTCGCGTCGGCATACACGGTGCGCGCGTCGGGCGCGACCTCGCTCGCCAGCGCCAAGCCCTTGGCGACCGCCGCGTCGCGCGCCGCCGCCATCACCTCAGCGGTCATCGCCGTGAGATCCACCTGCTGCGGATTGGGCACCCACCCCCCCGACTCGATCCGCGAGAGGTCGAGCAGGTCGTCCACGATCCGCTGCATACGGCGCGTGTTGCCGAGGATCCGCTCGGCGAACAGGCGCTGGGCGTCCCCCGGGACGTCGCCTTCGGCCAGCGTCTCGGCGAATCCGCCGATGATCGTCAGCGGCGTGCGCAGCTCGTGCGACACGTTCGCCACGAAGTCCCGGCGCACGCCCTCGAGTCGCCGCACGCGGGTGAGGTCGAACAGCGCCAGCACGGCGCCGCCCCCGGTGAGCGGGCGCGCGGTCACGTTGAGCGTGCGGCCGGCCACCACCAGTTCGGCCCCCTCGGTGGTCGCGCCGGCAAAGGCGTCGTCGAGCGCGTCGCGCAGCGCCACGTCGCGCGGCAACTCCTCGGCCGGGAAGGGGAGTGGCGCGCGCGTCCCGAGCAGGCGCCGCGCCGTCTCGTTGATCCGCACGACCCGCCGCCGCGTGTCCACGGCGATCACGCCCTCGTTGAGCGACTCGGTCAGCTGCCGGAGGATCGTCTCTTCCGTCTCGAGCGCCTGCAGGCGCGCGGACAGCTGCTCGGCAAGGCGGCGGAGTGCGACCGCAAGTTCGCCGACCTCGGCCGGCGCGTCGAGCGTCGGCCGCCGGTTCAGGTCGCCGTCGGCGATTGCTTGGGCGACGTCGCGCAGCTCCGCGATCGGGCGGGAGACCGTGCGCGAGAAGAGCCAGGCGATCGCGAGCGCGCCAAGGAGCGCCAGCAGCGAGGCGCCGAGCACGTCGCGCCGCGCGTCCCCGGTCATGGCGTCGAGGCTCCGCGTCGGGAGCGAGACCCGCGCCACGCCGCGCCCGGGCACGACGGTCGCCACGTACAGCTCGAGGTCGCCGGTGGACGGCGAGGGGCGCCGCGCCGATCCTGATGCCCCCGTTGCCAGCGCCTCGGCGACCTCGGGACGCGATAGATGGTTCTGCAGCGCGGCGAGGGCATCGCCGTCGAACTCCGAATCGCCGACCACCACGCCGTCCGGCGCCACCAACGTCACCCGCCGGCCGAGCGCCGCCCCGATCCGGTCGGCGAGGGAATCAGGAAACGCGCCGTCGCGCGACCACAGCACGCCCGCCAACTGCGCCTCGCGCGTGAGGTACCCGACGGCATCCGCGCGCAACCGGTCGCGCAGTTCGCGATTCCCGACCGTGACGATGAAGACAGCGAGGAACCCCACGACGATCAGGGCGCCGAGGAGGAGGCGTTGCGTCAGTCTCACTTGGCGCGGTCGCTCGGCGCCTTGAGCCGGTAGCCGAAGCCCCGAACCGTCTCGATCAGGTCGCCGGCCGGGTGCAGCTTGGTCCGCAGCCGCTGGACGTGCATATCCACCGTCCGCGTCTGGATGTCGGGCGCGGCGGCCCAGACCGTCTCGAGCAGGTGCCCCCGCGCCTGGACCCGGCCGCGGCGCTCGGCCAGGGTGAGCAGGAGCTTGAACTCGGTCGGCGTCAGCTCGATCTCGTGGTCGTTCACCGTCACGCGATGCGCCGTCCGGTCCACCCGGATCGGCCCGATCTGGAGCACGTCGCCCTGCTCAGCGGCCGTCGAGACCCGCCGGAGAATGGCGCCGACCCGCAGTACCAACTCTTGGGGGCTGAACGGCTTGGTGAGGTAGTCGTCGGCGCCCAGCTCGAGCCCCTTGATGCGATCGGGCTCCTCCTTCCGCGCCGTGAGCATCAGGACGGCGAGCTTCGCCGTCGCGGCGTCGTCGCGGAGCTTGGCGAGGACCTCGAACCCCGACATCCCGGGCAGCATCAGGTCGAGGACAACCAATGATGGCGGGTCGCGCCTGGCGAGGGCGAGCGCGTCGGGGCCCGACGAGGCCGACGAGACGCGGTAGCCGGCCTTCGCGAGGTGGTAGACGACCAGGGCGACGATGTCGGGCTCGTCGTCCACGACGAGGATCCGCTCGGCGTCGGCGGCGCGTTGCTTCACGCCACGCTGTCGGCGAAGCGCCGCACGATGGACGCGAGGAGCAGGTCCACCGCAATTGTGTTCTCGCCCCCCCGCGGGATGATCAGGTCGGCGTAGCGCTTGCTCGGCTCGACGAACTGCAGGTGCATTGGCTGCACCGTGTTGAGGTACTGGTCGAGGATTTCCTCGAGCGGCCGGCCGCGGACCGCCATATCCCGGCGGATCCGCCGGATCAGCCGGATGTCGGCGTCGGTCTCCACGAACACCTTGACGTCGCAGTGGTCGCGGATCCGCGCGTCCACCAGCAGCAGGATCCCGTCCACGACGATCACATCGGCCGGCTCGACCCGCTCCGGTGTCGGCGCGCGGAGGTGCGTCACGAAGTCGTAGACCGGCTTGTCAATCGGCCGGCCGGCGGCGAGTTCGCCGAGGTGGTCGGCGAGCAACTGGAGGTCGAAGGCGTCGGGGTGGTCCCAGTTGACCACGCGGCGCTCGGCGAGCGTGAGCTCCGGACGGTCGCGGTAATAGGCGTCCATATCAATGAACGCCACCCGCAGGCCGGGGAGCGACTCGGCGATCCGCTTGGCGACGGTGGACTTGCCGGAGCCGCTCCCGCCGGCGATGCCGATGATCAGCGGGCGCATCAGCGGTCGTCGGAGGGGGTGCGCACCCGTGAAATCTGCCCGACGGCGGCGTGGGCGTGAAGCATCGGGGCTGTCACGGTACTGTATCGGGCGGCTGGAGGGATGGCGAACGTTGGGGTGTGGCTCGCGGGGCGTCAACCGAATGGCCCTCCCGGTCGCCCCCGACGGGGCGGTATTCTTCCTGATGGCCCAACGACTTGCCCCACTCGCGGTCGCCCTCCTTCTCGGGGCCGCGCTCGCGCCGCTTCCGGTTGCCGGCCAGGACCGGCTCGACCTCAAAATTGCCGCGACGACCGACGTCCACGGCCGGCTGCGCGCCTGGGACTACTCCACCGGGCGCCCCGACTCCCTCCGCGGCCTCACGCGCATCGCCACGATCGTGGATTCGCTCCGGAGCGCGGCCCGCGGTCGCGTGGTCCTGGTGGACGCCGGCGACCTGCTGCAGGGGAACGCGATGACCTACGTCGCCGGTCGCGTGGACTCGCTCGCCCCGAACCCGGTGATCGTCGCGATGAATGCCATGCGCTATGACGCCGCCGCGGTCGGGAACCACGAGTTCAACTACGGCGTGGACCAGCTCGACCGGGCGCTCTCGTCGGCTCGCTTCCCCTTTCTCGCCGCGAACACGCGCCGACTCGACGGCGGCACGCCGTTCGCCGGTCGCACGATGGTCGTTCGCTCGGGTGTCCGCATCGCCATCATCGGCGTCACGACGCCGGGCTCGATGGTCTGGGACCGCGACCACCTGCGCGGGCGCTTCATCGTGGACGACATCGTGGCCGCCGTCCCGCGCGAGGTCGCGGCGGCGCGCGCCGAGGGCGCCGACGTGGTGGTCGTCGTCGCCCACTCCGGCCTCGGCGAATTGACCTCGTACGACACGCTCGCCACCGGGCTGCCGAGCGAGAACGCGATGGCCCGTGTGGCGCGCGAGGTGCCCGGCATTGACGTGATGGTGATCGGCCACTCCCACCGACAGGTCACCGACAGCACGATCAACGGCGTCCTCGTGGTCCAACCGCGCAACTGGGCGACGAGCCTGGCCGTCGCGACGGTCTCGCTCGAGCGGCAGGGCGGCCGCTGGCGCGTGGCCGCCAAGCGCGGAGAGACCGTGCAGGCGCAGGGCTGGCCCGAGCATCGCGCCCTCGCGCGCGCGCTCGAGGGCCCGCATCGCGCGGCAATCCGCTACGCCACCACGGCCATAGGCACCACCGCCGCCGACTGGCGCGCCGACTCGGCGCGCGTGACCGACACGCCGATCATTGACCTCATCCAGGACGTCCAGCGCCGGGTCTCTGGGGCCGAGCTCAGCATCGCCTCGGTCTTCTCGCCCAACGCGCGCTTCGAGCCGGGCGCAATCACGGTCGAGCGCGTGGTGGACCTCTACCCGTACGAGAACACGCTGCGCTCGCTGCGACTGAGCGGCGCGCAGATCCGTGCCTTTCTCGAGCAGAGCGCGCGCTACTGGGTGGTCGAACGGTCGGCCGACGGCGCGCTGCGCTTCGGGCCCGACCGCACGATCCCCGGCTATAACTACGACCTCCTCGCCGGCCTCGACTACGTGATGGACCTCTCGCAGCCGATGGGGCGCCGCATCACCGTCCTCGCCAAGGGGGGCGTGCCGGTCGCCGACCACGACTCCTTCACCGTCGCCGTGAACAGCTATCGCGCGTCGGGCGGCGGCGGGTACGACATGCTGCGCGGCGCGCCGGTGATCTACCAGGGCACCGCGGAGATCCGCGAGCTGATCGTCGAGGAGATCCGGCGGCGCGGTACGATCTCTCCCGAGGACGTCTTCGTCCGGAACTGGACGCTCCTGCCGCCCCGGCGGTCGCTGCGGGTCTTGGCGATCAACGACCTGCACGGTGGGCTCGAGAAGCGGCCCGACGGCACCGCCGGGAATCGCGGCGGCGCGGCCGAGCTCGCCGCGATGCTGCGCGACGCGGCAGCCGAGTGCGCGCCGGTCTGTACGCCGCTCGTGCTCCACGGTGGCGACCTCTTCCAGGGAACTCCCGCCTCCAACCTCGCCTACGGGTCGCCGGTCGTGGGGATCCTCCAACAGCTCGGCGTCGCGGCCGGCGCGCTCGGCAACCACGAGTTCGACTGGGGCCAGGACACGTTGCGCGCGCGGATGCGCCAGCTCGGCGCGCCGATCCTCGGCGCCAACGTCACCTACGCCGACGGGACCGACGTGCCCTGGATCCCCGACGACACGCTGCTCGTCGTGGACGGCGTGAAGGTCGGCGTCATTGGGATCGCCGACCCGGCGACGCCACGGACGACGATGCCGACCCACGTCGCCGACCTGCGCTTCGTGGACCCGGCGCCGGTGGTGCGCCAGCGCGCCCCCGCGCTCCGCGCGCGGGGCGCCCAGCTGGTGATTGTCGTCGCGCATCTTGGCGGGTTCTGCGACCGCGCGGCACCCGACGACTGCCGCGGCGAGATCTTCGCCGTCGCCCGCGCCCTCGACCCGGGGACGGTGGACGCGATCGTCAGCGGCCATACCCACTCCGAGGTGCGCGCCATCGTGAATGGGATCCCAATCGTCCAGGCCCGCTCCAGCGGCCGCGCGCTCGGCATCATTGACCTGCCGCTGACCAGCGGGCGCGCGGTGCCGCGCCCCGAGGTCCGGGCGGTGGTCAGCGACAGCGTCACGTCGGATCCCGCCGTCGCCGCGATCGTCGCGGCGGCCGTTGACGCCGTCGCCGACCGCACCGGCGCGCTCGTCGCCACCACCGACGTCCGTTGGCCACGCGACGGCGCGCAGTTTGCGCTCGGCAATCTGATTGCCGACGCGCAGCGCTCGGCGGGGCGGGGCGACGTCGGCGTGATGAACAACGGCGGCATCCGCGCCGAGCTCGGCGCCGGCGAGATCCGCTGGTGGTCGCTCTACGAGGTGCAACCGTTCGAGAACCGGCTGGTCGTCGTGACCGTGCGGGGCGACGCGCTCCGCCGCTACCTCGAAGGGATTGTCGGCGGCAACTCCATCCGCCATCACCTGAGCGGTGTCACGGTGGACTACGATCCGTCTGCGCCGGCCGGCCGACGGATTGTGCGCGTGGTGATAGCCGACGGCGCGCGCCTCGACGACCGGCGCCGCTACCGTGTGGTGATGACCAACTTCCTCGCCGCCGGCGGGGACGGCGTCTCCCTCGCGGCCGACGCCCCGGTGGAGGAACTCGGGAGCCTCGACCTCGACGCGATGATCGCCTATCTCCGTGCCCTCCCCGGCGGGCGGCTGGTGATGACCGACGCACTGCGCGCGCCGCGCATCCGGGCGGCGCGATGACGGAGCCGCTGCGCGTCTTCGTGAACGGCGCCGGCGTGAGCGTGCCGGCCGGCAGCACGGTGCTCGAGGCCATCGCCGCCGCCGACCCGGACGCCGCCGCGGCCATTCGCGCTGGCAAGCGGCTGGTGGCCGACAGTCGCGGAATCCCGGTGGCGCCGGAGACGCCGCTCTCGGGCGGCTTCGTGATGCGCGTCATCGGCAATCGCGCCGGTCGCGAGGAAGTCCCGTAGGTGCCGATGATCACGAGCGACCTCCTCCGCCGGCTGCCGAAGGCCGAGCTCCACTGCCATCTCGACGGCTCGGTGCGCCCGGCGACGATGCTCGAGCTTGGCCGCGACCAGCGAGTCGGAATGCCCCACGACGACGCCGAGGCGCTCGGCGACCATATGCGCGTGGACGATGCGCACAACCTCGAGGAGTACCTGGAGCGCTTCCGGGTCACGCTCAGCGTGATGCAGACCGCCGAGGCGATGGAACGGATTGCCTACGAACTCGCCGAGGACTGCGCCCGCGAGGGCGTGCGCTATCTCGAAACGCGCTTCGCGCCAATCCTGAATCTCGCGAAGGGCCTGACGATGGCCGAGGCGGTCGAGGCGCCGCTTCGCGGGCTCCGGCGCGCCGAACGCGAATACGGCATCGTCGCGCGCGTCATCATCTGCGCAATCCGCAACCGGGCGCCGGAGGATTCGCTTGCCCTCGCGCGCCTCGCCGTGGATTTTCGCGCCGACGGGGTCGTCGGCTTCGACCTCGCCGGCGGCGAGGCGGGGCACCCGGCGTCGGACCACGCCGCTGCCTTTGACCACGCGCAGGCCCACGGCCTCCCCTGCACCTGCCACGCCGGTGAGGGCGCCGGCGCGGACTCGGTGGCCGAGGCGATGCACCGCTGCCACGCGCACCGGATCGGCCACGGCACGCGGCTGGAGGAGGACCCGGTGCTGCTCGGCGAGGCGCGCGACCGCGGCGTCGCAATCGAATGCTGCCTGACGAGCAATCTCCAGACGCACGCGGTGGAGTCGTACGACACGCATCCGCTCCGCCGCTACTTCGAGGCGGGCCTGCAGGTCTCCATCAACACGGACAACCGCCTGATGAGCGGGACCGACCTCGTGACCGAATACGGCCTGGCCGCGAAGCACCTCGGCTTCACGTTCGATGAGCTCAGCCAGGTGGCGCGTACCGGGTTCCGCAACGCCTTCCTGCCGCCGGTCGAGCGCGACGCGCTGATCGCGCGAGTGGACGGCGAGTTCAACGCCCTGCAACGGAGTGTCGGATGACCGCCACGCCCGCCCCCCACGGCGCCGCCGCCGCGGCGGTCGCCGCCGACGCCGTGCGCGCGACGCTCGGCGTCCGCTCGCCCGCTGCCGCAATCATCCTCGGCTCGGGCCTCGGCGCCCTCGCCGAGAGCGTGACCGACGCCACCCGCGTGCCCTACCGCGAGATCCCCGGCTTCCACCAGCCGCTCGTCGAGGGCCACCGCGGCGAGCTCATCCGCGGCACGCTTGGCGGACGCGAGGTGCTCCTGCTCGCCGGTCGCTTCCATATGTACGAAGGCCACGGCGCCCACGCGGCGGCCTTTCCGGTCCGCCTGGTGCACGCGCTCGGCGCGCGCGTCCTCTTCGTGTCGAATGCCGCCGGGGGGATTTGTCGCGACTTCGAACCGGGGACGCTGATGGTGATCACCGACCACCTCAACCTGCAGTTCCGGAACCCCCTCATCGGACCCGTCGAGCCGGGCGATGTGCGCTTCCCCGACCTGAGCGCGCCCTACTCCCCACGGCTCCGACTGCTGCTCGAGGCGGCGGCGGGCGAGGCGAAGGTGAAACTCGCGCAGGGCGTGTATGCCGGATTGCTCGGGCCGAACTACGAGACGCCGGCCGAGGTGCGGATGCTCGAGCGCCTCGGTGCCGACGCGGTCGGGATGTCCACTGTGCCGGAGGTGATAATGGCCGCCGCGCTCGGGATGGAGGTCGCTGGCGTCAGCTGCATCACCAATCCCGCCGCCGGTATCTCGCCCACCCCGCTCAGCCACGACGAGGTCATCGAGGTCGGGAAGCGCGCGTCAACGGCCTTCTGCGGACTGGTCGAGCGCTGGGTCGCGCGGCTCTGACGGCCGCGCCGCCCGCGCCCGCCGCGCCCGCCGCCCCTCACCCACTCAGCGCGAGGCCGGCGAGGGCGGCGGCGGCGGGAGCGCTGCCAACCGGCGCTTGAACGCCTGGAAGTTCGGCGAGTCCCGGGTGAGGCCCACCAGCGCCGAGGGCGGATACTTGGCGATCCGGGACCGCGCCGCGGCAATCCGCGACTCCTCCAGCGGGTGCGTCCGGAACCAGGCCTCCAGCGCGTCGGGCTGCCGCGTCCGTTCGGCCAACAGGATCTCGAACATCTCGGGAATCCCGTTCGGGTCAATCCGCGACCGGACCAAATAGTCCACCCCCGCGGCATCGGCCTCGTCCTCGTCGGAGCGGCTGAAACTCGCCATCGCCGCGTTCGCGCCGAGCCCGACGACCGCCTGGCCGGTCTCGCTGCCGCAGATCGAGGTGAAGATGCAGATCCCGAGGATGCCGGCGTTGGCCCGCTGCGCCTGTTGCATCTGCTTCACCGAGTGCCGCATCACCACGTGGCCGATCTCGTGCCCGAGCACGCCCGCGACCTGCGACAGGTTCTGGGCCCGCTCGATCAGGCCGCGATTGATATAGACGTACCCGCCCGGGACGGCGAACGCGTTCACGTCCTTGCTGTCCACGATGAAAAAGCTCCAGTCGCGGGCCCGCGTGTCGGCGATGCGGGCAATCGAGTCGCCGAGTACGTTGATGTACCGATTGAGCTCGGCATCGCGGACGAGCGGGATTTCCGCGTTGATCTGGGCGGAGAAGTCGGCGCCCATCTGGGCTTCCTGCTGGTGCGAGATGGCGCAACCGCTGACGAATGCCGCGAGGGCGAGGACGGGGAATGCACGCATGGGGATGCTGACCGTGGCGAGGGACCTGGTGCGCCGCAAGGCGCGAGAACGGAGTGGGCTCTTCGTCGCTGAAGGGGTCCGGGCCGTCGAGGAACTGCTCGCCTCCCCGCTCCCGATCCGCGGCGTGCTCACTACCGACCTTCTTGATCGTACCCCGCGGGGGGCGGCCTTGCATAGTCGCCTGAAAGAGCGAGGCCTCGACCTCACCCATCTGAGTGAGGCCGAGTTCCTTACGGCGTGCGATACGGACCAGCCGCAGGGCGTCCTCGCCGTCGCCGAGGTGCCCGACCGGTCGCTTGACGGGCTGGAGCTTGCGCCGGCCGCCCGGCTCCTGGTGCTGGATGGAATCCAGGACCCCGGGAACGTCGGGACGTTGCTCCGGACCGCGGCTGCCCTCGGGGTCGCGGCCACCCTGGTCCTTCCCGGGACCGTGGATCCGTGGAACGCGAAGGTCGTGCGGAGCGCGGTCGGGATGCAGTTCACCCACCCGACCATCGCGTGCACAGAGGTGGCGCTCGCCGCCTTCCGCGGCGCGCAGCGGATCGCCCTCTGGGGGGCCGACACGGACGGCACCGCCATTGACGCGCCGCCGGTGGGCCGCATCGCACTCGTAGTGGGGAACGAGGGCGCCGGGCTCAGCGCGACGGTGCGCGCGGCCTGCGACCGGATGGTCGGCGTGCCGATGGCCAAGGGCGCGGAGTCCTTGAATGTCGCGGTCGCCGCAGGCATCCTGCTCCACGCGCTCCGTCCCTCCACCTGACTGCGATGGAACTCCTTCTCCTCTCGACCATCTGGGCGACGATCTTCCTGATTGGCGCGAGCCTCGGCTCGTTCCTCAACGTCTGCATCGCGCGCTGGCCGGCCGAGCAGTCGGTCGTCGCGCCGCGGTCGCGCTGCCCGCGCTGCGAGACGCCAATCGCCTGGCACGACAACATCCCGGTGCTTTCGTGGCTCCTCCTGCGCGGCCGGTGCCGCAGTTGCGCGCTCCCGATCAGCGTCCAGTATCCGCTGATCGAGCTCGCCGGCGCCGCCATCTGGGTGACGGCGTTCTGGTACTTCGACCTCTCGTTCACCGCCGTGCGAGTCGGCGTGGCGGCGACGATCCTGCTCGGCGTGGTGATGACGGACCTGCGGCACTACGTGATTCCCGACGGGTTCACGGTCACCGGATTCCTCTTTGCGATGGCCGCCGCGCCGGTGGCGCTCTTCCTCGGCGATCTCGGCCCCTTTGCCGGCCCGCTCGACGCGCTCCTCGGGGCGTGCGCCGGCGCCGGCCTGATTGCGATCGTCGGCTGGCTCGGCGAGGTCGCGCTCGGCAAGGAGGCGATGGGGCAGGGCGACGTGACCCTGATGGCGATGATCGGGGCGATGGTCGGGCCGTGGCGCGGCTTTCTCACGGTCTTTGTCGCGGCGGCGCTCGGCGCGGCGGTCTTCCTGCTGGTCGTCGTGCCAATCGGGGCGTGGCGCGCCAAGCGCCGGGGCGAGGAGTTCGCGCTTCCCCTCGTGCCGTTCGGCGTCTTCCTTGCGCCGGCCGGGGTGGTGACCTTGCTTTGGGGAGACGCCCTGATTGCGTGGTACATCGCCCAGCTCGTGCCCTGAGCGGCGCGCGGTCGCCGACCTTCCGTCCTTCCTTCCCTCCCTCGTCCTGAGCCCATGCGACGCTGGCTGCGCCGCCGGACCCTCTGGCCGTTCCTCGTGTCCGCGCTCGCCCTCGCCGCGTGCGGCGGCGACCGGACGGGCTACGAAGGCCCCTTCCGGGCCGAGGTGCGGCGCGCCATCCCGGCAATCGAGTCGTCCTTCGGCCGGCCCTTCAAGTCGCCGCCCCGCCTCGAGCTCCGGGACCGGGACCAAGTTCGGGAGTTTCTCGAGCAGCAGTTCAACGAGCAGCTGGCGCCGCTCGAGCTCGCCGGCATCGAGCGGGCGTACAAGCTCTTCGGCCTGCTCCCCGACTCGCTCGACCTGCGCCGTTTCCTCCTCGACCTCCTCACCGAACAGGTGGCGGGCTACTACGACCCGGCGACGAAGGTGCTCTACGTGGTCGAGGGTGCGGCGCCGGAGATCACGGGCATCACGATCAGTCACGAGCTCGTGCACGCGCTGCAGGACCAGTACTTCCCCCTCGACTCGGCGCGTGGGCTGAAGGGCGACAACGACCGCCAGGTGGCGATGCAGGCGGTGATTGAGGGGCAGGCGGTCTACGAGCAGATGTCGAGCATGCTCGGCGGGGCGGACTTCGGGCTCCGGCTTCCCGGCGGCTGGGAACAGGTGCGCGAGATGATCCGCAGCGAGCAGGCCTCGATGCCGCTCTTCGCCAACGCGCCGATGCTGATCCAGGAGACCTTGCTCTTTCCGTATCTCAGCGGGGCCGAGTTTGCGCGGCAGTTCAAGCGGCTGCGGCCCGGCGAGATCCCCTTCTCGCCGATCGCCAGTTCCACGGAGCAGATCCTCAATCCGAACAAGTATCTCGACTCGATTCCCGACGTCCCGACCCGCGTGACCCTTCCCGCGCCGCGCGGCGGGACGCTGGTCCACGAGGACAACCTCGGCGAGTTCGAGACGCGACTCTTCCTGTACCACCACCTTGGCGACGTGTCGCTCGCCGCGCGCGGCGCGTCGGGATGGGACGGGGACCGCTATCAGGTGGTGGAGACGCGCGCCGGACCGGGGATTGCCTGGTTCACGGTCTGGGACTCGGCGGCGGATGCGGCCGAGTTCCGCGACCTGATGGAGCGGGCCGTGGAGCGCCGGTTCGGCGTGGCGCCGCGCACCGGCGGCACCGGCGACGCGCGCCACTGGATGGCACGCGGCCGGCGGATCGCGCTGACGGCGGCGACGGTCGCCGGCCGCCCGGCCGTGGTCTTCGAGGACGTGCCGGCCGCTGCCGCCGGCGGGATCATTGACCTGCGCCGGGTGACGCTGCGTGAGGACTGAGCACCTGCTCCGGCTCGCGCGCGCGGCGTGCGCCGTGGGCGTCCTCGCCCTGCCGCCGGACGTTCGCGCGCAGGACCGCGAGGCCGAGCCGCGGAGCGCGACGACCACCGTCTTCGCGCGGTACGCGTCGCGGATCCTCAAGATCCAGGTCGTCGAGGTCGCCTCGGCGGCCAAGGTCGCGACCGGCACGGGCTTCTTCGTCGCCGCCGACGGGACGATGATGACGAACTATCACGTCATCTCCGACTGGATCCACGAGCCGGAGAACTACCGGATCGAGGTGCTCGACGACGCCGGCGACCCGACGGTCGCGAGCGTCCTGACGGTGGACGTCATCGCCGACCTCGCGATCCTCGCCACGGGAAAACCGGTGCCCCAGCACTTCACGCTCGGGCCGGCCGAGCTCCTGCAGGGCGACCGGCTCTACTCGCTCGGCCATCCCGGCGACCTCGGTCTCAGCATCGTCGAGGGCACCTACAACGGGCTGCTCCGTCACACGCTCTACCCGAAGATCCACTTCACCGGGTCCATCAACCCGGGGATGAGCGGTGGCCCGACGATCACCAGCGCCGGTCGGGTGGTCGGCGTGAACGTCTCGACGATGGGCAACCAACGGAGCTTTCTGGTGCCGCAGGATCGGGCCTCGGCGCTGCTCGCGAAGGCCCAGGCGGCGGGATTCACGCCGCCCGAGCGGTTCCTCGACCTGGTCGCCGAGCAGGTGCGCGCGTTCCAGGAAGCGTATCTCTCGACGATGTTCGACGGCGAGGTGCCGAACGTCGAGGTCGGGCGGTTCCGCGTGGTGACCGAGCCGACCGACATCTTCCGCTGTTGGGGCGATGCCGATCGCGAGCCCGACCGGCTGTACGAGACTCTGGATCACTCCTGCTCCACCGACGATTACGTCTACATCGCCGATCGGCAGGGCTCCGGCGTGATCCGCTTCCGCCACCAGGTCATCCGCTCGACCGGCCTGAGCGCGCGGCGATTCACCAACTACTTCCAGAGCGTCTTCCAGCGGGACCACACGCCGGGCGGCTCCGAGAAGCACGTCGCGCCGTGGGAATGCACGTCCCGCAACGTCCGGGTGGCGGAGACGACGATGCGCGCGGTCTACTGCCTGCGGAAGCTGCGCAAGCTCGGCGAACTCTACGATGCGGTGGTGAAGGTGGCCGTGCTCGGCGACGCGCAGACCGGGCTCATCTCGACGCTGACCCTCTCCGGCGTCTCGGCGGCGAACGCCGAACGGCTCTCGACGCGCTACCTGGAACTCGTCTCGTGGCGCTGATTCTCGAGCGCCTCGACGGCCGTCGGGCCGAGCCGGTGGAGCGGGTGGCGCTCGACCGGCTTCCGCTCACGATTGGGCGCGCGCTCGACAACGACCTCGTGCTCGACGATCCGCACGTGGACCCGCATCACGCGCGCGTGGTCGCCGCCGGGGATGGCACGGCGGTCCTCGAGGACCTTGGCAGCGTCAACGGCATCGCGCTCCACGGCGGCGACCGCGCCGACCGCCTCCCGCTCGTCGCGGGGACGATGCTGCGCCTCGGGCGGACGGGCCTGCGCGTCCGGGACCGCGCCGAGTCCGTGGCGCCGGCGTTGCCGCTGACCCGGTTCGCGCCCGCTCGCCACTGGCTCGACCACCGACGCTGGCAGCTCGCGTTGATTGCCGCCGCCCTCGGCGCGGTGGCCGACGCTTCGTGGACCGGGACGAGCACTCGCGACGGCCTGAGCGAGACGCTGGGGATCGTCGTGGCGGCGACCGCTTTTCTGGCGATCTGGGCTGCCGCGTGGGCGGTCGTCGGCAAGCTCGTCGTCCGCCGGGCGGCGTTCCTGAACCACGCGGCGATCGCCGCGGCCACCGTGCTCGCCGTGGCGCTGCTCGAGGCCGTGACGTCGTGGGGCCAGTTTCTCTTCCCGGCCGCAGCCCGCGTGTTCGACGGCGTGGACTGGGTGATGATGATCGCGATCACCTGCGTGATGCTCTCGGCGCATCTCGTCTTCTCGACCGCGCTCACGTCCCGCGCGCGGTGGGTCGGCGTGCTTTCGGTGGTCGGCGGGTTCATCGTCCTCAGCGGCGCCTTTGCGCTCGTGAAGGACGACGCCTTCACCGATGTGCCGGAGTTCGTTGGCGAGCTCAAGCGGGCGCCGGCGGCGCTCATCCCGGCGGGCGACCTCGAGTCGTTCCGCGCCGCCGCCGCGGCGACCCGCGTCCGCATGGACTCGCTCAAGCAGCGTCCCGCGGCGGACGCCCGCGAGGAGTGACCGTCAGCCGATCAGTCGGCGGCCGAGGAAGGTGAGTGTGCCGATGATCGCGCCGAGGAGGTAGCCGAGGTTCACGATCGTCGTCAACTCGCGCTGCGTGACGCCGCGGATGATCTCCTCGATCCGTGCCGTGCTGAAGCCGAGCACCTTGCGCTCGACCATCGCTGGAATGTCGAGTTGCTCGACGAAGCGCGGCAGTTCGTTCTCGAGCCACTGCCAGAGCGCCGGGCCGCCGACCGCAGCGAGCCGCGCCGCCGCGTCGTCGGCGAAGAAGCGGGCCGGCCGGCCGATTGGCCGGTCGAGCAGCGCGGTCGCGCCCTTGGCGGCGCCCTCGGCGGCGAGCGCGTGCACGCGGGGTGTCCGCGCGCCCTCGAGGATCCAGCGGACCACCACGTCCTCGCCGATCGTGTCGAGCACGTCGGCCCAGGTGCGTGTCCCCGCGCGCCCGAGGGCATCGGAGACCGTGCGCTCGACGAAGTTGCGCGTGCGCTCGGTGCCGGCCATCCGCAACAGCAGGTCGCCGACGCGCGCCGCCGCCGTGCGATCGTCCGAGGTGCGCGCCTCCTCGAGGAGTTCGGTCGCCAGCTCGGCCGCCTGCGCAGAGAGCTCGGCCCGCCGTTCGCTGGTCAGCACCTCATTCACCGCGCGCCCGCCGACCTCGGCGCGCAACCGCGCGAGTGCCTCGCGCACGTGCACCTCGAACGCCGGCGTCGCCGTCCAGGCGTCCACACGGTCGGCGACCGCCGGGCCAAGGCCTTCGAGGGCGCGCTCCACCTCGGTGACCACCGCCGGCGGCAGGAGCTCGCGCAGCGGGCCGCGCTCCACCTCGAGCGCCGACTGGATCAGGCCCGCCAGGCGCGTGTCGAGCGTCTCCCGGAAACCGGCGCGGCGCAACTCGTCGAGCAGGTCCTTCGGCGTGAGGAGCTTCTCACCCACCGTGCGGCCGATGCTTTTGGCGAGCCGCGCCTTGTTCTTGGGGATCGCGCCGTGCAGGCCGTACCGGCGGTCGTAGGGATGAAAGAGCATCCAGACCGCGACCGCGTTGGTCACGCCGCCGGCCACGGTGCCGATGGCGACGCTGAGCAAAAACTCCTGCCAGAGGGGGCTCACGCGGTACCGATCAGGACGCGTCGGCCACCGTGCGGGTGACCTCGTCGAACAGCGGCAGCCCGTCGGCGAACCGATCGGGCCGCGCCGGCAGGAGCATCACCTCGAGGACCTCGTCCATCGTGGCCACGCAGCGGAACTGCACGGCCTGCCGCACCTCGTGCGGGATGTCGCGCAGGTCCTTCTCGTTGGCGGCCGGCAGGACCACCGTCCGCAGTCCGGCGCGGTAGGCCGCGAGCACCTTCTCCTTCACGCCGCCGATCTCGAGGATGCGCCCGCGGAGCGTCACTTCCCCGGTCACCGCCACGTCGCGACGCACCGGACGGCGGCTCATGATGCTGGCGATCGCCAACGTCACCGCGACGCCCGCGCTCGGCCCGTCCTTCGGCACCGAGCCGGCCGGGAAGTGGACGTGGAGGTCGCTGGCGCGGAGCTCCGGATCCATCACGCGGAGCGCCTTGGCGCGCGAGCGCACGTACGAGCACGCGGCGTCCACCGATTCGCGCATCACGTCGCCCAGCTGGCCGGTCACCGTGAGCTTGCCGGTGCCCGGCATCATCAGGGCCTCGATCGTCATCAGCTCGCCGCCGTTGGTGGTCCAGGCGAGCCCGGTGACGGTGCCAATCTCTGGCTCCTGCTCGGCCTCCTCGGGCGCGTAGCGCGGGGGCCCCAGCACCTCCTCGATCCGCGCCTGGTCCACGATCCACGCGCCCTGCTCGCCCTCGGCCTTCCGCCGCGCGCGGCGGCGCATCAGCGCTGAAATATGGCGCTCGAAGGTCCGCAGCCCCGCCTCGCGCGCGTACCGGTTGGCGATCACCCCGATCGCCTCGTCGGTGAACTGGAGGTCGTGGTCGGTGATTCCGTGCTCGTCGAAGAGCCGTGGCAGGAGATAGCGCCAGGCGATCTCCACCTTCTCCTCGACCGTGTAGCCGGCGATCCGGATCACCTCGAGCCGGTCGCGCAGCGCGTGCGGGATGTCGAAGAGGTTGTTCGCCGTGCAGATGAACAGCACCGACGAGAGGTCGAATGGCAGGTTCAGGTAGTGGTCGGTGAAGGTCGCGTTCTGCGCGGGGTCGAGCACCTCGAGCATCGCCGCCGTCGGGTCCCCGGTCGGGCCGCCCGCCGTCATCTTGTCAATCTCGTCAATCATCAGGACCGGGTCGTTCACCTGCACCCGGCGCAACGCCTGTAGGAAGAGTCCCGGCAGCGACCCCACGTAGGTGCGCCGGTGGCCGCGGATCTCGGCCTCGTCGCGGACGCCGCCGACCGAGATCCGATAAAAGGCCCGCCCGATGCTCGCCGCAATCGCCTCGCCGAGCGACGTCTTCCCGGTGCCCGGCGGACCGACGAAGCAGAGGATCGGGCCGTGGGGGTCCCGCCCGCGATCCCCGCGGAGCCGGCGCACCGCGAGGTACTCGAGGATGCGCTCCTTGGCCTCGTGCAGCCCGTAGTGCCGGTCGTCGAGCGCCGCCTCGACCTTGTCGAGCGCAATGCGGTCGCCGCCCGAGCGCCGCTGCCAGGGCAGGGTGAGCACCCACTCGAGGTAGTTGCGGAGGACCTGGTGCTCGCTCGAGGCGGCCGAGAGGACGCGCAGCCGCTCGATCTCGCGCCTGGCCTCCGTGGCCACGGTCGGCGGGAGTTGCGCCTCGTCCACCCGTCGCAGCAGGTCGGCGGTGTCTCCCTCGGCGACGTCGGTCTCGCCGAGCTCGGCGCGGATTGCCTGCATCTGCTGGCGCAGGAAGAACTCGCGATGATGGCGGTCAATGCGCCGGTCGGTCTCCTGACGCACCTCTTCGTTCACCTTGGCGCGCGCCACCTCGCGCTCCCAGCGGTCGGCGAGGAACTCAAGCCGCGCCACGACGTCGAGCCGCTGCACCACCTCGTCCTTCTCGGCCGCACGCAACGTGCCGCGGGCGGCGGCGAGGTCGGCAAAGCGCGACGGGTCATCCACCTCGCGGCGCAACAAGGCGGGGAGCTCGGCGGGAAACGTCGTGTCGAGCTCGGCCCGCGAGTCGGCGGCGAGGGCGATCCGCTGCATCAGCGCGAGCGCCGCCGGCCGATCGGTCCCGTCCTCTGGCGCCGCCGAGGCGCGCGCGGTCGGATAGCCGGCGACCTCATCGCGGGTGGCGCCGGAGATGCGGACCCGGGCCACCCCCTGCAACGTGACCTGCGCGATCCCGCTCGCAATCGGGCGTCGGTCGGTCAGCCGCGCGAGCACACCGATCCGGCCTTCGAGATGGGTGAGCGTCCGGTCGCGCTCGTCGGGCTCGAGGACGCAGAGCACCGCGACACCCTCCTCGGGATGCGCCAGCAACAGGGCGAGATTCTCGGCCGAGGAGACCTGCACGGCGATGCGGCCGTGCGGAAAGACGATCGTGGAGCGAAGCGCAAGCAGCGGCAGGTCGGCCGGGAGGGCCGGGCTGGCGGCGGTCGTCCGTGCTTTGGTGGCGGTCGGGCGCTCGGTCACGTCCACTAATGTATGGTGCTTGCTCGCTTTCGCGCACCCGTCACCCCGGCGGTCGCGTCGGCGACCGAGGTGGTGGTTGGTACGACTCCGCGCCTTGGCCGAGAGCCCCGAAGTGGTTATGCTTCAAGGCTCTATGTTCACGGAACTCTCCGAGAAGCTGGAAGCCACGTTCGCGAAGCTGCGCGGTCGTGGCGTCCTTTCTGAAGCCGACATCAAGGAGGGCCTGCGCGAAGTCCGCCGGGTGCTGCTTGAGGCCGACGTCAGTTTCCAGCTGACCCGCGAGTTCCTCGAACGGGTCGAGAAGCGCGCCGTCGGTGTGGCGCAACTCCGGACCGTCTCGCCGGCACAGCAGCTCGTGAAGATCGTCTACGACGAACTCACGGTAATGCTCGGCGAGCGTCGTGAGGGACTCAAGCTCTCGTCCGTTCCGCCGACTGTCGTGTTGATGGTTGGTCTGCAGGGGTCGGGCAAGACGACGACCGCGGCCAAGCTGGCGCGCAAGTTGAAGGGCGAGGGGCGGCAGGTGCGGCTCGTCGCCGGCGATGTCTACCGTCCGGCGGCGATCGACCAACTCGAGACGTTGGGGAAGGAGATCGGCGTCCCGGTCTTTGCGGACCGTTCGACCACCGACGTGGTGCGGATCGCGCGCGCCGGCGTCGAGCAGGCAAAGCAGGGGCGGGACCGCGTGGTGATCGTGGACACGGCGGGCCGCCTGCAGATTGACGAGGCGATGATGGACGAACTGCGTCGGGTGAAGGACGCGGTGCGGCCTGACGAGATCCTCCTCGTCGCCGATGGGATGACCGGACAGGACGCCGTGCGGATCGCGCAGGGCTTCGACCAGGCGCTCGGCGTGACGGGGGTGATCCTGACGAAGATGGACGGGGACGCGCGCGGTGGCGCGGCGCTCTCCATCTACGGGGTGACGAAGAAGCCGATCAAGTACATCGGCGTGGGGGAGAAGTCCGACGCGCTTGAGGAGTTCCATCCGGATCGTATGGCCGGCCGGATCCTCCAGCAGGGCGACGTGCTCACGCTGGTGGAGAAGGCGCAGGCATCTTTCGACAACGACGAGACCAAGCGACTCGAGAAGAAGGTGCGCAAGGAGGGGATGGACCTGCAGGACTTCCTCGGCGCGATGAAGCAGATGGAGAAGCTGGGTTCGATGCAGAACGTGCTGAAGATGCTCCCCGGGATGAACAGCAAGATGTTGAAGCAGGCGAGCCAGGTGGATCCGAAGCGGATGCGGCACCTCGAGGCGATCGTGCTCTCGATGACCGCCGAGGAGCGCCGGAAGCCGGAGGTGATCAATGGATCGCGACGGGCCCGCGTGGCGAAGGGGTCGGGGCGGCCGGTGAGCGAGGTGAATCGCCTGCTGGAGCAGTTCCGGGAGATGCAGAAGATGATGAAGAGGATGGCGCAGAAGCAGCGATGACGTGAAGGACCCGAGTGCGATCCGGAAACGCCGGATTTCGCGATGAGCTCGGCGCAGGTTCTCTACCCGTAACCCGAAGATTCGAGGAACCAAATGGCCGTTCGCATCCGTCTCCGCCGTCAGGGCCGCAAGAAGGCCCCCACGTATCGCATCGTCGTCGCCGATGGCCGGTCGCCGCGCGATGGCAAGTTCCTCGAGATCCTCGGGCAGTACGCCCCGCGCTCGGGGGAGACCGCGCTGCAGCTCAACGTGGAGCGCGCCAACTACTGGCTCGACGTCGGCGCCCAGCCGTCAGACACCGTCCGCTCGCTCCTCCGGAAGGCCGGCGTGCTGAAGACGCGCCACGAGACCCGCCTCGCCGCGAAGCTCGCCGACAAGGCCGTCCCGGTGAAGGGGTAGACCAAGGCGTGCCGCTCCCCGACTGCGCGAGTGTGGGGCGGATCCGCCATCCGCACGGCGTGCGGGGAGAACTGGTGGTGGAAGCGCTGACCGGCGAGCCGGATGCGATCTTCGCGCCCGGCCGCCGCGTGTTCCGCGGCACCGACGAGGGGGCGCTCTGGCTCGACCCCAAGTCGCGCGAGCCGCGCGAGCTCACCGTCACCGCGCTTCGGCCGTTCCGGGAAGGATGGCTCATCACCTTCGACGCCATCACGGACCGCACGGAGGCGGAGCGTTGGAACGGGCGACATCTTCTCGTGCCGGTCACGGAGCTGTCCGAGCCCGCGGAGAATGAGGTCTTTGCGCACGAGCTGGTCGGGATGATGCTGGTGGACGCCGAGAGCGGAGAGGAGATTGGCCCGGTGGTGGAGTTCTACGAGGTTCCGCAGGGGATCCTCCTCGAGTTCCGCACCGCGACCGGCATCGCGAGCGTCCCCTTCGTGGACGAGTTCGTCAGCTCGGTGGACCGGGAAGGGAAGCGCATCGCGGTGACCCTGCCGGACGGGCTAATGTAGTTCCGTTCTCCTCTCCCCTTTCAACTCTCGCCAGTTGTTACAGATCAACATCGTCTCGATCTTCCCGGAGTTCTTCACCGGCCCGCTCGCGCTCTCGATCCCCAAGCGCGCGGCGGAGGCGGGGCTCGTCTCGTACCGCTGCGTGGACCTCCGCAGCTTCGCGACCGACAAGCACAAGACGGTGGACGACGCGCCCTTCGGCGGCGGTCCTGGGATGGTGATGAAGCCGCAGCCTTTCTTCGACGCGGTCGAATCACTGGGCGCCAGGGCGCCGATTGTCCTCCTCTCGCCACGTGGGAAGATCTTCACGCACGCCGACGCCGAGCGCTTCGCCGCGGGGGCCGAGCTCACGCTCCTCTGCGGGCACTACAAGGACGTGGACCAGCGCGTCGCCGATCACCTCGCCACCGAGGAGCTCTCGCTCGGCGATTTCGTCCTCTCCGGCGGGGAACCGGCGGCGCTCGCGGTCGTGGACGCCGTGGTCCGGCTCCTGCCCGGCGCGATGAGCGACATCGAGAGCGCGCGGACCGACTCGTTCTTCGACCGCGGACTCTCGGCGCCGAGCTATACGCGGCCGGCGGAGTACCGGGGACACGCGGTGCCGGACGTCTTGCTCTCGGGCAACCACGCGGCGATTGAGAAGTGGCGGAAGGAGGAAGGCGAGCGGCTGACGCAAAAGCGCTCGGAGTCGTAGCTTCACTGCGATGCCAGACGACCTCGGCCCGCGCCTCCAACGATCGCTCGGCGACGCCTTTGCCATTGAGCGCGAGCTCGGTGGCGGAGGAATGGCGCGGGTGTATTTGGCGCGTGATGCCGCGCTGGACCGTCGCGTGGTCATCAAGGTCCTCGACCTCGAAGGCGCGATCGCCGCCAGCGGCGAGCGCTTCCGTCGCGAGATCAAACTCATCGCGCAGTTGCAGCACCCGCACATCGTGCCGGTGCTCACCGCTGGCGGCGACGACACGCTGCTCTGGTATGCGATGCCGTACGTGGCCGGCGAGTCGTTGCGGGCGCGCTTGGTGCGCGAAGGTGCACTGCCGCTCGCGGACGCACTGCGCATTGCCCGTGAGCTCCTCGATGCGCTCGCGTTTGCCCACGAACACGGTGTGGTGCACCGCGATGTGAAGCCGGAGAACATTCTGCTCGAGGGCCGCCACGCGGTGGTGGCGGACTTCGGTGTGGCCAAGGCGCTCTCGGAAGCCGGCGTGTCCGGTGCAGGGCTCACGTCGGTCGGGCTGGCGCTCGGCACGCCAGCGTATATGGCGCCTGAGCAGGCGATGGCCGACGCGACGACCAACCATCGCGCCGATCTGTACGCGGCAGGCGCGGTGATGTACGAGATGCTGGCAGGTGCCGCGCCGTATACTGGCGCGGCGCAGGCGGTGGTGGCCGCGCACCTCACAGCGCCTATTCCGCGGATCGAGGAGCGACGGAATGACGTGCCGCCAGCGGTGGCCTCGCTGATCTTCCGGCTGCTGGCAAAGAACCCGGCCGAACGTCCGCAGAGTGCGCACGAGGTGGCCGTCGCGCTCGAAGGCGTGACCACGCCGGGCGGCGGTTTCGTTACGACGCCAACGCCGAGTCCGGCGACGGTCACTGGCGCGTTCCTCGCGTCGATCGGCGCTGTGCCACTGCCTAACGCATCGCGCGCGAGCACCTGGCGCCGACGGTCGATTGCCGCGGCGAGCGTGGCAGCTGTTGTGGTTGCCGGAGTATGGTTCAAGTCTCGCGCTGAGGCGGCACCGGTCGTTGAGGGGGCCGATGTCATTGCCGTCGTGCCGTTCGGTAGCACGGGCGACTCCGTACTCGCGCGGCTCGGGCGCGACCTCGTCGTGACGATGAGCACGAACCTCGACGGCGTCGGTTTGCTCCGCGCCGTGGATGCGATGAGCGTGCTGCAGCGGGCCCAGCAGCTTCCGCAGCCGGTGCCGCTCGCCGACGCCCGCGCGCTCGGCGAAGCCCTCGGCGCACGCAGTGTGCTGCACGGTTCGCTCGTGCGTGAAGGCGCGCTCGTTCGTGCCAATCTTGGCCTGTACCCGGTGGGCGAGGGCGACGCGATCGCGCGCTTCTCGACAATCGGCTCACCGGACAGTGTACGCGCCCTGACCGACTCGCTGAGTGCCGCGCTCCTGCGTCTCGTCTGGACGCGTGGGAAGCCGCCTTCGCCACTCTTGGCCGACGTGGCGACGGCGTCGGGTGACGCGCTCCGTGCCTTCTTGGCCGGCGAAGCGGCGTTCGGCCGCTCGGACATCCCCGGCGCGATTGCTGCGTACGAGCGCGCCGTCGCGGCCGATTCGCTGTTCGCCCAGGCATGGCTGCGGATTGATTATTCGCGGGCGCTCTTCCTCATGGGACCAGACACGATCGTCCGTCGGAAGGTCCGCGAACTCAGTGGCCGGCTGCCCGCGCGCGACCGCGAACTCCTTGAGTTGCGCATCGCCACCGGGATCACGACGCGGGAGCGGATCGACTCCGGCCGCGTCCTCGCCGCGCGCTATCCGGATTACCACACCGCGCAGTATGAGGCGGGGGACGACATCATTCACGGCGGACCGCTGGTTGGCATTCCCATCAGCGAGGCGCTCCCGTATCTCCAGCGCCTCGAGGTGCTGGCGCCGAACCACGCCGACAACGCCCTCCACCGCGCGATGGTCGCCCTTGTCCTCGGCGATACGGTGGAACTTCGTCAATCGGCTCTCGATGTAGTCGCGCGTGCGCCCAACCAGCTCGGCGAATTCGGCCGCTCGATATTGCGAGTTCTCGAAGGGCGGAGGACTGGTCGTCCTATTCCGTTGGACTCGCTGGTGGCGGGGTTGCCAGGCATCGCAGATCTCCTCTCCCAGAATCCAGATTTCGCCTGGTTCCCGGGCCAGTTCTGGGCGCCCGGTGGTGCGCCTGGGGAATCCGAGGCGCACCTGGTGGCGGCCCGACGCTCAGGTATGTTCGCCGGACACCGCGGCGCGATGCTCCACAGCGAGGGATCGCTCGATGTGTCGCGCGGAAACGTCGCGAAGGGCGTCGAGACGCTCGCGGCGGTAGAACTGTTCAACGCTCCGACGTCCGCCCGACTCGCCGCAGCGCGCGCGGCGGCGCAGGGGGCCTGGTTGGGACTGCTGCCGGCGGCGGACGCAGGCGCGGCGGTCGCTCGCGCCCGGGAACGCCTCAAGGACCTGCGCGGCATCGATGCGATCGAGCTCGCCTGGGCTGAGGGCGTCGTTGCCATTGCCGCTGGCGACTCGGTCCGCCTGCGCCGAGCCATTGCTCAGGTGTCAGACACGACCGCGTTCAGGGCCAACGTCTCCCGGGGACTGCGCGCGCTCTGGCGTGAGCGTGCCACCGGCCTCACCGACAGTCTCATCGCGTCGGAGGACGCGGCGATGGTGGCGTCCACGACCTTCACGCCGGCGATCTCACTCAATCGCCTTGCCATCGGCCGCGACCTGACGCGCCGCGGCAATCCCGAGCGCGCCGAGCATTACCTGCAGTGGACCGACGCTGTCGGGACCTCGACGAGGAACGTCGCGGTCGTCAGTACGATGCTCGGCTACAACAGCTATGACCGTGGCCTGGCGCGCGAGGCCGCCGGCGACCGCACGGGAGCGATCCTGCACCTCCAGCGCTTCGTCGAGCTGGTGGACCAGCCCACACCGGCACTCCAGCCGCAGCTGGACGACGCCAAAGCGCGGATCAAGCGTCTCACGGCAAGGGACTAGGGAGTCTGCCCCGAGTGGTCGCCCCCGTTGCACAAGGCCGCCAGCCACACTAACTTACAAGGCTCACCACGACCCCTTGACGGGCCGCCGCGCGGCCCGGAGCCCGATATGAATCCGTTCTCCGAGACCCAGAAGGAATTCCTGAAGGACGTCCCCGCGTTCCGGGCCGGCGACACGCTCCGCGTGAACGTCCGCGTCAAGGAAGGCGAGAAGGAGCGCCTCCAGGCCTTCGAGGGCGTCTGCATCGCCCGCCGCGGTGCCGGGGTCGGTGCGACCTTCGCGGTCCGCAAGATCTCCAACGGCGTCGGCGTCGAGCGGATCTTCCCGCTCCACTCGCCGATGCTCGCCGAGATCAAGGTCGTGCGCCGCGGCCGGGTGCGCCGCGCCAAGCTCTACTTCCTCCGCAACGTGACCGGCAAGGCCGCCCGGATCGCCGAGAAGAAGGTCCGCGTGCAGGTGCCGGTGACGGGCGAGGCGGTCGAGGCGTAAGCCCCCGACGTGGCCGGCGGCTGGAGCGCGATCGAGAAGTCGCTGCGCGCCGCCGGCGCGGTGCACATCGCCGGTGTGGATGAGGTTGGACGGGGCCCCCTCGCGGGCCCCGTCGTCGTTTGTGCCGTCGTGATGCCAGTGGACCGACGCGCCATCCGGGGCGTGACCGACTCCAAGCAGCTCACCGCCGCCGAGCGCGAACGGCTGGCGGGGCGCATCCGCGAGCAGGCCGTCGCCCTCGCGCTCGCCGCCTCGTCGGTGGCCGTGATCGGGCGCTGGAACATCTACGAGGCCACGACGCGGGCGATGGCGCGCGCCATCGCCCGGCTTGCGGTGGTGCCCGATCACGTGCTGGTGGACGGCAAGCCCATCCGCACGCTCGGCGTCCCCCACCAGGCCATCGTCGGGGGGGATGCCAAGTGCTACAGCATCGCCTGCGCCAGCATCGTCGCCAAGGTGGTACGCGACCGCCTGATGACGCGGCTCTCCGGACGGCACCCGGTGTATGGCTGGGAGGCCAACGCGGGGTACGGGACGCCGGCACATCTTGCCGCGCTCCGGTCCGCTGGGCTGACCGCCCACCACCGAATCACATTCTGCCGGACGGCGCTCGGCGCGCAGCTCGAACTCTGACGCGATCGCCCGGCGCGCCGGCCGCCACCCGGCGCCGGTGACGCCACCGCTCATTGCTGGAGTCATATGACCATGGACGGGTTGAGTGACGCGGAGCTGGTGGCGGCGACCCGTGCGGGGAATACCCAGGCCTTTGCGCAGTTGGTGAGGCGGTATCGGGACCGACACGCGCGCTTTGCCTCGCGGATGCTGGGCGACCGCGACGACGCCGAGGATGTGTTGCAGTCGGCATTCCTGCGGGCGTATCGGGGACTGGCGCGCTGCGAGGACTCGACGCGATTCGGGGCCTGGCTGCACGCGATCGTGGTCAACGAGTGTCGGACCTTCGCGACGCGACGAGGTGTGCGGGAGCGGCGGCTGGTTCGGGACCCGATGGTGATTGACGGAGTGGCGAGCGCCGGCGCGCCGGCAGCCGACAGCGCGCTCCGGCGAGCGATCGAACGGGCGCTCGAGGAGTTGCCGGTGGACCAGCGCGAGGCGTTCGTACTGAAGCACGTCGAGGAGCTGGAGTACGAGGAAATGGCGGAAGTGACCGGGGCAGGGGTCTCGGCGCTCAAGATGCGGGTGAAACGCGCGTGCGAGCGGCTGCGGGAGCGGCTGCAAGGAGTGGTGGATGACTGATTGGATGAACACCGAGGAATTCGCGGCGCGCGTGGCGACGCCGCTCAAGGCGCCGGTGACACTCGACGCCGGATTCGAGGCGCGCGTGATGCGCGCCGTCGAGGAGGCGTCGCGCCCGTGGTGGCAGCGGTCGCGTACCTTCACGCTCTCGCCGATCGGCGGCCTTGCGCTCGCCGCCGGCTTCGCCGGCCTGATGGTCCTCGGCGCGCTGGGTGGCGCCCGGATGCTCGGCGATGCCCCGGTGGTCGCCGCCGCCGCTCCCGACACGGTGCACGTGGTGCGCTTCATCTTCGTCGAGCCGACCGCTCGGTCGGTCGCGCTGGCCGGCGACTTCAATGGTTGGTCTCGCACGGCGACGCCGCTCAGCCCTGCCGATGGCTCGGGGGCGTGGACCGTCACCGTCCCGATCACTGCGGGCAGACACGAGTACTCGTTCATCGTGGACGGCGAGCGCTGGGTGGCCGACCCCTATGCGTTGGCATCGCTGGTGGACGAATTCGGGATTGCCAGTTCGGTGCTCCTCGTCGGCGGAGACGAACGACGCGGCACTTGATCGCCCGCTCCTCAACTATTCACCCGAGCTGACGCAGACCGCGTATCGGGTGGGCGACAGCCTCACCAACATCATCACGCCGCTGAGCTCGAACTTTCCGCTCGTGTTGATGTTCTTCCAGCGCTATCGCTCGACGGCGGGGATCGGGACGCTCACCGCGACGATGCTGCCCTACTCGGTGGCGAACTTCGTGGCGTGGACGGTGATGCTCATCGCCTGGGTGCTCCTGGGGCTGCCGACCGGGCCGGGCGCTCCGCTCTTTCTTGCCGGCCAGCCCTGACTCGGCATTCAGCGTGGGCGGCCGCTAGATTGCGGGTCGGCGGCGGCTCGGGAACCCCTCGGACCGACGTTCCGACCCGGTAGCTCAGCTGGTAGAGCAACGGACTTTTAATCCGTAGTGCGTGGGTTCGATCCCCACCCGGGTCACTCGCAACGCCCGACGGCGCGCCGCAGCGGCCCTGAACGAGTAACCGAGAATTTATGTACCTGCTCCGGAGCGCGTTTGCGCTGGGTCTCTGGGCCACCATTGCCCACGCCCAGACCGATTACTACAACACCGACCGCGGGCGCCCGCTCGCCGTCGAGGACGCCGTGGTCGTCGAGCGGCGCGCCTTCGAGTTCCAACTGATGCCGCTGCGCTTGGAGCGCCCGACGCCGGGGCTCACCGTGTGGGGGTACGCGCCGGCGTTCGCCTGGGGGATCCTCCCGCGCACGCAGGTCGAGGTGGAGTTCCCGCTGCTCCTGCGGGCGGTGGAGGGATTGCCGAACACCGGTCCGGGCGGCGCTGGGATCGAACTCGAGCTGCTCCACCAGCTGAACACCGAGTCGTTGCCCTTTCCTGGGTTCGCGCTCGGCGCCGGCGTCCATCTGCCGACCGGTCCGTTCGGGCCGTCGCGGGCGATTCCCGTGCTCCGCGGTGCGGCGACGCGCACGCTCGGCTGGGGACGTCTCCACGCGAACGTCGCCTACTCGCCGGGGCAGGCGCTCGCGCCAGCGGACAACGGCGGTTCGTCGCGGTGGTTCGCCGGATTCGCTGTCGACCACACCTTCGCGTTGCGCCAGCTCCTGGTCGGCGTGGACCTGACCGCCGAGGAATCATTGCGCGACGACGGCGTCGTCGTCTGGCGGAGCACGGTCGGCGTCCGGCGGCAGATGACCTCGCGGCTCGCGATGGACCTCGGACTCTTCCAGCGGCTTGCGACCGGCGACCCGGAGTGGGGCCTCACGCTGGGCGGCGCCTTCGCGTTCGGGCAGCGCACGGTGCCGTCGCGTCCCTCGTCACCGCGCGTCTCGACTGGCGCCTGGAGCACCGTCTACGAGCAGCATCAGCTCCAGGCCCCACACAACTTCGCGTTCCGGCGCCGCTATCCGAACGCGGACCGGCTCTTCAACGCCTTCGACTACGGGCACGCAATCCTCTACGAGACGCTCTATCGGTCGCTCGACGAGGCGCCCCAGCTGCTCGAGGACCGGGAGTATAGGTTCCTGACCGAGGAGCTCCTGGTGCGGCCGCCCCGTCTCCCGGTGGCGGAGGACGCAATTGAGCCGATCTACGCGCGCCTCGCGCCGGAGGCCAAGGCGATGTTCGAGTGGGCGCACGTCCTGCATCGGCAGGTCTACGACATCCTTGCCGACGAGCGCCTCGACGCCGCGGCCAAGGGGCGCGAGATGGCGCGGCTCGAGGCGTACTACCTCTCGCGCCGCGACCTCGCCTTCAGCACGCACCCGAAGACGATGGCGCTGATGCAGGAACAGCCCTACTCGCTCGCCTTCCGACAGGGATTCCCGAAGTTCAACGGCCTGATCTGGGCGTACCACTGGCTCCAGGTGGGGCTGTACGAGCCGCTCCTCGTCGGGCGCACGGCCGAGGAGCGGCAGGCGCTGGTGGCGGCAACCGTGGCGCGCTTCCGGCAGATGCTTCCCGATGCGCCGAACGGGTTCCCGGTCGTGATGCCGATGACGGCGGCCATCGCCCCGCGATTTGCCGAGCGCTGGCCGACCCTCGCGATCATCTTCGACAACCTGCACTCGATGCACGACGTGATCTCGGACATCCTGGCGAATCCGGCGGTCGCCCCCGGCGAGAAGCGCTCGAAGATCCTCAAGGCGGCGGCCGCGTTTCGCGACGACACCACGGAGGTGATGACCGTGGCCGGTTGGCGCCGGATGTCCGAGATGATGGGTCTGCACAACCAGGGGGGGCCGGCCGTCGGGTTCGCGCCGGAGCTCCCGACACCCACCGTGCCGCGGGGCTTCGTGATGCGGCACGACAAGGACGGGAATCCGATCGGGGCGCACGACCACCCCTAAGGGTCGGGGAAACCCTTACGGAAATTCCGAACCTTCCTTATGGTTGGCGGGAATGGCCAAGTCCACCTTCCGCCTATGACAGACGACCTCATCCGAGTGATTCTCGCCGACGACCATTCCGTCGTCCGGGCGGGCCTGAAGGCCGTGCTGGGGGCGGCCAAGGACATCCACGTGGTGGGCGAGGCGTCGAACGGTCCGGACGCGGTGGCCCTCGCCGAGCGCCTCAAGCCGCACGTCGTGGTGATGGACCTCTCGATTGGCGAGGTGGATGGCGGGCAGGCGACGAAGATGCTGATCGAGAAGGGCATCCCGTCGCGGGTGCTGATCCTGACGATGCATCCCGAGGACGAGTACCTCGTGCCGATGCTCGAGGCCGGCGCCTCGGGCTTCCTGCCGAAGACGGCGGCGGACCGCGAGTTGCTCGAGGCGGTGCGGACGGTGGCCCGGGGAGAGATCTTCGTCCGCCCGGAGGCGGCGCGCATCCTCGCCAAGGGCTATCAGCGCAAGGACCCGATGCACGAGGACCGGACGCGTTACGAGAAGCTCACCGAGCGCGAACGCGACGTCCTGCGGCTCGTCGCCCAGGGGTACTCGGCGCCGGAGATCGGCGAGCAGCTCTTCATCTCGCCGAAGACGGTGGACACGTACAAGCAGCGGATCCAGGACAAGCTCGGGCTCTCGCACCGCCACGAGTACGTGCAGTTCGCGTTGCGGCTGGGCCTGCTGCACGTCTGAGCGGCGTCACCCTCGCTGAGGCGCCGTCCGCCGGGCATATTCCGGCCCGATGCCCTCGACCCTCGCGAAACTCCGTTACATCGTCGGCGCCGGGGTGCTCTCGCTCGTCGTCGTGGCGGGGATTGCGTTCGTGGCCACCGGACGGATGGTGGACGCCGGTGCGGATGACCAGTCGCTGCGCCTGACGCAGGGCCTCGTGGCCCTCTTGATGGTGCTCGCGCTGGTGCTGGCCTGGTTCGCCTACGCGAGCCTGCACGACGACCTGCGGCGGCGCGCCGAGGCGGAGGCCGCGCTCCGCGCCTCGGAGGCGAAGTTTTCCGGGATCCTCGAGATTGCCGCCGACGCGATCATCTCGGTGGATTC
This sequence comes from Gemmatimonadaceae bacterium, assembly GCA_040901985.1. Classification (GTDB taxonomy): domain Bacteria; phylum Gemmatimonadota; class Gemmatimonadetes; order Gemmatimonadales; family Gemmatimonadaceae; genus Pseudogemmatithrix. Next base: position 79,329 of record JBBDYC010000003.1, read on the forward strand.
GCGCCAGCGGATCGTCCACTTCAACCGGGGCGCCGAGCAGATCTTTGGCTGGTCGGCGGCCGATGCGCTGGGCAAGGAGCTGGCCTTCCTCCTGCCGTCGCGGCACCGCGGCGTCCACGCGCAGCACGTGGCGGGCTTCGGCCGGTCGAGCGAGTCGTCCCGCGTGATGGGAGAGCGTCGGGTGATCTCGGGCCTCCGTCGCGACGGCTCGGAGTTCCCGGCGGAGGCATCCATCTCCAAGCTCGCGCTGGCCTCGGGCGAGCATCTCTACACCGTCCTCCTCCGCGACATCACCGAGCGGCGGCTGCACGAGGCGGCGCAGGAGCGGCTCACGCGCGCGGTCGCGATGCTTGGCGAGACGCTCGAGGTGGACGCCACCGAGCGTTCGATCGTCCATCTCGCACTCCCGTGGCTCGCCGATGGGGCGCTGCTCGACGTCGTGACGGGGACGCACCAGCTGCGCCGCGTCCCGGCGCAGGTCGCGGACGCCGGCCTGACGGCGGCGCTCACCGCCCTCGCCGCGGCTCCGCTCGATATGGACTCGCCGTCGCGGGTCGTGGACGTGTTGCTCCGCGGAGAGCCGGAGTACGTCCCCGAGGTCAGCGACGAATGGTTGGAGGCCCACAGCAGTGACCGGGACGAGTTCGAACGGATGCGCGCGCTCGGGATGCGCACGGTGCTCCTGCTCCCGCTGGTGGCGCGTGAACACGTCCTTGGCGTGCTCAAGCTGTTTCGCGTCGCCGGTGGTGAGCCGTTCAGCGAGGCGGAGCGGGCGGTCGCGCGCGAGGTGGCGCTGCGGGCGGCGTTCGCGCTCGACAACGCGCGGCTCTACGAGCAGGCGCGGCAGGCGACGATCGCGCGGGACCACGCGCTGGGCGTGGTCTCGCACGACCTGCGCAATCCGATCTCGGCGATCGGGATGTGCGCGCGTGCCCTCCTCGCGGCAACCGCCGCCGACGACACCGAGCGGCGGGGCCTGGTGACGACGATCGTGGACTCGACCGAGCTGACGCAGCGGATGATCCGCGACCTGCTCGATGTGGCGAGCATCGAGGTGGGGCGGTTGGCCGTGGAGCGGCGGACCGTCGCGGTCGCGCCGCTGCTCGAGCGGGCGATGGCGCTCTTTCGCCGCGAAGCCGACGACCGCGGCGTCGCCTTGCGCGTGCAGCACGAGGCCGACCTGCCGGAGGCAACCGGGGACGAGGAGCGGCTGGTGCAAGTTCTCTCGAACCTGCTCGGCAACGCGCTGCGGTTCTCCGACCGCGGCGATGAGGTGACGCTCGGGGCGCGGCGCGTCGGCCGGGTACTCGAAATCGCCGTGCGCGACACCGGCGCCGGGATCCCGCCGTCGGAGCTCCCACGGATATTTGAGCGCTACTGGACCGTACGGCGGAGTACTCCAAAAGGGGGAACCGGGCTCGGCCTCGCCATCGCCCGCGGAATCGTCGAGGCACACGGTGGGCGGCTCTGGGCGGAGAGTGTCCTCGGACAGGGCAGCACCTTCCGGTTCACGGTGCCAGTGGCCTGAGGCGACGGGACGACGGGCCCTGGCGCGTGACGCTACGGGCGGGACCTGCGTCACAATGAAACGCGCAGTCAGGGCCGAAATCCCGCGCCGGGGTAGACTACAGGAAGGTTCATCCAGATATTGGGTTGGCCAAGGCATCGGGTCCCGCTGCGCGACGGCGCTTTGGGGACCCGACCCGAGTGAGGAGTGTTGATGGCAGCAAGGCGAGTGCTGGTGCTTTCCGGGATTGTTGTTCTCTCCGCCTGCGGCACGGGGGTGTTTACGCGCGCGGCGTCGGCGCCGGGACCGGCAGTTGCCGCGCCCGACGTCGCCGCGACGCCCGAGGGCGACTCCGTCGCGTCGAGCTCCCCGGTCAGCGAGGGGTCGCTGACGCCGGTGGTCCCGACGGCGGCGGCCGAAATCCCGGTGGACACCGGCCCCCTCCCTCCCGCCTGGGACATTGACGTCGGCCCCTACGAGACGCACGCGCGCGTCGAGTACTTCATCGAGCGATTCCGCGGGCCGATCAAGGCCACCTTCGAGCTCGCGCTCGAGCGGCAATCGCGCTACGCGCCGATGATTCACGAGCGCCTGCGCGCCGGCGGTCTTCCCGACGACATGATCTTCCTGCCGCTGATCGAGAGTTGGTACGATCCCCACGCCTACTCGGTGGCGGCCGCCGTCGGGATGTGGCAATTCATGACCGCGACGGCCAAGGGGGTTGGCCTCCGCGTGGACTGGTGGATTGACGAGCGCCGCGACCCGGTGCGCTCCACCGATGGGGCGGTGCGCTACCTGAACGAGTTGCGCGGCAGCTTTGGCTCGACCTACCTCGCCGCCGCGGCGTACAACGGTGGGCCGGGGCGCATCGCCCGCGGGCTGTTGGCGCACTCCGCAACCCTCGAGGGCTCGGTCGGCGACGACCTCTTCTTTGCACTCTCCGACAACACTGGCGCCCTTCGTGCGGAGACGCGCGATTACGTGCCGAAGCTGATTGCCGCGGCGCTGGTCGGGAAGGATCCGGGGCGTCACGGCGTCGAGGCGCGCACGGTGCTGCCGTTCACCTGGGACTCGGTCTCGGTGCCGCCGGCGACGCCGTTGGCCGCCGTGGCAAAGGCCGCCGGCGTCCCGCTCGACACCGTGCTCGACTACAACCCGCAGGTCCTGCGCGGGATGACTCCGCCGTCCGGCGCGCCGGTCTGGCTACGGCTGCCGGTCGGCTCGACCGACGGGTTTGCGGCGGCGCTCGCCGCGCTGCCGGAGGCGGAGCGCACCGCCTTCCGGCGGGTGGTGACCAAGGAAGCCGACTTCATCACGAGGATTGCCCGCGCGAACGGCCTGACCGCGCAGCAACTCAACTGGTACAACCCGCAGGCCACGCGTCAGGCCAATGGCAACCTCCACGCCGGCCAGCGGATCCTCGTGCCGCGCGCCGACGTCGTGCGCGCCGCACGCGACGTTCCGAACCCGGCCATCGAGCGCTATGGCGCCTCGAACTTCTATGTCGTGAAGCGCGGCGAGCACCTCTCGCTGATCGCCCGCAAGCACGGCACCACGGTCGCCCGCCTCAAGCAGCTCAACCGGCTCCAGTCCGACGTGATCCGGATCGGGCAGCGGCTGCGGGTCCGCTAGCCGCTCTTCCCGCCGGCCTTCGCGACCACCCGGATTCCCTCGATCCGCATCCCCCGGTCGGCACTCTTCGCCATATCGTAGACGGTGAGGAGGGCGACCGAGACCGCAGTCAGCGCCTCCATCTCCACGCCGGTCGGGCCGACGCAGCGCACCTCGGCCTCGCAGCTGACGCCGGGGAGTGCGTCATCGAGCGCGAACCGCACCTGGACGTCGGTCAGGGCGAGCGGATGGCAGAGCGGGATCAGCTCGGCGGTGCGCTTGGCGGCGAGCACGCCGGCGATGCGTGCCGCGCCGAGGACGTCGCCCTTCGTGAGCTGCCCGTCGCGCACTGCGGCGAACGCGGCGCCGCTCATCGTGATCCGCCCCTCGGCGACGGCACGCCGCGCCGTGGCCGGCTTGGCGCTCACGTCCACCATTGATGCCTCGCCGCCCGGGGCGAGGTGCGAGAGCTTCCGTGGGCCCTCGGTCATCGCGCGCCCCCGGCAATCACCTCGAGGAGCCGGGCGGTGACCAGCTGCGGGTTGGCGTTGCCCTCGGCGGCGCGCTTGGCGTCCTCGACCGCCGGCACGACCCGCGCCGCTCGGCGCGCGGTGGTGCCGTCGCCACGCGAGGCGGCCTCGCGCACGCGCTCGTGAAGGAGGACGGTGAGCGCATCGAGGACATCGGTAAAGGCGCCGCGTGCCCGTGCCGAGCCCGACGTGAAGGCGGCGCGGAGCCGCTGCTCCGGGCCGCCGTCGGCCGCCGCGAGCAGGGCGCGCGCCCGGATGATCGCCGCCGCGCGCCCCTCGGCGCCGATCAGCGCGCCCGGCGCGCCTGCGGCGAGCCGCACGAGTGCCGCAGTGCCGTCGGTCGGCAGCGATGGCGCCACCAGCGGGTCGGTGACGAACGCGCGCACCACCGCCTCCGGCACCGGCGCGACGCGCACGGCCACCACGCGCGAGCGGATGGTCGGGAGGAGCGCCCCGGGTTCGCTCGACGTCAGGATGATCGTCGTGTCGGCGGGAGGCTCCTCGAGCAGCTTCAGGAACGCATTGGCCGCTTCCGGCGATGCCGATTGCGGGACCATCCGCTCGGCGTCGCCGATCACGAGGACCTTCCGCCTGGCAATCGCCGGCGTTCGCGACGCGAGTTGCACGAGCAGACGCGTTACGTAAATGAAGATCCCCGCCGACCCGTCGGGGCGCGGATAAAGGCCGTGCGCCTCGGCGCGCTCCTGCAGTGCCTCGTCGTATTCCTCCTGCACCTTGTCGAGCGCGATGTCGCTGGAGTTGGCAATCCGTGGTCGCGGGAAGAACCAGCGCAGGTCGGGGTGTTGCAGCGCGAGGACGTAGCGGCAGGCCTGGCACTCGCCGCAGGGGCGCGAGGCGCCGTCGCAGAGCACGCGCTGGCCGAGCCAGAGGGCGAGGCGTTGCTTGCCCACGCCGGCCGGACCGTGGAAGAGCAGCCCGGCCGGGAGCGCGCCGCGGTCGGACTGCGCGGCAAGGCGTTCGCGAAGGGCGTCGTGGCCGTATAGTGGGATCAGGGGCACCGGCGTAAGATAGTCCGTATGGGAAGACGACGCCTTGCCTCCACCGCGCTCCGGCTTGCGATGGCCGTCAGCACCGCCGCCATTGCGGTGGCGCCTCCGTCGCGCCTCGATGCACAGCTGACCGAGCGCGTCCGCGCCCGCGCACTCGGCGTTGCACCGGGCATCTTCCCGACCGGCGCGCACAATGCCATCACCGACGTGATCGGCGTGCGCGTCGGGCAGGTGACGTTGCGCGAGGGCGAGACGGTGCGCACCGGCGTGACCGCCATCCTGCCGCACGGCGGCAACGTGTATCGGGCGCGTGTGCCGGCCGCCCTGCACGTGGGGAACGGGTTCGGCAAGTTCATCGGCGGTACGCAACTCGCCGAGTTGGGCGAGCTCGAGACGCCGATTGTGCTCACCTGCACCCTCTGCGTCTGGAAGGCCGCCGACGCGATGGCGGCGTGGATGCTCGAGCAGCCGGGGATGGAGCAGGTGCGCTCGATCAATCCGGTGGTGGGCGAGACGAACGATGGGGCGCTCAACGACATTCGCGCGCGCCCGGTCACGGCGGGCGACGTCCGCCGGGCGCTCGACGCCGCGGCCGACGGGCCGGTGGAGGAGGGAAGCGTCGGCGCGGGCACGGGTACGAGCGCGTTTGGGTGGAAGGGCGGCATTGGGACCTCGTCGCGCGTCCTGCCGGCCGCACTCGGCGGCTGGACGGTGGGCGTGCTCGTGCAGAGCAACTTCGGCGGCGTGCTGCAGGTGCTCGGGGCGCCAGTGGGCCGCGAGCTCGGGCGCTTCGCGTTCCAGCGCGCGGTGTCGGTGGACGATCGCGGCGACGGGTCGGTGATCATCGTCATCGCGACCGACGCGCCGGTCGGCGACCGCAACCTCGGCCGGGTGGCGGCACGGGCGATGATGGGATTGGGCCGCACGGGGAGCTCGGCGTCCAACGGCAGCGGCGACTACGCGCTCGCGTTCTCGACCGCGGAGTCGGTGCGGCGGGCCTACGATGCGCGGCGGCTCGTCACGACCGAGCTGGCCAACGAGGAGATGAGCGCCGTGTTCCAGGCGACGGTAGAGGCGGTCGAGGAGGCGATCTACAACTCGCTCTTCATGGCGACGACGGTGACGGGGAACGGCCGGAGCGTCGAGGCGATCCCGCTGGACCGGGTGCGGGAGATTCTCGCGCGGTACGGGATCCCTAGGCGTGACGACCGCGACTCGCCTCGGTGAGCCGCGCTGGCCGACGCTTCACTTGGTGGTCGCGGCCCGTCCGGTGATCTCGTCCACGTGGATGCGAAAGAGGATCGCGCGCTCGGGGAGCGGGTCGTCGGGCGTCAGGGTCTCGGGGATGAGCGTGCGCAAAAGCCGGACGCCCTTTTGGTAGACCGCCTGCTCCACCTTGCTGCCCTCGGGCCGCAGCAGGTAGATCCCGCCCTTCACGACCACCGATTCCCACTCAAAGAGCCCGCGCACGTCGTCCACCTCGAACGCCACCCAGCGGTTGTGGCTGGCGAGCTCGAGCTTGGTCCCGGCCGCGGTGCGGCCGTAGAGCCAGCCGTCGTCGTACACGTAGTGGATCGGGACGATTTCCACACGGTCCCGATGGGCCAGCGCCAGGCGACCGACGTTGTGCCGGGCCAGCAGGGCCTGGCACGCCGCCGAGTCGAGTTCGTGGAAGGTCGGTCGAGGCGTTCCCATCGGACGGTCTCCGGGATCAGCGACTGAGCGCACGGTAGGCCTGCAGCACGCGGTCGAGCGCCTCCTCAGGCGTCGCCCCGTCGGCGGAGAGATGCCCCATCTTCCGCCCCCGACGCGCCTCGCGCTTCCCGTAGAGATGCACCCGGACGCCGGGAATCGCCAGCGCGCGCGTGAAGTCTGGCGCGGCGGGCTCCCAGAGATCGCCGAGCAGGTTGTGGATCGCCGCCGGCCGCACGACCTCCACCGCGCCGAGCGGGAGATGGCAGATCGCGCGCACCAGTTGCTCGAACTGGCTCGTTGGATGCGCGCGCTCGGAGTGGTGATAGGTGTTGTGCGGTCGCGGCGCGAGCTCGTTCACCAGGAGGGTGTCGTCGCCGAGGATGAACAGCTCCACCGCGAGTAGCCCGACGACGCCGAGGCGCTCGGCGATCTCCCGCGCGAGGTCCTGTGCGCGGGCGGCCAGCTGGGGGGCGATGCCCGACGGCGTCACCGCCCAGGTGAGCACGCCATCGGTGTGCAGGTTGCGCGACGGAGGGTAGGCGACGCTGACGCCGTCGGCGCGCCGGGCGACGAGCACCGAGATCTCGGTGGCGATGTCGAGGAAGGACTCGACGACACAGACCGGGGCGCCAAGGCGCGCGAATGCCGCGCGCGCGTCAGCGGCCGTTCGCACGCGGCACTGTCCGCGGCCGTCGTAGCCGCCCATCGCGCTCTTCACGATGCTCGGCCCGAGCCGCCCGACGGCCAGGCCGGCGCCGTCGGCGTCGATGACGACCTCGAACGCGCCGAGCGGAAAACGGTGCTCACGCAGCCACGCCTTCTGCCGCGCGCGCTCCTGCACCGTCACCACCGGCTCGACACCCGGGTGGAGCGGCGCGACGCGGGCCGCCGCCTCGAGCGATTGCCGGGGAATCTGCTCGATCTCGAGCGTGACCACCGCGCAGCCCTCGGCGAGCCGGGCGGCGGCCTTGTCGTCATCCCACGGTGCGGTGATTGTCGTGGTGGCGACGCCGCGCGCTGGGCAGTCCTTGTCCGGGTCGAGCACGCGCACGTCGTAGCCAAGCGTGCGGGCGGCCATCGCCGCCATCCGGCCGAGCTGGCCGCCGCCGAGGAATCCGATCGTGGCGCCCGGGAGGACTCCCGCCGGCGCCGCCCCGCCGGTCACGGGAGGGTCTGGGCGCGCACGTCGGCGGCGCGGCTGGCACGCCACGCGCGGAGTTTTTCGCGGACCTCGGGCCGGTGCGTGCCGACGATCTCCGCGGCGAGGATTGCCGCGTTGGTCGCGCCTGGCTTGCCGATGGCCAGCGTGCCGACGGGCACGCCGGCCGGCATCTGGACGATGCTGAGCAGCGCGTCGAGGCCGTTGAGCGACGTTGCCGGCACGGGGACCCCGAGCACCGGGACGAGCGTCTTGGCGGCGACCATCCCCGGGAGGTGCGCGGCGCCGCCGGCCGCCGCGATGATCACCATCAGCCCGCGCCGCTCGGCCCCGGCGGCGTAGTCGAACATCTCGTCGGGCGTGCGGTGCGCCGAGACCACCTTGGCCTCGTACGGTATGCCGAGATGCGCGAGCAGCTCGCAGGCCGGCGCGAGAAACTCGTAGTCGGACTTCGAGCCCATAATGACGCCGACGAGGGGATCGCTGGACGCGGTCATAGGGGAAATATGGGCGTCAGGCGTCGCCGTTCGCCATTGCGATGAGCGCGCGCACGGTGTTGAGGTTTCGCCCCGTGCCGATGTCGGCGAGCGGCGTCCGGAGTCTCGACTTCCCCATCCCGTCGGGATAGTGGATGTAGAGTTCGCGGCCGATCAGCGTGAGACGTTCCTTCCCCGGGATCCTCACGGCCTTGAGCGACGACTTTGGCGGCGCCTCGTCGAGGAAGATCACGAGGAGATAGCCCGGCGGCGCGTCAGGGAAGGGGTTCCGCCGCTCAACGGCTTCCAGCTCGGCGAGCGAGCGGACCAGGACGCGGCAGGGCTTCCCCAACCGCCTGAGCAGGGCCTTCTCGAGCCTGGCCTTGATTGCGGCGCTCGCGAGCGGACTCGCGCCCACCACATTCCCACTGGCGATGTAGGTGCGGACGGCCTTGAGGCCGGCCTTCGCGCAAAGCGCGCGCAACTCCGCCATCGGGAGCTTGCCGGTGCCGCCCACATTCACGGCACGGAGGAGGGCGATATGGGTCGGGATAAGCTCCCGCGACAGGACTCGAACCTGTGACCCGGTGATTAACAGTCACCTGCTCTACCAACTGAGCTACGCGGGAAGGAACGCGCAATCTAACCCGTCCGCGCACCGCCCTTCAAGGCTCGACGTGATCTTGGCTACTTCTTGTTGCGGCGCGTTGCGGCGACGGCAATGGCGGTGCCGACCACGACGACGGCGGCCGCCGCCGCCCGCACCCGCTTGTTCTTGCTCGCCGCGACCACGGCGTCCTTCGCCCGGCCGCCAGCCGCCCGGACCTTCGTGCCGGCGCGCGACGCCGCGGCCTTGGCACCCCGGAGTGCGCCGCGCGCGCTACGCTTGGCGCTGTTCTTCGTGGCCTTCGCCTTCCGGACCGCTTTTCTCGTGGCGCGGGACGCCTTCTGCATTGTGCTGGCCATCGGTGGTTGCTCCTGAGTGGAAAGTGGGGCGATGTGCTGCGTTCTCCTACCCGCCTGTCGCGCCAACGGATGCGCGAGCGCGGTCCACCAGCAGCGGGCCGAGGAATCGGCCGGTGTGCGACCCGGCGACCTTCACGACTGTCTCGGGCGTGCCCATCGCCACCACCCGTCCGCCGCCGTCGCCTCCATCGGGGCCGAGGTCCACGATCCAGTCGGCGCGCTTGATGACGTCGAGGTTGTGCTCGATCAGGATCACCGTGTGACCGGCGTCCACCAGCCGGTCGAGCACACCGCAGAGCACCTCGATGTCCTGCAGGTGCAGGCCGGTGGTCGGTTCGTCGAGGATGTAGAGCTTCTTGCCGCCCTTCTTCGCGGCCAGGGCGAGTTCACGCGCGATCTTGAGTCGCTGCGACTCGCCGCCGGAGAGAGTCGTCGCCGGCTGTCCGAGGCGGAGGTAGCCGAGCCCGACCTGCTGCACCTGCCAGAGCGCCTGGCCGAGCCGCTCCTCCCTGGGAAAGAAGCGAATGGCCTCGTCCACCGTCATCTCGAGGACGTCGGTGATCCGCTTCCCGCGGTACGTCACCTCGAGCACGGCCGGCTTGTAGCGCGACCCGCCGCAGGTCTCGCAGGGCACGAAGACGTCGGCCATGAAGACCATCTCCACCTCCAGCGCCCCCGCGCCCTCGCACGTCTCGCAGCGGCCGCCCTTCACGTTGAACGAGAAGGTGCCCGGCGTGTAGCGGCGCTGCCTCGCGAGCGGCACCTCGGCGAAGATCCGCCGGATCTCGTCGAACGCCTTCACGTAGGTCACCGGATTGGAGCGCGGCGAGCGGCCGATCGGCTCCTGGTCCACCAACACGACCTCGTCGAGCGCCTCCCAGCCGGTGAGCGTGCCGTACTCGCCGACGCGTTCGCCGAGGTGCTGGCGCGCGGTGTGCTCGCCGGTGAGGTGGCGCTCGAGTGCCCGAAAGAGGACGTCGTGGATGAGGGTGCTCTTGCCGCTCCCCGAGACGCCGGTCACGCAAGTGAGCGCGGCGAGCGGGATCCGGGCAGTGGCGTCGCGCAGGTTGTGCTCGCGCGCGTCGGTGATGGTCAGCCACTTGGGGCCGGCGCGGCGGCGCTTCCCCGGCACCGGGACGCGACGTGCGCCGGTGACGTACTGGCCGGTGAGGGGACTCTGGCCGGCGGTACTCGTCGGACCCGAAAACACGAGTTCGCCCCCCTGCTCGCCGCTCCCCGGGCCGAGCTCGAGCATCCAGTCCGATAGCCGGATCGCCTCGAGGTCGTGCTCGACCATCAGCACCGTGTTGCCGCTGTCGCGCAGGCGGCCGAGCAGGGCGAGGAGCCGGCCGAGGTCGCGCGCGTGGAGGCCGATGCTCGGTTCGTCGAGCACGTAGAGGGTGTCCACGAGGCGCGCGCCGAGCGAGTTGGAAAGGCCGATCCGCTGGGCCTCGCCGCCAGAGAGGGTGCGCGTCGCGCGGTCGAGCGAGAGGTAGGTGAGCCCGACGTCGCAGAGGAAGGAAATGCGGTCGCGGGCCTCGCGGAGGATATGCGCGGCGATCTCGCGCTCCCGCTCGCCAAGGGCGAGCGAGTCGAGCCACGGCTTGAGCAGGCCGACAGGCATCGCCGCCACCTCGGCGATTGTGCGGCCGTCGACCTTCACGTGCAGGGCATCGGTCTGGAGCCGCGTCCCGCCGCAGGCGCCGCAGCGCTGCGCCGTCTGGTACTGCCGCAGGAAGATCCTGATGTACTGCTTGTACTTCTTTGGCTCGAGCGCGACGAGAAAGGGAATCATCCCCACGTACCCCTTGGCCCGTCCGCGGAGGAGCCGCTCGTGCTGGGCGCGCGGGAGGTCACGCCAGGGGCGGTCCATCGGGATCCCCTCCTTTTGCGCGAACTCGGCGAGGGCGCGGCGCTTGGTGTCGTAGCGTGGCTTGGTCCAGGGGTCGAGCGCGCCGTCGCGCAGCGACCGCTCGGGGTAGGGGACGATCAGCGCCTCGTCGAACTCGAGCGTGGCCCCGAAGCCGTTGCAGGTCGCACAGGCGCCGCGCGGATTGTTGAACGAGAAGAGCTGGGGCGTCGGCGCGGGGGCCACGTGGCCGTCGTCCGGGCAACGAAAGCTCGTGGTGAAGCGATGCCGCGCCCCGTGCGCGCCCAATCCGTCCCCGGCGACGACGACGGCCTCGCCGTCCCCCTCGCGGAACGCGGTCTCCAGCGCATCGGTGAGGCGCGAGCGCGCGTCGTCGGTGATGGCGAGGCGGTCGGTCACGACGAGAAGTTCGGTGGCCTTCGCGAGGTCGGGCACCCGGCCGGTGAGTTCGTCGAGGTGGTGCACCGCGCCGTCGGCGACGATGCGCACGAAGCCCTTGGCCCGGAGGTGTTCGAGGATCCGTGCGTGGGTGAGCTTCGCCGAGCGCGCGAACGGGAACGTGACGTGCAGCCGCGTCGCCGCCGGAAGCGCGAGGATGAAGTCGGCGGCCGATTCCGGCGAATCGGGGCGCAGCTCGCGGCCACAGACCGGACAGAGCGTCCGCCCGACGCGCGCCCAGAGCAGGCGCAGGTAATCGTAGATCTCGGTCGCCGTCCCGACGGTCGAGCGCGAGGTGCGGGTCGGATTCTTTTGCTCGATCGCCACGGCGGGAGAGAGGCCGTCAATGCTGTCCACGTCCGGTTTCGGCATCCGCTCGAGAAACTGGCGGGCGTACGCCGACAGGGACTCGACGTACCGCCGCTGGCCCTCGGCGTAGATCGTGTCGAACGCGAGGGTGGACTTCCCCGACCCCGACGGACCGGTGATGACGGTGATCGCGCGCCGGGGGAATTCGACCGCGATGTTGCGCAGGTTGTGCTGGCGCGCGCCGCGGACGACGATGCGGTCTTTCATCGAGGGGGAAAGTTAAGCCGGGGGTGGCGCGCGCGGTGGTCGCCGTGCGAGCTTGCGGCGACCCTTTGGAGGCCGGTATGGCGCGTTTCGCCCCGTCGTTCCCACACCGTCTCGCCTCAGCCGCCGTTTGCGGCGCGCTCGCGCTGCCGGCGGCTGCGCAGGCCCAGCCACCCGCCGCCAACCGGCCGACGATGTCGTTCGAGGAGTACGACCCGGCGTCAATGCTCAGGGTGCCGGGGGCGCCGGTCGTGCGCGCGCGCTTTCCGTTCATTGATGTCCACAACCACCAGCGCCGGCACACCGACTCCACCGTCACGGCGCTGGTCGGCCAGATGGACGCGCTCAACATGGCGGTGCTGGTGAACCTGAGCGGGGGCAGCGGCGACGCGCTGCGCGCCAACGTGGCCACGCTGAAGGCCCGCTACCCGAGCCGGTTTGCCGTCTTCGCCAACCTGAGCTTCCAGGGGATTGACGATCCGGCGTGGGGCCGCAATGCCGCGGCGCAACTCGAACGCGACGTCCGCGAGGGAGGCGCCCAGGGGCTCAAGATCTTCAAGAACCTCGGGATGGACCTGCGCGACGGCGCCGGTCGCCGCATTCCCACCAATGACCCGCGGTTCGACCCGGTCTGGGCCAAGGCGGGCGAGCTCGGCATCCCGGTGTTGATCCACACGGCGGAGCCGCCGGCCTTTTTCCTTCCGGTGGACAAGCGCAACGAGCGGTGGCTCGAGCTGACGCTCTTCCCCGGCCGCGCGCGGCCGCCCGACCGATATCCGTCGTTCGACTCGCTGATGGCCGAGCAGCACGCGGTGTTTCGCCGGCATCGCAACACGACGTTCATCAATGCCCACCTCGGCTGGTACGGCCAGGACCTGGCGCGCCTCGGCCAGCTGATGGACGAGTTGCCGAATATGGTGACCGAACTCGGCGCGGTGATCTACGAACCGGCGCGGCAGCCGCGGGTCGCCCGCGCGTTCTTCATCAAGTACCAGGGCCGGATCCTGATGGGAAAGGATTCGTGGGTCCCCGCCGAGTACGGCACGTACTTCCGCGTCCTCGAAACGGCGGACGATTATTTCCCGTACCACAAGAAGTACCACGCGTTCTGGCCGATGTACGGACTCGACCTGCCGGACTCGGTGCTGCGCAAGGTGTACTTCGAGAACGCCCTGCGCGTCGTCCCCGGGCTCGACCGGTCGCTCTTTCCGCGCTGAGGCGCGGCGAACCCGTATGCGCCGCTTTCGAACGCGCAAGTGCGAGAGCGGCGCGCGATGTTCTGGGCGTGCGCACGACGCTTGCCGACCCCCCGGAGCCCCGGTAGTTTCCGACCACTGATGCCCTACTTGCAGCTGCAGGACCGGCAAATCCCGCTTCCCTCCGGCGAGGCGACGATCGGGGCCTTTGACGGCGCCGTGGTGCGGCTGCCGACTGGTGACCCCGGTCACCGGGCGGTGATTGTCTCTGGGCCGAGCGGCGTGATCATCCGACGCGGCTCGGCCGACGCCGTCGTGATGGTGAACGGCGTGCAGCTGGGTGGGGAACCGAGCCCGCTCCTGCACGGCGACCGGATCGAGCTGGCCGGGCACGAGCTCCGACTCGGCGATGACCAGAAGGTCGGCAGCACGCAGTTCGTCAGCGCGGCGGACGTGGCCGCGATGGTGGCCGCGGGCAAGCCGGCCGGAGCGCCGAAGAAGCCGACGACCGCCACCGGCGGGCGGCTGGTGTCGCTGATGGATGGGCGCGAGTACGCGGTGCCCGACACCGGAATAAGCTTCGGGCGCGAGGTCGGGAACGACGTGGTGCTCGCGTCCAACGAGGTGTCGCGCAAGCACGCCTCGATCGCGCCGGCCAACAACGGATACGTCCTCAGCGACCACAGTACGAACGGGGTCTGGGTGAATGGGTTGCGCGTCGCCCAGTCGCAGGTACTCGGCCGCGGCGACGTGATCAAGATGGGCACGGAGGAGTTCCGCTTCTACGCGGACGTGGCCAAGGCGGCGCCGGTCGCCCCCGCACCAGCGTCGGCGCCCCCGGCGCCGCCTGCTCCCGCTCCGCCGCCGCCCGCTCCGGAGAACGCGCCGCCGCCGCCCGCTCCGACTAGCGCTCCGGAGAGCGCTGCACCGTCGCCCGCTGCCGCCCGCACCGTCCGGGTGCCCCTCGCCACACTCGCGGTGATCGCCGAGGGCCCGCTCAAGGGGATGAAGTTCGAACTGCACTCGGCGCTCACCAACATCGGCCGCGGCGACCACAACGACATCGCCATCCGCGACGAGTCCATCTCCGACTCGCACGCCAAGCTCCAGAAGCGCGCCGACGGGTGGTGGATCGTGGACCAGGGCTCGACCAACGGCACCTACGTCGGCGGACGGCGCGTCCAAGGCGAGCAGCGACTCGAAGGTGCCCCGGACATCCGATTCGGCGGCATCAAGATGACCTTCCGGCCGATTCAGGCCGGCGCCGAGGCCGGCGGCTCGACGCGCGCCATCGCCGCCGTGACGCCGGAGGGGGCGCGCCGCTCGATGGCCGCCAAGACGCCGGAGGGAGCGCGCCGCTCGACGGCCGCCAAGACGCCTGCCTTGGCCAAGGCGCCGGCGGTCCCCAAGGCGCCGGAAAAGAAGAAGGGCTGCGGCGCGATGATCGCCTTTTTCGTCACGCTCGTCGGCGCCGGCGCCGGGTTCCTCGCCCTCCTCCTCGTCGCCGGACGTTGAACATGCAGATCGCGGTAGGCGCCCGGACCGACGTCGGGATGATCCGCTCCGGCAACGAGGACAACTTCTTTGCCGAGGCGGACGACAAGCGCGGTGTCTTTGTCGTTGCCGACGGGATGGGCGGGCACGCGGCCGGCGAGGTCGCCAGCGAGATGGCCGTGCAGATCGTCGCCCGCCAGCTCCTCCCGATGTCGTCGGCCAGCGAGGCCGGGGCCGCGGCACTGATGGCCACCTCGCTCCAGGACGCCAACAAGGCAATCTACGAGCGGATGCTCGCGGAGACCGACAAGCAGGGGATGGGCACGACCGCCTCGGTGATGGTCCTCTCCGATGATGGCTACCTGATCGGCCAGATCGGCGATTCGCGCGTGTACCTCCTGCGCGACGGAGCGCTCACGCAGCTCACCAAGGACCACTCGTACGTGCAGGAGCAGGTGGACGCGGGGCTGCTGACGCCGGAGCAGGCGCGCTACCACCCCTACAGCAACGTGATCACGCGTTGCGTGGGGGCGAGCGAGGAGGTCGAGGCCGACATCTACTCGGGCGAGGCCAAGGTCGGCGACGTGTTCCTCCTCGCCTCCGACGGGTTGACCGGGATGGTGGACGACCGCCGGCTGCAGCAGCTGCTTCTCGCGCGTTCGGGTCCCGGCCGGATCGTGGATTCGTTGATCGCCGAGGCGAACGGCCGCGGCGGTCTCGACAACATCACCGCGATCGTCATCCAGGTGACCGCACTCGAAGGCGCCGGTGGCTAAGGAAGACCAACCGGAGACGGTCGGCGGGATCGCCGAGCTCTACCTCGGCAACATTCTCTACGCGATCGAGCGCTGCGCGCTCTCGATGGCCGAGGAGGGGCGGACCGCCGACGCGGCGTTCTATCGCGGGATCGGCCGGATGCTCGCCGAGGCGCACGGCAAGCACCGCCCGCCGGTCACGCGTCAGGACTGAGCGAGCGCGGCGAGCACGGCGTCACGCGGGATGGCGTGCCGCTCCGCGGTGAAGACCCGCAGCCAGCGTGCCGACTGATACAGCTCCTCGGCGAGGATCGGCAGGTTGAGCGCCCCGATGATCCCGGCATCGGTCAGGCGCCGGACCGTGCCGTCGCGGGCGAGCAGCGGCAGGTCGAGCCCCAGCATCCGCTCCTTGCGCGGGTAGTCGAGCAGGAGCGCGCCGGGCGCGACGCCGTGGGCCTTCGCGAGGGCGTCCTCGGCGCGGCGCGCGCGCGGACGGTCCTCGGCGAGCCAGTCGAGATCCAGCGCCGTGAGTTCCGCGGCGGGGATCTCCAACGCGCGTTTGTGCAGCCGGCGCTGGCGGATCGCGTCGAGGAGCGGCCGTGCCGGCCGGCGCTCCATCGCGTGGAGGATCCCCTCGTCGGTGTATTCGACGAGCGCCGCGACGTCGAGATGCCCGTCGGCGATCGCATCCTCGACCAGGCGCTTGTACATCGCCGTCGCGCTGCGCACCGCGTGATGCCAGTACACGTTGCGGTACATCTGGTACTTGGCAAAGAGCAGCGACTCGAGGGCCGAGAGCCCTTTCTCACGCAGACCGATCGCGTGACGCCCGGACGTCGGGTCAACGACGAGGACCAGCGCGTGGCGCAACCGCTCGACGTCAATCTCGCCATAGGCGACGCCGGACATCAGCGCATCGCGCTTGAGGTAGTCAATCTTGTCGAGGTCAATCGAGCCGGAGATCAGCCCCTGGAGGGGCGAGGCGCTCGCGCCGCGGACGAGCGCGAGAATCCGCTCGGGGGCGTCGGGGGCGAACTCGGCGCGGAGGATCGTGCCGATCTCGCCGCCGGTGATCAGCGGGCCGGCGACCGACTCGTGGTGCGGGACGCCGAGTTCCTCGAGCGCGTGGGAGAACGGATAGTGCCCGATGTCGTGGAGCAGCGCGGCGGCGACGACGATCGCCGGTTCGTCGGCGCCGAGGTGGTCCCCGGCGCCCGCGGCAAGGA
The DNA here is from genome assembly GCA_040901985.1 of Gemmatimonadaceae bacterium. Classification (GTDB taxonomy): domain Bacteria; phylum Gemmatimonadota; class Gemmatimonadetes; order Gemmatimonadales; family Gemmatimonadaceae; genus Pseudogemmatithrix. Next base: position 95,835 of record JBBDYC010000003.1, read on the forward strand.
GCACCCGCACGGTCTCCTGCGCGAGCTGGAACGCTCCGAGGGCGTGCTCAAAGCGCGAATGCGTCGCGCCGGGATAGACGAGATGCGCGAGCCCCAGCTGCCGGACGTAGCGCAACCGCTGAAACGCCGCCGTGTCGAGCAGCCGGACGAACGGCCCCTCGACGTGGATGCTGTTCCAGAGCGGGTCGCGGATCGTGGGCATGGTGATTGTGTTGCGAGTGCGGAGGGCGACTTGCCCGGTCACGGCATCCGGACGCAGTCGGTCGAGACGAAACCGGGCTTCACTTTTTCTCCCAGCGGAAACCCTGGTCCGGTGATTGCCTCACCGCGCGCCTCTCGCGTTGCGCACTCGGCGTTGAGTCCGGCGAGCGCAGCGAGGATGTCCTTCTTCGCGGAGAACCCGTACGCCTCGCGAACGGCGAGGTCAAGGCGGGCCTGGGCGTCGTTCAGCGGATGCTTGCCCGGCTTCTCGGCGGCGCGGTAGAGCTCCCGGAGCGAGAGTCCGTGCTGTTCGCGCAGTGACGCGCGCAGTGCGCGCAGCTCACGCGCCGCGTCGGCAACGGCCCTGACGGCACGTGCGGTTGGCGCCTGCGGCCACGGGAACGTGTCGAAGACCGTGTTGGACGTGTAGCGAAAATCTCCCTTCATGGTTGAACACCGCTGAACGAACCACTGCCAGTGAGCGCCCGACTGCAGGATGCCGAAGGAGTAGTCGTCGTCGAAGGGGAACACCATCAACGCGTCGTTCGGATGAATGGCCGGACTGATGAACTCAAAGATCGGACGCTTCGTGACGCGGCCGCAGGCGATGTAACGGGGCAACGACGAGATCTCACGCATTAGTTCCTGGCGACTCCAGAACAGCAGCCACCACGCCCTGAGCGCCTGCGAGTGGTGCTTCCCACCTGCGTCAGCGGCGTCGGCACTTGCCGCCTCGGTGTTGCGCAGAGATTCCGCGGAGGCCTTCGCCAGCTTTGCCGGCAGCACCAGGCGTTCGACCCGAGCAAAGAGTTCCTTGTGGGTCTGCGCCGCCAGGAGGTCGCGCGTTCCAAAGTCAATCACATACCGCGTCGGCAACGAGTCCTCGGCGCCAATGAGCTCGTTCGCAATCAGAAACGGAAAGAGCACGGCCTTGTCGCGCGGATGACTCGCGAGGTGCGCCTCCGCCTCCTTGCGCGGCATCAGGAAGCCCTCGTGTCCGTGCGTCTGCCCCTGATAGCAGTTTCCCGACTCCGCATTCGCGCGCAGCACCTCGACATCCGTCACATCCGTCTCAAACGAGAGTGCCGAGTTGATGCTCTTCGGTGCGGTCGCCTCCCACGGCGAGTCCTCGGCGTCGCCGACCTGGCGCATCAAGCGCTTCGGCCCGTCCGACTCCCCCTTGACCCAGTTCACGATCGAGACGTGCACGGCGGCATCCCCTGACCAGACCTGGGTGGAGACCGCATCAGTGATCGTACCGCCGGTTCGCACGATGTGATCCAGTCCGCCCTCGCGACTGTAGTTCTGCCGAATGGTGTTGGTGCCGACGAGGCCGGCGCGTTGGCCCAGCTTGAGCTCATCGTGTGCGCGCCGAAACCAGTACACGCAGTAGTCCGCGCGGCCGGGAACGTCGGGATACCGCTTGCGCACGCGATTCACATACGCACGCCCCAGCTCCACCTGCATCTTGTTCTTGCTCTGAAACGGCGGGTTCCCAATGATTGCGTGAATCGTTGGCCATTCGGCGAACAGCGCGTCCTCGCGGCGCAGGTTGTCATCGAGATTCTCGAGCGGGAGGGCGTGGTCACCCTGCAGGTCGAGGTCAATCTGAGCGCGATCCAACGCGTCGTGTACCTCGTCCAACGCGAGCTTCTTCCCGAATACCAACGTGACCTTGGCGAGCTCGACGGCAAACGGGTCGATGTCAAATCCGAAGAACTGGCGCGGACTGACGAGTGACAGCGTCTGCACCTGTTTCTTGAACACAGCCGGTGTCACGAGCGATTGCATTCGCAGCAGAAGGACGATCTCCAGACGAATCAGCTCGCGGAACGCCAAGTAGAGGAAGTTGCCACTGCCACAGGCCGGATCGAGCACACGAAACGCGAGCAGTTCCTCGCGAATGCGCGAGAGCTCCTTGAGCGTCTTTGCTCCCGCAATCCGCGCTTCCCAGGGCCGAGAGACCGTGGGCGTGATGACCTTCATGATGTCGCGCTCGGCCGTGAAGTGCGCCCCGAGCGCGTGGCGTCGCTCGGCGTCCATACTCGACTGAAACAGTGTGCCGAAGACCGCCGGGTTGATCCTGGCCCAGTCGGTGTCTGCGGCTTCACCGATTGCCGTGAGCTCCGTGACGCCGAGATCAATCGGGTCAATGGTCGCGAACAGGCCACCGTTGAAATAGGGCACGCCCTTGAACCGACCAGCGGAGGCCGGAGTCGTGCTGTTCATCTGGCGGAACAGTCCACCCATCAGATCGAAGCTGCTTGCGCCGGCGAAGCAATCCTTCACGATGCGGCTCATCGTCCCGGCCGGCATCAGCCCCACGTCCTCGGCGAACATTGCCACGACCATCTGCAGTACGAAGCGCTGCGCGCGTTCACGATCCTCGCCCTTCGCCACAAGCGAGCGAAAGACCTCCGCAATCCGTTCAGCCGCCTCGCGAGTGACCGCTTCGCGGTCGTTCCCGAATAGCGGGTCTGGGTTCTCCGGGAACAGGAAGCTCAGCGCGAGGTGACGTCGCGGCAGCTCCTCGATCCGAACGACATCGACCGGCTGGTCAATCTGCTTGTCGAAGTCGTAGATCCAGAACTCGTCGAAGTTGCAGAGCACCACGTATCGCGGTCGGTTGGGGACGAGGTTGACCCAGTAGTCGAACGCCTGGCGGAAGTGCAGTTGCAGGCGCTCGCCGCGCTTCTTCATCTCGATCAGGACGCGCGGCTTCCAGACAAGGTCGGCGAACTGCGTGCCGGTTGACACACCCTTCCGTTTCACTCGGTGCTCGAGCGTGGCGCCGGCCTCCTTGTACCCAGCGTGACCGAACGCACGGAAGAGACGATCGCAGAAGACCTGGGCCTCGCCCTTTTCGTCGCCCGCGAGGCCGCGCCAGTACTCGACGAAGGCCTTCAGACGGTCGGCAGTGCTTGCTTCGGCGTGGTTTGACAGAGCGTTCATTCTCGAATGGGCGATGCTTGCGGCCGGTCAATGCAACTGGCTCGGCGTGTCATGGTCACGGAACTAGCGTCCAAACGTAAGTTATTGTGAACAATAGTGTTAGTATCTGTTTGCGGCGATTATAGCCACATTCACCGCAAAATATGCGTCAAATACTTGCCCCAATCGCCGCACCACCGTATATTCACCGCAACTTCTGCGGTGAACAATGCCATACATCCACACCCTCCCAAACTGGCCAAACTTGACTTGGCGGGCCGAACTCCTCGCTGACCGCTTGGCGTCGGTTCGCCACCGCCAAGGAATCCTGACCGGGAAGCTGCAATCACTCGGGATCGAGATCCGGCGTGAGGCGAGCCTTGCGTCCCTGACCACCGAGGTCGTGACGTCGTCGGCAATCGAAGGCGAGCGACTTCCGCCGGACGAGGTGCGCTCCTCAATCGCCAGACGCCTCGGGCTGGACGCGGCAGGACTCGTGCCCTCCGCTCGTCGGGTGGACGGCGTGGTGGAGATGATGCTGGATGCCACGCGAGAATATCAAGCGCCGCTCACGGCCGAGCGACTCCTTCGCTGGCACTCGGCCCTCTTTCCGACGGGCCTGACGGGGATGCGACCAATCACCGTGGGCGCGTGGCGCACGGACGCGCTGGGGCCGATGCAGGTGGTGTCCGGGCCACTGGGGAACGAGCGCGTCCACTTTGAGGCACCCGCTGCAGCGCGACTCCCGTTGGAGATGCAGCAATTCCTCGACTGGTTGAATGCCGCCGAGCCGATGGACCCGGTGATCAAGGCCGCGGTCGCGCACTTCTGGTTCGTGACCATTCACCCCTTCGACGACGGCAACGGTCGCATCGCGCGTGCGATTGCCGAGCTGGCGCTGGCGCGGTCCGACGGAACGCCGGACCGGTTCTACAGCATGTCCGCACAGATCGAAGCGGAGCGGAACGACTACTATCGCGCGCTCGAGTTCTCGCAACGGGCGGACCAGGACATCACGCGCTGGATCGAATGGTTCCTCGGCTGTCTCGGCCGCGCGTTCGATCGGGCGGAGGGAACGCTCGCACGGGTCTTTCGAGACGCTGCGATCTGGGAGCTCGCCAACCGGTCCGGCGTGAACGAGCGGCAACGGCGCGTGCTCACGCGCGTGTTGGGGGCGTGGGAAGGCCAGCTTACGACGTCCAAGTACGCGATGATCGCGAAGTGCTCGAGCGACACGGCGCTCCGTGACATCCAAGCGCTGGTCGAGCACCGAATCCTCGCCAAGAACCCAGCGGGTGGGCGGAGTGTCAGCTATCGCCTTGCTGACACTCTCCCCGATGATACTTCCGCGCTCAGACCTTCGGCCCCGCGTCCAAAATCGCGGGGCTCACCGCGCCTCCGAACCTCTTGATGTTCTCCGAGAACATCGCGGCGAGCTTCTTGGCCTGCGCGTCGTAGGCCGCGCCGTCCTTCCAGGTGCTGCGCGGGCTCAGGATCTCGGCGGGGACGTCCTCGATCGCGGTCGGGAGGTGCAGGCCGAAGATCGGGTCGGTCACGGTCTTCGCCTTGTCGAGCGCGCCGGCCAGCGCGGCTCGCACCATCGCGCGCGTGTAGCCGAGCTTCATCCGCGCGCCGACGCCGTAGGGACCGCCGCTCCAGCCGGTGTTCACCAGCCAGACCTGTGACTTGTGCCGCTTCAGCAACGCGCCGAGCATCTCGGCGTACTTCGTCGGATGCCAGACGAGGAAGACCGCGCCGAAACAGGCCGAGAAGGTCGCCTGCGGCTCGGTGACGCCGCGTTCGGTGCCGGCGAGCTTCGCGGTGTAGCCCGACAGGAAGTAGTACATCGCCTGCTCGGGCGTGAGCTTGGCGATCGGCGGCAACACGCCGAAGGCGTCCGCGGTGAGAAAGACGACGTTCTTCGGATGCCCGCCGCGCCCGCTCGGCACGTGGTTGCGGATGTAGTGCAACGGGTACGAGGCGCGCGTGTTCTCGGTGATGGACTGGTTCGCGAACTCCACCTTCCGCGTCCCGGGCTCGAGCACGACGTTCTCGAGGATCGTGCCGAACATCTCGGTGGTGGCGAAGATGTCTGGCTCCTGTTCCCGCGAGAGGTTGATCACCTTGGCGTAGCAGCCGCCCTCGAAGTTGAAGATCCCGTTCTTGCTCCAGCCGTGCTCGTCGTCGCCGATGAGGCCGCGGTCGGGGTCGGCCGAGAGCGTCGTCTTCCCGGTGCCGGAGAGGCCGAAGAAGAGCGCAGTGTCGCCGTCCTTCCCGATGTTGGCCGAGCAGTGCATCGAGAGCACGCCCTGCTTGGGGAGGAGGTAGTGCATCACCGTGAACATCGACTTCTTGAGCTCGCCGGCATAGTTGGTGCCGCCGATGAGGATCATCCGCTGGGCGAGGTTGAGCACGATGAACGTGCCCGTGCGCGTGCCGTGCCTGGCCGGGTCGGCCTCGAACGCCGGCGCGTGGAGGATGCTGAAGTTGGGCGCGAAGGACGCGAGCTCCGCCACGTCGGGCCGGATGAACATGTTCCGCACGAAGTTGGCGTGCCAGGCGTTGGGCGTGACGTAGCGGCAGGAGAGCCGGTAGGCCGGGTCGGCGCCGCAGTAGAGGTCCTGGACAAAGAGCTCGTCGCGGCCGTCGAGGTAGGCGCGGACGTCGGTGAGTAGGACCTCGAAATGCGCCGTTGAGATCGGCTGGTTGATCTTGCCCCAATCCACGTCGGCCTCCGTGGAGGGCTCCTTGACGACGAACTTGTCGTTTGGCGATCGGCCGGTGTGCGGCGTGGTCACGGCGACGAACGGCCCCATATGCGCGAGCTGGCCTTCCCGGCGCATCACGGCGAACTGGACGAGGTCGGGGGCTTCGAGATTCCAGAGGATCGTGCCCTTGGGGGCGAGCCCCTGGGCGGCGAGCCCGGTGGCACTCTCACGGACCGGAGCGGACGGGGCGGAGGACGAAGGCGTCATGACTTCTCGGGTGTGCGCGTGCGCTGTTGGGCATCAATCACGGCGACCGCCGCCATGTTGACGATCTCCTCGACGTCGGCGCCCTGTTCCAGCACGTGCACCGGATGCTGCATACCGACGAGAATGGGGCCGATCGCCGTGGCCCCGCCCAGCTTGGTGAGCAATTTATACGCGATGTTGCCCGCGCTGAGATTGGGGAATATCAGCACATTCGCGGCCTCCTTCAATGCGCTGAACGGAAAACGCGATGCGAGGATATCGGCGCTGAAGGCGGTGTCGGCCTGCATCTCGCCGTCCACCACGAGTTCCGGGTCGCGGAGCCGCAGCAGCCGGACGGCCTCCGCCACCTTCTCCGTCTCCGGGTGCTTGACCGAGCCGAAGTTGGAGAAGGAGAGCATCGCGATCCGCGGCGAGACGCCGAAGGTGCGCGCCAGCCCGGCCGCCGAGATCGCGATCTGGGCCAGCTGCTCCGCCGACGGGTCGATGTTCACCGTCGTATCCCCGAAGAAGACGATGTGCTTCTCGAAGACCAGCATATAGAGGCCCGAGGCGAGGCCGATCCGGCGGTCGGCGCCGATGACCTCGAGGGCGGGCCGCACCGTCTCCGGGTAGTGCTTGCCGAGCCCGCCGAGCAGGGCGTCGGCGTCGCCGCAGGCGACCATCACCGAGCCGAAGACCGTCGCGCGGGTGACGCGGTTGCCGGCCTCGACGAGCGAGAGTCCCTTGCGCTGCCGGCGCTGCCAGAGGTAGTGCGCGTAATGTTCGCGGCGCGGACTCGAGGTCGGGTCCTCGACCGTGATGCCGTCGAGTTCGATGCCGAGCCCCTCGGCGGTGGCGTAGACGCGCTCCTTGCGGCCGAGGAGGATCGGGATGGCGATCCCCTCGTCGTGGAGGATCTGCGCCGCGCGCAGGATCTTCGGGTCCTCGCCTTCGGGGAAGACCACGCGCCTGGGGTCGCGGCTGGCCCGCGAGGCGAGGCCGCGCATCAGTCCGCGGGCCCGGCCGAGCCGCGCCTCGAGTTGGTCGCGGTACTCGTCGAGCTCGATGAACTCCTTGGCGACGCCGCTCGCCACCGCCGCCCACGCCACCGCCGGGGCCACGCGGAGCAACGCCCGGGGGTCGAACGGGAAGGGGATCAGGTAATCGGCCCCGAACTTGACGTTGCTCAGCCCGTAGAGCGCCGAGACGCTGTCCGGCACGTCCTCCTTGGCGAGGGCGGCAAGGGCGCGCGTCGCCGCCATCTTCATCTCCTCGTTGATCTCCGTTGCCCGAGCGTCCAGCGCGCCGCGGAAGATGAACGGGAAGCCGAGGACGTTGTTCACCTGGTTGGGATGGTCGGAACGCCCGGTGGCGATGATGGCATCCGAGCGGACGGCACGGACCTCGTGCGGCTGGATCTCCGGTACCGGGTTGGCCAGCGCGAAGATGATGGGCTGCTTGGCCATCGTGGCCACCATCTCGCCGGTGACGGCCCCCGCCACCGAGAGCCCGACGAACACGTCGGCCCCGACGAGCGCGTCGGCGACGGTGCGTGCCTTGGTCTTCCGGGCGAAGCGCGCCTTGTACGGGTCCATCCCCGTCGTCCGGCCGTCGTGGATCACGCCCTCGCGGTCGCACAGCAGGATGTGCTCGCGCCTGACGCCGAGGCGCACGTAGTGCTCGGCGGTCGAGATGGCCGCCGCGCCGGCGCCGGAGAAGACGATCGTGATCTTCGTGATGTCCTTGCCGGTGACCTCGAGCGCGTTGAGCAGCGCCGCCCCCGAGATGATCGCCGTCCCGTGCTGGTCGTCGTGGAAGACTGGGATCTTGAGCGTCTTCCGGAGCGTCTCCTCGATGTAGAAGCACTCCGGCGCCTTGATGTCCTCGAGGTTGATCCCGCCCACCGTCGGCTCGAGCAGTTGGCAGAATCGGATCACGTCCTCGGGGTCCTCGGAACCCACTTCCAGGTCGAAGACGTCAATGTCGGCGAATTGCTTGAAGAGGTTCCCCTTGCCCTCCATCACCGGCTTGCCGGCGAGCGCGCCGATGTTGCCCAGGCCGAGCACCGCGGTGCCGTTGGTGACGACGGCAACCAGGTTCCCCTTGGCGGTGTACTTGTAGGCATCCTCCGGGGTCGCCTTGATCTCGAGGCAGGGTTCGGCGACGCCGGGGGAGTAGGCGAGCGCGAGGTCGCGCTGGTTGGCCAGCGGCTTGGTCGGGACGACGGCGATCTTGCCGGGTCGGCCGCGGGCGTGATACTCGAGGGCATCCTCTCGCTTCATCGGGCGGAATCTAGCGCATCCGGCTGGGTGCCGGAGGCGCGCGAGGGCTTGTCATCCTCCCAAGCGGACGCTACGCATTCACCAATGGCCGTCGTTGCCTCGTCCTCCAGTGTGATCACGCGCGTCCCCCGGCGTGGCCGTTGCGCGCGCGTGATCGCGGGCCTCTGGCTCTTGGCCCACGTGGGCGTGGTGGCGGCGGTGCCGGTAATCGACGCGCGGGCCGGCCATGCCGACCGCGTGGTGGCGCACTGGGAGGACGCCAACGACACCAGTTGTCCGGCGCAGCACGACCTCGCGGCGTGTCAGCTCTGCCAGCAGGTGGTGGCGGCCGGAAAAGTCACGGGGGCGACGACGGCACTGGTGGGGGTCCTGACGCCGGCCGAACGACCGCCGGTGGACGTGCGCGAGCGTCCACATCGGTCGGTCGCGAGCGCAAACCCCTCGACGCGGGCGCCACCGGCCATCTGAGTCAGCGCCGCGCCCACTCGGGGCCGTGCGCCGGTGTGTCACTCCTGACTCGGTATCGCCACATGACTCGTTGCCCTTCCGACCGCCTCCTGCGGTCCGTCCTTGCATTCACGGTGCTGGCCGTCTCTCCTGCATCACTTCGCGCATTGCCGTCCTCGACGCCCGACGCCGGGGCGCCGGCCGTCATCGGCACGGTGTTGGACAGTGCCGGCGCTCCGCTGGCCAACGCCTACGTGGTCGTCGCCGAGGTCGGTCGCACGACCTCGACGAACGCGGCGGGCGTCTTCGTCCTGCGCGGGCTCCCGCCGCGCGAGTACCATCTCAATGTCATGCTCCTCGGTTACGCGCCCGGGCACGCCGTGGTCACCGTGCCGCCCGAAGGCGAGGACGTGCTGGTCACGATCCGACTCGTGGCGACGCCGCTGCGCCTGACGTCCATCATTGTCAGCGCATCGGCCACTGGCACCGAGGCCGACCGGCTCACCCAGGCAGCGCTGGAGCTCTCCGGCCGCGCGCTGGCGCGCTCACTCGGGTCGTCGGTGGCGTCAACACTTGCCGGCGAACCCGGTGTCAGCCAGCGCTACGCCGGTCCCGCCGCGAGCATGCCGGTGATCCGGGGGCTCACCGGCGACCGCATCCTGGTCCTGCAGGACGGCGAGCGCTCGGGCGACCTCGCTGCGTCGGCCTCGGACCACGCGGTCTCGGTTGATCCCCTCGCTGCGCAGCGCATCGAGGTTGTTCGCGGTCCGGCGTCGTTGCTCTACGGCAACAGCGCGCTCGGCGGTGTGGTCAACGTGGTCTCCAACGATATCCCGACGGTGGTACCGTCGCACCTCGAGGGCCAGATTGGCGCGCAGGGCGAGTCAGCCACGCCGGGCGGCGCAATCAGCGCCGGAATCACGGCAAAGGCCGGTGCGCGTGGGGCGGTCTCGGTCCGCGGCGGCCATCGCGACATGGGCGCGTTGCGCACCGGCGGCGCGGTCACGCTCGGCGGCACCGATTCGCGCGCCTCGAATGCGACCGTCGGCTACGGCTTCATCGGTGAGCGCGGGAATGTGGGGGTCGCCGTCCGCCTGTTTGACTTCAACTACGGCCTCCCGGCCGAGGCGGGGGACCCGGAGTCGGGCGTGCGGATTGACGGGCGCCGCGTCGGCGTCAGCGCGCGCGGCGGGATCCAGTTCGGCAGCGTGTCCCTTCCGTACCTCCGCGTCGAGGGTACCGCCCAGGACTACACGCACGACGAGGTCGAACCCGACGGCGAGATCGGGACGACCTTCAAGCTCCGTACGCAGACCGCGAATGCGCAGGCGACCACGGCCTTTGGCCGAGTGAAGGGCGCGATCGGGGTGCAGGGACTGTTCAAACAGTACAACGCCACCGGCGAGGAGGCGCTGACGCCCGGCGCGAACTCGACCGGCATCGGGGTGTTCCTCTATCAAGAGCTACCGCTCGGAGGGAGCGACGCGGCCGAGGGCGGGACGCAGCTGCAGGTCGGCGCCCGCTGGGATGGCTATGGAATCGCGTCCGAGACCGGGGAGGCGAAATTCGGTCCCGGGCGCACGGTCAGCTTCGGCAACGCGTCGGGGTCGCTTGGGCTGAGTGTGCCCGTGGGGACACAGGTGACGGTCAGTGGCTCGGTGGCGGGGGGGGGG
>JBBDYC010000003.1:106332-124432 GCA_040901985.1 Gemmatimonadaceae bacterium
GGGGCGTCCGGCGCGCCGACGGTCGAGGAACTGTACTCACACGGGATGCACGCAGCGGCGGGGACCTACGACGTCGGCAACCCGGACTTGCGGGCGGAGACGAGCGTCGGTGCCGAGGCAATCGTGCGGGTCCGTGGCCCGCGCACCAGCGCCCAGATTGCAACCTACGTCAACCGGATCAGCGACTATGTCACGCCCGACATCGTCGGCGACACGCTGGTGGATGCCGAGCTGGTCCCGCTGAACCGATTCTCGCAAGCGGACGCCCAACTCAGCGGCGCCGAGGGGACCGTTGAGGTGCACCTTGGCCGGTCGCTCGTCGCGAGCGTGATGGGCGACGTCGTGCGGGGCGCGTTCACCGCCGGGGGTGCGCTGCCGTTCATGCCGCCGGCGCGCCTCGGCGCCGGGTTGCGCTGGGAGGACCGCGGGCGCTTCGTCTCCAGCGAGGCGCGGCACGGCTTTGCCCAGGACCGCGTGACGGGGGGCGACGTGGACGTCGCCACCGACGCATACACCGTGGTCAACCTGAGCGCGGGACGGCAGTGGATCGTCGGCAACGTGCTCCACCAGGTGACGCTGCGCGCGGACAACGTGGAAAACGTGCGGTACTTCGACGCGGCCAGCCGGATCAAGCGGTTCGCCGCCAATCCGGGACGCAACATCACGCTCGTGTACCAGGTCCGGTTCTGAACGCCCGCAGCTTCCGAGTCGCGGTGGCCCTCCCGACGCTCAGCGCTGACGCCTGAGCCAGTCGGCGGGGTCCACCGCGCTCGCGCCGCGGGGCCGGATTTCGAAGTGCAGCCGGGGCGGCATATCGGGGTCGGACTGGCCGACGGTGCCGATCACGTCGCCCTTGGCGACCTTCGCGCCCTTGCGCACGCGTAACTCGCCGAGCGAGGCGTAGATCGAGTAGGCGCCGCCGCCGTGCTGCACCACGACCATCAGCCCGTAGGTGCCGGTCGGCTCGGCGACCACCACCTCGCCCTCGGCGACGACTTTCACCGGCGTGCCGAGCGGCGCGCCGATGCCGATCCCGTTCCAGGTGATGTCGGTGCGATCGGGATTCACCACGCGGCCGAAGCTGTAGACCACCGTGCCCTCGACGGGCCAGTCGAGCCGTCCGATGCTGGCGGTGGTGAGCGAGCTCGCGGCGGGGGCCGCGCCGCCGCGGGACTCGGCGCGGCGCCGGGACTCCTCGAGTGCGGCAATCATATTCGTCAGGCGCCGTTCGTCCCGGGCAATCTGCGTGAGTCGGTCCTGGGCGCGGCGCGCCTGCGCCTCGAGCTGGGCCAGCGTGCGCCCGCGTTGGAGCTCGAGGCGTCGGAGCCGCGCCTCCTCGTCCACCTTCTGGCGGCGGTTGCCCTCCATATCCTCCTGCAGCCGCACGAGGAGGAGGCGCTGGGCGGCGATCTGGGCAGTCAGCGTCTCGACGCGCTGCAGCAACGCGCGGTCGCGCCGGACCACGAGGTGCAGGTACTTGTAGCGCGCCACGAGCGCGCCGAACGATTCGGCCGAGAGCAGCGCCTCGAGCGAGTAGAGCGGGCCGCGCTTGTAGATCTCGTGGACCCGGAAGCGGAGCGTCGCCCGCTTGATCAGCAGTTCGTCCTGCGACCGCACGAGACTCTCGTTCACGTTCTGCACCTCGGCGATCAGCGAACCGAGTTGCTGGTCGAGCGAGCGGACGACACGCGAGGTGGCGAGCGCCTGGCGCTCGAGGTTTTGGCGCTCGGCAGCGACGTTGCGGGCGCTCGTCTGCATCTCGCGCATCCGCGTCTCGAGTTGCAGGCGCTCGGCGCGGAGCTTTTCCAGTTCGAGCTGCTCCTGTCGCAGCCGCTCGGCCGCCTGCTGTGCCGACGGGGGAAGCGCCGGGGTCTGCGCGGCGAGCGCGGAACGCGCCGCCGGTGCGAGGAGCGCGGCCGCCAGCGCAAGGAGCGGGGCGTATGCGGCGCGTCGCACGGTCAGACCTTCTTGAGGTGGCGTCCCACCGACACCGCGCTGGCGACCACGCCGAGCGCCGCACCGGCCGCGACGCCGGCAAGCGCCAGCCACTCCTCGAAGAAGGTCGTCTGGAGCACGTAGCGGCCCACCGTGTGGTAGGCCAGGTAGGTCAGGCCGAGGGCGAGGATGCCGCCGAGCAGCCCCTTGATGAGCCCCTCGATCAGGAACGGTGCGCGGATGAATCCGTCGGTGGCGCCGACGAGCCGCATGATGTGGATCTCGCGGCTCCGCGCCAACACCGCCATCCGGATCGTCGAGCCGATGATGATCACCGCCACGAGCGCAAAGGTCACGCCGAGCATGATCCCCGCCGCGGTCGCGATGTTGCGGAGCCGGTAGAGTTTCTCGACCCACTCCTCGCCGTAGCGCACGTCGTCCACGAAGTCGTACATCTCGAGGCGTCCCGCCACCGTGCGGACCGTCCCCGGGTCGCGAAAGCCGGGGCGCATCCGGACCTCGATGCTCGCCGGCAGGATCCCCGCCTCGAAGACGTCCTCGAACTCCCCGAGTTCGCGGCGGGCGCGTTCGAGCGCCTGGGTCTCGGTGACGAGGCGCACCGTCTCCACCTCGGGGAAGATGGCGATATCCCCGACGGCGGTGCTCGTCGCCTCGGGCGGCGTCCCCTGCGCGATGAAGGCGCGGACCTCCACCCGGTCCTCCACCAGCCGCAACGCGGCGCGGAGGTTCACCGCGACGAGCCCGAACAGGCCGAACGCGAAGAGCGAGAAGGCGATTGTCGTGACGCTGAGCCCGCTGAGGACCGGCGCGCGCTCGAACGAGCGGAAGGCCTCCCGGATGGCGAGGTTCACGCGCCTTCTCCGGGGTCGGGTGCCGCCGAATCGAAGACCAGGTGCCCCTTGTTCAGCTCGAGGCCCCGCAGGCCGGTGTCGCGGACGAGATTCATGTCGTGGGTCGCCATCAGGACGGCCGTCCCCGACGCATTGATCTCCTTGAGCAGCTGGAAGATTCCCCGCGACGCGCGGTCGTCGAGGTTCCCCGTCGGTTCGTCGGCGAGGAGGACGAGCGGGTCGTTCACCAGCGCCCGGGCGATGCCCACCCGCTGCTGCTCGCCGCCCGAGAGCTCGTGCGGGAACGCCGTGGCCTTCGAGGCAAGCCCGACCTGCGTGAGCACCCGCGCCACGCGCGTCCCGATGTTCGTGCCCGGGACCCCGGTCACTTCGAGGGCAAACGCCACGTTCTGCTCGGCGGTGCGGTCCTCGAGCAGCCGGAAGTCCTGGAAGACGACGCCAATCCGGCGACGCAGCCGCGGGATCTCGTCGCGGGTCAGCGTCACCGAGCTCTTGCCGTCCACGCGCACCTCGCCCGACGTCGGGCGCTGGTCCACATAGATCAGCTTCAGGATCGTGCTCTTGCCGGCGCCGCTCGGCCCGGTGAGGAAGGCAAACTCCCCGCGCCGCAGATGGAACGAGATGTTCTCGAGGGCCGGCCCGCCGCGCTGGTACTGCTTGTAGACCTTGGTGAAGCGGATCATCGGGTCACTGGAGGGCCTGCTCGAGGTCGGCGATCAGATCGTCGGCATCCTCGAGGCCGATGCTGAAGCGCAGGAACCCGTCGGGGATTCCCAGCTTGGCGCGCTCGGCGGCGGTCATCTTTGCGTGCGAGGTATGGCGCGGCTCGCTGACGAGCGTGTCCACGCCGCCGAGACTCGGCGCGTGAGTGACGAGTTTGAGGCGACGCAGGAAACGGTCGGCCGCGCGGCCACCGCCCTTGAGCTCGAGCGCGAGCATTCCGCCGAAGCCGTCGAGCGTCTCCCTGGCCACGTCGTGGTCGGGGTGCGACGGCAGGCCAGGGTAGTGCACCGTGGCAATCGCTGGCTGCGCGTCGGCCCAGTGCGCGATCGTCGTCGCCGTGGCGTTGGAACGCTTCACCCGTACATCGAGCGTCTTCAGCCCGCGCTCGAGCAGCCAGAGCGCGAACGGGTCGGGGGTCTGGCCCCAGACCATCTCCTTCTGGAGGACCTCCTCGATGTACGACTCCGAGCCGGCGACGACGCCGGCGAGGATGTCGTGGTGGCCGTTGAGGTACTTGGTCGCCGAGTGGATCACGACGTCGGCGCCGGCCTCGATCGGACGGAAGTTCACCGGGCTGGCGAAGGTGGAGTCCACGACCAGCGCGATTCCCCGGTCCTGCGTCAGGTACGCGATCGGCCGCAGGTCGAGCACGCGGCAGGTCGGGTTCACCGGCGTCTCGACGAAGATCGCGCGGGTCTCCTTCTTGACCGCCTTGCGCCAGACGTGCGACTCCCAGGGATCCACCAGCGTGACCTTGATCCCCTGACCGACGAACTCGTCCATCAGCAGGCGATGGGTGCCGCCGTAGATGTAGCGCGAGGCGACGAGATGGTCGCCGGGCCGAAGGAGCGCGAGGAGCGCGCAGGCGGTGGCGCCCATTCCACTCGAGAGCACGAGCGAGGCCTCGGCGCCCTCGAGCAGCGCCAGCCGCTTCTGGACCCGCACCGCGTTGGGGGTGTTGCCGTACCGCGTGTAGAGGAGCCCCTTGGCGGTGCCGAACGCGTTCTGGTGGTTGACCGACTGGACCAGCGGTTCGACCACCGGGTCGCCGGCGCGATGCGGCTCACGGCCGCCGTGGATGGCGAGCGTGGAGAGGGCGAGCGGGCGCGGGGACTTGGAGGACGGCATATCGCGGGCTCCGCGCTCAGGCGAGCTTCGTGGTGAGTACCGGGCGGTGTTCGATATCCATCTTCACGAGGCGGATGATCTCGGTGACGGCAAGTCCGGCGATGTCGCGGACGACGACGCCGCCCTTCGGCAACGTCTCGTCGTACACCACCGGCGCGAGTTCGTGGCGCCGCGGGCCGTAGACCCAAACGAGTTCACCGTCCCCCACGAGTCGGCGAGTCGCGTCATCCGGGCGGACACGGACCAGCGGCCCGCGCTCGGCGTCGCCGCGCTTGGTGGCGATGAATCCGACGACTTGGAGCGGCGCAAGGGCGCGGCTCATCAGGCGGCCGCCCCGAGCGGCGCGAAGAGGTCGTGGTCGTGCCGGAGCAGGCGCTTGCGCGCGAGGCTCTCGAGCTGCGACCGGCAGTCGTCGCAGGGGAGCCCGGCGCGCTCGGCCACCTGCTCGGCCGGCGCCGGCCCGCCGTGCATCACGAGATCCCAGAGCCGGCGCTCCGACTCCGACACCGCGCCCACCAGACGCGTCGTGCCGTCGGGGAACTGCACCACCAGCGCCAACCCGTGTGCCTCGAGCGCACTCTCAATCGCATCAACGTGCATCTCCGAGACGCCGTGGAAGACCACGTACCCGTCGCGCGACGGGTGGTCGTTCGTCAGCGGGAGCATCAGCTTGGCGATGAACTCGTCGGCGCAGGAGTGGTCGAGAATCCCGATATGCGAGAAGTCGAGGAAGGCGACGGTGCCGTCGGCGAGGCCGGCCAGCTGCCGTTCGATGACCGTGCGCACCGCCGCGCCGGTGCGGCGGGTGACGAGGTCGGAGTAGCCGCCGGCCACCGAGGCGTCGAGCGCGGACCGCACGTCAATGTGGGTCACGGTGCCGGCACCCGCTTGGGGATCATGATCTGCAACTGCGCGCCGGCGAACGGCGTCAGGTCGTCGCGGCGCGGCACGTCCTGCTCCCAATCGGGGAGGCTCGCCACGATGCGCGACGTGCCGGAGCGCACGGAGAGCTTGCCGTTGAACCGGTGGACGTAGCCGCGGATCCCCTTGAGCCCCTGGCCGCGGCCGGGGTCGGTGAACCGGCTCACGCCCTGCATCACGCCGCTCTCCAGCGCCTCGCCGTCCGTCCACCGCGAGGCGAGCGCGCGGGTGCGGCTCGTCTCGAGCGACTTGCGGAATCCCTGCCCGGCGTCGCAGACGGCAATCTGCACCACGTCGCGTCCGGCGCGGCGCTTGCTCCAGTCGTACCGTTGGACCATCACCCACCCGCCGCGCCCCGCGTGCTCGACGATGTTCTGGCAGGCCTCGGACAGCGTCATCGTGAAGCCCATCGTTGAGCGCGGCTCGAGGTCGAGCGTCGTGGTGAGGATGTGCGTCGCGCGGTCCTTCACCCGATCCACCACCGCGTGGACGTCCTCGCTGCGCGCGATCGGCGTCACTTCGAGGACGGTGTCGGAGTCCTTTGTGTTGCGGGGGCGGGGGACGCTCCCGCGGATGCCGTAGAGCTCCTCGGCATAGCGGTAGAAGGCCGAGCGGGCCCAGTAGGAGGCAACGTTGTCGTCCTCCGGCGGCGCGAAGTCGGGCTTCTCGACGCGCGTCTGGGCCAGGCAGAGCAGGGCGGTGAGGCCGTACGGGGTGGCAAAGCGCGTATGCCGCGCGTCCACGAGCAGCTTCGCGTCCTCAGGGTGCGCCGCCAGCTGCTCGAGCACCTGCTCGAACGTGTACTCGTCCAGCGTGGCGGGCACGGTGATGACGGCGGTCACAGCGGGTGCAATTCTCCGCGAAGGTGATGGGCGAGGCCGGTGGCGCCCCGGTGTTCGACGTTCCGCGCGGCGGCGTCACAGGCAGCCCGCATCGCCACCGACAATGTATCACCCGCGACGAGGCGTGAGAAATAGGTCGCGCCCCAGACGTCGCCGCAGCCGGTCGGATCGCCCGGTCCGTCCGCGCGCGCCGGCGTCGCCGGCACCAGCGCGGTGCGGAGCGGCCGGCCGACGCCGGCGTCCTCGAAATAGACGACGCCCCTCCGGCCCAGCGTCACGAAGAGCGTGTGCACGCCGGCGGCCATCGCCGTCGCCGCGAGCGCGAGGCCGTCCGGCGCCAGCATCTGCAGTTCGTCCTCGTTGACCTGCAGGTGGTCGAAGCAGGCACACCAGGCCGCCACCTCGGGCAGCGGGCGGTAGGTGCGCAGGCCCGACGGCTCGAGCGCCACCACGAGGGAGTGCAGGTCGCCGTAGATTGGGCCCTTGAATTGTTGCCGAACGAGTTGGGCGGTCTCGAGGTCGAGCTCGAAGCCGCTGGTGAAGTTGATGTAGAGGGCGTCGAGGTCGCGGAGGAGAGGCTGGAGGCCCGCCCAACTCCACCCCGGCACGCCGCCCGTGAGAACCTCGCTCCGGCGCTCGTCGGTGTGGTAGCGCAGCTCGACGCGATTGTTGCGGTAGGGTACCTCGATCGGCGCCGCGTCGGCGGCGACGCGGCGCAGCGACCGCAGGAACTCGCGCGCCTGCGGGGCGAGGTCGCTCCCCACCTTCACCAGCGGCACGAGCTCCCAGTCGTCGCCGAGCGCGGCGTCGCCGGCGCTCAGCGCGTAGGCAATCCCGCCCCACTCCTCGATCGGCGCGTCGCGGACGTCGCGGCCGTGGATCACGTCCCAGACGAAGGTGCCGATCACGCCGAGGCGCTTCCTCGGCGCCGGCCGCGTCGCGCGCGCCGGTCCCGCCGCGCTCACAGGAGGCCGTTCCGCTGGGCGAAGGTGGCCACCGCGCCGATCACGCCCGCGTTCCCCTGCAGCGTCCCCGGCACGATCCGGCAGGCGTCCACCGCCGGCTTGAAGGCGCGACGGCGGACCTCGGCGCGGATCGGTTCGAAGAGCGCGTCCCCCGCCTGCGTCACGCCGCCGGCGAGTACGACCACTTCGGGATTGAAGATGTTCACCAGGTTGGCGACGCCGGCGCCGAGGAGGCGCGCGGTCTCGCGCACGACCTCAAGCGCGAGTCGGTCGCCCGCGGTGGCGGCCTCGTACACTGTCGCCGCGGTCAGCCGCGTCAGGTCGCCGCCGACGAGCGCCGGCATCGCACTCGGCTCGCCCCCCGCCAGCGCCTCGCGCGCCCGCTCGGCGATGGCCGGCCCCGAGGCATAGGCCTCGAGACATCCATAATTGCCGCATTTGCACCGACGACCGGTGGAATCAATCGTCGAATGCCCGAGTTCGCCGGCGACGTCGCTCGCGCCGTGGTAGAGGCGGCCGTCGAGGATGAGGCCGCCGCCGATCCCGGTGCCGATCGTGAGTCCCACCACGTGCCGGGCTCCCTTGGCCGCGCCGAGCCACCACTCGCCAAGCGTGGCGCAGTTGGCGTCGTTGTCGAGCGTGGCGGGGAGGCGCACCGCCGCCTGCACCCGGTCGCGCAGCGGGAAGTTCCGCCAACCGAGGTTCGGCGTGATGATGACGATCCCGCGCTCGCGGTCGAGCGGCCCCGGCGACCCGATGCCGACGCCGAGGAAGTCGCTGCGGTTGGCGCCGGTGGCCGCCGACGTGTCGGCGATCACGCGCTCGATCTGCTCGACGATTCGCGCGACGACTGCGTCGGCGCCGAGGTCGGCGCGGGTGGGGACCATCTGCATCCCGAACTGGCGGGAGCCGTCGGCAGTGAGGGCGCCGACCACGAGATTGGTGCCGCCGAGGTCCACGCCGATGATCAGGCGGGGGTCGGTCGGGGGGGTGGTGCGCGTCGGCATGCCTTCGAATCTAACCGTCGCCAGCCCGACGATCGCTGGCCGCTGGGGCGGCCGAGGCGTAGGTTCATTCCGCGCCTGATGGTCAGGCGGCTTGGCGGTCCCCCGCAAACCCAACATGGATCCGCTTTCGCAACTCACCACGGCCCTCGCCGGCCGGTACGAGATCGAACGCGAGATCGGCGCCGGCGGGATGGCGACGGTCTATCTCGCGCGCGACGTGAAGCACAGCCGGCGCGTGGCGCTCAAGCTCCTCAAGCCCGAGCTCGGCGCGGTGCTCGGTGTCGAGCGGTTCCTGAGTGAGATCGCCGTCACGGCCAACCTGCAGCATCCGAATCTCCTGCCGCTGTTCGACAGCGGCGAGGCCGCCGGCCTGCTCTTCTATGTGATGCCGTTCGTGGACGGCGAGTCGCTGCGCGCGCGGCTCGAGCGTGAGAAGCAGCTGCCGGTGGACGAGGCCGTGCGGATCGCCGTGGCGATCGCCGGCGCGCTCGACTACGCGCACCAGCACGGCGTGATCCACCGCGACCTCAAGCCGGAGAATATCCTGTTGCAGGCGGGGCAACCGGTGATTGCCGATTTTGGCATCGCCCTCGCCGTGAGCAACGCGGGTGGCGCGCGCGTCACGCAGACCGGACTCTCGCTCGGCACGCCGCAGTATATGAGCCCCGAGCAGGCGACTGGCGACCGGGCGATCGATGCGCGCACCGACATCTACTCGCTCGCCGCTATGACGTACGAGATGCTCACTGGCGAGGCGCCGCACACGGGGACGACGGCGCAGGCGATCATCGCGAAACTGATGACGGAGGAGGTGCGGTCACTCAGTGTGTTGCGGCGGTCCGTGCCGCCCCACGTGGATGCGGCGGTGCGGCACGGGCTGGAGAAGTTGGCGGCGGATCGGTTTGCGACGGCGGGGGAGTTTTCGCTGGCACTCACCGGGGCACGGCCGTACGTCGCGACGGGAATGACGGGGCGATTTGCGCGTGAAGAGCAGGGCGCATCACCGCCCGCACTCCCTCGGCGCACCCGAGTGCTTATTGGAGCGCTGGCGCTCGTCGCGCTCGCCGGCACCCTGAGCGCGGCGTGGCTGGCCACTCGGTCTGCCCCTCCCGCCGTCCTGATGCGCTTTCCGCTTGGCTTGCCGGAGGGCGTCCGCGTCTTCACAGGCGGAGGGACGAAGCTCGCGGTCACACGCGACGGGCGGGCGATCGCGATTGCCGGCTTGAGCTCGGGTCAGATGGGGATCTACTTGCGACGCGCGGACGACCCCGTCGCGACGCTCGTGCGCGGAACCACTCAGCTTCCCTCGGGGGCCGGAATGAACCCGGAGTTCTCCCCAGACGGCGAGTGGATCGTCTTCAGCGGCACTGACGGACTGCGAAAGGTACCTGCCATCGGTGGCACGCCACAGACCCTGACGGATGCGGGGGGCGGAGGGCCCAGTTGGGGGGATGCCGGCGAGATCCTTTACCCGCGGGGCAACGACCTCTGGATCGTGAGTTCAGAGGGCCGAGACGAGCGACTCGTTGCCACGCCCGACACGGCGGCCGGTTTCACCCGCTTCCGCTGGCCGAGCGTGCTTCCCGGCGGACGCTACGCCCTCGTTGCGATGGGGCGTGGCATCGCGGGGAATGTGGTGGACTCGCTCTTCCTCGGCGTCGTCTCGCTCCGCGACGGAAGCGTCACCGATCTGGGGATCCAGGGGACCGACCCGACCTATGTACGGTCCGGGCATCTGCTCTTTGTCCGCGATGGTGGGCTTGTGTTCGCTGCCCCATTCTCGCTGAGCGACCGGAAAGTCACGGGGCCGGCGGTGCGGATTCTCGAGAACACCTGGCTCGGCACGGGGGGCGCCGGCGGCTACGCCGTGTCGGACCACGGCACGCTCGTCTCGCACAGCGGGGGATCGGGCGGGTCAGGGCTCGCCAGCGAGTTGATCGTGGTTTCCCGAACGGGCGTTCCGCGCGCGATTCCCGGAGGCGAGATGCCCTTCTGGGCGCCCCGCGTCGCGCCGGACGGGCGACGGATCTCCGTGACGCTCGACCAGTCCATCGAGCTCTCTGGGAGTATAGCGATCATCGATCCGACAACTGGCGCGCGCCAGCGGCTCACCGACGTGAGTGGCGGCCAATTCGGGGAGTGGACGCGCGACGGCCGCCGCGTCGTCTTCGTCCGCGGCGCACCCGGGGGGCGCGAGTTTGTCTCCCGCGCCTGGGACCGGAGCAGCGCCGATCAGGTGCTCGGCGCGGATTCCTCGCGTTTCGTCTTCGAACTGAGCATCGGCCCGCACAACGGCCTGAGCGCCCTGCGCGGGATCAGCGGCACCAACCGCAACATCTACCTCGCGCCCACCGACACCCTCGGCACAATGCGCGTGATTGTCGAGACGCCGGCCAACGAACGCCACCCGGCGATCTCCGCCGACGGTCGGTGGCTGGCCTACACCTCGGACGAATCGGGCCGCGACGAGATCTACGCGCAGCCGATCCCCGGCCCCGGGCCGCGGCTCCAGATCTCCGTGAATGGCGGAACGGAGCCGCTCTGGTCGCGCACCGGAACGACGATTTATTTCCGCGGACCGCAGAAGATCATGTCCGTCCCGCTCGGCGGGTCACCTCTTCAAGTGATCCGGCGCGATTCGCTCTTCGTAGATTCGTATACCGAGAACGTGTCATCGCGGTTCTGGGACATCTTCCCGGACGGCCAGAGCTTCCTGATGTTGAAGGCGCCGACGCGCCTGGAGATCTCGACGGTGGATGTGCTGCTCAACTGGACGACGCTCCTCGACCGGTCCTCGTCGCCCGCGGGTGCCGTCCGGCGCTGATGCGACTGTCCGTCGTCTTCTCCACCTACAACCAACCCGCCTGGCTCGAGAAGGTCCTCTGGGGCTTCGAAGCACAGACCTTCCGCGAGTTCGAAGTGCTCGTCGCCGACGACGGCTCCGACGCGCCGACGCGCGAGGTGATCGAGCGGATGACCGCGCGGGTCCGCTACCCGCTCCGCCACGTCTGGCAGCCCCACGAGGGGTTCGGGAAGTGCCGGATCCTGAACGAGGCAATCGCGCACTCGGTCGGCGAATACCTCTTCTTCACCGACGGCGACTGCATCCCGCGCGCGGATCTCCTTGCCGTACACGCGGAGAATGCCCAGCGCGGTGCGTTCATCTCCGGCGGGTACCTCAAGCTGCCGCTCGAGACCAGCCAGCGGATCACGCCGGAGGACATCCTCGAGGGACGCGCGACGGACTACGGCTGGCTGCGCGCCAATGGCGCGCCCCTGACACGACGGCTCGTCCGGTTCCGATGGGGGCCGAGAACGTCGAGGGTGCTCGACGCGCTCACGCCGACCGGCGCGACGTTCAACGGCCACAACTCGTCGGTCTGGCGCGCCGATCTCTTTGCCGCCAACGGCTTCGACGAACGCCTGCAGTGGGGCGGACTCGACCGCGAGCTCGGTGAGCGGTTGGAGAATGCCGGCGTGCGCGGGCGACAGTTCCGGCATCGGGCGCTGGTGGTGCATCTCGATCATCCGCGCGGATACAGGAACGCGGCGGGGATCGCGGCGAATCGGGCAATCCGGGATGACGTGGCCGCCAAGAAGTTGACGCGGGCGGCGGTGGGGTTGGATCGGCACACCGGGGCGCCCGGCTAGATCTCATCGCCGCGCGATCACCGCCGCGTGATCATCGCCGCGTGATTAATGCCTCGTGCACGCCGTGCCCTCGCAGCCGCAGCACCTGCACCCGCGCCTCCTCGTACTCCACGACATCCCCCACCTTCGGCGGCCGCCCAAGCAGCGCGAGCACGAGGCCGCTCACCGTCTCCACCTCCGGGTGCTCGATCACCGCGCCGAGCGCGGCACCGGCGTCGGTGACGCGCACGGTCCCCGCCACGATGAACCCGCCCCCCTCGCGGGGCCGGATCTCCTTCGGCGAGGTCACGTCCTCGGTGAGTTCGCCGACGACCTCCTCCAGAAGGTCCTCGAGCGTGATGATCCCCGCGGTGCCGCCGTGCTCGTCCATCACCACGACCATCTGCGCCCGGTGCGTGCGCATCGCCGCGAGTACCTCCTCGGTCTTCGCCGTCTCCGGCACAAACGGCACCGGGCGCGCCGGAAGCGCGGCGACGGTCGTCCCTGGCGGCAGTCCGCCGAGCAGGTCCTTTACGTGCAGCATCCCGACGATATGGTCGAGGTCGCCGGCGATGACGGGGTACCGCGTGTGCGGCGACGCGTCGAGGCGCGCCCGCACCTCGTCGGGGCCGTCGTCGAGATCGAGCCCCACGACGCGCACGCGCGGCACCATCACCTGCTCGGCGGTCAGGTCGCTGAACTCGAGCAGCTCCTGCACCACGGTCGCGGACTCCCGGCGCAGCATCCCGCCGGCCTGGCTCTCCCGGACGATATAGGCGAGCTCGTCCGGCGTCCGCACCGATTCGCGGCTGCTCCCGCTCCGCCGGATCCCCAGCACGCGAATCACGCCGTTGCCCATTCCGTTGAGCACGACCACCAGCGGGAAGAGCGTGAGCTGGACGATCCGCATCACCGGCGCGATCCACAGCACGGCGCGGTCGGCGCGCTGCAGCGCGATGGACTTCGGCACCATCTCGCCGATGACGATATGGAAGTACGTGAGGACGGCAATCGCGGTGACGCTGCCGAGGGAGTGGGCGGCGATCCATTGGCCCGCGCCGAGCGCCTCGAACCGCACCGCCAGCCAGGCGGCCAGCAGGTGCTCGCCATACATCCCGAGGCCGAGGCTGGCGAGGGTGATCCCGAGTTGCGCGGTGGCGATGAAGCGGTCCACCTCGCGCTGGTCGCTCAGGATGCGGTGGACCATCCGGGCCGACCAGTTGCCTGCCTGCGCGAGGCGATCGATGGTCGCCCGCGGGGCCCCCACGATCGCGAACTCGGCGGCCACGAAGAGGCCGTTGAGCAGGATCAGGACGGTGACGATGACCGTGGGCATCGCGGCGGCGGCGAATGCGTCACCCATTGGTCGCCTCCGGCCGTCGCGGCGTCACCAGGAGCGATTCAATCGCGCGTCCGCGCATCTTCTCGACCGTGATCTCAACGCCATCCACCGTCAGGCGGTCGCCGAGGACGGGGAGACGGCCGAGGCGCTCCATCACCAATCCGGAGACGGTGTAGGCGTCGGCTTCCCAGAGCACGCCGACCCACGGGGCGGCGATGTCGAGCCGCACCGTGCCGGGGAGACGCACACGGCCGTCGGGAAGGCGCTGCGGCAGCGTGTCGCCGAGCTTGAACTCGTCGGCCGTCTCGCCGAGCAGTTCGTCGAGCATATCGCCGACCGTGATGAGCCCGGCCGTGCCGCCGAACTCGTCCGCCACCATCGCCAGCGCCTTGCGCTCCCCGCGGAGCTTTTCCAACAGGCGGTCGGCGGTCATACTCTCGGGCACGATCAGCACCGGGCGCACGAGGTCGCGGAGCGACGCGGGTGCGGTGTCTCCGGCGTCGGCGGTCGAGCGGCCGACGAGGCGCCGCGCGACGTCGCGGATGTGCAGCACGCCGATCACGTGGTCGAGCGAACCCTCGTACACGGGGAGGCGGGAGTACGGGGTGCGCCGCATCAGCTCGACGACTTCGGCCCACGGGGCGTCCACGTCCACGCCGACGACGCGCAGGCGCGGCACCATCATCTCGGCGGCGGCGCGCATCCCGAGGCGCAGGGCCTGGCGCAGCCGGGTGGACTCCGCCGGGTCGAGGGTCCCGCCGGCGCGGCTCTCGGCAATGAGATACTCAATCTCGGCCGGGGAGTGGATGTGGCGGTGGCCGCTCGCCGGCATCCCGATCAGCCGAAGGACGAAGACTCCGCTCCCATTCAGGACCGCGATCAGCCCGCGCATCAGGCGCATGGACCACTCGAGCGGCCAGACGGTGAAGCGGGCCATCGGTGTGGGGTACTGCAGGGCGATGGACTTCGGCACCAGCTCGCCGAGCACCATCTGGAGCGCGGTGAGGAGGATCAGCACCACGCCGGCCGACGCGCTCTGGGCGGCGGCGAACTGCAGCCCGCCGAAGCGCTCAAAGAGCGGAATCAGGTCCACCGCGAGCGTCGCCTGGCCGTAGGCGCCGAGGACGAGACTCGAGATGGTGATCCCGATCTGGCAGGCCGCGATGTACCGGTCGAGACGGGCCCCGTCCATCACGATCGGGAGCATCCGCTTGGCGAGCCGGTCGCCGTTCTCGGCGAGCTGATGCAACCGGCTGCGTCGGACGCTGACGGCGGAGAACTCCGCCGCCACGTACAGCGCGTTCACGAGGATCAGGGCGGCGATCACCGCCGCGACGATCAGGCTCATATGTCCCTAGGAGAGTAGCCCGCCGAGGGGCGTTCCGCGAGTGCTCAATCCACCTGCAGCACGGCCAGGAACGCCTCCTGCGGGATCTCCACCGAGCCCACCTGCTTCATCCGCTTCTTGCCCTCTTTCTGCTTCTCCAGGAGCTTGCGCTTCCGCGAGATGTCCCCGCCGTAGCACTTGGCCAGCACGTCCTTCCGCAGCGCCTTGACCGTGGTCCGCGCGATCACCTTCTGCCCGATGGCCGCCTGGATCGCCACCTCAAAGAGCTGCCGCGGGATCAGTTCCTTCAGCTTGTCGGCGATCTTCCGCCCCCAGTCGTACGACTTGTCGGTGTGCGTGATCACCGAGAACGCGTCAATCGGGTCGCCGTTGATCAGCATGTCGAGCCGCACGAGCTTGGAGCTCCGGTAGCCGAGCATCTCGTAGTCGAGCGACGCATAGCCGCGCGTCAGGGACTTCATCTTGTCGAAGAAGTCGAGGATGATCTCGGCCAGCGGGAACTCCCAGTCAATCTCCACCCGCGCGGTGTCGAGATAGTGCATCCCCTTGTACTCGCCGCGCCGCTCGGTGCCGAGCGTCATGATCGCGCCGATGTACTCGCTCGGCATCATGATCCGCGCCTTCACGTACGGCTCCTCGACGTAGTCAATCACCGACGCCGACGGCATCAGCGCGGGGTTCTCGACCAAGAGTTCGGTGCCGTCGGTGAGGTGGACGTGGTACTCCACGCTCGGGACGGTGGTGACGAGGTCGAGGTCGAACTCGCGCTCGAGCCGCTCCTGCACAATCTCCATATGGAGGAGCCCGAGGAAGCCGCAGCGGAAGCCGAAGCCGAGCGCGGTGGAGGACTCGGGCAGGTACTGGAGTGACGCGTCGTTGAGCTGGAGCTTCTCGAGCGCGTCGCGGAGGTCCTCGTACTGCTGCGTGTCGGTGGGATACACGCCGGCAAAGACGAACGACTTCACGGCCTGATAGCCCGGCAGCGGCTCGGCGGCCTTGCGCTCGGCGTCGAAGATCGTGTCGCCGGCGCGCGTCTCCTTCACCGACCGCACGTTGGCGACGACGAAGCCGACCTCGCCCGCGGTGAGCTGCGGCGTCACG
This sequence comes from Gemmatimonadaceae bacterium, assembly GCA_040901985.1. Taxonomy (GTDB): domain Bacteria; phylum Gemmatimonadota; class Gemmatimonadetes; order Gemmatimonadales; family Gemmatimonadaceae; genus Pseudogemmatithrix. The sequence goes on from JBBDYC010000003.1 coordinate 122,147, forward strand.
ACCTGGCGCAACTGGTTGTAGCCGACCTCGGCCACCTCGTACACGGCATCGGACGTGCCGAAGGTGATCTTTGTCCCCTTCTTCAGGACGCCGTCCACCACGCGCACGCTGGGGATGGCGCCCCGGTACTTGTCGTAGTACGAGTCGTAGATGAGCGCGCGCAGCGGGGCGTTGACGTCACCGCGCGGCGGTGGCACGCGCTGCACGACGGCTTCGAGCAGTTCGGGAATCCCGAGCCCTTCCTTCGCGCTGACGAGGAGGATGTCGTCGCTCCTGCAACCGAGGAGCTCCACGACCTCCTTGCGGCGCCGCTCGGGCTCGGCGCCGGGGAGGTCAATCTTGTTGAGGATCGGGATGATCTCGAGCCCCGCTTCCATTGCGAGGAAGAGGTTCGAGAGCGTCTGGGCCTGGATCCCCTGCGACGCGTCCACGACGAGGATCGCGCCTTCGCAGGCGGCGAGCGAGCGCGAGACCTCGTAGGTGAAGTCCACGTGCCCGGGGGTGTCAATCAGGTTGAGCTCGTAGGTCGTGCCGTCCTTGGCGTCGTACGACATCCGGACGGCGTTGAGCTTGATGGTGATGCCGCGTTCGCGCTCGAGGTCGAGCGTGTCGAGCACCTGCGCCTTCATCTCGCGCTTCTGGACCATACCCGTCGCCTCGATCAGCCGGTCGGCCAGGGTGGACTTCCCGTGGTCGATGTGGGCGACGATGCAGAAGTTGCGGATCAGGGACGGCGGGGTCACAGCGGAGGCGGTGCGGGAGGTATGGGTGTGGAGAAACCCCGAAAGCTACCCGGACGGGATGCGCCCTCCAAGGCCGCGGTACCGGTGCGCCTTGGAGCGCGCCGGGCGCTCCCATTAGGTTTCACGGGCTGTGATGGAGACTTCTTCAAACGCCGCGGTCCGTTCGCGTGCCGACCTGATGGATCCTGCCACCCTCGCGGCGCTTGGACGCCTCGAGGTGATTTCACGTTGGGTGGTGGACGGCGTCCTCAACGGCCTGCACCGCTCGCCGCGCAAGGGATTCTCGGTCGAGTTCGCCGAGCATCGTCCCTACCAGCCCGGCGACGACCTCCGCTTCATGGACTGGAAGGTCGCCGCGCGTGCCGACCGCTGGCTCATCAAGCAGTACGAAGAGGAGACGAACCTCCGCGCGACGATCGTCCTTGACGTCAGCCGCTCGATGGACTGGCGCTCGTCGCCGCTCCTGCTGACGAAGCTGGAGTACGCCGAGCGGATTGTCGCCGCGCTCTCGCTGCTCCTGCTGCGCCAGCGCGACGCCGTCGGCCTCATCCGGTTCGACTCGGAGGTACGCTCGGTGGTGCGTCCGGCCTCGCGGACCATCCAATGGAAGCGGATCATCGCCGCGCTCGGCGAGGCCGGCGCCGGGAGGGGGTCCGATGCGGCGGGCGCCTTGGTGCGCGCGGCCAACCTGATCAAGCGCCGCGGGATGGTGGTCCTGGTGTCCGATCTCCTGCTCGAGGCGCCCGAGGTGGACGACGCCGTGCGCGGGCTGCGCGCGCAGGGGCACGATGTGACGATCCTGCACCTCCTCGACCCCGCCGAACGCACCTTCGCGATGCCGTCGGGCGAGGCGCTCTTCGTGGACACGGAGGGCGATGCGGCGATGGCGGCGACGCCGGCCGACGTGCGCGACGCCTACGCGGCCACGGTGACCGAAGCGATGGATGAGTGGCGCGCGCGGTGTGCGGCGTCGGGGGCGTTCTACGAACCGATCCTCACCGACGCGCCGTTTGGCGTGCCGCTGCGCCGCGCCTTTGCGGCGCGCCAGCGCCTGCCGTGAGCTTCCTCGCCCCGTGGGGGCTCCTCCTCGCGGCGGCCGTCGCGGTGCCGCTGGTGCTCCACCTCCTCCGGCGCCGCACGGGCACCCGCGTCGAGTTCCCAGCGGTGCGCTACCTCCTACGCGCCGAGAAGGAGCACGCGCGCGAGGTGCGGCTGCGGAATCTCCTCCTGATGATGCTCCGCGTCGCAATCGTCCTGGCGCTCGCGCTCGCGGTGGCGCGGCCGATCGGGCCGTTCCCCGGCACCGGCCATCCGCCGACGGCGATCGTTCTCGTGCTCGACAACTCGCTCTCTTCGACGCTGGCGGGGAGCGAGGGCCCGCTGCTGTCGCGCCTCGTCGAGGCGGCGCGCGCGGTGCTGGCGCGCGCCGCGGCCGGCGATGCGGTCACGCTGGTCACGATGGACGGCGAGGTGGTGGGCGGCGCGACGGCGGCACTCGACGCCGCGCTGGCGCGGCTCGCGGCGCTCGATGGCGCCGGCGATC
>JBBDYC010000003.1:124442-154397 GCA_040901985.1 Gemmatimonadaceae bacterium
CGCGCGCCGCCGCGGTTCTCGACGCCAGCCAACTCCCCGAGCGCCGCCTCGTGGTCCTGACCGACGGGCAGGCGAGCGCCTGGCGGGACGTCCGCTTCGCCGCCGTGACCGCCGTCGGTGTGGCGCTCTTCGTGCCCGAGCGGGACTCCACGCCAAATCGCGCGGTGCGCGCGCTCTCGGTGGACCCGCCCCACTGGAGTCCGCGCGGCACGGTGCGCGCCACGGTGACCGGCGCCGACTCGGCCTCCTGGCGCCTCACACTCGGCGCCCGGTCACTGGCGCGCGGGACGGTCACGCGCGGCACGCCGGTCGTGGCCCGCGTCGAGGCGCCCGAGCGCGGCTGGTGGGCGGGCACGTTCGAGCTCGAGCCGGACGAACTCCGCGGCGACGATGTGCGGCACTTCGCCGTGCACGTCGGCGACCCGCCGGCGGTGGCACTCGATCCCGGCGCCGGCGCCTTCCTGCGCGGCGCGGTGGACGCACTCGCCGACGCCGGACGCGTCCGTCGCGGCACCGCGGTTTTTGTCGGCTCAGCTGAGCGCGCCCGGCGTCCGGGACTGCTCTTCGCGCCGTCGGATCCGCTTGACGTCGCGGCGGCGAACCGCGCGCTCTCGCGCGCCGCGATCCCGGGGCGGTTCGGCGCGCGGCGCACGGGGCCGGCGCCGCTCCGCGGCGAGGGCGTGTCGGGCGCGCGCGCCGAGTCGTGGCACGCGCTCACCGCCGTGCCGGGCGATGCGCGCGCCGACACGCTGGCGCGCGTCGGCGCCGCGCCCTGGGTCGTCGCCGGCGACGGGTACGTCCTTGTCGCCTCGGCCGCCGATGCCGACGTCACCGACCTGCCAATCCGCGCGGCGTTCGTGCCCTGGCTCGACCAGCTCCTCGCGCAGCGCCTCTCGGCGGCGCACGGCATCGCGCGCGACGCCGCGCCGGGCAGCGACGTCGCGGTGCCGGCGGGCGTTGGCGAGCTGGAGTGGCCCGACGGCAGCCGACGCGCCGTCACCCCCGGTGCATCGCTCACCGCGCCCTGGGCGGCGGGCGTGTACTTCTGGCTGCGCGACGGCGCACGCGCGGGGGCGCTAGTCGTGAATCCGGAGGCCGCCGAGTCCGACCTCGAGCTCCTCGCCCCCGACTCGCTCGCCGCCATCGTCCACGCCACTGGCGTCGCGCGCCGCGGTCCCGACCTCGCGCGCGAGACGTTCCGCGCCGGCGGACGCCGGGCGCTCGACGCCGGCCTGCTCCTCGCCGCGCTCGCCCTCCTCGCGGTCGAGGCGCTCGTCGCGCGCCGCGGACGTTCGGCAGCGCCGGCGGCTGCTGCCTAGTGTCGCTCACGCTGCTGGTCGAGCGCCTCGCCGCCCTGCCGGCGTTCACGCGCCTCACCGCCACACTGCCCGCGGTCAACGGCCGGCTGGCGGTCGGCGGTCTCGTCGGCTCGGCCGACGCCGTGCTGCTCGCGGCGCTCGCCGAGCGCGAACCGAACCGGCTCTTCGTCGTCGTCGCCGACCAACTGCCCGACGCCGAGCGATGGCACGCCGACGTGCGCTCGGTGCTCGGCGAGGAGGGCGTGGCGCTGTATCCGCCGCGCGAGGGCTTTGGCGAGGTCGAGCCGCACGCCGAGGTGGCGGGGGAGCGGGTCGAGACGCTGGAGCGGCTGGCCCGCGGCGCGATCCGCGTGCTCTTCACCACGGCGCGCGCGGTGCAGGAGCGCACGCGCCTTCCGCGCGCGCTCGCCGAGGCGCGGCTCGAACTCACCAAGGGCGCGCAGTGGCGGCTCGGGGACCTCGCCGCCCACCTCGAGTCGGTGGGCTTCGAGCGCGTGCCGCTGGTGGAGGACGTCGCGCAGTTCAGCGTCCGCGGCGGGATCGTGGACGTGTACGGCTTCGGGATGCAGGACCCCGTGCGCCTCGAGTTCTGGGGGGACGAGCTCGTCGAGCTGCGGCTGTTCGACATCTCGTCGCAACGCGCCACCGGGCCGGTCGAGCGTGCGGTGATCCTCCCCGTGGAGGTCCAGGGCGAGGCGGCCGCCGAGCGCTACGCGCGGGCGTCGCTCGGCGAGCTCTGGCCGCCCGGCACGCTGGTGCTCCTGCCCCGCGGCGCCGCGCTACGCGAGGAGTTCGACCGCGTCTGGGGCGAGGCCGAGCATCACCTCGACCTCGCCCGACGACGCGGTGAGGAGGTGGCGTCGCGCGAGGAGTTGCTGCAGACGCCGGCCGAGGCGGTCCGTCGGCTCGAGGCCTTCCCGACACTCGAGGTGATTGCCGCCAGCGAGGACGATCCGCGCGCGGTGGTCTTCCCGCTCAAGCCGCCCGAGCCGGTGGACCGCGATATGGCACGTCTCGCCGCCCTCGTCCGCGACGGAACACCGACCTTGATCCTCTGCGACAACAGCGGCCAGGCCGAGCGCCTGGAGGAGCTGATTGACGGAGCGCGCGAAGGGGGCGGCCGCCTCTCGGCGACGCTGACGATTGGCGTGCTCGGCGGCGGCTTCGTCATCCCGCCGCGTGGACCGGGCGGACTGCGCGTCCTCACCGACCACGAGATCTTCCGCCGCGAGCGCCGCATCCGGCGGGCGCGGCGCTACGCCACCGGCGCCGCGCTCGAGCACGTCACGGCGCTCAAGGAAGGCGACTACGTCGTCCATCTCGAGCACGGCGTGGGGATCTACCGCGGGATGACGACGATCTTCCACGGCGAGGCAACGATCGAGGTCGCGGTGATCGAGTACGAGGGCGGCGACCGGCTCAACGTGCCGCTCTACCGGCTCGACCAGATCGAGCGCTACCGCGCGGCGGGCGACATTGACGACGACGCGCCGCCGCCTCGGCTCCACAAGCTCGGCGGCAGGAAGTGGGGCCAGCAGAAGGAGCGCACCCGCTCGGCGCTCCGCGAAATGACGGCCGAGTTGCTCGACCTCTACGCGCGCCGGAAGATCGCCAGCCGGCCCCCGCACCATCCCGACGGGGCGTGGCAAAAGCAGCTCGAGAGCTCGTTCCTCTTTGAGGACACGCCCGACCAGCGCACCGCCACCGAGCAGGTGAAGCGCGATATGGAAGGGCCGCGCCCGATGGACCGGGTGCTCGTCGGCGACGTCGGCTACGGCAAGACCGAGATTGCCGTCCGCGCCGCCTTCAAGGCGGTCCAGGGCGGGCGACAGGTGGCCGTGCTCGTCCCGACGACGGTGCTCGCCGAGCAGCACGCGCGCACCTTCGGCGAGCGATTCGCCGACTTCCCCGTCCGGATCGCCGTGATGAGCCGATTCCAGACACCGAAGGAACAGCGCGCCGCGCTCGCCGAGCTCGCCGCCGGGTCGGTGGACGTCGTGATCGGCACCCATCGCCTGCTCAGTCCCGACGTCGTCTTCAAGGCGCTCGGCTTGATCGTCGTGGACGAGGAGCACCGGTTCGGCGTGAAGCACAAAGAGCGCCTCAAGCAGTTGAAGCTCGAGACCGACGTGCTGACGCTCACCGCGACGCCAATCCCGCGGACGCTGCACCAGTCGCTCGCCGGACTGCGCGACATGATCCTGATGCAGACGCCGCCGCGCGACCGCTCGCCGGTGCTGACCTTCCTTGAGCCGTGGGATGACGGCCTGATCGAGGAGGGAATCGCCCGCGAGCTCGACCGCGGCGGCCAGGTGTTCTTCGTCCACAACCGGATCGAGACGATCGAGGCGATCGCCGACCACGTGCGCCGCGTCGTCCCGCGGGCACGGGTGGAGGTCGGGCACGGCCAGATGAAGGAACGCGCGCTGGAGCAGGTGATGCGGCGCTTCGTGGCCGGGGAGATAGACGTCCTCGTCTCGACGCTCATCGTCGAGAGCGGCATTGACGTGCCGAACGCCAACACGATGTTCGTGAACCGCGCCGACCGGCTGGGGCTCGCGCAACTGTACCAGCTCCGCGGCCGCGTCGGGCGCTCTCACCGGCGCGCCTATTGTTATCTGATCGTGCCCGAGCAGCCCGACGAGGACGCCGAGCGGCGGCTGCGCGTGCTCGAGCACCACACCGAGCTCGGGTCCGGGTACCGCGTGGCGCTCAAGGACATGGAACTGCGCGGGGCGGGGAATCTCCTCGGCCCCGAGCAGTCGGGCTTCGTCCACGCGGTGGGCTTCGACCTCTACCTCCGGATGCTCGACGAGGCGGTCGCGCGGATGCAGCGCGGCGACGATGCACCCCCGCCGCCGCCGGCCGACGTCACGCTCGACGTGCCGGCATATCTCCCCGACGAGTACATCGCGTCGCACGCGGTGAAGCTCGACCTCTACCGGCGGTTCGGCGGCGCCCGCGCCGCGGCGGACGTGGACGCGCTGCGCGACGAGGTGCGCGACCGCTTCGGCCCCCTGCCGCCGCCGGCCGAGGCCTACTTCGCCGTCGCCCGCCTTCGGCTCCTCGGCGCCCCCCTCGGCGTCGAGGGCATCCTGGTGCGGGGCGACGAGGCCCGTATTAGCTTCCGGGCTGATGCCGTCCCGCGTCTGAAGCCGCTGTCGGCCGCCTTCCGGGACGTGCAATTCCAATTGGACGTGCGTCGGGTTCAACCCCTGTCGCTGAAGCTCACGCGGCTGGGTGGCGGGACCCTGTTGGACGGACTTGTCCGGGCGCTGCGGACCATCGTTCCCGATGCACGGTAGAAGGACCCTTCCCCTTTCCCCGCAATGACCCGTCACTCCCTGAAGTCCATCGTCCTGCTCGGCCTGCTCCTCGTTCCCGCCTGTGCGGCGTTCAAGGACGCGATGACGGCGCATTCGGATGTCGTCGCACGCGCCGGTTCGCAGGACCTCACGGTCAACCGCCTCGCCGGGCTGCTGGCCAACTCCGAAGCGCCGCTCCGCCCCGACGTCGCCCGCACGATTGCCCAGATCTGGGTGAACTACCAGCTGCTCGGGCTCGCCGGCGCCGAGGGCGACTCGCTCGCCACCACCGAGGCGGCCGACCAGGGGATGTGGTCAGCGATCGCGCAGCTCCGCACGCGGAAGTTCTACGAGATCGTCTCGAAGGACTGGGTGACGACGGACCCGAGCAGCTACGAACAGCTCTATAACGACGGCGAGCTGCTCGCGGCGGCGCACATCCTGCTGGCCAAGCAGCCGACCGGCCTCGTGCCGACGGCCAACGACTCGGTCCGCCGCGACGCCGAGCGCCTGCGCGCGACGGTGACCTCGGCGAACTTCGCGCGCCTCGCGCGCGAGCGGTCGGCCGACCCGGGGTCGCGCGAGCGCGGTGGCGACTACGGCGTCTTCCCACGCGGCCAGATGGTGCCGGAGTTCGACGCCGGCGTCCTCTCGGTCGCGCCGGGCCAGATCTCGCAGGTGATCGAGACGCAATACGGGTTCCACATCATCCGCCGCTCGACCTGGGACGAGATCAAGGAGCAGTTCGCGCAGGCCTACGAGGGCGTCGCGCTCGCGCGCGCCGAGAGCGTCTTCTTCGACGGCGTCGAGCGCGCGGCCAACGTGCAGGTGCGCTCGAGCGCACCCAAGCTGGTGAAGGCGATCGCCGAGGACGTGGACGCCTACCGCGACGACCGGAGCGTGGTTGCCACGGCGCGCAGCGGCAACCTCACCGCCGGCCGGCTGGCCCACTGGATTGGCGCCTTCCCGGCGCAGGCGCAAATGCGCGGCCAGGTGCTCTCGGCGCCCGACTCGGTGATCCCGCTCTTCGTGAAGAACATCATGCGCAGCGAGCTCCTGCTGCGGATGGCCGACTCGGCCGGGATCCAGCTCGACAGCGCCGAGCTGGCCGAGGTGCGCACGGCCTTCACGGCCGGCGTCGCGCGGACGGCGGCGATGCTCAACCTGGCGCCGCACCAGTTGGCGGACGCCGGCGCGGACCGCTCGGCGCGGGCCGCCGTGGCGGCGGCGCGGGTGGACGAGTACCTGGGCAAGCTGCTCCGCAACGAGGGAGAGTACATCGAGGTGCCGGAGCAGCTCGCCCTCGTGCTGCGCAGCAAGTACGAGAGCCGCGTGGTGAGCGCCGGCCTCGACCGCGCGCTGGTCCGCGCGACGGAGATGCGCGCGACGGCCGACTCGTTGGCCGCTGCCGGTGCCCCGCCGTCGGCGGTGCCGGTCCCTGGCCAGCCCCGGTGACCTGATGCGCCGTCCGTTGCTGCTTCAGCTCGCGATCCTCGGCGCCCTTGCGGTGCCCGCGGCGGCGCAGGATGCGCCGCCGCTCGGCGCGATGCTGCTGATTGATGTGGACCGGATCGTCGCGGTCGTCGCGAAGCGGCCAATCCTGTACAGCGAGGTGCTGGAGCAGGTCAACCTCGCGCGCGCGCGCGGGCTCGAGATCCCGCGCGATTCGGCGGGCCAGATGGCGATCGCCCGGGACTTCCTCTCGCGGATCGTGGACGAGGAGGTGTTGGTCACGGTGGCCAAGGAATACGACCTCGTGGTCACGGAGATCGAGGTCGGCCCGACGGTGGACCGCTCGATCGAGGATATCCGTGCGCGCTTCCCCTCGGAAGCCGAGTTCCGCGACGCGTTGCGCCGCGAGGGGTACGGGACGCCAGAGGAGTATCGGCGGCGGTCCATTGAGGTGGCGATCCGCCAGCAGCTGCAGGGCAAGGCGATGGACACGCTCCGGGCGCTTGGCCGCGTGGCGCCGGTGAACGTGACCGAGCGCGAGGTGGTGGAGGCGTTTGAGCGCGCCAAGGCGCAGCTCGGGCCGCGGCCGGCCACCGTGGCCTTCCGCCAACTCGCCATCAAGCCGCAACCGCGCGCCGAGAGCCGGCTGGCGGCACGGCGCCTCATTGACTCCCTGCGCGTGGCGATTGACCGGGGCGCAGAGTTCGAGGAGGTCGCGCGGACCTTCTCCAGGGACGGCAGCGCCGCGCAGGGCGGGGACCTCGGCTGGAGCCGGCGCGGCCGGATGGTGCCGGCCTTCGACCAGATGATGTTCGCGCTCCTGCCGGGACGCGTCAGTCCGGTGGTCGAGACCGAGTACGGCTTCCACCTGATCCGCGTGGATCGCGTGCGGCCCGGCGAGGTGCGGGCGCGGCACATCCTCATCACCCCGGCGCTCGATACCGCCGATGTGCAGGCCGCGCGCGTGCGCGCCGACTCGGCGCTCGCCGCGTGGAAGGCAGGCGTGCCCTTCGACACGCTCGTCGCGCGCTACCACGACCCGTCGGAGGAGCGCGCCATCCCCGACGGCGTGCCGGTGGACTCGTTGCCGGTGGAGTATCGGCTGGCGCTGCGCAACCTTCCGACCGGAGCGTTCAGCGAGGTCTTCTCGGTCCCGGACCCGGTGACCGGATTCCAGAAATGGCTCGTGGCGCAGGTCGTGAGCGCGCTGCCGGCCGGCGAGTACACGCTCGGCGAGTTCCAGGAGCGGGTGCGCCAGCAACTGAAGGAGGAGAAGTCGGTGCGCCGGACCCTCGACATCCTCCGCCGCGAGTACTACGTGGCGTTGCGATTGTGACGCGTCCCGTCCTCGCCATCACGCTCGGGGACCCTCGAGGAATCGGCCCGGAGATCGTCCAGAGAGCGCTCGCGACCCCGGAGGTTGCGGGCGCTGCTCGCTTCGTGGTGGTCGGGCCGGAGGGCGTCGGGGTGGCGGTGGACGAGTCGGTGGGGCGGTGGGACGGGGGGAGCGGCGCGAGCGGGGCTGCGGCAGCGGGTGCAGCGGGTGTAGCGGCGCGCGATGCGGCGGCCGGCGCGCTGGCCGGCGCGGCGATCGTCCGCGCGGTGGACCTGGCGCGCTCCGGCGCGGTGCAGGGGATCGTGACCGCTCCGATTGACAAGGCGGCGCTCCACGCGGCGGGATTCCCCGACCCCGGCCACACCGAAATGCTGGAACGGCTGGTGGGCACACCGACCGCGATGATGCTCGCCTCGCCGCGCCTGCGCGTGGTGCTGGCGACGACGCACCTCGCGCTCCGTGACGTGCCGGCCGCGGTGACCGGCGCCGTGATCGCGCGCGCGGCGGCGATCACCGCCAGCGGCCTGCGCGACTGGTTCGGGATCGCCGCGCCACGGATTGCGCTCTGTGCGCTCAACCCGCACGGTGGCGACGGCGGGCGCTTCGGCGACGAGGACCGGCGCGTGCTCGCGCCGGCGGCCCGGGCGGCGGGGATCGCCGGCCCGTTCCCCGCCGATACGGTCTTCGTGCGCGCCCTGCGCGGCGAGTTCGACGCGGTGATCGCGCCCTACCACGACGTGGGGATGACGGCAATCAAGGTGGCGAGCTTCGGCGAGGCGGTGAACGTCACGCTCGGCCTCCCGTTCCCGCGCACCTCGCCCGACCACGGCACCGCGCTCGACATCGCGGGGACGGGGGTGGCGAGTGCGTCGTCGCTGATCGCGGCGATCCAACTCTGCGCGGCGATTGCGGCGCGGCTGGCGCTGGTCGAGGCGACGGCGTCCGGAACTGGCCCGCCGCGCATCGTCGGGCGAGATTAGGGGCGGTGCCGCGGCGGCTGACGCGGAGCTTCCACCTAGAGCGATGCGGGCCAACCGGACGAGAATGGTGACCAAGCGCGACGAGACGGCGGGCTACGACGACTGCCAGATCACCCGCGAGGGTGTCGCCCGCGAGGGTGTCGCCCGCGAGGGTGTCGCCCGCGAGGGTGTCACCCGCGAGGGTGTCACCCGCGAGGGTGTCGCCCGCGAGGGGGTGGGCGGCGGTGTGGGGCACGTCCACGATCAGGGCCACGCCGACCACGCCGACCACGCCGACCACGCCCCCCACGCCCACGCAGCCGCGGCGGGGACGGCACGGCTGGCGATCGCGCTCACCATCACGGCGGTCTTCTTCGTGGTCGAGGTCATCGGCGGCGTCCTGTCGAACTCCCTCGCCCTGCTGGCCGACGCCGGCCATATGCTCACCGACGTCGGCGCGCTCGCGCTCTCGCTCTTCGTGGCCTGGTTCAGCCGCCAACCGGCGACCCCGCGGAAGAGCTTCGGCTACCTGCGCTGGGAGATCCTTGCCGCGCTGATCAATGGCGCCGTGCTTCTCGTGGTGTCGGGGTGGATCCTCTGGGAATCGGTGCAGCGGATCCGCGCGCCGGAGCCGATCGTCGGCGGCCTGATGCTGGTCGTCGCGACGGGCGGCCTGCTGGTGAATGGCCTCAGCGCCTGGCTCCTCCACCGCAGCGCGGCGGAGAGTCTCAACCTGCGTGGCGCCTACCTCCACGTGCTCAGCGACCTGCTCGGCTCGGTCGCCGCGATCGTCGCCGCGCTGGCGGTCCGCCAGTTCGGGTGGTTGCTCGCGGACCCGTTGGCCTCCATCCTGATGACGGGCCTGATCATCCGCGGGGCGTGGCGCCTGGTCCGCGAGGCGGTGGACGTGCTGCTGGAGGCGACGCCGGCGCATATTGACCTCGCGGCCCTGCGCACGGCGATGCAGGAGGTCCGTGGGGTGGGGGAGGTGCACGACCTGCACGTCTGGACCCTGACGTCCGGGGTGGTGGCGATGAGCGCGCACGCGGTGGTGCCGGTGGAGCGCGACCATCAAGCGGTGCTCGAAGGGCTGCACAGGGCGGTCGGCGGCTTCGGCATCCGGCACGCGACGATCCAACTCGAAGGCGAACCGCTCACGGCCTGCGGCCGCGGCATCGCCGACCACACTCTCACTCCGGCGACCTCCTGATGGCGCAACTCGACCGCCTCCTCTCCGTGATGATCTCCAACCGGGCCGACGAACTCCTCCTCAAGGAGGACCAGCCGGCGACGCTGTTGGTCGGGGGACAGGAACGCCCGGTGACCAAGGCGTTGACCGCCGCGCAGATCGTCGCCCTGCTCAAGGAGATCGCGCCGCCGCAGTCGGCCGCCGCCATCGAGGGCAAGCAGCCGACCAAGTTCCAGTATTCCAGCGAGGACGGCGTCTTCGCCGTCCGGGCGATGATCCAGGGGACGCTCCTCGTGGTGAACGCGCAGCTGGACCCCGACGGCGAGTTCCGGCGCTCGACCGGGACGTTCAAGCCGGTGTCGCTGCCGGAGGACGCACTGGCGGCGTCGGCGGCGAGCGCCTTGCCGAACGTGGTGACAGCCGCCGCCGACCCCTCGCAGGCCCGCGAGGCAATGGAGAAGCTCCTGCGGATGCTCGTCGAGCAGGGGGCCTCGGACCTGCATATGCGCGTCACCGAGCCGCCGATCCTCCGCCGGAACGGCGAGATGCAACGGGTGGAAGGGCAACCCAAGCTCGACCCGGCGACGACGGAAGCGCTGCTCCGCTCGATCATGCCGGACCGGAATCTCACGGAGTTCGACAAGACCAACGACACCGACTTCGCCTACGAAATCACCGGCGTGGCTCGCTTCCGCGCCAATGTGCTGCGCGAGCGCAAGGGCATCGCCGCGGTCTTCCGCGTCATCCCGAGCACGATCATCACCGCCGACCAGCTCGGGTTGTCGAATGAGGTGCAGAACCTCTGCTACCTCACGAAGGGTCTCGTGCTGGTCACCGGCCCGACGGGCTCGGGCAAGTCCACCACGCTCTGCGGACTCGTGGACCTGGTGAACCGGGCACGCGAGGACCACGTGATCACGATCGAGGACCCGATCGAGTTCGTGCACGAGAACAAGAACTGCATCATCACGCAACGGCAGGTGGGCGTCCACACCGGATCGTTCAAGAGCGCGCTCCGCGCCGCGCTGCGCGAGGACCCCGACATCATCCTCGTCGGCGAGCTCCGCGACCTCGAGACGGTCAGCATCGCCATCGAGACGGCCGAGACGGGGCACCTCGTCTTCGGCACGCTCCATACGACGACCGCGGCGAGCACCATTGACCGCCTGATTGACCAGTTCCCGGCCGACCGGCAGGAGCAGGTACGGACGATGCTCTCGGAGTCGCTGAAGGGCGTGATCTCGCAGGTGCTCTGCAAGAAGATCGGCGGTGGTCGCATCGCGGCGCGCGAGATCCTCCTCGTGACGCCGGCGATCTCGAACCTGATCCGCGAGGGGAAGACCTTCCAGATCCCGAGCATCATCCAGACGTCCAAGCGGCTGGGGATGATCACGATGAACGACACGCTCCTCGACCTGGTCGAGAAGAAGCTGGTCGGGCCGAAGGAGGCCTATATGAAGTCGGTGGACAAGGCGTCGTTCGTGAACTCGCTCAAGGCGAAGAACTTCGACGTCAGCTTTGTCGAATCCGACCCGACCATCGCGGCGGGCGCAGGCGGGGCGGGTGGTCCGGCGGGTCCAGGCGGCGGCGCCGGCCAGCAGAAACCGGGCGCGGCGAGGCCGGGGCCGGCGAAGCGCTGAGGGGGCCCCTCCGTATCACCGAAGGTGTTCCGCTATATTCCAAGGCTATGCAGATTCGCAACATCGCCATCATCGCGCACGTGGACCACGGGAAGACGACCCTCGTGGACCAGATGCTCCGGCAGGCCGGGGCGTTCCGCGCGAACCAAGTCGTCGCCGAGCGCGTGATGGACTCCAATCCGCTCGAACGGGAGCGGGGCATCACCATCCTCGCCAAGAACACCTCGGTCCACTGGGGCGACACCAAGCTCAACATCGTGGACACGCCCGGGCATTCGGACTTCGGCGGCGAGGTGGAGCGGATCCTGCGGATGGTGGACGGCGTCCTCCTCGTCGTGGACGCCTTTGACGGGCCGATGCCGCAGACGCGCTTCGTCCTCCGCAAGGCGTTGGCCCTCGGGCGCACGGTCATCATCTGCATCAACAAGATCGACCGCCCGGGCGCCGAGCCGATGCGCGTCCACGAAGAGGTCCTCGACCTCCTGATCGAACTCGAGGCGAATGCCGACCAGCTCGACGCGCCGGTCGTCTATGCCTCGGGTCGTGACGGCGTCTCGACGATGGATATGGACGTGCCGGCGGTGGACCTGACGCCGCTCTTCGACACGATCGTTCGCCATGTGCCGGCGCCGCCCAGCGATGCCGCGGGCTCGTTCCAGATGTTGGTCTCGACGATTGACTACTCACCCTACCTCGGCCGCCTCGCAATCGGGCGGATCGAGCGCGGGACGGCGCACGTCGGCGACACGGTGCAGCTCCTCCCCGTGGACCACAACAAGAAGGGCACGCCGGGGCGCATCACGAAGCTCTTTGGGTTCGAGGGGCTCGAGCGGATCGAGGTGCAGGAGGCGGTGGCGGGCGAGATCGTCGCGCTGGCCGGCCTCGAGGGCGTCGAGATCGGGCTGACGATCACCGACGCGGAGCATCCCGAGCGCCTCGAGGGGATCGCGGTCGAGGAGCCGACCATCTCGGTGGACTTCCTCGTGAACAACTCCCCCTTCGCCGGCAAGGATGGGAAGTATGTGACCTCGCGCCAGATCAAGGAGCGGCTCGAGCGCGAGCTGGAGCGCAACGTCGCGCTGCGGGTCGAGGACACCGACTCCACCGACACCTGGACCGTCTCCGGACGCGGTGAACTCCACCTCTCAATCCTGATGGAGACGATGCGGCGTGAGGGCTACGAGTTCCAGGTCTCGCGGCCCCGGGTGATCACGCACACCGGTCCGAAGGGCGAGCGGCTGGAACCGTATGAGGAGCTCGCGATTGACGTCCCCGAGGAGTTCATGGGGATCGTCATTGAGAAGCTCGGCCAGCGAAAGGCGCAGATGATCGAGATGAAGAACCCCGGGATGGGGCTCGTCCGGATCGTCTACAAGATCCCGGCGCGCGGGCTCTTCGGGTATCGGTCGGAGTTCCTCACCGACACCCGCGGCACCGGAATCATGCACCACCGCTTCCTCGAATACGGACCGTGGGCGGGGACCCTCCAGGGGCGCCTCCGCGGCGTCCTGGTCTCGATGGAGGGGGGGACGATCATCGCCTTCGCCCTGGGGAACCTCCAGGACCGCTCGACCCTCTTCGTGGCGCCCGGCGACGAGGTCTATGAGGGGATGGTGGTCGGCGAGAATTCGCGGCCGGGGGACATGGACGTGAATCCGACGAAGGAGAAGAAGCTGACCAATATGCGGTCGAAGAGCGCCGACGACGCCATCCAGCTGGAGCCGCCCCGCCTGTTGACGCTGGAAGGGGCGTTGGAGTATATCGAGGACGACGAACTGATTGAGATCACCCCGACCGCGATCCGGCTGCGGAAGCGCCGCCTTGGCGTGAGCGACCGCAAGCGGGTCAATCGGGTTGCGAAGAAGGAACGCGCGGCCTCGTAGGCCGGGCGCGCAGGGGACCCTCTGGGAGAATCAGGACAATGCCGGGCGATGACGGGCTCGAGAAACTCGACCTCAACGGAGTGGACGACGATGCCCTCGACGACGACCTCGACGACGACGACCTCGACGACGAGGACGACCTTGACGACGACGAGGATGAGGACGACGACGACCTGATTGATCTCGACGACGAGTACGACGACGCCGACGAGGAGGACCGGCCGCACCCGGGCAAGTTCGAGGAGTGAGCGTCACGGGTTCGGTTGACCCCGGCCGCCGTTCCGGCTTTATTTCGAGATGCTGACCGGGCCTGTAGCTCAGGTGGTTAGAGCGCACGCCTGATAAGCGTGAGGTCGGAGGTTCAACTCCTCCCAGGCCCATTCCCTTGATGACCGCCCTCGCCGACTACTTCGGCTCGATTCCCTCCGCGCACCGTGCGCTGATCCTCGTCGGGGGGATCACCTTCTTCTGGGTGCTCGAGAGCGCCGTCCCTCTCTTCCGCTTCGACTACCGGAAGTGGCGCCACGCGCTGGTGAACCTCTTCTTCACCGCCACCACCGTCGTCGTCAACTTCGGGCTCGCCTTCACGCTGTTGCTGGCGTCGGAGTGGGCGGTGGGCAACCGGTTCGGCGTGCTGTTCCTCGCGCCCGGCCTCCCGCTCGTCGTCCAGGCGCTGATTGGCCTCCTCCTGCTCGACCTCATCTCGGCCTGGTTCGCCCACTGGGTGCAGCACAAGACGCCGCTCCTCTGGAAGCTCCACCTGATCCACCACAGCGACACGCACGTGGACACGACCTCGGCCAATCGGCATCACCCGGGGGAGAGCGTGATCCGGTTCCTCTTCACGAGCCTTGCCACGGTGCTTGTCGGCGCGCCGCTCTGGATGGTCTTCCTCTACCAGGCGCTGAGCGTGGTGCTGAGCCAGTTCAACCACGCCAATATCTCGCTCCCGCGCGCGGTGGACCGCGTGCTCAGCTGGGTGATCGTCTCGCCGGACATGCACAAGGTCCACCACCACTACGTGCTGCCGTACACGGACTCGAACTACGGCAACATCTTCTCGGCCTGGGACCGGCTCTTCGGGACATTTCAGACGCTGGACCGTGCGCAGCTCGTGTACGGGATTGACACGCACCGGGACCCGGCCGAGCACGGCGACGTGCGGGCGCTGCTGACGATGCCGTTCCGCCCCAAGCCGTCCGCCCGCAGCTGGGAGTCGCGGCCCGCCGCGGGCGCATCACCCTGACGCATCGCCCACGGGTGACGCTCGGCAGTTCCGCACGGGTATCATCGGGGGAGTCGTACCGCCCCTTCGCCACCCCCTGATGCACTCCACTCGCCGCGCCGCCCTCGTCGGAGTCGCCTGCCTTGCCGTGCTCGGCGCCTGCGCCGTGGAGCGCCTGGCCGGGCCGCGCGAGGCCGGGGCGGTGAGCTGCGGTCACGGGGTGGTGCGAGTTGCCGTGGGGCAGGCGGTCATTCCCGCCAAGGGCGTGAAGCGCTGCGAGCTGGCGCCGGCGGCGGGGGCCGAGTACGCGCTCGCCTGGGTGGACACGCGCGCGATCACCGCGTCGCAGACCGGCATCGAGCCAATCCTCGATCAGTATCCGATCCGGATGAACCTCACGGCCGCGGCCACGGCGCGCGGAGACGGCTCCGGCGACGCCTCCAGCAACGACGCGGGCGCCACGGACGCGCCGACCCCCGATGCCGACCACACTCCGCTGCACGGTCCAGCGATCGAGCTGAGTTCGAGTGAGGTGGAGTCGGCCCGGCCGCGCCACCGCACGACCCCGTTGACCCTCGGCGAACTCTTCCTGCTGGACGATGGACTCGGCCCCCTGCCGCGCCCGGCGCGCGTCGTCCGCGTCTACCAGGACACCACCGTGGTGGTGCGCTGGGAAGAGGATCCGACGGACGGACTCAACGAGTTCCTCGCCCAGCTCGACACGGCGTACGCGACGTATCGCGCCCAGGCGCTGCCGATCCACCGGCACGCGTACGTGGACGCGATGCCGCGGTCCACCGGCGCCGGGCAGACGCTGATCATCCTGCAGCAGGACGTGCTCGTGCAGGGTCGGACCTTTGCCGAGGTCTCCGGCGACACGCTCTTCTCGTGGCTCGAGCTCCTGCCATTCCCGTACTTCAATTCGCACCGCCTCGCCCAGTTCCTCGCGCACGAGACGACGCACCTCTACCAGCGGATGTATCTGCACGCGTCGCGTCCGGAGCCGGGCATCGCCTCGACGTTGGGCGCCGCTTGGTGGGCGACCGAGGGGGCGGCGAACCTGGTGTCGTACGAGATGCTGCGTCGCATCGTGGGGATCGCGCCCAACGCCAACTACGACTGGCGCGCCCCGACGACGACGCTTCCGGCGGCGCACTTCGCCCAGCGCGCCCAGCCGGCGGGGGGCGTGATCACGGCCGGTTTTGACCACGCGATGGGGTTCTTCCGTGACCTCACGCTCCGGCGGATGGGCGCCGGCGAGTCGGTGGAGCCCGCCCTGCGGGCGGTGCTCCGAGGCGCGAGCGAGGGGTGGTACGGTCGGGATGGCGTGACCCAACGGACCGGGCTCGTCGCGCGGATGCAGCAGGCCGTTGGCGCGCAGTGGAACCCCGCCGATGCATTGCTGACGTGGGCGCTCAGTCACGTGGGCGACGACCTGACGTCCAATCCGATCTATCAGGACCGCGCCTCGCTGCGGGTCTGGCAGCTCCCGGCGGGGCAGAGCTACGGCTGGCGGCCGGACGCCGTGCTCAGCGCCGACGCGCCGTACGTGCTCTTCTTCAAGTCGTACGGGAGTCCCGGATTCGTGCTCATCCAGGACACCGGCGCCGGCCTCGACCTGACGGTCGAGGGGTTCAACGTGCCGGTCGCGTGGAAGGCCCTGCGGATCCGCTGACTAGAGCGGGCGATTCCCGGCGGGCGGCGTCGTGGTCGGCGCGGCGGACGTCTGGGTCGGGAGGATCTGGAACCGGAAGAGTTGCTCGGCCAGCTGTCGCACCGGACGATCGCCGATGCGCGCCGGCGCGAACCGCATCGCCGGCATTGCGTCCTTCACCGCAATCGCGAACTCGGGGCGGGTGGTCACGAGGATGCGGACGGACATCAGGTCCACGCGGCCGGTGCTGTCCACCACGAACCGCATCGCCGCATAGCCCTCCACGCCCTGCTGCATCAGGTGCGGGGGATACGTCGGCGCGGCGCTATTCGGGTCGCGCTCGGCGGCGTGCTCGACCTCGACGACTGAGAAGGCGTTCTCGTACGCGTCGTCAGTGGGGTTGGCGAGCGCGTCGTCCGGGGTCTCCTCGCCGGTGACGCTCGCCAGCGCCGACTCGCCGGGTCCGCTGCCCTTGGCGGGATTGCGCCCATCGTCGGTCCGTTCGGCGGTCAGGTCGCCGTCGCCGCCGCCGCTTGCCTCATAGCGAATCTGCAGCTGATTGGCCGACGAGACCACGTTGGGCGGGGCGATGTAGGTCAGCCCCTCGACGACCTCCTCCCACGAGTTGGCCACGTCGGCGTTTGCCGAGTGCTCCACGAGCAGGGCCACGACGACCGCGCCGTGCACACAGATGCTCGCGATCGTCCCCGGAGCCATTGCGAAGGGCGATGCGGACCTGGTCGGCTTCAGGAGGTCGAACATAGGCGTAGGTACCTCGTGGACGCTCAGGCGAGCAGGCGCCCTACTCCACTATAGAACGCCCAGATGCGCCGATGCAAGGCGACATCAATCAGGGTTGCGGGGTCACGGTCCGTGCTTCCGATCCAGACCCCACCCGCCGGATGTCGCGCCCCCGCCCGTCGGTCACGGAACAAGAGCTCATACCCGTAGATACCCCGGGACGCGAGATACGCGTCACGATTGGCGTCGTGGAGGACCACCATCCCCCCCGGCGCGAGGATGCGCGGCGCCCGGGCGACGGCCACCGCGCGCGCCCGCCCGTCAATGAAAATCAGGTCGAACGGCCCGTCGCCATCGGCGGCGGCGAGGTACGTGGCGAACGATCGCTCGTCGCCGTCGCCGGTGAAGGCGGGGTCGTCCGGCGGTGCGTGCCGCACCGTCACCCCGGGGCGGTGCACCATCCCGACGAGCGAGCGCGCCCACGACGCGTCGTGTTCGATGGTCAGCCAGCGCGCCGCCGCCGGCAGGAGGTCGGGGAACTGCAGGGTGCTCATCCCGCCGCCGAGTTCGAGGCACCGCAGCGGCTGCTGGGCGCGAAGGAGGTCGCACACGATGTCCTCCTCGAACGGCCGCATCCACGGTGCATCGCGATGCCCGCGCAGGCGCTTGAGCACCCGCGTCCGATTCCGGCGCGCGACTTGGGCGAGGATCATTCGGGCGACCGACCGTCGGGGCATCGGCGGAAATCTATGGCCCGGCGTACATTGCGCATCGCCGAGGCGGGGGGATAAGCTCTCGCCCGTGAAACTCCGCCTCCCGCACCCATTCGTCCTGCTGCTCGGTGGGGTCGCGGTGGCCGCAGTCCTCACCTGGATCCTGCCGGCGGGCGCCTACGACCGGGTGAGCGATGCCGAACTGGGTCGTGACGTGGTCGTCGCGGGGACGTATCACGCCGTGCCGGCCGCACCGGTGGGACTCCTTGCCGCACTGCTTGCCGTGCCGCACGGGATTGTGGCCGGCGCCGACGTGATCGTCACGATCCTCTTTGCGGGCGGGACCTTTGCCCTGCTCGACGCGACGGGCGCGCTGCGGCGACTCGTCGGCACGCTGGTCGGCCGGGCCCGGCGGCCGCGGACGACGGTGATCCTCGTCTCGCTCGTCTTCGCGACCTTCGGCGCGATGGAGAATATGCACGAGGAGATCATCGCCCTCGTGCCGGTGCTCGTGCTGCTCAGTCACGGGTTGGGGTTCGGCGCGGTCACGGCGCTCGCGATGAGTCTCGGCGCCGCGGTGGTCGGCTCGGCGTTCGGCCCGACGAATCCGTTCGGGACGGGAATCGCACTTCGGTTCGCCGAGTTGCCGCAACTGAGTGGCGGCGGCGTCCGGCTCGGCGTCCTCGTGGCGGCGGTGGCCGTCTGGATCGCCTGGACGCTGGCCAACACGCGGCGCGACGACGTGCGGCTCGAGATCGCGACCGACGTCGTGCCGCCGGCCACCGGTCGCGATTTTGCGCTGCTCGTGATTGCGGTCACGCCGGTGCTCATCTACGTGGCCGGCGTGCTGAGCGCCGGCTGGGGCTTCAACGAGCTCTCGGCGCTGTTCCTCGTGGCGGGGTTCGCGATCGGGATCGTCGCCGGGCGCACGATTGCCGACACGACCACGGAACTGATCCGCGGGATGGAGACGATGCTCGGCGCGGCGCTGTTTGTGGGCACCGCGCGCGGGATCAGCGTGGTGCTCGCCGACGGCCGGGTGATGGACACCATCGTCGCCGGTCTGGTCGCACCGCTGGCGCACATCCCGGCGCTCGCCGCCGCGGCGCTGATGGTGCCGGTGCACGCCCTGATCCACATCCCGGTGGCGTCGAACAGCGGCCAGGCGGTGCTGACGATGCCAATTATGGGCCCCACGGCGGACCTCCTCGGGTTCAGCCGCGACGCGGCGGTGATGGCCTACCAGACCGGCGGGATGATGATGGACCTGGTGACGCCGACGAACGGCGCGATGCTCGCGATGTTGCTCAAGGGCGGGGTGTCGTACTCGCGCTGGCTGCGCTTCGCGGTGCCGGGGATGCTGCTCGTGACGATCGTCGGCCTCGTGGGGATCGTGCTGCTGCTGTGACGGGCGGCGTGGCGAGGGGTGACCACGCCCTCTAGTTTCACCCACGATGCTTCACTCTGAGCGGTTCAAACCCGGCGTCCCCGGGGAGGGGGCGGCCGTCGGAACCCTGCCGGCCGAACAGCTGGCGGCCTTTGCCGAGCCCGAGACCGACGTCGCGCTCTGGGCGATCGTCTTCGCCGGCGGCATCGGCTCGCGGTTCTGGCCACTGAGCACGCCGGAGCGGCCGAAGCCCCTGCTGGCGCTCGTCTCGGAGCAGACGCTGATCGAGGAGACGGTCGGCCGGCTCCAGCCGGCGATCCCGCCGGAGCGGGTACTGATCCTGACGAGCCGCGACATCGCGCCGGCAATCCGCTCGGTGACCCGCGACGTCCCCGACGAGAACGTGCTGGTGGAACCGCGTCCCCTGGGCACGGCCGCCGCCCTCGCCTGGGGCGCGCAGGAACTCTCGCGCCGCGCCGGCCCGAGCGCGATGGCGGTGGCGGTGCACGCCGACCTCGCGGTGGATTACCCGGAGGAGTTGCGGCGCACGCTCCGGCGCGCGGCGGACATCGCGGCACGGGAGCGCGCGCTCGTCTCGGTCGGCATAAGGCCGACGCGCCCGGAGACGGGCTTCGGGTATGTGCTCCCCGGTTTGGCGCTCGACGCCGACCACCCGCTCGAGCGCGGCGGCGCGGCGCTCACCCGGTCGTACACCGAGAAGCCCAGCGAGCAGGCGGCGGAGGCGTTGATTGCCGCCGGCGCGCGCTGGCATTCGGGGATCGTCGTCGGGGCGGCGGGGACGTTCCTCCAGGAACTCGCGGCGCATACGGTGGAGGTGCGCGACGGCCTCGACGCCCTCGCAGCGGGGAATCTCCCGTCGTTCATCGGGATGGCGCGCCCGGCCTCGCTCGAGCGCGGGCTCCTCGAGCGCACCGACCGGTTGCTCGTGGTGCAGGGCGACTTCGGCTGGGACGATGTCGGTACCTGGGCCTCGCTCCGGCGCGCGCGCGACCTCGACGACGACGGCAACGGCGCCATCGGCAGCGCCCACTTCGTGGACGCCGAGTGCAACGTTGTGCACAGCGAGCGGGGGACGGTGGTGATCTACGGCGTCTCGCGGATGCTTGTCGTCACGCTCGACGGCCTCACCTTCGTCACCTCGCTCGATCGCGCGACGGACCTCAACACGCTCCTCGACGCGCTGCCGGGCTCGATGCGGATCCATCCCGGCGGCCCGTGACGCCGTCGGCGGCCATCGCTGAGGCGCAGCTCGAGCGCTGGCGTGCCGAGACGCCGGGCGTGGCCGGGCGCGCGCACCTGAACAACGCCGGTGCCGCGTTGCCGCCGACGGTGGTCACCGAGGCGATGACGGCGCACCTGGCGCGCGAGGCGACGATCGGCGGCTACGAGGCGGCCGACGAGGCCGCCGACGCGATCACCGACACGTACGACGCCCTCGCGGAACTCCTGCACGCGGCGCCACGCAACATCGCCATAGTCACCTCGGCCACGCACGCCTTTGGGCAGGCCCTCGCGGCGGTGACGCTGGACCGCGGCGACCGGATTGTCACCTCGCAGGACGACTACGTCTCGAACCAGTTGATGTACCTCTCGCTCGCCGCGCGGCGTGGGGTGCGGTTCGTCCGCGTGCCCGACGCCCCGGAAGGTGGGATGGACCTCGGTGCATTCCGCGAGACGCTGCGGCGCGAGCGCCCACGACTGGTGGCGCTCAGTTGGATCCCGACCAGCGGCGGCGTCGTCCAGCCGGCGGCGGAGGTGGGGGCGATCTGCGCGGCCGAAGGGGTGCCGTACCTGCTCGACGCCTGTCAGGCCGTCGGGCAGCTCGACGTGGACCTCGGCGCGTTGCGCTGCGACTACCTCGCGACCACCGCCCGGAAGTTCCTGCGCGGTCCGCGCGGGATCGGCGTGCTCGCGGTGAGCGACGCCGCCCTTGCCCGCGGTGACGCGCCGGTCCTGCTTGACATGCGCGGCGCGCAATGGACCGCCGCCGACGCCTACGCGCTGGCCGAGGACGCGCGGCGGTTCGAGCAGTGGGAGTTCCCGTACGCGCTGGTGCTCGGGCTCGGCGCGGCCGCCCGCTACGCGCTCGACGTCGGCGTGGCCGCGGGGGGCGCGGGGGCCCACGCGCGCGCCGCGCGCGCCGGCGCGCTCCTCGCCGCGATCCCCGGCGTGCGGTCGCTCGACCACGGCGCCCGGCAGTCGGCGATTGCGACATTCGCGGTGGAGGGGCAGGACGCGCGGGAGGTTGTCCTCGCACTGCGGGCGCAGGGGATCAACACCAGTGCGCAGGGTCGGAGCGACGCGTTGATCGCGCTCGACCGCGCGGGGGCGACCTCACTCCTCCGGGTCTCGCCGCACTACTACAACACGGACGCCGAGGTAGCCCGCTGCTCCGACGCCCTCAGGGCGCTGTTGGGCTAGGGTCCCCTTCCGGGGGCTTCTGCGTCGCCATCCACCAGAGGAGCCGCGCCGCGAGCACGGTCGAGGCGACGACCGCGCACCAACCGACGAAGCGCGTGAAGCGCGCCAGCGCGAGGTCCTGCTTGAGCAACCCGGCGCGGCCGAGGAGGTAGTGCCAGTCGTGGCCGCCGCCGTCGGGGGAAAAACTGACGAGGTCGAGGTCCTGCGCCCGCGCGTCTGCCACGTACCACGAGAGGTCGCCGAGGCTGGAGGCGAGGAAGAGGCCGCAGATCGCCACGCCGAACCAGTCCTTGCTCCGCGCGACGGCGACTGCGGCGCCGACCGGCACCAGCAACTGCATCAGGCTGCCGCCGGCGATCGTCATCCATTCGCCGAAGAAGGCGAAGGCGAGGTGGCCGAACTCGTGCGCGCCGAAGATGATGCCGGTGAAGAGATTCGCCTCGCCGAACTCGCGCAGCGGCCGCGTGGCCTGCACGAGCAGGAGGAGGAAGAGCGGCAGGCGCCAGTGCCACCAGCGGCCGGTCGCCCAGAGGCGCATCGCGTCGTGCATCGGGCGAATCTACGGTCGGGCAGGCGCGGCCGGCGAGCGTTTGGCAGGGGCGCCGTCGCCTCCGGCGGCGGGCCGGGTATAGTATTCAAGAGCGATGCGTCCCTCCCCCGCGTTCCGTCCGGGTCGCCGCCCGGTGATTGCGCTCGCCCTGCTCCTCGGGGCATCGAGCGCGTGCGACGACCCTGCGCGCCCCGTCCTTCACCCGGTCGCGCAGATCAACCTCGAGGCGCCCTCGCTCGAGCTCCGGCCGGGCCGGACGATGCTGCTGACCGCGCTGCCGCTGGACCACGCTGGCGAACCGGTGTCGGTCCCGGTGACTTGGTCGTCGGGCACGCCCAACCTGCTCACCGTCGAGCCGACCGGTCTGGTGCGCGCGCACGCGCCGGGGCAGGCGGTCGTGCGTGCCGCGGCCGGTCCGGTCGTCGCGCAGATTGTCCTCGACCTGATAAATCCACCGGCGGCGTCGCTCACCTTTGCGCAGGACTCGTTTTATCTCGTGCTGCCCGGAGGCGTGGCGGCTCTCCCGCTGAGCGCCGTGGACAGCGTCGGCGGCGTGCTGGTCGGGGCGGCGCCCACCTGGCGCTCATCGGCGCCGCGAATCGCCACCGTCACGGCAGCTGGGGCCGTGACGCCCGTCGCCGTCGGTCGCGCCACGATTACCGCGTCGCTCGACGACCGACTGGCGGACGCCATCGTGATCGTGGACGCCTCGGCGAGCGAGACGGCGCCGTTCGTGGCCGACGTGACGCCGGCGCTCGTGGTTCCCGGAACCCCGGTTGTGATCCGCGGCGAGCGCTTTGCATCCACGCCCTCCGCCAACACCGTGCTGGTGGACGGCATCCCGCTCACCGTCACGGCGGCCTCGCCCCAGGAGCTGACGGCGGTGCTGCCGGCGGCCCATGGACACTGCCTGCCGACCGCCGCCGTGGCGCTGCAGGTGAGTACGGCGGGCGGGATCGGCGTGGCGCCGGTCACGCTGCGCGTCGCCCCGGAGCGCGAGCTGGCCGTCGGCGAAGCGCTCGTGCTTTCCACGGCGTCCGGGTCGGCGTGCAACGAGCTGGTAGCGAGTGACGGCCGGTACCTGCTGGCGATCTCGAACGCCGCCCGCGCCCTCGGCGCCGGACCGATTGGCGTCGCACTCGCGGGGCGGAGCGTCGGCGCGGAGCCCGCCGTCAGCGCGCCGCTGGCCCGCGCCGAGCAGCCGGCCGGCGCGCGGTGGGCGCCGGGCGCCGCCCGCACCCAGCGACGGCTCGCGGCGCACGGGACGCTGCTCCGGCAGACGCGCGACCACCTCGCTGCCGCCGTCGGGCTGGCCTCACCGCATCGCGAGCCCGACCCAATGCTGCAGGTCCCGGCCCTGAACGGGATCGTGCCGGTACGGATCCCCAATCTCGACACGCAGAACTTCTGCCAGAACTTCCTGCCGATCAATGCGCGCGCGGTCTACATCGGCGCGCGCGTGGTCGTGCTCGAGGACACGAGCACGGTCATCGGTGGCGCGCCGACGACGGCGGGGCAGATTGACCATCTGCTCGTCGCACTCGGCACCGAGGTGGAGACCGTCTTCTGGCCGATCGTCACGCGCTTCGGCAATCCCCTGGTGATGGACAGTCGGCTCGACGACAACGGGCGGATCTTTCTCGTCTTCACGCCGCGAATGAACTTTCTCCGGCAAGGCGCCGTGCTCGGCGCCGTCGTGAGCTGCGACTTCTTTCCGCGCGCCCAGCTCGCGTCGAGCAACGTGGGCGAGGTCCTCTATGCCCAAGTCCCGATCATCGCCGATCCGGGGACGGGGCCGGGGACGCCGGACCGTTGGCGTCACGAGATCCGTGGCGTGATCGTGCACGAGATGAAGCACATCGTCTCGTACGCCGAGCGGATCGTGCGCGGGCAGCCGCTCGAGGAAGTCTGGCTGGAAGAGGCGACGGCGCGACACGCCGAGGAACTCTACGCGCGGGCGTTGCACGGCACCACGCAGGGCGACAACACGCCCTACAGCACCGGCATCCGTTGCGAGGCGCTCTACGGGTTCCCGGCGCCCGGCTGCGATGACGACCCGCGGTCAATGCTGCCGCACTTCGAGGCCCTGTGGTCGTTCCTCGATGCGCCGGCTGCGCGCTCGCCGCTCGGCGGCGTGGACGCCGCCGACCTCTCGTTCTACGGCAGCGCCTGGGCGCTCACGCGCTGGGCGCTCGACCATCGCGGCGTCGCCGAGGACGACCTGTTCGCTGCATTCACCGTGGGTGGACTGACCGGCCTCGCCAATCTTGAGGCGCGCGCGGGCACGACGTGGGACGAGATGCTCGGCCGGTGGGCGCTGGCGATGATGGCCGATGATCGCGCCGGGTTCACGCCACACGAGGCGCGCCTCACGTTCCCGTCGTGGGACCTCACCGGGATCTTCGGCGGGCTCTGCCTCGATGTCGGACCGTGCGCCGGCGAGCCGCCTCGGCATCCGTACTTCAGCCGGCCGCACCCGCTGCGGTCCGATCAGCGCGCCGCCGGACACTTCGACCTGAGCGTCGGCTCGATCCAGCCCGGCGGATTCCACGCGGTCGAGCTCCTCGAGGGTGGTGCCGGCCATCGGCAGCTCCTCCACCTCCGCGGCGTAGACGGCGCGCCGCTCCCGGCCACCGCGCGCCTCGCGATCCTGCGGGTCAACTAGCCGCTCGCTGCGCTCAGCTTTCGCGCAGCGCCGCCATCGGTGTTTCGCGGAAGACGTCGCGGCCGGTCAGGATGCCGATGGACACCGCGAGCACCGTCATCGCGGCGGCAATGCCAAGTGCCGGCAGGATTGCCACCGCAAAGGAGCTCTCGAAGACGAAGGTCACCAGCGCCCACGCGCCGACGAACGCCAGGAGCATTCCGCTGATGCTCCCGAGGAGCCCGAGCACGGCGTATTCGGCGAAGAGGATCCGTCCGATCTGCGCGCGTGTCGCGCCGAGCGTCTTGAGCAGGACGCCCTCACGGAGCCGGTCGCGCCGCGTCGCCGCCACCGCGCTGAAGAGCACCGGGATCCCCATCGCGAGACAGAACAGGGCGAGGAATCGCACCGTCAGCGTCACCTTGTCCACGATCCCGTCAATCGTCCGCCGGACCAGCGAGAGGTCAATGCTCGACACGTTCGGGAAGCGGACCACCGCCTCGCGCTGGAGCCGCGCCACCGCGGTATCGCTTGCGACGGCCGCGATGGTCACGAACTGCTTGGGCGCCTGGGCGATCGCCGCCGGCTGGAAGACGGCAAAGAAGTTCGGCTCGAAACGTCCCCAGTCCACCTCGCGGATGCTGGTGAGGACGGTGCGGACGCGCACGCCCTGCACGTCCCACTCGACGGTGTCGCCCAGCGCGACCTTCAGCTCGGCGGTGATGTCGCGCTCGAGCGAGACCTCGAACACCTCGGCGCCGGCCGGCGCGGGGCCGAACCATTCGCCGCTGACCAGCGTCTCCGTCGGCACCATCGCGTCGCGGTAGGTGGAGCGGTACTCGCGGCGGAGGGCCCAGTTGCGCGGCGACGTCCCGCTCCGCCGCGCCCAGCCGACCACGTCGAGTCCATTCACGCCGGCGACGCGCATTGTCACGATCGGCGTGCCGGAGACGAGCTCGTGTCCGGCGTCGGTGATCAACGCGTCGAGTCCGGGGACCTGGTCTTCCTGCACGTCGAAGAAGACGAGGTTGCCGCGCGAGGCGGCGGCGGTGAGGTCGAACGACCGCAGGAGGTTGGCTTGGACGAGCACGATCGTCGTGACGAGGAACGAGCCGAAGCCCAGCGCCAGCACGACGGCGCGCATCTGGCTGGCCGGCCGGTAGAGATTGGCGATCCCCTGGCGGATGACGTAGGGCCAGCGCGCCGACACGAGGCGTCGGGCGAGCCGGGAGACGAGCGCGGCGCTCGCCCAGAGGAGCGCAATGCTCCCGAAGACGCCAACGGCGAAGGTCATCCCTTGCTGGAGCGACTCGGCGCGGTCGAGCGCGAGGCCGAGGATGCTGGCGACGAGGGCGAGGTTGGTGACGTGCGTGGCCGAGTCGCGGCGGCGCGACGCGGTCAGGGCGGCGTCGTCGCGACGGATTGCCTGCAGCGGGGAGACGCGGCGGAGGACGAGGAGCGGCCGGAGGGCGAAGACGATCGCCACCCAGACGCCGATCGCGAGGCCGAGGAGGATCGCCGATGGCACGAGCGTCACCTGCACGTCCACCGGGAGGAAGTCGCCGAGGACCAGCGGCAGGCCGAACTGGATGCCGATGCCGAGGAGCGCACCCGCCGCCGCGCCGACGAACCCCATCGCCACCGCCTGTACGAGGTAGATCGTCAGCACCTGGGCGCTCGACGCGCCGAGGCAGCGGAGCACCGCGACCGTCTCGATCTTGCCCTGCACGAACGCGTTCACGCCGCTGGCGACGCCGATCCCGCCGAGGAGGAGCGCGATCAACCCGACCACACTGAGGAATCGCGCCAACTGGGCGATCGCGTCGGTGAGGTCCATCTCGTTCTCGACGACGGTGCGGATGCGGACATTCCCGGCCGTGAAGCGCGGCCGGAGCGGTGCTACCCACATCGCGGGTTTCGTCCCCTCGGGGAGCTTGACGACCGCCTCGTATTCGGCACGGCTGCCGAGGCCGAGCAGCTGGGTCTCCGCGACGTAGCGCTCGGGAATGAAGACCCGCGGTCCGATCGTCGCCGCGATTCCCGGGTCCCCCGGGATGTCAATGAGCGTGGCCCGGATCACGAACCGCGCGTACCCGATCGTCAGCGTGTCGCCCACCCGCGCGTCGAGGGAAATCAGCAGCGACGGGTCCACGTACGCGTTCGGTCCGGACTGGAGGTCGTCCCAGAGTCCGGCCGGCTCGGTGACGACGGTGCCGTAGAACGGATAGCCCGACTCGACGGCGCGGATCTGGGCGAGCCGGGTGCCGGTGGATGGGAGCGCCGTGGCCATTGACGCGAAGCTGGTGATCTTCGCCGACGGGATGCCGGCACCGGCGAGCGAGTCGAGCAACGAGTCGAGAGCCGGGGTGAAGCCCTGGCGTGCGCGCAGGTTCAGGTCGCCGCCGAGGAGGGCGCGCGACTGCTCACGGATCGAGCCCTGGACGTTCTCGGCAAAGGAGTCAATCGCGACGAGCGCCGCGACGCCGAGCGAGATCGAGCTCATATAGAGCAGGAGCCGCCGGCGGGCCGTGCGGCTCTCGCGCCAGGCGAGGCGGAAGAGGATGCCCGGGCCGGCGCTCACGCGCCGCCCTGGCCGGCGCGGTCCTCCACCACCACGCCGTCACGGAGCCGGATCACGCGCTGGGCGTGTTCGGCGAGCGCGAGGTCGTGCGTGACGATGACCACCGTGGCACCCGACTCGCGATTGAGCTGGTCGAGCAGGGCGACGATCCGCGCGCCGGTGGCGCCGTCGAGATTCCCCGTCGGCTCGTCGGCGAAGAGGATCCGCGGCTCGTTGGCAAAGGCGCGCGCGATCGCCACGCGCTGCTGTTCGCCGCCCGAGAGCTGTTGGGGAAAATGCCCTGTGCGGTCCCCGAGCCCGATCCGCGTCAGCAGGTCGTACGCGCGCTCGGTTGCGTCCAGCGTGCCCCGCAGTTCCATTGGGACCTGGACATTCTCGGCCGCGGTGAGGGTCGGAATGAGTTGAAAGCTCTGGAAGATGAAGCCAACTTTCTCTCCCCGGAGCTTGGCCCGGGCATCCTCGTCGAGCCGCGTGAGGTCGGCGCCGTCGAGGACGACCGCACCACGGGACGGCTGGTCGAGTCCCGCCAGCAGGCCGAGCAGCGTGGTCTTTCCGCTTCCGGAGGGACCGACGATGGCGACAAACGCGCCCTGCGGGATGTCGAACGTGACATCGCGGAGGACGGCCAGGGTGGACGTCCCACTCCGGTATTCCTTGGTCAACTCACGGGCAACGAGCATGCGGATGCGTACGGAAGGGAGGATACGGAAGTGTCGGGTCGCCGTCGCGGTCGTGTCGTTGGCCGCGTGCGGAGGGTCGGAGACAAAGCCGGCCGCCGATCCGCAGGTTCCGGTGGAATCAACAGCCGTGGCCGCCGCCGAGGCAACCGGCATCCGCGTCCTCTTTGTCGGCACGAGCCTCACTGCCGGCCTCGGCCTCGACCCGGACTCGGCGTATCCGGCGATCCTCCAGCGCACCGCCGACGAGAACGGGCTTCAGGTGACGATGGTGAACGCCGGCCTCTCAGGAGAGACGTCGGCCGGCGCGCTGCGGCGGATTGACTGGCTCCTCCGCGACCGCGCCGACGTCGTGGTGCTCGAAACCGGTGCCAACGACGGCCTGCGCGGCCTCAACCCCGACAGCACGCGCGCCAATCTCGTGGCCATCATCCGCAAGGTGCGTGCGGCCGACCCCCAGACGCGGATCCTGCTGGCCCAGATGGAGGCGCCGCGCAACCTCGGCGCGCGCTACACGCGGGACTTCCGCGACACGTTCCTGGCGGTGGCGCAGGACGAGGCGGTGACGCTGATCCCGTTCTTCCTCGTCGGTGTGGCGGCGGTCGCGGCGATGAATCAGTCGGACGGAATCCATCCGAACGAGGCGGGCGCGCGCCGCGCGGCCCGGAATATGTGGAAGGCGCTCTTCCCCGTGCTGCGGCAGGTGCCGGGCGCAATCCGGGTCCGTTGACCGAGGGCCTTGATGGGTGTAAACTTCAAGGCTGTCAACGTTTTAGCGCACTTCTCGGTTCCTTCTTCACCCGCTTTCGTCCCGACCTATGGCAGTTCCGGCCACCCAGATCCGTCGCGGGATGGTAATCGTCTTTGAGGGCGATCCCTGCCGCATCCTCGAGTTCCGCCACCACACGCCCGGCAACCTGCGGGCGATGGTCCAGGCGAAGCTCAAGAATCTCCGTTCGGGGAACAACTTCGAGCACCGGTTCCGTGCCGACGATTCGGTCCACAAGGCGGATATGGAGACGCACGAGCTGCAGTTCCTGTACAAGGGAGGCGACTCGTACCACTTCATGAACACGGAGAACTTCGAGCAGCTCGAAATGGACGACGAGGCGCTCGGTGACTATGCCCCGTGGATGCAGGACAACATGATGGTGATTGCCGAGTTCTATAACGGGAAGCCGATGTCAATCCAGCTGCCGCAGTTCATGAATTTTGCGATCAAGGACACGGCGCCGGTGATGAAGACGGCGACGAAGACGGCGAGCGCCAAGCCGGCGCTCCTTGAGAACGGCGTGACGATCAACGTGCCGGAATTCATTGCCGCCGGCGAGCGGGTGCGCGTGAATCCGAACACCGGCGAGTATATGGATCGGGCGAAGGACTGAGCGGAGATCTGCTGCGCCTGGTACGCCCGTCCGGTTGATTCGCCCTCTGGGCGCCGTTACGTTTGAGGTCTCCCGGCGGTCGTCGGGATCCTGGTGGCTGTAGCTCAGTCGGTTAGAGCATCGGATTGTGGTTCCGAGGGTCGCGGGTTCGAATCCCGTCAGCCACCCGTAGCACTACAGGTGGGAGGTGTGAGGTGGGAGGTGGGAGGTGTGCGGGACCGACGGGACGGCTCTTCCTAGGTCCGTAGCTCAATTGGTAGAGCACCGGTCTCCAAAACCGGCGGTTGGGGGTTCGATTCCCTCCGGGCCTGTGTCTCACAAGGGGAAATGCGAAAGTTGAAAGGCGAGAGGTTGCAGGGCGACGGCGGTATCGTCTAGGGGACTAGGACACAGCCCTCTCAAGGCTGGAACACGGGTTCGAATCCCGTTACCGCTACTGAACGACAGGTGAGAGGTGAGTGGTTGAAGGGTCGGCCCCATCGTCTATCGGTTAGGACGGCACCCTTTCAAGGTGCAGAGACGGGTTCGATTCCCGTTGGGGCTACTTACTGCCCCTTGGGGTGAACAGCAGGTGGCTGGTGGCAGGTGGCAGGAAGCAGGTGGAAAGACGCGAGGCAGGGCCAGTACGGTTCACCGTCACCAGCCTGTTGCACGGTCTGTAGGTTGGGGGCGTAGCTCAGTTTGGTTAGAGCACTCGACTGTCACTCGAGAGGTCGCGGGTTCGAGCCCCGTCGCTCCCGTTGGACTGCAGGGGAAAGGAGAAAGTGGACAGGGGCGCGCCCCTCTCCCCGTTCCACTTTTTCCTGTAGCTGATTGCCCTGGTGGTGAAATTGGTAGACACGCCATCTTGAGGGGGTGGTGCCGTAAGGCGTC
>JBBDYC010000004.1:0-51525 GCA_040901985.1 Gemmatimonadaceae bacterium
GCCCCTTTCCGTTGGTCAGCCCTTCAGCCGAGTTGGCGATGCGGCGGGCGCGCCCCTGGCCCATATTCCCCGGGAAGGCGCGCCAGCAGGACCCGGCGCGCCCTTACACCTCATACCTCCCCCCCCCCCGCCGTTCTGATGATTGTCTTCGACGACGTCCACAAGGCGTTTGGCGACAACCTGGTCTTGCGCGGCTTCTCCCTCGAGGTGAAGGAAGGCGAGACCGTCGCCATCATCGGCTTCTCGGGCACGGGGAAGTCGGTAGCGATCAAGCACATCGTCGGGCTCCTCGAGGCCGACGCCGGCCGCGTCTACGTGGATAACGCCGAGGTCGGGCGGATGTCGCGCCAGGAGCTCTACGCCCTGCGCGCCAAGATCGGCTACGTCTTCCAGTTCGCGGCCCTCTTCGACTCGCTCACGATCTTCGACAACGTCGCGATGGGGCTCCGCAAGCAAGGGCTGCTGACCGAGCCGGAGATCACCGTCCGGGTCCACGAGGCGCTCGACCTCGTGGACCTCGAGGACGACGTCGGCGGCAAGCTCCCCTCCGAGCTCTCCGGCGGGATGCGCAAGCGCGTCGGCATCGCCCGCGCCATCGCGCTGCGGCCCAAGTACCTCCTGTACGACGAGCCGACGACCGGCCTCGATCCCGTCACCAGCGCGATCATCGACGCGCTGATGCTCCGGACCCAGAAGCAGCTCGGGGTCACCGGGATCGTCATCACGCACGACATGCGCAGCGCCTACACAGTCGGCACGCGGATCGCGATGCTTCACGAGGGACGGGTGCGGCAGGTCGGGACGGTCGCGGAGATCAAGGCGACCACCGACCCGATCGTCCGCCAGTTCATCGAGGGGCGTGCCGAGCCCGCGGCCGCGTGACCCGCCACCGCAAGGCGAAGGAGGAGGTGTCGGCCGGCGGCATCGTCTTTCGCCGCGAAGGCGACCAGCCCCTCTTCCTCCTCATCCGGGACCCCTACCGCAACTGGGGCTTCCCCAAGGGCCACCTGAAGGACGGCGAGGAGCCGGCGGCGGCGGCGCTGCGCGAGGTGGCCGAGGAGACGGGACTCGCCGAGCTTGAACTGCGCGCGCCGGTCGAGACGATTGACTGGACGTTCCGGTTCCGCGGCCGGCCGGTCCACAAGGTCTGCCACTTCTTCCTGATGGAAACGCCGGAGCGGCGCACCGCGCCGCAGCGCGACGAGGGAATCACCGCCTGTCGGTGGGCGGCGTTCGACGAGGCCCTCAAGTTGATTTCCTATGCCAACGCCCGCTCGGTGCTGGCCCGGGCCAACGCGCTGCTCGACGGCGTGGCGGCGAGCTGACGGTGCCGGAGCGCCTCCTCGGTGACCTTCCCCCCACGGCGGTGGTGGCGTACGGCGTCCGTGAGCGGACGCGCGAACTGCTCCGCAAGAGCTTTCCCAAGCGGCGCGGCCGGCTCACCATCGTGCGCTCGCGCGACGGACTCCTCGGCGCGCTGCAGCAGACGATGGTGGACGCCGTCGTGGTGGACCTCGTCCAGCCGAGCGAGGACCACTGGGCCGCCGCCGCGCTGGCACGCGATTTTCCGAGCATTCCCTTCTTCGCGATCGCTGCTCTCCGGCCAGCCGACCTGCCGGGGATCGCCAAGGCGCTCACCCAGCTGGAGTTCGCCGACTGCTTGAGCGAGGGCGTGGACGACGCGGTACTGCGCGAGTTGATCCTTCCGGCGACCTTCACGGCGCGATTCGCGATGGCCCTCCAGGGCGCCGAGCGCCGACTCGGGCTGACGAGCGACGTCCAGCGCCAGGCCTGGCGCCTGGTCATTGCGCACGGTGGCCGCACCGTCCGGACCGAGACGATTGCCCGGGCCCTTGGGCTCACCCGGGAGCACCTGAGCCGGCGCTTCGCCGCGGACGGGGCGCCGAACCTCAAGCGGGTGATTGACCTCGTGCGCCTCCTCGCCGCCGCGGAGCTCGCCAAGAATCCGGGCTACGACGTCCCCGACATCGCCCGCGTCCTCGGATTCGCCTCGGCGTCGCACCTGAGTGCGAGCTGCCAGCGCGTGATCGGCGTGAAGTCGGCGTCCTTGGCGCGGCTGCGGCCGACGGACCTGCTGGACCGGTTCCTCAAGCAGGGGCGGGGGCGGTCGCGGGCTTCGTAGGGCGGAGTGAGCACATTGCGGGAAGTCGTTGATTGTGATTGTTTTCACAAGCTCGAAAGATTTTGCCCCCACGCCCCTCGCGGCACCCCCAGATTTACCGGGCGCTAAACACCCGATCCCACCACGTTCTCCTCAGACCGACCATGGCTTCCCAGACGGCGCTGCGCCCGGGCGAGATCAAGGACATCCTCCTCCGCGAGATCGAAGCGGCGGACCTCAGCACCCTCGACGTCGAGGAGGTCGGGTCCGTCCTCGAGGTGAAGGACGGCATCGCCCGCATCTACGGCCTCCAGAAGGCGATGGCCGGCGAGATGCTCGAGATCAAGTCCTCGGAGACCGGCGAAAACGTCACCGCCCTCGCCCTCAACCTCGAGGAGGACAACATCGGCGCCGTGGTCCTCGGCGACTACCTCCGCTTGAAGGAGGGCGACGAGGTCCGCCGCACCGCCCGCGTGCTCGAGGTGCCGGTCGGTCCGGCGATGGTCGGCCGCGTGGTGGACGCCTTGGGGCGCCCGATTGACGGCCAGGGGCCGATCACCACCGCCACGTCGCGCAAGGTCGAGTCGGAGGCCCCCGGCATCATCGTCCGCCAGCCGGTGAGCGAGCCGATGCAGACCGGGATCAAGGCCATTGACGCGATGATCCCGATTGGCCGCGGCCAGCGCGAACTCATCATCGGCGACCGCGGCACCGGCAAGACCGCGATTGCGGTGGACACGATCATCAACCAGAAGGGCCAGGGCGTCGTCTGCGTGTACGTCGCCATCGGACAGAAGGCGTCCACGGTGGCGAGCGTCGTGGAGAAGTTCAAGCAGGCCGGCGCGATGGAGTACACGATCGTCGTCGTCGCCTCGGCCTCCGACCCAGCGCCGATGCAGTACATCGCGCCCTACTCGGGCGTCGCGATGGCCGAGTACTTCATGTACCACGAGGGGAAGGCGACCCTCGTCGTCTACGACGACCTCTCCAAGCAGGCCGCCGCGTATCGGCAGCTGTCGCTGGTGCTCCGCCGCCCGCCGGGCCGCGAGGCCTTCCCCGGCGACGTCTTCTACCTTCACAGCCGCCTCCTTGAGCGCGCCGCGAAGCTCTCGGCCGACTCCAAGGTCATTGACAACAAGACGATCTTCGCCGCCGGCGGCTCGCTGACCGCGCTCCCAATCATCGAGACGCAGGCGGGCGACGTCTCGGCCTACATCCCGACGAACGTCATTTCGATCACCGACGGCCAGATCTTCCTCGAGGCCGACCTCTTCTTCGCCGGCGTTCGCCCCGCCATCAACGTCGGCGTCTCGGTCTCCCGGGTCGGTGGCGCGGCGCAGATCAAGGCGATGAAGGGCGTCGCCGGCCGGCTCCGCCTCGACCTCGCCCAGTATCGCGAACTCGAGGCCTTCTCGGCCTTTGCCTCGGACCTCGACGCGGCCACCAAGCGCCAGCTCGACCGCGGCGCGCGCACGGTGGAGGTCCTCAAGCAGGGCCAGTACCGCCCGATGCCGGTCGAGCAGCAGGTGATGATCATCTTCGCCGTCAGCAATGGCTTCATCGACGACGTGGACGTGGCCAAGGTGCGCGACTGGGAAGCGGGGTTCCACGACTACATCAAGGCGCAGTTCCCGAACCTCGGCGACACGATCCGAAAGGAGAAGGTCGTCTCGAAGGAGACCGAGGCCGAACTCCGCCGCGCGATCGAACAGTACAAGGCGAGCCGGGCGTAGGCGGTGGCCAAGGGTCGAGAGCTGAAGGGCCGCATCAAGTCCGTCGAGAACACGCGCAAGATCACGCGCACGATGGAAATGGTGGCGACGTCGAAGATGAAACGGGCGGTGGATCGCGTGGTGGCCGCGCGGCCCTACGCGCGCGCGCTCGCCGACGTCATCGCCAGTCTCTACAACCCGGCGCTCGCCGAGCGTTTTCCGCTGCTCCGGCAGCCGGCCAGGGAGGCGCGCGCGGCGCTCGTGCTGCTGACGTCCAATCGCGGGCTCGCCGGCGCCTTCAACGCGAACCTGATCAAGGAAGCCCGCGCCACGCTCGCCCGCCTTGAGGCCGCCGGCACCGCGGTCGAGCTCCACGTCGTCGGCAAGAAGGGGCTCGGCTACTTTCGGTACGTCGGGCGCGCGGTGGCCGTCTCCCGCACCGACATCACCGACCGACCGACCGCCGGCGACGCCTCGTCGCTCGTGGATGCGCTGATGGCGCGCTTCGTCACCGGGGAGCTCGACGCGGTGTACGTCGTCGGCTCGCGCTTCAACTCGGTGCTCTCCACGCCGCCGGCCACCGACCGGGTGCTCCCGGTGACGCCGCCGGCGAAGGCGGGGAAAGGTGGCCAGAAGGACTATCTGCTGTATCCCTCGGCCGAGGCGATCCTCACCGAGTTGCTGCCGTCCTATGTTCGCAATGCCGTCTATCGCGCGCTCGTCGAGACCGTGGCCGCCGAGCAGGCGGCCCGGCGCACGGCAATGAAGAACGCCACCGACAACGCCGGCGACATGTTGAATCTCCTCCGCCGCACCTACAACCGCGCCCGCCAGGCGCAGATCACGCAGGAGATCGCCGAGATCGTCGGCGGTGCCTCCGCGCTCCAGGGCTAACCCAATCCCATGACTGCCACCGCCACCGCTCCCGCCGCCAGCAGCATC
This sequence comes from Gemmatimonadaceae bacterium, assembly GCA_040901985.1. Taxonomy (GTDB): domain Bacteria; phylum Gemmatimonadota; class Gemmatimonadetes; order Gemmatimonadales; family Gemmatimonadaceae; genus Pseudogemmatithrix. The sequence goes on from JBBDYC010000004.1 coordinate 4,777, forward strand.
GGCAAGGTCGTCCAGGTCATCGGACCCGTGCTCGACGTCGCCTTCGAGTCCGATCAGCTGCCGGAACTCTACAACGCCATCGAGATCCGGACGACGACCGACTCCGGCCAGGAGGTCCGCGTCGTCGCCGAGGTGCAGCAGCACATCGGTCGCAACCAGGTCCGCGCCGTCGCGATGAGCACCACCGACGCCGTCGTCCGCGGGATGGACGTCCGCGACACCGGCGCCGCAATCAGGGTCCCGGTGGGCGCCGCCGCGCTCGGCCGCATCCTCAACGTGCTCGGCGAGCCGGTGGATATGGGCGCCGAGATCCCGGCGTCGGTCGAGCGCTGGCCCATCCACCGCAAGCGTCCGGACTTCGTGAACCTCGAGCCAAAGACTGAGATCTTCGAGACCGGCATCAAGGTGGTGGACCTGATCGCGCCGTTCGTGAAGGGCGGGAAGATCGGGCTCTTCGGAGGCGCCGGCGTCGGCAAGACGGTCGTCATCCAGGAACTCATCAACAACGTTGCCAAGGCGCACGGCGGCAAATCGGTCTTCTGCGGGGTCGGCGAACGGACGCGCGAGGGCAACGACCTCTACCTCGAGTTCAAGGAAGCGAACATCCTCGACAAGGTCGCGCTGATCTACGGCCAGATGAACGAGCCGCCGGGTGCGCGGCTTCGCGTCGGGCTGGCCGGCCTCACGGTCGCCGAGTACTTCCGTGACGTCGAGAAGGCCGACGTGCTCGTCTTCATTGACAACATCTTCCGCTTCACGCAGGCGGGCTCGGAGGTCTCGGCCCTCCTCGGCCGGATGCCGAGCGCGGTAGGGTACCAGCCGACGCTGGCCACCGAGATGGGCGACCTGCAGGAACGCATCACGTCCACGCGCGACGGCTCGATCACCTCGGTGCAGGCGATCTACGTCCCCGCCGACGACATCACCGACCCCGCGCCGGCGACGGCGTTCGCCCACCTCGACGCGACGGTCGTGCTCTCCCGCGCGATCACCGAACTCGGCATCTACCCGGCGGTGGACCCGCTCGCGTCGGGCTCGCGCATCCTCGACCCGCAGTTCGTCGGCGAGCGCCACTATAACGCGGCGACCGCCGTGCAGCGCATCCTCCAGCGCTACAAGGAACTCCAGGACATCATCGCGATCCTCGGGATGGACGAGCTCAGCGAGGACGACAAGAAGATCGTCGGCCGCGCGCGCCGCATCCAGCGCTTCATGTCGCAGCCCTTCTCGGTGGCCGAGCAGTTCACCGGCCGCCCGGGCAAGTTCGTCAAGCTCGAGGACACGATCAGCTCCTTCGAGCGCCTCGTCGCCGGCGAGTTCGACCACCTGCCGGAGCAGGCCTTCTTCATGGCCGGTGCGATCGAGGACGTCGTCGAGAACGCCAAGGCGATGGGTTGATGGCCGGCACGCTGAAGGTCTCGGTGATCAGTCCGGAGGCGACCCTCTTCGAGGGCGAGGCGCCGTCGGTGGTCGCGCCGGCCTTCGACGGCGAGGTGGGGATCCTGCCGATGCACGCGCCGATGGTGACCACCCTCGGTAGCGGCGTGCTCCGCATCGGCATCGGCGACGGAGCCGACCGCTTCCAGGTGGAAGGCGGCTTCCTGCAAGTGGTGGACAACGTCGTGCGCGTGGTGACGGAGAAGGCGTCGAAGGTCTGAGCTTGCGCGGTGCAGCGCGGCCCGGCGCGGAACGAAACGCCACGCGAGGTTTATTCGTCAGGCGTGTGCGAGCCGGTGGCAATGGCGCACGCGCGTTTTCCCACTCCTCACGACCCCTCCCAATGCTCCGTCGCCCGATCATTTTCGCGACCGTACTTGCCCTGTGCGGCACCCCGCTGGCGGCGCAGGTCGGCCCCTACCCGGCCTTCCAGCCCACGCGCGTGGCCGAGCGCGAGTACAACTTCGTGCTCGCCGATTTCCAGGGCGGCACGGCCGTGGTCTTCCAGTGGCGCGAAGCGCTCAGCGGGGCGCGGTCCCAGTTCACCGCCGAGTTCGGAATGGCCGATTTCGGCGCGGACGCGGCGCTCCTCCTCGGCGGTAGCTTCCACCTTCAGCTGACGCGCGCCACCGACGACCTCCCGTTCGACATGGTCCTCGGCGGTGGGATGGGCGTGACGCTCATCAACGACGCGAGCATCTTCCTGATCCCGTTCGGCGTGGCGATCGGCCACCGCTTCCCGCTTGAGGGCGCGTTCGCCATCACGCCGTACGTGCACCCGCGCCTGACCTTCGCGAGCGTGAACGGGAACTCGGACGCCGACATCAGCTTCGACCTTGGCGGCAACTTCGAGATCAACAGCCAGATGCAACTCCGGCTGGCGGCGACACTCGGCGGCTTCGACGCGGTGGGGCTCTCCTTCGCCTGGCTGCCGCGCGGCCTCAGGCGCTAAGGAGCCGTTCGACGAGCGTCGCCGAACGGTCGGCGGCGCCGAGCCCCTGCTGGACGAGGGCGCGCGCCGAGGTTCCGGCGCGCCCCCTCGTGTCTGGTTCCGTGAGTACGATGCGCAGGGCGCGCGCCAGCGAGGCGGCATCGTCCACCACGACGGCGCCGGCGCAATCGAGCAGGAGCCGCGCATCGCGACTCGCGTGGTGGCGCGGCCCGAACAGCACCGGCGCGCCGAACGCCGCCGGCTCGAGCACCGAGTGGAGCCCGGCGGCGTGGAATCCGCCCCCGACGTACGCCGCGTCGGCGACGGCATAGAGGTCGCCGAGCACCCCGACCCGGTCCACCAGCACCACGTCGTGCTCGGGCCGCGCCGCGTCCAGCGTGGCGATCGAGAGCGACGCTCCGGCCGCCCAGCGCCGGATTGGCTCGAGGTGCGCCGCAATCGGCTCGTGCGGCACGACGATCAGCCGCGCATCGGGCACCTCGCGCCGGACGTCGAGCCACGCCGGGAAGAGGACCCGCTCGTCGGCGGGCCAGGTCGAGCCGGCGACGAGGGTCGGTCGCTCGGAGTGGAGCGGTGCGAGCAGCGTTCCGGCGCGGTCGGCGGCGGCGGCGCGCGCCGCCACTTGGTCGTAGCGTGTGTCGCCCGTGACGGAGATGCGCTCTCGCCGGGCCCCCGCCGCCACGAGCCGGCCTGCGTCGGCCTCGTCGACCGCACCGATCGCGTCGAGCGCGGCAAAGGCGTCGCGCGTGAGCGCACGGGCGAGCGTGCCGCGCCGCGCCGACCCCGCGGCCATCGTTGCCGAGATCAGGCCGAGACGCACGCCGCGGGCCGCCGCGGTCTCGGTGAGCATCGGCCAGACGTCCACCTTGGAGAAGACGAGCGCGGTTGGACGGAGCGCATCGAGCAGTGCGCGCGCGTGCGCCACGCGGTCGAACGGCAGATAATCGGCGACATCCGCGCCGAGCGAGGCGGCAAAGCGCTCGGCGCTCGGTGAGAAGTGCGTGTAGACCACCTGCAGCTCCGGGCGGAGCGCGCGCACTCGCTCGAGCACCGGCCTTGCCTGCAATCCCTCGCCTACCGATGGGGCGTGCATCCAGAGGAGGGGACGCGAGGGGTCGCGATGCACGGCCGCCCAGGTGCTCAGGCGCTCGACCGCGCCGCGGCGGGCGCGCAGGCTGTGCCCCACCTTGCCGGCGCCGCCAATCGGCGTGTGCGCAATCGCGTCGGCGGCGAGGGCGAGCGCGCGGTACGGGAGCCGGAGAAGGGGGTGCATCGGCCGGGAGGGCGGGGCGCGCGCGGGACTCGCCTAGCGAGCCGGGGGCGACGACGGCGCGCGCGCGGCGTCGGCGAGCGCCGCCTCGATTGCGTGCGCGAAGACCTCGTACGGCTGCGCCCCGATGATCGTCCGACCGCCGATGAAGAATGACGGCGTGGAGCCGATCCCCACCCGGACGCTCCGCTGATAGTCCGCGCTGATCAGGGGCCGCGTGTGTCCGTCGGCCAGGCACCGCTGCAGCCGGTCGTGGTCGAGCGGCAACGTCCGTGCGAGCGAGTCGAAGTACGCCACGGCGTCGCCGCGGCCCTTCCACGACGCCTGCGTGGCGAAGAGGGCGTCGGCCACCGGCCAGAAGCGGTCCTGCTCTGCGCCGCACATCGCCAGCTCGTGCGCTGGCTGCGCATTGCGATGCGTGGCGATGGGAAAGTTCAGGTAGGCGACGCGCACCTTGCCGCTGCGGACGTACTCCCGCTCGATGCGGGGCGCGGTCTCGTCGTGCCAGCGCTTGCAGAACGGGCACTGGAAGTCGGAGACGACGACCACCCAGACGGGGGCCCGGTCGCCGCCCTTGATCCGACCCAGGTCGGCGCGGGAGATGACGCCTTGGCGGAGGGAGTCCGTTGTGGCAGCAACCTCTGGCGGCGGCCCGGAATCGCGGCGGGGCGGGCCGTCAGCGGCGGCGTTTCCGCAGGCGCCGGCGAGGAGCAGGAGGGCCGTCGGGAGGACTATCCGGAGGGGCGCACTATTCATAAGGAAAGGATAGCGGCGGGCGGCCGAGGCCGGAACAGGGGCCCGAAAACGGGGTTGTGACGCGGCCCCGGCCGGGCGGGTAGGGGAGGGTGAATGCGTGGAAACCTGTGACGGCGCGCACAGCGCCCGGGTGGGTCGGCTCACGTGGGCCGGGCACCGGGGGGCTGGCTGGGGACGGGGGATGCGAGGGTTGCGCCCCTGTGACCTAGGCGTTACCGTAACGGGCCTTCGGTTCCCCCTTCCCTCGGGAGGGGCAGTTGGTGTCGTGTCCGTGCATCGCCCCCGGCGAGTACGGTTTTGCTGGTGGGTGACGGCACGTTCGCACGTGATCGTCAGGTCGGAAAACCCCTTCACGAGGTATGCACATGCTGGAACGAGTCGGGATGCGGAGGCTTGGGGCCTCCATTCTCGCGTTGCTCCTCTCGTTCGCGACTGCCGAGGTCGTGTCCGCGCAAAGCGCGGCGACGATCACCGGACGGATCACGAATGAGACCGGCCAGCCGCTGTTCGGCGCTGGTGTCGGTATCGAGGCGCTCGCGATCCGTGTCGGTACGGATGAGGACGGCCGCTACACCATCACCGTCCCCGGCGCCCGCGTCCGCGGGCAGCAGGTGGTACTTCAGGCGCGCCTCTTCGGCTACGCGCCACAGGTGAAGTCCATCACCCTGTCGGAAGGGTCACAGACACACGACTTCGTCCTGCGCACGGACGTGAACCGCATGACGGCGGTCGTCGTGACCGGCGTGGCGGAAGGCACCGAGAAGACCAAGGTGCCCTTTACGATCGCCCAGGTGACGGCAGAGGATATGCCGGTCCCGGGCGCGAATGCGTTCTCGCAGTTGCAGGGCAAGGTCGCCGGCATGCAGATCTCGTCGTCCACCGGTCGTCCCGGTGCCGACCCGCAGATCCTGCTCCGCGCCCCGCTCTCCATCAACGCCAGCGGCCGCGGCCAGCAGCCGCTCGTCATCGTTGACGGCATCATCTTCCAGGGCGGCATCTCGGACGTGAACCCGCAGGACATCGAGAGCGTCGAGGTCGTGAAGGGTGCGGCCGCCGCCTCGCTCTACGGGTCGCGCGCCGGCAACGGCGTCATCCAGATCACCACCAAGCGCGGCAAGGGGCAGACCAACGACGGCATCCGCTTCAATGTCTCGACCGAGTACGGGGCGAGCGACATCGAGCGCGATCCGGGCCTGTCCCGGTCGTCGGGACTGGTGATGAACGAGGACTACTCGCGCTATTGCGTTGTGACGGTCGCGCCCGCGCCGGGCGGCCAGCCGGCGTGCACGTGGACCACTTCGATGGAGCAGGAGATTCGCCGGGTCAACGACATCGTCGCCCCGGTGACGCTGGCGACGCGCTCGTTCATCGGTGATGCCGGCATTTCGTCGGCCCCGACGGGCACGATGCTCCGGCACAACTACCAGGTGAATCCCTGGGTCCGGACGTACGAGCCGGTGAAGCAGATGCTCACCAACGGCGCGTTCATGAACACCAACGTCTCGATGTCGGGACGGATTGCCGGGACCAACGTCTTTGGCTCGGTGAGCAACCTGAACCAGGCCGGGTCGGTCCTCTACCTCGACGGCTTCGACCGCAACGGCTTCCGCCTCAACGCGGACCAGCAGGTCGGCGAGAACTGGTCGATTTCCGGGACCTCGTTCTTCAGCAAGAGCTACTCGGACGGCCAGAACTTCGTCGGAGGCAATGCCCGTCCGTGGTTCAGCCTCTCCCGGACGCCGGCCTTTGCCAACATCCTGGGCCGTGACTCGCAGGGCCGCCTCCACCCGCGGCACAATCCGCTCGTCCAGGGGAACCAGAACTACAACCCGCTCATGGACCTCGCCTTCACGCGCCAGTACCAGGAAGACTCGCGCTTCCTCGGGAGCCTCGCGGTGAAGTACCGTCCGTTCACCTGGGCGGATGCCGAGTGGAACTTCGGCTACGACTATGCGACGGGCACGGCGGAGGCAATGCGCGACAAGGGCTTCCGCACCTCGGCGCAGAACATCTCACAGCCGGCCGGCTTCTTCGCGCGCGGCAACGCATTCGGCCAGTCGCTCAACACCGCGCTGAACGTGACGATGCGCCGGCAGTTGACGTCGGACCTCAACGGGTCGGTCTCGCTGCGCTATCTCTACGAGCAGCAGGACAACCTCAGTGACGGCCTCAGCGGGGGAACGATTGCCGTCGCGGGCCTTCGCACGGCGTCGGCGACGACGACCGGCTTCAGCATCAGCTCGGGCCAGTCCACCGTGTCGCAGATCGGGCTCTTCGCGACCGGCCGTCTTGACTATATGGGCAAGCTGATCTTCGACGGCCTCGTCCGTCGGGACGGCGCCTCGGTGTTCGGCATTGACAACCGCTGGCAGACCTACGGGCGCGCCTCGATTCTCTACCGCCCGTCGGAAGAGGCCTGGTGGTTCGCCAAGGACGTCGTAAATGAGTTCAAGCTCCGTGCGGCCTACGGAACGGCGGGCAACCGGCCGATCTTCAGCGCCCAGTACGAGACGCTGTCCATCGGGTCGGGCGGCACGCTGACCCCAGCGACGCTCGGCAACCCGCTCCTCGGGCCCGAGGTCGTGCGTGAGACGGACATCGGCTTCGACGCCGAGTTGTTCAACCGGTACGGCGTGGAGTTCTCGGTCATCAAGGCCGTCGCCGACGACCAGATCCTCCTGGTGCCGATCTCGGCCTCGGCCGGGTTCAGCAACCAGTGGCGCAACGCTGGCACGCTGACGAACGACATCGTGGAGGGCGCGCTCAACGTGCCGATCCTCGAGGCGTGGAACGGCGTGTCCTGGAGCACCCGCGTGGCGTTCGACATGCCGAAGAGCAAGATCACCCAGCTCGACGTGCTGCCGTTCTTTACCTCGGCAGCGGGCGCGCAGGGCACCGCCGCGATGTTCTTCATCGGCGAGGGCGAGGACTTCGGCAACATCAACGGCGTCGCGTTCGTGACGAGCTGCCGGGAGTTCCCGGCGGCCTTCCAGGCGCGCTGCGGTGAAGGGAAGGAGTGGCAGAAGAACGACGATGGGTTCGTCGTCTGGGTCGGGCAGGGCAACACGTGGCGCGAGGGCATCACCAAGAATCTCTGGAATGCCGTCAACCCGGCCTCGGACAGCCCGTGGGGCGCGACCGCGTCGCGTACCAATCAGTGGGGCATGCCGATGCGCATCCGCAACGCGGATGGAACCGCGGTCTCGACCAACGTCAACGGGTCGGCCATCCCGTCGCTCCGCTGGTCAATGGGCCACAACGTGAGCTGGAACAAGGTCAGCGGCTACGTGCTGTTCGACGCAATCCAGGGGCGCTCCGTCTTCAACCTGTCGCGCAGCTGGAACTACGGCGACCTGATGAACGTGGACATTGACCAGAACGGGAAGTCGGTCGAGACCGCCAAGCCGATTGGGTACTACTGGCGCGCCGGGTCGGGCGACGGCATCGGCCTTGGTGGGCTGTACGACGCGCTCGGTCCGAGCAACTTGAACGTGGAGGACGCGTCGTTCGTCAAGCTCCGCGAGCTCTCGGTTGGCTACCGCATCGGCCGGCTCGGCCGCTACGGCGACTGGTCGGTGAACTTGATTGGCCGCAACCTGCTCACGTGGTCGGACTACAAGGGATTCGATCCCGAGACCGGCCTCAATGGTGGGACGAACGGATCAGGCATCCTGAATGCGGTGGACGGGTTCAACTTCCCGGGTCTCCGCACCGTCACGATGCAGTTCAACGTCGGATTCTGACGCCAGTGTCCGGCGGGGCGTCCGGAAGATCGGGCGCCCCGACGGACTCCCACCTTACTGAGGATTTTCACTGATGCGAACCAAGAAGCTGTTCCTCGGGGTCTTCGCGCTGGTCGTCGGGGGTTTGGCGGCCTGCTCGGACAATCTCGAGGTCCTGAACGAGAACAACCCGGACCTTGAGCGCGTGTACAAGGAGCCGACGGACATCGAGGCGGTGGTCGCTACGCTGTACCGCACGTACCACCAGGGCACGCAAGGCGCCGCCGAGGGACTGAACTCGCAGTCCAAGGCGATGTCGTTCGAGAGCTACGGCCAGGTGGCGAACTTCGGCATGAACCTCCGCGGCCTCATTCCCCGCGTGGCGATTGACAACTCGCGCGGCAACCAGGTCGCGGGGGGCAACAACAACAACTGGAGCACGATCTCGCGCCTGATGCGGACGGCCTCGGTGGCGACGCAGGCGGTGGACCGCATGTTGGCGGCCAGCGCGACGATGGGCGACGCGGGACGGAACCTGCGCTCGCGATCGTTTGGCTTCTTCGTGAACGGGATCTCACTCGGCACGCTGGCGCTCGGGTACGACTCGATTCACGTCGTGACGACCAAGACCGCGGCGGCAACGATTCCGGCGTTCGTCGGCTATGCCGCGGCGATGGATTCCGCGCTGCGGATGCTCGACTCGGCAATCACGGTGATGAACGCCGCCGTCGTGGCCACGGGCATGACGACGATCCCCGCCGCGTGGATCAATGGGGGTTCGGCCGATATGACGCCGGCGCAGTACATCCAGCTCGTCCGGAGCTACCGGGCGCGTCTGCGCGCCGGCGTGGCGCGGACTCCGACGGAGCGGACAGCCGTCAACTGGACGCTGGTCCTCGCCGATGCGCAGAACGGCATCGCCACGGATCACCAAGTTCTCCTCTCGAGCGCCGCCGGCGGTTGGTCGTCGTCGCTCGACGCCGGCACGTTCCAGACGTCGGCGTCGTGGCATCAGGTGTCCCTGCTCTACATCGGCATGGCCGACACCTCGGGCGCCTACCAGACGTTCGCCAATGCCGCGGGATACACCAACAAGATTGGTATGGACGTGCTGGTCCTGACGCCGGACACGCGTTGGCCGTCGGGCACGACCCGCGGCGCGCAGACGGCGGCCTCAGCGCTGCCGTTGGTGGCGGGGCAGTACATCTCGAATCGCGATCCGGGCGGTGACCAGCCGGACAACTCCAACCCGTCCGGCACGTCGCAGTATGACCACCGGCGTTGGTTTGCCATCTCGCAGAACACCGGCAATGGGACGTACGTCTTCATGCCGAAGGTCGAGATTGATATGTTGGCGGCGGAAGCGGACATCCGAGTCGGGGCTGGCGCAGTGGCCCTCCCGCTCGTGAACGCCTCGCGCGCGGCGCACGGTCTCCCGGCCTATGCGGCCGCGGGCGCCCTCGCCCCGGGCGGTACCGGTTGCGTCCCGCGGCTGCCCAACGGCGCTTGCGGCACGTTGCTCGAGGCCATGAAGTACGAGAAGCGGATGGAGACGCAGCTCACCGGCTATATGCAGTGGTTCAACGACTCGCGCGGTTGGGGTGACCTCATCGCCGGGACGCCGTTGCACTGGCCGGTGCCGTACCAGGAGATGGATACGCGGAACCAGGCGTTCTACCCGATGCCAAGCGCCGGGACACTGGGCGTGGCGGCGGTCGGGACATACGGGTTCTAAGGATGCTGCATCGCTTTGACGCCCCTGTTCGCGTCCTGCGGACCGACCGGACGATCCCTCGGATCGTCCGGCGGTTCCGGGCCGTGGGCGTGGTCGTTGCAGCGCTTGCACTGTCCGCCTGCTACACGTCGGTTGCACAGCCTGTCACCGCCCCGCTGGTCGAGGAGCGCGCCGAGTTCGTCGTCAGTGACGAGGGACGCGTCGCGTTGCGCGGACAGTTGGGGGCAGGTGCCCGGACCGTGGAAGGCCGGGTCGTCCGCCAGGACGATTCGAGCTGGACACTCCGGGTCTATCGGCTCACCACGATCAGTGGGGACGCCTTCACCTGGATGGGCGAGACGGTCGAGTTGCCGATGAGTTCGGTCTCGACAGTGGCACGGCGCAGCCTCGATCGGCGGGCAACGGCCTTGGCGGCCGTTGCCGTCACCGGAGCCGTCGTGGCGTATATGTGGTCCCGCGGGCTGTTCGGGGGAGGTTTTGAGACTGCGCCCACGGACCCGCCCCCGCCTCCTGTAGACATTCGACGTTGACCCCACCGGGTCGTTCGCGACCCCTCCTTCCGTACCTCTTGGAGCTCTAAATGCGACTCCTTCGTGTTATCCCGCTTGCTGCGCTCTTCCTCGTCGGGGCCTGTGACGAGGATGGGGTGGTGAGGAACTCCTCACTGCCGCCCCTGGCGTTCATCCGCTATGTGAACGCCGTGCCCGATGCCGGTGCGCTGGACTTCAAGTTCATCGACGCCATCGAGTTCTCGCCGTCGTATGCCAACTCGCCGTTCCGCACCGTTGGCATCTATCAGGGTGCCCGCGCGGGCTCCCGGTCGGTCAAGGTCTTCCGGAACTCGTCCGACATCACGGTGACCCAGCAGGTCATTACCACCGCCACGCTCAATCTCGTCGCGGGGACGTATTACACGATCCTGCACTCGGGCTACGTCACCGCGGCTAACGGCCCCGTACAGTCGCTGGTCCTGCTCAACGACACCCGGCCGGCGCAGAACACCGGTCTCCACGTCGGAGCGGTGAACACGGCGATGGGCCTGCCCGCGCAGGACTTCTTCGCCACGGCTACCACCACCACCACACTCGTGGGTGCGACGCCGATCTTCACCGGCCTGGTGGGCGGTGCCCGCTCGGCGACGTATGCCGCGCGTGCGACCGGTGCGTTCGCCGTGCAGGCGGCGGCGACGACGACCACGACCTCGACGGCGGCGGCCGGCGCAGCGGCCGGCTTTGCCGGTACTACGCTTGTTGATCCCGTTGGTGGGCATTCGGTGGCCGGCACGCAGTTCTCGGCCTTCCTCTTCCCGGCGTCCATCCCGGGATCCGGTGCGCCGACCTTTGCGTCACCTGGCATCACGCTCGTCGTGGACCGGCAGCCCGCTCGTACGGTTCCGGATTGAGTTGATGGACCTGGCTCGTTCGTCGAGCCACGTGACCGCGCGGATGTCCTCCAGAGGGCATTCGCGCGGTCGCGCGTTAGCGCGAGGGCGCATCACGCTTCTCGCCCTGGCGGCGTGTGTGCCCCTGCTCGCCGCGACCCCGCTTGACGCCCAGCGGGTGCTCCGAGGGCGCATCATCTCGGCCGAGTCCCGGCTGCCGATGACCGATGCGCTGGTGGATGCGCTCGATTCGGCCCGGCGCGTCCTCGTGAGCGCACGGTCCGACTCCGCGGGACGATTCACCTTCGCGTTCGGCAGTGACCCGGGGGGATTCCAGATTCGCATCCGCCGCCTCGGCATCGAACCGACGCTCACCGACCCGTTGCGGTTTGACGGACGCGACACGGTCGAGGTGGACCTCCTCGTGGACGAGCGCCCCGCGGTGCTCGAGGAGGTCACGGTGGATGCCGGCGGACCATCACCCCTCAACGCCCAGCGGCTGCGGGACGCATATGCCCGCGGCTGGCGGGTCGTCTCGCCCGAACGGGTCGCCGAGGCGCGACAGCGCGCCACGAATCTCGACCAGCTCATCCGGTCGGTCAGCCTGGCCAACATCATGGTGAGCCAGGACTGCCTGCGCAGTCTGGTGACGAACGGGTGCCTGACCGTCTTCATTGACGACGTCTACTTCGGCCAGCGCGGGTTCAACGCGATCAACACGCGCGACATCGAGTTCATCGCCGTGATCGGGCCGACCGAGGCGCTGACACGGTACGGGAATCGCGCGCAGTACGGGGTGCTGATGCTGTACACGCGCCGGCACGAGTCCCGCAACCGCTGATGCATCCGGCGTTGCTCCTCGCGGCGCTGTTGCTGCCGCAGGAGCCAGTCGTCCCCCCCCGCCCGACCGGCTACGTCAGCGATTTCGCCGAGGCCCTCCCGGCCGCCGCCGAGGCCGAGATGACGCGGCTAATCGAACAGGTGCGCGCCGGCTCGCGCGGCGAGATCGCAATCGTGACGCTGCGGGACATCGGGGGTCGCGACGTGGGCGACGTTGCCCTCGCGATCGGTCGTGCCTGGGGGGTCGGCGCGACGGCGGCAATCGGGGACCGCGCACGGAACGCCGGCGTGGTCGTGCTCCTCGTCCCGCGCGAGACGAGCGCCGACGGACGCGGCTACATCAGCATCCAGGTGGGGCAGGGCGCCGAGGGGTTCATCCCCGACGCGGTGGCCGGTGACATTCGCCGCGAGGCCACGCCGCTCCTTGAGCAGGGGGACTATGGCGGTGCCCTGACGCTGATTACGGCGCGCCTCGCCGAGCGGTATGGCGCGGAGTTCGGGTTCGTTCCCGACTCCACGCTCGTGCCGCCGCGGCACGTGCCGCAGTCCGACGGGATTCCGCCGGTGCTCATCCTGCTCGCGTTCCTCGTCTTGGTGTCGGTGCTGAACGGCCTTGGCGGGCGCCGAAGGCGGCGGCTGCTCTTTCTGCCATTCTTGTTCGGCGGCGGCCGCCGCGGTGGGTGGGGCGGCGGTGGGTTTGGCGGTGGCGGATTTGGCGGTGGCGGATTTGGCGGTGGCGGTTTTGGCAGTGGCGGGTTCGGCGGCTTTGGTGGTGGTGGCGGGTTCTCCGGTGGCGGCTCGAGCGGGAGATTCTGACGATGGCAAAGATGACGCTGGACGGCCTCACGGCCCAACTCACGCAGGCCTTCGGCGATGCACTGACGGCGGTGGTGCTCTACGGATCGGCCGCGCGGAGCGAACGCGTCGAGAGTCGGTCCGACCACAACGTGCTCGTGGTGGTGCGTGCGTTGACACCGGCGGCGCTCCGTGCAGCGGCCGCCGCCGCATCGGCGTGGGGCGACGCCGGGAACCTTCCACCCCTCGTGATGACGGAGGCCGAGTGGCGGTCGAGCCGGGACGTCTTCGCGATGGAGCACGCCGACATCGAGGCGCGACATCAGCTCCTCTGGGGCGCGCTCCCGGCGCCGGCAGGTCCGGTGGACGCCACCCATCTGCGCCACCAGCTGGAGTTCGAGGCCTTGGGTAAGCTGCTCGCGTTCCGGCAGGGGATCCTCGCCTGCGCCGGCGACTCGAAGCGCGAACTCGAACTCCTCACGGCGTCCAGGAGCGCCGTCCTCGTCCTCCTCCGGACGCTGCTCCGGGTGCACGGCGAGCCCGCCACCGATTCCGCCGAGGAAGTGGTGCGGCGCGCGGCGGCGCTGGCGGGGTTCGATCCGGCTCCCTTTCTCGACGTGATCGGCCACGCGCGCGGCACGACGCCGATCGCCAAGGCGCGCGCCGACGCCGTGCTTGAGGCGTATCACGCCGGACTCAAGCGCCTGGTGGCCCACGTGGATGCCCTCGTCCACCCCGGACGCGGACCGATGGACTGACACACCGAGCATCACCACGCGTACTTTTCCGTTGACGAATTGACCTTCTCGCGGAGTCGCTCAATGAAGCGTTTGTCCCGATGGCTGCCGCTTGCCGTGCCGCTCCTGGTCTCGGCGTGCGGCTACAACACCATCCAGACGATGGATGAGACGGCGGCGGCGGCGCGCCAGCAGATCGAGGTGCAGCTGCAGCGCCGCGCCGACCTGGTGCCGAACCTCGTCGCGACGGTGCAGGGATTCGCCGCCCAGGAGGCGGAGATCTTCACCGCGGTCGCCGACGCCCGCTCACGATTGGCTGGAGCGGTCACCGGAGGGAGCATGGCACAGATGGCCGACGCCAACCAGCAGATGACCGGCGCGCTCGGCCGGCTGTTGGCGATTGCCGAGGCGTACCCGCAGCTCAAGAGCGACCAGAACTTCCTGCGGCTGCAGGACGAGCTCTCGGGGACCGAGAACCGGATCGCGGTCGCGCGCACGGACTACAACAACGCGGTGCGCGACTACAACGCCTACATCCGCCGCTTTCCGCAGGTGTTGACGGCGAAGGTCACCGGCGCCAAGGCGCGGGAATACTTCGAGGTCACCAATCCCGACAATCGCGAGGCACCGAAGGTCAGGTTCTAGACGGGGGCGTGGGCGCGGGCCGCGCGCGCGCCACGCGGCGTTGGCTTACGGATCAGACGCGTCGGGGAGCACGTACGTCAGCGGATCTACGGCGCGACCGTTGACGTGGATCTCGTAGTGGAGATGCGGCGCAGTGGAAAGGCCGGTGCTGCCGACTGCGGCGATGAGCTGATTGCGCGTCACCATCTGCCCCGCCCGTACGGCGAGCCGCGAGCAATGCGCAAAGCGCGTCCGGATGCCGTGGCCGTGGTCAATCTCCACCGTCAGGCCGAACCCCTTGTCGTTCCCCGCGAAGACCACGCGGCCCGCCGCCGGCGCCACGATCGGCGTCCCGGTCGGGGCGGTGACGTCAATCCCCTCGTGCGGCCGATTCTCGTGGAGGATTGGATGGAACCGACTTCTGGTGAACTGACTCGAAAGCCATCCCGCCGTCGGCAGGATGCTCGGGGTGCTCGCGAAGCGCGCGAAGTTGCGTTCCAGCGTGTCGGAAACGTCCCGGAAGCCGTTCGAAAGTTCGCTAGCCCGGGCAATCAGGCCCTCGATGTCGGGGCGGGCGCTCCAGCCGAGGCGGCCGAGGAACGGTCGGCGCCGCGGCCCGGCGCCAATGTCGGCGAGGGTCGCCTCGGCGGGGCGGAACTGGGCCGGTGCCGTGTCGCGCCCCGGGAGGGCGTCCACCGGCAGCCCGGCGAGCATCCGCATCTGCCGTTCGCGCCGCGCGATTACCGCGATCGTGTCATTGAGCACACGGAAGCGCTCCTCGATTGCCAGGATGTCCCGCTGGAGTGCCTCGTTTTGGACCGCCACGATCCGCGCGCCGGGCGTGCCCCAGGGCAAGAAGAGCACCGCTGCGGCCCACGCAACGAGCCCCACGGAGACCGCGCCGCTCCACGCGAGCGCGCGGAACGTCCACGCCGGCAACTGCACGGACTTGGCGGGCTCGTTCCGGGGGGGGACGAGGAGGAGGGTCCAGCGACGGCGATCCATCCGCCAAATGTACTAGTTCCACCACTTTCCGGCGCCCCGAAAATACACCGAATCAGTCCGTTCTAGGTACTTCCGGCCTTGGGAAGAGTCCATCGCCCTTTGCCACGTGCCACCCGGTGCAGTCGAGGAGTTCGGCCTGCTCGAACAGCGTCTCGGAGACCTCGCCCGGGCCGCCCAGGGCGTCCCAGAGGGCCTGGGCCTTGGACGGGATGAATGGGGCGAGGTAGACGGCCTGACGCGCGAGTTGGCGCGCCAGCGCGGCGAGGACGCCCTCGAGATCGCGGCGCCGGCCCGGGTCCTTCGCCATCACCCAGGGCTTCGCCTCCTGGATCGCCAGGTTGGCGCGGGTCACCGTCCGGACGATCGCTTCCAGCGCCTCGTGGACCAGGAATCCACGGGACCCATCGAGCGACGAGCGCGCCTCCGCATAGTCGGCGCGGTCTGCCGCATCGCTCGGGCCGAAGTCGCCCGGTGGGACCACGCCGTCGCAGTATTTCTCGATCATCGCGATTGTGCGGCTCGCCAGGTTTCCGAGCCCATTGGCGAGTTCGGACGTGTACACGGCCTCGAAGCGCTCCCAGGAGAACGAGCCGTCGCCGTCGAAGGGGATGTCGCGCAGCAGGTAGTAGCGAAACGCGTCGGCGCCGAACCGGTCCACGGCGTCGCCCAGCTCGAGCTTCACCCCGGCCGACTTGGAGAAGCGCTCGCCGCCGAGGGTGACGAAGCCGTGCGCCCAGACGCGCTCGGGGAGCGGGAGCCCCGCCGCCATCAGCATCGCCGGCCAGATCACCGCGTGGAAGCGGGTGATGTCCTTGCCGATGACGTGCACCGACGCCGGCCAGCTCGCACCGGAGCCGGGAAAGGTCTGCGCGGTCCAATAGTTCGGCAGGGCGTCGAACCAGACGTACGTCGTCTGCACCTCGCCGTCGGAGAGCGCGCGGGGGAAGGGGACGCCCCACTCGAATCGCGCGCGGCTCGCCGAGATGTCGTCGAGTCCCAGATCGAGGAGCGCCAGGATCTCGTTGCGGCGCGTCTCCGGCTGGAGGAACTCCGGATGTGCGGTAAGGTGGCGCTGGAGCCGCTCGGTGTACGCCGAGAGCCGGAAGAACCAATTGCGCTCGGTGACCTCCTCGAGGGTCCGCGTGGGGTGCAGCGCGCAGCGTCCGTCCACGATGTCCGCCGGCTGCTTGAAACTCTCGCACCCGACGCAGTACCGGCCGGTATACGAGCGCTCGTAGAAGTCGTCGGGGCTCTGCGTGAAGATCCGCTCGAGGAGTTCCCGCACCGCGGCGTGGTGCGGCGCCGCGGACGTCCGCATGAACTGGTCGTGCGAGATGCCCAGGCGCGCCCACATCGCCTCGAAATGCGCGGCAATCCGATCGGTGAAGGCCTGCGGGTCGAGCCCCGCCTCGGCAGCGGTCTGGACGACCTTCTGCCCGTGCTCGTCCATCCCGATCAGGAACCAGACGTCGTCGCCGGCCTGGCGGCGGAAGCGGCAGATGGCGTCGGCGCCGACCTTCTCGAAGGCGTGGCCGAGGTGCGGCTCGCCGTTCGCGTAGTCAATCGCGGTGGTGAGGTAGAAGCGCGCCACGTCAGCCCGTCGGTGGCGCGGCCGGTGGCGGAGTTCCGGCGTCGCCGTCGTTGCCGCCGCCGCTGCCGCCGCTGCCGCCCTCGCCACGTCCGCGGCGACCGCCGCGTCGCCCGCGCCGGCGCCCTCGTGGCCGCTGCTCGGACGCCGTCACTTCGCCACGCGGTAGCGCGTCCGACGCCTCGTCGCTCGCCGGGGGCGCGTCGGCGTCTTTCCGGTGGTCGGCCGGATCGTCGGCCGCCGCGGGGCGCTGCAGGACGACGAGTTCCCCGGCCACACCCCCGTCGGGCGCCGCCCCCTCGGCCGGCAGGACACCGTCGCCGAGTTCCTTGCGGAGTTGCGCCAGCGGGATCGTCCGCGTCTCGAGCGTCGCCGTACGCAGCGTCACCTGGTCGCGGAAGATGTCATTGCTGATCACCTTCTCCTCTCCCACTGCGGTCACCAGGATCTTTCCCTCCTTCGGGAATCGCTTGCGCGCCTGCACGTAGAACTCGTGCTCGTGGCGGAGGCAGCACATCAGGCGGCCGCAGGTGCCGGAGATCTGCGCCGGGTTGAGCGTCGAGAGCCGCTGGTCCTTGGCCGAGCTCGACTTCACCGGGCGCAGCTCGGGGAGCCACGACGCCGAACAGAACTGGCGCCCGCACCGACCGACGCCGTCGAGGCGCTTGGCCTCGTCACGCACGCCGATGTGCCACATATGCACGCGCGTCGAGAACCGGCGTTCCAGTTGCCGGACGAGCTGGCGGAAGTCCACTCGCTCCTCGGCCGTGAAGAAGCAGGTGAGCTTGCGGCGGTCCCACTGCCACTCGGTGTCGGAGACCTTGAGGTCGAGCTTCATCTCGCGGGCGAGCTCGATCGCCGCCTTGCGCACCGCGTGCTCGTCCACGCGGAGGCGGACGGCGCGGTCAATCTCGTTCTCGGTGGCAAGGCGGACCACGCGGGGGAGTTCGCTCGGCGACCCCTTGCCGTGGGTCGTGCCGGCCTTGCGCCGGGCGGCGAGTTCGCCGGTGGAGTGGATGCGGCCGAGGTCCTCGCCGCGCTCGACGGTGACGATCACCGCCGAGCGCGGCGGCGGCGGCGTCTCGCCGGTCCACGTGTAGAAGGCGCGCCGGTTCCCCTTGAACTCGACCTCTACGACGTGCGTGGCGATGGCGGTTGCGGTGGCGGTCACTCCGCGAACGCGCCCATCTTGAGGTACTTCTCGCGCCGCCGGCGGACGAGCTTGTCGGGCTTCACGTTGCGCAGCTCGTCAATGTGCCGCAGCACCGCGTCGCGCACGGCCTGCGCGGCCACCGCGTGATTGGCGTGGGCGCCGCCCGGCGGTTCGGGGACGATCTCGTCGATCACCTTGAGGTCGAGGAGGTCGGTCGCGGTGATCTTGAGCGAGGCGGCGGCCTTCTCGCGCATTTCCGGGCTCTTGCCATCCTTCCAGAGGATTGCCGCACACCCTTCGACGGTAATCACCGAGTAGATCGAGTTCTCGAGCATCAGGATGCGGTCGGCGACGCAGAGCGCGAGCGCGCCGCCGGAGCCGCCTTCGCCAATCACCGTCGCCACGATCGGCACGGTGAGCAGGCTCATCTCGAAGAGGTTGCGGGCGATTGCCTCCGACTGCCCGCGCTCCTCGGCGCCAAGCCCCGCCCACGCGCCCGGCGTGTCAATGAACGTGATCACCGGGACGTGGAACTTCTCGGCGAGCTTCATCAGCCGGAGCGCCTTGCGGTACCCCTCGGGATGCGGCATCCCGAAGTTGCGGTGGAGGTTCTCCTTGGTGTCGCGACCGCGCTGGTGGCCGATCACCATCACCGTCTCGCCGTCGAGGCGCGCCCAGCCGCCGACGATGGACGGGTCGTCGCGGAAGGCGCGGTCGCCGTGGAGCTCGGTGAAGTCGGTAAAGGCGAGCCGGAGGTAGTCGAGCGTGAAGGGGCGACGGGCCGACCGCGCCACCTGGACGCGTTGGAGCGGCGTCAGGTTGCGGTAGACGTCAACGCGCATCGCGCCCAGCTTCTCCTGCAACGGCGCAATCTGGCTGTCCACGTCGAGTTTTTGCTCCTCGGCGACGCGGCGGACCTCCTCGATCTGCTTTTCCAGCTCGGCCAGCGGCTTCTCGAATTCGAGTGCGGAGGTACCCACGGTCAACTCCCGCGCACAAGGCGCACCCGCTCGGCGCCGAGCAGGGAGCGGAGCTCCAGCAGGGCCGGGCCGGTGGTGGACAGCTTGAGGGAGTTCGAGCGCAACCGCGCCGGGCTCCCGTCCGGACCCCTCCAACGTAGCTCCAAGGGGGCCGATCCGGGATGGGCGTCTGCCACCGCCCGGATGTCCCGCATCACGTCCGTCGGGAGCCCCGCCTCGGCGTCGAGGTCGAGACTCACGGCAAACTGCCCGGAGGCCCGCAGCTCGGCCAGCCGGGTGAACGACTCGACGATGAAGGTCGGGTTGTCGGCGTCCTGGTCGCGCCGCGAGTAGCCGCCCTTGATCAGGACGGGGACATCGGTCTGCACCCGGTCGCCGATCGCCGCCCACGCCTCCGGGAAGACGAGGATCTCGGCCGACCCCGCGAAGTCCTCGACCGTCAGCCGGGCGAACTCGGCGCCCGACTTCTTGCTGATCTGGCGCTTGACCGCCGTGACCACGCCGGCAATCGCCATCGGTTCCGGCGTCCAGGTCCCGAGTTGGGCCACCGAGTGCGTGGCGAGCAGTTCGCACTCGGCGCGGAACGGTTCGAGCGGGTGCCCGGAGATGTAGAAGCCGAGGATTGCCTTCTCCAACGTCAGACGCTCGCCCTCCGAGAGCTCCTTCACGTTGGGGAGCGTGGGCTGGAGCGGCGCCGCGGTCTCGGCCGTCACCGGGTCGCCGCCGAGTTCGCCGAAGAGCGAGCCCTGGCCGGTGGCGATCTCTGCCTGCGCCAGCGACGCCGACTGCATCGCGCCATCGAGCGCGGCGAGGAACTGCGCGCGATGGCCGGGAAGCCCGTCGAGCGCCCCGGCGTGGATGAGCGCCTCGAAGACGCGCTTGTTGCAGACGCGGAGGTCCACCCGCTCGCAGAGGTCGTAGAGCGAGGCGATCGGCCGTTCCGCGCGGGCGGCGATGATGGACTCGACCGCCGCGTGGCCGACGTTGCGGATGGCGCCGAGCCCGAACCGAATCCGGGTGTCGCTGACCACGGTGAACTTCCACCCGCTCTCGTTCACGTCGGGCGGGAGGATCTCGAGGCCGAGGTCTCGCGCCTCGTTGATGTACTTCACCACCGCGTCGGTGTCGCCGATCCCCGCCGAGAGGAGCGCGGCGAGGAACTCGGGCGCGTAGTGCGTCTTGAGGTACGCCGTGTGGTAGGAGAGGATCGAGTAGGCGACCGAGTGCGACTTGTTGAAGCCGTAGCGGCCGAAGGTCTCGATCTGCGCCGAGATCTCGGCGATGATGTGCTTGTCGAAGCCGCGCGCGATAGACTGCTCGACGAACTTGCCCAGCTCGCGGCGCATCACCTCGGCGTCCTTCTTGCCGACCGCCTTGCGGAGCACGTCGGCCTCGGCGAGCGAGATGCCGGCGAGCCGCTGGGCGATCCGCATCACCTGTTCCTGGTAGGTGATGACCCCGTAGGTCGGGGCAAGGATCTCCTCGAGCTCGGGAAGCTGGTACGACACCGGCTCCTCGCCCTTCTTGCGGCGGCAATAGACCTTGTGCATCCCCGCGTCGAGCGGACCGGGGCGCATCAGCGCATTCGAGGCGACGAGGTCGTCGAACCGGTCGGCGCGCATCGAGCGCAGCATATCGGTGGCGAGCGGGGACTCGAATTGGAAGACGCCGGCGGTGCGGCCGGCGCGAAGCTGGCGGTAGGTCGCCTCGTCATCAAGTGGGAGTGCGTCGAGGTCGAGGTCGAGCCCGCGGCGCGCCTTGAGCGCACGCAACGTGTCGCTGATGATCGTCAGCGTCGTCAGGCCGAGGAAGTCCATCTTGAGCATTCCGGCCTTCTCGAGCGCGTTCATGTCGTACTGCGTGACCACGACGCGTTCCTCGTCGCCCGAGCCGGACCCCTTGGAGTCCTGCGTGCAGATCGGGACGTAGTCGTCGAGCGGCCCCGGCGCGATGACGATGCCCGCCGCGTGGACGCCGGCGTGGCGGGAAAGCCCCTCGAGCGAGATCGCGAAGTCGAAGAGCTGGGCGTGACGGTCGTCCTGCTCGTAGAGCTTCCGCACCTCGGGGACCTTCTCGATCGCCTCCTTCACCGTGAACGAGAAGTTCGCCGCGTTGGGAATCAGCTTGGCGATCGCGTCGGTCTCGGCGGGCGTGAAGCCGAGGACGCGGCCGACGTCCTTGATGCAGGCGCGCGACTTGAGCGTGCCGAAGGTGATGATCTGGCCGACCGAGGCACGGCCGTACTTCTCGCGCACGTACTCGATGACCTCGCCGCGGCGCTCCTCGCAGAAGTCCACGTCAATGTCGGGCATCGAGACGCGTTCCGGGTTGAGGAAGCGCTCGAAGAGGAGGTCGAACTTGAGCGGGCAGACGTTGGTGATGCCGAGCGCGTAGGCGACGAGCGAGCCGGCGGCCGAGCCGCGGCCGGGCCCGACCGGGATCCCGCGGTCGCGCGCGGCCTGGATGAAGTCCGCCGTGATGAGGAAGTAGCCGGCGTAGCCGGTGCGCGTGATGACGTCGAGCTCGAAGCGGAGCCGTTCCGCGGCGTCGTCAGGCAGCGGCGTGCCGTAGCGCCTCGCCGCGCCGGCCTCGGCGAGCTTCACCAGATGGTCGTTCTCGGTCCTCGCGCCCTTGGGGAGCGGGAAGGAGGGAAGGTGATACTTCCTCTCGAATCGCACGTCCACTGCATTGGCGATGGCGAGGGTGTTCTCGAGGACGTCCGGGCGGCCCGGGAAGTGCGCAGCGATCTCCGGCGCGCTCTTGAAGTAGAGCCCGCGGTCGTAGCGCAGCCGGTCGGCGTCGAGCCGGTCCTTCTTGAGCCCGATGCAGAGGAGGACGTCGTGCGCGGCGTGGTCCTCGCTGCGCAGGAAGTGGGCGTCGTTGGTGGCGACGACCGGGAGCGAGAGGTCCTTGGCGAGCCGGAAGATCTCGCGGTTGAGCCTGGCCTGCTCCCCGGCCTCGTGGGCCTGGACCTCGAGATAGTAGCGGTCGCGGAAGACGTCGGCGTACCAGGCGGCGGCGGCCCTTGCCTCGGCGTAGCGGTCCGCGAGGAGGTGCTGGGCCACCTCGCCGGCCATGCACGCGCTCGAGACGATCAGCCCCTCGTTGTGCCGCGCGAGAAGTTCGCGGTCGAGCCGCGGCTTGCCGTAGAAACCCTCGGTGTAGGAGAGCGAGGTGAGCTTGACGAGGTTGCGGTACCCGGTCAGGTCGCGGGCGAGGACGACGAGATGGAAGTAGTTCCGCTCGCCGGAGGTGGCCCGGCCACGCTGCCGTCGGTCGCCGGGCGCGACGTACGCCTCCATCCCGATGATCGGGCGGATCCCCGCGTCGCGGGCCTTTTCCTGGAACTCCCACGCGGCGTGGAGATTGCCGTGGTCCGTGATCGCCAGCGCCGGCTGCTCAAACTCCTGCGCCCGGGCGATCAGGTCGTCAATCCGGTTCGCCCCGTCGAGGAGCGAGTACTCGGAATGGCAGTGGAGGTGGACGAAGGACATCGAGCTGTAAGGATAGCCATCGCGCGGGAGCGGTGCATCTTCCTACGATGCGTGCACGGAGGGGAGGGCTCTTGACAGGTGGTGAGACCGTGAAGCGGGAGGGGCGGCGGCCCGGCGGGATCGGCCTGATCCTGCTCGGCCTCGCCGCCGGCGTGGTGGTCCTCACGGCGGCGACGCCGCTCGGCCGCTACCTCGTGCGCGCGGCGTGGGAGGAGGGGAAGATTCTCCGCGCCCGCGAGCCGATCGCGCGGCTGGTGGGTGACTCCACCGTGGACGCCGCGGTACGCGCCAAGCTGCAGCTCGTGCTGGAGGCGCGGCAGTTTGCCGTGGACTCGCTCGGGCTCCCGGCGGAGCAGGCGTTCACGCAGTACGCGCAGCTCGAGCGCGACACGCTCCTCCTCGTCCTTTCCGGCGCGCCCAGGGACGCACTCCGGCCCAAGCTCTGGTGGTTCCCGGTCGTCGGGCGGCTCCCCTACAAGGGCTTCTTCGACGTGGGCGAGGCGGAACGCGCGGAACGCGCGCTCGCGCGCGACGGGTACGACACCTACCTGCGGCCGGCGAGCGCCTTCAGCACGCTGGGGTGGTTCGCCGACCCCGTCCTGTCCACGACGCTGGCGGCGGACTCGGTGGATCTCGTGAACACGGTGATCCACGAGCTCACGCACAATCGGTACTTCGCCAAGGGCGACGCGGTCTTCAACGAGAGCTTCGCGAATTTCGTCGGGGCGCGCGGGGCGGAACGGTTCTTCCGTGCGCGCGGCGACACCGCGCGCGCGCAGGCATCGGTGGACCGCTGGGCGGATGACCGTGTGCTTGCGGCGTATTGGGCACGACTCTACCGGGGACTTGACTCGGCGTTTCGCCGGCTCCCGGGAGATTCCCTGAAGCCGCGCCGGCTGGCGGCGCGCGACTCGGCCTATGCGGAGGCGAGGCGAACACTCGTGGACTCGATCGCTCCGCAACTCAGGACCATCGCGCCGGCGTACGCCGAGCGCGTCCGGCTCGACAACGCGGCGCTCCTGGCGCGCCGGATCTACCTGACCGACCTGGAGAGGTTCGAGCAGGTCTATGACTCGGCTGGCCGTGACGTTCGGGCCGCTACCGATACGCTCATCGCGCGGCACCGAGCCGGGCGCCGGTGAGGGCTAGGCTGCCAATAATTTTGGCGTCCCGGAGTCGTACACTGAAGCGGAAGTCGCGTGACCGTAGTTCTACGGTATTTCTGGCCGAACAATCGGGCGGTAGCATCGGCCGGCTCCGAACCTGCGATGCCCGGGGCGCCTGGGGTGCCCCGACCCCCTACCCAACGAGGTCTGACCGATGCAGAAGCTCCTCCGATGGTCCGCGCCACTGGTCGTGTTGTGGGTCGCCGCGTGCGGCGAGACAGCTGTTTCGCCGGCCGCGCCGGCCGCGCCGACCGACGCCGTCGCCGACGCCCAAGCGAGCGATGTGGTGCCGGGGCAGTTCATCGTCACGTTCAACGACGGGGTAACCGACGTTCGCGGCCGCGCCGGCACGCTCGCTGCGCAACACGGGGCGACCACGCTCTACGTGTACGAGCACGCCATCCGGGGATTCGCTGCGCAGATGAGCGACGGAGCCGCCGCGGCGATCCGTACGGACCCGAGCGTCTCGATGGTCGAACCCGACCGTCGGATGTACGCCATCACGACGCAGTCCAACGCGACCTGGGGCATCGACCGCATTGACCAGCGCGCGCTGCCGCTCTCGGGGACCTTCACCTACAACAACACCGGCTCGGGCGTCCGCGCGTACATCATTGACACCGGGATCCTGTACGGGCACACCGAGTTCGGCGGACGCGCGACCTTCGGGTTTGACACGTTCGGTGGTGACGGGAGCGATTGCAACGGCCACGGCACGCACGTCGCCGGGACGACCGGCGGTGCCGTTTATGGCGTGGCGAAGAGCGTGGCGCTGGTCGCCGTGCGCGTCCTGAATTGCTCCGGCAGCGGGACGACCTCCGGCGTGATTGCCGGTGTGGACTGGGTCACGGCCAACGCCGTGAAGCCGGCCGTCGCCAATATGTCGCTCGGCGGGGGTGCCTCGACCTCGCTCGACAACGCGGTCCAGAACTCGATCGCAAGCGGCGTGGGCTACGCCGTGGCCGCCGGGAACGGGAATCGCGGCGGGCGGCAGGACGACGCGTGCAAGTACTCGCCGGCCCGGGTGCCGGAGGCAATGACCATCGGTGCGACCGACAAGACCGACACCAAGACGTCGTGGTCGAACTACGGCAACTGCGTGGACTGGTTCGCGCCGGGCGCCGGCATCACGTCGGCGTGGTACACGAGCACCACCGCCACGAACACCATCAGCGGCACTTCGATGGCGGCCCCGCACACGGCCGGCGTCGCCGCGCTCTACCTGCAGTCGAACCCCGGCGCCAGCGCCCAGCAGGTCCGGGACGCGTTGTTCAACGAGACGACGAAGTCCATCGTGTTGAAGAGCAGCACAACGAACAACCATCTGTTGTTCACGGCCTATTGAGGAAGTCGGCCAGCGAGAGAGGGGAGGGCGCTACGGCGTCCTCCCCTCTCTCGTGCTTGGCAACCGTCGAAGCACTGGGGCGCATCGAGCGACCCGTAGAAATACGAATGAACTTGACGGGATTGAAAGCGGGAGCGAGATTAGAAGAGAATCATTCTCATCTAGTCCATCACCAATCAAGCCCACCTCCGACATGCCAATGATTGCCGCCCTCCGCCACCTGATCGCCGCCAGCTGTGCAAGTTCCCTCCTGTTTGCCAACTCGCTCGCCGCGCAAGGCGCGGTCGCCGGGCGAATCACCCTCACCGATCAGGTGACGCCCGTGGAAGGCGTCATCGTGCATCTCGTCGGAACGCGGCACGGAGCGAGCACGGATTCGCTCGGCGCCTTCACGATCCGGGCGGCGCCGGCCGGCCGCCACGTCCTTGAGGCGCGTTCGCCCCTCTACCCGACGGACCAGCGCGTGGTCGTGGTCGAGGACGGTCGGACGACCACGCTCGACCTCGTGCTGGCGCCTGGGCCGCGCGAGTTGGCGGCGGTGACGGTCGTCGGCGCGGAGGCCGATGCGCTGGCGCGGATCCCGGGCGCCGCCGCGGCAATCAACGAACGGATGTTGCGAGCGCAACAACCCCTGTCCGCGAATGAAGTGCTGCGGACCGTGTCCGGCGTGCACATCCAGGAGGAGGAGGGCGCGGGACTGCGCGCCAACATCGGGATCCGTGGCCTCGACCCCGACCGGAGCCGGAGCGTGCTCGTGCTCGAGGACGGCGTGCCCGTGGCACTCGCACCGTACGGCGAACCAGAGATGTACTACTCGCCGCCGATTGACCGGATGGCGCGGATCGAGGTGATCAAGGGGAGCGGCTCCATCCTCTTCGGCCCGCAGACGATCGGGGGCGTGGTGAACTATGTGACCGCCGAGCCGACGGCCCTGACGCGCCGGCGCCTTGACGTGCGCGGCGGGGGAGGCGGGCAGCGGTTCGCGCTGGTGCAGGTTGGCGGCGCGCAAGACGGCGCGCGCGGCCACATCTCGGCATTCCGCCGGAGCGCCGACGACTTCAACGGGCTCTTCTACGACGTCGGCGACGTCACCGGCAAGGTCGGGTTCCGGACGGCGATCGGCGACCTGAGTGCCAAGGTCAGCGTGTACACCGAGGGGTCGAACTCGACCTACGTCGGGCTGACCGACTCGCTGTATCGCGCGGCGCCGTTCGAGCATCCGTCCCCCAGTGACCGCCTCGCCCTGTCGCGGCAATCGCTCACGCTCGCGCACGCGGTCGCGCTCGGTCCGGCCACGCTGCGCACGACGGCCTACGCCTATCACACGACGCGCGACTGGACACGGCGCGACTATACCTACGGGCCGACGCGCTCGACGCTCGTCTTTGCGAATACGACCGGAAGTCGCAATCGCAGCTTTGATGTGGCGGGCGTGGAGCCGCGCCTCCGCACGCTCTGGTCGGTGGGGGGCATCACCTCCGACCTCGACGTCGGGGCGCGCTTACACGTCGAGAGCGCGCGCGACCGCTTTCTCCTCGGCACGATTGACGGCGCGCCGACGACCGTCCGCGACGACGAGGTCCGGCGCGGCGAGGCCGTCTCGGCGTGGGTGCAGAACGGGTTCGCGCTCCATCCCACCTTCAC
The DNA here is from genome assembly GCA_040901985.1 of Gemmatimonadaceae bacterium. Classification (GTDB taxonomy): domain Bacteria; phylum Gemmatimonadota; class Gemmatimonadetes; order Gemmatimonadales; family Gemmatimonadaceae; genus Pseudogemmatithrix. The sequence goes on from JBBDYC010000004.1 coordinate 31,401, forward strand.
GGTGACGCCGGGCGTGCGCCTCGAGCACTTCCGCTTCGAGCGGCACATCACCCGCGCCCGGGTCCGCCGCAGCGACGGCGTCACGACGACCCGCCAGATCGAGGACGTGGACATCCGCTCGGGCGATACAGTCGGCGAGGTGATCCCGGGCATCGGACTCACCTGGTCACCACGCGCACTGGTCACCGTCTTCGCCGGCGCCCACCGCGGGTTTGCGCCTCCGCGCACCAAGGACGCCCTGATCTACAGCGATCCCACGCTGGCGCCGGACGAGCAGGTCCCGGACCCGGTGTCGCTGCAACTCGATGCCGAGCGCAGTTGGAATCTGGAGGTCGGCACGCGCCTCACGCCGCGTCCGTACCTGCAGCTTGAGGCGACAGCCTTTCTCCTCGACTTCACCAATCAGATCATCGAGCCGTCGCTCTCCTCCGGTACGGCGTCTGACGCCGCCCTCGCCAACCAAGGGGCGACCCGGCATCGTGGCGTCGAGATGGGCGCGACGTTCGACCTCGGCAAGTTCGCAGGGCGGCCGTACCTGTTGTCGCTCGCCGGGACCTACACGCTCTCAATCGCCGAGTTCTCCCGCGATCGGTTCCTGCAGAACGGATCCGACACGGTGAACGTCCGCGGCAATGCGCTGCCGTACTCGCCGCGGCAGCGGGCGCACGCGTCGCTCACCTTCGAGCCGACGGCGGGGCCGCAGCTGCGACTCGATGCGGTGTTCGTCGGAGCGCAGTTCAGCGACAACTTCGAGACGGCGGCGGGGTCGCAGCTGCGACTCGATGCGGTGTTCGTCGGAGCGCAGTTCAGCGACAACTTCGAGACGGCGGCGGGGTCGGCCAACGGGCGGATCGGGCGGATTCCGGCGCAGCAGGTGATTGATGCCTCGCTCCGGTTGCCGCTCGGCGTGCTGGGCGACGCAGAACTCGTGGCGGCGGCGAAGAACGTCCTTGACCGCACGTACATCGCGTCACGCCGTCCCGAGGGGATCAAGGTCGGACTGCCGCGGCACCTCTCGCTCGGGCTGTCGTGGGACTTCTGAGCGTCGCCGGAGCGCGGTGACCGGTCCCTCCGACCTCTCCGAGTTCGGCGCGACGCTCCTACAGGCCGTCGTGACGCTGGGGCTTGCCGCGCTCCTGTTCCATCTGTACCGGCGGCATCGAAAGTCGCACTTTCGCTGGTGGGCGATCGCCTTCGCCCTGCGCGCGCTGAGCGTGGGGGCGATTGCGTTGTTCGTGGCGTCGGGGGCCGAGTGGCTCCTCTTCGTCCATCAGGTCCTCATCGCGTGGACGGCGCTTGGGTTGCTCTATGCGGCGCAGGTCTTCTCGCGCCAACTCGCGTGGCGGCGGTGGTACCTGCTCCTGTTGGCGTTCCCCGTGGCGTGGGCCTACATCGCGATCTTCGTGCTCGATGATTTCGCGCTTGCCGCCGGGCCGGCCGTCGGGTTCCTCGCGCTGGCGACTGGGTGGGCGGGCGTCGTGTTCTGGCGGTATCGGCAGCGCACGCATTCGGCGGCCGCCGGAATGCTCGCGGTCGTGATGCTGCTGTGGGCGACGCACCACCTCGACTACCTGGTGTGGCGTGCCCTTGGGGCGGCGTCCCCCTGGGGGCACTACATGGACATCCTGCTGGTGGTCGCGATGGGCGCCGGGATCCTTCTGCTCGTCGTCGAGGAACAACGCGAGGGACTGCTGACGCTGATGGCACTGTCGGGCGACGGACAGGGCGAGCTGACGGGTGATTTCCGCAGCGCGCTGCTCGGGCGGCCATTGGAGCTGCGTGGCGTACGCGGCGCAGCGCTCCTCTCGGCGCGCGCCGATGGGGGACTCGTGGTCGAGCGAGGCGTCGGTGCCTGCAGCGGGTGGGCGGACGGCGCGGTTCCGGCGAGGGTGGAGTCGTTGGCGCGCGACGCGCTGCGACTGGGCCGATCGCGCTTGGAAGGTCCCCCGCGTCCGACCGCGGACGCACCGCCGTTCACGGCCGTCCTGCCGCTTGGCACGATGTCGGGCGCACCGATGGTCCTCGTGATCGTCGGGGACATCGCGGCCCCATTCGCCGCCTTGGACAATCGCATTCTCGGCGTCGTCGGGGCGCAGGTCGGGTCGGCGATGGAGCGGACCGAACTCACGACAAGGCTCGCCCAGCGCACCGAGGACCTCGAACGTCTCTCGGTGCGCCTGCTGCGCGACCACGAGGAGCAGCGGCGTCGGCTCGGTCGCGAACTTCACGACGAGACGGCACAGGTCTTCTCCGCGCTCAAACTCCAGCTCGGGTCCTTGCGCGAGGGAGCCCCGGCGGCACTGCGCGACCGCTTCGACGATCTGCTGGCCTGGGTGGATCGAGGTGCCACGAGCGTTCGGCGCGCGACCGAGGGACTGCGTCCCTCCGTGCTCGACGACCTCGGCCTGCTCCCGGCATTGCGGGCGCTGGTGAGCGACGCGGAGGAGTGGTGCGGCGTGGGAATCTCATTCACGACCGACACGACGCCAGGCGACCTGAAGCGACTGCTCGGTCCGGAGGCGGAAGTCGCGCTGTTCCGCGCGCTGCAGGAATCGTTGTCGAACGTCGCGCGCCACGCCGGCGCGAGCGCGGTAGACGTACGGTTGGCCGTCGTGGACGCCCACGTCCGCCTGACCGTCTCCGACGACGGCGTCGGGATAGACCCGGGCGTCCGCGATCACATCGTGGCCGGCTCCGGGCGGACCGGGCTGTTCGGAATGCGGGAGCGCCTCGCGGGCGCCGGCGGCGCCGTGCGTTTCCGTGCGTCGGTCCCGCGCGGGCTGACCGTGGAGGCCGAGGTACCGTTGGCGGCGGAGCACCCGTGACCGAGCGTCCGATCCGTCTCTTGATCGTGGACGACCATCCGCTCGTGAGGGAGGGCGTTCGTCAGGCGCTCTCGGCGCCCGGCTTCGAAGTCGTTGGGGATGCAGGAAGCGCCGAGGCCGGTCTGGAGCTCGCACGCGCGCACGCGCCCGATGTCGTCGTAATGGACATCACGCTACCCGGAGTGTCGGGCATCCAGGCGGTAGAGACGCTGCTGAAGCAACTGCCCGCGACGCGCGTGCTGATGCTGTCGGTACACGACCACTCGGAGTACGTCTTCGAGTGCATCCGCGCCGGCGCGCACGGCTATCTCAGAAAGGACACGCTCCCCGAAGAGTTGCGGGCGGCGGTCCGGACCGTTGCCGACGGTGGCACGGCATTCAGCGGCGGGCCGGCCACGCCGGGCCGCGTCGTCGCACCGGCGGCGAGCGCGTCGACCGAGTGGCTGTCGCTGCTCACGCGGCGGGAGATTGAGGTGCTGACCGGCATTGCGAGCGGACGGGCCAACAAGGCGATCGCCGCCAACCTGGGGCTGAGCGTCCGCACCGTGGAGTCGTACCGCGAGTCGCTCGGCACGAAGCTCGGCATCACGGGCACCGCTGGACTGACGCGATTCGCGATCGAGGCGGGACTGCTCACACGTTGACGGTGCCGAGGCACCACTGGCCCGCCGGGGCGCTCACGATCCCGGCAGCCGGAACCGCGACCGCAGCAGCTCGCGCACATCAATCTCCGGTGCGGGGACCGCCGACGCGTCGGGCCCCTCGCCCTCCTTCACCGTCTCCAGCACGACGCGCTGGAACGCCTTCCGCACCCCCCGGTCGAGGAAGCGGCTGACCTGGTCGAGGGAGTAGTCCGCCCCGCGGCGCGTGTCGTAGACGTTGAGCGGATAGCTCACGGCGAGATGGTTCCGCGCGCGGGTGAGCGCCACGTACATCAGTCGGCGCTCCTCCTCGACCTGCTCCTCGTCGCCGAGCGCGCGCGACATCGGGAACCACCCATCCACCGCCCAGATGAGGAACACGGCATCCCACTCGCGCCCCTTGGCGCTGTGCGCGGTGGAGAGGATCAACGTGTCGTCGTCGGCGTCGCCGCCGCCGAAGCCGAGGTCGCTCGTCGCCGATGGCGGCTCGAGCGCGAGCGCCGAGAGGAAGGTCGCCCGGTCGGGATAGCCGCCGGCGATGGTCTGGAGCTGGTCGAGGTCGCTGAGCCGCGGCTCCACCCGGTCGTACCGTTCGCGGAGGATGTCGTCGTACAGCCCGCGGATGCGCGCGATCTCGCGTCCGACGCGCCCGTCGCCCTCGTCGGCATCGCCGGCGCGGAGTGAAGCGAGGAGTTGGACCAGCGCGCCGTGTGCCGCGCGGGCACGTGGTGGTGGCTGGAAGCGCCCGAACGCCTCGTGCGACCAGGCGAGCTGCACCATCGCCTCGACTGCGCCGCGCGCCGTCACCTCGCCGATCCCCGGCATCAGGAGCAACAGGCGGTACCAGCTCACCTCATCGCGCGGATTCTCGAGGACGCGCAGGAAGGCGAGGATGTCCTTCACGTGCGCCGCCTCGAGGAACTTGAGCCCGCCCCACTTGTCGAACGGGATGTTGCGCGCGGTGAGTTCGATCTCGAGGTCCGCGCTCATATACCCGGCGCGGAAGAGCACCGCCATCTCGCGCAACGGCGTCCCCTCCTCGTGGAGCTCAAGGATCCGGTCCACCACGAAGCGCGTCTGCTGCTGCTCGTCCTGCGCCGTGACGAGCCAGGGCCGCTCGCCGCCAGTGCGCCGCGTGAAGAGCTCCTTCGAGTAGCGCTCCTCGGCGCGGGAGATCAGCAGGTTCGTCGCGTCGAGGATCGGCTGGGTGGAGCGGTAGTTCTGCTCCAGCGTGGCGACCGCGGCGCCGGGGAACTCGCGCGGGAAGTCGAGGATGTTGCGGATTGTCGCGCCGCGGAACGCATAGATGCCCTGCGCGTCGTCGCCGACCACGGTGATGTTGCGGTGCGCGCGGCACATCGCCTTGAGAATCCGCGCCTGCAGGACGTTGGTGTCTTGGTACTCGTCCACCAGCAGGTGCGTATAGAGCCCGCTGATCCGCTCGGCGAGCGCGGGGGCGGACTCGAGGAGCAGCGCCCAGTAGAGCAGCAGGTCGTCGTAATCCACGAGGTTGCGCGATTGCTTGCGCTGCGTGTAGTCGGCGAAGACGCGCGCGAAGTCGTCCTCGAACTCGACGAAGCGTGGGTACTCCTCGCGGAGGATCGCGCCGACCGGGATGTCGGTGTTCACGTGCCGCGAGTAGACGCGCTGCAGCGTCGCCTTCTTCGGGAAGCGCTTCGTCCTGTCGGCGAGCCCAAGGGCGGTGCGCGAGAGACTCATCAGGTCCTCGGCGTCGCCCTGGTCGAGGATCGTGAAGTCGCCGGGAAGGCCGGCCTCGGGGCCAAAGCGGCGGAGCAGGCGATGGGCCGTGCCGTGGAAGGTGCCCCCGTGCACCGAGCGGCTTGCGTTTCCGACCAGACGCTCGGCGCGGGCGAGCATCTCCTGCGCCGAGCGGCGGGTGAAGGTGAGCAGGAGGATCTGGTCCGGGCGAACGCCGCGCTCAATCAGGTGGGCGACGCGGTAGACCAGGGTGCGCGTCTTGCCGGTGCCGGCCCCGGCGACGATGAGCAGGGGGCCGTCGGCGTGGGTGGCGGCGGCGAGCTGGGCCGGGTTGAGCTCGGCGGCAAAGTCCACTGTCCGCTTCGGACTGACGTCCCGCTCGCGTGGCGGGTAGCGGATGGGCTCGTGCGGCATCCCCTGAATATATCCCGAACCAGGGGCTAGAGGCGTACCCCGACGTCGAGTTCGTGGACCGCCAGCGGTGCCCGCTCAAACACGTCGCCGAAGGCGCGGACCGCCGCCGCGCGCGCCTCGGCGCCGAGTCCCGGCGGCGCTGCCCAACACACCCCGTCCGCCCCGGCCAGGATCTCCCGCTCCACGGAAGTCATCGTGACGTCCGCAATCCCGCACGGCACCATCAGGTCGAAGTAGCTGAGGTCGGTCGTCACGTTGAGCGCGAAGCCGTGCCAGGTGACCCACTGCCGCGCGTGGACGCCGATGCTCGCCAGCTTCCGGTCGCGCGTCCAGACGCCGGTCTTTCCCGGATTCCGCGCCGCGACGATCCCGAACGGCGCCACCGCGCGGATCACGACCTCCTCCACCTGTCGCAGAAACCAGTGGAGGTCCTGCCGGTGCTCGGTGAGGTCCACGATCGGGTAGCCGACGAGCTGGCCTGGCCCGTGGAAGGTCACGTCCCCTCCGCGCTCGACCTCGAAGAGCTCCACGCCGCGGGCGTCGAGCAACTCCTTGGTTGCGAGAAGGTGTCCGGCCTTGGTCGAACGGCCGAGCGTGATCACCGGCGGATGCTCGACGAGGATCAGCAGGTCCTGGGTGAGGCGCCTCTCGATCCGCGCCGCCGCCGCCTCCCGCTGGAACGCCAAGGCCTCCGCATAGCTGCGGAGGCCGAGGTCCACCACGAGGAACTCCTTCACTGGAGTGGACGCTGCGCGCTTACGCGTGCAGCATCTTCCCCATCGAGTCGAGCACCGCCTCGGCGATCCCCTCGCTCAAGGTCGGGTGCGCGTGGACGGCGAGGTCGATCTCCTCGACGGTGAACTCATTCTCGCGCGCGACGGCGAGCTCGTGGATCAACTCGGTGGCGTGCGCGCCGATGATGTGCGCGCCCAGGATCTCCCCGTACTTTTCGTCGCGGATGACCTTCACGAACCCCTCGGTCTCGCCGCTCGTGCGTGCGCGCCCGTTGGCCGAGAACGGGAATTTGCCGACCTTGTACTTGAGCCCCTTCTCTTTGCACTGCGCCTCGGTGAGGCCGATGCTCGCGACCTCGGGATGGCAATACGTCGCGTTGGGAATGTTGCCGTAGTTGACTGGGTGATGCTTGTGGCCGGCGATGATCTCCGCCACGACGTGCCCTTCGCGCTGACCCTTGTGGGCGAGCATCGGCGCCCCGGCGACGTCGCCGATGGCGTAGATGCCCTTGGCGGTCGTCTCGAGCCGCTCGTTCACCTTGATGAAGCCACGGTCGGTGAGCTGCACGCCCGCTTCCTTGAGCCCGACGATCTCGACGTTCGGCGCGCGTCCGGCCGCGACGAGCACGACGTCGAATCGCATCTCCTTCTTCTCGCCGCCCGCGTCCACCGGGATCGTGACCCCTGCCTTCGTGGTCTTCGCGTTGCCGAGCTTGGCGCCGGTGATGACGTCAATCCCGCGCTTCTTGAACGACTTCGCCAGCTCGGCCGAGCAATCCTCGTCCTCGAGCGGCAGGATCCGGGGCATCACCTCGAGCAGCGTCACCTTGGAGCCAAAGGCGTGGAAGACGTCGGCGAACTCACAGCCGACCGCCCCCGCGCCGATCACGGCGAGCGTCTTCGGTGCCTTCTCGATCACCAGCGCCTCGTCGGACGAGATGACCGTAGTCTTGTTGAGCTCAAGCCCGATCTGTGGAAGTCCCTTCACGCGCGACCCGGTGGCGATCACGACTGCCTTGGTCGCCGTATGCGTCTCACTCTTCCCGTCGGCGCCGGTGACCTTGACGGTCTTCCCCGTGCCGAGCGCGCCGGTCCCTTTGAGCCAGGTGACCTTGGCGCGCTTGAAGAGGAACTCGACGCCCTTGGAGTTCTGCGCCGAGACGGCGCGCGAGCGCTTCATCGCCACGCCATAGTCGAGCGTGACCTTCTCGGCCTTCACGCCGAACTCGGCGCCCTTGGCCACCTTGGTCGCAATGCTCGCGGCCTCGAGGAGCGCCTTGGCCGGGATGCAGCCCCAGAGGACGCAGGTGCCGCCGAGCCCTTCCCGCTCGACGACGCCGACGTTGAGGCCGAGTTGGGCGGCGCGGAGGGCGCCCACGTAGCCGGCGGGGCCGCCGCCGAGGAAGATCACGTCGTAGTTGGACATTGTTGAGACAGGGATCAGGTGTCAGGTGACCGTTGTCAGGGAGCGCGAGCTCGCGAGCCGGCGACCCTGTGAACATTCACAAGAATGCACGATTGACGTCCGCGGGGCGACCCCACGTCGCTCCCTGCGGCCGCACCGATCCCCCTCACCGCCTGCCGCGCGTCCGGCGGACGCCGCGTCTAGAGCCTCCGGTAGGTCAGGTGCTGCTGGGAGCGGGAAGCCCGTAGATTGCACCCACGACCGCGCCATAGACCAGATGCCCGACGAGACTGCCACCAGCCATCATCATCGACCCGGAAAAGAAACCCATGCCCATCATCGGCATCACGGCGACCTGCGCGAGGAGCCAAGGCGCGACGCCGTACAGGGCGCCCCGTAGCGGGGCGGGACCCGGGAGGCGAGCGGCGACAATCGCGTACCCGACAGCGAGAACCATACCGATCATGAAGTGCGCGCCCCAGCCGATCAGGAGGTTGCCGCCCATCTGGCCAGCGAGCATCTCGGCGGGGTTCATCGGAGGCATCCCCATCATCGGCGCGACGTAGACGCTCATCACGGTCATCACGGCGGTACCGACGACGCCGGCGAGCAGGGCCTTCGGGAGATGGATGGGCATTAGGACCTCGGAGGGTGGAAAAGGGAAGGCGCGAGAGATTACGCAACCCTAAGTAGGTGCCGATCGAGCACCTCCGCAATGGCGGCGGCGGGGCGGAGCCCGACGAGGCGGTCGACCAGCGCCCCGTCACGGAAGACGAGGAGCGTCGGAATCGAGCGCACTCCGAACCGCTGGGCGGTGGCCGGCTGTGCGTCGAGGTCAAGCTTGGCAACCTTCACGCGTCCGGCATAGGTGCGTGCGAGCTCATCGACGGCAGGCGCCAGGGCGAGGCAAGGTCCGCACCAAGCGGCCCACACGTCGACGAGGGCTACGCCTCGGTGCTGCTCGATCTGCACTTTGAAGGTGTCGTCGGATACGACCACGGGGTTGGGCATCGGTTTCCCAGGATGAGGTCAGTGAGGTAAGGCGAGAGGGGGTCCGGAAAGTTCCGCTTCGGGCGAGTTCTCCGTGCGGTGCTGGTGGTCGGGATCAGGTCCCCCAGTAGGGGAAGGCGGCGGCCGCCAGAGTCACGATCGTCGCGACCACGAGAAGGCGCCTGGCCCGCCGCCGCTCGCGTGGTGATGCGCACGGTGTCCCGGGCTCGCATGCGCGTCGCTCCTCGCGCCGGACCAGCCAGGCTCCTCCGGCGAGCGACCCAAAGGCGAGCCCGAGGAACACCGGGCGATAGGGCTCGATGACGGAGGCGAAGGCGACCGCGCCGCCTGCGCCGGCAGCCGCGAACAACGGACCGGCGCAGCAGAGCGCCGAGACGAACCCGGCGACCACGGCGCCGGAAGAGGTCCCGGCGACGCGACCGATCATTGCCGTGCTCCGCGAAGGGCAGCCGTCAGGGCCTCGGTGCTGGGAGCTCCCGCGACGACGCAGCCCGCACCGACCATCTCCGCGGCCTCTCCCACCGGACGCCCGTCTATCAGAACCGTCGGCGAGCCGAACCGCCGAAGCCGCTCTGGTGTCGACTCGGCGCGTGAGTCCCACTCCGACCAGGTCGCGGGAAGTCCCACGGCCTGAAGTGCGGTGCGCAAGCGCCGGCGGGCTTCGTCGGCGTTCGGGCATCCCTCGAAGTACACGAGATCGATGGAAGGATCGGTCATGGTCAGTCTCCGGTGGAAAGCAGTTCGAAGATGGGGCATAAGGACTCGTCAGGACGCCGGCCACACGCGACGAGGAGTTGCTGGAGCTCGCGCTCCATCGCGCGCAGCGCGCGGATACGCTCGCGCACGCGCTCGTGCGTGGCCCGCGCCGCGCGAGAGACGTCCTCGCAGGCAACGCCCGGGGTGTCCCGCAGGGAGAGCAGTACGCGAATCTCCTCGAGGGAGAAGCCGACGCGTTGGGCGTGGCGAATCAGCCGGATCCGCTCCACGCTGGCCGGTGGGAACTCCCGATAGCCGCTCCGGGTTCGTGCTACGGGCCGGAGGAGGCCGCGCCGCTCGTAGTAGCGCAGCGTGGAGATTCCGACGCCGGCATCATTCGCGAGTCGTCCGATACGCATATGCATCACACTCCCAGTCTGCACCCTGCACTACGGTGCAGGGTCAAGAGGTCCCGATGACGAGTTGGATTCCCCTTCCCGAAGTCTCCTCCGCCACCGGCGCACTCGCCGACGCGTACGCGCGGGTGTCCGCCACCCGCGGCAGCGTGGGGAACATCCTCAGAGTCCACGCCACGCGCCCAGCCGCGCTGCTGGCCCATCTCGACCTGTACCGCGAGCTGATGTTCTCGCGCAGCGAACTGACCCGGCCCGAGCGCGAGATGATTGCGTCTGTCGTCTCGTCGGTGAACGGCTGTCACTATTGCATGCACCATCACGGAAGGTCGCTCCGTGAGCTCACTCGTGATTCCGCGCTCGTCGAGAAGATCCTTCGTGACCCCCGCACCGTTCCCCTCGAGCCGCGCTGGCGCGTGCTTGCGGATCTCGCCATCCTCCTCACCGAACGTCCGGCGGCGGTGCGCGAACCCGACGTCCAGCGCCTCCGCGAGTTCGGTCTCAGCGACGCGGGCGTGCACGACGCGGTCGCGATCATCGCGTACTTCAACTACGTGAATCGGCTCGCCGAGGGCCTCCACGTTCCACTCGAGCCCGAGGGCGGCTGATGGTCGAGGTCCCCGCACCCAGGACGGGGACGGAGACCTCGACCTGACGGATCACATCCGATCGAAACCGCGACGCGCCCGCACTTCTTGCCAGTTCTGCGCCGCCTTGGCGTTGTTCCCTGCGACGTCCCTCGAGAACATCGACTGCACGTCCCTGTTGACATTCAGGAACAGGCGGCCGTTCGCGACGGTGAACGCCGCGGGATCGACAGGCAGCTTCTTTCCCATCGCGACGCCCATCGCGCAGTAGCCGCCGTAGGCCGGCGCGTACTTCGCTGGATCTGCCTTGAACGCGTCTCGATTGGCCGCCGACGCGAAGCGGTAGATCGCGCCCTCGTGCACGGCGGTGAACTCGGTCGACCCAGCGATTGGACGGCTCTGCGACTGGTAGGCGACGGCGTCGTGCCCCGCGAGGATGACACCGTTGTCATCCACGTTGACCGACCCCTGGCCGTGCTGTGCGAGCGCGGCGGTGGCGGTGGTCGCGACCACCAGGGTGAGTGCGGCGACGCGCCGCAACAGGCTGCTGAGACTCATGGACTCCTCCGGGGAACGAGGGAGGACGGCGGCCGGATGCCTCCGTCCAGGCCCTCTTGTGTACCGCGACAAGACCGGCGCCAGGCGCGAAGTTCCCGGCTGACGCGGAGGGCTCAGCCGGTGAGCCGTTCCTTCAGCGCTTGGGCCGCCTTGAAGACGCGCCACTCGCGCGTCCGAAAGATTCCGTCAATCTCGGTCTCGCACAGGTGGTTCGTGTAGTTGCTCATCGTCTTGATGGCCACGGCCAGGACGAGGTCGAGCACCTGCGTCTCGCGGAAGCCGGCCTCCACGAACGCGCGCAGGTCGGCGGGATCCGGTCGGCCGCGAGTCCGCACGAGACTGCGCACCAGGCGGTCCACGGCGCCAAGGCACACGTCGGGGACTGGGCGGTCCTCCCTGATTGCCTCGGTGACGGCGCGCGGGACGCCGGAGCGCGCATCGGCCAGGAAACTGTGCGCGGCGACGCAGTAGCCACAGCCGTTCTCGCGGGAGATGGAGAGGAACGCGACCTCTTGCTCGGCCGGGCTGAATCCCGAGTCCCGGCGAAACCTCGCGTACCCATCCATATAGGTCTCGAGCAACGGTGGCGCGTGCGCCATCATGCGGTGCAGGTTCGGCACCATCATCATTTCGCGACGGGCGCGCGTCAGCAGGGCGAGGGCGGCCGGAGAGGCTGTGTGGTCCGCCACGGGCGGCAGGGGCAGGATCGAATGCTCAGACATCAGAGACCTCATCAGGTGACAGGAGCGCGCACCGTCGCGGTCATCGCGAATCGGCGAATCCCTCGGCCCGGAGGGCCGTGCGAATCCTCTCGCAGAGTCCCGTGGTGTCGAGCGGAGCGTGGCGCGCCGCGCGAAGCGCCGACTTGAACGACCGCTCGAACGCGACGTGCGGAGCGCACCGTTCGCACATCTTGATGTGCGCCTCGAGCGCGGCGAGCCGATCTGGCGTGAGCTCGCCGTCGAGATAATCCCACAGCTGCCGGATCACCGCGTCGCAGTCAATCATGGGCAGGTCGTTCATCGGGTACCGTCCGTGCCGGAAGTACGGCGCGAGGCGCGGATGCCGGCGTCGCGAGCGTGCGTAAGCAGCCGTTCTTGACGGCGTGGCATGACGGTTGATCGTGGCATGACGGTTGAGCGTGGTGAGAAGTGGAGGGAACGTCGCGAGGGCCGCAGGTCTTGATTGGTACGGCCGCCGGGACCACCGAGCAATACCGTGTGCGGCCAAAGCGTTCACTCCACCCATCCATGCCCACATCCGTCCGCTCCGATTCGTCGACCTCCGCGCGATCGCGTGCCCTCGTCCGTCTCGCACTCCTCGTTCTGGTGCTGGTGGCGGCGTGGGTCATCGCCCGGCAGCTCGGCTGGCTCGAGTACGCCGACCGATCGCAAATCGGCGCGCTCGTTGAGCGTATCCGCGGCCTACCGTTGGCAGCGCCGATCTTCGTCCTGGCCTATGCCGCGGCGGCGACCCTCGGCCTGCCCGGGACGCCGCTCACGTTGGCAGGGGGCGCAATCTTCGGATTTGCGGGGGGCACGGTCCTCAACTGGATGGGCGCGACGCTCGGCGCAACGGGCGCCTTTTTCCTCGCCCGTATGCTCGGGCGCGATTCGGTCCGCGCACTCCTCGGGCGGAATGCTGCCGCGCTCGATCGCGTGGTCGGCTCCGGCGCTTTCGGGACGCTCGTGCGGCTGCGGTTGATTCCCATTGTCCCGTTCAACGCGCTCAATTTCGGCTCCGGTCTGGCGGGGGTGCGCCCAGCGACGTACGTCGCATCAACGGCCCTCGGCATCATTCCCGGGACCGCCGTCTACACGTACTTTGCCGACGCCCTCCTCGCCGGGGTCGAGGGCGCGCGCGAGCAGGCGTTCCAGCAGGTCCTCGTCGCTGGCGTGCTGCTGGTGCTTCTCTCCCTCGTGCCGGCGATCGCGCGACGTTTCGGTTGGATAGCGACCGTGGCGCTCGCGACCCTCGCGGCGCCGGCGACTGGTGCGGCGCAGGGAATCGATCATGCGCCGTGGGACGCGATGCTCGGCGCGCACGTGACCGACGGACTGGTGGACTATGACGCCTTTGCGCGAGATCCGCGCTTCGCGCGATACCTTGAGACGCTCGATCGCACGAGTCTCGCCGGGGCCACGCGCCCGGAGCGTCTCGCCTACTGGATCAACGTCTACAACGCGTACACGATTGCGCTCATCAATGATCGGCGTGAGCGCGATTCCATTCGGAACATCAACCGGCGATTCGGAATTACGTGGCGTAGCCCATGGGCTGAACCGATTGTGCGCGCGGCCGGTCGGGTCCTGACGCTCGACGACGTGGAGCACCGGATCATCCGCCCGGAGTTCGGCGACCCCCGGATTCACGCGGCGCTCGTCTGCGCGGCAATAGGATGTCCGTCACTTCGGTCGGAGGCATACGTGGCGTCCACTCTCGACGCGCAGCTCGACAATCAGGCACGGCACTTTCTCGCGCAGCACGAGAAGAATCGCGTTGACGTCGCCGCCGGCGTCGTCTTCGGCTCGCCGATTTTCACTTGGTACCGCGAGGACTTCGGAGGGAGCCTCGCTGGCGTGGGCGCCTTCTGGGCGCGCTACCTGCCCCCGGGCCCCGAGCGAGAACTCGTCGCGAGCGGTCGATTCCGGTGGGTGGATACTGAATACGACTGGTCGCTGAACCTGCGATCTCCCGCGCGCCGAGGCGCGGCACCTCCGCTTCAACCCCCACGCTAGAAAACCATCAAGAGCGGGTTCTCAATCAACCGGCGGAGCGTCTGCAGGAACTTGGCGCCGACGGCCCCGTCAATCACGCGGTGGTCGCAGCTCATCGTCACCCGGAGCTTCTTGCGGACCTCGAAGCCGCCGTCGGGGCCGACGACGACCTTGTCCTCGATCGCGCCGATTGCCAGGATGCCGCACTCGGGCGGGTTGATGATCGCCGTGAACTGGTCAATCTGCATCATCCCGAGGTTCGAGACGGAAAACGTCGAGCCGGTGAACTCCTCGGGCTTGAGCTTCCGCTCACGCGCCTTCTTGGCCAGCGCCTTGGCCTCGGTGCTGATCTCCGACATCCGCTTCTGTTCGGCGTTGAAGATGACGGGGACGATGAGGCCGTCGTCGGTCGCGACGGCCATCCCGAGATGGACCGTGTTGAAGTAGCGGATCTTGTCGCCGAGCCAGTGCGCGTTCGCCTCCGGGTGCTGTTGGAGCGCCGTGGCGGTGGCCTTCAGGATGATGTCGTTGAACGAGACCTTGTACTCGTCGCCGAGTTCGGCGGCGGCGGCACGCATCTCGGCGGCGCGGCTCAGGTCGAACTCGGCCGTGAGATAGAAGGTCGGGATCGGGCCGATGGACTCGGTGAGGCGGCGGGCAATCGTCTTGCGGATCTGCGTGAGCGCTTCGTCGCGGTACTGCAGGTGGGGAGGTGTGGGGTGTGAGGGGTGAGGTCCTGCGCCTGCTCCCGACAATGCGGCCTCGATGTCGCGCTTGATGATGCGGCCCGAAGGACCCGAGCCCTGCACGGCGCCGAGGTCCACGCCCTGCTCGCCGGCGAGGCGGCGGGCGAGGGGTGAGGTGCGCACGCGATCCTGCGCGGCGGGGGCCGCCGTTGGCGCGGCCGGCGCACTCGGGGCCGGTGCACTCGGGGCCGGTGCACTCGGGGCCGGCGCACTCGGGGCCGGCGCACTCGGGGCCGGCGCACGCGGGGCCGGCGCACGCGGGGCCGGCGCCGGCGCCGCGTCGCCCCCGCCGGCCAGCGCCGAGATGTCCTCGTCCTTGTCCGCGATGATGCCCACGAGCGACCCGACGGCGACGGTGTCGCCTTCGGCTATCAGTCGCTTTCTCAGCACGCCATCGCCGCGCGCCGCGAGTTCCATCACCGCCTTGTCCGTCTCCACCTCGGCGAGAAGGTCGCCGGCCTTCACGGCGTCGCCCTCGTTCTTGAGCCACTTCACGAGGCGGCCTTCCTCCATCGTCGGGCTCAGCGCCTCCATCACCACCTTAGTCGACATACATCACCTGTTTGACGGCGGCAATCGTCTTGGCCACGTCCGGCTTGGCCGCCTTTTCGAGGGCCTTGGCATAGGGCATCGGGACGTCCGCCTGGTGCACGCGGATCACCGGGGCGTCGAGATCGTCGAAGCAGTCGCGCTGGATGTAGTCCACCACCTGCGCGCCGATCCCCGCGACCTCCCACCCCTCCTCCAGCACCACCGCGCGATTGGTCTTCCGCACCGACGCGGTGATGGCCGCGATGTCCATCGGACGCACGGTGCGGAGGTCCACGACGTCCACGCGGATCCCGTCCTTGGCGAGCTGGTCGGCGGCGTTCATCGCAACGAGGACCATCTTGCCGAACGTGATGATTGAGCAATGGTCGCCCTCGCGCTTGAGGTCGGCCTTGCCAATCGGGACGATGTAGTCGTCCTCGGGCACTTCGCCCTTGCTGTTGTAAAGCATCTCCCCCTCGAGCACGATCACCGGATTGTCGTCGCGAATGGCCGCCTTCAGGAGGCCCTTGGCGTCGTAGGGCGTGCCGGGCGTGACGACCTTGAGACCCGGAATATGGGCGAGCCACGACTCCCAGGCCTGCGAATGCTGCGCCGAGAGTTGGAGCGCGGCGCCGTTGGGCCCGCGGAAGACCATCGGGATCGGGTATTGCCCGCCCGACATATAGAGCATCTTCGCCGCCGCATTCACGACTTGGTCGAGGGCGAGAAGGGCGAAGTTCCAGGACATGAACTCGATGATCGGCCGCAGCCCGACCATCGCCGCGCCGACGCCGACGCCAGCAAAGCCAAGCTCGGTGATCGGCGTGTCCACCACGCGCATCTCGCCGAACTCCTCGAGCAGTCCCTTCGACACCTTGTACGCGCCGTTGTAGACGCCGACTTCCTCGCCCATCAGGAACACCCGGTCGTCGCGGGCCATCTCCTCGCGATGGGCTTGGAGGAGCGCTTCGCGGTACGTGATGACGGCCATCGTCAGTTTCCCGTTTCCACGAGGACATCCTCGTAGAGCGCCTCGGGCGGAGGCTCGGGGCTCGCGTCAGCGAAGTCCCAGGCGTCCTGCACGACGGTCTTGATGTCCTGCTCCATCGCCGCGACGTCCGCGTCGGCGAGCTCGTCGGCGTCCACCATCCGCGCCTTGAGGAGGTTGATCGGGTCGCGCTTGAGGTACTCGTCGAGCTCGGCCTTGGTGCGGTAGGTGCCGCTCACCGCGTCGGACATCGAGTGGCCCATATAGCGATAGGTGCGGATCTCGAGGAGGACCGGCTTGGACTCGCTCCGCGCGACGTCGAGCGCGCGGTCCATCGCCTCGCGCACCGCGAAGACGTCCTGCCCGTCCACGTGCTCGCCCGACATCCCCTCGTACGCCTCGGCACGGCGCGAAAGGTCCTTGATCGCCGCCGACCGCTCGACCGCCGTCCCCATCCCGTACTTGTTGTTCTCGATGATGAAGATGCAGGGGAGCTTCCAGAGCGCCGCCATATTGAGCGCCTCGTGGAAGGCGCCGGTGTTCACGACCGATTCGCCCATGAAGCAGACGCAGACCTGGTCGCCGCCGCGGTACTTGATGGCGAAGCCGACACCCGCCGCGAGGGGCACGTGGGCGCCGACGATCCCGTGTCCGCCGAGGAAGTTCAGGTTGCGGTCAAAGAGGTGCATCGAGCCGCCCTTGCCGCGCGAGCAGCCGTCCACGCGTCCGAAGAGCTCGGCCATCACCGAGCGCGGCGTCATTCCGCGCGCGAGGGCCTGCCCGTGGTCGCGATAGGTCGTGATGACGTAGTCGTCCGGCCGCAGCATCGAGAGGACGCCGGTGGAGATGGCCTCCTGCCCGATGTAGAGGTGGCAGAAGCCGCCGATCTTCCCGAGCGCGTACGCCTCGCCGACCTTCTCCTCGAAGCGCCGTTGAAGGAGCATCGAGTGCAGGAGCTCGCGGCGGAGGGTGGCGCTGCCGGGGAGCGACTTGGCGTCGCCCTTCTTCTTCAGGGCCATCTACGCTCTCAGGTGTGGAGGGAGGCCGCCTGGACCTGCTCCCAGGCGTGATACGAGGAGCGCACGAGCGGACCGCTCTCGACGTGCTTGAAGCCCATTGCCTTGCCCTCGACGCGGAACATCGTGAACTCGTCGGGCGTGACGTAGCGGTCGAGCCTGATGTGGTCGTCCGACGGCCGGAGGTATTGGCCGAGGGTGAGGATGTCCACGTCCACCTCGCGCAGGTCGCGCATCGTCTGGAGGACCTCCTCGTTCGTCTCGCCCATCCCGAGGATGATCCCGGTCTTGGTGGGGATGTCGGGGGCGAGCCGCTTGCTGACGCGGAAGATCTGCATCACGCGCTCGTAGCGGCCGCCCGGCCGCGCCTTCTTGTAGAGGCGCGGGACGGTCTCGGTGTTGTGGTTGTAGATCTCCGGGCGTGCCTCGAGCACCGCGCGGACGGAGTCCACGTTCCCCTGGAAGTCGGGGACGAGGACCTCGACCGAGCACCCCGGGACGGCCTCGTGCACCTGGCGGATCGTCTCGGCAAAGGCCCAGGCGCCGAAGTCCGGGAGGTCGTCGCGGTCCACGCTCGTGATCACGAGGTGCTGGAGGTTCATCTTCAGCGCGGCCTCGGCCACCCGGGACGGCTCCGTCGGGTCGAACTTTGGGGGCCGGCCGTGGGCGACGGCGCAGTAGGCGCAGTTCCGGGTGCAGACGTCGCCGAGGATCATGAAGGTCGCGGTGCCGTGCTCCCAGCACTCGCCGACGTTGGGGCAGTGCGCCTCCTCGCAGACGGTGTGGAGGTCGAGTTCCTTCATCATCTGCTTGAGGTGCAGGTATCCCGGGCCGCCCGGAGCCTTGACCTTCAGCCAGGATGGCTTGCGCTCCGGCAGGGGCTCGGAGCGGTGACGGCCCAGAATCTGATGGAGGACGTCTGGCATGGACGGGAAAGTATGGGTGGGCGAGGAGGGAGTCCAGAGCGAGTAACCGTCTATTTATCTTAATGAAGGTTATCCAGTAATTGGGCGGGCCAGGGCTGGTGAAACCGCCGGTCAGCAGCGAGCGTAAGTCCCAGCGACCCCTTCCGGGACCTGACAAATGCTTCGCACCATCTTCACCATCGGCTTGATCGCGTTCGTCGGCCTCTTCGTCCTGAAGCTCGTCTTCGGGATCCTCGGCGGGCTCTTTGGCCTGATCCTGACGCTGCTCTTCATGGCCGTGCCGGTCCTGATCATCGGCGGGCTGATTTACGTCGTGATGTTGGTCTTCGCGCCGGAGACGGCACGCGGCGTGCGCGAGAAGCTCGGCGGGTCCTGAGTCGCCTAGGGAGGCGGTGCTCGGCGCCCGCCCCCCGCTAGCCGAGCGCTTCGGCGACGGCCCAGGCGAGGAGCGGGATCATCAGCTCGTGGTGGCCCGTGATCTCGAAGCCCTCGCCCCCGGCGAGGACGGGGCGCTCGACGACGTTCATCCGCGGCCGGTAGTGTCGCTCCATATCGAAGTCGGCGGCGGTGAAGTGCGTCGGCTTTCCCGCGTGCAGGTTCCGCGCGACCGTGAGCGCCTTGAGGAAGACCTCCGGCATGATCACCGCGCTGCCGAGGTTCAGGACGACGCCGCCCTGATGCAGGTCCTCGCAGGCCGCCGCCAGCCGACGGAAGTCGCGGTGGCTCGTCTCGCCGATTGCCGCGCCGTCGGCCGCAGGGTGCTGATGGATGATCTCGGCGCCGATTGCCGCGTGCACCGTGACCGGGATCCAAAGGCGGTGCGCGGCGAGGACCACGGACTGCTCCGGATGGGCCAGCGCCTTCTCGGCCTCGAGTGCCCGCGCCACGGCCTCGCCCATCCCCCAGCCGTGCTTCTGGCCGGCCAGGAACGCCAGGTTGAGGCCACGCCCGGTCTCCTCGGCCATGCCGAAGGTGCCGTCCTTGAGGCCGGCCGCGACATCCTCCGACGTACCGCCGAAGCGCGCGATCTCATAGTCGTGGATCGCCGCCGAGCCATTCATCGCGAGGTGGGTGATGACGCCGCGCTGCATCAGGTCAATGAGGAGCGGGGCGATCCCGGTCTTCACGATGTGTCCGCCGAGCATCGCGATGACGCCGCGCTTCTTGCGCGCCGCGGCGGCGATGGCGTCCACCACGCGACGGAAGTCCTGCGCCTTGAGGACTGCGGGGAGTGAGCGGAGAAAGGCGCCGAAGGAGCGGTCGTCGCCCGGCGCCGAGGCGAAATCGGCGCTCGCCACCTTGTTGGGCCGCGCGGCGACGGGGACCGTTCGCACCTGGCTGAGGTCTGCCTCTCGCGGCGCGCGGCGCTCGGCGCTCACGGGGAGGCCGGCGGGTCCGGCGTGACCTCGACTTCGGGGACCGCGGCCGAGAGGCGGAACGACCGGAGGTAGAGGTTGAGCGACCCGAACGAGAGGCGCGATTTCATCTGCAACATCATCCGCTTGTCGTCGTCGGAGAGCCAGATCTCCGCCTGTCCGCCCTCGGAGAAGATGCCGGGCGTCTTGATGATCGGCTGGATCACGATCGCCGCAAACTCCCCGGCGGGGACGCGGATGCGTTCGCGGCGCAGGACCCGGATGACCACCGGGTTCCGGTCGGGTTTGAAATAGCGGTCGAACGAGTAGGTCTCCCCGACCTCGAGGGGGAGCGTGCGCACGAAGAAGAGAAAGGAGCCGTCGTCGAGCGGATCGGGCACCGACGGCCGCTCGGTGCCGTCGCTGCGTTCGAGTTCGCGGTAGGTGGAGCGCTCGGGGAAGAACTCGTAGGTCCGCTCGCGTTCTCGCGATCCCTGGCTGAGGTCCTGGACGAAGCGCAACGAGTTGAGCGTGCGGACGTCCATCCAGCTCTGATAGACGTCATTCACCCGGTAGAAGAAGGTGCCGCCGGTGACGCTGAAGCGGACGTGCCAGGCCGCTCGTCCGCGCACGGTGTCCATTCCGAGGACGCGCATTCGTCCGGTGCCGATCTTGAGGGCGCCGAAGCGCACGTCGTAGGTGAGACTCTCGCCGACTTCGAAGGGCACCGGCGCGCGCGTCACCTGGCCCTCCACGGGATTGGCGTCGGCGGCGCCGAGCGCGAGGCCGAGCAGCGTGGCCACGACGGGACGGATCACGTCGTCGGGCTGGGCGCGCCGCGGC
>JBBDYC010000004.1:51535-55086 GCA_040901985.1 Gemmatimonadaceae bacterium
CCCCCCCCCCCCCCGCGCGGAGGAGCCCCCACGCATCGGGCCACGGGTCGCGGCGCGTGCCGCGGTCGCGGACGTCGAACCGCGGCGAGAGCGTGACGGTCTCGATGCGTCGGGCGTGGGGCGCCGCCGCACGGAGCAGCTCGAGGTTGGCCTGCCAGGGCGCATCGGATGGCTCGGCGGGAGACCGCTCGGCCGCGCGCAGGAGGTCGCGGACCACCGCGATCCTCATCAGGCGGAACGTCCCCCACGGATCCTTCACGCCGGGGACGCTGACCGCATCACGGATTGGCCAGAGCCGCGGCAACCAGGCCGCGAGACGCTGCAGCGTCCGCACCCGCTCCGGCGTGCCGGCCGGCCACTCCCGCTCGGCGACCACGATGTCGGCGCCCCCTTCGAAGCGCTTCACGAGGTCGGGGATCCCCTCGGGCTGATCGGTGAAGTCGGCCTGGAGCAGCACCACCGCGTCGCGGCGCGGATAGCTCGTGCGGGCCGAGGCCTCGCCGAGCAACGCACGGACCGCGCGCGCGTAGCCGACGCGCTCCCGTGCGCCGAGCACCGTGAGCGCCTTGGCGTACGGCGCGAGCACCTCGCGCGTCGCGTCGGTGCTGGCGTCGTCGTACACGAGAATCTCATACTCGCGCGTGTACTCCTGGAACACCTTGCGGATGCGCCAGAGGAGCACGCCGATCGTCGGCGCTTCGTTGTGGGAGGGGATGCAGAGATAGAGCACGGTGTGAAAGCTAGGGAGAGTGGCTCGTCCTTACTACCCGACGGTCCTCCCGGACCATCGCTTCGTCGAGGAGGTCACGATACACGGCGACGGTGCGGTCCACCATTTGGTCGGCGGAGAAGGCGGCGGCACGCTCCGGCCCC
Organism: Gemmatimonadaceae bacterium; assembly: GCA_040901985.1. GTDB lineage: Bacteria > Gemmatimonadota > Gemmatimonadetes > Gemmatimonadales > Gemmatimonadaceae > Pseudogemmatithrix. The sequence goes on from JBBDYC010000004.1 coordinate 52,409, forward strand.
GCCGCTCCGAGCGCGGCGCGCCGCGTGGCATCGCGGGTCAGGTCGCCGAGCGCGCGGGCGAACGCCACCTCGTCGCCGGGCGGGACCAGGAGCCCATTGCGCCCCGATTCGACGATCTCGCCGACCCCGCCGACCGCGAATCCGAGTGTTGGCACCCGGAGCGCCATCCCCTCCACCACGGCGGTCCCGAGTCCCTCGGCGCCCCCAGGGTGGAGGATGAGCTCGAGGCCGGCCAGTGCCCGCGGGATGTCGTGCACGAAGCCGGCGCGATACGCCCGGATCCCACCGATCTCGCCGCGACCCGCCGCCGGCCCGCCGAGCAGCACGAGGCCGAGCGCGTCGCGCGTCGGCGCATCCACGTGGCGCAGGAGCGCCTCCAGCTCCCTTTGGTGGCGGGTCTCGGTCAGCGGCCCCACGGCGCCGACGACGACGGTCGCCGTGGGCCATCCGCATTCGGCGCGCCAGTCTCGCGGCACCTCGACGGCGGGGGCGCCGACGCCCGGATGCACGAGCGTGACGCGGGACGGCTCGACGCCGCGCGCGAGGAGCGCCTGCCGTACGGCGTCGGTGATGGCGATGAACCGGTCCACGCGGCGTCCGCGCCGGAGCACGCCGGCGGGCAACGCCGGGAGCCGCCGGGTGACGACCAAGGGGATTCGCCCGCGTCGGGCCACGAGAGCGCCCAACGCCACCGTGTGGCTCCGGAGGTCGTGCGCGTGCACGACGCCCGGACGCCAGGTGGTGATGAGGCGCCGCAACCCGCGGACCGCGAGCAGGCCGAGGCCGGCGCGCATCTCGCGCGCCGCCGTGGCGATGCCGGCAACCTTGAGGGCCTTGAGGAGCGGCGTGCCCGGCGGCCCGACGACGAGGGGCTCCCAGCCGCGCGCGCGGAGCCCGATGGCAAGGAGGACGAGCTGGCGCTGGCCACCGCGCCAGGTGTGACCCGAGTCCATCAGGAGGATCCGGCCGGTCCGCGGTGACGCGCGCGGCATCACAGGTGTCGAATGAGGTGCACGGAGTGTATCATAGCGAAACTCGACAGGAGACAGCGCCCGTGATCCTTGCCGACGTCCGGTCCCGCCTGAGCCGTGAGGATGTGGCGCTCGTCCTGTCGCTGATCGGCCAGAGCGGCGGCGACGCCCGCTCGCGCGCCGAGCACGCGCTGGAGGCGGAAGGCCTCGACGCCGTGCTCGACGACCCGGCGCTCCTGCCGGCGCTCGTCGAGACGCCGCGCGGGGGCCACGCCACGCTCCCGCTCTTCGCCTACGTGCTCGTCCGCCACGCGCTACTCCAGATCGGCGAGCGCGACCGCGTCCTGGCCGACTACGCCGCCGCGGTGGTCCTCCACTTCGGCCTCCGGGACCGCGCCCAGCGGGTCGCCGGCCAGGACGACGAGACGTACGACACCCTGGCCGGCCTCCTTGCCGACGCCGACGGGCGGGACCCGCGGCGAGCGTTCCTGGTCCGCGCGCACCTCGGCAATTACGCACTCTGGATGAGCGGGATGTTCCCCGACCGGATCGCGTTCCGGCAGACGCGGCGCGGCGGACCGGCGCTCGACTACTTCGAGGAGATGGGGAGCCGGGGCTTCCGGATGGCGGCCGAGCACCGGCTGGCCTCCGAGTACGGCGTCGCGATGCTCTTTGGCCTCGCGGCCGAGCGCTTCCCGCTGTTGCGCGTGGCGCTCAACCGGATCAGCGACGCGCTGCTCTTCCCGCGGCAGCACTCGCCCGAACGCCTGATGCGGCAGGTGCGCGACGACGCGCGCTGGAAGCGGGCCGGCTGATGTTCGAGGCCTTGCGGGCGACGATCGCGGACCTCCTCGGCGGGCGCATCGCGCCGGCCGACCGGCGCGGCATCATCGGCGAGATGAAGCGCGGCCTGACGCTGGCGAAACTCGGCGTCGAGGATCTCCGCGAGAGCGTCGAGGTGACGCGTCGCCGCGTCGCCGCCGAGCGCGAGGCGCTGGCGACCGCCGGTCGCCGGCGCGGGCTTGCCGAGGAAATCGCCGACGGCGAGACGGCGGCGCTCGCCGCGCAGTATGAGGCGCAGCACGCCGAGCGGATCGCGGTGCTCGAACGGAAGCTCGAGGCGCAGGAGGCGGAGTGCGAACTCGCCGAGCGCGAGTACGATGCGATGCTGGCGCAGCTCAAGCAGGCCGACCGCGGCGTCGGCGCCGGCACGGTGCCCGGCACGACCGGGCCGACCGACGCCGAGCTGGGACTCCCCGACGACGCCCCGCTGCGCTCCGAGCTCGACGGGCTGGCGCGCGCGCGAGCGCGCGCCGAGCGCGACACCGCGGCCGACGCCGCGCTCGACGCGCTGAAGAAGAAGATGGGTCGCTAGGCCTTCACCGAGGCAGTGAGTCGCTTCAGCAGCGGTACCAGCATCAGGAGCACCAGCGCCGCGCCGAGCGAAGTGGCCACCGGGATGGAGAAGAACGACTTCAGCGACGTGATATGCTCGGTCTGGGCGGCGAGCCAGCCGCCGAGCTTGTTGGCGGCGGCGTTGGCGAGGAACCACGCCCCCATCATCAGGGAGGCGAAGCGCACCGGGGCGACCTTCGTCACGTACGAGAGCCCCACCGGCGAGAGACAGAGCTCGCCCCAGGTGTGGAAGAGGTAGGCGAAGACCAGGAAGGTCGGGGCGACCTTCTGGCCGGCGTCGGCGCCCGCGCC
>JBBDYC010000004.1:55096-137822 GCA_040901985.1 Gemmatimonadaceae bacterium
GGGGGGCACGTTGGGGCGGGCGGGGGGGCGGGCGCCGCCGATGACGAGCCAGAGAAAGCCGACGCCGAGCAGCGCGAGGCCGAGCACCATCTTCATCGCCGTGCTCGGCTCCTTGCCGCGCTTCTGCGCCGCCTGCCAGAGGCCGGCGAAGACCGGCGCGAAGAGCAGGATGAAGAAGGAGTTCACCGACTGGAACCAGCCGGTGGGGATCTCGTAGTTGCCGACCATCCGGTCCGTGTGCCGGTCGGCGAAGATGTTCATCGAGCTTCCGGCCTGCTCGAAGGCCATCCAGAAGAAGACCACGAAGAAGATGACGATGATCAACGCGATCACGCGCTTGAGGTCGTCGCCGCGCGAGCCGAGGAGCGCGATGCCGAACGAGCCGCCGATGATCGCCGCGAAGGCGACGCCCATCAACGACCACCCGGCGGTGAGGAGCAGGAGCGCGAGGCCGACGGTGGCGCCGGCCGGCCCGTGCCACCAGTGCATCGTGCCGCTGCCGCTCGAGAGCGCGGCGGCGCGGCGTGCCGCCAGCACCTCGCGCGTCGGGGCGATGCCGATGCCGGGCAAGTACCGGTCCTTCCAGAGTTGATAGGCAATCAGGCCGGCGACCATCCCGACGCCGGCGGCGCCGAACCCCCAGTGCCAGCCGAAGCGCGGGCTGCTCGCGAGGTAGCCACACACGAGCGGCCCGAGGAAGCCGCCGAGATTGATGCCCATGTAGAAGATCGTGAAGCCGGCATCGCGCCGCGGGTCGCCGTCCGGGTAGAGCTGGCCGACCATCGTCGAGACGTTCGACTTGAAGAATCCGGTGCCGATGATGACGAGGCCGAGGCCGAGGTAAAACGTCGTCATCCCCTGGATGGCCAGCGCGAAGTGCCCGGCCGCGATCACGATGCCGCCAATCACGAGCGCCTTCCGCGTCCCGAGGACGTTGTCGGCCAGCCAGCCGCCGATCAGCGGCGTGAGATAGACGAGGCCAGTGTAGGTGCCGTACAGCTGGTAGGCGTTGCCATCTGGCCAGCCGAGGCCGTTGACGAGGAAGAGGACGAGCAGCGCGCGCATCCCGTAGTACGAGAAGCGCTCCCACATCTCGACGGCGAAGAGCAGGCCGAGGCCGGCGGGGTGGCCGAAAAAGGCGCGATCGGAGGACATGGCATCGGGCTGGAGGGTGGGCCTACCGGGACACCTTCGGACATGCCACCCACCGTCCCGGCGCGAGTTCCACCAGCTCCGGGCGCGTCACCTGACACGCCGCGTCGCGGCCCGGGTGCGGGCACCGCGGGTGGAACGCGCATCCGGCCGGCGGATGCAGGGGCGAGGGGAACTCGCCCCGCAGGACGATCCGTGCCGCGCGCGCCGCCGGGTCACCGGTGGGCATCGCCGAACGGAGGGCAACGGTGTACGGCATCCACGGGACTTCGAGCGCGGCCGGCGACTCCGACCGCTCGACCACCCGACCGAGATACATCACGGCAACGCGCGACGCCAGTCGGCGGACCGCGTCGAGGTCGTGGGAGATGAAGAGGAGGGCGAGGCCGTGTCGCCGTCGCAGCCGATCGAGCAGGTCGAGGATCTGGTCCCGCACCTCGGCGTCCACCGCCGCCACCGGCTCGTCGCAGACGAGGAGGTCGGGTGCCGGCGCGAGTGCGCGGGCGATCGCGACGCGCTGGCGCTCGCCGCTCGAAAGCTCGCCTGGCCGTCGCGCCGCGAAGGAGGCGGCAAGGCCCACCTCGTCGAGTACGGCGAGCATCCGATGCTCGGCGGCGGCGCCCTCGGCGACGCCGTGGACCTCGAGCCCCTCGCGCACGAGCTCCCCGACCGTGCGTTGCGGCGTCAGTGAGGCGCCGGCGTCCTGCGGCACGAGTTGCATCCGCCGACGCAGCCGACGCAACCGCTCGCCGTCGAGCACGGTGATCTCCTCGCCGGCGAAGCGCACGGACCCGCCGGTGACCGGCGTGAGCCGGAGGATCGCGCGGGCGAGGGTCGTCTTTCCGCAGCCGCTCTCGCCGACCAGGCCGAGGCACTCGCCGCGGCCAAGCGAGAGCGAGACGCCGTCCACCGCGCGCACGACGCCGCCGACGCGCCGGCGTGGCCCCTGCGGCGCGACGAACGCGACCGCGAGGTCCCGGACGTCGAGGAGCGGCTTCCGCTCGGCTTCCGCGAGGTTGCGCTCCACGGCCTCGGCGGCGGGCGGGCGGGGCCGGACGAGGCGCGCGCCGACGACGGAGGCGGCGTCGCCGTCCTCGACGATCCGACCCTCGTCGAGCACGAGCACCCGCTCGCAGCGTTCGCCGACGACGGCGAGGTCGTGCGAGATCAGCAGCAGCGCCGTGCGCGACCGCTCGCGCAAGGCGTCGAGGAGGTCGAGGATCTGCGCCTGCAGCGTCGGGTCGAGCGCCGTCGTCGGTTCGTCGGCAATCAACACTTCGGGCTCGAGGAGGAGCGCCATCGCAAGGAGGAGGCGCTGGCGCATCCCGCCGGAGAGCTCGTGCGGATAGCGCCGCGCCGCGGCGCGCGCATCGCCGATGCCGACGCGCGAGAGCATCTCGACCGCCGACTCCGTCGCCGCCGGGCCATCGGCGAGGCCGTGGGTCCGCAGTGCCTCGACGAGCTGCGCGCCGACCCGCTGCGTGGGGTCGAGCGCGGTGAGGGGCTCCTGGAAGACCATCGAGAGCCGCCGACCGCGGACCGACCGCATGGCCTCGGCGTCCAGCGCGAGCAGGTCGTCGTCACCGAGGCGCATCGTGCTCCCCGGTGTCGGGCGAAGTCCGCGCGGCAGCAGGCCGAGCAGGGCGTTGCCGACGGTGGACTTTCCGGCGCCCGAGCGGCCGACGAGTCCGACGCTGCTGCCGGCCGCCAGCGTGAAGGAGACGTCGTCGAGGATCCGGCGCGCCGTCGTGCCGGATCCGGACTCGATCCCCAGCCGTTCGACGAGCAGCGCGGCCGCGGGCGCCGCGGGAGTGGTCGTCGCGGGGGCGGTCATCGCGTCCGCGCCTCGTCGGCGCCCAATCGCTCGGCGAGCACGTTCGCGGCCAGCACGGCGACCACGATCCCGAGCGTCGGGAAGACGACGAGCCACCAGGCGTGGAGGATCCTGCCCTCGGCCTCGAGGATGATGTTCCCCCAGCTTGGCGACGGCGGGCGGACGCCAAGGCCGAGGAAGGAGAGGCCGGCCTCCAGCGGGATTGCGGCGGCAAAGGCGATTGTCGCGGCCGTCGCGAGCGTGGGCGCGAGTCCGGGGAGCACGTGGCGACGCCACAGGCGTCGGGCCGGCACGCCGAGCGCGCGGGCGCCTTGGACGTGATCGGTCGCCAGGAGGCGGCGCGTCTCCTGGCGCACGAGCCGCGCGGTGGTCATCCATCCCGTGGCGCCGAGGATGAGCGCCAGCAGCGGCGGCGAGAGCGGACCGGCGCCGGCGACGACGAGCAGGAGGAGGAGGAGCCGGGGGATTGCGAGCACGCTGTCGGTGAGGCGCATCAACGCCGCATCCACCCACCGTCCGGCAAGGGCCGCCGCGGCGCCGACCGCGCTGCCCACGCTGAGGGCGACGACGACGGCAAGCAGCGCGATCCCGAGCGAGGCCCGTGCGCCGAAGAGGACGCGGCTCAGCACGTCGCGCGAGTACGGATCGGTGCCGAAGGGGTGCGCCCAGGTCGGCGCCTGCAACGCGAGGCCGATCGGATCGGGTTGGGCGTTCGGGTCGAATGGCGCCAGCCACGGCGCGGCGACGGCCGCCGCAGCCAGCGCGACGAGGACGAGCAGCGGCCACCGCACGCGTCGCATCAGAGCCGCGTCCGGAGGCGCGGGTCGGCCCACAGCACGGCGAGGTCGGCGATGAGCGTCGCGACCACCACGCCGATGCTGCTGACGATCACGCCCCCGGCGACGAGCGGGTAGTCACGCCCGAGCACGGCGTCCACCATCGTCCGTCCCATTCCCGGCCACGCGAAGATCCGCTCGACCAGCACCGCGCCGCCGAGCAGCGACGGGAGGATCACGCCGGTGAGCGTGAGGACGGGCACCAGCGCGTTCCGGAGCGCGTGGCGGGCGATTGTGCGCTCGCGGGTCCCGCGCGCGCGGGAGGCGCGGACGAACTCCGCGTCGCGCACGGCCCGCATCGCGGCGCGCTGATGGCGCGCGACGATCGCGGCGAGCACGAGCGCGAGGGTGAACGCGGGGAGCGCGAGGTGGTGCAGCACGTCAACGATCCCGGCGAGGCCTCGCGGTCCGAACTCGGTGCGCATCCCACCGATGGGGAAGAGGCCCCACGCCAGCGCCGGGCCGAGCGCGAGGAGGAGGGCGACCACGAACTCGGGGATGGAGAGGACGACCAGCGCGAGCCGGTCGGTGGCGGCGGCAAGGCGCGACTCGGCGCGCCACCCCTGCCACGCGCCGAGCAGGACCCCGCCGACCAGGCCGAGGAGGAGGGCGCTGGCCATCAGGAGCGCGGTATTGGGGAGCACCTCGCGCAACACGGCACTCACCGGCCGTCCGCGCGAGTGGGACCATCCGAGATCGCCGCGGACGACGCCGCCGAGGAAGCGGAGGTATTGGTCGGTCAGCGGGCGATCGTAGCCGAACTGCTCGCGCAACAGCGCGGCCGATTCGGGTGGGACGCCCGGCTCCTCGAGCGCCGCGAAGAACGGATCGCCCGGCGCGAGGCGGATCAGCGCGAAACAGGTGGTGACGACGACGAGGACGACGGCCGTCGCCTGCAGGAGCCGACTGCGCAGGACGCGAATCACGCGCCCCGACGCTCAGGGCGCGGTCGGACGCGCATCGCGCGGCAGGCGCGCGGTCGGGTCCACCGACCACTCGGGCAGCGCGCGCCACCAGCCGTCCGATCGCCAGGCCGGCATCCGGAGGCGCGTGTGCACGGCCGCCATCGCCCGCGGCTCGTACAGGAAGAGCGCAGCGGCGTCGTCCACGATGATCTGGTAGGCGTCACGGAAACGGCGGCGTGCGGCAACGGGATCCATCGCCGCGACGCCGGCCTCGACTGCCGCATCGAACGCGGCGCTCGCGTAGCTTCCGTCGTTCTGGCCGCCGCGACCGTCGGGGGTGCGGCTCATCCACGTCCCGCGCAGCCCGCGCGGACTCGGCGTCGTCAGCCAACCGCCGAAGACAACGTCAAAGTGCCCCGCCATCCGCTTGGTCGTGAAGACGCGATTCTCGGCTCGCTCGATCTCCATCGCCACGCCGACCTGGCGCAGCTGCTCCTGCATCAGCACCGCGGCGCGCTCGCGATTCCGGCTCGAGCCCGGGACGAGCGCGGTGAAGGTGAGCCGCCGCCCGTCGCGACGGCGAATCCCGTCCCGCGCGCCCAAACGCCAGCCGAGCGAGTCGAGGAGGAGGGCAGCGGCGGCGCGATCGAACGGGAGCTGCCGGACGGTCGTGTCGGAGGTATGCTGCGCGCGGACGAAGGGTCCGTGGAGCGGGAGCGCGAGCGTGTCGAAGATCGCCCGCACGAGTCCCGGGCGGTCCACCGCCATCGCGATGGCGCGCCGCATCGCGTGGTCGCGGAAGAGCGGATGCGGCCGGTCGCGGTCGGACCGATCGCGGAAATTAAAGGCGGCGAACGCGTACTCGAATGCTCCCGAGGGGACGACGCGGACGTGCGCGTGCCGCGCGGCCTCGGCGAGGTCGGCGGCGGGGAGGAGCTCCCAGACGTCCGCTTCGCCCGCCCAGAGCTTGGCGAGGCCGGTCGCCGGCTCGGGTGCGACGCTCAGCACGACGCGGTCGAGCCGCGCGCGGCCGCGGTAGTGATCGTCCACCGCGACGAGTTCGAGCCGCGAGAGGGGTTCCCACGAGACGAGCCGGTACGGCCCGCTGCCGATGCCTTGGCGTGCGAGATCGCTCGTGGCCAACGGCGCGCCGGCGGGCGGAAGGAGGTGCGTCGGGAGCGGGAAGATCCGCGCCGCCGTGTAGAACTGCTCGAGCGAGCGCCTGGCGAAGTGCAGCGTGACCGTGCGGTCGCCGTCGAGGGCGATCGAGTCGAGGTCGCTGAGCTCGTTGCGGAGCGACGAGCCATTGGCCGGATCGCGGATCGCGGCGAGTCCGCTGAGGAGGTCCCGGCCGAGGACCGGCTGGCCGTCGTGCCAACGCGCCGCCGGGTTGATCTCGAAGCTGATGGCGAGCGAGTCGGCGCTCCAGCGCCAGCGCCGGGCGAGGCGGGGCTCGAAGCCGTCGTCGCCGAAGGTGTTGAGCGCCGGGCCGATCTCGGCGAGGCGGTCGAAGAGCAGTTCGGAGACCAGGCGTCCCTGCGAGGTCCGCACCAGTGGCGGCAGCAGCGCGTCGGCATCGGCGGCGGCGGCGATGATCACCGTGCCGCCGACCGGGCCGCGCGCGGGGTCACCGCCGACGCAGGCCGCGGCCGCTGCAGCGGCAAGGAGGACACGGGAAAGGCGGCGCATCGGGAACCGGGTCGGAGGACGAGCGACGCGTGGACGGCGAACGTTACGGTCCTAGCGCCGCCACGTCCACTTGGGGTCGAGAAAGCGCGGGCGCGCGGCGACGACCTGCTCGGCGAGCTCGTCCGCCGCCAGGCCGCTCACCGCGTCGCGGCCGACGGTCGCGACGAGTGCGATGGTCAGCGCGTCGCGCACCTCACCATAGGCAACGTTGCGCCCGAGCAGGGCGTTGAGGGTGGCCGGCGCGCTCGCTCCGAGTCGGGATTGGTCGTCGGCGAGCAGGAGGGATCCGTGCTGCAGCAGGGAGTGCTCGTCCCGCCGCTGGGCGCTCCCGACCAGCTTGCCGCCGTCCGCGACGATCTCGCCGAGATTCGGCTCGGCGAAGCAGGCGGCGCCGGTCGGTGCGGTGGCGCGGTGCCGGCGCGGGGCCTCGTGCGCGGTCACGCCGAGGCGCCTGAGCGCGGCGAGCAGTACGGCGTTGATGCCGCGCACGCTCTCGCCGATCGAGCACCCGGGCGACCCCTCGAGCGGCGCCGTCACGCTATACGTGACCTCGCGGTGGTGCAGCAGCGCACGGCCCCCGGTCGGCCGGCGCACCGCGTCGAGGCCATCGGCGGCGAGCGCCTCGGGCGTGAATCGCGCACGCTCGTGCACGCCGAACGAGACCGTCGGGCGGCTCCACGCGTAGACACGGAGCACCGCCTCGCCGCTGGTCGCCGCGCGCGCCATCAGCGCGACGTCGGTCGCCATATTCGTCGCGCCGTCGGCGGCGCCCGAATCGAGGACGCGCCAGCGCGGGGCGAGCAGCACCGTCAGCGAACGATCAGATAGTAGACCACGTAGAACCAGCTGAAGATGCCGTGCACGATTGCCCAGAGCACCGAGTGGTTGACGCTCCACGAGATGGCGATCGCCAGCGCGGACCCGAAACTGATCCCGGCGCGGGTGACTTCGACGCGTGTGGATGACATACCCGAATCTACCTCCCATTCCCACCGTGAGTAACTTTCAGGGAACCTGCCGGCCCGTTCACGGTCCTACCGGCGTCCCGCGCCCCTGAGGAATCCCGCCAGTGCCCGCTGCTGCGATGTCGTCCCTCCAGCCCGACCACTTCATCCCGCGCCACATCGGCCCTTCCGACGCCGAGATCGCCGAGATGCTCAAGACCCTCGGTTACGCGTCGCTCGACGCGTTCATCAACGATACGATTCCCGAGACGATCCGGTTTCGGCGCGCCCTCGCGCTCCCCGGCCCGCGGTCCGAGCAGGAGGCGCTGGCGGCGTTCCGCAGCGAGATGTCGGCGAACGTCGTGCGACGTTCGTTCATCGGGATGGGGTACCACGACACGCACACCCCGGCGGTCATCCAGCGCAACGTCCTCGAGAATCCCGGCTGGTACACGGCCTATACGCCATACCAGGCGGAGATCGCCCAGGGGCGGCTTGAGGCGCTGCTGAACTACCAGACGATGGTCAGCGACCTGACCGGACTGCCGATCGCGAACTCCTCGCTGCTCGACGAGGGAACGGCGGCCGCCGAGGCGGTCACGATGGTGCACGGGATCGTCGGCGCCGGTGGCCGTGACACGTTCCTCGTGGCCAACGACTGTCATCCGCAGACGATCGAGGTGGTGACGGCGCGCGCCGAAGCGCGCGGGGTGGCGGTGAAGGTCGTCGCGCCCGCCAAGATGAAGCCCGGAAAGACCACGGCCGGCGTCCTCCTCCAGTATCCGAACACGCTCGGCTCGGTCGAGGACCTGCGTGAGCTCTGCGAGCGCGTGCACAAGGCGGGCGGGATGGTCGTCGTTGCGACCGACCTGCTCGCCCTCACGCTCCTCGCGCCGCCGGGCGAGTGGGGCGCCGACGTCTGCGTCGGCAACTCGCAGCGCTTCGGCGTGCCATTCGGGTACGGCGGGCCGCACGCGGCCTTCTTCTCCACCAAGGACGAATTCAAGCGCCAGATCCCGGGGCGCATCATCGGCGTCTCGCGCGACTCGTCCGGCAAGCCGGCCCTCCGAATGGCGCTCCAGACGCGCGAGCAGCACATCCGCCGCGAGAAGGCGACGTCGAACGTCTGCACGGCGCAGGTGCTGTTGGCGGTGATCGCGGGGATGTACGCGGTCTGGCACGGCCCGGACGGGCTGACGCGGATCGCCCTGCGCGCCCATCACTGCGCCAAGTTGCTCGCGGAGGGGCTGCGGGCGCTGGGCCTCGCCCCCGTCGCCGAGACCTTCTTCGATACAGTCACCGTGCCGGTCGGCGGGAACCTCCGAAAGATCGTCAAGGCGGCAGGGAAGCTCGGCATCAACCTGCGGGTCGTGGACCGGCGAACGCTCGGCGTCTCGTTCGGCGAGCACGCGTCGCTGGCCGACGTGAGCGATCTCCTCACCGCGTTCGCGCTCGGCGCGCCGCACGGACTCGACCTCGATGCACTGAGCCGCGGGCTCGACGTGCGCTACGACGAGCGCCACGCACGCGCGTCAGCGTTTCTCACGCACCCGGTCTTCTCGCGCCATCACAGCGAGACGGAGATGCTTCGCTACCTGCGCAGGCTCGAGGGACGCGACCTCTCGCTGACGCATTCGATGATCCCGCTCGGCAGCTGCACGATGAAGCTCAATGCCAGCGCCGAGATGTATCCGGTGACCTGGCGCGAGGTCGGCGGGTTGCATCCGTTCGCGCCGGTCGAGCAGGCGCAGGGCTACGCGGCGATGTTCACGCGGCTTGAGCAGGCGCTCGCCGAGATCACCGGCTTTGCGGCGGTGTCGCTGCAGCCCAACGCGGGCTCCCAGGGCGAATACGCCGGCCTGCTGGTGATCCGCGCCTATCATAAGGCGCGCGGCCAGGGGCATCGGACGGTCTGCCTCATTCCGCAGTCGGCGCACGGGACCAACCCGGCGAGCGCGGTGATGGCGGGGATGCGGGTCGTGGTCGTGCGCACCGACGCCAACGGCAACATTGACGTCGCCGACCTCCGCGCCAAGGCGGAGGAGCACTCGGCCAACCTCGCCGCGCTGATGGTGACGTATCCGAGCACGCACGGCGTGTTCGAGGAGAGCATCAAGGACATCTGCGCGATCATCCACGAGCACGGCGGACAGGTGTACCTCGACGGCGCGAACATGAACGCGATGGTCGGGCTCTGTCGGCCGGGCGACATCGGCGGCGACGTCTGCCACCTGAACCTGCACAAGACGTTCTGCATTCCGCACGGCGGCGGCGGGCCGGGGATGGGCCCAATCGGCGTGGCGGCGCATCTGGCGCCGTTCCTGCCGACGCACTCGGTGATCAAGACCGGCGGCGAGAGCGGCATCGGCGCGGTCTCGGCGGCGCCGTGGGGGAGCGCAAGCATCCTCCCGATCTCGATGATGTACATCGACATGATGGGCGCCGAGGGGCTGACGGCGGCCACGCGGATCGCCATCCTCAACGCGAATTACGTGGCCCACCAGCTGCGCGGCCACTACGACGTGCTCTACCAGGGCAAGGACGGCCGCGTGGCGCACGAGTGCATCATAGACACACGCCCGCTCAAGGCCTCGGCGGGCGTGGACGTGGAGGACATCGCGAAGCGGCTGATGGACTACGGCTTCCACGCGCCGACGGTGAGCTTCCCGGTGGCGGGGACGCTGATGATCGAGCCGACGGAAAGCGAGTCGAAGGCGGAACTCGACCGGTTTTGCGAGGCGCTGATCGCGATCCACGAAGAGGCGCGCGACATCGAGCGCGGCGTGCTCGGGAAGGAGGACAACCCGTTGCACCACGCGCCGCACACGCAGGACGTGGTGGTGAGCGACACTTGGGCGCGCGGCTACTCGCGCGAGCGCGCGGCGTTTCCGCTACCGTGGGTGCGCGAGCGGAAGTTCTGGCCGGCGGTCGGCCGCGTCGAAAGCGCGTTCGGGGACCGCAACCTGGTGTGCTCGTGTCCGCCGATCGAGGAGTACGTGCCGGCGTAGCCCGCCCTACTCGCCGAGGTGCGCCTTGTACGCGGCCGCGTCCATCAGGCCCTTCAGCGTCGCCGGATCCACCTTCAGCTTGATCATCCAGCCGTCGCCGTAGGGGTCGTTGTTCACGAGTGCCGGTTCGCCGTCGAGCTTCGGGTTCACCTCGACGATCTCCCCGGCAAGCGGCGAGAAGAGCTCCGACACCGCCTTGACGGCCTCAATGGTCCCGAAGACGTCGTGCTCCCTGAACGTCTTGCCGACGGCGGGCAGGTCGAGGAAGACGATGTCGCCCAGTTCACCCTGCGCGTAGTCGGTGATGCCAACGAGGACGACCTTCGGGTCGCTCGTCTTCTTCACGTACTCGTGGTCCTTCGTGAAGAGGAGCTCCTGCGGGATGGACGACACGCGCGACTCCGTGCGGGGGAAAGGCCTATCGGACGGGACTGACGGGCGAGGCGAACGCTACCCGACGCCCGGGCGATGGTCAAGCTCCGGTGGGTCCGGCCTCGGCGGTGAGCACGTGCCAAAGCGCCTCGACCTGCGCGGCCAGCGCCTCACGGGTGCCGCCATTGTCAATCAGGTGATGCGCCCTGGCGCGCTTGCGGTCGGCCGGCATCTGCGCGGCGATCATCGCGTCGGCCTCGTCGGTGGCGAGTCCGCGGTCGTGGACCAGTCGGGCGCGCCGCACGTCGACCGGCGCGTCCACCAGGACAATCCGGTCCACCGACGCCTCGAGGCCGACCTCGAAGAGCAGTGGGATGTCGCAGACCACGACGCGTGCGTGCGCCGCGCGGGCGCGCGCGATGGCCGCGGCGCGCAGCCGTTCGACTTCCGGATGGACGATGGCATCGAGGGCGGCGCGCTCGGCCGGGTCCCGGAAGACAATCTCCCGGAGCGCGCCGCGGTCGAGCTCGCCACTCGGGGCGAGGGCCTTCGCTCCCCAGCGCGCCACGATGGCGGCGAGCCCGGCCGATCCCGGCGCCACGGCCTCGCGCGCCAGCACGTCGGCGTCAATGATGGTCGCGCCGCGCGCCGCCAGCTGCGCGGCGACCGCGGATTTCCCGGCGGCGATGTTCCCAGTCAGGCCGACGATCAGCATCGGCTAATCGTACGGCCGCCGCGTACATTTCGCACCATGCAGCGTCCCCGGCCCGCGTTCTCGCTCATCGAAGTGGTGTTGGTGCTCACCCTCATCGGCATCGTGGCCGGCTGGGCGATCACCAACCTGCGGGCGAGCGGCTATCAGATGGACTCAAACGTCCGGCTCCTGCAGAACGCGATGATTGGCGCACAACAGACGGCAATCACGCGCAACGTGACTGTGCAGGTGATGTTTGACGCGACCCTCCAGCGGATCCGGATCCTGCAGGACGCTGACGACGATGGCACGGCGTCGGAGAGCGAGGTGATGAGCTACCGGCCGCTCTTCGACGGCGCGCGCTTTCTCACGCCGGCGACGACGCTCGACGGCGCGCTCCCGTACTACCTGACCGGCCCCGGGGTGATCGAGACGGGGAACCCGCTGCAACGGGCGATCCGCATCACCCCGAATGGCGCGCTCTCAGGCGATGTGGTGGTCTACCTCGGGACGACGGCCGCCCGACCGAACGACATGCGGGCGCTGACGATCATCGGCGCCACGGCGCGCACCGGATTCTGGAGCCACGCCACGGGCGCCTGGCGGCAGCGCGACTACTGAGCCCGCGCTAGCCGATTCGGCCGAGCTCGGCAAGAAAGTGATTGCTGGCCCAGGCGGCGCCTCCCTTGGCACGGATCTCCTGCGGCGTGGCGCCGAGGTACCGCTGGCAGGTGTTGCGAAAGGCCGAGCCGGAGGGGAACTCGAGCAGCCGGGCGACCCCGTCGGCGGTGCGGCGCTCGTCCTCCAGCATCTGCGCAGCGACGATCAGGCGGCCCCAGGTGATCAGCTTCTGCGGCGGCGGGCAGCCGGCGTCGGCGAGCGCCTTGAGGAGCGCGCGCTTGGGCGTGCCGCAGATCTCGGCGAGCCGGTGCGAGGTGAGCCGGAGGTGGGCGCGGGTGACGGCGACCATGATGGCGTCGCGGACCGTCGGCGCAAAGTGGGCGACCCGCGGCCGGATGACCTGGGCGACCCCGCGCGCCTCGGCCCGCTCGAGCACCGCTCGGAAGGCCAGCGGGGTGTCGTCCTGGCCGGCGATGAGCAGGCCATCAATCCCGGCGCGGCCGGCGTCGAAGAGGTCGCGGGCGCGTTCCGGTGCCACGGTGACATAGGCGACGAGGGTGATCCGCTCGGCGCGCATCTTGAGCCGGCGGAGGACGTCGAAGTTGGCCTTGCCGTCGGCGAAGAGGTCGAAGATGGCCAGCGACACCGCCTCGTTCCTGCAGGCCGTCTCGAGTTCGTCCCACGTCCGGCACTGAAGGACGGTATGCTCACCGTGGACCGCCGTGCCCAGGCGCTGCAGGGCACGGGGGTCGGTGAGCATCGTGGCGAGCGTGGCCATGCTGGGATATGGCGGGTCCGCCGCCGTCGCGCAATGTCACGATGTGATACTGTTGGGGCAGTCCCGCACGGAAGTCCGCTCTGGCGTCGCCCCGGGGCATCCGTAGTTTACACGTGATGCCCAGCCGACTGCGCGCCGCGCGGCGCGGAATGACAATCATCGAAGTGATGTTTGCCGTCGTGATCCTGTCGGGAGTGATGCTGGCGCTCGCCCGATTCGGTCAGGGGTTCACGCGGGCGACGCGGAACGCGGCGAATCTCTCGATGGCGAGCGACCTGGCGACGGCGCGGATCGAGACGGTCAAGGCGCACGGTACCTACGCGACGATTGCCGACCTCTTCGACGGGACCACCGAGACGTCGGATGACGCCGACGCGAATCCGTCAATGAGCGGCTACGACGGGTTCACGCGCACGACGGCAGTGAGCGCCACGGTAACCGACACGACGAACTTCGTGACGGTGACGGTGACCGTGACCGCCGACGTGTTGACGACCCCGATGGCGAAAACTGTCGTAATCGCGGCCTTCTGACCCTCGCCGTGACGCGCCGACCGGTTGCCCGTGGCTTCACGCTCGCCGAGATGCTGGTGGCGATGACGCTCACGCTTGTCGTGTTCGCGATCACCCTGCCATTCGTGCGGGCGCAAACGCGGGCGCTGGGGCAGAACGCCGGGCGCGTGGACGCCGAGCAGATTGCGCGCTATGCGCAGCGGGCGATTGATCGGGATCTGCGCCTGGCGGGTCTCGGACCCGGGGCAGTCGCTGTTGGTCTACGCGGGGACGATGGGGATCTCGTTCAACGCGAATCTGCTGGCGGCGGATACGACGGATCCGGGGGCGCTGGAAATCGAAGACGGTGCCGCGACGACCCTCACCGAGGCGTGGCGGGTGGCCGATGCGGCAGCGATCCCGCTGACGACAGTGATCTATCCGACCGAGGACTACACGGACGCGAACGGCGCGTTGAGCCGGATCGAGACCATCAGCTACTTCCTGCATCCGGATACGGTCAGCGACCGGAACGACCTCTACGTGCTCTATCGCCGCGTGAACGCGCGCGATTCGGTGCAGCTCGTGCGGGGTATCCACGTGCCGGCGGACTCGGCCTTCTTCAGCTATCTGAGGATGGAGAGCGGGGTGCTGACGGCCATCGCCGCGGCGTCCCTACCGCTGTACTGGGACACGACGGCGATGAGCGACATCCGCGCCGTCGGGCTGCGGTCGGCGGGATTCTTCCGAAATCGGCAGACCGGCGAGGATGTCATTCGGACGGTGTACTGGACGGTCGTGCTGGCGAACCGCAACGAAAGTGGCCGTGACTGCGGGGCGGCGCCGGCGCAGCCAGTCGCCGCGCAGTTCAGCATTTCCGTGGTCGATAACGCGCAGCCGTACCGCGTCGAGCTGGAGTGGGACGACTCTCCCGACGACGCGAGTGGCGACGGCGACGTCGTGTACTATCTGGTCGAGATGAAACCGGCGGCCGCGGCGACGTGGACCCTCATCGGCACCGTGCCGGCCACCCGCGCTTCGAGCTACCTGTGGAGCCATCCGCATCCGGTCCCGACGGGGAGTTACAACTTCGGAATCCGCGCGGTGGATTGTGGCGGCGCGGTGTCCACCCGCGCCGTCAAGGCCGCCTCGGTCGCGCTGCCGTGACTGGGGACGCTCGCCGCCGGTGCCCCGGAGCGCGACGCGGCTCCGCGCTCATCCTGGTGCTGCTGATGACCCTCGCGGTCGCCGCGCTCGCGGTCGCCGCGATCTTCATGGCGTCGAGTGCCGGATTGCTGTCGCGCTTCTATGATCGAGAGCGCACGTTCGGGCTCGCTGCCGAGTCGGCGCTCGAAATCGCCCGCTCGAGGCTCCAGACCGACCAAACGCTCGCGGTGCCCGACACCGGGATGGTCCAGCTGCTCTCCGGGTGGACCCCAGCGGACGCCGACGGCGGATCGGTCGGCGGCGTCTCGGTGAATGTCTATGCGGCGGCCACCGGCGACACTACCGGCGTGCTGTTTCCGATCGTGACGCTGATTGCCGCGAGCTACGATGCGAACGGCACCCGGCACGTGCGGCGGATGGACCTGCAGCGTGAGAGTTTCTCCCGTTACCAGTACTTTGTGGATTCGTTTCCGTCGGGGCAAACGCACGGACCCGGCGTCGTCGGCGGGCGCGTCCATTCGAATGGCAACTGGCTCAACTCGGCAAGCGGAAACCGGTTCCTCGACACCGTGACTGTTGTCGGGACGGTAAGTGGCACGGCGACGTTCGAGATCGACAGTCTCGTGGATGTGGTGCGGATCCCGTTCCCGCAGGACTCGACCTTCCCTCGACTCGACACGCTTGCGCTCAACGCCGGCCTGCGGTTCGCTCCGCTCTGGGGATCGGGCCGAGGCTCGCGGATGGCATTCGTGGCGTTCGATGCGGACGATGACGGGGTCATCGAGGCGGCCGAGGGCTTCTTCAAGGTCTTCGACATCGCCGTCGGTCGCGACACGACGTACCTCCGCGTCAATCCCGCCGTGAGCTATCACGCCTGGACGGGCAACACGTATCTCTCGTGGGACGATCCACGGATCCAGAACCAGTGCGGCGCCTCCTATCTCCGTGGTGGGCGCTGGCACTTCTTTCCCATCTCGACCCACCGCGCCACGTGGGCGCGCGCGGTGATTCAGGCCACCGGCGCCAGCAACTTCCCGGCCGTGAATCCAGCCACGATGAACGGACTCGATGACTACGATTGGGAAGCCGCGAGGGACGTGATGGCAATGGAGACCGCTCGGTGCTTCCCGGCGGGCAGTTCGTACTTGATGACCGCCGAGCGGATGACGGACGCCACGGGCGTGGTCACCGGCACCGCCGCCGACACGGTGCCGTTCGGCGTGATCACGCCTCCCGGCGGCTGGCCCGCCAGCGCCCCGAACGGTTACGGCGGCAACGACTCCACGTTTACGATCCGGAGCCGCACGTGCACGTTCTCGACCGGCGGGACCAGCGGCCGCTGCAACTCCGGGACGATTGCCGATCTCGGCGAGTGGCGCGCCGGGACCAACCCGTCGGGGATCTCGGCAAATGCGCGGCAGTCGGTGGAGGCGCCGTACCTGTGGGCCTATGGCACGGCATACAATTCGCTGTCGCGCGGCGTGGTCAGCGTGATCACCAACCCGGTCTACGTCGGCGGCGTCATCACCGGCGCGGTGACGCTTCGTGCGTCGAGCCGCGTCGCCATTGTCGGCGATCTCACCTACGCGAACGCGCCCAACGATCCGGACGGTGACTGCGGGACGATGCTGGGTGTCCTCGCCGTGGGCGACGTCCTGGTCGTCGAGGCGAGTCTCAACCGGCTGCGCCGCTACGGGAATTATCAAAGCTTCTTCGTGCTGAACAGTTTCGGCGCGCATCTCGGCAACGGCCGCCGCACGGCGTTGCAGGGGAGCTTTATGAGCCTCACCGGGACCGTGGGGGTCGAGAGTCCGTCGGTCACGATGGGCACGAATACCTGGCAGCTCGAGTGCCCGGAGGACGCGGGGAGCTCGACGCGCTCGAACGGTGGTTGTCTCGAACTCACCGGCGGCGCGGTTATGAAGCGGTACAGCTCGCTCCACTCGGGCGCCAACACCGGAATGCGCTATCACGGCATACCCGACCGTTGCCAGTCCGCATCGCGTCGCCCGCCATTCTTCCCACTGACGAATCGCTACACCCACGTGCGCACGCTCGAGGTCGAGGCGTCGCTGGCGAACAATCCGGCGAAGATCCGCACGCTCTTAATGCGGCTGAAAGGCAAGTCGTTGTAGGTCAACGGGTTGACCGCGCCGTGAAGGTGAGGGGTGTCCGCAGTGACAGACAGCACCGCCGGAGCGGACCGCCCCGTCCCGTCACCGGCGTCCCATCTTCCGATTTCACGCAACCATCGGGCCCCGACCGTTGTCTCTGGGTCGTTCACGAAGCACCGCAAGCGAATCCCCCCCTTGTGACAGACGCCGAGCTCATCGCTGAAGCAGTGCGGGGCGACCCACGCGCGGAGCGACAGCTCTATGACGCGCACGTCGACCGCATCTATCGGCTGGCCTGGCGGATGGCTGGGGACGAGACACTCGCCCGGGACTTCACGCAGGACACCTTCATCCGGGCCTTCGAACGGCTCGCCGACTTCCGCGGGGACAGCTCCCTCGCGACCTGGCTGCACTCGATTGCGGTGTCGGTGATCCTCAACGGCCTCAAGAACGTGAAGCGCATCCACGGCCGCGAGATCGGCGGAAATGCGCTGCCGGAAGTGGCGATCGCCACGCGGGAGGCGGAACCGGACCTGAAGGTCCGATTGCGCAGCGCCATTGATGGGCTCCCGGTCGGGTATCGCACGGTGTTCGTGATGCACGACGTGGAGGGATATACGCACGAGGAGATCGCGTCCGCGCTAAGGATCCAGCCGGGCACATCAAAGGCGCAGTTGTTCCGGGCCCGGGCCCGGCTGCGCACTGAACTGGCGGAGTTCGCCGGGGAGTGGGCGTCATGAGCGAGGAGAAGTTCGAGGAGTTCCTGAAGCGCGAGGCGGATGCGTATCAAACGCCGCCTGCGGCCACGCCGCGCGACGAGATGTGGGCGGTGATTGCCGAGGCGCGCCGTACGCGTCGGGGCGGAGCCGGACACGGAGCGGTGGTCCTGCCCGTGCCTCGGCGGCTTCGGTACGCGCCCTGGCTCGGGATGGCCGCCACGCTGCTGCTCGGTGTCGGCATCGGCCGGTACGTGCTGCGGGGCTCATCGCTGCCGAGCGGGTCAGAGGTTGCGGCGACCGCGCCGGCGACCGCGCCGGCGAGCGAGACGCCCACGGCGGCGACGGTGCTAGCGGTGCCGGCGACCGACGGGCCGACCTCCGCGCCCGGCTCGGACCGTCCTCAGCCGCCGCGGCGACTCGACCGCGCGACGGGTGGCACTCCGGTCCAGCTTGCGGCGGCCACCAACGACGCCGCCGAGCCGGCCAGCCCGATGCAGATTGCGTCGCGCGAGCACCTGGCGCGCGCCGAAGCGCTCATCTCGGTCGTCGCGGCGACGCCGGCCGACGCCGTGATGGATTCCCTCACCGGTCGCTGGGCGCACGATATGCTGACCAACACGCGCCTCCTGCTCGATTCTCCCGCCGGCGACGACCCGGCTCGGCGCCGCCTCTTCGAAGACCTGGAGATGATCCTCGTGCAGCTCGTGCAGCGATCCGGCACGTCGGTGGACGAGCGTCTCCTGATTGATCGCACACTCCAGCGCACTCAACTCCTGACACGGTTGCGCACCAGCGCCGCCGGCATCTGAGGAACATCCCAATGAAGCTCATCGCCCTCTCAATCATCGCCGCCGCCGGCCTGGGGCTGCACGACGCGGCGTCCGCGCCGCGCTTGGCCCTTGCCGGTCCCCACATTCCGGACGCCAGCTGGGCGCCCCGCGACACGGCGGACACGCTCTGGCGGCGCGGACGCATCGCCATTTCCGAGGAGCAATGGCGAGACGCGGCCTGGCACTTCGCGCGCCTCGTCGAGCGGTATCCGGCCTCGACCTACGCGGGCGACGCGCTCTACTGGCAGGCGTTCGCGTTCCAGCGCGTCGGCGGCTCAAGCGACATCCGCAGCGCGGTCCGCGCGCTCGAGGTGCAGAAGGAGAAGTATCCGCGGAGCGCGACCTATGTGTCGGGCGAGTCGTCGGCGCTGCTGACACGGCTCAACGGCCGTCTGGCGCGCTCGGGGGACGCCGATGCCGCGGTAATGATCGCCGAGCTCGCCGCGGTCGCGGCCCAGGCCGGGATGGCGGTGGCGGCCGAAGTGGCGCCGATGGTGGCGGAGGAGGTGCGCCGCGCGATGCCGGAGATCCAGCGTGAGGTGTCGCAGGCGATGCGCGAGGCGGCCGTCGAGGCCCGCGAGGCCACCGCCGAGGCGGCGGCAAACCTTCGGGCGACGGCGCGGCAGGGCCGCCGCGACCGCGGCGACGAGATCCCGCCGGGATGCGAAGGGGCGGTGGACGACGAGCGGGTCGAGGCGCTGAACGCGCTCCTCCAAATGAACGCCGAGCAGGCGCTGCCGATCCTCAAGCGCGTGCTCGAGCGGCGCGACCGCTGCTCGGAGATCCTGCGCCGGAAGGCGGTGTTCCTCGTCTCGCAGAAGCGGTCCGACGAGGCGGCGGACATCCTGCTGAACGTCGCCAAGACCGACCCCGACAGCTACACGCGCGAGCAGGCGGTCTTCTGGCTCTCGCAGACGCACGGCGAGCGCGCGGTCGAGGTGCTCGAGCAGATCCTCGTGCGGGAGTCGCCCGACGCGGAGTTGCAGAAGCGGGCGGTCTTTTCGCTCTCGCAGGTGCGGTCGGAGCGCGCCGGCGCGATCCTGCGCGACTTCATCAAGCGCACCGACGTGCCCGCGGAGGCGCGGGGCGAAGCGATCTTCTGGCTCGGCCAGCGGCGATCGGCGGAGAACGCGAGCTTCCTTCGCGAGGTCTTCCCGACGCTCGAGACCGACGAGCTGCGAGAGAAGGTGATCTTCTCGCTCTCCCAGCAGCGTTCGCCTGAGAATTCGCGTTGGCTCCTCCAGCAGGCGAAGAACACGCGGCTGAGCGGCGAGCTGCGGAAGTCGGCGCTCTTTTGGGCCGGGCAGGGCGGGGCGGCCGTCGCCGATCTCGCCGAGATCTACGACACCAGCCCGAACGACCGCGAACTCCGCAACCAGGTGATCTTCACGCTCTCGCAGCGGCGGAACGACACCGCGGCGATGGACAAGCTGCTCGACATCGCACGGAAGGAGCCGGACCGCGAGCTGCGGCGCCAGGCGATTTTCTGGATCGGGCAGAGCCGGGATCCCCGGGCGGCGCGGCTGTTGGAGGAGATCATCAACAATCCACGTTGAGCTGCAGGTGGGAGGTGGGAAGTGTGAGGTGCGAGGTAGCGGCGACTGCCGCCTCCCTGCTCGCCCTTCCCCCATCCCCCATTTCATTTTCAACCCACACTACGATGCACATCTCAGACAATTCGGCGCTCGCGCTTGTCGCTTCGGTTCTGCTCCTCGGCGGATCAGGGGCGCAGGCGCAGACGCTGGCCTCGCGGGTCGCGGCGGTGGGGACGGGGACGGTACGACTCGAGTACGCGTCGCAGCCTGGCGTGTGCGGGAATGGGCGGGGGAACATCTCGATCCGGCGTGGTGACGGAACGTCCACGTTCACGGGGACGTACTCGCGGGGTTCCCGAAACGAGTGGGAGGATGAGTGCGAACCCGGGCCGGTGCGAGTGGCGCTCGATGTCGAGCGCGGCACCGTGACGGCGCTCCGCGCCTACGTTGGCGGTCGTTGGCGTGGGGACGCCGATCTCGAGCTCGGCGCGGTGCCGGCGGCGGAGGCGAGTCGCTTCCTCGTGGAGATCGCGGCCCGCGGCGCGTCGCGCCCGGCAAAGGACGCGATCTTCCCGGCGATGCTTGCGGACGCGCCGAGCCCCTGGCCCGCGTTGCTCGCCATCGCCAAGGACGACAACCGTCCGCGCGACGTCCGCAGTTCGGCGCTCTTCTGGGTCGGCCAGGTGGTCGAGGACGAGGCGACGAAGGGCCTCGAGGAGATCGTGGATGCCGATGGCGACCGCGAGGTCCGCAAGAGCGCGGTCTTCTCGCTCTCGCAGCGCCACAGGGACGAGTCAATCCCGGCGCTCATCCGCATCGCGCGGACCAACCGCGACCGGGAGATCCGCAAGTCGGCGATCTTCTGGCTCGCCCAAAGCCGCGACGACCGGGCAATCCGGTACTTCGAAGAGGTGCTGCTGGGAGCGCGGTAGGGAGGCGGATGTGCGGGGCTAGGCTAGGGCCGCCTGAACAGGCGGCCCCCTCACACCTTGCAACTTGCACCTGTCGTCAGAGCGATAGCTGCCCAGCGTCCGACCGCGGCCCCACCGCGTGACAGGCCCTGCACCGTGCCTCGTACGTCTCCGCACCGCCGACCATCACCTGCGGCGAATCGTACGCGGCCGGCTTCCCGTCAATCAGGCGCTGGTTTCGGCTCGCCGGGGCGCCGCAGAGCACGCAGATCGCGTGCAGCTTGTCCACCACCTCGGCGACGCACATCAGTTGGCCCATCGGGCCGAAGGGCTCGCCGCGAAAATCGGTGTCGGTGCCGGCGAGGATCACCTGCCGCCCGCGCAGCGCGAGGTCGCTCGCGATCTCGACGATCCCCTGGTCGAGAAACTGCACCTCGTCCACCGCGACCACCTGCGCCATCGGGTCAATCCGCAGCGCGATCTGGTGCGAGGAGTCCACCGGCACGGCCTCGATCGTCCGGCCGTCGTGGCTGCCGATGGCGAACACGCCGCCGGCGTAGCGGTCGTCGAGGTGCGACTTGAACACCTGGACGCGCTTCTTGGCGATGATGGAGCGGCGCACGCGGCGCATCAGCTCCTCGCTCTTGCCGCTGAACATCACGCCGGCAATGACCTCGATCCAGCCGCCGGTGAGCTGGAACGTCCCGCTCACCGGTCACCCCGGGGCGGGCGGCCGCGCGGCTTCTCATCGCGTGGCGCGAATCCGCTGGGCTTCTCCCCACGCGGCTTGAACTCCCCGCGCGGCTTGAACTCCCCGCGCGGCTTGAATTCCCCGCGCGGCTTGAACTCCCCGCGCGGCTTGTCTCCACGCGGCTTGTCTCCACGCGGCTTGAACTCCCCGCGCGGCTTGAACGGGCGGGGCGGGTCGCCGCGTGCCACCTCGTCCTTCTCGCGTTGCGCCTCCTTCATGACCGTGCGCACGCGCTGTTCGGCCGCCGTCACCAACGCGGCCTGCGACTCGCGCGTCCGCTCGAGGAGCCGAAGCGCGGCGGCAGCAATCTCAAGGCCGTCATACTCGCGGAGCAGCGGTTCGAGCGCCAACACCTCGCGCGACGGGATGCTCTCGCCGAGTTCGGCGCGCAACTCGGCGCGGCGCCGGGACTCGACGGCACGGGCCCGCGAGATGGATGCGCGGTCGGCCAGCGGCCGCGGTTCGGTAGTCCCGGCGAGGAGCCGGAGCGCCGG
The DNA here is from genome assembly GCA_040901985.1 of Gemmatimonadaceae bacterium. GTDB lineage: Bacteria > Gemmatimonadota > Gemmatimonadetes > Gemmatimonadales > Gemmatimonadaceae > Pseudogemmatithrix. The sequence continues at coordinate 76,942 of JBBDYC010000004.1, forward strand.
GAGGTCGCGCGGGGCGATGAGCGCGACAATCTGCGCCGGCTCCGCGGCCACCGCGGCCTGCCAGGCGGTCGCGGTGGGCACACCGAGCGCCACGACGAGGGCGCTGTTGGGCGCGACCCTCTCGCAGGAGACACGGGCGAGGGCGTTGTCGTGATACCCAATCCCCCGCAGGAGCGCGGTCACCTGGCCGACCGCGCGTTCGTCGGCCACGAGTACGGTCGCCGAGGGCGCGTCGAGCTCGTCGAGGACGAGCGGGAGCGCATCGAGCGGAGCGCCGCTCACGGTCAGATAGCGCACCGTGGGGGCAACCGGCGACCCCTCGGCGGGCGCGACGTCCTCGGTCACCCGGCGGACGCGATGGAGGTAGCGCTCGAGGAGCGCCTCGACGCCCGGCGTCGGCTTGAGTGCGGTGAGAATGCGCGCGGCGTCTTTCGGCACCTCGGCCATCACGGCGGCAATCGCTTCGGAGTCGGCGTCGAGTTCGTCGGCCGCGGCGAAGACGACCGTCGCCACGCTGTCGAGCTTGAGCAGTGCGGTCCCGAGTCCGGCGGCGATCGTCTCGGCCGTTCCGATCACGGCATCGGCGGGGCCGGTGGCGAGGAGCCGCTGGACGCGCGTGGGCGACGTGGCGGCAATCAGTCGCCGGCCGTTGGCGGCCGGGAGCGCGGCCAGCGCACGGCTCATCGCCAGCGCGGCGCCGGCGTCGGGCACGAGAATCAGCAGCCGGACCGCGGTCGAGTCGGCGGCGCCGCGCTCGAGGGCGGGGGCCGCGTGCAAGGCGATGCGTCCCCAATCGGGGGGGAGGAAATACGCCACGTGGGCGGAGCGGACGGACCCAGCCGTCTCGCGCGGTGTTGCGGTCACTGCCGACCCTCGGTTTTCAATGGCGCGCCGTCGTGCGCGGGGATATCGTTCGTCCCGAATGGAATATAGCGCCCTCCCCTTCCGAGCGTCGGCGAACATCGCGGAACTGCGTGAGTCGGCAACGATCGCGGTGTCACAGCGGGCCAAGGCGCTGCGGGCCGAGGGGCGAGAGGTCATCGACCTCGGCGCCGGGGAGCCAGACTTCGACACGCCCGAGCCGATCCGCCGCGCGGCACAGGACGCAATTGACCGCGGCGCCACCCGCTACACGGCGGTCGAGGGAATCGTCGAGCTGCGTCAGGTGATTGCCACGCAGGCGAGCGCCGCCTACCGCGGCGCCGACGGCGTCGGCGCCGGAGATGTGGTGGTCTCCACCGGGTCGAAGCAGTCGCTGTACAACGCCTGTGTGGTGCTCTTCGGTCCGGGCGACGAGGTGCTGATCCCGACGCCGAGCTGGACGAGCTACTACGAGATGGTCGGCCTGGCGCGGGCGACGGCGGTCGAGGTGCACGGCGACCCGGGACGCGGCTTCAAGGTGGATCCGGAACGCCTCGAGCGGCACGCGACCCCGCGCACGCGAGGGGTGATGCTCAACTCGCCATCCAACCCCACCGGGTCCGTCTACACGGCCGACGAGTTGCGGGCGATTCTCGACCTTGCGGCGTCGCGTGGCTGGTGGGTGATCAGCGACGAGATCTACCAGCGCATCGCCTACGACGGGACGGCGCCGGGCGCGCTCGACCTCGTCACGCGGCGCGACAATCTCGTCGTCGTCAACGGCGTCGCCAAGGCGTGGGCGATGACCGGGTGGCGGATCGGGTGGACGATCTCGCCGCCTGCCGTCGCCCAGGCGATGACAGCGCTGCAGTCGCACACGACGTCGAACGCCGCCACGGTCTCGCAGCACGCCGCGCTCGCCGCGCTCACGCTCGGCGCGCCGGTTGACGATGCCGTCCGGGCGATGGTTGCGGAGTTCCGGATGCGTCGCGACGCGGCCCTGCCGGTCCTCCGTGGCTCGCGGGCGCTGACCGTGCTCCAGCCCGACGGGGCCTTCTATTTTTTTGTGCGCGTGCCGGGCGCTGGCGCCGGCCCCGACGCGGGCGGTGTCTTTGCGGCGCGGCTGCTGGAGGAGCAGGGAGTGGCGGTCGTCCCCGGCTCGGCGTTCCGGACGCCGGACTGGGTGCGCATCTCCTACGCCGCCGACCGGGCGGCTGTCGCCGAGGCCTGTCGTCGCATCGCCGCGACGGCGGATGCGATGTCGTGATGCGGGTCCACGCCCCGGCCAGCATTACGCTGGCCTCGTCCTGAGCCGAGGGAGGGCACCGTGTCACTCGAGGTTCGCGTGGAGGAGATGCCGGAGGCGGAACTGCCGGTGGTGGACTACCGCTGGGATGCTGACACCGAGATCCTCTGCGCCACGCTGCGCACGGGCGGAGTGAGCGAGGGACTCACCGGCTCGCTCGACATCGAAGGCGGCGACGGCGCGTGGCTCACCCTGGAGCTCACCGACGGGCGGCTGGGCGCGGTGGAGGTCGCGGTCTGGCCGGAGGTGAAGACGGTTGTTGGTCTCGCCGCGCCCGACGGCGCGACGCCGTCGCGGATCCGCATCCCGACCAGGAGCTCGCAGCCGGGGTTGGCGGCGGTCGAGGTGGACACACCGATTCGCGCAGTGGCCGACCAGGCCGGTCGGACGATACACTTCCGTATCGGTCCGCGGCGGGCCACCCGAGCCCTCCGCGTCGCCGGTGACCTCCTCCTGGAGGTGGACACGAAGTCGCACATCGCCGGCCTCTGGCTCCTCAACGTCCCGCCGTCACCCGACCGCCAATGATCACGACCATCGTCCTCATCCAAGCCGAGCCCCGCCTGATCCCCAAGTGCGCGGTGGCGCTCGCCGGCATTGATGGCGTGACGGATGTCTACTCGGTGTCCGGGGAGTGGGACCTCATCGCGATCCTCAAGGTGGCCGAGTACGAACAGATCGCCGAGATCGTCACGGAGCGCTTCCCGAAGGTCCCTGGACTCGTGCGAACGACCACGCTGACGGCCTTCCGGGCCTACTCCAAGAAGGATCTGGAGCAGGCGTGGGATATGGGCGTGGACTGAGCGCGTATCCGCGTCAGGCCGGCCCCCGGAAGCGGTAGCGCCCTAGCGCTGCGCGGCGGGGCGGACGTCGGCGCACCAGTCGAGGCTCACGCGGAATGTCTCGCTCCACCCGCCCGGCTTCCGCGAGAGGATTGCCAGGCTGGGGATTCCGCCATAGCGCCACGCCTCGATAATCAGCTCGGCCACCCCGTCGCCCGTCAGGTCGGCGTAGTTCAGGAGTCGTTGGAACTCGACGGTACGCGATTCGCCGCTGAGCGCGTGCTGGTAGGACGTCTGAAGGACGCCGGCCGAGTCGTCGGCCATCACGAGGACGACGGCGGTATTCCCCGCGCCAGGGCCAAGGTCGCCGGCGTTGGGGTCGATGTAGCTGGCCAGCAGGGTCCGCCCCGACTCCCCGTACCCGGTTCGCAGCCACCGCGCGTGGAAGTCCAGCGCCGAGAGGTCCTCCGGCCCGATGCCGGCTGCCGCCGCGACCGCGCCAGCCAGGGTCCGGCCCTGCGTCTCCGGGTTGCCCGGCAGGGGGCGCGGGTCGGCCTTCTGAACGAGCGCGGCCGACGTGCCGAGGAGTTCAATGCTCTCCTCGAGGACGACCTGCGCCTCCATCCGGCCGATGGCGTGCGGCACGAGCTGCCGACAGCCGACCACGGTATAGACGGGCGCGCTGTCGGCGGTCCACATCCCACGGGTGACCTCCACCGTGCCCACCTCGGCGCCGCCGAGGTACACCGGCAGGCGATTGCCGGGGGCGAAGATGGTTTCGTCGAACTCGCGCCAGCCGGGGCCATCGAGCGCGAGGCGCTCGACCGTTTCCCCACGGACGACCGCGACCGGGGCAATCCGCGGCGTCTCCCGGGGCCCGAAGACCTGGAAGAGGACGGTGGCTCCGGCGAGCTCGGTGAGGACGCGTTCCGCCGACGCGTCGGCGGCGGGCTTCCTGTCGCATCCGGCGGTCACGGCGACCAGCACGGCGAGTCCGGCGATTCGGCGCATCGTCGGAAGCTATGGCTCGTCGGGAGGAGCGGCAAGCGCGTAGATTCACCCGGGCGTGCGCCTCGTCCACCTTTCCGACCTCCACCTCGGGTTCCGCCAGTTCCAGCGGCAGACCCCCTCCGGGACCAATCAGCGCGAAGCTGACGTCGCGGCGTCGTTCACGCGCGCGGTGGACCGGCTGATCACGCTCGCGCCAGAGCTGGTCGTCGTCGGCGGCGACGTGTTCCATACGGTGCGCCCGACGAACTGGACGATCCTCCACGCGTTCCAGGAGTTCGCGCGGCTCGTCGAGGCGTTGCCACACACCGCAATCGTCATCGCCGCCGGCAACCACGATATGCCGCGGTCCACCGAGACGATCTGCCTGCTCCGGCTCTTCGCGGCGCCGCTCGGCATCCACATTGCCGACCGCGAGGCGCGTCGCTTCCCATTCGCGGACCTCGGGCTCTCGGTTCTCGCGGTCCCCGACCTCCCGCCGGGCACGGTGGACCTGCACCCCGACCCAGAGGCGAAATACAACGTGCTCGTCCTCCACGGTGAGGTGCAGGGCGCGATCCCCAACACCGACCACGCCGACCGGGCGTCGCTCCAGATCCCGCTCGCCGAGGTGGTGCGACCGGGGTGGGACTACGTGGCGCTCGGGCACTACCACGTCTACAAGCGCATCGCCGACCACGTCTACTACTCGGGATCGCTCGACTACACGAGCACCAATCCGTGGGGTGAACTGGCCGAGGAGAAGGCGCAGAAGCTGCCGGGCAAGGGGATGATCGAGCGCGACCTGGCGAGCGGAAAGCAGATCTTCCATCCGCTTCCGGTGGCGCGCGCATTTGTGGACCTCCCGCCGATTGACGGCCGCGGGATGACGGCGGCCGACCTCGACGAGGCGATCCAGAAGGCGGTCGCCCGGATTGCCGGCGGGGTGGACGGGAAGGTGGTGCGGCTGGTGGCGCGCGAGGTCCCGCGGCACATCGCCCGTGAGATCGACCATCGGGCGCTTCGGGAGATCCAGCGCCGCGCGCTGCACTTTCACCTCGACACGCGCCGCCCGGAGGTCGTTCGCCGTCAGGCGAGCGGCGCGCCGGGGCGGCGCCCCTCCCTTGCCGACACGCTGCGCGACGCGCTGATCGCACGGCCGGTCGTGCCGGGCGTCGGGCGCGACGCGCTCGTCGCGCTGGGGATGCACTACCTCGCCGAGGCCGAGCTGGCGGAGCCGGCGCGCGACCTTCCCGGGGCCGACGCGTGAGGCTCGCCCGGCTGCGGCTCGTGAACTTCCGGCAGCACGTCGAGACCCAGATCGAGTTCGATTCCGGGCTGACCGGGATCATCGGCCCCAACGGCGCCGGCAAGTCCACGATCCTCGAGGCGATCGCCTGGGCGCTCTATGGCGGGAACACCGCGCGCGGCGGCAACGAGTCCATCCGGTTCCACCGCGCCGCACCGCGCGCGCCGGTGCGGGTGGAGCTCGACTTCGACCTCGCCGGCCACCGCTACCGCGTGGTCCGTGGCCTCTCGACCGCCGAGCTCTTCCTCGACGGCGGCGAGACGCCGATCGCCAACTCGGTCACGACGGTCGCCGAGATGCTGCAGCGGCGGATCGGGATGACGCGGACGGAGTTCTTCAACACCTACTTCACCGGCCAGAAGGAACTCGCGGTGATGCAGGCGCTCACCGCCGGCGAGCGCGCCCAGTTCCTCTCTCGCGTCCTCGGCTACGAGAAGCTCCGGGTGGCGCAGGACCTCTGCGGGGTGCGGCGCAAGGAACTCGCGAGCGAGGTGGCGGGGCTGCGGTCGGGGATGCCCGAGCGCGAGACCGTGCTGCGCGAGGAGCGCGCAGCGACCGACGTGCTGCGCGAGGCGGCGCGCGCGGTGGAGGCCGCCGAGCGGCTCGAGCGCGAGACCGGGGACGCCCTCTCGAGCGTCGCCCCGCGCTGGCTCGCCGCGCAGACGGGACGCGACGAGCGTCAGCGGATTGAGACCGAGCTGGCGGCGATTGACGGGGAGGATGCCGCACTCGGCCAGAACGCCGAGCGGATCGAGCGGGAGCTGGCGCAGGTGGAGGAGGCGCGCACGAGCCTCGCCCCGCTGCTGCCCGACCTCGCCGCGCTCGAGGAAGTGTCGCAGCGGCTGGAGGCGCAGCGCGCCCTCGCCTCGAGCGACGGCCGTCGGCGCGCCCTCGAGACGGCCCGCGAGGCGCTGGCTGCCGAATGCGCCGCGTTCGAGGAGCAGCTCGAGCGGCTCCGCGCGACCACGGCGACCGAGGAGCGCGTCACGCAGGACCTCGCGTCGCATCGGCAGGCAGCGGAGGATGCGCAGGGCAAGCTCGAGGCGCGCCGCACCGAGTGGGTCCGCGAGCGTCAGGAGGTCGAGAGCCGGCTGCGCGCCCTGCGCACGCAATACGCCGAGTTGCGCGACCAGCGCGACAAACTCGTCACCGCCGGCGAGGAAGGCGACTGTCCGACCTGTGCGCGTCCGCTTGGCGAGCACTTCCGGAACGTGCTCGACGTGATCGAGCGGCAGCTCGAGACGGTCGAGGCCGACGGCGGCTACTTTCGGTCGCGGCTAGAGCAGCTCGAGGCGATGCCGGCCGACATCACGCATCTCGGCGCGCTGCGCGGGAAGCTGCAGGAGGACGTCAGCCTGCTGGTGGGACGGCTGGCGCAGGTGCAGGGGGACGCGCGGCTGCGCGCGCAGGTCGAGCGCGACCTCGGCGCCAAGCGCACGCGGCTCGGGGCGATCGCCGCCGAGCTCGCCACGCTTCCGGAGGGATTCGACGAGGCGACGTTCCGTGCGCTCGACCAGGAGCACGGGCGGCTCGTCGAGTCCACGACGCTGGCGAACCGCCTGTCCATGACGATCGAGCGGGAGCCGGCCTTGACGCGTGAGGCAGAAGCCTCGGCGCGCAAGCGCGCGGCGCTGAACGAGCGCCGCGCCGCCGCGACGGCGCGCCTCGGCGCGTACACGATTCCCGAGGGCGACTACGCCGAGCTGCGGCAGCTGCACGACGGGGTCGCGGCGGCGCACGCCGCCGCGGCGCAGCAGGCGGCGGCGGTGCGCGCGGCGCGCGACCTCGCCGCCGCCGGCGCGGCGCGGGCCACCGACGCCCGGACTGCCTACGAGGCGCTCGAGGCCAAGGTCGAGGCGCTCGAGGGTCAGCGCCGGCTCCACGACGAGCTCCATCGCGCCTACACCGACCTGCGGACCGACCTCAACTTCCAGCTGCGCCCGGAGCTCTCCGAGCTCGCGTCGGCGTTCCTCACTGAACTGACGGACGCGCGCTACACCGAACTCGAGCCCGACGACCGGTACCGGATCCTCGTGCTCGAGGACGGGGTGCCAAAGCCGGTGATCTCGGGTGGCGAGGAGGATGTCGCGAACCTGGTGCTCCGCCTCGCCATCTCGCAGATGATCGCCGAGCGGGCGGGACAGGCCTTCTCGCTCCTCGTGCTCGACGAAGTCTTCGGGTCGCTCGACGACGTGCGGCGGCAGAACGTCGTCGAACTCCTGCGCGGACTGCAGGACCGGTTCGACCAAGTAATCGTCATCACGCACATCGAGGGCGTGCGCGACGGCCTCGACCGGGTGATCTCGGTCGGATTCGACGAGCAGACCGGGGCGGCGGCGGTCTCGCGGGCCGAGCCGGGGCTCGCCGAGCTGGCGCTGCTCGGCGCCGGGACGGCGGGATGACAGACGTCGCCGCACGCACAAGCGGTCCGTTCCCGATCGGGCTCGACGACCTGCCGGAGCTGAACGCGCTCTTCAGCGAGGCCTTCAGCGAGCGCTACCGGCGTGACGGGATGTCGGGCGTACGCGTGCCGCCCCTCAATCCGGCCATCTGGCGCTTCGCCATCGAGGGCGCGGGCGACGGGGCGATGCTCTGGCGCGATGGGATGGGGCGAATCGCCGCCTTCAACCTGGCGCACGTGTCGGGGCGCGAGGGGTGGATGGGGCCGCTCGCCGTGCGCGAGGAGGTCCAGGGGCGCGGTATTGGCCGGATGGTCGTGCGGACGGGAATTGACCATCTCAAGCGGGCCGGATGTACGGTGATTGGACTCGAGACGATGCCGCGCACAATGGACAACATCGGCTTTTACGCGTCGCTCGGGTTCGCGCCGGCGCGGCTGACGATCACGCTGACGCTCGAGGCCGGCGGGAGCGGTACCGACGAGCCCGAACTGCTCTCGACTGCCGGCAGCGCGGAACGCGGCAGCCTGATTGCCGAATGCGCGGCGCTCACCGCGCGCGTGCGGCCGGGCGGCGACTATTCGCGCGAGCTTGCACTCACGCTTCGCCACGCGCTCGGCGACGCGGTCCTGCTTCGCGATGCGGCGGGGATGCTCGAGGGCTTTGCGCTCTTCCACGACGTGCCGCTGGTCGAGGGACGCAGCCGCGACGAGTTGCGGGTGCTGAAACTCGTCGTCGCCGATGTGGTGCGCCTCGGCGCGCTGACGTCGGCGCTGCGCGCCCAGGCGCGGCGCAGCGGCACGCTGCGCGCGGCGGTGCGCATGCAGGGCGAGTACCGCTCGGCGTTCAGCGCCCTGGTGGCCGATGGTGCGCGGGTCCGCTGGACCGACCTGCGGATGACGCTCAGCGGGTACGAGGAATCCGTTCCCTCGCCGGGCATCGCCCTCTCCAACTGGGAGATCTGAGCGTTAGCGTGACTTTCGCGCGCGCTCGGCCCGCTTGACCGCGCCGAAGATCAGGAAGAAGACGCCGAGCGTCAGGAACAGGTGGATGATGCCGGGCGCGGAAAAGAGAAACGTCCCGGCCGCCCAGAGGATGAGCATTGCGATGCCGGTGATGGTCAACAGGTCCATAAACAGGTTCCGAAATGGGGGAAAGTTCGTATTGACGCGTTCGGACACCGCTCCTACATTCTGGCACCGACTCTTGGGACGGAGAGAATCCACTTTTTGAGCCGATAAGTCCTCCGAAGCGGATCCAACATCTCTGCTGCCGTCACGCCCGGACGCCGGGAAGGCGAAAGCAGGGTGAGGGCCTCATGCATTCGACGGGGCTTCAAAATCCTCTTTCCGCTCCCACCCATTGCCGAAGCTCCGTCCGCAGCGGACGGAGCTTCGGTCGTTTTGCGCCGTGCCCTCCCGGAACCGCCCGCGCCGACACAGGCTTAATGTAGCATGCCGATCGTTTCTGCCACCCGCCTCGTCCGGTTCAACGCCGCGCACCGCGTGTACAATCCCGCGTGGAGCGACGCCGAGAACGCGCGCGTGTTCGGGAAGTGCAACAACCCCAACTGGCACGGCCACAACTACACGCTCGAGATCACGGTCGAGGGGACACCCGATCCGACGACCGGCTACACGTTCGACCTCGGCGAGCTCAAGCGAATTGCCGAGACCGAGTTGGTGCAGCAGGTGGACCACAAGAATCTCAACCTCGACGTCCCGTTCATGGCGGGCGTCATCCCGACGACGGAGAACCTCGTGGTGGCGTGCTGGCGGATCCTCGCGCCGAAGGTCGCGCCGGCGCGGCTGACCCGGCTCAAGCTCTGGGAAACGGAGAACCATTATGTCGAATACGACGGCCGCTGAGGCGGCGCGCCGCGCGGCCCGCGCCGCCGCGGGCTCGGATGCGTTCGAGGCCGACCCGTCCATCCACGGCGATCGGCTCCTCGAGTTCGAGAACATCGTGCGTCGCGAGCTCGAGCTCATCGGCGAGGATCCGTCGCGCCAGGGCCTGCTGAAGACGCCGGAGCGCGTGGCGAAGTCGATGGCCTGGCTGACGCGCGGCTACGAGATGAGCGTCGACGACGTCGTCGGCGATGCGGTCTTCGACGAGGAGCACGAGTCGATGGTGATGGTGCGCGACATCGAGCTCTACTCGCTCTGCGAACATCACCTGCTCCCCTTCTTCGGCAAGGCGCATATCGCCTACATCCCGGACGGGCGGATTGTCGGGCTGTCGAAGCTCCCGCGGATCGTGGAGGTCTTCGCGCGTCGGCTCCAGGTGCAGGAGCGGCTGACCGAGCAGATCGCGGAGGCGATTGACGACGTACTGCATCCGGAAGGCGTCGGCGTGGTGATCGAGTGCGAGCACCTCTGCATGATGATGCGAGGGGTCGAGAAGCAGAACTCGAAGACGATTACATCCTCGCTGCGCGGCACGTTCAAGGACTCGCCGATGACGCGCGACGAGTTCCTGCGGCTCGCCTACGGCCCGGCGCGTCCGTGAAGGGACGGACGGCGCTGGTGACCGGTGCCTCGCGTGGAATCGGGGCGGCGGTCGCGCGGGCGCTGGCGATGGCCGGCGCCCGCGTGGTCCTCGTCGCGCGCTCGGCGGGCGAGCTCTCGGCGCTCGCCGCCGAGTTGCCGAATGGTGCCGCGCCGCTCCCCGCCGACCTCGCCCAGCCCGATGCGACGCCGACCGTCGCCATCGCTGCGCGGGAGATTCTCGGCGCCGATCCGGACATCCTCGTGCACGCCGCAGGGACATTCCCGATGACGCGGTTCGAGAACACCACGGACGCCGACCTCGAGCGTGCGCTGGCATTGAATGTCGCCGCTCCGCTCCGCCTGACCCGTGCCTTCCTGCCGGCGATGCGTGCACGGCGGTCCGGGCACGTCGTGATGATCGGCTCGATTGCCGACCGACAGGCCTTTCCCGACAACTCGGTCTACGCGGCCACCAAGCACGCGCTGCGGGCGGCGCACGAGGTGTTGCGCGCCGAGACCCGAGGCAGTGGCGTGCGCGCGACGATCATCTCGCCGGCGGCCACCGATACGCCAATCTGGGATCCCTACGACCCCGACGGCTCAGGGCACCTGCCGTCGCGGAGTGACATGCTACGGGCCGAGGATGTGGCCGATGCCGTGCTCTGGGCGGTGACGCGTCCGCCGCACGTGGATGTGGACGAGCTGCGTCTCTCGCGCAGCTAGCGTTTGGGCTGGTCGGGCGCGTCCGGCGCCTTGACGGCCTCGGGGGCCTTTGGCGTGTCGGGCGGGCGGGGCTCCTTCCGCCGCTCCGCCGCCACCCCGGCCAGCAGATCGTCCTCGAACTCGTCGGCGAGGGCGCGCGTCACCTCGTCGAGGCTCCCTGTGCTCTCGAACAGCGCGCGCTGCCGCTCCGCGCTCGTCGGTGCGCCGTCGGCAATCCGTCGCAACTCGGCGATGTACGACGACCCGGCGGCGGCGAATCCGTTCTCGATCAGGTCGTCGAGCGTCCGCGCGAGGTACGGGCGGATCGGCATCGTGCTGCCGTCGTTGCCGGTGATGTAGTCGGCGTCCATCCCGTGCCGCGAGGCCCGCCACTTGTTCTCGCGGACGCGCCAGGCCGGCGGGAAGGGGCGCGCGACGCCGACGGCCACGCGCGCCGCCGAGCGGCGCGCCAGCGCCTGCACGAGCGCGACGACCATCGCCGTCTCGCGAATCGTCGCCAGCCCGTCGCAGACGCGGATCTCGAGCGTGCCGTAGCGCGGACTCGGGCGAATGTCCCACCAGAGGTCCTTGAGGGACGTGATCGCGTTGGCGTGCTGCAACGTCGCCACGAGCTCGCAGAACTCGGTCCAGTCGTGCACCAGCGCCGGCATCCCGCCCGTCGGCAGCGCCTCGAAGACGGTGATCCGCGAGGAGGCGAGGCCCGTCGCGTGCCCCTGCCAGAACGGTGAACTGGTGGAGACCGCGAGCAAGAGGCCGAGGTCGTAGAGCAGGTCGTTCTGCACGGCGATGCACGTCTCGGGGTCCGGCATCCCGACGTGGACGTGCAGCCCGAAGATCAGGAGGCGTCGGGCAATCCACTGGTTGCGGGCGATCAGCCCGTGGTATCGGTCGGCCGGATAGAGCTTGCGCTCCTGATAGGTCGCGGTCGGGTGGGTGCCGGTGGCGATGAAGCGCACGCCCTGTTCGCGGGCGAGCGGCATCAGCCGGCTGCACGTTGCGCGCAGGTCGGCCTCGGCGGCCGCGGCGTTGGCGCAGATGCCGGTGCTGACCTCCAGCATCGACTGGAAGATCTCGGGCTGCACCGTCGGCGGCCCGCTCCAGCGACTGAGGAGTTGCGGCGCCTTGGGCGACAGTTCGAGCGTCTGCCGATCAACGATCTGGAGCTCCACCTCCACGCCGAGCGTGTTGGGCTCCGACTTCACGAAGTCGAGCATGGGCGTGCGGTCGGGATTCGCGGCGCGCGCATCGTGCGCTCGCACAGGACCATCTAACTTACACCGATGCCACGGCGTGGGGAGCACTAGAATGCGGCTCGAACTCGCGGAACGGCTGCGCTGTCCGGCGGCCCACACGGCGACCGCGCTCGTTGTGGTCGCCACGCGCCTGGCCGACCGTGAACTCGTCGAGGCATCCGTCGGGTGTCCGGTCTGTCGCCTCGAGGCCCGCGTGCAGGACGGGGACGTCGTCTTCCCTGACGCGCCGCGCAACGGGGCACCTCACCGGGCGATGGACGACGCTGCCGCAGGGGATCGGCTCATCGCGCTGCTCGGCCTCGCCGAGCCTGGCGGCGCGGTGTTGCTCACGGGACGCTACATCGCGCTGGCGGCGGCGCTGGCGGAAGCGGTCAACGTGGCGGTGATGTGCCTCGGCGCGCCGCCGCCGACGCGCGCCGCGGGCGTGAGCGCGGTCCACGCGCCCGTGGGGAGCGTCCCGTTTACCGACGGCACGTTCCGCGCCGCGGCGCTCGACGCCGGAGTGGACGCCTCGACGGTGCGCGAGGCCGTCCGGACCGTCAGCGCCGCCGGCCGCGTTGTCGGCGCGCTGCCGCTGGAACGTCCGCCGGGCGTCAGCGAGCTGGCGCGCGACGGGCGGGAGTGGGTCGGCGAGCGGGACGCCGGCGCGAGCGGCGTCGTGCCGCTGCGTCGCGCCTGATCCACCATCGGCGCCGGCGGCGCCGCCGTCAGCGCGCCGTGATCAGTCGCCGCCGTACAGTGAATCGATCAACGCCTTGTACGACTGGTCCACCACCCTCCGCTTGACGCTCAGCTTCGGCGTCAGCTCCCCGCGCTCGATCGAGAAGTCGTGCTCGAGCAGCCCGACCTTCTTCGGCATCTCGAAGGACGCCAGTCCGGTGAGCGACCCGAGGACCTCCTTCTCCATCTTCGCCCGGATCGTCGGCATCTCCAGCAGCTGCCGGCGTTCGGTCCAGATGATGTTCTTGATCCCCGCCCACTTCTCGAGGTTGTCCCAGTTGGGGACGATCAGGACGATCGGAAACTTGCGCTTGTCGCCGATCATCACCGCCTGCGAGACGTACTTGTTGAGCTTGATGCGGTTCTCGATTGGCTGCGGCGCGATGTTCTTGCCGCCGGCGGTGACGATGATGTCCTTCTTGCGGTCGGTGATGCGGAGAAAGCCGTCCTCGAGCACGCCGATGTCGCCGGTGTGGAACCACCCGTCGGCGTCAATGACCTCGGCAGTCGCGTCGGGGCGGTTGTAGTAGCCCTTCATCACGTGGGGGCCCCGGGTGAGGATCTCGCCGTCGGGGGCGATCATCACCTCGACGCCGGCCACCGGCTTGCCCACGGACCCGATGCGGAACGCGTCGTCGCTGTTCACCGCGATCACCGGCGACGTCTCGGTGAGGCCGTACCCCTCGAGGATCGTGAGGCCGGCGGCGTAGAAGAACTTGTTGATGGACGGCGCGAGCGGCGCTCCGCCGGAGACGAAGTACCGAAGCCGGCCGCCGGTGCGCTCCTTCAGCTTGGAGAATACGAGCTTCTGCGCGAGCGCATACTGCCAGGCGAGGAAGCCGCCCGGTTCACGGCCGCCAAGCTTCTCGTCGGCCCACCGGTCGGCAACCGCGGCCGCCCACCGGAAGATCCGCGCCTTCACCGCGCCGCCCGACATCGCGTTCTCCAGCACCCGCGCATACATCTTCTCGAAGAGCCGCGGCACGGACATCGCGAAATGTGGCCGGACCTCCGAGAGATTGAACGGCACGGTGTCAATGCTCTCGGCGTAGGCGATGCTGACGCCGCACGCGAAGAAGAGGTAGTCACCCATCCGCTCGAAGATGTGCGAGAGCGGGAGGAAGCTCAGCGCCACCTCGCCGGCGTTCACTGGCACCTTCTGTCGCGCCGCGAGGACGTTCGACGAGATGTTGTCGTGCGTGAGCATCACGCCCTTCGGCAGGCCGGTCGTGCCCGAGGTGTAGATCAGCGTCGCCAGGTCGTCGGGCTTCACGGTCATCGCGGCGGCCTTCCACTCGGCCGCCTTGGCCTCGCTGTCGAGTGCCGCGCCACTCGTCTCCAGCTCGTGGAATGTCATATCCACGCCCGGCGGGGCCGGGTCGGTGAAGCTGATGATCTTGCGCACCGTCTTGAGCTCGGCGCGCACGGAAGCCGCTTTCGCCGCCTGGTCGGCGGTCGAGACGAACAGCATCACGGCGCCCGAGTCATTGAGCGGGTGGACGATCTGCTCGGCCGGCAGCGTCGGGTAGATCGGGACGTCGGTCATCCCGCCGCCGAGGCAGGCCCAGTCGGCGAGCGCCCACTCGGGACGGTTCTCCGACATGATCCCGATCCGGTCGCCGCGCTGGACGCCGAGCGCGGAGAGGGCGAGGGAGATCCGTCGGACGCGCTGCAGGACCGCGCGGTGCGATATCGGCACATACGTCCCGCCGAGCTTGTACTGGTAGGCGTGCGGCTGGTCGTGGCGCTCCACCGCCTCGAAGAAGAGCCGGTTCAGTGTGCTCGGCTCGGGTCGTGGTCCACCGGTTGCGGTCATCGATCGTAGCTCGGGCGAGGGATGAATGATGCGGGGAGCGGGACTCGCGTCAGGGCGGGGTGACGTGCACCACGAACCGCACCGGACTACCCGGCACCAGCGCGCCGCGCGACCGCACCTCCGCCACGACGATGAAGCTGTCGGTCGGGGTCGGAAGGACGTTGGCGTAGATGCGCAGGCGCCGGGTTGATGCGCCGTCGGCCTTCGTCGTGTCGAGGAGCATATGCCGCGCGCCGCTCGGGGGCCAGAGTGCGACGAGGGTCGTGTCAGTCGGGGCCAGGGTATCACCGGCGTGGACGATCCGCCAGCGTACCAGCCATCCCTTGACGTTGGCGCTGACGCCGTCGGTGGTGTCGTCGCTGCGGAGGATCGGCTGCAGGTTGGGGGAGACGTTTCCCGCGGCGTCTGGCAGTGCGTAGGTGTAGTTCAGGGTCGTCGAGGCCGGTGCGATCAACGAGTCGGGCTCCCGCGTGACGTCAATCGTGCGGATTGGCGACTGGAGCCCGGCAATCGTGGCAATCAGGCGCACCGGGCCGTCGCGGCGCGTGGCGATGACGTATCCGTCGGGGCTGACTGTCACACCGGTGTCGAGCGTGAGGTACTCGATCGTCGCGCCGGCGATTACGTCGCCGCTGCCGTTGTAGGCGATCGCCGTGAGCGGGGTCGCGACGCCGGCGGCGTTGCGCAGCGTGTCGCCGCTCACGACCGCGGGGAACGCGATCCCGTGAAAGTCGAGCGCCGCGACGACCCCTGGCCCCGCCACCTCGGAGCACGCAAATGCCGCCGCCGCCGCGAGCGCCAGCGGCGCCGCCAGTCGTCTGACCGGGACGGTCATAGACCGGCGCGTTCCGCGAGCTTGGTGGCCAGGTTCACGTAGGCCTGCGACGCCGCGTCGGCGGGTGAGCGCACCACCGCCGGCTGGCCGGCGGCGAACGCCTCGGCGATCGCCGCCGTCCGCGGGACCACGATGTCGAGCATCAGGTGCGCCGGCACCTTCTCGCGGATGTAGCGGACCGTCGTCTCGCACGCGGCGTTCCCCGCCTCGTACATCGTGAGGAGGATGCCATCGAACACGAGGCGCGGGTGCGTGGCCACGATGTCCTGTACCCCGCGGAGGATCTGCGGGGTGGTCTGCAGGGCGAGCGGCTCCGCCTGCAGCGGGATCAGCACGCGGTCCGCCGAGGCGAGTGTGCGCCGCGTGGCGGGCCCAAGGCCGGGCGGCGTATCCACCACCACGATGTCGCAGCGCTCGCTCGCCGCCGCCAGCATCCGCGGCAACAGGTCGGACGACGCGATCTGCTCCTGGTACGCGGTGTGATCCACCGCGTCGGTCACGCTGCCGGCGAGCATCACGCGGAGCCAGGGCAACGTGGTCGGGAGGAGGACCTCGCGGAGCGACCGTTCGCCGGCGAGATAGTCGGCGAATCCGTAGGTCGGATGGCCGGGCCGGAGGCCGGCGCCGAAGCGCACCGATCCCTGCGGGTCCACGTCCACCAGCAGCGTCCGTCGGCCACGCCGGGCAAAGGCAGCGGCAAGGTTCACCGCGGTGGCCGTCTTGCCCACGCCGCCTTTCTGACTCACGATCGCGAGGATGATGCCCACGTCAGCTGCCGGGTGAAGGAAGCGTGCTGTCGTTCGCGCGCAGTTGGTCGAGGGTGGCCTGTGCGTGCGCGATCCAGCGCTCCGCGTCGGGGCCGTCGGGCGGATGCGCGAGGAAGGCGCGCAGGTGCTTCATCGCAAAGGCGGGGTCGCCGCGCTTGATCAACAGGAAGGCAATCCCATAATGGGCGCCGGCGAGCGTCGGCTCGATCTCCAGCGCCTTGCGGTAGGCCCGGACCGCCTCTTCGACCCGCCCGATCCGGGAGAGCGCGATCGCGAGGTTTTGCAGCACCTTGAGGTCGTCGGGCCGCTCCCGCAGGGCCAGCCGGTACGACGTCACCGCCGCGTCGAAATCGCCCTGACGCTCCAGCACCAGCGCCTCGTTCATGTAGTCGAGGCGCTGCTGGTGCTGCGCTGACTCGGAACGGCCGCCGAAGAGGCGGTCCCAGAATGACATAGGCTCGGGCTGGGCGGGTGTCTGGCACAAGCTATTGATGGGTGAAAGGGCCAGCAACCACGGATGCGCCGCGCTGTTGCCGGGCGTTAGCTTCCGACGGTACCTCTGCTCAGGAGTCCCGATGCCGGTGCGCCGCCCCGTCCCTTCCGCCGTGAGGGAGACCCTGGTCGTCGAGTGGCCCCTCTTCGGGGAGCTGTCCCGGGCGCTCGCCCTCAAGGTTTCGCGACACTTCGACCCCGAGATCGTCATCGGCGTCGCCACGGCCGGCGTCGTGCCCGGCGCGGTCGTTGCGGCGATGCTCGACCGTCCCTTCCATTCGATCATCGTCAGCCGCCGCTACCGTGCCGAAACGGTGCGCGACACGCCGGTGGTCATGTCCGCCGCGCCGACGGAGGTGCACGGGCGGCGGGTGCTGGTCGTGGACGAGACCTGCAATGCCGGCGACACGATGCGTCTGGCGGTGGCGGCAATCATCAATGCCGGCGCCAGCGAGGTGCGGACCGCCGTGGGCTTCCGAACCGGGCCGTACCAGCCGGACTTCCACGCGCTCGAGACCGAGGCGACAATCGTGCTGCCGTGGGATCGTGAGCAGATCATTGACGGGGAACTGCACGCCAATCCGAAGTACCGCGGCCTGCCTCTCGAGCCGTGAGGCTTCCGGGCTGGGTCCGTCGCCTGACCGATCCGCTTACCGAGCGGATTCCGGTTCCCGTCGTCTCGGGCGTGAATGCGGGACGGTGGTGGGGGTTGGCCAGCGCAGGGAGCGGCTACGCGTCCGGCTGTCGCGCCGCCGAGCAGATGATGGTCCTCCGGGCGCTGCTCCGGGATGGCGACACCGTCTGGGACGTGGGCGCGCACCACGGGTACGTGACGCTGCTGGCGTGCCGGTGCGTCGGTCCGTCGGGGGCGGTGCACGCCTTCGAGCCGTCGACGGCAAACGGACGCATCCTGCGCCGGCATCTCCTCTGGAATGGGTGTCGGAACGCCTTCGTCCACGCCGTCGCGCTCGGCGATGCCGATGGGGAGGCCCGGTTCGGCGGCGGTCCGACGTCAAAGATGCACGCGCTCGGCCAAGGCGAGGAGCGGGTGAGCGTCCGGTGCGGCGCGGCGATGGTATCGGACGGGGCCTGTGCGGCGCCGACGTTCCTCAAGGTGGACGTGGAGGGGGCGGAGGGCGCGTTCCTAGAAGGGTGTGGGTCAATGCTCGCGCCGGGAACGCGGGCAGTGATCGCGATTCACTCGGCCGAGGCAGACCGGCGGTGCTCGGCGTGGCTCGACGCGCACGGGTTCGTGCAGATGCCGTCGCGCGCGCTCGTCGCGGCGCGCGTGGGGCCGTGGCACGCCGATCCCGACGTCTACGTGGTGGGGCCCGGCGGGGACGCCGACGGCGCGATGCGTCGGACGCTCGTGCGCCTCGGCGCGATTGACGCCTAGGCGACTTCCTTCAGCGCGTCCGCGTAGCCCACGCCGTCGGTGAGTCGCCGGTACACGTGGGCAATCACGTCGGGACTCGCCAGCAGGAAGCGGCAGCGCGCCGCGCCGGCGGACCGGCACTCGACCTCCAGGCACCCGATCTGGCCGCTGGCCACGCGGCCAAAGACGTCGCCAAGCATCCCCGCCGTGTAGTAGCACGACGGGTAGGCCATTGCCGCCGCCGGGTCCGCCTCTGCCCAGTCGGGACTGTCGAACGCCACCGCCGCGTCGCCAAGCGGTTCCAGCGTGACCGTGCCCCACCCGGTGTCGGCAAAAAAGCGAGCCGCGGCCTGCTGGAAGGCCGCATAGTCCAGCGACTCGGGGGCGCCAAGGCCGTTCGCCCCGCACCACGCCTGCAAGGCGGCGAAGACCGCGCCGCCGCCCGCGGTGCCGGCTTCCTGCAACACCGTGGCGTAGGCGTTGCCGAGGTCGCGCACGAGCGAGGCGCGCAAGGTGGTGAGCGAGGCGCGCGGGACCGCGGAGAGCGCCGAGGCGCCGAGGGAGAACGGGGTCATCGTTGGGTCAAAGAACGTTCACTGCCCGAGCATTCGCAAGAGTTCCGCTTCGTCAATCACCGTGATGCCGAGTTGCTGCGCCTTCTCGAGCTTGCTGCCGGCCTCGGCGCCGGCGACCACAAGGTCCGTGGCCTTGGATACGGAACTCGTCACCTTGCCGCCGGCATTCTCCACCAACTCGGTCGCGGCGGGCCGGGAGAGCGTGGGGAGCGTTCCGGTGAGGACAACCTTGAGCCCCTTGAGGGCACCGTCGGCTGGGGCGGCTCGGGGCTCGTCCATCCGCACGCCGGCGGCGGCGAGTCGCCTGAGCAGCGCGCGCACACCGGTGTCGTCGAACCAGGCGCGCACGGCCTCGGCCATCGTGCGGCCGACTCCGTGGAGCGCCTCGAGGTCGCCCACCGAAGCCGCCGCCAGCGCGTCCATCGAGCCGAAGGCGCGCGCGAGGAGCTTGGCCGACTCGGCGCCGACGTGCCGGATGCCGAGCGCGTTGAGCAGGCGCGAAAGCGGCTGCGACCTCGACGCGGCGATGGCCTCGACGAGTGCCTCGGCGCTCTTGGCCTGGAATCCGGGGACGCCTCCGGTCGGCTCCTCGCCCTTGGCGGTCTTTCGCGGGACGAGCTGGTCTGCCTGGATCGAGTAGATGTCGGCGGCGTCGTTCACCAGACTGGCGGCGATCAACTGTTCCAGGCGCTGGTAGCTCAGCCCGCGAATGTCCATCCCGGCGCGCGAGACGAAGTGCGCGAGCGCCTCGAGGCGGCGGCCCCTGCACGCCAGGTTGGGGCAGTAGGTCGCGACCTCGTCCTCGTCGCGCAGCGCCTTGGTGCCGCAGACGGGACAATGCGTCGGCGCAGTGACGATCCGCTCGGCGCCGGTGCGCCGCTCGGGCACCGGGCCGAGTACTTGCGGGATCACCTCGCCGGCGCGCTTCACCTGCACGACGTCGCCGATGCGGAGGTCCTTCTCGGCGACCAGCTCGAAGTTGTGGAGGGTGGCATAGGTGATCGTCGCGCCGCCGACCTCGACGGGGGCGAGCACGGCGCGCGGCGTCAGCGCCCCGGTCCGCCCGACCTGGACCTCGATGTCGAGCAACTTCGTCTCGGCGAGGTCGGGCGCGAATTTCCGGGCGACGGCCCAGCGCGGCACGCGCCCGCCGATGACGCCGAGTTCGGTCTGCAGCGCAAGCCGGTTGATCTTCACCACGCCGCCGTCAATGGCGAACGGGAGCTCGGGGCGGACGGTGGCCTCGAGTTCGCGCGCCCAGGCATTCACCGCGTCGAGCGACGGGCACCGTTGGCGGTGCGGCGCCACCGGGACCCCCCACGCGGCGAGCGACTCGAGGAGTTCCCACTGCGTGGCGAACGGCAGGACGTCGTTGCCCGGCACGGCAAAGGCGTACCCGAAGAACCGGAGCGGCTTGCGGGCCGACTCACGCGGGTCCTTCTGACGGAGCGCGCCGGCGGCCGAGTTGCGGGGGTTCACGAAGACCGGTTCGCCCGCCGCCACGCGCTCGGCGTTCATCCGCTCGAAGCCCTCGTACGTCATATAGACCTCGCCGCGGATCTCGATCAGCGCCGGCCAGCCGGCACCGACGAGGCGGCCCGGGATGTCGGCGATCGTGCGCAGGTTGGCGGTGACGTCCTCGCCGACGGCGCCGTTGCCGCGCGTCGCGCCGGTGACGAGGGCGCCGGCGCGGTAGGTGAGCGAGACGGCCGCGCCGTCAATCTTCAGCTCGCAGCAGTAGCCGTCGCGGTCCACGGCGTCGCCGACCAGCTTGCGCGCGCGAAGGTCCCACTCGACGAGCTCCGCCTCGTCGAAGGCGTTGTCGAGCGACGCCATCGGCACGAGGTGCGTGTGCTTGGCAAGGTGACTGGCGGCGACGTCGGCGCCGACGCGCGCGGTGGGCGAATCGGCGTCAGCAACCTCCGGATGTTCGCGCTCAAGCGCCTGCAGCTCACGAAAGAGCGCGTCGTACTCGGCATCGCTGAGCGAGGGCCGGTCGAGGACGTAGTATTCGTGCGCGGCGCGCTCGATCCGGCCGCGCAAGTCGGCGGCGCGCGCCGCCGGGTCCAACGCGCGCCCCTGGGTCAGGCGCCCGCGCCCTCGACGCCCTGGGCCTCGGCCATTCCGCCCTGGAGCAGGAAGTTCTCGACGAAAAAGAGGCCTGGCTCGCCGGCGCGCTTCACCATCCGCAGCAGCGTGTCCATGGACGAGACCTCCTCGCGCTGCTCGTTGACGAACCACTCGAGCGCGTTCTTGGAGAGATGGTCCTTCTCCTTGATCGCGAGGTCCACGATCTCGTTGATCTGCTTGGTGACGCGGAGCTCGGAGTCGAGGGCGAGCTTGACCGCGTCGGCGGCACCCTTGAACGTTGCCCGCGGTGCCGGGATCTGCGGGATCTTGAGCGTGCCGCCCGCGTCGAGGATGTACTTCACGAAGCGCATCGCGTGGTCGCGCTCCTCGGCCGACTGCTTGAAGAAGTGGGCAGCGAGCGCGGGGAGCCCTTCGCCGTCGAAGTAGCCGGCGATGGCGACGTACTGGTGCGAGGCCGCGAATTCATTGCCCACCTGCTCGTTGAGCGCGGCGTTCATCGGCTTGGAGATCATCATATTGGACTCCCGGTCGGGCGGGGGGTTTATTACGGCGTGGCGCGAACTCCCTCTAACGTTGCCAGCGTGCCCGGGGCGGGTCAATGACGGTCGTCGAACTGATCGAGCGAAAACGCGAGGGCGGCCGCCTGACCGCCGCCGAGTGGCGCCGGCTGATGACCGGCTACGCCGCCGGCGACGTGCCGGACTACCAGATCGCCGCCCTCGCGATGGCGGTCGTCTTCCGCGGGATGGATGACGAGGAAATCGAGGGGCTGACGACCGCCATGCTGGAGAGCGGGAGTGCGCTCGACCTCTCGCGCGTCACCCTGCCCAAGGTGGACAAGCACTCGACCGGCGGCGTCGGGGACAAGGTGTCCCTCATCCTTGCGCCACTGGTGGCGTCGTGCGGCGTGGCGGTGCCGATGATGTCGGGGCGGGGGCTCGGCCATACCGGCGGCACGCTCGACAAGCTCGAGAGCATCCCCGGCTTCCGGACGCAGCTCACGCTCGCCGAGACCTCGGCGCAGGTGGAGCGGCTGGGGGTCGCACTGATCGGCCAGTCGCGCGAGATCGCGCCGGCGGACCGCAAATTCTACGCGTTGCGCGACGCGACCGGCACCGTCGAGGCGATCCCGCTCATCGCCGCAAGCATCATGAGCAAGAAGCTCGCCGAGGGACTGACCGGCCTCGTGCTCGACGTGAAGACGGGCGCCGGCGCCTTCATGCCGAGGCTCGACGACGCGATCCGGCTGGCCAGGACGATGATCGCGCTCGGTGCGCGCCACGACTGCCCGACGGTCGCGCTGCTCACCGATATGGACGCGCCGCTCGGCGAGGCGTGCGGGAACGCGCTCGAGGTCGAGGAATCGGTGCACGTCCTGCGCGGCGAGGGGCCGAGCGACCTGCGCGAGCTCACGTTGGCGCTGGCGACGGAGATGCTGCTCGTCGCGCACGTGGCCACGGACCGCGCGGCGGGACGTGAGCAGGCCGAGCACGCGCTCAACAGCGGCGCGGCGTTGGCGAAGTTCAAGGCGATCGTCCAGGCGCAGGGTGGGCATCCGGGCGTGGTGGACAATCCGGTGGCGATCCTGCCGCGTGCGCCGATCCGGGAGCGGGTGGATGCCGCGCGGTCGGGGATCGTCGAGCGGGTGGAGCCGCGGGTGATCGGCCGGGCCATCACCACGCTCGGCGGCGGGCGCACGAAAGTGGACGACCAGATAGATCCGGCGGTCGGGATCGTGCTGAAGGTACGCCCCGGGCAGCGTGTCGAGCGAGGACAGCACGTGGCGACGATCCACGCGCGCGACGCGGAAACTCGCGCCGCCGCCGAGGACGCGCTGAAGCGCGCGATCGTGATCGGCGAGACGGCGCCGGCGCCGCGGCCGCTCATCTCCCACCGGGTGACGGCCGGGGGGGTGGAAGAATTGGCCGGTCGCGGTGCAAGTTAGGGAATGCTGAACAACATCGAGAAGCTGGCCGCCCTTGGGGCGCTGGGAGTCGCCGGCGGGTCGTTCGCCGCCTGGCTGGGATTCCTGTTCGCGATGCGCCCGGTGTCGACCGGGGGGTTCGACGCGACGTCGTTCGTTGCGCTCACGGCGGCGAGCTTCCTGGTGGTGGCGCTGATGGCCGCCGCCCACGTCTGGTTCGGGATCCAGCTGCGCCGCGGACCGGATTCGATCCGCGGGTGACGCTCAGATGTCCAGGTTCGACGCGAACTTGGCGTTGGCCTCGATGAACACCCGCCGCGGCTCGACGTCGTCGCCCATCAACGTCTGGAAGACCTCGTTCGCCTGGAACGCGTCGTCCTGCGTCACCTTGAGGATCGTGCGCGTCTCGGGGTCCATCGTCGTCTTCCAGAGCTGGTCGGGGTTCATCTCGCCGAGGCCCTTGTAGCGCTGGAGCACGATGTTGGACTTGCCGTCGCCATTCCCCATCCGCATCGCGATGGCGTCGCGCTCGGCGATGTCGTAGGCGTAATACTCCTCCTTCCCCTTCGCCACGCGGAAGAGCGGCGGCTGCGCGATGTAGACCATCCCGGCGTCAATCAGCTCGGGCATCTGGCGGAAGAAGAAGGTGAGGAGCAACGTCCGGATGTGCGCGCCGTCCACGTCGGCGTCGGTCATGATGATGATTTTGTGGTAGCGGACGTTCTCGAGCGTGAACTCTTCCTTGATCCCGGCGCCGATCGCGGTGATGATCGTCCGGATCTCCTCGTTGTTGAGGATCTTGTCGATCCGCGCCTTCTCGACGTTGAGGATCTTGCCGCGCAACGGCAGGATGGCCTGGAACATCCGGTCGCGCCCCTGCTTGGCCGAGCCGCCGGCCGAGTCGCCCTCGACGAGGTAGATCTCGCAGAGCGCGGGGTCGGAGAGGGAGCAGTCGGCGAGCTTGCCGGGGAGGTTGCCGACGTCGAGCGCCGACTTCTTGCGCGTGAGGTCGCGCGCCTTGCGCGCCGCCTCGCGCGCCCGCGCCGCCGAGAGCGCCTTCTCGAGCACGATGCTGGCGACGCGGGGATGCTCCTCGAGGTACGAGGCGAGCCACTCGTTGATCGTCGTCTTGACCGCGCTCTCGACCTCCGAGTTGCCGAGCTTGGTCTTGGTCTGGCCCTCGAACTGGGGCTCGCGCACCTTCACCGAGAGCACGCACGTCAGCCCCTCGCGCACGTCGTCGCCGGAGAGCTTGATGTCCTTGTCCTTCCTGGCGAACGACGACTTGTCGAGGTGCTTGTTGATCACGCTCGTCAGCGCCGACTTGAGGCCCGTGAGGTGCGTGCCACCCTCGTGCGTGTTGATGTTGTTGACGAACGAGAAGACGTTCTCGTTGTAGCCGTCATTGAACTGCATCGCGATCTCGATCCCGACGTCGTCCTTCTCCCCTTCGAAGTAGAGGATCTCGGGGTGGAGCGGGCGCTGCTTGGCGTTGAGAAAGCCGACAAACTCGCGGAGGCCGCCCTTCGCCTGGAACGTCTCCTCCTTCGGCGCCTCGCCGCGCTCGTCCGCGAGAACGATGGTCACGCCCTTGTTCAGGAATGACAGCTCGCGGAGCCGCGATGCCAGCGTCGCGTAGTCGTACTCGAGCTCGGTGAAGATCTGCGGGTCGGGCTTGAAGTAGATCGTCGTCCCCGACTCCTTCGCCTTGACCTGGCCAAGGACCTTCAGCTGGGTCGTGGTCGCGCCACGGACGAAGTCCATGTAATGCTCCTTCCCGTCGCGCTTGACCCACACCTTCAGCACTTCCGACAGCGCGTTCACGACCGAGACGCCGACGCCGTGCAGGCCGCCCGACACCTTGTACGTGTTCTTGTCGAACTTGCCGCCGGCGTGCAGCACCGTCAGCGCGAGCTCGACGCCGGGGATCTTCTCGGTCGGGTGCGGGTCCACTGGGATGCCGCGGCCGTTGTCCTCGACGGTGATCGCGTTGTCGGCGTGGATCGTCACGCGGACCGAGTCGCAGTAGCCGGCGAGCGCCTCGTCAATCGAGTTGTCCACGACCTCGTATACCAGGTGATGCAGGCCGCGGTGCGAGGTGGAGCCGATGTACATCCCGGGGCGCTTGCGGACCGCGTCGAGTCCCTTGAGGACCTGGATGCCGGCGGAGTCGTAATGCGATTCGGCTGCGTCGTTCGTCTTGGCCATAAGTTGGCTGGAGGGGCAGGGGGATGCGCGGCTCACACCCAGTTTCGCGTCGCAATCACGACACCCAAAGATAGCCCGATTTCAGAGGGAAAGCAACGATTTTGCGGGCCGTGCGCGCGTCGTCCACGCGCGGTCAGCGCAGCAGTTCCCAGCGAATCCGGCGTACCGGCGCGTGCGTCGCGCCGGCGTTGACCTTGGCGACGAGCGAGCGCTCCATCAGCGAGAGTTCGGCCATCCAGCCGTGCGTCTTCACGCCGACGACGAGCGTCCCGTCCTCGCTCACCAACCGCGGCAGCGTCACGCCGGCGATCTGCGGGCCGACGATCGCCGGCCAGGCCTCGATCACCCAGGCGCGCGCCACATCGTCATCGAGGCCGCGCTCGGTGAGGAGCTCGGCGAGCGCGGGGGCGATCGGTCGCGGACGGTCGGCGCCCGAGCGACGCTCGCGGCTCACGGCGAGAACACTCCGTCCCGCACGGTCCAGCGCTCGAGCCGCGTGAACTGCGCCGGGATCTCGTCCGCGCGGGGCACGCCGAGCACGCACTGGCCCACGCCCTCGGCCTCGAGGAGCGCGAGAATCCGTTGGGTGCGCCGGCGGTCGAGCTCGGCGAACGGATCGTCGAGCAGCAGGAGCGGGATGATCCCGGTCGCCTCGCGATGGGTCGCCGCCTCGAGCATCCGCAGCACGATTGCCGCCGTGCGCTGCTGCCCCGCCGACCCGACCAGGCGGAGGTCGTGGCCGTCGAGGAGCAGGACGAGGTCGTCGCGGTGCGGGCCGGCCTGCGTCAACCCGCGGCGCAGGTCGAGCTCGCGCTGGCGCTCGAACTGCGCGGCGAGCGCGGCCCGCGGGTCGGCGTCCTCGACCGCGCTTCCGATGTAGCGCAGCTCGGCGGCGGCCGGTTCGCCGATCGCCGCTGAGCGCTCGGCGAACGCCGCCCGGTGCTCCCCGACCCACGTACGACGTCCTTCGACGAGCGCTGCGCCGTGCTCGGCGAGCGCCGGCTCCCACGCGGCCACGGCGGCGAGGTCGGTGCGCGCGCCGCCGGCACGCCGCTGCGCCGCGCGGAGCGCCGCATTGCGCCGCGCGAGCGCCGCGCGGTAGCGCCGCAACGCGTGCAGGTACGGCGCCGACGTCAGCGCGAGCGTGATGTCGAGGTACCGGCGCCGCTCGGACGGCGCGCCGGCGATCAACTCGACGTCGCGCGGCGAGAACGACACCGAGGGCAGCGCATCGAGCGCGTCGGTGAGCCGTTCCGGCTCGGCGCCGTCGAGCGTGACCTTCTTTCGGCCGGCGCGGTCCACCGCCGCGCTCACACGGTGCGCCGGCACTCCGCCAAGCGACGCCGCGACGTGGAACGCCGGCGCGTCGAACCGGATGAGGTCGCGGTCCCGCGCACCCCGGATGGACCGCAGCAATCGCAGGTACGCAATGGCCTCGGCAAGGTTGGTCTTGCCCTGGCCATTGTCGCCGACGATCGCGATCCCCTCGGCCGGGAGCGCGAGGTCGGCCTGTCGGAGGTTGCGGAAATCCCGGACAGTGAGCGCGTCGAGGCGCGCCGCCACCGCCGCCCGCGCGCCCGGCGCCACGGCCGCGTGCGCCACGTCAGGCTCCGCGAAACGTCGGTGCGCGCTTCTCGAGGAAGGCGGTCGTCCCCTCGCGCATGTCGGCGGAGCGCCCGACCGCCCCAAAGTGCCTTGCCTCGAGCGCGAGCGCGTCCGTGAGGGCGAGGTCGGCGCCGCCGGTCATCGTCGCAATCGCCGCCGCGAGGGCGAGCGGGCCGTTCTGCGTCATCTCCTTGGCCAGGCTGCGCGTCACGTCGAGCAGCACCTCCGCGGGATAGACCGCGTTCGCCAGTCCCATCGCCAGCGCCGCGTCGGCGTCCACCATCGCCCCGGTGAGGATCATCTGCATCGCCCGCCCGAGCCCGACGAGCCGTGGCAGGCGCTGCGTGCCGCCATAGCCGGGAATCAGGCCGAGCTTCACCTCCGGGAGCCCGAATTTGGCGGTCGAGCTGGCGATCCTGAGGTGGCAGGCCAGTGCGAGTTCACAGCCGCCGCCGAGCGCGAAGCCGTTGACCGCCGCGATGACCGGCTTCGGCGAACGCTCGATGCGTGTGAAGACCTCCTGGCCGAACATCGCGGTCGCCTCGAGGCCCGCCGGCGTCTCGGCGGCTGCCGAGACCTCGGCAATGTCGGCGCCGGCCACGAAGGCCCGGCCGGCGCCGGTGAGGATGATCGCGCCCACCTGCTCGCGCCCGGCCAGCTCGCTGAACATCCGATCGAGTTCGCCGATCACCCTCGCATTGAGCGCGTTGAGCTTGTCGGGCCGGTTGATCGTGACCGTCGCGACGCGGTCGGAGATCTCGAGGAGGAGGAACTCGAATGGGGCGGTCATCGGGGCTCGGCGGTTGGCGTGGCGCCTGCAATCTAGCGCCTTGCCGGCGTCGGGATCGACCGCGGCGTGGCGCGCGCTCGACGCCGCCGAGCCCGCTTCGTAGTTTCCGGCTATGCGTCACGTCCTCGCCCTCGACGAAGGCACCACCGGTACCACGGCGCTCATCCTCGCCGCCGACGGGCGGGTCGTGGGCCGCGGCTATCGCGAGATCGCACAGCACTTTCCCCAGCCGGGATGGGTGGAACACGACGCCGACGAGATCTTTGTCCGGACGATCGAGGCGACGCGAGACGCGCTCGCCGAGGCCAAGGTCGTGCCCGATGCGATCGGCATCACGAACCAGCGCGAGACGGTGTTGCTCTGGGATCGCGCGACCGGGAGGCCGCTGAGCAAGGCAATCGTCTGGCAGGACCGGCGGACGACGGCGCGCTGTGAGGCGCTGCGCGATGCCGGCGAGGACGCGGCGATCCGCGCGACGACCGGGTTGGTCATCGACCCTTATTTCACTGCGACCAAGCTGGAATGGCTGCTCAAGCATCACGCCGCCGAGCTGCGCGGAGGTGCCGGAAAGTTCGCCGCCGGCACGATTGACAGCTGGCTGATCTGGAAGCTCACGAATGGTGCCGTCCACGCGACCGACCCGACGAACGCGTCGCGGACAATGCTCTTTGACATCAACGAGCGGCGGTGGAGCGAGCGGCTCTGCGCGCTCTTCGGCGTTCCGATGGAGCTGTTGCCGGAGGT
The DNA here is from genome assembly GCA_040901985.1 of Gemmatimonadaceae bacterium. GTDB lineage: Bacteria > Gemmatimonadota > Gemmatimonadetes > Gemmatimonadales > Gemmatimonadaceae > Pseudogemmatithrix. The sequence goes on from JBBDYC010000004.1 coordinate 104,993, forward strand.
GCGCGCCTCGTCGGGCGACTTCGGCGTGACAGCGAAGGAGCACCTTGGGGTGGCCATCCCGATCCGCGGCGTGGCGGGCGACCAGCAGGCCGCGCTCTTCGGACAGGGGTGCTGGGAGAGCGGGCAGAGCAAGAACACCTACGGCACCGGCGCCTTCCTGCTGCTCAACACGGGAACGGAGCGGCCGGCAGGCGGGAAGGGAATCCTGACGACGCTGGCCAGCGATGCAACCGGGCAGAGTGTCTATGCGCTCGAGGCGAGCATCTTCATTGCCGGGGCGGCGGTGCAGTGGCTGCGCGACGGACTCGGCCTGGTGGCCAGCGCCGCCGAGACGGAGGAGATGGCGCGCGCGCTGGAGTCGAACGAGGGGGTCTATTTCGTGCCCGCGCTGACCGGCCTCGGGGCGCCGCACTGGGAACCAGAGGCGCGGGGCACGATCGTCGGGCTCACGCGCGGGACGACGGGTGCGCACGTCGTCCGTGCGGCGCTCGAGGCGATGGCGTACGGCACTGCCGACGTGCTCACCGCGATGCGCGAGGCGAGCGGTGCGGCGCTCGACGTGCTGCGCGTGGATGGCGGCGCCGCGCAGAACGATTGGTTGATGCAGTTCCAGGCCGACGTGCTCGGCGTCCCGGTGGAGCGACCCGACCTGGTCGAGACGACCGCCCTCGGCGCGGCGGGACTCGCAGGAATCGCCGCCGACGTCTGGCCGAACGCGGCGGCGTTCACGGCCTCGCGGACCTTCGAACGCTTCGCGCCGGCGTCGGCGCCGAATGTCGCGCGCGCCGGATTGCGCGGCTGGCAACGTGCGGTGCGCACCGCCGTGCATTGGGCGCGAGACGGGGAAGCGGAATGAAGTTCGCGTTCGTCTTCGTCCTCGGGTCGTTCACGCTCGGCGGTCCGCCCGAACGCGCGGACGCGCGCGACGAATGGCTGGCGCGCGACAAGGTGAAGCACTTTGTCGTCTCCGCCGTGATCCAGGGCGTCGGCCACAGCGTGTTGCGGGCCAACGGGTCCGAGTACCGCGAGGCCGCGTGGACGGCGGGGGCGATCACGCTCGGCGCGGGCGTGGGAAAGGAGCTCTGGGACCGCAGCCGCGGGCGTCCCTTCTCGTGGAGAGACCTCGGAGCCGACGCAGTGGGTGGAGGGACCGGCGCGGTCGTAATCCGTCAGGTCGCGCCGTGAGCGTGGATCGCAACCACTGATGCCGTGATTCGCATTGGAGAGGTGTCGCTCTGGATCGCGTTGCCGGTGTGCGCGTGGTCCGTCGCCCTCTCATTCGCCGGCGGCTGGCTGCAGCGAGCTGATTTGGCGACGAGCGGGGCGCGCGGCCTCTACCTCGGCGCCGTGTCCATCGCGCTGGCCGCACTCGGGCTTTGGACCGCGCTCGCCACCGGCGACGTCTCGCTCCGCTACGTCGCAACGTTCACGAGCCTTGAGCTGCCCGTCGTCTACCGGCTCGCGGCGTTCTGGGCGGGCGGGGCGGGCTCGATGCTCTTCGCCTCCCTCGCGCTCGTGGGCTGCGCGGCGCTGGCCACGTGGAAGGGTCGCGCCACCCACGGTCCGCTGATGCCCTGGGTCACCGGAACAACTGCCGCCATCGTGCTCGTCGTCGTCGCCGCGACGGTGCTCACCACCGACCCGTTTGCGCGGCTCGAGTGGATCCCGACCGACGGGCGTGGGCTCGATCCGCTCCTGCAGCACCCGGCGATGGCGCTCCATCCGCCAGTGCTCCACCTCGGCTACGCCGCCACGGCGATCCCGTTTGCCTTCGTGGTGGCCGCGCTGGTCACGGGACGGCTGGACGTCGTGTGGCGCGGCACGGTCCGAAACTGGACGCTCATCGGCTGGGTCGTCCTGACGATCGCAATCGTGCTCGGCATCTGGTGGGCCTATGATGCGGAGGGTGGCGCTGGTTCCTGGCAGTGGGACCCGGTCCGGAACAGGTCGCTGTGGCCGTGGCTGACGAGCTCGACGCTGCTGCATCTGACCTTGGCTGAGGAGCAGCACGGATGGTTACGCAGGGTTTCCGTCGGACTGGTCATTGCGACCTTCCTCCTCGCCGGCGTCGGTTCCGCCGTTGCGCTCGGCGGCGCGACCAGGTCAGCCCCAACATTCGGTGTCGGCGGATGGCTCGTCTGGTCCCTTGCCGTTGCGCTCGTCACCTCCGTCGCGCTGGTGGCGCTCCGATGGCAGTCCCTTGGGCTGCACCCGGACGCCGAGGGCGTCCCGGCGCCCCGGCGCCGGCCCCTCGGCGCCCACTTCGCGCACGCCGGCGCGGTGATACTCCTCGCGGCGCTCGCCGGGACGGCCGTCCGGGAGGAGCACGAGGTGACGCTGGCGGACGGCGGGCGCTTAGAGACGACCGACCCATACGGGCGCGCGTGGACGTTCACCAGCGACGGGATGTCGCGCTACGCCACCGTGGGCCGCGAGGTCGTTGCCATCGCGCTCGTTCCCGCAAGGGAGGGACGCGTGTTCCCCGTGCTGACGAGCGAGTTGCGGGAGCACTTCGACTCGCACGGCCACTTGGCCTTCCCCCCGACGACCGGCGTCGGGACCTCGACGACGATCCTGCAGGACGTGACACTTGCCCTCGAGCGGACCATCGGTGATCGCGCGGTCGTCCGGGTCGCCTTCAATCCGCTGGCGGCGTGGGTCTGGGTCGGTGGTGGCCTGATGGCGATCGGGGGCCTGCTCGCGCTCAGCGGCCGCGTGGCGCGCTGAGCCAGTCCAGCGCCAGCGACGCCATCGTCCGCACTCCGACCGGCAACGCCCCCTCGTCGGCGAAAAAGAGCGGCGAGTGGTTCGCGGGCACGGTGCGCCAGTCCTGGTCCCGCGGCGTGACGCCGAGGAAGACGAAGAGTCCCGGCACGCGCTCCTGGAAGTAGGAGAAATCCTCGGCCCCCGTGCGGAGCGGAACGACCGAGACGTTCTCCGCCCCCGCCACGCGGCGGAGCGTCGGCAGCATCTGCGCGGTGAGCGCCTCGTCGTTGCGTGTCACCGAGTAGCCGGAGTCAATCCGCACGACGGCGCTCGCGCCCGACGACGCGGCGATCTGCTCGACCGTGCGGATGATCCGACGGAAGATCTCGGCGCGCTGCTCGAGCTCAAAGGTGCGGATGGTGCCGATCATCACGACGCTGTCGGGGATGATGTTGGACCGGATGCCGCCATTGATGGCGCCGACGGTGACGATTGCCGGCACCTCGGTGATGTCCGTCTGCCGGCTGATGATTGTCTGCAGTCCCAGAATGACCTGCGCACTCGCCACGATCGGATCCACGCCGTCCCAGGGCCGCGCGCCGTGCGACTGGCGGCCGTGCACGGTGACGGTGAACGAGTTCGACGCGGCCATCGTCGGTCCGGGGCGATAGGTCAGGGCGCCGACCGGGCCGGGTCCGACGTGGAGTCCGAAGATCGCCTCGACCTTCGGGTCGTCGAACACGCCATCACGGAGCATCCGCTCGGCGCCGCCGCCGCCGTCGGGATGCCCTTCCTCGGCGGGCTGGAAGATGAAGACCACCGTGCCGGAGAGCCGTGCCCGCATGGCCGTGAGGACCTCCGCGGCGCCCATCAGGATTGCCACGTGGTTGTCGTGGCCGCAGGCGTGCATCACGCCCACCTCCTGGCCGCGGAAGGTCGCGCGCTCGCGCGAGCGGAACGGCAGGTCCACCAGTTCGGTCACCGGGAGCCCATCCATATCGGCGCGGAGCGCTACCACCCGGCCGGGGCGCCCACCGCGCAAGATGCCGACCACGCCGTGGCCGCCGACGCCCGTCCGGACCTCGAGGCCGAGCGCGCGCAGGTGCGTGGCGACAAGCGCCGCCGTGCGGGCTTCCTCGCCCGAGAGCTCGGGGTGCTGGTGGATGTCACGACGCCACGCCACGACCTTGCCGTTCACCTCGACGGCGCGGCGGTCAATCTCCTGTTGGAGGGCGTTCTGGGCGCCAAGGGGCGCGGCAGCGACGAGCAGTGCGGCGGCGAACAGCAGGCGGATGGGTGTCATGACGCTGATATTATCCGATTCACGCCGGACGGGCGAGTGCTGACGGCAGCCGAAGCGGCGTGCGCCCGTCGTCGGCGATGGCCGCCGCCACGTCGGCGGCCGTGCGCGCGGCGCTTTCAAGCAGGGGAATCCCCGGCCCGAGGTAGGAGCCGCAGAACCAGAGGCGACGGCCCGGCTGCTCCTGTAACTGGCGCACGGCGCGCGCGGCCTCGACCGACGCCGCGTTGACGACGGGCCGCTCGAACCAGGCGTGCGCGTGGACCGAGTCCGCGCGCGGCTCCACGATCGGGTTCCAGGTCTGGAACACCGGCGACCGGTCACGCAGGCCGGGCTGGACCCGGTTCATCCAGATCGTCGCCATCGGTTTGTCGTGGGCGTCGCTGCAGATCAGGTTCACCGGCGCCCAGTGCCGCCGATCACGCGGCGCGAGGCGGGGGTCGGTGTGGACGACCACCGCGCTGCGCTCGTAGGCGAACCGCTCCAGCGCCTCGCGTTCCCGTCGGTGCGTCTGCTCGAGTAACGGTGCGGCCTGATTGGCCTGCGCGGCAATCACGACGTGGTCGAACTGCTGCTCCCCGCCGGCCCACTGCACCCGCATCCGACGGCCGGCTGGCGCCACGCCGCGCACCTCGACCCCACATCGCACCTCGGCCAGCGGCTCGGTCAGTCGCTTCACGACCTCGCGCGTGCCGAGCACGACGCGCCGTACGCCGCCGAACGTCAGCCCACGCATGAGGTAGTCGAGGATCACGCGCGCCGGGTAGGCGCGCACGGCAGCGGAGCTACAGGTGCAGACCGCCGCAAACGCCGGAACGAGGAACCCCTCGGCGAACTCCGCGCCAATCCGCGTCCGGTCGAGCCAGCTCCCGAGCGGCTCATCGCTCTCGCCGAGCCGCCGGCCGGCGGCGGACGCGACCGCGTAGAAGCGCAGCAGGTCCCGGTTGATCCGGAGCGCCGTGGCGCCCAGCGGGAAGGCCGGCAACGGGATGGAGCGGCCGCCGACGAGCCAGTTGGCGTAGCGGTAGTACGTGTCGCCGCCAAGTCGGCTGAACGAGCCGGCGTAGTTGGTCCGCTCCAGCTGCACGCCTAGACTGTGGTAGAGCGCGATCAGGGTCGGGTAGTATCCCTCATAGAGTACCCGCAACGGCACGTCCACCCGCCAGCGCTCGCCCTCGTGGGCGAGGTCTATGGAGTGGGCGTCCATCCCCGCCACCGCGTGCTTCTCCATCAGCGTGACCCGGTGGCGGGCACTGAGCCGCCAGGCCACGGAGAGCCCCGCGATCCCGCCGCCGACCACCGCAATCTCCAGGCCCGTCCGCTCGCTCACGCCACTCCTCGCTCGTGGTCCATTGCTTCGGGGAAGATGGCCCCGGCTCGGGAGAGGCGGTAGCCGCGTCGGACTCGTACATTGTGGTCGTGACTCCCCCTTTGCCCGGCCGATGCCGAACCATACACCAGTGATCCGGCGGGCAACCGCGGCGGACCTTCCGGCTTGGAGCGCCCTCCGGGCGCAGCTGTGGCCGGATGAGACGGCTGGCGAGCACGCGGTCGAGGCCGCGCAAATCCTCACCGCCGGCGACACCGATGCGCTGCTCGCCTTCGATGCCGCAGATCGCCTCATCGGCTTCGTCGAGGTGAGCCTGCGCTCGGTCGCCGAGGGCTGCACCAGCAGTCCGGTCGGATTTATCGAGGGCTGGTTCGTCGAGGCCTCGCATCGAAGGCAGAGCGTCGGGTCGGCGCTGGTGCGCGCCGCCGAGGACTGGGCCCGTTCGCGGGGGTGCACGGAGATGGCGAGCGACACCGAGGTGAAGAACGTCGGCTCGCAGACGGCCCACGAGCGGTTGGGCTACACGAAGGTCGCCGTCCTGGTGGCCTTCCGGCGGTCGCTCGAGCTGGGGGCGGGAGAGGAGGAGTGACCGCCGGTGACACCGGCGACCGCTCGGCCCCGTAGGCTGAGGTATGCAGACCCCGCTCCTCGCCCTCCAGCAGGCCACCGCCGACGCGCCGCAGGTGCCGACGCCGCCTCCGGCACCGTCGCTGCCTGGCGTGCCCCAGACGATGGCCGACGTGCTGAACTTGCGCGCCCAGCGCTCCGAGCTTTCCGACCAGGTGACCTCGGCGATGCGTCGCCGATCCAACCTCGCCAAGGAGCTGGAGACGGCCTCAGCGGCGGAGCGTCCGGGGCTCGAAGCCCGGATCAAGCAGTTGGACGACCGCATCCTTGGCATCGAGCAGGAGATTGCCCGCACGGGCCAGCTCATCGCCCTCGCCCCGGGAGAGTTTCTCGCGTCCTCGGAGCAGGCCCCCAACTTCGGCCCCTTCAATAACATGCGCCCGGACGTCACCGCCATTGCCATTGTCTTCACGATCTTCGTCCTCACGCCGCTCGCGATTGCGATGGCGCGGCTGCTCTGGAAGCGGGCCACCCACCAGGCGCCGGCGATTGACCGTGAGGCCAACGAACGGCTCAAGCGCCTCGAATCGGCCGTGGATACCATCGCGGTCGAGGTGGAGCGGATTTCCGAAGGCCAGCGCTTCGTGACGCGGCTGATGGCCGATCGCGAGCAGCAGCGGATCGAGGCGCCGCGCGGCTAGGCGCGCGCGGGACCGCTAGCTGGAGTAGTACGACGCGTTCTCCTCGACGTATCCCTTGGTGAGGTCGCAGCCGAAGGTGACCGAGCGCCCCTCGCCGACGCCGAGGGCGATCTCGAGGTCCACCACCTCTGCGCCGAGCGCCTTGCGCACAACCGCATCGTCGAATGCCAGCCGCTCGCCCGCGCGCACCACCTGATGGCCGTTGATCCAGGCGTCGGTCGTCGCCGGCCGAACCGTGCACTCGACGCACTTCCCGACCGCCATCAGGAGCCGTCCGACATTGGGATCGGCGCCGTGCACCATTGTCTTCACCAGCGGCGAGTTGACGACCGACTTCGCGATGCGCGTGGCCTCCCGGTCGTCGAGCGCGCCGCGCACCGTCACGCGCAGCAGATGCTCCGCGCCCTCACCGTCGCGGCCGAGCGTCTCGGCCATTCGGACGCAGCCGGCGGTGAGGGCCTCGCGGAACTCCGCCTCTTCCACCGCGCCCGCCAGTCCGTTGGCGAGGATGGCGCAAGTGTCCGAGGTGCTCGTGTCGGTGTCCACGCTCAGCCGGTTGAACGATTGATCCACGGCGGCGCGGAGCGCGCGGTCGAGCGTGGCGGCATCGAGTGCGGCGTCGGTGAAGATGTATGCGAGCATCGTCGCCATATTCGGCTCGATCATTCCCGAACCCTTGGCGACCCAGGTGATCGTCGCCTCGCCGACGCTGACCGAAAGCGCCTTGGGAAAGGTGTCGGTCGTCATGATCCCCTCGGCGCCGACGAGCGGGTCGTCCTGCAGGTCGGCGGCAATCCCGCGAATGCCGGCCTCGATCCGTTCGATCGGGAGCGGCACGCCAATTACCCCGGTCGAGCTCACGAGCACGCGGTCGGCGCTCGTCCCGAGCTCGGCGGCCGCGGCGGCGGCCATCCGACGCGCGTGCTCGAGGCCGGCGGGCCCCGTCGCGACGTTGCTGACCTTGCTGTTGGCGATGATCGCCCGCAGCCGGCCGGCCCGGATTGTCTCGCGGCCGAGGACGATCGGTGCGCCCGGGAAGTGGTTGCGCGTGAAGACCGCGGCGGCGGCGGCGTCAACATCGCTCACAAAGAGCGTCACGTCCCTGGCGGTCGGCTTGAGCCCGACGTTGCGGCTGGCGCACCGGAATCCGCGCGGAAACCGCGGACGTTCGTGGAAGGGGTTCATCTGGGTGCGGAACTTAACGCGGCCCGGAAGGGGGCGTCTGACTTGGTGAACGGTGCCCCCACCGTCACTTCCTTCTGGAGACGTCAATGCAGATCCAGTTTCGTACTCTCGTGCTTGCCGGTGCGGTCCTCGCCGCGCCTGCCGTGATTGTCGCGCAGGGTCCCCCGCGCGCCGCCGCCCCGGCCCAGGCGCGGCCGATGGGCGCCGGCGGTGTCACCAGGATCCTCAACGCCCGGCGCGTGCTCGACTTGACGCCACGCCAGGTCGCCCAGCTCGACTCCATCGAACGCGTGCTCTTTGCCGAGCGCCGCGCCGCGATGGCGGGTATGCAGCCGATGCGCGACTCGGTCCGCGCCGGCGCGCGCAGCGCCGAGTCCCGGGAGGCCCGGCGCGACACGGCCCGGGCACGGATGGAGGCGATGCGGCCGCAGATGGAGCAGATGCGGCGCCGCGACTCGGTCGCCACGGCGGCCGCCCAGCGCGTGCTCACCGAGGCCCAGCGCCAGCAGTGGCGCGAGCTCCAGGCCGAGCAGCGCGGCCGGATGCAGGGGATGCGCGAGGCCCGCGGCGCGCGGCGTGACGGGATGCGCGGTCGTGCGCCAGTACGCGCCCCGCGCGACGGTGCGGCGCCGATGCGCCGGCCCGAGTAGCGGCCCCAGTAGCGGCGCGGGTAGCGGGGAGGTCCGGGGGGACGCAGTATTCGGCGTCCCCCCGGACCTTTCTCCTGTCAGGAGTACCTAATGATGACTGAACCGACCGCCCTCGCCGCCGCGCCGGAGCAGGCCTCGTTGGTCGAGGACTTCGTGGATATCCTCTTCGCGCCGTCGAAGGTCTTTGCGCGGCGCGCGGGAGGGGCGTGGGCGAGCTACTTCATCGTCGCCGCGCTGCTCGGTGTCCTCTACTTTGTGAACACCGGCGCGATGCAGGGCATCATGGATGCCGAGGTCAACCGCGCGATCGCCAAGGCGATGGAGGCGAACCCGAGCCTGACCGACGACCAAGCGATGGGAATGCGATCAATGATGGAGGCCTCGATCAAGTGGGGCGCGCTCGTCATCCTGCCGATCGCGCTCCTCCTGCTCGGGCTCAGCGTGATGCTGGTCGGCAAGGTCCTCGGCGGCACCATTGGCTTCGGGATGGGCGTGATGATCGCGTCGTACGCCTACGTGCCGCGCGTGATCGAGGGGATGGGCGTCGCGGTCCAGGCCCTCCTGCTCGACACGTCCACGTTTGCCGGCCGCTACTCCTTCACGCTCGGCGTCGGCCGCTTCTTGGATTCCTCGGGGAAGCAGGGGCTGTATAACCTGCTCGGCCGGGTGGACCTCATCACGATCTGGGTGACCATTCTCGTCGCGATCGGCCTGGTCCACGCCGCCAAGGTGCCCAAGGACAAGGCGATCATCGGAGCCGTGGTGCTGTGGGTGCTCGGTGCGCTGCCCGCGCTCTGGCAACTCGCGACGGGGGCCTAGCCGAGCCGCCGCGCGAAGCAGTGCTTCTCGCCGACCTCGATCTCGGTCCGGTCCACCGTCAGGTAGCGCGAGATCTTCTCCGGGTACCGGTCGAGCGGTGCGCGCTCGAAGCCGCAGTTCAGGAAGAGTTCGTCGGCGTACGAGACGGCGAAGAGGTCGGCGTAGCCGCGTGCGCGGGCGAGCTCCACCGCTGCGCCGATCAGGGCACGGCCGTGGCCAAGGCCGTGGGCGTCCTCTTCCACCGCCAACGAGATGATCTCCGCCACCGAGGGCGAGTACTCGTCGAGCGCCACGCACCCGATGATCCCCCCGGCCGCGTCGCGCAACACGCGATAGTCGCTCAGGTGGTTGGCGGCGAACTCCGGCGTCCGCACGAGGGTGAGCCCCGACGCCGCGTAGCGATTGTTGAGCGAGACGAGCATCGGGATGTCCGTCTCGTGCGCAGCGCCGATCCGGGTCATCGTTCGATTGACTCCAGGCGCCGCACCGCGATGCGGATCGGCACGATGGTCGCCACGATGCAGACGAGCGCCGCCAGCCCGAATCCGACGAGCATCTCGGTCGGCTCGATCGGCTGGTCGAACGCGCGCGCCGAGAGGAATCCGTACACCGGTCGCGCCTCGAGGATGACCACGCCGCCAATCACCACCACCGAGGCCATCATGTACAGCAACCCGCCGAACGACGTCGGGATCTGCGCCGCGTTCTCGGTCTCGAACTGCGGGAAGAGCGTGCCGAATCCGATCGCCAGCCCGCAGAGGGCGAAGGTCATCAGGGTGATCGTGCCAATCGAGACGAAGAACATGAAGTCGGTCACCTCCAGCAGGTAATCCGTCACGCCCACGATCGCCACGGCGAGGATCAGGAGCGGCAGCGTGCCGACCCAGAACTTCGCCCAGAGGAGGTCGCGCACGGCCATCGGGCTCGACCGCAGCAGCCAGAGCGTACGCCCCTCGAGCGACACGCCGGGAAAGATGAACCGCGCGGCGATGGACGCGAGCACGAATCCGGCCAGCACGAGATTGAGGAACGGGACGACGTTCACGAGGAAGAACGTGATGCCCTCGCCGCGCAGCGGGAGGTACTTGATGTTGAAGACGTAGACGACCACCAGCACCGCCAGCAGGATCAGCTGGGACCACTGCGTGGTGTCGCGGAAGAAGAGGCGGAGCTCCTTCATCACGAGTTCGCGGCGGAGGATGCCGAACGGCCGGAGGAGCCGCGCGCCGAGCGCGCCGAGCACGCCCCGCGCGCGAACGAAGCGCTGCGAGCTCTCCTGCGCCTTGCTGAAGCCCGCCAGGTAGAGCCAGCGGTGGAGCAGGGCGCCCAGCACCACCACCGCCGCCGCGGTCGTCCAGAGCAGGTAGAGCGAGAGCCAGTCGGGCGTGCCGCCGAGGTAGCCCATCGTCGCCTTCTGCACCCACTCGCTCGGCAGGAGCGGTGACGTCGGCGTGCGCAGCACCGCGATGAAGTCCATCAGCGAGCGAAACCCCTCCGGCCGCGCCAGCCGCTCCGGGCGGACGATCCGGAAGAGGAGGACGATGCCGCCGGCGGTGAGCACGGCAATCACGCTGAGGATGTCCCGCGTGCGACGCGCCGGGAAGATGTTCACCAGCGTCAGCGTCACGGCGCTGCCGATCACCGCCGGGATCACGAACAGCGGCACCATCAGCAGGACGACGAGGATCGGGAAGAGCCACCCGCCCCGATACACGATGCCGTACGCGGTGAACATCGGGATCGCGACGATGAACACCATCCAGCTCGACGCGATCACCGTCTCGAGCAGCTTGGCGCCGTAGAGCCGTAGCCAGTCCACCGGCGCGGCGACGAGCATGTCGAGGTCCTTGGCGAGGAAGAAGCTCGAGAGCGCGGTGATGACGTTCGACAACAGCAGGATCGAGGTGAAGCCGAGGAGGATCAGCCCCAGCAACTTGCCGGCGAGGAGCGCGCCGATCTCCTCGACGCCGCGGAAGTAGGTCAGCAGCCGGAAGAGCACACCGAAGACGAAGCCCCAGAAGAGGAGCCCGACGGTGCCGAGGATGGCGAGCCGCGCGCCCCGCCCCTTCTCGCCCTCGACGGTCCGGGCGCGCGCGGTGAGCCACTTCGGCAGGAGCAGGTGCAGCAACGGGGGATCGGGGAGCGGCGCCTCGGTGCGGCGCTCCCCGGTCGTCAGCATCGGGAGGACCTCAGGCGTCGAGGACATCCACCAGCACCCGGGCCGCATTCTCACCCGTCAGTCGCAGGAAGATCTCCTCGAGGCCGCGTTCGCCCCCCTGGAGGTCGCGCCGCAGGTCGCTCATCGTGCCGTACGCCTTGATCGTGCCCTGCACGATGATCGCCATCCGGTCGCAGAGCGACTCGGCCACCTCGAGCGTGTGCGTCGAGAAGATGATGGTGTGGCCGCGCCGCGTGTACTCGCGGAAGAGGTCCTTGAGGATCTTTGCCGCCTTGGGATCGAGGCCGATCATCGGCTCGTCCACCACAATCACCTCGGGCCGGTGCACGAACGCGCTCGAGATGATCAGCTTCTGGCGCATCCCGTGCGAATAGCTCTCGACGAGTTCGTCGCGCCACTCCTCGAGGTCGAAGAGCGCCAGCAGCTCGCGCGCCCGATGCTCGACCTGCTCCCCTTCCTGGTCGTACAGGCCGGCGACGAAGCGGAGGAACTCCATTCCGGTCAACTTCTCGTAAATGAACGGACGGTCGGGGATGAAGCCGAGCTTCGATTTCGCCTTGACCGGGTCGGTCGCCATGTCCACGCCGGCGACGCGGATCGTCCCGCCGGTCGGCTGGAGGATCCCGGCGATCATCCGCAACGTCGTCGTCTTCCCGGCGCCGTTGGGGCCGAGGAATCCGAAAAGTTCGCCCTTCGGGACGACGAGGTCAATCGCGTCCACGGCCATGAAGTCGCCGTAGGCCTTCGAGAGCCGGTGCAGTTCGATCATCGTGCGTCGAGGACCTCGATCCGAAGGGTGCCGACGAGCCGCAGCAACTCGCCCTGGTGGGCAAGTCCGCCCTGGACGAAGCGCAGGTGCGCGGCATCAGCGGGGAACTGTCCAAAGGTGGGATCCACCGCGACCCAGTCCCGCAGGCGCACCTCGGGCCACGCGTGGTAGTAGAACTTGCCGTTCACATACGCGAGCCCGGTGGCGATCCGCGCCGGGATCCCCGCCGCACGGGCCAGCGCCACGTAGAGCTGGGTATGTTCGTTGCAGTCGCCGCGCCGGCTGCGGAGCACCTGCAGCGCGCTTGGCACGGTCAGCGTCACGACCTTCTCCAGCGAGTCGTGCACCCAGCGGTTGATCCGCTCGGCCACCACGCGCGGGTTGCGTTCGTTGCCGGCGATCCGGACCGCCAGCTCGACGATCTCGCGGTGCGTCACCGGGAGCAGCGGTTCGGCGCGGAGTTCGTTGCGCCAGCGCTGGCGGAATCCGACGCCGCTCGTCGCGAGCGTCCAGTCGGCGGCGAGGACGTCCCGTCCCTCGCGCGTGACGCGCAGCGTGTCGCGGCTCAGCCGCTGGCGGCCGCCGTGGAGATCGAATCCGCCGAGCGGCACCCCGGTCAACCGCACGCGCAGCTGGCTCGGTCCGTCGGCGCCGGGCAGTGCGCCGGCCGCGATGGCGGTCCCCTCGAGCAGGTCGCCGAGCGTCGCCGTCGCGGCGGCCGACCCGCCGGTGGCCGGGCCGCGGGTGCGTCGCCAGTTCTCGAACGCGAGCTCGTACGCGATTCGCCGGAGCGTGATGCCGCCCGGCTGCGTCGCCTCGACGACATTCCCCTGCGCGTCCACCCAGCCGGTGAAGCCAGCGCCCTCCTCGGGCGCGAGCTGCCAGGCGCGCACCGTGTCGCGGTTGGCCTCGACGAAGAGGTCCGAGGACGCGTCGTAGCGCGCGCTGTCGATGACCGTGAAGACCGATTCGGCGAGGATGCGGATCCGCTGGTCGCGGCGCGTCATCGTCGTGGGATCGAAGCTCGCCAAGGTCACCGTCCGGCCGACCTTCGGTTGGGCGATGAGGATCGCCGCCGCCGGGAGCAGCGTCGGCACGAGGATCGGCCCCTCGACGGCGATGCGCTGGGTGTCGGCCGGCTGCCCGGGGGCGCGGATGACGAATGTCACGACGCTGTCACCCTCGGTGCGTCCGGTGACGCCCATCGGCGCGTCGGGGGCGTCCACCTGCACATCGAACGCCCGCAGGGCGAGTCCGCGCGAGAGCGTCACCACGCTGCGCGCGCTCGCGCGATAGACGCGGCCGGCGACCGGCAAGTCGGCGATGAAGTAGTCCACCACCTCGAACGTCGTGGAGCTCGTGTCAATGCTCGTCGAGGCGAACCCGATCTGCCGGCCATCCTGCTCGACGACGAAGAAGGTCGTGCCGGGGCCGAGGCGCAGGGCCGCCTCGGCGAGGACCGCGGCGTGCTCGCGGAGGAACTCCCGGTTGATGAGGAGCCCCATCCCGCCGGCCCAGGCGAGGAGGATGCCGACCGAGAGCAGCAGGCGCCCGCGCGCGCGGGCCGGTCGGCTCGACGCGGTCGTGGTCACGGGCGTTGGGCGTCCCGCGCGCGACGATAGAAAATCGCCGCCTCCGGCGACCGACCGAGTCGGTCGAGGACGATCCCGACGCCCTTGAGCGCGCGCCAGTGCTCCGGATCGAGTTCGCTGGCGCGCTCGTACGCGGCGAGCGCCTCGACGAGCCGGTCGGCGTGGTTCAACGCCTCGCCGACGAAGTAGTGGGCCATCGCGTTTTCCGGCGCCAGTGCCACCCCGCGCTGGAGCGGCTCGATTGCGTCCCGCCAGCGGCCGCGCCGGCAGGCGAGCATCCCCGTCTGCAGGAGGACCTCGGCGTCGTCGGGTCGGAGCTTGGCGGCGCGCCGGATCATCTTCGCGGCGTCGTCGTAACGGAGTTGGGTGCCGTAGACGGACGCGCGGGCGCAGCTGATGGCGAAGTCGTCGGCGCCCGCGGCGGCGGCGGCATCGAGCGCGGCGAGGGCCGCGCCGGAATCGCCTGAACGCTCGAGCGCCGCGGCAAAGGCGAGCGCCCGTTGCGTATCGCCCGGCGTCTGCTCGAACGCGAGGCGCAGCGCCTCGATGGTCGGACGGAGGGCGCGCGGCGGCGCCGGCGCCTCGGGGCGAGGCCGCACCACCGTGCCGACGGACGGGTCGCGCGGGGCGGGCCGCGCCGGCGCGCGCCGTGGCTCGGCAGTTGCCCGGAGGGGCGGGACCGGCGTCGCTTTCGTCGGCGTGGTGACGCCGTCCGCCCGTCGGCCCGCAGCGCGCTCCAGTTCGCTGTCATCGTACGACCACTCACCGCACACCGGCGGCTCGCGCATCGGGGCCACTGCGACCTCGTCGGCCGCCGCCGCGCCGGCGCCGTCGAATGGCAACAGCGGCTCGCCCTCGAACATCCCGAGGGGGAGCTGCTCTGGGTCGGGGGCGGAGATGGGCTCGTCCAACGGCCGACGGGAGATGGGAGAGGTGAGACGCGAGAGGAACACGGTAATCTAGCGCCTGTGATAGACGCTTACGGGGTGCGCCGGGCCTCACGCCGCCGCCGCCGTCGCCCCGCCTCCCCTCTGCGATCTCGTACCGCCCACCTTCCATAAATGTCCTTCCCAAGCGAACTTGCGTGACTATGCCCGGTGATGCGCTGATCGTCCGCGGTGCCCGCGAGCACAATCTCAAGAACATCAGTGTCACGATCCCGCGCGATCGCCTGACCGTCATCACCGGACTGTCCGGATCCGGGAAATCCTCGCTCGCCTTCGACACCATCTTCGCCGAAGGGCAGCGTCGCTACGTCGAGTCGCTCTCCGCCTACGCGCGCCAGTTCCTCGGGCTGATGGAAAAGCCCGACGTGGACGCCATCGAGGGGCTCTCGCCGGCCATCTCGATCGAACAGAAGACCGCCGGCGCCAACCCGCGCTCCACGGTCGGCACGGTCACCGAGATCTACGACTACCTGCGGTTGCTCTACGCGCGCGCCGGCACACCGCACTGCGCCAACTGCGGCCGCGCCGTGGCGCGGCAGACGCCGGCCCAGATCGCCGACATCGTCCTCACCTGGCCCGCCGGCACGAAGATTGAAATCCTCTCGCCCCTCGTCCGCGGCCGGAAGGGCGAATTCCGCGACCTCTTCGAGAACGCGCGGAAGCAGGGGTTTGTGCGCGCGCTCGTGGACGGCGCGCTGGTCGAGCTCGCCGATCCGCCCAAGCTCAACCGCCGGCAGAACCACGACGTCTCCGTGGTCGTGGACCGGCTCACGGTCCGTCCGGAGGACCGCGGTCGCCTCACTGACTCGCTCGAGACCGCACTCCGGCTGGCCGACGGGCTGGTCGAGGTCGTGCGCCACGACGGGGGCAAGCGCGGCACGCAGCTCTTCTCCGAGAAGTACGGATGCCCGGACTGCGGGATCTCGCTGCCCGAACTCGAACCGCGGCACTTCTCCTTCAACTCCCCCTTTGGCGCCTGTCCCGACTGCAGCGGGCTCGGCACGAAGCGCACCGCGAGCGCCGAGCTCATCCTCGGCGACCCGAGCATCTCGATCCTCGAAGGTGTCATCCTTCCGTGGGGCGAACCGGACGGCTACCTCCGCCGCGTGATTCTCCCCGGGCTCGCCAAGCAGCTGCGGTTTGAGCTCAACGCGCCGTGGGGACAGCTGCCCGATCGCGTCAAGTTCGAGCTGCTCTACGGCACGGCCCGGAAGAAGGCCGGCGAGGACGCCTCGCGCTGGGAGGGAATCCTCTCCAATGTCCAGCGACGGTACACCGAGACGACCTCGGACGCGGTGCGCGCCGAGCTCGAGGCGTATATGGTCGTCGGGGAATGCGGCGCCTGCCACGGCCGCCGACTCAAGCCCGAATCGCTCGCGGTGACGCTGCACGGGCGCAACATCGGCGAGTTCACGGAGGCGTCGGCAGCGGCGGCGCTCGCGTTCGCCGAGCGCGTGCCGCTGCGCGAGAATGGACGGCCGGGACTCGACCCGGGGATCGCCGGCCCGATCCTCAAGGAAGTGCGCGAGCGCCTCCGCTTTCTCGTGGACGTCGGCCTCGACTACCTCACGCTTGACCGGTCGGCGGAGTCGCTCTCCGGCGGCGAGGCCCAGCGCATCCGCCTGGCGACGCAGATCGGGTCGCGGCTGGTGGGCGTGCTCTACATCCTCGACGAGCCGAGCATCGGGCTCCACCAGCGCGACAACGCGCGGCTGCTCGAGACGCTGATGCGCCTGCGCGACCTCGGCAACACCGTGCTGGTGGTCGAGCACGACGAGGAGACGATCCTGGCCGCCGACCACCTGATTGACCTCGGTCCCGGCGCCGGGAAGCACGGTGGCGAGGTGATCGCCGAGGGCACGGTGGCCGAGGTGAAGCGGGTGCAGGCGAGCGTGACCGCGCAGTACCTCAACCGGACGCGACAGATCGTGCGCGCCGTCGCCCGCCGCCCGCGGGACGACCGGCGCGTCCTCCGCATCGAGGGCGCGCGCGCCCACAACCTGCAGGCCATCACCGCCGAGTTCCCGCTCGGCCTGTTCGTCGCGGTGACCGGGGTCTCGGGCTCGGGGAAGAGCACGCTCGTCGAGGACATCCTGCAGCGGACGCTCTCGCGGCACTTCTTCCGCGCGCGCGTCCTCCCCGGCGCGCACGACCGCGTCACCGGACTCGAGCACCTCGACAAGGTGATTGACATCGACCAAACGCCGATCGGCCGCACGCCGCGGTCGAACCCGGCCACCTACTCCGGCCTCTTCACGCCCATCCGCGAGCTCTTTGCGGAGATGCCGGAGGCCAAGTTGCGCGGATATGGGCCGGGCCGCTTCTCGTTCAACGTGAAGGGCGGCCGTTGCGAGGCGTGCCAGGGCGACGGCCTCGTGAAGATCGAGATGCACTTCCTCCCCGACGTCTACGTCACCTGCGAGCAGTGCCGCGGCAAGCGCTACAACCGCGAGACGCTCGACGTGAAGTTCCGCGGGATGAGCATCAGCGAGGTGCTCGACCTGACGGTCGAGGATGCGATGCAGCTGTTCGAGAACCAGCCGCGGATCCACCACAAGCTCGTGACGCTCAACGACGTCGGGCTCGGCTACATCCATCTCGGGCAGAGCGCGACGACGCTCTCCGGTGGCGAGGCGCAGCGGGTGAAGCTGGCGACCGAACTCTCGCGCCGCGACACCGGGCGCACGCTCTATATCCTCGACGAGCCGACGACCGGCCTCCACTTCGAGGACGTGCGCGTCCTGCTCGACGTGCTGCACAAGCTCGTGGATCGCGGGAACACCGTGCTGGTGATCGAGCACAACCTCGACGTGATCAAGACCGCAGACTGGATCGTCGACCTCGGCCCCGAGGGCGGGGAGGGTGGCGGTCGGGTCGTCGCCGCCGGGACGCCCGAGGCGGTCGTGAAGGTGAAGGGGTCGTACACGGGGCAGTACCTGGCGAAGGTGCTGGCAAGGTAGGCGACGGCGGAGCGACAACCGGGCGCCGCGCCGCCCGTGCCACCCGCAGTCCCCGCAGCCGCGCGATTAGCTTTGGGGCATGGTCTCGATTCTCGACATCATCGGCCCCGTGATGGTCGGGCCGTCCAGTTCGCACACCGCCGGTGCCTGCCGCCTCGGGCTCATCGCGCGCGACCTGGTCGGCGGCACACCGACCACGGCCCTGATCGAGTTGCACGGCTCGTTTGCCCGCACCGGCGAGGGCCACGGCACCGACAAGGCGATCGTCGGCGGGTTGCTCGGCTTCCGCCCCGACGACGAGCGCCTCCGCGACGCGTTGACG
The DNA here is from genome assembly GCA_040901985.1 of Gemmatimonadaceae bacterium. Classification (GTDB taxonomy): domain Bacteria; phylum Gemmatimonadota; class Gemmatimonadetes; order Gemmatimonadales; family Gemmatimonadaceae; genus Pseudogemmatithrix. The sequence continues at coordinate 123,020 of JBBDYC010000004.1, forward strand.
ATCGTGGAAAAGGAAGGGTTGGCGTATCGCTTCGAGAAGACGACGCTCGGCAGCGAGCCCGACATCCATCCGAACTCGGTGCGCATCACCGTCGCGCGCGCCAAGCGGCAGCACGTGATGCTCGGCGCTTCGCTCGGCGCCGGCCGCATCCGGGTGAGCGAGATTGACGGCTACCCGGTCGAAGTGAACGGCGCGCACCACACCATCGTGATGGTGGCCGAGGACGTGAAGGGCTCGATTGCCCGCATCGCGGGGATCCTCAGCGAGAACGGCGTCAACATCGCGACGCTGCGGCTGACGCGGAAGCATCGCGGCGGCGATGCGTTCATGGTGATTGAGGTGGACGAGCGACCCGATGCCACGGTGGGCGAGGCGCTCGGCGCCCTCGGTTGGGTGAAGTGGACCCACCGCATTGACAAGGTGGGCGGCTGATGTACGGCTCGTTGCACGAGGCCATCCGCGACGCCGAGGCGCGCGGCGTCCCGCTCTCCACGGTGGCGCTGGAGATCGAGTCGCGCGACCAGGGGCGGAGCATCGAGAGCATCCGGGAGGCGCTCGGACGCGCCCTCGCCGTGATGCGCCACGCGGTGGAGCAGGGGCTGACCGGGGACCTGCGGTCGAACTCCGGGCTCGTCGGCGGCGACGCCGCCAAGCTCCGCACCGGCCCCGACGGGCCGCTCGCCGGCACGGTCTTCCGCGACGTGCTGATGCGGGCGCTGGCGGTGCAGGAAGTGAACGCCGCGATGGGCGTCATCGTCGCCGCGCCGACCGCGGGCGGCGCCGGCGTGCTCCCGGCGGTGCTCCTCGGCATCGCGAGGCAGAAGGCGATGCGCGATGCGCAGCTCGTGGACGCCTTGGCCACCGCCGGGCTGATCGGCGCGGTGGTGGCCCAGCGCGCCTCGCTCTCGGGGGCCGAGGGCGGCTGTCAGGCCGAGACCGGGGCCGCCGCCGGGATGGCGGCCGGCGCGGCCACCGAGATGTTGGGCGGCACCCCGTCGCAGGTGGGCCACGCGGTCGCCCTCGCCCAGCAGGGCACCCTCGGGCTGGTCTGCGATCCGCTCGGCGGGCTGGTCGAGCTCCCCTGCGTCTTCCGCAACGCCACCGGCGCGGCGATTGCGCTTGCGGCCGTCGAAATGGCGATGGCCGGGATCACCTTTGCGATCCCGGCGGACGAGGTCATTGACACGATGGGCGAGATCGGTCGGGAGATGGATGTGCGCTACCGCGAGACGGCGGGCGGCGGGCTCGCCGCCACGCCCACCGGCCGGCGACTGGCAAAGGAACGGCTGACGCAGATCAAGCGCGCCTGAGAGCATCTCCCGGCGCGGTAACGCGCCGCGCCGGGGAGCTATCGCGTGGTCCAGACTGGCGTTGGGACCGCTCCCGATGAAACTTTCAGCCGCATCGGTGGCGTATCTCTGGATGTCCCCATACCCACGGAACTCGGCATGGTCACCCCGGAACAACTCGAAGGATTCCTCGGCCGGCTGGAGAGCGAAGGCGCCACGTACTCGGAGGTCGAGCCCGGACTCTGGGCTGTCCGCCCGGGCGGCGAACTCGACCTCACCGTCGTCGTGCACCATTCGCCGCCGGTCGTCGTCCTCCGCGTGAAGGTGATGGAGCTGCCGAAGGCCGCCAAGGCGACCAACGCGCTCTGCCGCCGGCTGCTCGAACTCAACGCCACCGACCTCCTCCACGGCTCCTACGGGATCCAGCAGAACGAGGTCGTCCTGACCGAGGCCCTCGAGCTCTCGCACCTCGACTACGAGGAGTTTCTCGTGGCCTTCGAGAGCATGACCCTCTCGCTCGCGGCCCATCTCCGCGAGCTCTCCACCTTCCGCGAGGCGCGCTGACGATGGGCATCTTCGACCGACTCGCCACGCTGCTGAAGTCCAACATCAACGACCTGATCTCGCGTTCGGAGAACCCGGAGAAGATGCTGGATCAGATCGTGGTGGACATGCGCAATCAGCTGGCGCGGGCCAAGCAGCAGGTGGCCGCCGCGATCGCCGACGAGAAGCGGCTGAAGGACCAGGCGGAGGCCGAGTACAAGCAGGCGGCGGACTGGGAGGCGAAGGCGATGCTGGCGGTGAAGGAAGGGCGCGACGACCTCGCCAAGCAGGCGCTCGTGCGCCACACCGAGTACCTCGAGCACGGGCAGGCGCTCGAGACGACCTGGCAGGCGCATCGGCTCGAGACCGAGAAGCTCAAGAACTCGCTGCGCGACCTCAACGACAAGATCGAGGAGGCCAAGCGGAAGAAAAACCTCCTCCTCGCCCGCCAGCGCCGCGCGCAGGCGCAGCAGAAGATCTCGGAGACGATGTCGTCCATGTCCGAGAAGTCGGCGTTCGAGGCGTTCGCCCGGATGGAGGAGAAGATCACGTCCAACGAGCGGCTGATCAAGGCGAGCAGCGAGATCGAGGAGGAGTTCACCGGGGATCGGCTGCAGGGCGAGTTCAAGCAGCTGGAGAAGTCGGCCGGCTCGGCGAGCGCCGACCAGCAGCTGATTGCGCTCAAGCAGAAGATGGGCCTGCTCGGGCCCGGCGCGTCCGCGCCCGCCAAACGGATCGGCGCCGGTGAGGAGACGGTGAACGCCAAGATCGAGGACAAGGGGACGAAGTGAACGACAGTGCCGTGCGGAGGATCTGGATCCTTCCAGGCTTCACCGCAATCCTCGTCACGGTCCTCCTGCTCTGGTTGGCGGCGACGGTCGCCGACCTGCTCCTCCTCCTCTTTCTCGGCCTCCTGCTCGCCGTCTACCTCGGCGCGGTCACCGATGTCGTGGTGGCCCGCACCAGGCTGCCCCGCCTCGCCGCCTTCGCACTGACCGTCGTCGGGACGCTCGCCGTCCTCGCCGCCATCGGCTCGCTGCTCATTCCGCCGGTCGTCGAGCAGACGCGCGAGCTCGTTCGCGTCCTCCCGACGCTCGTCGTCGAGTGGGAGCGCCGCCTCGAGCTGCTGCTGGTCCGCATCCCCGGCACGGAGGAGATTCTCGCCTCGGGCGAGCATCGGATCTTCGCGGTCGCGCTGGCCGAGGCGCAGCGCCTGCTCGGCAGTCTCGTGCCGCGCCTCTTCGACACGGTGCACCTCGCCATCAACCTCGTCGCCGTGCTCGTGATGGCGATCTACTTCGCGATCCAGCCGGACATCTACCGCCAACTGGCGCTGAGCGTCACGCCGCCGCAGCATCGCGAGGCGGCGCGGGAGGTCATCGAGGCGCTCTCCGAGACCTTGCGCGCCTGGACGATCGCCCAGCTTCTCGCGATGACGACCCTCGCTGCGCTCACCGCGCTCGGCCTCTGGCTCCTTGACGTCCCGTACTGGCTTGCCTTCGGCATCTTCACCGGCCTCGTGGCGATCGTGCCATTTTTCGGCACGCTCGTCTCGACGCTCCTCCCGGCGGCGTTCGTGATTGCCCAGCCGGGCGGCGGGACCCTCGCCATCCTCGTCATTCTCCTCGGCGTCGTCATCCACGTGGCCGAGAACCAGCTCATCATCCCGATGCTGATGCACCGGCGGGTGAACCTGCCGCCGGTGCTGACGATCATGAGCGTGCTGATCTGCGGCAAGCTGCTTGGGCCGTTCGGCCTGCTCGTCGCGGTGCCGACGCTCGCGGTGGTGATGGTCCTCGTGCGGCGGATCCTGATCGTGCGCGTCTATCAGGACGCCGCAGCGGCGCCGGCGGTGGTCACGCCGGTGCTGACCCGCCGCCAGCGGCGCGCGGCGGCCCAACAGGCGTCGCGCACGTCGGGCGCGCATCCGCGTTCGTCCACGCCGCGCGCCGGCACGCCGTCCGTGCCGTCCGTGCCGAGTGCGCCGGTTGTACCGCGAGACCCGACCGACCCCACGCCCTAGGCAGGGCAAGCGCCGGAACGCCCGGGCGGCGCCGTGGCCGTGCGACGATCTGACGCTCGGCGCGCTGGCACGATGGTGGTCCGCGTCGATCGCGCCCCTAGTCTGCTGCGTGCGCCACGATTCCCCCGTCCTTCAGTGCACCGCGGTGACCCGTCGCTGGCGCGCCGGGATCCTCGGCGTGGCGAGCGAAGTCACCGCGCTCACCGAGTGCTCGCTCTCGGTTGATGCCGGCGAGATCGTCGGAGTGACCGGCGGCGCCGGGGCGGGGAAAAGCACGCTCCTGATGCTGGCGGCCGGGCGGGCCACGCCGACCGCCGGGACCATCCGGTGGGGCGGCTCGAGCGATCCGGCGGCGTCCGGCGCCCAACTGGTAGGCGCCCGGCCCTGGGAGTACGGCTTCCTCACCGTGCGCCAGGCCCTGGTCTTCCACGCCGAGGTGATGGCGCTGCGTGACGCCGCGCGCCCGACCCCGACGCGCTTCATGCCGTTGATGCGGCGCGTCGGGCTGCAGGGCCTGGCGCGGGTACGACTCGGCCAGCTCTCGGCACTCGACCGGTTCCGCGTCGTGATCGCCCAGGCGCTCGTGGCGACGCCGCGCCTGCTGTGCTGCGATGAACCATTTGCGCACTGCGGGCCGGCCGAACGCGAGCGGGGGACCGAACTCCTGCGCGCGCTCGCGCGGAGCGGGATTGCCCTGCTGATCGCCACGCGCGACGCCGATGCGCTCCGCGCGCTCGGCCTTGCCGATCGGATCCACCATCTCGAGGCGGGTCGCCTCGGCGAGCCGCAGCCGCCGCGACAGAGCGTCCTCGAGCTTGCGGTCGGGCGGCCGGAGGAGGCAATCTCGCGCCTGCTCCCGCGCCTGCCGAGTCTCGGCCGGCGCGGCAGGCGGTTGCGCGTGCCGCTCGGCGGGACCTCGCCCGAGGCGGTGCTGGCGCTCTGCCGCGACGTCGGCGTGGCGGTGCGTGGCTCGCGCGTGGCCGAGGAGGCGTTGCCGCGCCAACCTGCGCCCCGGTAGCTTTGGCGGATGCCGGGCTTCCAGCTCTACAACACGATGTCGCGCGCCCTCGAACCGTTCGCTCCGGCGGACGGCGAGACGGTCAGGCTCTACACGTGCGGCCCGACCGTCTACAATCCGGCCCACCTCGGCAACTTCCGGACCTTTCTCTTCGAGGATCTCCTCCGCCGCGTGGTTCGGCTCCGCGGCTGGAAGGTCGAGCAGGTGATGAACTTGACCGACGTGGACGACAAGATCATCGTCCGCGCGACCCAGCAGGGGAGCACGATCGCCGAGGTGACCGACCCGATCGTGAAGACGTTCCACGACGACCGGCAATACCTGCGGATCGAGGACGCCGAGCACTACCCGCGCGCGACGGCCTACATCCCGCAGATGATCGCGCTGGTCGAGCGCCTCATCAGGAATGGCGTGGCCTATGTGGCCGACGACCGGTCGGTGTACTTCGCGATCGGGAAGTTTGCCGGCTACGGCCGGCTCTCGCGGCTCGACACGCGCGAGATCCGGAGCGGCGCGCGCGTCGCCCAGGACGACTATTCGAAGGAAAACGCACAGGACTTCGCGCTCTGGAAGGCGGCCAAGCCGGAGGACGAGGCGTGCGGTGCGGCGTGGGAGTCGCCGTGGGGCCGCGGCCGGCCGGGCTGGCACCTTGAGTGCTCGGCGATGGCGATGGCGCTCCTCGGTGAGACGCTCGACCTGCACTGCGGCGGGGTGGATCTCATCTTCCCGCACCACGAGGATGAGATTGCGCAGAGCGAGGCGGCGACCGGCAAGGAGTTCGCGCGGTGCTGGGCCCACGGCGAGTTCCTCCTCACCGAGGGCGCGAAGATGGCGAAGCGCGTCGGCAACGTGCTGAGCGTCGCCGACCTCCGCGCCGAGGGCGTGAGCGGGGCCGCCGTGCGCCACTTCGTCTTCTCGACGCACTATCGTCGGCAGCTGAACCTCTCCGACGAGGCGCTGGAGGCGTCAATGGAGGCGGTGCGCCGGGTGCGCGACTTTGCCGACCGGCTCGCCGCGGCGAAAGGCGGCACGCGCGGGCTCGAGGATGCCGCCGACCGCCTGGAGAACGAAGTCCGCCTGGCGCTCTTCGACGACCTCAACGCGCCCGAGGCGATGGCGGCGCTGTTCGAGTTCATCCGCACGGCCAACAAGGAATTCGACGTCGGCGGCACCGAGGTGAGCGCGCTGCGGCGGGCGCGCGAGGTGTTCGCCCTCGTGGACGGCGTCCTCGACATCGTGCCCGAGCGGGTCGAGGCGGACGCCGAGTTGGCGTCCTGGGTCGAGGAACAGCTGGCGGCGCGGAGCGCGGCGCGCGCGCGGCGTGATTTCGTCGCCGCCGACGCGATCCGCGCCGCGCTCGACGCCAAGGGAATCGTGATCGAGGACTCGGCGGCCGGGACGAAGTGGAAGAAAGGCAGGTGAGGGATGGGGGAGGGGAGCCGGGATGTGTCGTTCACCTCCCCGTCTTCCCTCCGCCATTAGATTGACGCTCCTCTCCAGCCTGACTATCCTTCGATGCTCGCGCAGTCGGTCGGTATCGCTGACGTAGCTCAGCTGGTAGAGCACCCGATTTGTAATCGGGCGGTCGCGAGTTCGAATCTCGCCGTCAGCTCTCAGGCCTCGGGCCCCGGGGCGTCGCTGAGGCCGGCGCGGGATCGGCAAGGTCGGTGGGGTACCCAAGTGGCCAACGGGAGCAGACTGTAAATCTGCCGGCTTATGCCTTCGAAGGTTCGAATCCTTCCCCCACCACTGAGGCGTAGATGGGAGAGGTGAGAGAGTAAGACGCGGGAGTAGCTCAGCTGGTAGAGCGCAAGCCTTCCAAGCTTGATGTCGCGGGTTCGAGCCCCGTCTCCCGCTCTGCAGGACCGAGGCCGCACGCATAGCTCAGTCGGTAGAGCACATCCTTGGTAAGGATGAGGTCACCGGTTCGATCCCGGTTGCGTGCTTTGCAAGGGGGGGGAGTCCGGTTTGGGGCTCTGGCCGCGGGTCCGGCGAAGCTCCGGGCGGCACTTAACTGACCGCTGGCGCGGGACTTGCACGCGCGGGGACACTCGTCTAAGTTTCAAGGCTCGCCGCCTTGCGCCCGCTCTGGGGGCACGGTGGCCCGGCGCGTCCCCGGTGGGGCCGCCTGCGAACCGCCTTCCCGAGTGTCCAATGCCGCGCGACAAGATCATCCTCGCGTGCAGCGACTGCAAGAACCGCAACTACTTCACCACCAAGAACAAGCGCGTCCATCCCGAGCGCGTCGAGTGGAAGAAGTACTGCCCGCGCTGCAATAAGCACATCGTCCACAAGGAGACGAAGTAGTGGCCGGCGAGGTCGTCCTGGCGCCGAGCCTGCCGCGTCGGGTCATCACGTTCGGCAACGAAGTGGTGGCGGAAATGCGGCGGGTGACCTGGCCGGAGCGCCCGCAGGTGACGCAGCTCTCGATCGGCGTCATCGGACTGTCGCTCTTCATCGGCCTCGTCATCTGGCTCCTCGACCTCGTCCTGCAGACCGTGCTCGTCCGCGGCATTCCCTCGCTCTTTGGGGCGTGACGCCGTGAGTCATCGGTGGTACGCCGTCCAGACGACGTCCGGGCACGAGAACAAGGTCCGGATGCTGGTCCAGCGCAAGATTGACGGCGATCCGGCGCCGGCCGATGACCGGCGGATCCGGCAGGCGCTGGTCCCGACCGAGCAGGTGGTCGAGATCAAGAACGGCAAGAAGGTCACCGTCGAGAAGAAGGTCTACCCGGGCTATGTGCTCGTGGAGATGGCGCTCAACGAGGATACGCTGCACGCGATCAACGCCATCCAGGGCGTGATCAAGTTCGTCGGCAGCAAGGACCGCGAGCCGCAGGCGCTCCGGGAAGAGGAAGTGAAGCGGCTGTTGGGCATCGCGGTCGAGGAGGAGGTCGCCGAGCCGAAGGAGGAGATCCCGTTCCTCGTCGGGCAGGCGGTGGCGATCATGGACGGACCGTTCACCGATTTCAACGGCACGGTCGAGGACGTGATGGCCGACAAGGGGAAGGTGCGGGTGTCGGTGTCGCTGTTCGGGCGGCCGACGTCGGTGGAACTCGACTATCTGCAGCTGAAGGGGCACTAGGTACTGCAGGAGTCGGGTGTCAGGTGTCAGGTATCAGGGACCACCCTGACTCCAGACACCTGATACCTGACACCTGGTTAATGGCCCTTGCGCGGGGCGGGCGGACGGATTGCCGAGGAGCGCACTCGTCGGATACCACTACGACGTAAAACTCACCGTGGAAGTCAGCGCGTGGCGTCAGCCCGTCCCCCTTGGACGCGGTCCGCCGCCGCTTCACGTTCCGAGGCAGTCCATGGCTAAGAAGGTCTCCGGTTTCGTCAAACTGCAGATCCCGGCAGGCAAGGCGAATCCGGCCCCGCCGGTCGGCACCGCGCTCGGTCCGCAGGGAATCAACATCATGGCGTTCTGCAAGGAGTTCAACGCTCGGACGCAGGGCCAGGATACGATTCTCCCGGTCGAGATCACCATCTTCACCGACAAGTCCTTCACGTTCATCCTGAAGACGCCGCCCGCGGCGTTCCTCGTCAAGCGCGAGGCCGGGATCGAGAAGGGCTCCGGGCAGCCGAACCGCAACAAGGTCGGCTCGATCACCCAGGCGCAGGTCCGGAAGATCGCCGAGCTCAAGATGCCCGACCTCAACACCGATTCGATTGAGGGCGCGATGGCGATGGTCGCCGGCGCGGCTCGCTCGATGGGCGTGGAGGTGAAGGGATGAAGGCCCACGGCAAGAAGTATCGCGCCGCCGCCACCAAGGTGGTCGTCGGCACCACGTACGCCCCGAAGACGGCGCTGGAAATCGTCAAGAGCGCGGCCTTCGCCAAGTTCGACGAGACGGTCGAGGTCGCCATCCGGCTCGGCGTCGACCCGCGTCACGCCGACCAGATCGTCCGCGGCACGGTCGTCCTTCCCGCCGGCACGGGGAAGGCCGTCCGTGTCCTCGTCATCGCGGTCGGCGACAAGGCCCGCGAGGCCGAGGCCGCCGGCGCCGACTTCGTCGGCACCGAGTTCATCCAAAAGATCAAGGACGGCTGGACGGACTTCGACGTGATGATCGCGACGCCGGACCAGATGGGGCAGGTCGGCCAGCTCGGCCGCGTGCTCGGTCCCCGCGGCCTGATGCCGAACCCGAAGGCCGGCACGGTCACGTTCGACGTGACCCGCGCCGTGAAGGAGACCAAGGCCGGCAAGATCGAGTTCCGCGTGGACAAGGCCGGCAACGTCCAGGCGGCGATCGGCAAGGTCTCGTTCGGCCTCGACGCCCTCGAGACGAACTTCACCGCCTTCATGGACCAGATCGTCCGTGCCAAGCCCGCCGCCTCCAAGGGCGTCTACGTCAAGACCGTCGCCGTGTCCAGCACGATGGGCCCCGGCGTCCGCATCGACACCAACCCGTACCGGTAAGGAACCCCGACGATGAAGCGATCCGACAAGGAACTGATCGTCGCCGAGCTGAAGGACAAGCTCGCCGGTGCCGACGCCGTCTACTACACCGACTTCACGGGCCTCAACGTGAAGCGGATGACCGAGCTCCGCCGTCGGTTCCGCAAGGCCGGCGTGGAGTACGTGGTCATCAAGAACACCCTCGCGCTGCGCGCGGTGAGCGAGGCCGGCCTCGCCGGCCAGGACCTCAAGGGACCGACCGGCGTCGTCGTGGCGAAGGATGCCGTGGCCGCCGCGAAGCTCCTCACCGACTTCGCGAAGGAGAACGACGCCCGACCGAGCGTGAAGGGCGGCCTCTACGAGGGCGCCCCGATTGATGCGGCCGGTGTCAAGAAGCTCGCGTCGCTCCCGACGCGCAATGAGGCGCTGTCAATCCTCGTCGGCACGTTCAACAGCGTGCTGATGATGTTCGCCCTCGCCCTGGATGCACGGAAGACGCAGCTCGAATCACCGAACTGATCCCCCAGGCGTCTGCCTGATCACACGCCCCGGGAACGATCCTGGGGGAACACCTTTGGAGAATGGAACAATGGCTAACGCGACCATGAGCAAGGATGAGATCCTCGACGCGATCGGCACGATGTCGGTCACCGAGCTGGTGGAGCTCATCGATGCCTTCAAGACGAAGTTCAACGTGACCATCGCCGCCGTCGCCGCTGGCGGCGCCGCGGGCGGCGGTGCCGCCGCCCCGGTCGTCGAGGAGCAGACGGAGTTCGACGTCATCCTCAAGGAAGCGGGCGGCAAGAAGATCCAGGTCATCAAGGTGGTGCGCGAGATCACCGGCCTCGGCTTGAAGGAAGCCAAGGACCTGGTGGATGGCGCCCCGCAGACGGTGAAGGCCGGCGTCTCGAAGGACGAGTCGGCTGCCCTCAAGGCCAAGCTCGAGGCCGAGGGCGCAGTGGCCGAGATCAAGTAAGGGCGAAGGGTCTGGGCGGTGCCGGCCGGGAACCTCCCGCCGACACCGCCGGCTCGACCTTCCACCCTCAAAAAGACTTGGTCCCGCCGATGCCGTTGATCCTCCGCACGCTCCACATCTGAAGTTCCTTTCGCCTCGCTCCGGACGGCCTTCACCCGAAGGCGCATCCGGGGGCGAGGCGGTTTTCGCCTGTTAACGGGTGAGTCCCAGGTTGCCATGAACACGCAGATCTCCTTCGGTAAGCTCGAGCACGGCATGCAGATGCCGCACCTGCTCGACATCCAGACGCAGGCCTTCGAGTCCCTCCTCCAGCTGGACGCCGCGGCACACGACCGCGAGGACGTCGGCCTCGAGCGGGTCTTCAAGGATCTCTTTCCCATCGCCGACGTCCACGAGAACTTCTCGCTGGACTTCAAGCGCTACACCCTCGGCGAGCCGAAGTACTCGGTCGAGGAGTGCATCGAGCGCGACATGACCTACTCGGCCCCGCTCAAGGCCACGCTGGTCCTGACCGTGTTCGAGGAGAACCCGGTGGACGGAAAGAAGCGCCTCAAGAACCAGATCGAGAAGGAGGTCTACCTCGGCGAGCTCCCGCTGCTGACGCCGCTGGGCACCTTCGTCATCAACGGCGCCGAGCGCGTGATCGTCAGCCAGCTCCACCGGTCGCCGGGCGTCGTGTTCGAGGAGAGCACCCACCCGAACGGCCAGCGCCTCATCTCGTCGCGGATCATCCCGTTCCGCGGGTCGTGGGTCGAGTTCACGGTGGACATCCACGACGTCGTCTTCGTCCACATCGACAAGAAGAAGAAGTTCCCCGCCACCGCGCTGCTGCGCGCGTTTGGCTACGGGACCAATGCCGACATCTACCGGATGTTCTTCGGCGTGCGGGAGCTCGACCTCACCAAGCGCAAGGAAGGGCGCGACCGTGAGATCATCGGCGCGATCATCGCCGAGGCCGTCGCCCTGCCCGGCGAGGCAACCGCCGACGACGCCCCGAAGGCCAAGACGAAGAAGGCCCGCGCCGAGCGCGAGCGCGCCGAGGCCGAGCTCCTCGTCAAGGAAGGGGACGAACTGACCGAGGAGGTGTTCAACCGCCTCCGCCGCCAGAAGATCGACAAGATCAAGGTCTTTGCGTCGTACCAGGCGGTGGACCTCCGCGAGGAACTCGACGCGTTTGAGCGCGCCGAGCGGCCGCACGCGCGCATCCTCGCGCTCGACGTCGTCGAGCCGGGGACGGGCGAGGTCGTCGCCGAGGCCGGCCAGTCGCTCAACATCACGCTGGTCAAGCGCCTGCGGAAGGCGGAGGTCAGCAAGGTCTCGTGCTTCGTCGCCTCGGGGCGCGCCGAGAGCATGCTGATCCGTAACACGCTCGCCAAGGACCCGACCAAGTCGGAGGATGAGGCGCTGAAGCAGATCTACTCGCTGCTCCGGCCGGGCGACGCGCCGAACAAGGAGACGGCCAAGCAGGCGCTCGAGCGTCTCTTCTTCTCCCCCAAGCGCTACGACCTCGGCCGCGTCGGCCGCTACAAGATCAACCAGCGCCTCCACCTCGCCACGCCGGCGAGCCACACCGTGCTGACGACCGACGACTTCGTCGCGATCATCCGGTACCTCGTTGAGCTCCACGAGGGACGCGGGCACGTGGACGACATCGACCATCTTGGCAATCGCCGCATCCGGTCGGTCGGTGAGCTGATTGCCAACCAGTTCTCGGTCGGCCTCTCGCGCATGGCGCGACTGGTCAAGGAGCGGATGAGCATCAATCAGGACAGCGAGAAGATCTCGCTCGACGACCTCGTCAACGCCCGCACCGTCTCGGCGGTGATCCAGGCGTTCTTCGGGTCGTCCCAGCTCTCGCAGTTCATGGACCAGACCAACCCGCTGGCCGAGCTGACGCACAAGCGTCGCCTCTCGGCGCTCGGACCGGGCGGCCTGACGCGCGAGCGCGCCGGGTTCGAGGTCCGCGACGTGCACTACTCGCAGTACGGCCGGATGTGTCCGATCGAGACGCCGGAAGGCCCGAATATCGGCCTCATCACGTCGCTCGCCTGCTTCGCCCGGGTGAACGACCTCGGCTTCGTCGAGACGCCCTACCGCGTGGTGAAGAACGGCAAGGTGACGAATGAGATCGCCTGGCTCGACGCCAACCGCGAGGAGGACGCCGTGATCGTACAGGCGAATGCCCGACTCAACGAGGACGGGACGTTCGCCGAGGAGATGGTGCTGTGCCGTCAGCAGGGCGACGTGCCGCTGCTCTCGCCGTCGAAGGTGGACTATATGGACGTGGCGCCCGAGCAGCTCGTCTCGATTGCCGCGGCGCTGATCCCGTTCCTCGAGCACGACGACGCCAACCGCGCGTTGATGGGCTCGAACATGCAGCGCCAGGCCGTGCCGCTCCTCAATCCGCAGACGCCGCTGGTGGGCACCGGGCTGGAGGAGAAGGTGGCGGTGGACTCCGGCGCGACCGTCCTCGCCAAGCGCCCCGGCGTGGTGACCCGCGTGACGGCCGATGAGATCATCGTTGACGCCGGCGGTGGCTCGAAGACCGACCGCGAGGCCAACGCGCCGCTCAAGCGCCTGACCCAGCAGGACCGCTACAAGCTGCGCAAGTATCGCCGCACCAACCAGGACACCGCGCTCAACCAGCGCCCGCTGGTGACGCTCGGCCAGAAGGTGAAGCTGGGCGATGTCCTCGCCGACGGCGCGGGGACGCAGTACGGCCAGCTCGCGCTCGGGTCGAACGTCACGGTCGCGTTCATGCCGTGGTACGGCCACAACTTCGAGGACGCGATCATTCTCTCCGAGCGCCTGGTGAAGGATGACGTCTACTCGTCCATCCACATCCAGGAGCACGAACTCCACGTCCGCGACACCAAGCGTGGCCAGGAGGAGATCACGCGAGAGATCCCGAACGTCTCCGAGGAGTCCCTCGTGGACCTCGACGAGCGCGGGATCGTCCGCATCGGCGCGCACGTCCGTCCGGGCGACATCCTCGTCGGCAAGATCACGCCGAAGGGGGAGACGGAGCTGTCGCCGGAGGAGAAGCTCCTCACCGCCATCTTCGGCGAGAAGGCCAAGGACGTGAAGGATTCGTCGCTCAAGGTGCCGCCGGGCGTCGAGGGCGTGGTCATTGACGTGAAGATCTTCTCCCGGATCGAGGACCAGGTCGTCGAGAAGGATCGCGGCGAGCGGATCGGCGACGTGCGCCGCCTCGAGGGCGAGGAGAAGGTGCGCGTGAACGACGTCCGCGACGACGAGATCAAGGCCCTGCTCGAGGGGCAGAAGGTCGCGCTGGCGCTGCAGAGCGGCACGGTGGAGGAGGCGATCCCGGCCGGCACGACGCTGACCGAGGATGTCCTGCGCGACCTCCGCCTGGCGACGCTCGACCTCAAGACCTTCCGCGTCGAGCACAAGAAGGTCAACGACGCCGTCCGCACGATCATCGAGGCGGCCGACGACGTGAAGGCGAGGATCGAGGAAAAGGCCGAGGAACGGATTGACCGCATCCTCCAGCCGGACGAGCTGCCCCCGGGCGTCATCCAGCTGGTGAAGGTCTACCTGGCCGAGAAGCGCAAGATCTCGGTCGGCGACAAGATGGCTGGCCGTCACGGCAACAAGGGCATCGTGGCGCGCATCGTTCCCGAGGAGGACATGCCGTTCCTGCCGAACGGCACCCCGGTGGACATCGTCCTCAACCCGCTCGGCGTCCCGTCGCGGATGAATGTGGGGCAGATTCTCGAGACCCACCTCGGGTGGGCCGCGAAGATCCTCGGCTTCTATGCCAAGACGCCGGTCTTTCAGGGTGCGACGGAGCGCGAGATCGGGCTGTGCCTGCGTCTCGCCGGCCTCGAGTGGGTGAAGGGCGCGCTCGCGCTTGACACGCCAGTGCCGGGCTTCACGCCCGAGGAGATCCGCACGATCGTTGACGACCTTCGGCCGGACATCGCGCACGCCGACCGGGTGGCGCTGATGCACGACGCGACGCTGAACGACCTCAACGCGCGCGGGCGGGGGGCGGTGGCGAAGGAGGTCCACGGCCGGGCCTTCGACTACCTCGCGTCGGCGGCGCGGGAACTGGCGGCGCGCGAGGCGACGGCAACGGCCAACGCGATTGCCTTCCATAAGGACGCAATCGACGCCGAGGCGACGACGGCGGCCCAGAAGGCCGAGTTCAAGAAGGCACTCAAGGAGCTTGAGAAGCGCGCCGAGCTCGACGTCGCCGGCCTGCTGGCGACCATCGGCCTGCCGGCGCTCGCCGGCACGCTCGGCAAGAAGGCCGATGCCGACGTGGACGCGGCGGCCGGCGAACTGCTGAAGGCGGGCGGGATGGTGGGCGGCAAGATCCAGCTGCGCGACGGCCGGACGGGCGAACACTTCTCCAACCCGGTCACCGTCGGCCAGGTCTATATGCTGAAGCTCAGCCACCTGGTGGACGACAAGATCCACGCCCGGAGCATCGGGCCGTACTCGCTGGTGACGCAGCAGCCGCTGGCCGGCAAGGCGCAGTTCGGCGGCCAGCGCTTCGGCGAGATGGAGGTCTGGGCGCT
>JBBDYC010000005.1:0-56412 GCA_040901985.1 Gemmatimonadaceae bacterium
CTCACACCTCACACCTCACACCTCACACCTCACACCTCACACCTGGAGACTCACCCCCCGACCTGCGACAGCGCCTTGAGCCCTCCCACCTTGAGCTGCAGCAGATTGTGCTCCAACGGCTTCTCCGCCAGCGCCTGGACGAAGAGCGGCTCCAGTCGCTCCCCGCGCCGGAGCGGATCGCGCAGGTTGACCTCGTGGTCGCCGTACAGGCAGGTGCGGAGCCGCCCGTCCGCCGTGAGCCGCACCCGATTGCACGAGCCGCAGTAGGTGTGCGTCATTGGCGTGATGACGCCGATCGTCCCCGGAGCGCCGGCCAGCCGGTGATACGCTGCCGGCCCATTCCCCCGCGCCGGTCCCTCGCTGGGCGCGAGCGCGCCGAGCCCGGCGATCCGCCCCAGCACCTCGCTGCTCGGCACGATGTGCTCGTTGGTCAGGTGCGCCATCTCCCCGACCGGCATCAGCTCGATGAAGCGTACGTGCACCGGGAGCTGGAGCGTCAGCCGCGCGAAGTCGAGGATCTCGTCGTCGTTCACCCCGCGCATCACGACCACGTTGAGCTTCACCGGATCGAGGCCCGCGTCGAGCGCCGCGCGCGCCGCGCTCACCGGATCGAAGCTCAGTTTCCGCCGGGCGATCTGGGCAATCCGGGCCGGCTGCAACGAGTCGGCCGAGAGATTCACGCGGTCGAGCCCGGCTGCCGCCAGCGCCGTCGCCATCGCCGGGAGCTTCACGCCATTCGTGGAGAGGGCGATGTCCTCGATTCCCGGCACCGCGCGCAGCATCGCGATCAGCCGGACGAGGTCGGGCCGGATGGTCGGCTCGCCACCGGTGATCCGCAGCCGCCGCAGGCCGAGCGGTGCCAACTGCTCGACGACGCCAGTGATCTCCTCGTACGACAGGATGTCGTACTTGGGCAGCCACTCGAGCCCCTGCTCGGGCATGCAATAGACGCAGCGGAAGTTGCAGCGGTCGGTCACCGAGATCCGCAGGTACTCGATCACCCGCCCGTGTTGGTCGCGGAGCGCCGTACCGCTCATTGCGCCCCCGTTGCGGCGCGCGCTGTGCCCGCCGGTATCGCCGCGCCTGCCGCCGTCGGGTCCACCCACTCGCGCGTGCCGTCGGCGTAATGCTCGCGCTTCCAGATCGGCACGCGCTTCTTGACCTCCTCGATCACGTAGCGCTGTGCCTCCATCGCCTGCGCACGCCGTGCGTGCGACACGGCAATCACGATGCTCGCCTCGCCCAGCGCGAGTGCGCCGATCCGGTGCTCGACGACAATCCGTTCGGTGCCGAACCGCTCCGACGCCGCGGCGACGATCGCGGCAAGTTCGCGCTCGGCCATCGGGCCGTAAGCCGTGTAGTCAATGCCCGTGACGTCACGCCCCTGGTTCACCCGCCGGACCGTGCCCACGAAGAGCGTGCTCGCCCCGGAGCCGGTGTCGGCCACCTCGGCCAGGAGGGCTGTCGGATCGAGCGGGCGCTCGACGATTGCGCTGCGCATCGCGCTCAGCCCCCGGCCACGGGCGGGATGATCGCAATTTCGTCCCCGACAGCGATCCGGTCGCTGGGCCGCGCGTAGCGCTGGTTCACCGCGACCAGCGGCGTCGGAAGTGCGGAGCCGGAGACGCGCGCGCTCAGGGAGGCCAAAACGTCCGCAACTGTCGAGCCCGCAGGGAGTTCCACGCGCACGGTCGAACCGAGCGCGTCCGCCCACGAGGCAAACAGCAGGACATTCAGCGAAAGTGTCTGCGGCATCGTCCCCCAACGATACAACAACGGCGGCGCTCCGTGAGCGCCGCCGTCAGCATTCGTGTCTGCTCGGCCCGTACCTGACTCACCCCTTCTCGGGCGCGAACTCCAGGTCGGCAACGAGGGCTCGCAACTCCTTGCTGGGCTTGAAGACAGGCACCGGACGGGCGGAGACCTCCACCGGGGCGCCGGTGCGCGGATTGCGCGCCATCCGGGTCTTCCGGTTGCGGATCTTGAAGGTGCCAAATCCGCGCACCTCGATGTTCCGCTGCTCCTTCAGCGCATCCTTGATGGCGTCGAGGAACGAATCCACCACCCTGGCGCAATCCTTCTTGGAAATCATCGGCCCGGAAGTCTGGGCGATTGCGTCCGTCACGCGCTCCACGAGATCGGCTTTTGTCATCGACATACAGGGAGGGGTTGAGCCTCGGCGCCGTGCCGTAAGTGCGTAAAGGATAGGACGTTAGCTCGGAGGTGTCAAGCGGTTCTGGCGTTAGCCGGCCACCCCGAGAGCGCTGAGGAACTCGTCAAAATGGGGGGTGGCGTCGTGCGGCCCGGGCGCGGCCTCGGGGTGGTACTGCACCCCAAAAACCGGCTTCGTGCGGTGCCGGAGCCCCTCGACGGTGCCGTCGTTCAGGTTGATGTGCGTCACCTCGAGCTCTGGCGCGCCGGGAATCCCCTCGGCTGTCCCCTCCACGGCGAACCCGTGGTTCTGGCTCGTAATGAGCACCTCGCCGGTGGCGAGGTCCTTTACCGGGTGATTCCCGCCCCTGTGACCGTACGGGAGCTTTTTCGTGCGGCCGCCGAAGGTGATTCCGAGCAGCTGGTGGCCCAGGCAAATGCCGAAAACCGGGACCCCCGCATCCACGATCGCCCTGATGGTTGCCGGCGCGTAGGTGACCGCCTCGGGATCGCCCGGTCCGTTCGAGAGGAACACGCCGTCCGGCTGCTCGGCGAGTACCTCCGTGGCCGATGTCGTGGCGGGGACCACGGTGACCCGGCAGCCGCGCGCCTCGAACATCCGGAGGATGTTGCGCTTGATGCCAAAGTCGTAGGCGACGATGTGGTGCGGCGCCGAGTCGGGACCCCAGACATAGCGCGCCTTGGCGGAAACGCCGGAGGCGAGATCCCGCCCCGTCATTGAGGGGCAGGACGCCAGCTGGGCCCTGTGCGCCTTTGTTGGCTCCAGGCCAGGCCCGACGAGGCCGCGGAGGACGCCAACTGTCCTCAAGTGTCGTGTGAGGCGACGAGTGTCAACTTCTGACAGGACAGGAACATCCGCAGACTGTAACCAGGGGCCAAGTCCTTGCTCCGCGCGCCAGTTCGAATACGATGCCGAGAGCTCGCGGACCACCACGCCCGCCACCTGCGGGGCGGCCGATTCCGGGTCCTCGGAGTTCACGCCGTAGTTGCCGATCATCGGCGCGGTCATCACGACAATCTGACCGCGGAACGACGGGTCGGTGAAGGTTTCCTGGTAGCCGCTCATCCCGGTGGTGAAGACGACCTCGGCGGCCGATGCCGACTTCAGCGGGGCGTGGAGCCGGCCAAGAAAAAGGGTTCCGTCCTCAAGGAGGAGGAACCCGGGTTCGTCGTATGCGGTGCCTGCCGTCACGGGCGGGGAACGGGCGGCTGGGTTGGCGTAGTGGGCACGGGTTGCAGGGGGACGGCCGACTGTACCGTCGGCTCTGGCGCCGGCCCCGCGGTCGGCGCGGTCTGCGCGGCCGGCGTAATCGCCTGATCGAGGATTGACGTCGGGCCGGTGGACCGGCTCGACATGATTTGGAGCACGAACGAAATGAAGATGAAGAGTCCGCCTGCCCACCAACTTGTCTTGGTAAGGATGTTGCCAGCCTGGCGCGTACCAAGGAACGAGTCGGTGGAGGACGACGACCCACCAAAGCTCGCTGCGAGCCCGCCACCCTTACCGGCCTGCATCAGGACGGCGACGGCGAGGATCAGCGCATCAAGGATGAGGAGGATCAGGAGGAACGTATACACGAAGGCGTCCGCACTCGTTGGGAGGAGGTAAGCCTCTAAGAGTACCGGAGTTAGCCCCTCCGGTCAAGCGGCGGGATTGCTCAACTCCGGACGATCGCGAGCCAATGCTCGGCGTCGAGACTTGCGCCGCCGACGAGCACGCCGTCCACATCTTCCACCGCAATGAGCGCGGCGACGTTCGTGCGGCTCACGCTCCCGCCGTACAGGATCGGGATGGCGCCGCCGCGCTCGCCGCTGATCTCAATCAGCGCGCCGCGGATGGCGGCGTGCACGGCACCCGCGTCCGCGGGTGTGGCGACTTTGCCGGTCCCGATGGCCCACACGGGTTCATAAGCCACCATCGCGCTCGCCAGCGCGCCCGGTTCGACCTCGGCGACGGCGGCGCGGAGTTGGCGGAGCACCACCGCCAGCGTCTCGCCCCGCTCGCGCTCGGCGAGGGTCTCGCCGACGCAGATCACCGGCGTCAATCCCGCCTGTACCGCGGCGGCGACCTTCTTGGCGGTCTCGTCCTCGGTCTCGCCGAAGACGTGCCGTCGCTCGGAGTGACCGACGAGCGCGTAGCGCGCCCCCGCCGCGCGGGCGAGTGTCGCCGACGTTTCGCCGGTAAAGGCGCCCTTGGCTTCCCAATGGATGTTCTGTACGCCGGACGAGAGGTCGGCGCGTGTCTTTACCGCCGCCACGATCACGTGCAGCGCGACCGCCGACGGAAAGAAGATCACGCGCCGGTCCTGCTGTCGCGGGTACTGGTCGGTGAACGCGCGCATAAATGCCTCCGCGTCGGCGGGGGCCTGGTTCATCTTCCAGTTTGCGGCAAAGACTAGTGATTTCATAGTGACTTCATCGGGACGGGGTCCTCGGTTACCTGCTGTCGAGCGCGGCCACTCCGGGCAGTGTCTTCCCTTCAAGGAACTCGAGCGACGCGCCCCCCCCGGTGCTGACGTGGCTCATCGCCGACGCGAGGCCAGCCTCCTCCACCGCCGCCGCGGAGTCGCCGCCGCCGACAATCGTCGTCGCGCCGGCCTTCGTCGCCTCGGCGAGCGCCGTTGCCACCGCCATCGTGCCGGCGTCGAACGGCTTCGTCTCGAATACACCCATCGGTCCGTTCCAGATGATCGTCTTGGCCACGCCGATCGCCCGCTCGTACGATGCCGCGGTATCGGGACCGATGTCGAGCATCGCTTCGTCGGCCGGGATCGCGTCGCGCTTCACCGCGTGCGCCTTGGCGGCGTCGCCGATTGACGGCGCCACGGTCGCGTCGTGCGGGAGGGTGAGCCGGAACGCCGCCCGGTCCATCAGTTCCTTGGCCATCTCCAGGCGCTCGGGCTCCACCAACGACTTCCCGGTCTCGAAGCCCATCGCCTTGAAGAAGGTGCAGGCCATCGCGCCGCCGACAAGGATCCCGTCCACCTTGGGCAGCAACGCCTCGATCACGTCAATCTTCCCCGAGATCTTCGCCCCGCCGAGGATCGCGATGAAGGGGCGCTTCGGTCGGTCGAGCGCGTCGCCGAGGTAGGCGAGTTCCTTCTCCATCAGGAGGCCAGCGACCGCGGGCCGAAGGCGACGCGCCACGCCTTCGATGGAGGCGTGCGCGCGGTGCGCGGCGCCGAAGGCGTCGTTCACGTACAGGTCGCCGAGCGCGGCAAACGCCTCGGCGAGCGTCGCGTCGTTCGACTCCTCGCCCGCCACGAAGCGCGTGTTCTCCAGCAGGCAGACGTCGCCGTCCTTGAGTGCTCGGGTGGCGGCCACGGCCTCGGCCCCCACGACGTGCGGCACGAAGGTCACCGGCGCGCCGAGGAGCGTGGCCAACACCGGCGCGACGGGGGCGAGCGAGTACTTCGGGTCCGGCTTGCCCTTCGGGCGCCCGAGGTGGCTGCAGAGGACGATCCGCGCCCCCGCCTTGCGCAGCGCCAGCACCGTCGGCACCGTCGCGCGGATCCGCGTGTCGTCGGCCACGCCGCCCTGCGCGTCGAGCGGCACGTTGAAGTCCACGCGCACCAGCGCGCGCTTCCCCTGCAACTCGGCCGGCGTGAGGTCAGCGATCGTGCGCGTCGGCATCGGTGACCGCGTGCCCTAGAGCGACTTGCCGACCAACTCGATCAGGTCCACGCAGCGCGCGGAGTAGCCCCACTCGTTGTCGTACCACCCGGAAAGCTTCACCATCGTGCCGTCAATGACATTGGTGCTCTTGCCGTCGAGCGTGCACGAGAACGGGTTGCCGATGTAGTCCACCGAGACCAGTTCCTCCTCGGTATAGGCGAGGATCCCCTTGAGCGGACCCGCCGCCGCGGCCTTGAACGCCGCGTTCACCTCGGCGATGGTCGTCTTCCGCTCCACCTCCACCGTCAGCTCGGTGAGCGAGACGTCGGGCGTCGGCACGCGGATGGCGGTCCCGTCAATCAACCCCTTCACCTCGGGGATGACGAGCGCCGTGGCCTTGGCGGCGCCGGTGGTTGTCGGGATCATCGAGACGGCCGCCGCGCGCGCGCGACGCAGGTCCTTGTGCGGCAGGTCGAGAATGCTCTGGTCGTTGGTGTAGCTATGGATCGTCACCATCGTGCCGTGGCGGAATCCGAAGGCGTCGCGCACCACCTTCACCATCGGCGCAAGGCAGTTGGTCGTGCAGGAGGCATTGGAGATGATCGTGTGCCTGGCGGGGTCGTACCGGTCCGAGTTGACGCCGAGGACGACGGTGATGTCCTCGCCGGTGGCGGGCGCCGAGATGAGGACCTTCTTCGCCCCGCCGGCGATGTGCTTGCGGGCATCGTCCGCCTTGGTGAAGCGCCCGGTGCTCTCGAGCACCACATCAACGCCGAGCGCCTTCCACGGCAGCGCGGCGGGATCCTTCTCCTTGAGGACCTTGATCCGGTCGCCACCGACCGTGATCGAGTCGGCATCGTGCGACACCTCACCGTCGAACCGGCCGTGGACCGAGTCGTACCGGAAGAGGTGGGCGAGCGTCTTCGTGTCAGTGAGGTCGTTGACGGCGACGAAGTCAATCTTGGCGCCGCCCTCCTTGGCGACGCGGACGACCTGACGACCGATGCGGCCGAAGCCATTGATGCCGACGCGAATGGACATGGGACAGATTCCCCTTGGAAGGTCGTTAGGCGCGGTCCGTGGCGGCGCGGGCCCGGCCGAAGGTCAGGTAACTCAGCGTGCGCGCCCCCGCGTCGAACAACACGTCCGCGCAGGCGTTGAGGGTCGCGCCGGTGGTGAGGACGTCGTCCACGAGGATCAGGTGCTGGCCGCGCAGCCGCGGCCCGGCGTTGGCCTCGCCAACGTCCTGCAGCGCAAACGCGCGATGAACGTTCGCCAAGCGCTCCCCGGGAGTCAATCGCGTCTGCGACGGCGTTGCGCGGGTGCGCTCGAGGAGGTTGGTCCAGACGGGGACGCGCCAGCGCCGGCCCACTGCGGCGGCGAGCCGCTCGGCCTGGTTGAAGCCCCGCTCGCGCTGCTTGGTCGGCGCAAGCGGCACCGGGATCAGCGCCACACGCTCGGCCACCACGTCAGCCGGCCACGGCACCCGCGCGAGCCGCTCGCCCATCGCGTCGGCGACGGCGGGCCACCCCTCGTACTTGAGCGCGCCGAGGATCGGACTGCTCACCGGATCGGGCACCCAACAGAGCGACCGCGCCGCGCGGACGAACGGCGGCAGCAACGGGCAGACCGTGCAGGCACCAGCTCGGCGCGCCGGACGGGGATGCCCGCAGCGCCCGCACTGCGGTGCGCGGAGGACGGGGAGCCGTGCCCAGCACCGGCCGCAGACCAGGCCGGAGTCGGAATCGTCGAGCGCCTCGTCGCAGGCGGCGCAGACGCGCGGAAAGAGGAGTTGCGCGAACGCCGCGGCGGCGCGACGCCAGCGCGGCAGCGCCCCGGCGCTCAACTCCTCACGGCGCGCCACATCGCCTCTCGGTCCGGTGTGATGCCGAACCAGCGCGCGAACGAGAGCGCCCCCTGCTCCACCAGCATCGGGAGGCCGTCGTCGGCGCGAAGCCCGCGGGCGCGACAGGCCTGGGCCCACGGTGTGCGACCGCGGCGATACGTCAGGTCCAGCACCGCGACGTGCTTGGGAATGCTCCCGGGGGCGATCGGCATCAATGAGCCCTCAAGGCCAAGCGGCGTGGCGTTCACCAGGAGGTCCGCGCCGACCAGCGCGTCCATCTCGCCGGCCACGGTCCGGGCAATCGCCGCGTGGCGTTCGACCAACCGTTCGGCCCGCTCGCGCGTGCGCGCGTGCACGACGAGCCGACTCTTCGGCCAGGCCGAAACGGCCTCGCAGACCGCCGCGGCCGAACCACCCGCGCCGAACAGCGCCACGGTCAGTCCGGAGAGTTCGCGGTCGAGCAGTCGCCGCGCCGCGGCGTCAAAGCCCCCGACATCGGTGTTGTCGCCCACGAGCCGGCCATCCTCGCCCCAGAAGGCGTTCACCGCGCCGACGCGTTCGGCCACCGGAGTGAGCGTCGCGCAGAGCGCCGTGAAGGCCTCCTTGTGGGGCAGCGTGACATTCCCCGCCGCGCGCTCCGCCGCCAGCCGCGCCACGACGGAAGGGAGCTCCGCCGGCGCGACGTCCACCGTCTCGTACCGCAACGGGATTCCCGCCGCCTGCAGCGCCGCGTTCTGGAGCGCCGGCGAGAGCGAGTGCGCCACGGGGTGCCCGAGCAGCACCAATCGCGTGGGGCGCTCCATCACGATTCCCCCGACCCGCGCTCGGCGGCGATCCGCGCCAGCGCGCGCCCGATCGCCGACTCGAGATCCCGGAACGTCGTGCGGTACGCCTCGAGGTCCCCGCCGAACGGGTCGGCGACGGTGCTCGCGTCGCCGCCGCGCGACGCGTAGTCCATCAGGAGGTGCGTCTTGCCTTCGCCGCCGAGGACGAGCGCGCGCTCGACGTGATGCGGGCCCATCCCCAGGACGAGGTCGGCCGCCTCAACCACGTCGCGCGAGAGGACGCGCGCGCGGTGCGCGTTGAGGTCCACGCCACGCTCCATCGCCACGAGGAGGGCGCCGTCCGAGGCGGCGGCGCCCTCCCAGGCGCTCGTGCCGGCGCTCCCCACCGTCACGTCCTCCAATCCCAGCTCCACGGCAATCCGCTGGCCGAGCGCCTCGGCCATCGGACTGCGACAGGTGTTGCCGGTGCAGACGAAGAGGATGTGCATCGCTACGAAGTTAGTGGTCGCCGATGAGGTCGGGGACGCTCCGCCGGAGTTCCGCCGCCGGGATCGCGCCGGGACGGATCACGCGCGGCCGCTTGCCGGTGCAGTCCACGACCGTCGAGGCCAACGAGGACGGGAGCGTGCCCCCGTCGAGCAACAGCAGGTCGCCGCGCCCGATCGGTGCCTCCCACTGGTCGAGGATCTCGCGCGCCGTCGTCGCCGGCGCGACGCCCGGGAGGTTGGCCGACGTGCTGGTGATCGGATCGGCGAGCGCGCTGATGAGCCGCTGGAGACCGACGTGCGGCGTCCACCGCACGGCCACCCCGCCCTCGGGGCCGCGCAGCCGCCCGGGAATGCGCCGTTCACCACCCGGCAGCACGAGCGTCAACGGGCCCGGCCAATGCCGCGCGGCGAGCATGCTCGCCGCCTGCGTGAGGTGCAGGTCGAGGCGCGCCAGCATCGGCGTGTCGCTGATCAGCAGGAGGAACGGCTTCGAAGGCGGACGCCGCTTGAGCTCCACCAGCCGCTCGACCGCCTCGCCGTCAATCATCGTCCCGAACCCATAGACTGTCTCGGTCGGATAGGCGAGGACGCGGCCGTCGCGCAGATGCTCGATGGTGCCGGAGATTGCGCGCTCGATCTCCTCAGGCGACCAGAACGGGATTCCGCGCGCCTCAGGCATCGTCCGGATCCGGCAGCACGCCGAACGCCTCGGCGCGCGCAAAGTCGTGCTCGTCGGTGATCTTCATCGCGCGCGCGCTGCCCCGCACCACCTGCACGGGGAGGCCGAGCGCCTCGCACAGCGCCGCATCGTCGGTCGCCCCGGCGTGCGTGCCGGCCACCTTGGCCTCGCGATGCGCGCGCTCGATCATCTCGCGCGGGAATCCCTGTGGCGTCTGCGCGCGCCAGAGTCCCTCGCGCGTGACCGAGCTGGTGACGCGCCCCGACGCGTCCACCCGCTTGAGCGCGTCCACGACCGGGAGCGCGGCGACCGCGCCGTGGCCCTTGCGCGCCTCGTCAACGACGCGGGCAATCACCGCCGCCGACACCAGCGGCCGCGCCGCGTCGTGAATCAGCACGGTGGTGCACCCATCGGGAAGGTCCTCCAATCCATTTGCGACGGACTCGGCGCGTGTGCGCCCGCCGACCGAAATCAGCATCCGATCGGTATCGCACTGGAAAATCCAGGGCGGCGGATCGCCGGCATACCGCTTGGGCAGCACGCAGACGACCATCGCCACGTCGGGGCGCGCCTGGAACGCCTGGAGCGAATGGAGCAGCATCGGCTTGCCCGCCACCCAGCGCAGCTGCTTGAGCTCGCCGCCGGCGCGGCTTCCCGTGCCGCCGGCCACAATCACCACGCCGACGTCGCCCGCGCCGCTCATCGGAAGAGCGCCCGGAAGAGCGCCGGGAGATCCGCCACCCCCTCGACGCGCAGTTGCTTGGGCAGGCGCCGGGGCACGCTGCGCGTGCTCACGTACGCCACGCGCATCCCCATCTTCTCGGCCTCGCCGAGGCGTCGCTCGGCCTGCGAGATGGCGCGGACCTCGCCGCCCAACCCCACCTCGCCGAGAAAGATCGCGTCGGCCGGCAGCGCGCGGTCGTAGAAACTCGAGGCGAGCGCCGCCGCCACGGCGAGGTCGCCCGCCGGCTCCTGCACCCGCACCCCGCCAACGACGTTCAGGAAGACGTCGAGTTGGGCGAACGAAAGTCCGGCGCGTTTGTCGAGCACGGCAAGCAGGAGCGCGAGGCGGCGGCCGTCGTAGCCGGTGCTCACGCGCTGCGGCGTGCCGAACCCCGCCTTGGCGACGAGCCCCTGCACCTCGAGCAGCATCGGCCGCGAGCCCTCGAGCAGGCAGGTCACCGCGCTCCCCGAGGCCGGCGACTCGGCGCGCTCGCCGAGGAAGAGCGCCGATGGATTCTCGACCGCCTCGAGTCCCTGCACCGTCATCCGGAAGACGCCGATCTCGTCCACCGAGCCGAAGCGGTTCTTGGTCGCCCGCAGCACGCGGTGATCGGCCGAGCCCTCGCCCTCGAAGTAGAGCACCGTGTCCACGATGTGCTCGAGCGTCTTGGGGCCCGCGATCCCGCCGCCCTTCGTCACGTGGCCGACGACGAAGACCGCGGTGCCAGTCTCCTTGGCAAATCGCATCAGCCGCGCCGCGCATTCGCGGACCTGCCCGACATTGCCCGGCGCGCCCTCGAGGTCGCCGGTGAACACCGTCTGGATCGAATCCACCACGAGCACCGTCGGCCGCGTTTCCGCCGCGGTGGCGAGGATGGTCTCGAGGTTCGTCTCGCCGAGCAGGGCGACCGCGCCGGCCGAGCGGTCGAGGCGGTCGGCGCGGAGCTTGACCTGCAGCGGCGATTCCTCTCCGCTCACATACAGCGTCGCGTGGCCGGCGGCCTCGAGCCGCGCCGCGACCTGGAGGAGGATCGTGGACTTGCCAATCCCGGGCTCGCCGCCGACGAGGACCATCGAGCCGGGCACCACCCCGCCCCCGAGGACGAAGTCGAATTCCCGGATCCCGGTGGCCAGGCGGTGCGTCTCCGAGCCGGCGACGTCGCGCAGGCGCGGCGTCGGCGCCACCGCGCCGCCGGCCCCGAAGGCGCCGGCCCCCGCGCGGCGCCGCGCCGAGCCGGCGCCCTTGGCCGCGCCCGCCTTCGGCGTCGCAATCTCCTCGACGAGCGTGTTCCACTCGCCGCAGGCGTCGCACCGCCCGGCCCACTTGAGCGACTCGGCGCCGCAGTCCGTGCAGCGATAGACCGACCGCGTCCTCACAGCCATCGCGCGGAGGGCATCGGCATCACCCCGGCGTGCGGCTGGTCCAGTTCTCGAAGCGCGTGTGGTTCTTGCGGAAATGCATCCGCACGTGTCCGGTCGGACCGTTGCGCTGCTTGCCGACGAGGACCTCGGCGTAGCCGTCGAGCGGGATGTCGGCCGTCCCGGGGACCATCCGCGGGTTGCCCTGCTCGTCGTACGGTCGCTCGTTCATCTCCGGTCGGTAGATGAAGAGCACGACGTCGGCATCCTGCTCGATGGCGCCGGAGTCGCGGAGGTCGGAGAGTTGCGGTCGCCGGTTGTCGCCGCCGCGCTGCTCGGAGGCGCGCGAGAGTTGCGAGAGCGCGATCACCGGGATCTCGAGCTCCTTGGCGAGCGCCTTCAGCGAGCGCGAGATCTGCGACACCTCCTGCTGCCGGCTCTCCGAGTTCGGCGGGCCGGAGATGAGCTGCAAGTAATCCACCACCAGGAGCTTGATGTCCGACTGGCTCTTCAACCGCCGCGCCCGCGAGCGCAGCTCCAGCACGCTCAGGGTCGGCGAGTCGTCAATCCAGATCGGCGCCTGGCCGAGCAGGGCCGCCGCCTTGGCGAGATTCGACGCGTCCTGCGCCGTGAGCTGGCCGCTCCGCAGCCGTTGTGCGTCCACGTAGCCCTCCGAGGCGAGCATGCGCAACAGGAGGGATTGGGTACTCATTTCCAGCGAGAAGATCGCCGTCGGAACATTGCCTTCGATGGCCGCGTATTGCGCGACGTTGAGGACGAACGCCGTCTTCCCCATTGACGGCCGCGCGGCGACGATGATCAGGTCGGAGGCCTGGAAGCCGAGCGTGAGCTTGTCCAGGTCAATGAAGCCCGACGGCACGCCGGTGAGGCTTCCGCCGGCCGTCCGCAGGACCTCGATCCGCTCCATCGCCGACCAGAGGAGCGACTTGATCTTCACGAAGCCGTCGTTGCCGCGGCTGTCGTTGAGCTCGAGGATCTTGCTCTCGGCGAGGTCGAGGAGCTCGGCGACGTCGACCGGGCTCTCGTGTCCTTCGCGGACGAGGGCGGTGGCGGTCTCGATCAGCCGGCGGCGGAGCGCCTTGTCGCGGACGATCCGGCAGTGGTGCTCGACGTTGGCCGCGGTCGGGACCTCGTCGAGCAGGCCGCCGATGTACTCCTTGCCCCCCGCCGCCACGAGGTCCCCGCGCTGCTCGAGCTCGTTCGAGAGCGTGAGTGGGTCCACCACCGCGCCGGCGCCCTTGAGCGACATCATCGCGCGGAAGAGCCGCCGGTGCCCCTCGCGGTAGAGCATATCCTCGGTCAGGAGTTCGCTCGCCGTGTCGATCGCGTCGGGGCTCAGCAACATCGCCGCGAGGACGGCGCGTTCGGCGTCCTCCGACCACGGGGGCCGGCGGTCGCGGAATGGGTCGGGGGCGCCCTTAGGCGCGATCGAAAATTCGACGGGCGAGCTGGACATCTTCCCAGGCGGGGCGCTTCCAGTTGGGGTTCCGCAACAGCGCGGCCGGGTGGTACGTGGCGACGAGCGGGATGCCGTGGTAGCGATGCTCGATGCCGCGCAACTTCCCGATAGGGGAATCTGTCTCCAAGAGCGTCTGCGCGGCAAATGTCCCCAGCGCGAGAATCACCTTCGGCTGGAGCAGTTCGAGCTGCCGGAGCAGGAACGGGCGACAGGCCACGATCTCGTCACGCGTCGGATTGCGGTTCCCGGGCGGACGATGCTTGAGGACGTTGCAGATGAAGACGTCCTCCCGCTTGAACTGGATGGCCTCGAGAATCTTGGTCAGGAGGTCGCCGGACTTTCCGACAAATGGGCGGCCCAACTCGTCCTCGGTGGCACCCGGCGCCTCCCCGACGACGACAAAGCGCGCGGTAGGACTCCCCTCCCCCGGGACGTGATTCCGCGCGGTCGCCGCGAGCGTGCAGGCGGTGCAACCGGCGATGGCGCCGGCGACGGCGCCAAGGTCGGCGAGATGCACGAGTCCACTCGGCGCCGCGTTGGCGCCGACTACCCGCGGACCAGCGGTGGGTAGCGCCGGCGCCGGAGCCTGCGGGGCCGGCGGCGGCGACGGGACAGTGGGAGTGGCGTCGGTGGCATCGGTACCGCGCAGCGCGGCGCGCCAATCGCGGTCCTTGCCGAGCTCCGCCGCCGCGCGGCGCGCCGCCGAGTCCGGGCGCGGAGGCGGGCCCCCACTCGCGCGCGCCGGGCCCGTCGGCGCCGTCGCGTCTCTCGCCATCAACCGCAGCGCATCCTCCACACTCAGCGTGTCGAGCACGAACTCCGACTCGCCCATCTCACGGCGCTGCTCGAGGTAGTGCCGAAGGCGGTCCCGGGCGTCGCTCACAGCAGCGCCTCGACGCGGTCAAGGATGGCGTCGGCGACCTCGCGCTTGGGCGCGAGCGGCAGCTCCACCACGTCGCCCTTGGCGGAGACCAGCGTCACGCGATTCGTGTCGTAGCCGAAGCCCGCGCCCGCCTCACGCGCGCTGTTGGCGACGATGAGGTGAAGCCCCTTGGCCGCCAGCTTCGCCTTGGCATTCTCGAGCAGGTCGTCGGTCTCCAGCGCAAATCCCACGGCGATCAGGCCCTTCTTCCGCTTGCCCTTGGTCGTCGCAAGGATGTCGGGCGTCTCCTTCAGCGCCAACGCCGCCGGCCGCTTCCCCTTCTTGATCTTCGAGCCGGCAACCGCTGCCGGCCGGAAATCGGCCGGCGCCGCCGCCATCACGAGGAGGTCGGCCTTGGCGATGGCCTTGCCCACGGCGTCGGCCATCTCCTCCGTGGACTCCACCCCACGCGCCTCGACCCCCGTCGGCAGCGGCACGGTGAGCGGTCCGTGGATCAGCACCACCGAGGCGCCGCGGCGCCACGCCGCCTCGGCCAGCGCAACGCCCATCTTTCCGGTGCTCTGATTGGAGAGGAACCGCACCGGATCGAGCGCCTCGCGCGTCGGGCCGGCGGTGACGACCACCGTACGGTCGGCAAGCCTGCCGCGCAATTCGAGCGCGCGGGCGGCGTGGGCGACGATTGCCTCCGGCTCCTGCATCCGCCCCTGGCCGGTGCCTTCGTCCGGTGAGGCAAGCGGCCCCACCGCCGGCTCGACGATGGCCCTCCCCTGCGCCTTGAGCGCGGCGACGTTCGCCTGCACCTGCGGATTGGCCCACATCCGGTCGTTCATCGCCGGCGCCAGGAGCACCGGCGCCTCGGTCGCGAGGAGCGTGGCGGAGAGGAGCTCGTCGGCGTGGCCGTGCGCCGCGCGGGCCAGGAAGTCGGCCGTCGCCGGCGCGACAATCACCAACTGCGCCTCGCGGGCGAGGCGGATGTGGTCGAGGGCGTGGCCGTCGCCGATCAGCACGTGGTGCACCGGGCGCCCGGTGAGCGCCTCGAACGTGACCGTGCCGATGAACTCCTTGGCCGATCGCGTGAGCACCACGTCCACCTCGGCGCCGGCCTGCGTGAGCAACCGCGCCAGCTGCGCCGACTTATAGCTGGCGATCCCCCCGGTCACGCCGAGGAGGATCCGCTTGCCGTCGAAGGGGCGCACGGCGGCGCTTCCCGAACGATCGCGGCGCGCGGGACGCGCCTACGCGCCCTTGGCGCGCCGGCGCGGCACGACGCGGTACTCGATCTCGCCAGCCGAGAGATCCTCGAGCGCGCGCGTCGTGAGCTTCTTCTCGCCCGACTTCGTGCGATCGCGGGGAAATTCGTTCAGCACGCGGGCGTACTTTGCCGCGACGAGCACCGAGAGGTACTTGTTGGTCGCGTGCTTGGTGACTTCGGACGGGGTGAAGACCCGCATGGTACGACTCCTGGGTTGCAAAATGTGGCCAACACTCAGCTGCGCTTCAACACTTCCAGCATCCGACCGTTCAGCTCCACCGCCAGCCGGCCAATCACGCCCTCAACCTGATGTCCCAACACCGGCAGCCGTTCGCGCCGGACCATCTCCGCGTCAATGATCGCGTTCACCTGCGCGACCGCTTCATCGAGGGCATCGTTCACCACCACGTGCTGGTACCGCTCCGCCTCGGTCAGTTCCACCAGCGCATTCCGCAACCGCACTGCCAGCGTCGCGGTGCTCTCCGTCTTCCGGCCGACCAGCCGCGCCACGAGCGCCTCGGCGGACGGTGGAATCACGAACACCGTCACGGACTCGGGAAACTGCGCGGTCACCTGGCGCGCCCCCTGCACGTCAATGTCCAGCATCACGTGCTTCCCCTCGCCCATCACCCGCTCAATCTCGCGCCGGAGCGTGCCGTAGCGCTCCCCGTGCACCTCCGCCCACTCGGCGAACTCCCCGCGGTCCACCGCCGCATCGAACGCCGGCCGCGCGAGGAAGTGGTAGTCCACCCCGTCCCGCTCGCCGGGTCGCGGTGCCCGGGTCGTGCACGAGACCGAATACCCGACGTCGGTCCGCCGATCCAGCAGACGACGCGCGATCGTCGTCTTGCCACTCCCGGACGGCGCCGAGAGCACCAGCGGAAACGGCCGTCGTCCATCGCTCACTCGAGGTTCTCCACCTGCTCGCGGATGCGCTCGAGCTCCTCCTTGATCGCGACCACGTCTTTCAGCATCGGCGCGTCGTTCGCCTTGCTCCCGGTCGTGTTCGCCTCACGCAACAACTCCTGCAGGAGGAAGCCAAGTCGCTTCCCCACCGGTTCGCCGCCCGCCGCCGCGAGCGTCCCGCGGAATTCCGCGAGATGCGACGCAAAGCGGTCCAGCTCCTCGCCGACATCCAGTCGGTCGGCGAGGATTGCGATCTCCTGCGCCAGCCGCTGCGGGTCCACCGCGATGCCTCCGGCCAGTTTCGCCACGTTCTCGACCAGCCGGACGCGCTGCGCCTCCAGGCGCTCCGGTGACCGTGCCGCCAACCGCGCCACCGCGGCCTCCACGAGTGCGATCCGCTCGGTGATCACCGCCGCCAGCCGCGCCCCTTCGGCCTCCCGCATCACCTGCAGCGCGCCAACCGCCGTATCGAGGACCGCCACGACTTCGTCCGCCGTCGCCGCGGCGAGCGCGTCTTCCTCGCCCGCCACCCGCACCACGTCCGGCATCCGGAGCACCGTCGCCACATCCACCGGACCGCCAAGGTGGTGGCGCTCCTGCAGCCGCTTGAGCTCTGCGGCGACCTCGGCGAACCGCGCCTCGTCCACCGCCGCCACGCGATCGTCGTCCCGCACGAGGCGCGCCGTGACCGTCACGTGGCCGCGGGCGAGCCGTTGCCGAAGCGCCTCGCGGACCTCGCCTTCCCAGCGCGAGAGCGCGCCGGGAAGCTTGATGCTCGGGTTGAAGAACCGATGGTTCACGGAGCGCAGCTCGACGCTGACGCGCAAGCCGCCGACCGGCCCTTCGGCCGCTCCGAATCCAGTCATGCTGCGAATCATTGGAACCTGATAAGTTACTCTGCCGCCGTCACTTGGGCAAGGAACTCAGTTCCAGAATTCCCAGCGCACGCCGTACAACTGGACCAACCGCGGCATCAGGTAACCGGGTACCGTCTCGTAGACCTTCCCGGTGTAGTTCCGGGTGTACCAAAAGATGTGGGCGTCGCTGATCTTGATGTCGAGCAACGAGGAGAACGCGTAGGCCTCGTTGGCCCAGACAATCCCCCCGTTGCCGTTCGGGGCCTGGAAGTCGCTGCGATACTCGTGGATCAGCGCGCCGATGAGCTCGAAGTCGGCCTTCGGCAGGTACCGTTTGAGCTTCGTGACGACCCGCAATTCCGTCCGGCTCTGCCACCGCGGGCGGTACACTCCCGCCTCGCCCCAGTCCACCACCCGGGCGTGGACAGAGAACGGACCGACAATCGGTCCGGAGATGCCGACCTCGCGACCCAGCGCCGACCCCGTCGCCATCGAGGTGTAGAGCGTGTCGAAGGCGGGGACTCCCGGGACCTGGGCGGCAGACCGGCCAATCACCCCGCCGGTCAGCCAGCGGCCAAGGACCTGCAGGCCGACCTCGCCTCGCACCGTGGTCCGGTCCGGGCCGCCGCTCGCGGCGTCCTCCGGCCGATGCTGCGAGAGCGCGGCCCCGACGTGGAGCCAGTCAAACGGTTCGATGCTCGCGAGCACGTCCACGCGCACGGTCGAGTCCGGCCCGGCCCCCTCTGCGTGGGCGCTCACCGACATCCGGCGAGCGTCCCACGCCGCGCGCACGGCGGGACTGAACCGCCCCTCCCCGGCCTGCGTCCGCATCCGGCCAGTCGCCGAGAGGCGCAACGCGCCCCGCGTCACGCCGATCGCCCCGACGTACTGGCCCTGCGTGACAACGGTGTCGGGGTCGGGCGTGGCCGCCGCCGAGCGCAGCGAGTCGTCCTCGACGTGCTGCACGGTCGCGGCAATCACCTGCCACCAGACGCCGTTGGAGTCGGCGTTCCCCCACGCGGCGCGCACCAACGCGGCAAGGTCGCGTCCGACGAATCCCCCGATCGCTCCCTCCTCGGGCGACGGACCGAGGACGTATCGGCGCGTGGGATTGCGCGTGCGGCCGTAGCGATGCGCGGTGGCGTCCACGCTCAGCCGGCCGCTCGCGTGGCCGACGCGAACGAAGGCGGCGAGTCCGTCCCCGTCGCCCCGCGTCCGCTGGTTCGTGGTGGAGTACTGCTGCGCGGCCACCTGGAGGACGGCACCGCGGTTCAGCCGCTTGCCGAAGAATCCGCGATACAGATTCGTGTTCCCGGTGCCCGTCAGGATGTCGGTGCGCGTCTGGGCGGTGGTGAGATGCACGCGCCAACTGCGCAGGAAGACGCGGAGTTCACCCGCCGAGCGCTCGACCGCCACCTCTTCGAGCGCGAAGATCGGGATCGTACCGAGGTCCGGCGACCCCCCCACCCGCGGGTCGAGCGGGTCGAGTTCCACGCCGTCAAGGAAGACGCGGACGCGGCCCGGCTCGCCGTACCAGCTCGTCGCGGTGACGGCGGCGATGAAGCCGCTCCGGACCACGGAGACCCCTGGCACCAGCTCCAGCAGCTCGGGGAGCGTCAGCGCGCCGCTCGCGAAGAGCGCGGGGCGATCCCAGACGGTGCGCCGTCCGCTGATCTCCGGACCGGCCGGCCGCTCGGCCACGGCAATCGGGGCGCGGACCGAGTCCGTGCGCTCCTGCGACGACATCAGCGCCGGCGACGCGGCGAACAGCGCGCCCAGGAGCGCGCCGGCGAGCCGACCTTTGGTCAGCGTGCTCGCCCGCGCACGAATTCGACGAACGTGCGAACCGGTGTCCCCGTCGGCCCCTTGGGCATCACCACCAGGTCGGTCTCCGAGTACGCGGTCCCCGCCACATCCAGATGCACCCACGGCATCCCCTCGGCGAATTCCTGGAGGAACAGCGCCGCGGTGATGGTCCCCGCGCCGCGCCCGCCGATGTTCCGCAGATCGGCCACATCGGACTTGAGCTGCTCCTTGTACTCCTCGAAGAGCGGGAGTTGCCACCCCGGCTCGCCGCCCCGCCGCCCCGCCGCCAGCACCTCATCCACCACGCCCTGGTCGTTCCCCATCACCCCGACCGTGACGTTCCCGAGGGCGATCACCACCGCGCCGGTGAGCGTCGCCGCGTCCACCACCGCCTGCGGCCGGTACCGTTGCGCGTAGCAGAGCACGTCGGCGAGGACGAGCCGTCCCTCGGCGTCGGTGTTCTGGATCTCGATGCTCTTCCCATTGCTGGCGAAGACCACGTCGCCAGGCTTCATCGCCTCGCCGCCGAGCATATTGGTGGTCGAGCCGATGAGGGCGACGACATTGACCTTCGGCTTGAGCCGGCCGATGGCCTCCATCGCGCCGAGCACCCCGGCGGCGCCCGCCATGTCGAACTTCATCAGTTCCATCCCCGGCGCCGGCTTGATGCTGATGCCGCCGCTGTCGAAGCAGAGGCCTTTCCCGACGAGCGCCACCGGCGCCTCACCGCTACGGCCACCCCGGTATTCCATCACGATCAGCTTGGGATCCTGCCCGGTGCCCTGCGCCACCGCGAGCAGCGATCCCATTTTGAGCCGCTGCATCTCGCGGCGGCCGAGGACCTTCACCGTCAGGCGATGGCGCTTGCCGATCTCGCGCGCCGTCTGGGCGAGGTACGCCGGCGTGCAGATGTTGCCGGGGAGCATCGCCAGGCGCCTGGCGACCCGCTGGCCCTCCGCCACTGCGACGCCGCCGGCGAGGGGCCCGCGCGCCGCGCGCACGTTCGGGACCAGCACTGTTGCCGCGCGGAGCGGTTGTTTGCGCTTGGCCCTCGGCAGCGGCGAATGCAGCTCCCGGAACTCCCAACTGCCGAGCGCGATGCCGACCACGGCCCCCTCCAGCGACTCGCCGTCGAGACCGGCGGCCCAGAAGGCCATCCGCCCGACACCGAGCGCCTGCGCCTTGCGGCCGGCGAGCGTGGCGGCGCGGGTGAGCCCCTTCACGGCGTCGCCGGAGCCAGTGCCCACGAGGAGCACCCGTTGCGGCGAGACGCCGGCGCCCGGACTGAGCAGGAGGAGCGCCTCGTCCTTGGCGCCGGTAAAGTCGCGGTTGCGGATGGCGCGGCCAAGTGCGCCCCCGTACTTGCGGTCGAGCGCGGCCAGCGCGCGCGGCACTGACGGGTCGGCGGGAAGCGCGACGGCCAGCAGCGGTGTCGCCGCGCGGGCCGGGTCGCCGGCGCGGGCCGAGAAGGCGATGGTCATCAGTCCGCCATGCCGCGGATGATTGCGTCGCCGAAGCCGCTCGTCGTGACCTCGGTCGCGCCCGGCATCTGGCGCGCGAGGTCATAGGTGACCGTCTTCGCGGCAATCGCCTGCTCGACCCCGCGCACGATCAGCGCCCCGGCCTCGTCCCACCCCATCTGCTCGAACATCATCACGCCGGAGAGGATCACGCTCCCTGGATTGATCTTGTCGAGCCCGGCGTACTTGGGGGCCGTCCCGTGCGTCGCCTCGAACACCGCCGCCTCGTCCCCGACGTTGGCCCCGGGTGCGATCCCCAGCCCGCCCACCTCCGCCGCCAGCGCGTCGGAGATGTAGTCGCCGTTGAGATTCGGCGTCGCCACCACCGAGTACTCGTCCGGCCGCAGGAGGATCTGCTGGAACATCGAGTCGGCGATCCGGTCCTTCAAGACCACTGCGTCGGCGCGCGCCTTGCCCCCCGCCTTCTCGAGGTCCGCCTCGGCCACCACGTGCTCGCCGAACTTCTCCTTGGCGAGCTCGTAACCCCAGTCACGGAAGGCCCCCTCGGTGAACTTCATGATGTTTCCCTTGTGCATCATCGTCACCGACGGCTTGTGATGCCGGATCGCGTAGTTGAGCGCCTTGTTGATCAGCCGCTTCGACCCGAAGGCCGACATCGGCTTGATCCCGATCGCCGACTGCGGGCGGATCGTCTTCTTGAATTCCGTTTCGATGAAGAGACGCAGCTTCTCTGCCTCGGCGCTCCCCGCCTTGAACTCGATCCCCGAGTAGACGTCCTCGATGTTCTCGCGGAAGATGACGATGTCCACCTTCTCCGGGTGCTTCACCGGCGCGCCGACGCCCTGGAAGTAGCGCACCGGGCGGATGCACGCGTAGAGGTCGAGTTCCTGCCGGAGCGCCACATTGAGCGAGCGGATCCCGCCGCCGACCGGCGTCGTCAACGGCCCCTTAATCGCGATCTTGAACTCACGCACCGCCTCGAGCGATTCGGCGGGCATCCACTCGCCGGTCCGCTGGTGCGCCTTCTCCCCCGCGAGCACTTCCATCCAGTGGATCCGGCGCTTGCCGCCATACGCGCGCTCGACCGCGGCGTCGAACACACGCACGCTGGCGCGCCAGATGTCCGGGCCGGTGCCGTCGCCTTCGATGAATGGGATGATCGGCTGGTCGGGGACGCTGAACGTCCCGCCGGAGGCCTCGATGCGCTCGCCCTTGGTGGGGACGGTCGCGTGCTGGTACTTGGTCATCGGGTGTCGGTTTGATTTTAAGTACGGAAAGCTACTGCGATTCGTGGTACCACCGCTGTGCCGCAGCCAGGCCCGAGCCGTACGGCACCGGAATCCCCGCATCGTGCATCGCCAGCTCCGCACCGCCGATCGCGCCCAGCAGCATCAGCGCGTTGCAGTCGCCCAGATGCCCGATCCGGAACACCTTGCCATTCAGCCGGCCGAGCCCGGAGCCGAGGGCGAGGTCCCAGCGGGTGAACGCGGCGTCAATGACGTGGCGCGCGTCCTTGCCGTCCGGCACGACGATTGCCGTCACGGTATTGGAGCGGCGTTCGGGGTCGCGCGCGCAGAGCCTGAGACCCCACGCGGCCACCGCGCGCCGTACGCCTTCGGCGAGCCGCGCGTGCCGCCCGTGGATCGCCGCAAACCCCTCCTCCTCCATCAGGTCCAACGCCTCGCGGAGGCCGAAGAGATGGGCGAGCGGCGGCGTGTAGGGAAAATAGCCCTGGTCGTTGTGGAGGATCTGCGGCCGGAGGTCGAAGTAGGCCCGGTGGAATCCCGCCTTCTCGACGCACCCGAGCGCCTTGGGCGAGAGGCAGATCATCCCGAGGCCCGCCGGCATCATGAAGCCCTTCTGCGAACTCGTGATCGCCACGTCCACGCCCCAGTCGTCGAGCCGGAACTCGAGCGACCCGATCGAGCTCACGCCGTCCACCATCAGGAGGGCCGGATGCTTGGCTGCGTCCATCGCCTCGCGGAGCGACACGATGTCGTTCGTCACGCCGGTGGCGGTCTCGTTGTGCACGACGAGTACGGCCTTGAGCGCATGCGCGGCGTCGCGTGCGAGCGCTTCACCCACCTGGCCGGCATCGAACGCCTCTCCCCACTCGATGTCAATCACCTCGGCCTTCAGGCCGAGGCGTTCGGCGGTGTCAATGAAGAGGTGGGAGAACTGCCCCTGCCGTACGGCAAGCACCCGGTCGCCCGGATGGAGCGTGTTGAGGATTGCTGCCTCCCACATCCCGGTGCCGGTGGCCGCGAAGAGGAAGGGGCGTCCCTCGGTGGTCCCGAAGACCGGCTTGATGTCCTTGAGCAGGCCGTGGGTGAGCGTCGGAAAGGCGCTCGACCGATGATCCTCCTGGGCGCGGTGCATGGCGCGGAGGACGCGGTCGGGGACGTTCGACGGACCGGGGACGAACAGGTGGTGACGGCCGGGCATTCGTACCGTGGGAGGAAGCGGAGGGAGTGGGACGCGTCGTCTCCCGAATGTAGCGTGCGAGGGTGGCCGCGCCTACGGTTCTCGCTGGCGCGCCAACCCCGACCCGGCGTTCGCCCGCGCCCGACTATGCCCGGAGTGGGAATCGAACCCACAAGAGGTTGCCCTCGGGGGATTTTGAGTCCCCTGCGTCTGCCAGTTCCGCCATCCGGGCGACGACCTCCGAAAAGTAACCGGACAGCCGCCGCGGCGACGGCGGCGCGCTAGGGTCGTGGCTGCGGGCGGCGGACGCCCCCCGGCGGCTGGCGTCCCACCGGCGGCCGGCGACCAGGCGCCGCCTGCATCCCCGGCGCGCGCCGATCCCGCATCTCCATCATGCGCTGGCGAATCTGCTCCTCCATCCCGAACAATCGCGCCCGTTGCACCGGCGTGAGGAAGGTCGCCAACTCCTTCTGCTCGGCCTCGATGAGATCGAGCCGCTTGCGTTGCACCTGCATCATTCCGTCGAGGAGCGTGGCGACCTCTGCCTGGCGCGTCGAGTCGCCGCGCTGCAGCTCCTCACGCAACCGCATCCGCGCGTTACGCTCCTCGGCGAAGAGGGCGCGGCGCTGGCCCTCGAACTGCCGGTTGGTCGCCTGCAGTCGGCGCACCTGGTCGTCGCTCAGCCCGAGCTGCGTCGTGAGCATCTGGCCCATCCGGTCCCGGACGCGGACCTCGAGCGAATCGCGCCGGGCGGCCTCTGCCCGCTGCTCGCGATCGCGCGGCTGGGGGCGGTCCTGGGCGACCAGCGCGCGCCCGCCGCCGGACACCGCGAGGATGACGGCCGCGAAGGCCGCGCGAACGATGACGTATCGCATCAGATGCCCTCTGGCGCCGCGACGAG
Source organism: Gemmatimonadaceae bacterium (assembly GCA_040901985.1). Lineage (GTDB taxonomy): Bacteria > Gemmatimonadota > Gemmatimonadetes > Gemmatimonadales > Gemmatimonadaceae > Pseudogemmatithrix. The sequence continues at coordinate 23,658 of JBBDYC010000005.1, forward strand.
CGGCTGTCGCATGGTGATCGGCTCGGCGGCCACCGTGGCCTCCAGCCCGTCGAGCTCGACGAGGAATGCCGTCAGTTCGTCGGCGCCAAGGTCGGCCAGGTCAATCGCGCCGAGCAGGTCCACCGGCACGGCCAGGCCTGCGCGGCGCCCGCTGTCGGCAGTCGTGCCGTCACTGCCGGCCGTCACACCGGTCCGCTCGCCGTAGAAGCGCTCGAGAACGGTGAGCGAGAGCGTGCCGACGATGAGCAACGACGCCGCGGCCGCGAGGTAGCGGCGCGGCATCCAGTTCGCCCTCCCCGCTCGCCGCGTACGCTCGACGCGAAGCGGCGGGCGAGCTGCCGCGCGCTCCGCGCCGACCGGCGGCGACGGAAGCGACCGCACGATCGCCGCGGGATCCACCGCCGGCGTGGCGGCCGCGAAGACACGCGACGCGGCGCGCAGGAGCGCGAGCTCGGCCGCGCAGTCCGGGCACGTCGCGAGATGCTCGCGCGCCCGAGCCGCCTCGTGCACCCCGAGCACATCGTGTGCCATCAGGGGAAGCAGGTCTCGCATCGTCTCGTTCGTGCAGTCAGTCATCGCGTAGATGCTCCTTGATCGTCCGTATCGCGTTGTGGTAGTGCACGCGGCACGCGCCCTCCGTGCTGCCGACGACCTTCGCAATGTCCGCGTAGGCCATCCCTTCGTTCACCCGCAGCGTGAAGACCTCGCGCTGCAGCGCCGTCAGGCGGTTCACCGCCTCCTGCACCTGCCGCGCCGTCTCCTCGCCGACCAGGGCGTCCAGCGCGTCATACTCGACCACCGCGTCCCGCTCGTCCAGCTCCTCCGTGTCGCGCCGTCGCCGCTCGGCACGCTTCCGGTCCAGCAGGAGTCGTCGGCAGATCGTGAAGAGCCAGGTCCTGAGCGAACTGTCAGCGCGAAACGTGCCGAGCGAGTTGAAGGCGCGTACAAAGGTGTCCTGCACCAGCTCGTCCACTTCCACCCGCTCTCCCAGACTGGCGGCGAACCGGGCGAGCGGTCGGGCGTGCCGATCCACCAACAACGCCGCGGCCCGCTGGTCCCCCGACTGCCATCGGGCGATCAACTCCGCGTCGGTCGCTTGATGGGCTGCCTCGGTCACTGCGTGCATGGCCTCGTGAATGGGACGCCTTGGCCGGACGCACGTTAAGATACGCCCGTGCCCCGCCCCGAGATCATCGCCCACCGCGGCGCCTCCCGTGAACGCCCGGAGAACACCCTCGCCGCCTTTGCCCGGGCGATGGAACTCGGCGCCGACGCGGTGGAGTTGGACGTGCACCTGCACGCCGACGGGGTGGTGCGGGTGCACCACGACGCCCAACTCGCGGCGGGCGCGCCCGCCCCTCCCACGCTCGACGAGGTGCTGGCCCTGCTGGGCGGCAAGCTGACCGCCTATTGCGAACTCAAGGGTCCCGGCTCGGCGCGGGGAACGCTGGAGGCCATCCAACGCGCCGTCGCCCGCGCCGCCGTGCACGCCTTCGACCACCGGCAGGTGGCCGAGGCCCGTCAGCTATCCCCCGACGTTCCGCGCGGCGTGCTCGAGGCCAGCTATCCGGTGCATCCGCTCGAGGCGCTGCAGGCCGTCGGTGGACGGGACCTCTGGCGCCACCGGGACTTCGTGGACGAGGCGCTCGTCGCCGCCGCCCACGCGGCCGGAGCCCGCGTCATCGCCTGGACGGTGAACGACCCCCCGACGATGACCCGGTTTGCCGCGTGGGGCGTGGACGGGCTTTGCACCGATGATGTCGCGCTGGCCCATCGCGTGCTCGGCGCGTAGCTTCCCCGTCCCCCACCGGTTCTGTCGCGTCCGGCGCACATCCGACCGAGGTGCCGCGCCGCGTTGGTCAACGCCTGCTGAGGATTTCCCGTCCGATGCCCACGTTTCGTCTTCTGCTGACGCTCGCGCTGGCCGGGTGCGCCAGCGCCCCGGCCGCCCAGGCTCCGGCGCCGGCGAGCACCGCTCCGGCGGCCACGCTCCCCCCGGGCGCGTACTCGCGCCCCAACGCCGACGCGTTCCCCAGCACCTACGTGCCGTTCCCGTCCACCACGACGGTGATCCGGAACGTCCACATCTACACGGCGGCCGGCCCGCTCATCCGGAACGGCGCCATCCTCCTCGAGAACGGGAAGATTGCCGCCGTCGGCGCCAGCGTGACCGCGCCGGCCGGCGCCGCGGTGATTGACGGTCAGGGCCGATACGTCACGCCCGGGCTGATTGACACGCACTCGCACCTCGGCGTCTATCCGGCCCCGGGCACGGCGGCGCACAACGACGGCAACGAGTTGGTGAATCCCGTTACCGGGTATGTCTGGGCCGAGCACTCGGTCTGGCCGCAGGATCCGCAGTTCCCGCGCGTGCTTGCCGGCGGCACCACCACCATCCAGGTGTTGCCCGGCTCCGGCAACCTGATCGGCGGGCGCGGCGTCACGCTCAAGGTCGTCCCGTCGCGCTCGGTGCAGGGGATGAAGTTTCCCGGCGCGCCGCACGGCCTCAAGATGGCCTGCGGCGAGAATCCCAAGCGCGTCTATGCCAGCCGTGGCCCCTCCACGCGCATGGCCAACGTCTCGGGCTATCGCACGGCGTGGATCAACGCCGAACGGTACCGCCGCAGCTGGGACAAGTGGATCGCCAAGCCCGAGGGCGACCCGCCGGCTCGCGACCTGAACAACGAGACCCTCGCCGATGTCCTGCGCGGCAACATCCTCGTCCACAATCACTGCTACCAGGCGGACGAGATGATGCAGATGATTGATATCGCCCGCGAGTTCGGTTATTCGATCCGCTCGTTCCACCACGGCGTCGAGACGTACAAGATTGCCGACGTCCTGGCGCGCGAGAACATCTCGGCGTCCATCTGGTCGGACTGGGGTGGCTTCAAGATGGAGGCGCTTGACGGCATCAAGGCCAACATCGGCCTGACGCACGCCGCCGGCGCGCGGACGATCGTCCACTCCGACGACCCGTCGTATTCGCAGCGGCTCAACCAGGAAGCGTCCAAGTCCCTTGCCGCCGCGCGCCGTGCCGGCCTGACGATCACCGAGGACGAGGCGATCACGTGGATCACCATCAACGCCGCGTGGGCGCTCGGGATCCACGACCAGACCGGCTCGATTGAGGTCGGCAAGAACGCCGACCTCGTGCTTTGGTCGGGCGACCCCTTCAGCGTCTACACGCGCGCCGAGAAGGTCTGGATTGACGGTGCCCTGCTCTATGACCGGAATGACCCGGCGATGCAGTGGCGCACCGACTTCGAACTCGGCTACGTGCCGACGCCGGGAGGGAACCGCTGATGCGCGCTCCAACGTTCACGCGCCTCGCGGCGCTCACGGTCCTCGTCGCCGCGTCGGCGGAGGCGCAGACGATCGCCATCACCGGCGGGACGGTCTACCCGGTGAGCGGCCCACGGATCGAGAATGGCACGGTACTCATCCGCAACGGCCGGATCGTCGCGGTCGGCGCGAACGTCGCCATCCCCGCCGAGGCCCAGCGGGTGGACGCCACCGGCAAGTGGGTGACGCCCGGCTTCATCAACTCGGCCACGACGCTCGGGCTTTCCGAGTCCGGCAACCCGCAGTTCTCGGGTGGCTACAATGACGGCTCGGCGCGCGGCAGCAACGGGATTGCCGCCGCCTTCGAGGCCTGGAAGGGACTGAACCCGGCCAACACGCTCTTCGGGCCCGCGCGCAGCGAAGGCGTGACGTCAGTGCTCGTCGGCCCGGGGGGCGGCGGAATGGTGCGCGGCAAGGCGGCGCTGATTGACCTCGTCGAGGCGTCCACGGCCAACGCGATGGTCCGGAAGGGTCCGGTGGTGATGGTCGGGGTCTACGGCAACCCGGGGAGCGGCCAGACCAACTCCCGCGCCGAATTCTGGGCCAAGTGGCGCGAGCTCTTCGACGACGTGAAGGCGTACCAGACGCGCCGCGCCGCCTTCGAGAGCGGCAACACACGCACATTCGTCGCCACCCGCGGCGACCTCGAGGCGCTCGTCCCGGTGGTCGCCGGCCAGATGCCGCTCGCGTTGACGGTGGACCGCGCCTCGGACATCCTCGAGGCGTTGGCGTTCGCCCGCGACTACGGCGTGAAGCTCTGGCTCTTCGACGCCGCCGAGGCGTGGATGGTGGCGCGCGAGATCGCCGCCGCCAACGTGCCGGTCTTCACCGGCGCGATGAACAACATCCCCGGCAGCTTCGCCTCACTCGGCCAGCGCCAGGAGAACGCCGCACTGCTCCGCGCCGCCGGCGTCTCGGTGGCGCTGATCGGCAACGGCCCGGGCGATCCGGACGCCTTCAACGTCCGCAACATCCGTCAGGAGGCCGGCAACGCCGTGGCCTACGGGATGTCGTGGGAAGACGCACTGCGGGCCATCACGCTCGTCCCCGCCGAGCTGATGGGCGTCTCCGACCGCGTCGGCGCCATCGCCGTCGGCCGTGACGCAAACGTGGTGGTCTGGAGCGGGGATCCGTTCGAGTTCGCGTCGGTGGCCGAGCAGGTCTTCGTGCGGGGCCGGGTCATCACGACGAAGAGCCGGCAGGACCTGCTGACCGAGCGGTACCGCACCCTGCCTGGGCGGGGGTACCGGCCGCAGCCCTAGCGGCACGCTCACAGCCGGGGAACGAAGCGGCTAGGCGGAAGCCGCCGGCTCCGACGGAGGGGTCGGCGGCTGGCCGTCCGCTGGCGGGTCGTTGGGCGGCTCCCGGGGCGGCTCCTTGGGCGGGTCCGTCGCGTCCCGGCGAAGGACTACCGCGAGTTCGCCCTCCAGTCGCTTCGCCTCGGCCTCGTGCTCCTTCAGCCCCTGATGGAGGCGTTCGAAGGTCTCCTCCTCGAGGTCCTTGCCGTCCTTCTTGGCGCGATGGACGGCATAGCCGAGCGCCTGCGCGGCCTTGTCGGCCTGCTGGCGGATCCGGAAGAGCTCGATGCGGATCTTGCCTTCGTCGAGGGCGCCCTTGGCCACGGTGCCGGCGCGGTCGAGTTCCTGTTGGACCTTCTCCCAGAGTCCCATACTGCCTCCTGTCTCCCCCTGCCTACGCTCGCCGCGTGCGGAAGGTTTCGACAGGTCGGCGCGGCCAGACGGCCGCGCCCCGGTCAGGCGACCGCGGACTGCGACGGGTAGACCGAGACCTTGTAGCGGGTCTTCGACTTGTGCTCGAACTTCACCACGCCGTCAATGAGGGCGTAGATGGTGTAGTCCGTACCGAGGCCGACGTTGTTCCCGGGATGCCACTTCGTGCCGCACTGGCGGACGATGATGTTCCCCGCGATGACGCGCTCGCCGCCGAACTTCTTGACGCCGCGGTATTGCGGATTGGAATCGCGACCGTTGCGCGAGGAACCGACGCCTTTCTTGTGTGCCATGGTATCGGGTCTCCCCGGGTCAGCCGAGGGTGATGTCGCGGATGCGGACTTCGGTAAAGCCCTGCCGATGTCCCTGCTTCTTCGCGTAGTTCTTGCGGCGCTTCATCTTGAAGACGACGATCTTGTCGCCGAGGCCGTGCTTGACGATCTCGGCAGTGACCGAGGCGCCCTTGAGCGTCGGCACGCCAACCTTGACCTTGTTGCCGTCGGAGCCGAGGAGCACATCGTTGAACTCGACGGTCGAGCCTTCGTCGCCGAGGAGGGTCGGCAGGCGGAGCGTGGTGCCCTTTTCGGCTCGGAACTGCTTGCCGCCGGAGCGGAAGATGGCGTACGACATTGGGGACATCTCGGAAGTATGCGGATTGATGCGAGCCTGAAATAATACCTAGCCCGGCAACGGGAGTCAACTGGCTGGTATCACGGGACTTGGGACCTCTCCAGCCACTGGGTGGCCGGCCCGCTCACGCCACCGCGTACTGACTGGTGATATCCCGCCCCGCACCCTTCACCACGAGCTTGAACTCGTCCGGCTTGAGCAGCGGGTCGTCGCGCATCTCGACGCTGAACTGCACGGACTTCTCGAGCCTCTTGATCAGGTCCTTCTCCTCCTCCCGCACGTACATCACCGCGTCCGGGTGGAGCTTGACGATGATCCCCTCGCGGCGCCCATCGCTCGCCAGGCGCTTCACGGCGCGCTCCATCCGGCGGACGATCGTCTCGGCCGTGAAGACGCGCCCGGTGCCCTGGCACACCGGGCAGGGTTCGGTCATCGCGTGGAAGTGGCTCTGCCGGACCCGCTGGCGCGTCATCTCGATCAGGCCGAGGTCGCTCACCGCGAAGGCCTTCGTGCGCGCGCGGTCGCGGCCCAGATGGGTGCGCAATTCCTGCAGCACCCGGTCGCGGTTGGCCTTGGTCTCCATATCAATGAAGTCGCAGACGATGATCCCGCCGACGTCCCGGAGCCGCAACTGCCGCGCGATCTCACGCGCCGCCTCCACGTTCGTCTTGGTCACCGTCTTCTCGGGATCCCGCTTCCCGGTGTAGCGCCCCGAGTTGACGTCAATCGAGACGAGCGCCTCGGTCGGCTCGATGATCAGGTAGCCGCCGCTCGGCAGCTCGCAGCGCCGCTTGAAGAGGTCGCGGATCTCGGTCTCGATCCCTTCCTTGTCGAAGAGCGACTGCTCCCCCTCGTAGAGCTTCACCCGATCGGTCAGCTCCGGCGCAATCCCCTTCAGGTACTCGATGATCTCGTTGTGGACCTGCCTCGAGTCCACCGTGAGACTGTCCACCTTGGTGGAGAAGAGGTCGCGGATGATCCCGCGCGTCAGCGACGTCTCGCGGTGGAGGAGCTTGGGCGGGTTGCCGACGAACTTCGTTTTCTTGTTGATCTTCTGCCACTGCGCGATCAGCGTGGTGAGCTCGCGCGTGAAGGTCTCCTGCGTCACGTCCTCGCCGACGGTGCGGACGATCACGCCACCGGAGTCCTTGGGCAGCACCTTCTGCACGTGCTCGCGGAGGCGCTGGCGTTCGGCGCGTTCGCCGATCTTCCGGCTCACGCCGACGCGCGCGGCGAACGGCATATAGACGAGGAAGCGGCCGGCCAGCGAGACCTGCGCGGTGACGCGCGGCCCCTTGGTGGAGATCGGCTCCTTGCTGACCTGGACGATGATGCTCTGGCCGCGCTTGAGGACGTCCTGGATCTGCGGCGGTTCCTTGCGGCGGCGACGGCCTCCGTTGCGACGCGGGGGCTTCCTGTCCGGCTCGCTCGGCTCCCCCGGCGCGGCGTCGGCGTAGGGCGAGTTGCCGGCATCGGCCGCCTCGGCGGCGACCTCGGCGACTGCGGCGACCGCCGCCTCCGGGACGTCCGGAACGTCGGGCGCCTCCGCCTCGTCCTCGTCGTCCTCCTCCTCCTCGTCGTCGTCCCCTTCCTCGTCATAGACGAGGTCGGAGTTGTGGAGGAAGGCGCTCTTCTCGGTGCCGATGTTCACGAATGCCGCCTGGATCCCCGGCAGCACCGCCTCGACCTTCCCGAGATAGATGTCCCCGACCATCCGCTTGTTCTCCGGACGGTCCACCTGCAGTTCAACGAGCTGGTCGTCCTCGATGATCGCGACGCGGACTTCCCGCTGCGTCGCACTGATAAGGATCTCGCGCTTCATTGGTGCCCAAGGATGGTGTGCCTCCGGGTGCGCACAGGATCGTCCACGCGGCCACCGCCCGGCGAGCACCCGCAGCGCCGCCCCGAAGGGCGTCGGCGGTGGCCGGGAAGAGTCGGCGCTGCGTGCGATCCAGCATCAGGAGCGTGCGAACCTCGGATGGTGCCGGGCGAACCCGCCCGGTACGGAAGGCGCCCCGCACAGGGCGGGGCGCAGTAGGAGTCGTACCGTATTGGTAAGGGGAGTCCGGGCCGAACGCAACTTTCCCGGGACGGGCCGGCCCCGCTCCACCGGTCGGCACGCCTAGAGCGTCAGCCCCTTGAGCAGGTGCCGCGCGATCACCATTCGCTGGATCTCGCTCGTCCCCTCCCCGATCTCGCCGATCTTGGCGTCGCGCATCATCCGCTCGACCGGATAGTCCTTCGTGTATCCATACCCGCCGTGGAGTTGGATCGCCGCGATCGTGACGCGCATCGCGAGCTCTGAACAGAAGAGCTTGGCGATCGCCGCCTCCTTCGAGTACGGGTGGCCGTTCTGCGACAGCCACGCCGCGTGGTAGACGAGATGCCGTCCCGCCTCCAGCTCGGTCGCCATATCGGCCAACTGGAAGTGCACGCCCTGGAACTCGGCGATTGCCCGGCCGAACTGCTTCCGCTCGGTCGTGTACTTGACCGCCTCGTCAAAGGCGCCCTGCGCCACCCCGAGCGAGAGCGAGGCGATCCCGATCCGGCCGGCGTCGAGCGTCTTCATGAAATTGACGAAGCCCATTCCCTCGGCGCCCAGCAGGTTCTCCTTCGGTACCTCGACGTCCTCGAGGATCAGTTCGCGCGTGTCGGAGGCGCGCCAGCCAAGCTTGTCCTCCTTCTTGCCGGACCGGAATCCCTGCATCGCCGGCAGGTCGGGGTCGTGCCCGATCCCGAGTCCCTTCACCGCCTCGAGGTCGCAGGTCTCCTTGGTCAGCACGAAACTCGAGATTCCCTTGGTGCCGACGCCGGGTTCGGTGACCGCCGTGATGACGAAGATCTCGCCGACGCCGGCGTGCGTGATGAAGCGCTTCGCCCCGTTGAGGATGTAATGGCTGCCCTTCCGGACGGCGGTCGTCTGCGTGCCGCCGGCGTCGGAGCCGGCGTTGGGTTCGGTCAACCCGAACCCGCCGAGCACCTTGCCGCCCGCGAGGCGCGGCACCCAGCGCTTCTTCTGCGCGTCGGTGCCGAAGTTGACGATCGGCGAGGTGCCAAGAGTGGTGTGCGCCGAGATGGTGATCGAGTGCGATGCGCAGACGCGCGCGAGCTCCTCGATCGCGATGATGAAGCTGATGGTGTCGAGCCCGGCGCCGCCGAGCGCCTCGGGCCACGGGATCCCGAGCAGGCCGAGGTCGGCCATCTTCTTCACGTTCGCCCACGGGAAGTCCTGGGTGTCGTCGAAGTGGCGGGCGACCGGCGCGACCTCCTCCCGGGCAAAGGCACGCACCATCTCGCGCGTGGCGAGATGGTGGTCCTCGAAGTAAATCGAATCGTGCATCGCCCAATCTACCGCGGTGGCGTGACCAGGGCGCGCAGCAACGGCACGCCGTCGAGGCGCTCCTGCGGCGTGACGCCGAGCGCGCGGGCCAGCGTCGGCGCCATATCCACCACGCGCGCCGACCCCGGGTCGTGCCGCGCCCGGAACGGCGCGCCCCAGAAGAGGATCGGCACGCGGGCGTCGTAGTCGTGCGGACTCCCGTGCGTCGCAACGCCGCCGCCGAAATAGTTGTGCGGCTCAAGCGTCACCGCGGCGAGCACGTCGCCGCCGGGCCGGAACATGTGCAGCCAGCGTCGCGCGATCGCGTCGTTCACCGTGTCGGCCCGCGCGAGATCGTCAATCACGTCCACCCGGAGGACGCCGGGAATCCGACGTGCCTCGAACGCGAAGGTCCGCGCGATGGTGAGGAGTTCGCGGTCCCGTCCGCGCGCCCTCGTCCGGTCCACCTCGAACGTCGGCCAGTCAAACGTGAACGCATCGCCGGGAACGTTCGACCGCTGGACTACCGGCGCGACCCGCCGAAAGACCGGGCCAAGGATCTCGGGGTCGAGGCGGACGGCACCGGCGTTATCGCTCCACGACGACCGGATCTCCGGCACCGGCGCCACGCCGTGGTCCGAGGTCAGGGCAACGACGACCCGGTCGCGCCCTCGCAGCGCCACGAGCGAGTCGAGGAAGTGACCGAGCGCCACGTCGAGCCGCAGGATCTGGTCGTGCAGCTCACGCGAATCGGGGCCCCAGCGATGTCCAATCGCGTCGGTCGTCGAGAGCGACACCGCGAGTATGTCGGTCTGCGGTCCACCGCCCAGGTCCAGCTCCCGAACGCCGCGCCACGCGAAGTCGAGCGTCAGCTCGTCCATCCACGGAAAGCTGACAATCATGTTGTGCGCGACCGTCGGGTCGGTGGAGACGGCGTAGGGAAACTGGAAGTCCCCGCCCCCGCCCTCCGCCGGCACCGAGTCGGGTTCGGGATACGCCGAGTCCGGGAGCAGGAGCGTCCAACTCCGCCCGCCGTAGCGCGTCACCACCGGGGACTCCGCATTGAATGCCTGCACCCAGGCGGGGAGCGAGTCGGCGTACCAGGTGCTGGTCACGAATCCGCCAATGGACGAGGCGTACCAGAAGACGGGGTGCGGGCCGCGGCCAACGGGGAGGATCGCGCCGCGATCCTTGCGGGAGACCGAGAGCACCCGCGTCCGCGGATCGGCGGCGACCATCCAGTCCACCAGCGTGGTGCCCTGGAAACGGAAGGGCGACGCCCCCGTCCCCGACGCACCCACGAGCGGGGCGTCTCGCGTGGCCACCCCCGCCGCGTTCGACGCGATCCCCGTGCTGTAGGGGAAGCGCCCGGAGAGCGTCGCGGCGTGACCGGGCGCCGTTTGGGTAATGGCGTGGTCGTGGACGCCATTGGGGAAGTACGCGCCCTCGTCGAGCAACCGTCGGAAGGCGCCGGAGAACTGGGCATTCCACCGCTCGAGGTAGTCCGGCCGGAGCTGGTCCACCGTCACGAAGACGACCAGCGCCGGCCGTGGTGGCGGTGCCTGGCCGTGGGCCGCCGTCGCGAGGACGGCGAGGCAGACCAGCACACGCAGGAATCGGTGGGTCATGACACGCGGCGAGGGATGAAGGGACACGCAGGCAACGGTCGGGCGACACGGGAAGATACCCCCTGCGGCGGCGGCGGTGCAGTTGCTTCCGGCGCGGCAACGTCACACCTTCGTCCAGTCTCCAATCGCCCCGATGCCTGACGTCACCACGTTCTACCTCTGGCGAAATGTCGTCGCCCGCACGCTTGCCTACTACGCGGTGTGCGGCACGGTCGCCTATGTGCTCCGCCAGTACAGCGTTCCGGGATGGGGCGCGCTCGGCGGCGAGACGATGCGCGACCTTGTCGGCGGCGCGCCGGCCGTGTTCGATGCCCAGACCGGCACGCCGACCGCGCTGGCCGCGACGATCGCGATGCTGACCGCCTTTGCCACCTCGCTCCCGGTGGCGTGGATCTACACGCTCACCCGGCGCAAGAAAGGATTCCAGCAATCGGTCGTGCAGACCTACCTGATCCTTCCGGTCGTGGCGGCGGGAATCGTCGTGCTAGTCAAGCACTCGCTCGCCCTGGCCTTCTCCCTCGGCGGCATCGTGGCGGCGGTGCGCTTCCGGACCTCCCTCGACGACAGCAAGGACGCGGCGGGGATCTTCGTCGTCATCGGCATCGGGATGGCGGCCGCGGTGTCGCCGTCGGTCTCGTGGGTGATCTCGATCGGCTTCAACGCGCTGATGCTCCTCCTCTGGGCCTCCGACTTCGGGCGGCCGGCCACGCTCGAGGGCCGCACCGCCGAGCGCCAGCTCGAACGCGCGCTCGCGTCGGCCAACCGCACGGGGATGTTCATCGCCAAGCTCGACGACGAAGTGCTCAAGGGGCTCGCCCCCGAACAGCTCGAGGCCCTGGCCGATCGGGCCTGGAGACGACGCAAGCGCAACGACCCCGAGCTGGCCGACGACGATGCGGCGCTCGACGAACATCCCGAGTACCAGTTCCTGCTGCGGGTGAAGACGACCGACGTGGAGGCCGGCCGCGCGGCCTGTGAAGCCCGGTTCGCCGCGCTCTTCAGGGACTGGAAGTACCTCGGCAGCGTGAAGGAGAACGAGATCCGCGTGCTCGAGTACGGCGTGACGATGGCCGAGACCGTGACCCCGGGGGTCGTCAGCGACGACCTCGGCACGATCCTCAACTCGCCGCTGCGCGGCGTCGAGCTGCGATGAGCGCGCTGGCCATCCGGCGAACCCTGGCCCTCGCCGCCAGCGTGGTTGGCGTCGGTGGCGGAGCCTCGGTCGGCGAGGCACAGCCGCTGTTTCGGTCCACGTCACCGCTGGAGGTCACCCTCACCACCAACCTGCGCGACCTGATGCGCGAGCGCGACTCGACCCGCCTCCGGTGGTTCGGCGCCGAGATGCGGTACACGGACGAGACCGGTGCGGCGGTGCGCGTTCCGGTGGAGCTCCGCGCGCGGGGCCACTTCCGGCGGCAGTCGAGCAACTGTGCCTTCCCCCCGCTCTTCCTGCGCGCCGAGCGCGCCGTGCGCGACAGTTCCATCTTGCGGGGCAATCCGCGCGTGAAGATCGTCACGCCCTGCCGCACCGGGTCCGGCGACTACCAGCAGTACATCTTCACGGAGTACCAGGTCTATCAGACGTATGCGCTGATCGACTCGGTGCACCACCGGACGCGGCTCGCCGCCATCACCTACGTTGACTCGGCGGCGCGCGTCCGCCCGATCACCGTCTATGCGTTCTTCCTCGAGGTGGCGGATGAGGTCGCCGACGAGCACGAACTGGAGCACGTCGAGCAGCCGGGCGTGACGTGGGAGTTCACGCTCACCGAGCCGATCAACGCGCTCTCGCTCTTCCAGTACTGGATCGGCAATACCGACTGGTCGGTCGCCGGCCTGCACAACGTGGCGATGTTTCGCACCCCGGACCGGATGTTCCGCCCGGTGGCGTACGACTTCGACTGGACCGGTGTGGTGAACCCGCGGTACGCCTTTCCGAACCCGCGGCTCGGGCTGAGCGGGATGCGCGAACGGCGCCACCGCGGTCCCTGCCGAACGGCCGCCCAGTGGGCGCCGACCGTCGCGCTCTTCCAGCGGCTCCGCCCGGCGATCGACTCGATCTGGAGCACGCCGCTGCCCGGCCAGGACGCGCGGACGCTGGCCAACGCCAAGCGCTTTCTCGACCAGCTGTGGCCGGTGCTGGACGATCCGCGCGCCTTCAAGCGCGAGCTCATTGATCAGTGTCAGCCCGAGGGGAACTGACCGGTCCCGCCGCGGATTGCGTGCCGATCAGTCGGTGGCGAGCACGGCGAGCACATCGCGCCCGAACCGCTCCAGCCGCGCCGGGCCGACACCGTGGACACCGCCAAGGGCGGCGAGGGTGCGCGGGTGCGCACGGGCGATCTCGCGGAGCGCACGGTCGGGGAAGATGACGTACGCCGGCACCTCCCGCTCCTTCGCCAGGCGCGACCGGAGCGCGCGGAGGGCGTCCATCCGGGCGATCTCGTCGCGGGAAAGCGGCGCGTCGGTGGCGCCGGCCCGCTTGGGTGGGGCTCTCCGCGAGGGCTTGCTGGCGGCCGTCCCCTGCCGGGGCGCGTGCTTGATGCCGGGGCAGTTGTCGCAGTTGTCGCACCGAGGGTGGGCGGCGGGGTCGCCAAAGTAGCGCAGGACGAACGCGCGTCGGCAGTGTTCCGTGTAGGCGTACTTCTGCACCATCTCGAGCTTCCGGAGCTCGCCGCGCCGGCGCCGGTCGAGACTTTCCCAGTCCACCGGCCACTCGTCAATGCCGCGCGCCGGATCGGTGAGCGTAATCCCCTCACCAAGCCGCCGCCAGACGAGGAACTGTCGTGTCTGGAGCGCGTCGAGGAGCGCCGAGGCGCCGATCGCGCCGCCGATTCCCGGCGGGAGCGCGTCAAGATCTGCGACGATGCCCGTGTGCAGCCCGCCGCGCGCGCGTTTCCAGAGCGAGCGGAGGAGTGCGAGTTCGAGCCCGTGGTCCGCCTCGGGCAGCTCCTGCTTGATCCGCGCCGGCGTCGCCAGCAACCGCACGTGGGCGTGGGTGCGTGAGGCGTCGGCCACCGCGACGGCGCCACCCCGGGCGAGGATCCGCAGCGCCGACTCCGCCTCGCGGTCGCTGACCTTGCCGGTTGCCGTCGCCGCCAGCTCGGCCGGCGCGGCGGTGAGCAACCCGTCGGGCGCGGCGAGCCGCTGCGCCGCCGCGTAGACCGCCGCGACCGTCTGGCGCGCCGGCAGCGCCCCGTTGATGAAGAACTCGTGCGTGAACCGGTCGGGAAAGGCGTGGAGCAGGATGGCCGTCGCCGGCTCGCGGTCGCGGCCCGCCCGCCCCGCCTCCTGATAGTAGGCCTCGAGCGTGCCCGGGATCGCGTGATGCACGAGGAGACGCACGTCCGGCTTGTCGATCCCCATCCCAAAGGCGTTCGTCGCGACGATCACCCGCACGCGGCCGGACATAAATGCGTCCTGCACCTCGGCGCGGTGCGCGTCGTCGAGTCCGGCGTGGTAGGCCGCCGCCGGCACCTTGGCCTTCACGAGCACGCCGGCGATCCGCTCGACCGTGCGGCGCGTGCTCGCGTACACGATCGCCACCCCATCCCGGTGCTCGCGCATCAGGTCAATGAGCGTCGCGTCCTTCGCCGCATCGTTGCGCGTCGGGATCACGTGGTAGGTGAGATTCGTCCGGTCGAATCCGGTGATGACCACCTCGGGGTCGCGCAGCGCGAGCTGGCGCGCGATGTCCTCGCGCACCTCGGGCGTGGCCGTCGCGGTGAGCGCAACGGTCGGCGGTGCGCCGAGCCGTTCGCGCACGTCGCGCACCCGCAGGTAGCTCGGGCGGAAGTCGTGACCCCATTCGCTGATGCAATGCGCCTCGTCCACCGCGAGCAGTGTCACGCCGACCGCGCGCAGCCGCTCGGCGGTGCGGCCGAGGTCAAACCGCTCGGGCGCCAGATAGAGCAGCTTGACCTCGCCGCGCTGGACGCGCGCCATCCGGTCGCTCACCTCGGACGCGCTGAGCGTGCTGTTGATGTAGGTGGCGGGCAATCCGCGGGCCGTCAGCGCGTCCACCTGGTCCTTCATCAGGGAGATGAGCGGCGAGATCACCACCGTCAGGCCATCGAGGACGAGCGCCGGGACCTGGTAGCAGAGCGACTTGCCGCCGCCGGTCGGGAGGATGACGAGCGTGTCGCGGCCGCTGAGGATGGCGCTCACGGCGCGTGACTGCCCGGGCCGAAAGTCGGCAAAGCCGAAGCGTGCGTGCAGGAGCGCGCGGGCCTCGGCGAGGCGCGGATCTTCGGACGACGGACGCGGGGCAGCAGGCACACCGAAGGATAGCGCGCGTGGCAAAGGCGCCAACATCACTAATACGCCTGAAGGCCCCGGGTCGCGCCGTCCCCACCCCGTGCGTATGCTCCATTGACCTCCCTCACCCGCCACGCTCCCTGCGCCAAATCCCCCTCTTCGTCTCGGCCTCCGGGACCCTGATGCTCATTGCGTCCGGGTTTGCGCTGAGCCTGGCCGTCCTCAATGCGTCGTATCACCGGGCCTACCTGCGCGAGTGGGCGCGGATGTGGGCGGCGCTGGCGGTCTACGCCTTTGCCGCAGGGACGGCGCTCCTCGTCGTCAACGTGGCCGCCCTCCAGGGCATCCCCGGCCTTCGGCCCGGACTCTCACTGGCAGCGATCGCCGCGGCGTACCTGCACCTGCGATATCTCGGCGCGGGGATGCAACGGCTCTGCGTACCCGACACGCCGCCGCCGGCCTGGCGAGATCGGACGATCCTGGTGCTATCGCTCGTCGCCGCGGCGCTGATCTTGGTCCCGGTCGTGACGGATCCGACCGCGTCAATGACCCGCTACGTCGTCCGAATTACGTTGCTGGCTCTCGCCTGGGGCCTGGCCTACGGCGCGGCGGGCCTCCTGATCCTTCGCGAGGTCACGGCCACGTCGGCGCTCGGACGCTGGACGCTCGGCTGGGCGCTGCTGTTCTACGCCGCCGTGCGGACGCTGGAGCCCCTCGCGCATCTCCTCGGCCCCAGTCCCATCCTTGCGCAGTTCCTGACCTTCGGCGGCCTGCCGCTGATCGTCGCGATGGGAGCCGGGATGCTCATCTCCCTGCTCGAGGTGGAGCGCGCCCGCGCGGTCGAGGAGGCCACGGCGCGCGCCACGGCGGAGCGTGCGACCCACAAGTCGGAGGCGCTGTTGGCAACCGCGCTGGCGAGCACGTCCGACGCGGTCTTCGTGGTGGGCCTCGACGACCGGTTGATTGCCTTCAATGCGCGGTTCGCGTCGCTGGTGACCCAGGCGTATGGCCTGGCGGTGGCGCCGGGAATGACGATGTCGTCGATCCTCGAGGGGCGCCACCTCGAGCTGTGGACCGATGCCTTCCGCCGCGGCGCCGCAGGCGAGTCGCACCTCCGGCACGAGGAGGTGCCACTGCGGCCCGGCGAGGAGATGCGACGCTTCGCCGTCCGCGTCGTGCCGGTGGCACTGGAGGCGGGGTTGCTCGGGGTCCTGGTCGTGGTGCACGACGCCACCGACGAGGACCGGGTGCGGGAGGCGGTGGCCAAGCGCGAGGAGTGGTTTGGATCCATGATCGAGAACTCGAGCGACATCATCTTCATGGTGTCGCCGGATGGGACGATCGCGTACGCCAGTCCGTCGCTGCGCCGTGTGCTCGGTCACGCTCCGGAGGCGCTCATCGGCCTGAGCGGGTTCGCGTTCGTGCACCCGGACGACGTGGCGTCGCTCCGCGACGCGATGGAGCGCTCGTTCGCCAAGGACGAATCGGCGCCGTTCGTGGTGCCCTTCCGCGCCAAGGGCGCCGATGGCGAATACGTCGCGCTCGAAGCGGTCTCGCGACCCTTTGTCGAGGCCGACGGGACCCCCCGGCTGATCGTGTCGGCGCGCGACGTCCGCGAACGCCAACGGCTGGAGGCGGAACTGCTCAGTGCGCGCCGGCTGGAAACCGTCGGGCGGCTCGCCGGCGGCGTTGCGCACGACTTCAACAACCTGCTCACGGCGATCATCGGGAACCTCGCGCTGATGCGCGACGGCGTGGACGACCGCCGCGGACTCGAAGGCCACATTTCGGAGATCGAGCACGCCGTACAGCGCGGCGCCGAGTTGACGCGACGGCTGCTCGCCTTCGCCCGACGCCAGATGATCGAACCGCGGGTCCTGGACCTCGCGCTGCACCTGCGGGACCTCGAACGCCTGCTGACCCGATTGGTTGGCGACCGGCTGGCGCTCGAGATTGACGCGCCGCCCCCGGTCTGGCCCGTGCGGATGGACCCGACGGCGCTCGAGCAGGTGCTGGTGAATCTCGCCGTCAACGCGCGCGATGCGATGCCGCCCGGCGGTACGCTCACGATTCGCGCGCAGAACCTGACGGTCCTGCCGACAGGCGACGAGCCGCTGGGCATCCCTGCCGGCGACTGGGTACGCGTAGACGTCACCGATACCGGCACCGGGATAGACGAATCCCTCATCGGACAGATCTTCGAACCGTTCTTCACCACCAAGGGGGAGACTGGGGGCACCGGACTGGGGCTCGCAACCGTGTACGGGACGGTCCGGCAGGCCGGGGGCCACGTGCGCGTCCGGTCGCAGCTCGGTGCCGGCACGACCTTTTCACTCCTGATCCCGCGCGCGGCGGCACCGTCGCCAGCGCCGGTGGCGAAGGACGGAGCGGCGCGGCTGCCGCGTGCCAATGGCGACGAGACCATCCTCGTCATCGAGGACGAGACGAGTGTGCGCGGCGTGACGGTGAAACTGCTGACGCGCCTCGGCTACACGGTCCTCTCGGCCGTGAATGGCCTCGACGGGGTGACGCGCGCGGCCGAGTTCGACGGACGCCTCGACCTGGTCCTCAGCGACCTCGTGATGCCGGGGCTCGGTGGGGTCGACGCCGTGGCCAGGATCCGCGAGACGCGGCCAGACGTCGCAGTGATCTTCATCTCCGGCTTCAGCGCCGAGGCGCTCCAGTGGCGCGGGGGGATGCCCAGCGGCGGGCGGCTCCTGTCCAAGCCGTTCTTGCTGGAGGACCTGGCCAGCACCGTCCGCCAAACGCTCGATGAGAGGCGGCTAGCCCGCGGCGGCGAGGATCTCGGCGAGTTGTAGGAGGTGGCGTTCGTCGTGCCGGGCGACCATCAGCGTCCACTGCCAGCCATCGAATGGGCCAAAGAACATGTGGTCATGGCGCAGCAGTGAGAGGCGCGGCCCCGATTGCCGGATGATGTCGAGGAGCTGTGCGCGGCCGTCGGCGAGCCGCCCGCGCTCGGCGACGAAATCCACCGTTGCCGGCGGGCGGAGGCCCTCGGCGGCAACGAGTTTGCGCGACCGGTCCGTGAAGCGGAACGTGTCGAGGAGCCCGAGCACCGTGTCCGAGCGGGGACCCGGCGGGACGGTCGCCATCGGCGGCAGCGCGGCGTCCAACCGTTCGAGCAGCCGCGCCACGCCACGCTCAACCTTGGCGACGTGCCAGACGAGCTGGGCCGGCGTCCAGCCGTCGGGCTGCGCGGCCCGGTGGAGTGGCGCCGGCGGCACGGCGTCAATTGCCCACTCGAACTCGCGGCGGACACGCGCCAGTTCACCCTCCAGGATCCGGACGCGCGGGTCAATGTCGTCAGCCATCGGTCAATCGTAGCCCGTGCGAAACCCCCGAACAAGCCACCGCGTAGTGGAGGCAACGGAGGTAGCGATGCTCGGATTCCTGTCGTTGGTGATCACGCTCGGCGTGGCCTGGTTCGGCTACGGCACGGCGCGCCGGTTCGTCCGCGAACGGCTGCGCTATGTGGAGGGGGCGCTCACCCCGGGTGCGGCAATCGTCGCCGGGGTCACGGCCGCGTTGGTGCTGGCGCCGATCGCCTGGCTTGTTCCGCTGGTGACGGGCGGAACGGCGCTCGCCTTCGGCCTGGCCGTTGGGCTGGGCACGAAGGCGGGCGCGTCCGACGTCAAGCGCGGATACTTCATCTCCGACGGGGCCTGACTACCGCCGGATGGTGAAGCCGGCGATGTGCACGTCGAGGTTGTGGTTCACGCGCAGGGCGACGATGCCATCCGTATTCGCGCCCATCCCCAGCTTCGGCACCTCGTGGACGAGTTGCCCGTTGGCATAGAGCCGCGAGTTGGTGGCCGTCACCTCGACGCGCAGCGTGTTCGTCGCCTTGCCGTCGGCCCCTTCCTTCACGATTGCCGGGTGCTCGGTCCACGGTTGGATGTCGTGGGTCGCCGCACCGGCGCGGTGCTTCACCAGGAACTTCCCGTCCTTGCGAATGACGAAGTAGAGGTAGTCCTGCTCCGGGCCATCGAGGTTCCGGCCTCCCCACGCGATGCCATAGGCCTCGGCGTGCGTCGGCGCCTTCATCTGGGTGAAGGTCACCTCGGCCGTGTAGGCGCCGGTCGCGCTGTTGGCCGCGTTCCAGAAGATCGCCGCCGGCCCGCCGGTGACGTGCATCCCCGGGCCCATCGTGACGAAGCGCAGCGTGGAGCGATCGGCCGTCGGGCGATCGAGCCGGATCTCCCAGCCCGTTGGCACCGGGTCGGCCCCCTGCGCCGACGGCTTGTCCGGATCATTGGCGGCCTGGGCGCCAAGGGCGCCCGCCGAGAAGAGAAGCGCCGCGAGGGCGTGGCGTGCGTCGGTCATCGTGCCTCCGTGTGGGTGATGGTCAGTCGGTATAGTAGTCGTCGACCCTAGGGAAGGTCCACTCGTTGCGTGCGCGGAAATCCCAGGATGAAATCGGGACCAAATGCGCGCGACGGGGTCTGGAATCCGGCGGCGATCCCGTTGCCGAGCACGCGACGAGCCGCCTCGACCGCCGTCAGCGCGGTGAGCGTGTAGCCATCGGGCGCCTCCAGGCTGGCGCGCACGGCGCGCCCGTTCGCCGCGGTGGCCTCGCCCCACAGGTGGCTCCGCGCCCCCTCGCGCCTGGCGGCGCTGGGGCCGGCGGGCCGGGCATCGATGCGTCGCTTGAGGAATCGCTGCAGCGGGCCCGTGGCGAGGAGCGGCGTGATGGGCCGGAGCACGCGCAACCAACGCACCGCGCGGCGCGACATCGCCGTGAAGACGGTGATGTTGGGGATCCCGGTGCTGTGCCAGGCCGTCGAGACATCGCCCCACGGGATGGTGACGCACTGCCGCACGCGGTCGCCAAAATCAATCGCCCGGCTGCGCCAGGCGCTTGGCACCCGCTCGATGCGCCCGCCGCGGCGCACCGCCCCGCCCTGCGCGATGTTCTCGACCATCGTCGTCGCCGTCCCGCGCGACGGGCCGGTCCCGCCAGTGAATGCCAGCGTCAGCGCCGTCGCCGACGGGAGGCGCCGGGCCAGATGCGCGGCGAGGCAATCGGACGGCACGACGTCGAATCCGACGCCCGGCAGGAGCACGATGCCCGCGTCGCGCGCCCGGGCGTCCGCGGCGGCGAGGCGCTCGAAGACCGCGATCTCGCCGGTGATGTCGAGGTAGTGCACACGATTCCGCAGGCAGGCCTCGAGCATCGGCGGCATCGTCCGGCCGAACGGACCCGCGCAGTGGAGTACGACCCGCATTCCGGTCAGCGCCGCGTCGAGCGCGGTCGCATCGCCCAGCGCCGCCGGCCGCGCCTCGAGCCCGTGCGCGGCGGCGAGCGCGCCGACCGCGTGCGCGTTCCGACCCGAGAGGACCGGGCGCAGCCCCTTGGCGAGCGCCTCGTCGAGGATCAGGCGAGCGGTGTATCCCGTCGCCCCGTAGAGCAGGAGAGGAGTGGACGTCACCCGCTCGGCCGCGTCAGGCGCGGACCAGTGGCGGAATCACGTAGGGGCCGAGATGCGGGCCGGGATTCTGCCACGCGGCGCGGAGCGCCATCGCCAGCGTGGCGCGCGTGTCCTCGGGGTAGACGATCGCATCTATGTAGCCGCGCGCACCCGCATAGAGCGCGTCGAGCTGATGCTCGTAGTCGTCGCGCATCTCCTCGATCGAGGCCTGCACCGCGGGACTGGGATCCTTGCCGGACCGCTTGGCCGCGTCGAGCGCCGTACCGTGCACGGCCGCGATCGCCGATTCCCCTTCCATCACCGCCATCCGCCCGGTCGGCCAGGAAAGGATGAAATCGGGATCGAAGCCCTGGCCGGCCATCGCGTAGTAGCCGGCGCCCGAGGCGTGGTTCACCGTCAGGACGAGCTTGGGGACCGTGGCGGTGGCCATCGCCTCGACCCAGCGCGCGCCGGCGCGAATGATTCCCTCCTGCTCGGCCTCCCGGCCCACCATGAAGCCCGACACATCCTGCACGAAGAGGAGCGGGATCCCCTGGCGGTCGCAGCGGTCAATGAAGAATGCCACCTTCTCGGCGCTCTCGGCGTAGATGATGCCGCCAAACCGGGGTTGCTCGCCGTCGCGCGCCTTGATCAACCCACGTGCGTTGGCGATCACGCCGACCGGGATCCCCTCGATGCGCGCGTCGCCACAGAGCATCTCCTTGGCGTGGTCGGCCTGGAACTCGTCGAGCGCGCCGTCGTCGAGGAGAGCGCGCAGCATTGCGTGCGCGTCGTACGACATCCGGTGGTCGCTGGGCAGGATGTCGTAGAGGGTGTCCGGATCGGCACCCGGCTTGGCCACCGGGTCGTGCGGGGCGACGCGCGGCGGCGGCGCGAGGCGCACGACGAGGTCGCGGACCTTGGCCAGGCACTCGGCGTCGTTCTCCGACGCGTAGTGCGCCACGCCGCTGACCGTGGTGTGCATCGTCGCGCCGCCGAGTGTCTCGGCGTCAATCGTCTGGCCCGTTGCGCCCTTCACGAGATTCGGACCTCCCAATCCCATGAACGAACTGCCCTTCACCATCAGGATGACGTCACTGAGCGCCGGCAGGTAGGCACCGCCGGCGACGCACTGTCCCATCACCGCCGCGATCTGCGGGATCCGCAGGTAGCGACGCATCAGCGAGTTGTAGTAGAAGATGCGCGCCGCACCGTACTGCCCCGGGAAGACGCCCCCCTGGTAGGGGAGGTTCACGCCGGCCGAATCCACGAGGTAGATGATCGGGATCCGGCAGCGCATTGCGCACTCCTGCGCGCGCAGGATCTTGGGAATCGTCTCCGGCCACCACGAGCCGGCCTTCACCGTGGCGTCGTTGGCCACGACGACGCACTCGCGCCCCTCGACCTGCACGATGCCAGTGATCACGCCGGCCGCCGGCGCCTCGCCGCCGTACTGGTCGTGCGCCACCAACAGGCCGAGTTCGAGGAAGGCCGAGCCGGGGTCCTTCAGCGCGGCGACGCGCTCCCGAGCGGTGAGCTTGCCCTGTGCGTGCTGCTTGGCGATCCGGTCGGCGCCGCCTCCGAGTCGGAGGCGCTGCTCGAGGTCGCGCGCCGCCGTGGCGAGGTCGCGGAGCCGACTGGACGGGTGCCCTACCCGATCGGTGGCCGGACGCGCTGCGCTCACGCTTCCTGCGACTGCCGCGTGGCGAACCATCCCTTGATGTACTCCACGAGGTCGCCGGTCGAGGTACCGGGCCCAAAGAGCTTGCCAATCCCCTGCGTCTCCAGCGCCGCCATGTCCTCGCGCGGGATGATGCCCCCGCCAGTGATGAGCACGTCGTCGCGCCCGCCGGCCACCAGCAACTCGCGGACGCGCGGAAAGAGCGTCATATGCGCGCCGGAGAGGATCGAGAGACCAACGACGTCCACGTCCTCCTGGATCGCGGCTGACGCAATCATCTCGGGGGTCTGGTGGAGGCCGGTGTAAATGACCTCCATTCCGGCGTCGCGCAACGCGGCGGCGACGACCTTGGCCCCGCGATCGTGACCGTCGAGGCCCGGCTTGGCGACGAGGATCCGGATGGGACGTGGCATGGCGGAAAGCTAGTCGCGCGCCGGGCGGGACGACAGCCGACCCGCTTCACCACCGCAGCAGCGTCACCGGCCCGGTCCCCGAGCGCGCCCGCGCCACGTCGTGCGGTTCGCGCCAGAACGAGCCGGTGCGATCCGACGAGTGGAATCGCACGGCCACGCCGCGGGCCTGCGGTCCCGCGTTGATCGGCACGGCAACGTCCACGCGATAGATCCGCTTCCCCGCCGCCGGGTACGCGCCCAGCAGCGATACCCCCAGCGAGGCGCGCACGGGACTCGTCGCGCCGTACGGCACGTCGCCCGCCCAGAGCTTCCCGGCGTCGGCAAACGCCGCCAACGCGATGCTCGCCCGTCGGCGCTGCCACCCCATCAGCCAGCGCTCCTCGAGCCGCGCAACGAGGCGCTGACCGCCGGCGTCGTGCGCTCCCGGCGCGCCGACCAGCCCACCGTCCGGATCCCGGAACGTGAGCTGGACCGGAAAGACCATCCGCTCCACCGCGGCGCCGGAGATGCTCAGCACCCGCGTCCGCCGCTCGGAGGGAAGACGGTGCCAGGACAATCGGGCGCCGCTGACGATCCCGTCCCATCCGCCCTCCCGCCCCCGACGACCCTCGGCGCGCAGGTTGAACGCCGCGAACGACCGGGCCTCGCCGACGCCGAGGTAGAGGTCACTGGCGACGAGCAGGTCGCGCGATCGGCCGCTGAGCCCGAGACTCGGCCCGACCAGGGTGTTCACCTGGATCCCGAGGCCGACGTCCTCCTCGGCACGGAGCGACTCGAGGCGCCGCATCGTCCGGAACTGTAGCGCACGAAATGCTGCCATCACCGCCAGGCGGCCCACTCCATAGTTGGGATATTCGTCCCCCAACTCGGTGTCCGTCGTCGCGGCGAGTCCGGTGTCCGTGACCACGACGATCTGGTCGCCCGTCCGCACATCCGTGCCGAGCGCCATCAGCCCGGCCAGGCCCACGACGCGATTCCGGCGATAGAGCCCGACGCGCCGGATCCATCCGCCGTAGTACGCCACCCGCTGCGTGCGCACGGCAGCGTCCTCTTCGGTCGGTCGGACCAAGCGGGCATAGTCGGTCTCGTGCACGATGCTCGCGTAGAGCGCGTATGGCTGGCCGTCGGTGAGGAAGGGCTCGGCGTAGCTCACGCGGGCCAGGCCGCCGAGCGGCCGTTGGCGAAGCTCGACGTCGCCGAGTGCCGGGCGACCGAAGAGGCCGCTCTGCCCGACGATGAGGGTGGCTCCCGGCCGATAATTCTCGAGCCGTTCACCGCCGGCGATAATCGTGGTACCCCGGCCGCGCCAGTTCTCGGTACCGATGTGGGCCGCGCGTATCCTGCCGCCGCCGAGGCGCGCGCCGCCGACCAACGCGAGTTCGTCCACGACGTCCACGCGAATCCTGACGCGTCCCGGGCCGTCGGGAATTACCGTCACGGCTGCCGACGCCACAAAGCGCTGCGCGCGCAGCAGTCGCTCCGACTCGGCACGCCGCTGCTCCGTGCAGGGTCCGCCGGGCTCGAGCCGCAGGTAGGCGCGGATGACGAACGCCGCCGTGCTGCGCCGCTCGAGCCCGACGGCGGTCGTCGTGGCGTCAGCCGCCCGCTCGGCGGCGGTCACCGCCGAGGGCGCGTAGGTGCGGATTTCGACCCGCGATACGGTCTCGCCGTCGCATCGCCCGCCTTGTTGGAGCACTGACGCCTCGTACGCCGGCGGTGGCGGCAGGTCCGCCATCATTCAGACGCTCCCGGCTCCTTGCGCGCCACCAACAGCATCTCGCTCGATCGGCGGGTCAGTGGACGGTCGTGAAACGAGTCCCACGCCTGCTCCACCACCAATCCGGCGTCCAGCATCAGCTCGGCCATCCGCGATGCCGTGTACAGGCGGATTCGATGCTCACGGGTCTCCGTCCGCCGCTTGCCCTGCCAGGTGGACCGGACGGTGAGGAACCCCGTCAGCGGGTCAAATTCCCGCTCCTGCGCGATGATCGTGCCGTCGGTCGTCGTCCACCAGTCGCTCGGCAGGAACTTCGCCATCACGCCGTCGCGGCTTCCGCCTTGCCAGACCATCAGGCCTCCCGGCCGGAGTACGCGGGCGCATTCGCAGATGACGCGCGCGTCGTCGCGCGCGTCGGTGAAGAAGCCGAAGCTGGTGAAGAGATTGACCACGGCGTCGAACCGCCCCGTCCAGCGCGCCGGCAGCCGGCGCATGTCGCCGCGCCGGTAGCGCAGCGTCGCGCCGGCCCCGCGCCGCTCGGCAAGGGCGAGCAAGTCCTTCGACAGGTCGAGGCCGTCCACATCGAAGCCCGCCTCGGCGAGAAGATGCGCGTGTCGTCCCTGGCCGCAGGCGAGGTCGAGCACCCGCGCGCCCGCCGGCAGGCCCAGCAGTTCGATCAGACGCCCGACCTGTCGCCGGTCCTCGGCCAGGTCGAAGAGCGGCTCGTATTCCCGGACGTAGCCGGCGTCGAAGTACGTCTTCCACCAGGTGGACATCGGGCTGGAATCCCACTAGAAGAAGACCGGCTCCCGGTACGCGCCGAACTCCGTCTCGAGTGCCGCCCGGATCTCATACAGCGTGCAGTAGCTCCGCGCACACTCGAGGATGAACGGCACCACGTTCTCCGTCGCCGCAGCCGCCTTGCGCAGTCGTGCGAGGTCGGCCGTGCACTTCGCGTTGTCGCGCGTGCCACGCAGCCGGGTGAGCGCCGCCGCCTGATCCCGGGCCGCCTGCTCATCCATCCGCAGGAGCGGAATGGTCAGTTCGCGCTCGTCGGTCTCAAAGGCGTTCACGCCGACGATCAGCCGACGCTGCTGTTCGATCTCCCACTGCTGCCGTGCCGCCGCCTCGGCGATCTTCCGCTGGAACCACCCCGTCTCGAGACCGCGGACCACCCCGCCCTGCTCCTCGATCTGCGTGAACAACGCCTCGGCCTCGCGCTCGAGGTCGTCGGTGAGCTTCTCCACGTAGTACGAACCGCCGAGCGGGTCAATGACGTTCGGCACGCCGGTCTCGTAGGCCAGCACCTGCTGGGTGCGCAGCGCGACCTCCACGGCGTGCTCGGTCGGCAGCGCCAGCGTCTCGTCCATCGAGTTGGTGTGCAGCGACTGCGTGCCGCCGAGGACCGCCGCCATCGCCTGATAGGCGACGCGCACGATGTTGTTCATCGGCTGCTGGGCGGTGAGCGTCACCCCCGCCGTCTGCGAATGGAAGCGCATCACCAGCGAGCGCGGGTCCTTGGCGCCGTAGCGCTCCCGGAGGTGGCGCGCCCAGATGCGCCGTGCGGCACGCAGCTTGGCGATCTCCTCGAAGAAGTCGTTGTGGATGTCCCAGAAGTAGCTGAGTCGCGGCGCGAAGTCGTCCACGTCGAGCCCGCGGGCGATCCCGCGCTCCACGTAGGTGAAGCCGTCGGCGAGCGTGAACGCCAGCTCCTGCGCCGCGGTCGCCCCCGCCTCGCGGATGTGGTAGCCCGAGATCGAGATCGTATTCCACTGCGGCACGTGCGTGGATCCGTACTCGAACATGTCCACGATCAGTCGCAGCGCCGGTTCGATCGGGAAGCACCAGGCGTGCTGCGCCATATACTCCTTGAGGATGTCGTTCTGGACCGTCCCCCGGAGCTGGGTCGCCGTCACCCCCTGTTTCTCGGCCGCCGCGATATAGAAGCACCAGAGGATGATTGCCGGCCCGTTGATCGTCATCGACGTCGAGACCTGGTCGAGCGGGATCCCCTCGAAGAGCGTCTCCATGTCGGCGAGCGAACTGATCGCCACGCCGCACTTCCCCACCTCGCCCTCCGACCGCGGATGGTCGGAGTCGTAGCCCATCAGCGTCGGAAAGTCGAAGGCCACCGAGAGGCCGGTCGTGCCGTGCGCAAGCAGGAACTTGTAGCGCTCGTTGGTTTCCTTGGCCGAACCGAAGCCGGCAAACTGCCGCATCGTCCAGAGCTTGCCACGGTAGCCGGTCGGATGGATGCCGCGGGTATACGGATAGGCGCCCGGCACCTCGAATGCGGTGCCCGCGGAGCCCTCGAGGTCGAGCGCCGTGTAGAGCGGCGCCACCTCCCTGGCCGAGTTCGTGTAGGCCACGTCGCGCGTCTCGCCGCGTTCGAAGCGCTTGCGCCACGCATCCACCTCGGCGCGGAGCGCATCGAGCTCCGCCTGCATCGCGGCGACGGTCGGGTCAACGTCGGGGATTGAGGTCATCGGTGCTGGTCCTTCCCGGTGAGAGTGCCGGCCGAGACGCTCCGCACGAGCAGCGCGTCGGCCACCGCCAGCGGCGTCGTTTCCCCGCGTTCGAGCGCGGGGAGCTGCGCCTCCAGCCAGTCCTGCGTCGGGCCGTCGCGCCAGAGCCGGGTCCGCACCCGCGACTCCACCGCGTCCACCACCCGTTCCCGAAGCCGCGCCCGGCGGCGCGACTGCAGCGTGCCGCTCCGTTCAAGATAGGCAAAATGTCGGTCGAGGGCCGTGTCGAGCTCGGCCACGCCCTCCCCCGTTACCCCAACCGTCCTCAGGACGGTCGGGGTCCACCGAAGGTCATCGTCGCGCCGGGCGGCCTCACGCGCCGCGCGGGCCGGGTTCACGCGCGCCAGTTCCACGCCGTGGTGCGCCGGCACATCCTTGAGGGTGGCGCCCACCCGGAGCCCGAGCATCAGTTCGATGTCGTTGCCCAGCCGGTCGGCGCCGGGGCGATCGGCCTTGTTCACGACGAACAGGTCGGCAATCTCCATCACGCCCGCCTTCAGCGTCTGGATCGAGTCGCCCGACTCGGGGACCAGCACGACGACGCTCGAGTCGGCCAGCCGCGCGATGTCCAGTTCGCTCTGGCCGACGCCGACCGTCTCGACGAGGATGCGGTCCACGCCGGCCGCGTCGAGCACGTCACAGACCTCGCGCGTGCTCACCGCCAGCCCGCCCAGGGATCCCCGCGTGGCCATTGACCGGATGAAGACGTTGGGATGCAGCGCCACCCGCTCCATTCTGACGCGGTCGCCCAACAGGGCGCCGCCGGTGAACGGCGACGTGGGATCCACCGCGACCACCGCCACCCGCAGCCCGGCGTCGAGGTACCGCTCGGCGAGGAGCGTGGTGAGGGTGCTCTTGCCCGCGCCCGGCGGTCCGGTGATGCCGATCCGTCGCGCGCGCCCGAGCGCCGGATGGCAGGCCGCGAGAAGCGCCTCCCAGCCCACCCGGCGGTTCTCCACGACGCTGACGGCCCGGGCGATTGCCGCCGTGTTGCCGGCCCGGAGCGACACCAGCGACACCAACGGATTGCCGCTCATCGGTCGGCCGTCGGGTCGTCGTGCTCGTCCTGGATCTCGCCGACGATCTCCTCGACCAGGTCCTCGAGCGTGACCAGCCCCACCGTGTCGCCCGACGCACCGCGCACGATCGCCAGGTGACGCCGTTCGCGCAGCATCCGGGTCATCAGCGAGTGGCACGGCTCGTCGGGCGAGGCCACGGCCACCGGCCGCGGCGCGCGGAGCGGCGCCTCGGGGTGCGCGATCACGTCCCAACTCGTCAGCATGCCGATGACGCGGTCGAGCGTGCCCTCGTAGATCGGCAGGCGGCTGTAGTGCGAATCGGCGACCACCCGGGCCACCTGGTCGGCCGGGGCGCGGCGCTCGACCGCAACCATCTCGCTCCGCGGCGTCATCACCGTGCCGACACGCGTCGCGCCGAACTCCACCACGCCGCTGATGATGGCGCGCTCGTCGGCGGCGCCGAACCCCTCGACCTCCCCTTCGCGGAGCAGGTCCTCCAGCGACTCGTGGGCGGTGGGCGCCGCGACCACCGGCGCGCCGCGCAGCCGTCGGACGATCCGCGTCGCCGTGTGGGCCAGCGGCGCTGTCAGCCGCTCGACCACCCGCAGCGGCGGCAGGAGGAGCGGCAATGCCTCGCCTGGCCACCGGCGCGCGATCGCGCGCGGCACGAGTTGTCCGACGAGCAGGAGAATCGCGCCGGCGACGACGACGTTCTTGGTCAACGCCGCGCCATTGTCGCCGTGCTGGAGACCGATGACCGCGCCCAGCGCGAACACCGTGCCGGCGATCCCGGTGCCCGCCGCAAGGAGCAGCCGCTGCGGACGCTCGAGATAGAGCGTCGCGGTGCCGGCACCGGCCAGGCGGCGCTCGGCCCAGTGGCGCAGCCAGATGCGGCTGACCGAGCGAAGCGCGGTCGCCGCCCCGGTGAGCGTTCCGACGATCCCGACGAGGATCACGATCGGCCAGAAGGAGGTCATCGGCGCGCCTCCACGGCGGCCGCCCCGAGCGGCTCGAGGTAGACGCGCTGGACGCGCCGCCGGACGACGCGCTCGACGACCAGGCGGTATCCCCCGACCGCGAGCGCCTCGCCCGGCCGCGGCACCCGCCCGAGGAGTTCCATCACCAAGCCACCGACGGTCGTCACGTCCCCGCGACGAAACTCGTGCCCGGTGATATCCGAGAGCGCGTCGAGCGTCACGCCGGCGGCGACCCAGAGCCGTCCGCCTTCCTCGCGTTCGACTTCCGGAAGCTCGGCGTCGCCCTCGTCCTGGATGTCGCCGATGATCAGTTCCACCGCGTCCTCGAGCGTGAGCATCCCGGCGGTGCCGCCAAACTCGTCCACCACCACCGCGAGATGCCGGCGCGTCGCGCGGAAGTCGCGCAACTGCGCCTCGACGCTCTTCGTCGCCGGGATGAATTGCGCCGGCCGCAGCAACGCCAGCCAGCCGCCCTCCGGTTCCCGGTCGGCCAGCAACGCCGGCAACAGGTCCTTGGCGTAGAGCACGCCGACGATCTCATCAAGCGTGCCGTCGAAGACAACGAGCCGCGAGTGCTGCGCCGAGCGGACGCGGTCCACCACCTCGGACCACGACGTCTCCTTCTCGATGCCCACCATATCCACGCGCGGGACCATGATTTCGTGGACCTGTGTGTCGCCGAGCGAGAAGACGCCGTGCAGCATCACCTCGCCCGCGTCGTCGGTGTCCACTTCGGCCGCCACCACCTCGCGGAACCGCTCAACCGCATCCTCGCGCTCGGCCTCGTCGAGGGGGGGCGGCGGGAGGACCCGGTGCAATGCAGCGTCGCCCCACGCCCCGAACGTCACCACCGGCGTTGACAGCACTTCCACCGCCTCCAGCATCGGGACCACGCGGGCCAGTCCGCCGGCGCCGCTGGCGTCGCCGGCCGCCCGCGCTCCCACCTCGGCGAGCACCACGAGCACGATCCCGGCGACGATCACGAGCGGCGCGAGCAGCGTCGCCGGCACCCAGTCGCTGGCGAGCAGCGCCGCCGAGGTGGCGGCCCCCGCGCCGAGCTGCGCGAGGATCCGGCCGGACGCCAGCGCCCGATGCATCCGCTCCCGTCGCGCGAGCAGCGCGCGCACCCGCGGATCCGCCGGCGGTTCGTCCTCGTCCAACCCGAGGAGTGCGCCGTCGGCAAAGGCGCAGAGGCCGGCAATCACCGCCGCGCCGAGCGCGAAGAGGGCCGCGAAGAGGCTCACGACGCAAGTACCCGACGCACCAGGCGCTCCTGCGTCCGCCACATCGGCGAGCGGGTACGCCCGTCGCCCGGCGGGTGATCGTGGCCCAGCACGTGCAGCGTGCCGTGGATGGCAAGGCGCACCAACTCCTCGCGCACGGTGTTGCCGAACTGCCTGGCGTTGGCCGACGCCACCGACGGGCAGAGATAGACGTCGCCGATCACGGCCCCCGCCGGGTCACGGAAGCCGAACGCAATGACGTCGGTCGCTCCGGTGCGCGCGAGGTGGCGCCGATGGAGCGCCGCCATCCGCCGCGGCGTGAGGAGGGTGAGCGAGACGAGGGCGTGGCGCACCTTGCCGGCGCCGAGTACGGCGCGCACCGCGTCGCGCAAGCGCGCCGCGGCGACGGGGACCCGGAGCCCTTCGGTGTTCACCACGACCCGAAGCCCACTCGGTCCGGCGCTGCGGCTCACGCCCCGGCGTCCGCCGCGTACGCCTTCACGATCTCGCGCACCAACCGGTGGCGGACGACGTCGACCTCGGTGAAATAGTGGAACGCGATCCCGTCAATCCCGGGCAGGAGGCGTTCGACCTGCAGCAGGCCGCTCTCCTCTCGCTTCGGCAGGTCGATCTGCGTCTTGTCCCCGGTGATCACCGCACGCGAGTTCAGCCCAAGCCGGGTGAGGAACATCTTCATCTGCGCCGTCGTCGCGTTTTGCGCCTCGTCGAGGATCACGAAGGCGTCGGCGAGGGTGCGGCCGCGCATATACGCCAGCGGCGCGATCTCGATGACCCGCGTCTCGAGCGCGCGCGCCACCCGCTCGGGCGGCATCAGGTCGTCGAGCGCGTCGTACAGCGGACGGAGGTAGGGGTCAACCTTTGCCTGCATGTCGCCGGGCAGGAAGCCAAGCGATTCGCCGGCCTCGACGGCCGGACGCGCGAGGACAATCCGCCGCACGCGCTTGCGCGCGAGCGCGTCCACCGCCGCCGCCACCGCCAGGTAGGTCTTGCCCGTGCCCGCCGGCCCGATGCCGATCACGATCTCGTTCTCGAGCATCTGTTGCATATACTCGCCCTGCCCCTGCGTCTTCGGCTGGATGATCTTCCGGACCCCGGGCAGCACGAAGCGACCGGGCGCGCCCTGGTCGCGCGCCGGCCCCTCCATCGAGAAGCGCAGCACGTCGTCGGGATCGAGCGGGAGCCGCTGCTTGGCCTGGTCGATCATCCGCTCGGCGACGACCCCCGCCTTCTCGACCGCCTCCGCCGCGCCGCTGATCGTCAGCGTCTCGCCGCGCAACGTGACGCGCACCGGGAACAGCTTCTGCAGCTCGGACAGGTTGCCATCGGCCACGCCGGCAAGCGTGAGGAGGTCCGCACCCTCGGTGGAGAGCTTGAGCGTGGTGGTGTCGCCGGTCGCCGTGCCGTCGGTCATTTCGACTCCGTGATGCGAAGGTGCAACTCGGCGAGGTCCGCCGCCGGCACCGCCGAGGGCGCGCCCTCGAAGAGCGCGCGCGCCGCGGTCGTCTTCGGGAAGGCGATCACGTCGCGCAGCGACTCCGCGCCGGCGAGGATCATCGCAATGCGGTCGAAGCCGAACGCAATCCCGCCGTGCGGCGGGGCGCCGGCGCGAAGCCCCTCAAGCAGGAACCCGAACCGCCGCTCCTGCTCCGACGCGTCGGCGATGCCAAGCAGCTCGAGCATCCGCGCCTGCACCGCCGGGTCGCTGGTGCGGATGCTGCCGCCACCGAGTTCGGTCCCATTGAGCACACAGTCGTAGGCGAGCGCCCGCCACCGCGCGGGCGCGTCGGGATGCGCCAGACGGTCGTCCGGGTCAGGCGCGGTGAAGGGGTGATGCACCGCCGCCAGCGCGCCGGTCGCGGGATCCTGCTCGAACATCGGGAAGTCGAGCACCCAGAGGAACCGGCGGTCCTCGGCCGTGACGAGCCCGAGGCGCGCCGCACACTCCTGCCGCACGCGATCGAGCGCCAGGCCTGAGACGCGATCTGCCGCCGCCACGGCCAGGAGCAACTCGCCGTCGCGCAGCGCCAGCCGCGACGCCGCGTCGGCACTGAGGAACTTCGCGAGCGGCCCCTCCAGCTTGCCGCTGGTGGCCTTCAACCGGATCAGCCCGCCGGCCCCGGCACCCTTCGCGATGCCCTCGAGTTCGTCCACCTGCTTGCGGCTCCACGCGGCAGCGCCGGCGACGCGAATCCCCCGCACGCGGCCGCCCCCGCCCAACGCTCCGGCGATGATGGACGACTCGCTCCCGGCAAAGGCCGCCGAAAGGTCCTCAATCTCCAACCCGTACCGCAGGTCGGGACGGTCACACCCAAACCGCTCCATCGCGTCGGCGTACGTGATGCGCGGGAACGGCACCGACACGGGGATCCCCGCCTCGGCCCACAGCGCCGCGATCAGGCCCTCCGACAACGCCAGGACATCCTCGCGCGTGATGAACGACGCCTCGATGTCAATCTGCGTGAACTCGAGCTGCCGGTCGGCGCGCAGGTCCTCGTCGCGGAAACAGCGCGCAAGCTGGAAATAGCGGTCGAACCCCGCGCACATCAGGAGCTGCTTGTAGATCTGCGGCGATTGCGGCAGCGCAAAGAACTCCCCGGCGTGCATCCGGCTGGGCACGAGAAAGTCACGGGCCCCTTCCGGCGTCGGCTTGGTGAGGATCGGCGTCTCGAGCTCGAGGTATCCGCGTTCGCTCAGGTACCGTCGCGTGGCCTGCATCAGGCGGTGGCGCAACACCAGGTTCCGCTGCAGCTCCGGGCGACGCAGGTCGAGCACACGATGGCGTAGCCGTGTCTCCTCGGCCGGCAGCCTGGCGTCCTTGGCCGATGCCACCGGAATCGGGGG
>JBBDYC010000005.1:56422-133591 GCA_040901985.1 Gemmatimonadaceae bacterium
CGCCGGCGCCACCGCCGGCCCGACCACCCGGAGCGCCGTGGCGCGCACCTCGATCTCCCCCGTCGCGAGATCCGCATTGCGCATCTCGGCCGGTCGCGGCGCCACGACCCCATCAACGATGATGGCGCTCTCGACGCCGACGACGGCCGCGGCGGCGATCACCGCCGGCGCCGTCCAGTCGGGATTGAACGACACCTGCACGAGCCCGTCGCGATCCCGCAGGTCGAGGAAGACGATCCCCCCGAGGTCGCGCGCCTTGTGTACCCAGCCGCCGAGCGTGACCGCCGCCCCGGCGTCGGCGAGCCGGAGCGCGCCCCCGCAGTGGGTGCGCAGCGTCGTGGCGGACGGATCAGCCGGTCCGGTCATGTGCGAGCATCCGGACGCGAACGCGTCGGGGGCACGAGGCGGCGCGCAATGACGAGCCCGGCGAGCGCGCCGACCACGTCCGCCGCCCAGTCGCCGAGACTGGCGCCGCGACCGCTGATGAACTCCTGGTGCCATTCATCGAGCGCCGCGAACAGGGCGATGCCGACCCAGGCCCAGACGAGCGTTGCCCAGGACCTTGGCCGCGAGGTCGCGCGCAGCACGAGTGCCCCGAAAACCCCGTACATCAGGAGGTGTCCGAGCTTGTCCAACTGATTGGGAATCCGGCCGAGGTCGAGATCGGGCCAGGAGGTGGCGACGAGGATAAGCGCGGCAAAGACGGCCGGCGGGAGCCACCGCGACACCGGAGATAGGGGCTGCAATGTCGCTTGGGCTAGGGGCATTGAACGAGGTAAATCTAACGGGCGTCTACACTTGGTGGTAGTGAACGGCGTTGACCGGCGACGTCTGATCCGGTACTCTGCAAGATGCTGAATTTGCTTGACTTGGGCCCCGTCGAGGCCGAACGGGTACTTCGCGACTTTGCGGTCGCAAGCGGCCAGGCGCCCTACCGGGGGAGTCAGGTCGTCCCCCACCTCTGGGCCAAGCCGGTCGCCGGATTCTCAGATATGACGGACCTCCCGGTGAGCTTCCGGGAGCTGCTGGCCGCGAACTTCACGCTGCCGCGGCTCGAGCTGGAGACCCAGCAGGTCTCCGTGGACGGGACGCGGAAGTTCCTCTTCCGGATGCACGACGGCCAGGCGATCGAGACCGTCGCCATCCCGGACGGCGAGCGGATGACGTTCTGCCTCTCGTCGCAGGCGGGATGCGCGCTCCAATGCGCATTTTGTGCGACCGGCGCGATGGGATTTGCGCGTAACCTCGGCGTCCACGAGATCGCCGGCCAGGTGCGCGAACTCGCCCTCCTCGACCCCCCGCTGCGCGCCACCAACATCGTCTTTATGGGGATGGGCGAGCCGTTGATGAACTGGGCGGCGGTGGACGTCGTGCTCAGCGTGCTGAACGACCCGCGCGGCTTCGGGATCGGGGCGCGCCACATCACTGTCTCGACGGTCGGCGTGCTGCCTGGCATTCTCGCGCTTGGTGCACGGAAGGAGCAGTTCCGGCTCGCGCTGTCGGTGCACGCGCCGACCGACGCGCTCCGACAGACGCTGATGCCGATCAACACCAAGTATCGGCTCACCGACGTGATAGACGCCGCGGCGCGATTCGATCGGCGGGTGACGTTCGAGTACGTGATGCTGGGCGGCGTGAACGATGCGCCGGAGCACGCCGACCAGCTCGCCGCGCTCGCCCGCCGGTGCAAGGCCTTCGTGAACCTGATCCCGCTGCACCCGGGCGGCGCGTTGGGGTTCACGCCGACGCCACCGGAGGCGATCGCGAGGTTCGCACGGCGGATCCGCGGCAAAGGGGTGGAGGTCGCGATCCGGAGGAGCCGCGGCCTCGACATCGCCGCCGCCTGCGGCCAGCTACGGGTGGAACGCCTCCGGCGGCGGCCGCCAGTTGGCGCCGAGCAGGATCGTGAGGTCGAGGTAGCGTGAGCTGTCGGGGCGCGCCTCGACGCGCGCCCCGCCGAGTGCGGCCGCCGCGAGGTCGCCCCAGTCCTGGCGTCCACTGCGCACCAGCACCACCGTCGAATCGAGTCGCTCGGCGCTGTTGCCCGACCCGACCACGTCGAAGCCGAGGTCACGCAGGTGGAACGTGGCGCGGCGTGCGAGCCCGCGGACCGTCGTCGCGTTGAGCACCTCGACGCGGATCCGGAGCGACTCCGGGACCACGCGTGCCGGTCGTGCGCCGACGGCTGCGGTGCGACGGTCGCTGGAATCGCCATCGCGTCGCACCGCCCAGATCCCCACCCCGCCGACGACCAGCGCCAGCAGGATCCAGCGCCCCTTCTTCCTCATCGCACGCGATTCCAGAGCGCGACCGTCTCCGGGAAGAGCTCCTTCCCCTCCCGGACCGTCCACTCAATCCGCATCCGGACGACCTGTCGGAACACGCCGTCGAAGTCGTGCGGAAGATGGTCGGCAAGGAAGGCGCGGTCGCCTCGCGCAAACTGCCGCCCGGGCTCCAGGAAGTCGGCCATGAAGAGCGCGCGCCCCGCACGGTCCCAGTCCGCCTGGCCCACGGTGTGCCAGCGCACCGCGCTGAGGACGCTTGCGCGCGTCTCGCCCTCGTGCGCGAGTCGGCGCGCCGCCGCCGGACCGTGCAGCACCCCGATCGGGCGCTCGGCGTCGGCGGACCACTCGCGCAGGATCTCCGGTGACGCATCGCGGAGCGCATCGTGCCAGCGACCGGCGTCGTGCCAGGCCTGCGCTTCGTCCGGCGACAATCCGAGTTGGGCCGCCCATCGGTCCAGCAGCGCCGTCACCCGTACAATGTGTGCGCGCCGCTTCTCCGTGACCGCGGCCCACGAGGGCAGGGCGAGTGGGTCGGTCATCAGACGCTCGTCACGCGTCGCGTGAGTTCGCTGAGCGCGCCAACCACGTCGCGGAGGGCGGTCGTGGCGCGTTCGAGGTCCCGGAGCGCGGTCGCCTGCTCCGACGCCGACGTGGCAACCTCAAGGAGGCGGGTCCCGTTTCGCTGCACGATCTCCTCGAGCCGGCTCAGCCGCTCGCGCATCCGCTCGACCTCGACCCCCTGATCGTCGGCCGAGCTGGCGATGCGCGCCGCCTGCACCGCGGCGCCGGACGTGCCGGTCACGATGCGGCCCAGCGCCTCGCGCGATCCGGTGCTCCGTGACTCGGCGTCCTGCACCAGCGCCTCGCCGCGGCTCATCAGCTGGGCCGTCTGACGCATCTGCGACTCGAACTCCCGCAGCACCTTCTGGGCCTTGTCGGCCGCGGTGCCGCTCTCCTCGGCGAGCGCCCGGACCTCGCCGGCGACCACCGCGAATCCGCGACCCTCGTGGCCGGCGCGCGCCGCCTCGATGGCGGCGTTCAGGGCAAGGAGGTTGGTCTGGATCGCCAGTTCGCGGATCACCGCAATGAAGCCCGTGACCTCGCCCATCGCCTGCGAGAGCGCGGCCACCTTCGCCGCGCTCTCGGCACCGAAGCGCTTGGCGCCGACCAACTGCTCGAGCGACGACTCGATTGCCTGCCGATTCTCCGACGCCACCGCACTCGCGTCGCGGGTGGCCACGTGAGCCGAGCGCGCGTCCACCGAGACGGCACCCGTCCGGTCGCGCAGGGTCGCCATGATCTCCATCCCGCGCCGGAGCTGCTCCGCCTCCTCGGCGATCGCCCGGCCGATCTCGTGGACGGCGTGCGCCACTGCCTCGCCTCCCGAGCGGAGCGTGCGCGCCGACTCGGTGAGCGTCGCCACCTCCCGGCCAATCCGCTCGACGGTCGCGAGCAGCGGCGCGCGAAGGTCAAGCAGATGGATCGTCGTCGCCAGTTGGTTGGCCACGCGCCGTATGAGCACCCCCTCCTTTGGCCCGTAGGCGCCACGCTTCGGCGTGTCGAGTTCGAGCACGCCGATCATCCGGTCGCCGAAGCTGAGCGGCGCCACGGCGCGCGCCGCCGCCATCAGCAGCGGCTGCTCGACGCGTGGGTCCTCGTTGGCGTCCGGGAGCACGATCGCCCGGCCATCGGCGAGCACGGCGCGGCGCAGCATCTCGCCGTCCTTGGGCGGCGCCACGGGCGAGGCGAGGAGCCCGTCGCCGGTGCGGTAGATGAGCCGCCGCTCCGGTCCGTCCACCCGAATGACCCGGAACTCTCGCCATTCCAGCAGGCGGCTTGCCAAGCCCTCGATGCGGGCGATTGCCGCGCCGAGCGAACTGTCGGCCGTCGCCGCGACTTCCATCGCGAGGACCGTATTCAGCTCCTCGGCGGCCACCGACTCCTCGACGAGCCGCCGCAGCAGCAACCCGGCGAAGGCCAGCACGATCAGCACGACCACCACGCCGGCCGGCTCGAGCGTCTCGACCGCCAGCAACACGGCGGCGAGCACCAGCAGACCGGCGAAGAGCGTGATGACCTCGTAGCGCAGGATCAGCGCGCGCTCGGCGTCGGCCAGTTTCTCACGCACGATCAACGAGAGGTACTGGAGCGTGCGGCTCAGCGCGAAGTGGATGACCACGAAGACCACTGTCGCCGGGACACCACCATCGAGGAGCCCCGCCGACGCCCCGAGCGGCTCGCGGATCCAGGCGTACCACCCAAAGGCCGACACCAACGCCAGCACTTCGCGCGAGGCATTGATCCACGCGGAGCTCGCGCCGCGGCGGAGCCACACGCCGTCGGCCACCAGCAGGCCGACGGCAAGCGCGAGCGCGGCCACGCCGATCCCGGCGACGAGCGTCGCGCCCAGCGCGACCACCCAGACCAGGTGCATCGCCGCGTACTTGGTGACCGGGAGCTGGTGGTGGCGCAGCAGCGCGGCGGCGAGGGCGAAGCCGCCGACCAGGAGCGGCTCGCGCAGCCAGCGGCCGTCCATCACGAGCGTGGTCAGGAGGACGGCGCCGCCGAACCACGGCAGGATCGCGCGGTAGATTGTCAGCGCGCGCCGCATCCGTCAGGCCCCCCCATCCAGTCCGGCGCGGAAGCTGCGGACGAGCGCGAGCGCTGCGTCCACGCCCTCCTCCGCCGCCTGGACCAGCGCCGAGCCGACGACGACGCCGTCGGCCAGTGCGCCGACCGTCCGCGCCTGTGCCGCGGTCGAGATTCCAAAGCCCACGCAGATCGGGAGGTCGCAGACCGCCCGGAGAGCGGCGATGGACGCCGGCAGCGTGGTCGCCAACTGCTCCTGCACCCCGGTCACGCCCAGGCGGCTGATCAGGTAGACGAAGCCGCGACCGTGCCGCGCGATCTCCGCCATCCGCGCGGCGGGCGTGGTCGGCGCAACAAGCCGGACGAATGCCAAGGGCCCCCCGCCGATCCACGCCTCCCGCTCGGGGTCGGCCCCGACCGGCAGGTCGGTGACGAGCACCCCGTGGACGCCAGCCGTGTGCGCGCGGTCGAGCACACGGTCGCCCGCGGCGAGCAGCGGATTGAGATAGCTAAACAGCACGACCGGGACCGACGGCCGCGTCTCGGCGATCAGGTCAAGCGTGGACGCCAGCGTGACGCCCTGGTCGAGCGCGCGTTGGGAACTCCGCTGGATGATCGGGCCGTCGGCGAGCGGGTCCGAAAACGGCACGCCAACCTCGATCACGTCGGCGCCGGCCTCGGGGAGCTCCCGCAGGAGCCGCCGCGACGCCGCGGCGTCGGGGTGCCCGGCCGTCACGTAACAGACGAGCGCGCGCCGCCCCGACTCGCGCAGTGCGCGCATCCGTGAACTGAGCACCGGACTCAGAGGAAGTAGTCGCCAACGCGGATGCCGTAGCGATCGGGGTCGGCCGTCTTGATGATGGACTTGCGGAACGTCCCCGCCTCATCCCGGTCGGCAAGGTCCTCGATGCGCCCCGGGTGTTCGACATTGCCCAGCTGATCGCTGACCACGCAGACAATCGGCCGCGAGAGCATCTCGGCAATCGGGTTCACGGCCTGGACGATCGCCAGCTCGTAGCTGTCGAGCACGACCAGCGTACCGACCGGGTAGATGCCGAGCAGCGCGACGAACGCCTTGACGACCACCGGGTCCATGCCGCGGCGCGGATTGTCGCGCATCTCCTGCAGCACCGCCGCCGGGGTCAGCGGCGCGGTGACGTAGACGCGCCGGGTCGTCGCCGCGTCGAAGCCGTCGGCCACCGCGACGATCTTGCTGTAGAAGCTGATCTCCGACATCCGCAGCGAGCGCGGATACCCGGTCAGGTCGCGCTTCATGTGATGCTGGTACGCCACCAGCATTGCCCGGTACGGGAACTCCTGCTGCTCGCGCAGCTGGAAGAGCGCCAACACGCCGAGCCACGGATGCGCCATCACGAGCCGCCACTCCTCCTCGTCGAGGGCACCCGGCTTCTGGATGACCTCCAGCGGCACGCGCGACTTGCCGATGTCGTGGAAGAGCGCCGTGAACCCCAGGTCGAAGAGCTGAAGTCGCGTGAGGCCGAGCCGCCGACCGAGCGCGATCGAGAAAATGCTCACGTTCACGCAATGCGTGAAGGTGTAGTCGTCGTAGTCGCGGATCGTCGTCAGGCCGATCAGTGACCCCTCGTCCGCGAGGATCTGGTCAACGATCCCCTGGACCACGCGCTTGATCTTCTTGACGTTCGGGCTCTGCCCCATCCGCACCGAGTTGATCACGTCCTTCGCCGTCGCGACCGACTGTTGGTACGTCTTCTTTGCCCGCTCCTTGCTCTCCCCCACCTCGGCCGGGTCGTCCGCGCTGTCCGCCGGTTGCGCGATGTCGAACACGTTGACATTGGTATCGCTGAGGCGCTTCTGGAGCAGTTCGAAGCGGTCGGAGGGCGCTGCGCCCTGCGGCGCGACAAGGAACGAGAGGAGCACCGTCCAGTCGCGCACCGACGGCCGCTCGTCGAAGCGGAGGACGCCGACGCCGGAGTCGCGGCAGCGGTTGAGGATGAACGAGAAGCTCGTGTAATTGTCGAGGTCGAGCTTCATCCGCGTCGCGTTGAGGAAGAGGAACTCCCCCGCCAGCCGGAACTCGCACTCGCCGTCGCCGGCGATGAGTTCGCCCGAGAGCGAGGTGAGCTCCTCCAGCCCCTTCTGCACGGCGGCGTTCTCGAGCGGGTACATCTTGAGGTTGCGGAGCGCCACGTAGAAG
Organism: Gemmatimonadaceae bacterium; assembly: GCA_040901985.1. GTDB lineage: Bacteria > Gemmatimonadota > Gemmatimonadetes > Gemmatimonadales > Gemmatimonadaceae > Pseudogemmatithrix. Next base: position 63,473 of record JBBDYC010000005.1, read on the forward strand.
GCGACCACCCAGGTCTTCCCGATCCGCCGCACGGCGCCCTCGCCAAGCCCGACCGCGGTGACCGCCTGCGTATTGCGGGCGATGATGGACGCCCGGGCGCCCGGCGGGGTCTCGCGCGGCTCGCTCACGACGCGCCTCCGCGCAGGGCGCGGCTGACGGCGTTGCGCACCAACACGTCCTTCTCGGCGGACGAGCGCTGCAGCGCGGCGCGCGAGGCGTCGGTATTGATCCTGCCGAGCCCCACCGCGGCGCAGGCGCGATACTCGGGATCCTCGCGCTTGCCGAAGAGTCCCCCCTTGGCGTTCAGGATGGCATCAAGGGTGGCCACGCCAGCATCGCCGGCAATCGTGCCGTAGAGCTCGAAGATCGCCAGCCGCTCGGTCCGGTCGGCGGTCCGCGACTCCTTGCCGTCAATCAACGCCTGCACGCGCGCCAACGCCGGCCGATGGTTGCGGACGGTGAGCGCGCGGACGGTCGCGAGCCGGATGTCGCGCTCGGGATCGGCCAGCGCCGGCTCGAGCGCCGAGAGGGCGCCCGGCGTGCCGATGTCGGTCAACGCCTGGACGGCGGCGGCGCGCAAGGATCGGATGGCGTCACTCGCCAGCACCGCGCCGAGCGAGGGGACCGCCGATGCCGTGCGCATCGCGCCGGCCCGCCGGATCGCCTCGCGCGCCACGGCGGGCTTGGCGTCCGTCACCAACTTCACCAACTCGCTCGTGTTCGACTGCGCCAGTCGCTCCGCCGACGCCTCGAGGAGTGGCCGAAGCTCGGCGTTCTGCGTGCGATCGATCGCGTCGAGGAGTCCGGCGAGCGCGGTCGGCTTGAGCTGGGCGAAGAGCTGGGTGAGGTCGTCCTTCGACGGCAGCCGCGACGACTCCTCGAGCGCCTGCAGCATCTGGCTGAGCGCGTCGGGCTGCGACAGGCGGTCGGGCAGCCGGCCGAGCCGGTCGCGATCCGCCGGCCGCAGCTCACGCGCGCGCTGCATCGTCCCCTCAAGCTCCTTGAGCAGATACGCCACGGTCGAGAACTGGCCCGCCGTGAGCAAGTGGAGGACCAGCGCCTCGAAGTCGCCCGCCACCTCCTCGCGCACCAGCGGGTCCACCTGCAGTTCGAAAATGTCGAGGAGGGAGCTGACGACGGTCCGGCGCAGATCCAGCGCATATTCACGCCCGGTCTCCTTGCGCAGGTACTCGATCTCGTTCGGGTCGAGGAAGTAGAGACTCGAGTCGAAGTCCTCCAGCTTCACGATGTTGGGATCGCGCGGCGGCGGTTCGGCGCCCGGCGCGCCAGGCTTCGGCGCACCCTTCGCATCGTCGGTGGCCGACTCCGACGCCTCGGCAATCGCCTGCCCGGGCGCCTCGAACGCCTTGCCCGCCGGCGCCGGCCAGCGGCCCGGCGCCGAGTCCGGGTCGAGCGGCGCCGACGGCTCGTGCAGCTCGACGTACCGATAGCGCAACGTCTGGAAGTCCTGCTCCCAGAGAATCGTCAGCAGGTCGTCCTCCTCCGGGCGCGCGTGGCGGACCCGCGGGATGATCGCGAGGAAGCGCTCAATCTCCTCGTCCTCGAAGCCGGGGAAGAGGGTGAGCTCGCGCAGGCCGTCCTTGAAGAGGAGCCACGGCAGGCTGTCGCCCCCCTTCTCCGGGTGGTCCTTCACGACGACGCCGTACCACTTGAACTGCGTGTCGGTGACCTGGAAGGAGAGGCTGCCGGTGTGCGCCCAGAGCGGCTCGATCGCCGCCCGGACGGTCTGGAGGGACTTTTGGTAAGTCGGGTTGTTCGGCAGGTAGAGCTGGTGCGCCTTGATCGCCTTCTCGAGGAGCTTGAGCATCTCCTCGACGAGTGCCGGCGGACAGGGCGGCGGTTCGACGACCGCCGTGGTCTGGGGCGTCGTCATCGCGCCGCCCGGTCGAGCGCGCGGCGTTCCGCCACCTGCGCGACGTCCTTGTCGCCGCGCCCGCTCACGCAGAGCAGGATTGCATCGTCCGCCTCCCAGCGGCCGGCCTGCGCGAGGACCCACGCCACGGCGTGGGCCGTCTCGAGCGCGGGAATGATCCCCTCGAGACGGCTGAGGAGCTCGAAGCCGTCGAGCGCGTCGGCGTCCGTCACCGACCCATACTCGGCGCGGCCGCTGTCGCGTAGCCAGGAGTGCTCCGGGCCGACACCGGGGTAGTCGAGGCCGGCGGAAATCGAGTGGGCCGGATGCACCTGCCCGTCGGCATCCTGCAGGAGGTAGCTGAGCGCGCCGTGCAGCACGCCGGGCGTACCGCGGGCGAGCGATGCCGAGTGGCGCCCGCTCTCCAGCCCCTCCCCCGCCGCCTCGACGCCAACCAGGCGGACTGTCGCGTCATCTACAAAGGCGTGGAAGATGCCCATCGCGTTCGATCCACCGCCAACGCAGGCCACGACCGCAGTCGGCAGACGGCCGGCGCGCTCGAGCATCTGCGCACGGGCCTCCCGGCCGATGATCGCCTGAAAGTCCCGCACCATCCGCGGATAGGGCGCCGGCCCGACCACCGAGCCGATGATGTAGTGACTCGTGTCGCAGGTAGCGACCCAGTCACGGATTGCCGCACTCGTCGCGTCCTTCAGCGTCCGGGTCCCAGCGCCGACCGGGACGACCGTCGCGCCCATCAGCCGCATCCGATAGACGTTGAGCGCCTGCCGCCGCATGTCCTCCTCGCCCATATAGACAACGCACTCGAGACCGAGTCGGGCGCAGACCGTGGCGGTCGCCACACCGTGCTGCCCCGCCCCGGTCTCGGCGATGATCCGCCGCTTCCCCATCCGCCGGGCGAGGAGCGCCTGGGCGAGCGCGTTGTTGATCTTGTGCGCGCCGGTATGGTTGAGGTCCTCGCGCTTGAGCCAGACCGTCGCCCCGACGCGCGCGCTGAAGTTGGGCGCCTCACTTAGCGGCGAGGGCCGTCCGGCGTACGTCTCCAACAGGTGCGTGAGTTCGCGCCGGAACACGCCATCCGCCATCGCGTCGGCAAGCGCCACTTCGAGGGCGTCGAGCGCGGGGACGAGTGTCTCCGGCACGTAACGTCCACCGAAGACTCCGAATCGGTCGGGAGGAGCAACCCGCGTCATCACACCTCGTGCGCACCGATCGCCGCGGCGAACGCGCGCATCAGCTCAGGGTCCTTGATCCCGGGGGTGCGTTCCACCCCCGACGAGACATCCACGACGTCCGGCACCACCACCGACACCGCCCGGGCCACGGTGTCCGGTCGCAGCCCGCCCGCCAGCACCACCCGACCGTGCGCCCGCAACTTCGCCACGTCACCGGCAATCGCCGCCCAGTCGAGCGCCACACCGGTCCCGCCCAGCCGTCCCTCGACCCTCGCGTCCAGCACCACCGCGTCCGCCCCGTGCTCGTACCACGCGGCGACCGCCGACGGCAAGCCGCCCGCGTCGGGACGGATCCGTACCACCGGCCAGATCTCGCCGGCGAAACGTGCCCGTAACACCACGCAGGTGTCAAAGGTCACTGCACCCGACAATTGTAGCACATCGAGGCCAACTGTGACGGCGATAGCATCGATTTCGTCGAGCGACGCCGCGCCGAATACCCCCACCCGCCGGACGCCCGTTCCGCTCAAGGGCGCGAACACCTCCCGCGCCTTGGCGGCGGTCAGCGTGCGCGGACCGCCAGCGAAGATTGCGCCCGCGAAGGAGCCGCCCAGGCGCGGGACCAGCGCCGCGTCCGCGGCGCGCGTGAGTCCGCAGAACTTCAGCTCAGCCACGCGACCGCCGCGGGACGCCGGTGAGTGCGCCCACCGCCGCCCCGCCGTCCGATGCCGCCGAGAGGATCGACCCCACCAGGACCGCGTCGGCACCGAGCGCGGCGGCGCGGCGGACGTCGTCGGCATTCTGGACGCCGCTCTCGTACACGGCAATCCGGTCGCCCGGCACGAGCGGAATGAGGCGCGCGCCCACCGCCAGATCCACCTGTAGCGTCTCGAGGTCGCGGTTGTTCACGCCGATCACCGCCCCGCGCACCGCCAGCGCCTCCGCCAGCTCGTGCTCGTTGCGCACCTCAATCAGCGCGTCGAGACCAAGCGCCGCCGCCGCGTCCGCCAGCGTGCGCAGGCGCGCCGGCGGGAGCGCCCGGGCGATCAGCAGCACGGCGGACGCGCCGTAGGCCCGCGCTTCGAGAAGCTGCACCTCGTCGCTCAGGAAGTCCTTGCGGAGCAGCGGGACGTCCTCGGCGACCGCCGCGCGCGCATCGCGCAGGTCGCCCAGCGACCCGGCGAATCGCGAGGGCTCGGTGAGAATCGAGAGCGCCGCCGCGCCGGCGGCCGCGTACTCGGCGCTCCGGCGCCCGGCGTCGAGCGTCGCGTCGAGCACGCCCTTGCTCGGCGAACTCCGCTTGAGCTCGGCGATCACGGCGACCGTCCGTCCCGCCAGGGCGGCGCGGAACGACGGTGCCGCGCCCAGTGACGAGACGATCACCTCGAGTTCACGCCGGGCGAGCGCACTTTCGCGCGCCCGCACCGCCGACTGCGCGATGAGCTCCCCGAGCGGACCCGTCGGGGCCATCCAACTCCGACTCACTTGTGCTTCGGGCAATGTTCGGCTACCGTTACTTCGGGGGGTGTTCGGGCGTCAATCCGGGCGCGACCCCAATCGGTCGCCAGTGCAGTCATCACTCACGCCGGGGCGCACGCGATGCCGCTCACCAAGGTCCAGCGCAAGATTCTCGACTATCTCCAGAGCTACACGTCGGAGCACGGATACGCGCCGAGCTTCGAGGAGATCGCCGCCGCGTTCAACTATAACTCGCTCGCCACGGTCCACGAGCACCTGAGCAATCTCGACCGCAAGGGCTACATCCGGAAATCGTTCAACGAGAGTCGGGCAATCGAGATCCTGCCGAGCGAGGTGTTTGCCAAGGCGATCGAACTTCCCATTCGCGGCACCGTCGCCGCCGGGGCGCCGATCGAGGCGTTCGAGTCGAGCGAGACGATCGCCGTGCCGGACGCCTTCGTGCGCCGCGCCGGCGACCATTACGTGCTGCGCGTGCGCGGCGACTCGATGATTGACGACCAGATCAGCGACGGCGACTACGTCGTCGTGCACGATCGCCCCACCGCGGACAACGGCGAGATGGTCATCGCGATGCTCGAGGATTCCGGCGCCACGGTGAAGCGCTTCTTCCGGGAGCGGGACGGGCGCATCCGCCTCCAGCCCGCCAACGCGGCGATGTCGCCCATCTATATCAACCAGGACCAGGTGCGGGTTGAGGGAATCGTCGTCGGCGTGATGCGGCGGTACTGAGGGCGTTTCAGCGTCGTGAGGCCGAGGCGCTCCGCAGCCGGCCGAGGGCGTCCCATCCGCGCCGTTCGTGCAGCGCCGTCCGCGCTGCGGCCACGCCGTCCCCGAGGGTCGCCGCCGCACCGCCGACGTAGAGCGCCGCCCCGGCATTGAGGACCACCGCCGCCTCGGCGCCCGGCGGCCCCTTGCCCAGCAACACCCGCTCGATGATCGTCGCGTTCTCGGCCGGTTCACCCCCGGCAAGGTCGCCGACGGAGAGGCCCGGCTCGACGCCGAGGTCGCGCAACTCGATCGTCCAGCGCGTGGTCGTGCCGCCACGAAGTTCAATCACGGTCGTCGGGCCGAGGGGCGAGATCTCGTCCATCCCCGGCGCGCCGTGGACGACGAGCGAATGGGTCGTCCCCAGCTCGGCGAGCGCGCCGGCAATCAGCTCGAGGCGCGCCGGGTCGGCGACGCCGATCACCTGGCGGCCGGCAGACGCCGGGTTCGCCAGCGGGCCAATCAGGTTCATCACGGTCTGGATGCCAAGTTCGCGGCGCACCGGACCGACGTGGCGCATGGCCGGGTGCATCGTCGGCGCGAACATGAAGACGATCCCGGCCTCATCGAGCACCTCGCGCATCCGGGCCACCGGCACGTCAATCGGTACGCCGAGCGCCTCGAGCACGTCGGCGCTCCCGGACTTCGACGTGAAGGAGCGGTTGCCGTGCTTGGCGACCCGGACGCCGGCGCCGGCGGCAAGGAGCGCGGCGGCGGTGGACACGTTGAAGGTCCCGATCGCGCCCCCGCCGGTGCCGCAGGTATCCACCAGTTGGCCCGCGTCCGGGGCATCCAGCCGCGTCATCGCCTCGCGCAGCGCACGTGCGGCGCCCGCCACCTCGCTTGGCTGTTCGCCCCGCACACGCAGCCCCATCAGGAGGGCGGCCATCTGCGCCGGCGTCCCCTCGCCGGTCATCACCGACCGAAACGCGTCGGCGGCGTCGGCCGCGTTCAGCGTTTCGCCCGCCGCGAGCCGCCGGAGGACCTGCGGCAGGGTGTTACCGCGCACCAAAGCTCCGGTGGAGACGTTCCCCGAGCCGCGCCTCCGACGCGATCAGCGCGATCACGAGGCCAAGCAACCGGACGCGCTCGACATCCTCCTCGACGAAGAGTCCGCGTTGCGCGCGATTGGTCAGGTTCACGACGCCGATCAGCGTGTCGTGGAGGACGAGCGGGAACGAGATGAAGGAGCCGCTGGTGAGGTACTCGTCGCCCAGCAGGGGCTGGGCACTCGCGTCGCTGACGTCCACCACGAGCACCGGCGCCCGGTCCCGGGCGACGCGTCCGGCAATCCCTTCGCCGAGCGCGATGGTGCGCCCGAGTTGCACGTGCGGCGCGAGCCCGCGCGCGGCGGCGAGGTAGAGCGTGCCGGACTCGGGGGCGGTGAGGAAGATGGAACAGCGGAACGCCTGCATATCGTCGCCGACGAGCGAGAGCAGGCCGTCCACCAGCGCGGTGGCGTCCTGGGTGCGGGCGGCGAGGTCGAGCACCTGGTCGAGCAGGTAGAGCGTTCGCGTCCGCTGGCGGAGCGCCTCGCTGCGCCGGTGCAACTCGATGTGCGCCTGTTCGAGTTGACCGATGGACGCGGTCAGCTGCTGCTCCAACACGGTCAGCCGCCGCTCCATCCGGCGGGCCTCCTCGGCCCGCTTGGCCTCGTCGCGCTCCCGGGCCAGCCGCGCCGCCGGCCCTTCCGCCGGCATCTCGCCAGTGTGCACCGCCAACTGCTCCTCGAGCTCGCCCAGCCGCTGGGCGTAGTCGGCGTGGACGCGCTGCGTCACGGCTTCCAACGTGGTGACCGCCTCGCGTCGGGCATCAAGCTCGGCAAACCGGAGCAGCGCCAGCTCGAAGAGTGCCACGAGCGGACCGAGCCGCTCGGTGATCCGGGTCCCGAACACGCGCTTGGGCTCGGTCGCCGCGAGGATGGCGACGAGCTGACGGTCGGCGCGGAGGCCACGGAAGAGAAGCACGTCGCCCGGTTCCGGCTCGCCCAGCCGGAGCAGGCGTGCGTAGGCCCCCTGCTCCTCGGTGAGTTCGGCGAAGGTGCCGCCTTCCTGCACCGCGCGAAGGACAGCGGCCGGCAACTGCTCGACCGAGGTCTCCAACGGCACCCGCTCGACACGGCCGCCCACGACCCGCAGGCGCTCGCGCATCAGCGCCGTGCGCGGATCCACGCGCAGCAGCGCGAGTCCCGCATCACGGTCCGATTCGGCGAGCGCCTCGGCGAGCCGGACGAACGCGTCGTCGAGGTCTGACGCCGCCCCGAGGGCGTGCGCGAGCGATGGGAGCGTACGAGCCAGCATCTTGGGGCCACGGGACGGCGCACGCGGCGGTCGCGCGCACGGAGCGGGAAGGTTGCCGAGCGGCAGAGATGGTGTCAATCGCGCGCCGCCAATCGAGATGCCCTCGGTTCCTTGAAGTCGCCTCTACGGACGGGTATTTTCCCCTTGATGGCGGACCGCACACTCCAGCTGGTTCTGCACTACGACGGCACGGCGTTCGCCGGCTGGCAGATCCAACCGGAGCAGCGGACCGTCCAAGGGGTCCTTGAGACGGCGATGGGTGGGCTGCTGGGCACCGGGATTCGGGTCACCGGCGCGGGGCGGACGGATGCCGGGGTGCACGCCAGGGGGCAGGTCGCCGGCGTGACCGTGCCGGATCATTGGACGCCAGAAAAGTTGCGGAAGGTCTTGAACGAGAAGCTCCCGGACGACCTGTGGGTGGCGCAGGCGCATGCGATGCAGCCGGCGTTCCACGCCCGGTACAGCGCGACCGGTCGGCGGTACAGCTACACGGTGGGACTCGACACGGAGGCGGCGTCGCCATTCCGGCGGCGCTGGGCCCTCCCGTGGGACCGGGCCCTCGACCGTGGCGTGCTCGACTGGTGTGCGTCGCGGCTGGAGGGTCGGCACGTATTCCGGGGATTCGCCGTGCGCGGGACCGCGCCGGCCGACGACGAACACGTGTGTGAGATTCGCTCGGCCGCCTGGCGTTCCCGCCCGGGAGATGGCACGGTCGAGGTGGTGTTCGAGATCGCCGCCGACCGGTTCCTGCACCATATGGTGCGGTTCCTCGTCGGGACGATGCTGCACGCCGCGGGCGGGGGACGGCCGAAGGAGGATTTCACCGCCCTGCTCGAGGCAAAGACGAACGACGAGGTCTCCCCGCCGGCGCCGGCGGCCGGGTTGTGCCTCGAGGAAGTGCGCTACCCTGCCGAACTGTATCTCGCTCCCCCCGCCCCCTGACCCGAGTGATGCGCCTCTACCTCGCGACCGTCGCTGCCGATGATATCCGCTGGGCCACGGCGGCCGGATTGATTGACGGCATCGTCGCGACGCCGGCAGTGCTCGCCGCCGAGCTGCCGCACGCCGATCCGCGCGAGGTGCTCGGCGAACTCGCCGAGCGGACCACGCTCCCGATCTTCGCCAGCGTCGGCTCGCTCGACCCGGCCGAGATCGTGCGCGGCGCCAAGGCGCTTCGGAAGAGCGTCGAGCACCTGATCGTCGCCATCCCGTTCGTCGAAGACACGCTCGGCGCCCTCCGCACGCTCAGCACCACCGGAGTCCGGTGCGCGGCAACGCTGGTGCATTCGGTGGCCCAGGGAATCCTCGCCGCCAAGGCGGGGGCCTCGCTCGTCGTCCTGCCGGTGGACGCGCTCGACACGGTCGGCGAGCGGACTGACCAGACGGTCGCCGACCTCCGCGCTGCACTCGACCGCTCGACGGTCGAATGCGACATCGTCGTCGCCGGCCCGGCGAACGCCGCCCGGTTCGGTGCGCTCGCGACGGCGGGCGCCGATGCCGCGGTCGTCACCACGCCGACGTTGCGCGCGTTCCTCCAGCATCCGCTCACCGACCGCGGGATCGACCGTTTCCTCGCCGACGTCAGCCGGCGCACCAAGCCACGGCGCGCCAGATGACGACCGCCGTGATCCGGACCCTCCGCCGCACCGGCGCGATCGCCCTCGCGATCTTCGCCGCGTGCGATGGGGCGAACCCCCGGACGTCAATCGCCCAGGGGTCGCCGAGCGCCCTGCCCACCCTCGACGCGTCGGCGCCGGCCATCAACGCCTCCCGGCGCACCGCAATCACCGAGGCGGTGGCGCGCGTCTCGCCGGCGGTCGTGACGGTGCAGACCGAACGGGTCCAGCGCGCCGCGGCGACGCCGTTTGACCTCTTCTTCGGCGCGCGCTCCGGCGAACAGGTCGCCGCCGGGATTGGGTCCGGTTTCATCGTCCGGGACGACGGCATCATCGTCACCAACGCGCACGTGGTCGCCGGCGCCAGCCGCGTCTCGGTGGCGCTGCAGGACGGGACGACCTTCCCGGCCATCGTCGTCGGCGAGGACGAGCTCAACGACCTCGCCGTGCTCCGGATTGACGCCAGCGGGCTCCCCACGGCGCCCCTCGGCACGTCCCGGGGGATGTTGATCGGCGAGTGGGTCGTCGCAATCGGGAATCCCTACGGGTTCCTCCTCGGCAACCCCGAACCGAGCGTCACCGCCGGTGTCGTGAGCGGCGTCGGGCGTAACCTCACCGGGCGCGGCGACGGGCCGGGCGTGTACGTGGATATGATCCAGACCGATGCGTCCATCAACCCCGGCAACTCGGGCGGCCCGCTGATCAACGCGGCGGGCGAGGTGATCGGCGTCAACAGCTCCATCTACTCGCCGTCCGGTGGCTCGGTCGGCCTCGGCTTCGCCATCCCCATTGACCGTGCGCGTCGGGTGGCGGACGACCTCCTGGCACACGGCAGCGTGCGGCGTCCGTGGATCGGCGTGAAGGTCCAGCAGTCCGGCTCGACGGCGTCCCGCGGCACCCTGAACGCCGGCGCGACGATCGAGCAGGTGGTCCCCGGCAGTCCGGCCGCCGACGCCGGCCTGCGCACCGGCGACGTGATCACGCAATCGCGGGACCGCCAGATCCGGAATCCCTACGACTGGGAGGCCGAGCTGCTCGAACTGCGCGTCGGCGAGCGCGCCGAACTGACCGTACGGCGTGGAGGCCGCAGCGAGCGGGTCACGGTGCGGGTGGACGACCTGCCGGAGGTGAGCGCCGAGAAGGTGGCGGTGCTGCGCGAGCTCGAGCTGGTCTCCCTCTCCGCCGCAATCCGCGTCGAGCGCAGCGTCCGCTCGTCGCAGGGCGCGGTGGTGTACCGCGTCACCGACCGCGTCTCGCAGGACTTGGGGATCCGCGCCGGGGACGTCATCATCCAGGTGAATCGCACGCCGGTGACCGACGCGCAACAGGCCGCGCGCGTGCTCGAGTACTACATCGGCCGCGGACCCATCCGGATGTACTTCGAGCGCAATGGCGCGATCTTCTCGACCGACTTCCGCATCCGATGAGCCACGCCTCCTATCGCTCGCCGCTCGCCGACCGCTACGCCTCGCCGGCCATGCTGGAGCTGTTCAGCCCGCAGACGCGGCACGGCCTCTGGCGACGGCTCTGGCTCGCACTCGCCGAGGCAGAGCGCGACCTCGGGGTGGCGATCCCGGCCGCCGCGATCGAGGAGATGCGCGCGCACCTCGACGACATCGACTTCGCCGCGGTGGCGGCGTACGAACGGCGCTTCCGCCACGACGTGATGGCGCATATCCACGCCTTCGGCGACGTCGCCCCGGCGGCCAAGGGCATCATCCACCTTGGCGCCACCAGCTGTTACGTCACCGACAACGGCGACCTCGTCCAGATGCGGCGGGGCCTCGAACTCCTGCGCGCCCGCGTCGTGTCGCTGCTCCGCACGCTCAGCGGCTTCGCCGGCACCTGGCGCGCCGAGCCGACGCTCGGCTATACGCACCTGCAGGCAGCGCAACTCACGACCGTCGGCAAGCGGGCGACGCTCTGGATGCAGGATCTCGTGCTCGACCTTGCCGACCTCGATCACCGGATGGCGACGCTGCCCCTCCGCGGCGTGAAGGGGACCACGGGCACGCAGGCGAGCTTCCTCGAGCTCCTCGGCGGCGACCACGCCAAGGTGCGCGAGCTGGACCGCAAGGTCTGCCAGGCGATGGGATTCCCCGGCTCCATCCCCGTCAGCGGCCAGACGTACTCGCGCAAGCTCGACGCGCACGTCCTCGACGTGGTGGGCGGGATCGCCGCGAGCGCCGCCAAGTTCGCGTCGGACCTCCGGATGCTGCAGGCGTTCGGCGAGATCGAGGAACCCTTCGAGGCGGACCAGGTCGGCTCGTCGGCAATGGCGTACAAGCGGAATCCGATGCGCGCCGAGCGCATCAATTCGCTGGCCCGATTCGTCCACGCGCTGACCGGCACCACCAACGCGACGCACGCCGTGCAGTACTTCGAGCGGACGCTCGACGACTCGGCGGTGCGGCGGCTGGCGATCCCGGAGGCGTTTCTCGCCACCGACGCGATCCTGATCCTGATGGAGAACATCGCGGCGGGACTTGAGGTGCATCCGGCGCGGATCCGGGCCCGGATGGCCGAGGAGCTGCCCTTCATGGCGACCGAGGCACTGCTCGTGCGCGCGGTCCAGGCGGGCGCCGACCGGCAGGCGGTCCACGAGGTGATCCGTCGGCACAGCATCGCCGCCGCCCGGGCGATGAAGGACACCGGCAAGGCGAACGACCTGCTCGAACGGCTGGCGGCGGACCGCGAGTTCCCGGTGACGGCCGCCGACCTCCGCGCCGCCACCGACCCCCTGCGCTTCGTCGGTCGCGCGCCGGAGCAGGTGGACGAGTTCCTCGCCGAGGTGATCGGCCCGATCCTCGTCGCCGCCGGCGAGTCCGGCCCGCCGCGCGAGGCGGTGCGCGTATGACCTCGCTCCTCGTCGGACAGACGACGCTCCCCCTCCCCCTGCTGCGCCGCGGCAAGGTGCGCGACGTCTACGAGGTGGATGAGGGTCACCTGCTGCTTGTCACGAGCGACCGCATCAGCGCCTTCGACGTCGTGATGCGCGAACTCGTGCCGTACAAGGGCGCCGTCCTGACCACGTTGACGGCGTGGTGGCTTCGGCAGTTCGAGGGGGAGGTTGCCCACCACCTCGTGACCTGCGACGTGGACGAGATCGTGCGGCGCGCGCCGGCGCTCGTCCTGCACCGCGACGAACTCGCCGGCCGCTCGATGCTTGCGGTGCGGACCACGGTGTTCCCGGTCGAGTGCGTGGTGCGCGGCTACCTCGCCGGCTCGGCGTGGAAGGAGTACCGCGCGAGCGGCACGCTGGCCGGCGAGCGACTGCCGGCGGGACTGCGCGAGAGCGCCCGCTTCGACGCACCGGTCTTCAGCCCGGCGACCAAGGCCGAGTCGGGACACGACGAAAACATCACGACCAAGGCGATGGCGCGGCTCGTCGGGGCGAAGGACGCCACGGCGCTCGAACGCCTCGCCCGGCTCGTGTACGGGCGCGGGCGCGACCTCGCCGCCGAGCGCGGGATCATCATCGCCGACACCAAGTTCGAGTTCGGGCGCACGGCGGACGGCCGCGTGCTCCTGATTGACGAGGTGCTGACGCCCGACAGCTCCCGCTTCTGGCCGGCCAGCGCGTACGCTGAGGGCAGCGCACCGCCGAGCTTCGACAAGCAACCACTCCGCGACTGGCTGGATGCCGAGCGACGCGCCGGCCGCTGGGACGGCGACGCCCCGCCCCCGACCCTGCCCGGCGAGGTCGTCGTGGCGACCAGCCGGCGCTACCTCGAAGCCTTCGAGCGCCTCACCGGCGCCCCCCTCGACCTGACCCGACTCCCGTGAACTTCGCCCGCGAAGGCATCCCCTTCATCCTCATCGCGCTGGCGCTCGCCGCTGCCGGCTACACGCTCGCGCTGATGCGCCGCTCGTGGCCGCTCTGGCTCCTCGCGTTTGCGCTCACCGTCCTCGTGCTCTGGGTCGCCTACTTCTTCCGCGACCCCGAGCGCACCGGGGCACGCGGCGACCACCTCGTGATCTCGCCGGCCGACGGCCGCGTGATTGACATCCGCGAGGTGGACGAGCCGGCGTTCCTCCAGGGACGGGCAATCCGGATCTCGGTCTTCATGAACATCTTCAACGTCCACGTGAATCGGTATCCGGTGGGCGGCACGGTCCAGTACGTCCATTACAATCCCGGCAGGTTCTTCAACGCCGCGGCCGAGAAGGCGTCGCTCGACAACGAGCAGATGTCGGTCGGCGTCCAGACGGCCACGCATCGGGTGCTCTTCCGGCAGATCGCCGGCCTGGTCGCGCGCCGCATCGTCACCTACAGCCGTGTCGGCGACGACGCCGAACAGGGGGAGCGCATGGGACTGATCCGTTTCGGGTCGCGGGTGGACGTGTTCGTGCCGGTGGGCAGCACCGTCCGCGTGGAGCTCGGGCAGCGCCCAGTCGCCGGGACCACCGTGCTCGCCGAGCTGCCGCGATGATGGCCCGTCGCCGCTTTCCCCGCCCGTCGCTGGTGATGCTGCCCAACGGGTTCACGCTGGCCAACCTCTTCTTCGGCATCTTCGCAATCGTCGCGTCATCGCGCGGCTATCACGTGCAGGCCGGCTGGTACATCGTCATCGGCGGCTTCTGCGACGTGCTCGATGGACGGATCGCCCGGGCCACCAACACCGGCAGCCCGTTCGGCGAGGAACTCGACTCGCTGGTGGACGCCATCTCGTTCGGCCTCGCGCCGGCGCTCATCATGTACTTCGCCGTGCTCCGGCACTCGGGCTGGGACTGGATCCTCGTCTTCCTCTTCTGCGCCTGCGCGGTGATGCGGCTGGCGCGCTTCAACGTCGAGTCGGCCGGGAAGAAGACGGCCTACTTCAAGGGACTGCCGACCCCCGCCGCCGGGGGCACGTTGGCCACGTACTACTGGTTCAGCCAGACGCCGCTGTACAACGAGACCTTCCTCGGGGCGTGGCCGTGGGAGGTCATCCTGCGCTTCCTGATGGTCGCCCTGAGCTTCCTGATGATCAGCAACGTCCCCTACCCGGGGTGGCCGAAGCTGTCGCTGCGCACGGTCCACGGCGCGTCGGCGATCGTCGTCTTCATCGCCAGCATCTTCGCCCTGTTCTTCCTGCCGAAGGAATTCTTCTTCCCCTTCGGCGTGCTCTACGTGACGCTCGGCGTGATCCTCGCCGTCGCGCGCGGCGTGTTCGAACTCCCGTCGCCCTTCGACGACCCGGACGAGGTCGAGGCCGACGCCAACTCCCCCGACGAGGCCCGTCCCGCGTGACGCCGTTTCGAGTGTCCGTCCACATCGTGCCCCGTCGGGGGCTGCTCGATCCGCAGGGCAAGGCGGTCGCCGACGCGCTGCACACGCTCGGCTTCACCGGTGTCGGCGACGTGCACGTGGGGCGCCACCTGGTGATCGAGGTGCGGGCCGCCGACGCGCGCGGCGCCGAGGACGCGGTGCGCTCGATGTGCGAGCGCCTCCTCGCCAATCCGGTGACCGAGGACTTCGAGATTGCCGCGGTGACGGCCGCATGAAGGTCGGCGTCGTCACCTTCCCGGGGTCGAATTGCGACGAGGACGCGCTGCTCGCCGTGGTCGAGCACCTCGACGAGGAGGCGGTCCTCCTCTGGCACAAGGACCACGACCTGCAGGGAGCCGACGTCGTCATCCTGCCCGGCGGCTTCAGCTACGGCGACTATCTCCGCTCGGGCGCCATCGCCCGCTTCTCCCCGATCATGCGGGAAGTCGTCGCCCACGCGCGGCGGGGCGGACCGGTGATCGGCATCTGCAACGGATTCCAGATCGCCTGCGAGGCGGGACTCCTGCCGGGGGCGCTGCTCCGCAACGAGAGTCTGCAGTTCCGCTCGATGCCGGTCACGCTCCGCGTCGAGACGACCGACACGGTGTTCACGCGGGCGGCGGCCGTCGGCGCGTGCCTGACGATGCCAATCGCCCACGGGGATGGCCGCTTCACCGCCGACGACGCCACGCTCGACCGCCTCGAGGGCGAGGGCCGCGTCGTCTTCCGGTACGTGGACGCCGACGGCAAGGCCACCGTGGCGGCCAACCCAAACGGCGCCCTGCGCAACATCGCCGGCATCGCCAACGAATCGGGAACCGTCGTCGGCCTGATGCCCCATCCCGAACGCGCCCTCGACCCGCTGCTCGGCAGCACCGACGGCCTGGTGCTCTTCCAAAGCCTTCTCGCGCACGTGCAGGTGTGAGGGGCGCCGTTCCTCCCACCTTCCACCTTCCACCTCCCACCGGCGGTCCCCATGCCCATCGAGAACAAGCCATCGCGCAACGAGGACGAGTACTTCGTCAAGCAGGACGCCGAGTTGATCAAGGCGCAGCGCGCCAAGCTCGACGCCGAACGCGCCGCCGCCCAGCGCGCCGAGCACTATATGAAGTGCCCCAAGTGCGGGCACGACCTCGCCGAACAGGACTTCGGCCCGATCAAGGTGGACGCCTGCACCAACTGCCACGGGATGTGGCTCGACAGCGGCGAGATGGAGATGATCTCGCGCGTGCGGCCGAGCGCCGCCGGCGGGTTCGTCCGCGACCTCTTCAAGGGGTTCCGCGACAAGTGACCGCCACCCCCCGCCCCGGCGATCCGGTCATCACCCCTGCGTTGGTCGCCGAGCACGGCCTCACCACCGACGAGTACGACCGCCTGGTCGCGATGCTCGGCCGCACGCCGACCTTCACCGAACTCGGCATCATCTCGGCGCTCTGGAGCGAGCACTGCTCGTATAAGCACTCACGGCCCGTCCTGAAGACGCTCCCGACCACGGCACCCTGGGTCCTCCAGGGACCGGGCGAGAATGCGGGCGTGATCAGCATCGGCGACGGCCTGGCGGTGGCCTTCAAGATCGAGTCGCACAACCATCCGTCGGCCGTCGAGCCCTACCAAGGCGCGGCGACCGGCGTCGGCGGCATCCTGCGGGACGTCTTTACGATGGGCGCCCGCCCGATCGCGATGCTCAACTCGCTGCGCTTCGGCTCGCTTGAGACGCCGCGCGTACGCTACCTCGTCGCCGGCGTCGTCAAGGGGATCGGCGACTACGGGAACTGCGTCGGCGTCCCGACCGTTGCCGGCGACGTGATGTTCGACGCCGCGTACGAGGGCAACCCCCTCGTCAACGCGATGTGCGTCGGCCTCCTCCGCGAGGAGGAACTCATCCGCGCCAAGGCCGAGGGGGTCGGCAATCCGGTCATCGCGGTCGGTGCCCGCACCGGGCGCGACGGCATCCACGGGGCGTCCTTTGCCTCCGAGGACCTCTCGGCGGAGAACGAGGCCAAGCGCCCGCGCGTACAGGTCGGCGACCCGTTCACCGAGAAGCTGCTCCTCGAGGCGTCCCTCGAGCTGATCAGGAGCGGCCACATCGTTGCGATCCAGGATATGGGCGCCGCCGGCCTCACGTCGAGCTCCGCCGAGATGGCCGAGCGCGGCGACGTCGGCGTGACGATTGACACGACCAAGGTCCCGGTGCGAGAGGAGGGAATGACGCCGTACGAAATCCTCCTCAGCGAATCGCAGGAACGGATGCTCGTGGTCGCCAAGCGCGGCCGCGACGCGCAGGTGAAGGCGATCCTCGCCAAGTGGGACCTCACCGCCGAGGTCATCGGCGAGGTCATCGCCGAGCCGGTCTATCGCGTCACCGAAGGCGATCACGTGGTGGCCGAGTTCCCCGGCACGCGCCTCGTCACCGACTGCCCGCAGTACCACCCGGCGGCCGTCGAGGGCGCCGACGCCATCGCCCGCCGGCAGCGCGACGTGCACGCGATTCCCGAGTTCCCGGCCGAGCGCGACCCGGCCTGGACGCTCGAACGCCTGTTGCGCTCGCCGACGATCGCCAGCAAGCTCTGGATCCATCGCCAGTACGACTCCACCGTGCGGACGAGCACCGTGCTCGGACCCGGCGGCGGCGATGCAGCGGTGCTCCGCATCCGTGGCACGCGCAAGGCGCTCGCCGTGAAAACCGACTGCAACGGACGCTATGTCTTCCTCGACCCACGCGTCGGCGGACGGATCGCGGTGGCCGAGTCGGCGCGCAACGTCGCCTGCGTCGGCGCCACGCCGCGCGCGATCACCAACTGCCTCAACTTCGGGAATCCGACGAAGCCCGACGTCTTCTTCCAGTTCCGGGAGGCCGTCCTCGGGATGGGCGACGCCTGCCGCGCCCTCGACACGCCGGTGACCGGCGGCAACGTCTCGCTCTACAACGAGAACCCCCAGGGCGCGGTCTATCCGACGCCGACGATCGGGATGGTCGGCGTGCTCGAGGACGCGGCGCACGCCACCGGAATGGCGTTCTCCGCACCCGGCGACACCATCGTGCTGTTCGGCGACAACACCGCCGAGCTCGGCGGCACCGAGTACCTCGCCTGGATCCACGGCGTGGTCGCGGGCGCGCCGCCGGCCTGTGACCTCGAGGGCGAGCGGCGACTGATCGCCGCGCTCCTCCAGTGCATCCGCGCCGGCCACGTGCGCTCGGCGCACGACTGTTCCGAGGGCGGACTCGCGGTGGCGCTCGCCGAGAGCTGCGTCGCCGACCGCGCGGCGCTTCGCGGGCTCGACGTGGACCTCTCCGAGTGGCGGGCGCTGCCGCTCCGCGCCCTGCTCTTCGGCGAGGCACAGGGACGCGTCGTCCTCTCGGCGGCGGATCCGGCACCGTTGCTGCGGATCGCCAAGACGCATCGTGTGCCGGCGCGTGTGATCGGCCGCGTGACCGGGGCGCGCGACGGGTTCGCCATCACCACCGGCGGCGCGGCACTCAACGCCTCGGTCGAGCGCCTGGCCGAGGCGTACCACGAGGCCCTGCCCCGCGCGATGTCGCGCGCCCCGGCCGACGCGGTCACCGCGGAGCCAGCGATGACCGGAGGGCCCGCCTGATGTGTGGCATCTTCGGCATCAGCGGGCATCCCAATGCCGCCGCGCTCACCCATCTCGGACTCTACTCGCTCCAGCACCGCGGCCAGGAGTCGGCGGGGATCATCGCCGTCAAGGACGGCGCAGTCAACGCCATCCGCGCAATGGGCCTCGTCTCCGACCAGTTCTCCACCGAGCGGATGGAGGCGCTCGCCGGCCCGGTCGCGATGGGACACACGCGCTACTCCACCGCCGGTTCCTCCACCATCGAGAACGCCCAACCGGCGCTCGTCCGCTTCAAGGGCGGCCATATCGCCCTGGCGCACAACGGCAACCTGATCAACGCCGTCGAGCTTCGGACGGCCTTGGAGGACGAGGGCTCGATCTTCAGCTCGAACGCCGACTCCGAGGTCGTGGTGCACCGGCTGGCCAAGTCGAAGGCGGTGACGCCGGAGGAGAAACTCGCTGAGGCGCTGGAGGGCGTGGAGGGCGCGTACTCACTCCTCGTGATCATCGGCGAGACGCTCGTCGCGGCGCGCGACCCCTTCGGCTGGCGCCCGCTGGTGATGGGGCGCCTCAATGGCGCAATCGTCTTTGCCTCGGAGACCTGCGCGCTGGACATCGTCGGCGCGACGGTCGAGCGCGAGGTGCTGCCCGGCGAGATCATCGCCGTCGCGCCGGACGGGACGACACGCACGCTCCGTCGCGCGCCGGCCGCCAAGCTGCACCGATGCGTCTTCGAGTACGTGTACTTCGCCCGCCCCGACTCCCGCGTCTTCGGCGGGTCGGTGGACCGCGCGCGCCGCGCGCTCGGCCGACAACTGGCGCTCGAACACCCGGCGCCGGGCGCCGACCTCGTCTTTGCCGTCCCCGACTCGTCCAACTCGGCGGCCCTCGGCTTTGCCGAGGCCAGCGGACTCCCCTATGAGTTGGCGTTGATCCGCAATCACTATGTGGGCCGCACGTTCATCCAGCCCACGCAGGAGGGTCGCGACGCGAAGGTCAAGGTCAAGTACAACCCGGTCCGCGAGATCGTGGCCGGACGGTCGGTCGTGATGGTGGACGACTCGATCGTCCGCGGCACGACCACGCGCGGACTGGTCGCGCTCGTTCGCGCCGCCGGCGCGCGCGAGGTCCATCTGCGCATCTCGTCGCCCCCGATCACCGGGCCCTGTTACTACGGCATTGACACACCGGATCGCAGCCAGCTGATTGCCGCGAACCTCAGTGTGGCCAAGATTGCCGATCAGTTGGCGGTGGATTCGATCGGCTATCTCTCGCTCGACGGGATGCTGGGCGCGGTGCCGAACGGGCCGGACGGATTCTGCCACGCCTGCTTCTCCGGCCAGTACCCGACGAAGCCCCCCGCCGGACCCGCGCAGTTGCGGCGCGCCTAGGGCGATGCGCAAGCCCGTCCATAGCCCCGACGCGCCCGCGGCAATTGGACCGTACTCGCAGGCCGTCTGGTCGGGCGACGAACTCCTCTGCTCGGGCCAGACGCCGATTGACCCGGGGAGCGGGCGGCTCATTGTCGGCGATGTCGCGGCGCAGACGAACCAAGTCTTTGACAACCTGGGGGCCGTGTTGCGCGAGGCCGGGCTGACGATGGACGACGTCATCAAGTGCAACGTCTATTTGACGGACATGCGCGATTTTCCGGCGATGAATGCCGCATACGAGGCGCGGTTCGCCGCGCCCTACCCTGCGCGCACGACGGTCGCGGTCGCCGGGCTTCCCCTCGGCGCGCGAGTGGAGATCGAGCTCGTTGCGCGTCGGCCCCGCTGACCAAGGACGCGCGTGAGCCCCGACGCCGGTGCGTCATCGGCGCGGGAGGTCGTCACCGCATTCGCGCAGCTCGGGCTCACCGGTTTCGGCGGACCGATCGCCCACGTGGGCCATTTCCATCGCGAGTTCGTCCAGCGTCGCCGCTGGCTCGACGACGCGGAGTTCGCCAACCTCGTGGCCCTCTGTCAGTCGCTGCCCGGACCGGCGAGCAGTCAACTCGGGTTCGCCATCGGCCTGCGGCGCGCCGGATGGCCCGGCGCGCTCGGGGCGTTCGTCGCGTTCACCCTGCCGTCGGCGCTCCTCCTGCTGGCGCTCGCGGCCGGCGCGTCGTGGATGGACCGGGGTGTCGGGCCGATGCTGTCGCACGGGCTCAAGCTCGTGGCCGTCGCGATCGTGGCGCACGGCGTGCTGCAACTCGCCCGACGCCTGACCCCCGATGCCCGTCGCGGCGCGATTGCAGTCGTCGGCCTCGCCGCGATGGTGTTCGTGGGCAGCGCCTGGATGCAGGTGGCCGTGATCGCGGCGGGGGCGCTGGTCGGAGTGGTGTTGCTGCGCGACGCGCCGCCGCTCGCCGGTCGGTCGGGGCCGGCGTCCGTGAGCCGCCGGGCGGCTTGGGTGGCGCTGATCGCCTTTGGGGTCGGGACCGGCGCGGCCGTGGCGTGGGCGTCGGCCGATCCGGGAATCGCGAGCGTGTTCGCAGCCTTCTGGCGAGCCGGCTCGCTGGTCTTTGGCGGGGGCCACGTCGTCCTCCCGCTCCTCGAGGAATCGCTCGTCGGTAGCGGGTGGATCACGCCCGAGCGCTTCCTGACCGCGTACGGCGCCGCCCAGGCGATTCCCGGCCCGATGTTCTCGGTGGCGGCGTTCTTTGGCGCCGACGCCGCCGTCGGGGTCCCGCCGGCGGTCGGGGCGCTCGTCGCCACACTGGCGGTCTTTGCGCCGGGATTCCTGTTGTTCGTCGCCGTGCTTCCGGCCTGGGACCGGTTCGCAACGTCGGCAGGCGCCTCCCGTGCGGTGGCCGGCATCGGGGCGGCCGTCGTCGGGCTCCTCGGCGCCGCATTCGTGGACCCCGTCCTGTCGAGCGGAATCACCGGCGTGACCGATGCCGTGATTGCCGCCACTGGGTTCGCGTTGCTCGTCCGTGACCGGGCGACCCCCTGGGTCGTGGCGTGGTGCGTTGCGGCGGCGGCCCTCGCCGGCCTGATCGGCATCTGACCGTTGGCGTGCTTGGCATCTGACCGTCGGCGTGGCGGGGGGGGGTTGCGTTAATCAACATTTCTTGATATGTTGATGTATGGTCACTTCGACGGCAGCCCTCGATCTGAGCCTCTCGCGGCACGCGGCGATCTTTCACGCCCTCAGCGATCCGCGACGGCTCCGCATCCTCGACCTCCTCCGCTCCGGCGAGCAGTGCGTCTGCGACCTGCAGGCTGACCTCGACTGCGGCCAGTCGCTGCTCTCGTTCCATCTCAAGACCCTCCGCGACTCCGGCTTGGTCTCGTTGCGCAAGGAGGGGCGCTGGTCGCACTACGCCATCGTCCCCGACGCGCTCGTCCACGCCGAGCAGGCGGTCGCCGCGTATCGTGTGCCCAGCCAGCAGCGGCGCCGGCTTCCGGTGGCCTGCTGCGCCTGACCTTCCACTGAACCCGTTCGGCCGTCGTTTCACTCATCCCCAACCCATCAAGGAAACTCGATATGTCGCCTTCGCTCGCCTCCTCGTCCCCCGCCAAGACGCAGAACACGCCGTGCTGTGGACCCGACTGTTGCGGCAATGACGCCGCCGCCACCGCCGCCGACGTCCACGCGGTCGTCCGAGCCCGTTACGGCGCCACCGCCGCCGCCTTTGCCAGCGGCCAGACCTCCTCCTGTGGCTGCGGTGGCGGCTGCGGTCCGGGCGACGGCAAGGACCCGATCACCACCGACCTCTACGATGCCGCTGAGGTCCAGGGCATCCCGGCCTCGGCGGTGCTCGCGTCGCTGGGATGCGGCAACCCGACGGCGCTCGCGGCACTCGGCGAAGGCGAGACCGTCCTCGACCTCGGCTCGGGCGGCGGCATTGACGTCCTCCTCTCCGCCCAGCGTGTCGGGCCCACCGGGTTCGTCTATGGGCTCGATATGACCGACGAGATGCTCGACCTCGCACGGCGCAACGCCGCGGCGGCGGCGGTCAAGAACGTCGCCTTCCTGAAGGGCCAGATCGAGCAGATCCCCCTCCCCGACAACTCCGTGGACGTGATCATCTCGAATTGCGTGATCAACCTCGCCGTGGACAAGCCGCAGGTCCTCCGTGAGGCGTTCCGGGTGCTGAAGCCGGGCGGTCGCTTCGCGGTCAGCGACGTCGTCGTCCGCGGCGAGATGCCGGTCGACGTCCGCAAGTCCATGGAGCTCTGGGTCGGGTGCATCGCCGGGGCGCTCGAGGAGCAGGAGTTTCTGCGCCTGCTCTCGGAGGTCGGCTTCCTCAGTCCGTCAATCGAGCCGACCCGCGTCTACCAGGCGGAAGACGCGCGCGCCTTCCTGAAGGACGCGGGACTCGACGCCGACCGGGTATCGTCCGACATTGATGGGGCATTCTGCTCCGCCTTTGTCCGCGCCATCAAGCCGGGAACCCCCAGGTGATCAACGTGTCCACGACCGACATTCCGATCCGTCCCGCCACGGCGGCGGACGGTCCGGCGGTGCGAGCCCTGCTGCTGGGCGCGTCGTTGCCTCTCGACGGCGTGCCCGACGACGTGGCAAACTTCATTGTCGCCGAGCGCGGCGGCCAGGTCGTGGGCGCAATCGGACTTGAGCGCCACGGCGCGGTCGGCCTGCTGCGGTCGGCCGTCGTCTCGCCCAGCGCCCGCGGCACCGGGATCGGCGAGGCGCTTGTCCGCGCGCTGCTCGCACAGGCACGCACCGACGCCATCACCGAGCTCGTGCTCCTGACGACGACTGCCGACCGGTGGTTCCCCCGCTTCGGCTTCGCGCCAATTGCGCGTCACGACGTGCCCGCGGCGCTCGGCGCGTCGGCCGAGTTGCGCGGCGCCTGCCCGGCCAGCGCCGTGGTGATGCGCCGGACGCTCTAGACGTGAAAAGGGGCCGCCCGAACGGGCGGCCCTTTCACACGCTTCACCTTTCGCCTTGCGCCAGCCGTTCAGTGGAGGCGGGGAGATTCGAACTCCCGTCTTGCACAAGATCTTCCGCAGCGTCTACGCGTGTGTCCTGTCGCTTGATGTTTCCGGACGCTGGCCGACAGGCCGCCCACATCCGGATGAGCCCACTGGAGTCTCAGCCGCCGGCGGTGAGCGCGCCCTTGGCCTATCCCGGATTTGCGTTACTTGAGCGCCGCCCCGGGAGGGCTGCCTCTCAAGCACTGCCACAGCAAGACTTACGTCTTACGCGGCGAGAGCGAAGTTTTGGTTCGCAGTTGGATCGTTCCCGAGTGTTTTACCAGGGACCCGAGGACCTGGACGCGCAGCCACGAGGTCACCCACACAATCGAAACCAGTCGCCCCCGTCTGCTACTCCGGATACTACCCGGTCCGACGCCGTCTGGCAATCACCCGGCGCCGATCACGCCGACCAGGTGCCGTCGGCCGTCGCCAGCTCCACGCGGTTCCGGCCGGCGTGCTTGGCGGCGTAGAGCGCCCGGTCGGCGCGGTCGAAGAGGCGGGACGAGGTGCCCGAGCGCGCGGCATACATCGCGATGCCGAAGCTGACGGTCACGCCGATGCTGCCGGCCGCGGTCCGCACCTGGAGCGCCTCGATGCGCCTGCGGAGCCGTTCGGCGACCTCGAGCGCGCCGGCGGAGTCCGTCTGCGGGAGGAGGAGCGCAAACTCCTCGCCACCGATGCGCGCGACGAAGTCCACGTTGCGCCGTTCCGCTGCAAGTGCCCGGGTGACGGCAATCAGCACGGCGTCCCCCGACTCGTGGCCGTACGTGTCATTGACCTTCTTGAAAAAATCAATGTCCGCGACGACGAGCGCCGATTCGCCGCCGTAGCGGTCGGTCTCCTCGACCATCTTGTGGAATTTCTCGTCGAAGTGGCGTCGGTTGGGCAAGCTGGTGAGCTGGTCCGTCCGGGCCCGCTCCGTGGCATCGTGGACCGCCCACGCGGTATCGAGCGCCCCTGCCGCCACGACGCCAAGCTGGCTCAGCCTCGTCGCGTCGCTCTGCCCCAAGGCACCTGCCTCGGAGTGCCCGCACAGGAGGGCGCCGATCGTGGACTCGCCCTCGCCTCGGCGGAGCGCCACCACGACGAGCGACCCGGTCCCGTCCGGCAGCGGCGAATCGTCGAAGACGGGATCCTGCAGCCCCAGCAATGCCCGGGTATCTGAAATCGTGCGGGGCTCACCCGTCAAGCAGACGTCGCCGACGATTGACGATTGGCGGGCGGTGCCACGAACCCAAAACTGAGGCGCCCCGTCCGTCAGCTCGCGCGCCTCGCCGACGCTCGTCCGCGCATCCCACCGGACGACGATTGCCCACTCGGCACCGGCGACCCGGAGCGCGTCCTCGGCGAAGCGGCGCTCGAGCGCCAGCGGGTCGCGGCTGCCTTGCAACCGCATCGCCGTCCTCATCATCGCCCGCAACTTGCGGTTGCTGCGCGAGAGCTCGGTGCGCACGCGAATCAGTTCGCTCAGCATGCCGATGGCGTCGGCGTGGCGATGCAGCAGACCGCGGAGCACGGCCGGGTCGCCGGGCGCCACGTCGCTGAAGTGCGCGGTCAAGGCGCCGCTACCTTGGGTGAGCCGCACCAAGGCCAGCAACAAACGCGGATCGCCGGACTGGCGTTCACCCTCCCCGGCGATGCCGTCGAGCAGGGTGTCGAGGCGGGCGCGTTCGGCGGCGGCAAGGACCGGCGGGTCGGTGCCGCGCGCGCACGCGACGGCCTCGATTTCGTCCGCGATCCGTGGCCCCCGGCGCCAGAGCACGCACTGCGCCGCCCCGAGATGGTCGGCGGTCATCGCCAGGGCGGTGGCGACCGTCCGATGGTCCTCCCGCTCGTAGTCCTCCGGAATCGGCTGCTCGTCCGCCCGGAAGGCATCGAACAGGTCGTCACGCTCCTGCGGAGCGGGCGCGACCGCCGGCGAGCCGCGGGCGAATGGACTGGCCGCCACAGCGGCGCGCGCGCGCGCCGCCTCGAGCTGGCGGCGTGCCCCGAGGAAACCACGGAGCCACCACCACCCAGCCACCGCAAGCGCGAGGACCCCCAAGGTCCAGACGATCACGGTCGCCTCAGGCCTCGAGGATTCGCGTCGCGGCCATCGCCGCGCCGAACCCATTGTCAATGTTGCACACCGTGACCCCAGCCGCGCAGGAGTTAAGCATCGTGAGGAGCGGCGCCAGGCCGCCGAACGCCGCGCCATAGCCAACGCTCGTCGGCACTGCGATCACGGGGACGCGCACCAGCCCGCCGACGACCGACGGCAGCGCCCCATCCATTCCCGCTACGACGATCACCACCGCCGCGTCACGCAACGTCTCACGCCGTGACAGGATCCGGTGGATTCCGGCGACACCGACATCGGTGATGCGGGTCACCGGGTGTCCGGTGGCGTCGAGCGTCACGGCGGCCTCCTCGGCGACGGGAAGGTCGCTCGTCCCGGCCGTCACGATGGCCACGCACCGCGTGCCGCGCGGTACCGGCGTGCGACCCCGCAGCAGCACGGTGCGCGCGAGGTCGTTCAATTCCGCCTCCGCCCACGCGGCGCCGAGCGCGGCGCGGGTGTCGGCGGACGCGCGGGTCACGAGAAATCCGTCGCCGCGCTCGGCGAGCTTGGCGCAGATCGCCGTCACCTGTGCCGGTGCCTTTCCCTGCCCAAAAATGACCTCCGGAAAGCCCTGCCGGAGCGCCCGATGCTGGTCCACCGTCGCAAATCCGATCTCGTCCACCGGCGCCTCATCGAGCTGGGCGAGCGCCTTGGCGATGTCGGTCCGCCCCTGCGCCACTTCCTCCAGCAGGGCGCGAACGCGCTCGCGCCTCACGCCGCCTCGACTTCGCGCAGGGCGTCGTCGGCGAGATACTCGGCAAAGATCCCCTCGACCTCGCCGAAGGAGTTCACCGCGTGGAGCTTCCGCCGGAGGTCCGCCGAATGGGCGAGGCCACGCGCATACCAGCCGAGGTGCTTCCGGAACTCGAGCGCCGCGCCGGTCGGGTCCTGCTCGTACGACTCGACCATCCGCGCGTGCGAGAGCGCAATCGCGAAGCGTTCCTCCACCCCCGGCGTCGCCGGCACCGGCGCGCCGTCAATCAGCGCGCGTGCCTGCCGGAAGATCCAGGGCTGGCCGAATGAGCCGCGGGCGATCATCACGCCGGCACACCCGGTCTCGCGATGCATCCGCGCGGCGTCCTCCGCCGTCTTGATGTCGCCGTTGCCGATGACCGGGATCTCCAACGCGTCGGCGAGCGCGGCAATCTCCGCCCACCGGGCGGTGCCGGAATACATCTGCGTGCGCGTGCGCGGGTGCAGGGCGATGGCCTTCACGCCGGCCTCCTGGCAGCGCAGCCCGATCGCCACCGGATCGCGCATCTCCTCGTTCCAGCCACTGCGGATCTTGCAGGTCACCGGCAAGTGGGTGCCGCGGATCACGGCGCGGATCACCTGCTGCACGAGGTCGAGGTCGCGCAGGCATCCCGAGCCGCCGTTCCGCTTTACCACCTTCTTCACCGGGCAGCCGAAGTTGATGTCAATGAATTCCGGCCGGAACACGTCGGTGACGAAGCCCGCCGCCTCCTCCATCGCCTGCGGGTCGGCGCCGAAGATCTGGACGCCGATCGGACGCTCGTCCTCACCGAAGGCGAGCTTGCTGATGGTCGCCTCGTTCTCGCGCCGAATCCCCTCGGCCGACAGGAACTCGGTGACGACCACATCGGCGCCCCAGGCGCGACAAAGGCGCCGGAATGGGGATTCCGACACCCCTGCCATCGGGGCGAGGAAGAGCGGGACCGCGTGGTCAACGGGGTAAGGAAACGGCATCTCGATGGAAGCTACAAGAGCCCCCAACTGCTTGCAATATCAGTATTTGACAGCCCTCGGAGGTCCGGCTAACTTCGCCTGATGGAACTCCGGGAATTCTTCGCCGAGGATGCCGTACAACTCGACCTTGCGGGCTCCACCAAGGACGACATCCTGAAGGAGCTGATCGGCCTGCTGAAATTGGCGGACGCAGAAGAAGGGATGCTCTTCAAGATGCTGAAGCGGCGCGAAAATCTTGGCTCGACGGGAATCGGCCGCGGCATCGCCATCCCCCACTGCCGCTCGCTGGTGGTGAACAAGCTCCGCGTGGCGTTCGGCCGCAAGGCCGCCGGCCTGGACTTCAAGGCGATTGACGACCAGCCGGTGCAGTTCTTCTTTCTCATCGTCGCGCCGCCGCTCGAGGTCTCGAATCAGTACCTCCCGGTGCTGGGCAAGATCGCACAGTTCTCCAAGGAGCCCGACGTGCCAGCGCGGCTGCTCGCGCTGACGACGCCGACGCAGTTCATGGCGCTGCTCGAGGAGAAGGGCGTCTAGGTCGTCGCCTCCCGCCGCCCGGGCGCGATCGGTCACGCGCCGGCAATCAGCCGTAATCCATCACCAGCCGTTGCACCTCGGCGCCGAGTTTGCGCCGCACCCGGCCCAGTTGGAGCACCGCCGCCGCCGCGAGCCCCGCGGTCAGGCCCCACCAGAGTCCGGGCGCGCCCTGCCCGTACCGAAACGCCAGCAACGCCCCGAGCGGGATGCCGACCGCCCAGAAGCTCAGCGCGTGGAGAATCATCGGCACGCGCGTGTCCCCGGCGCCGCGAAGGATGCTCGCCGAGATCACCTGCGTCCCGTCAAACACCTGGAAGACCGCCGCGATCGGAATCAGCGTCGCCGCGAGCGCGAAGGTGGCCACGTCGTCCGTGTACGCCCCGGCGAGCCGCGCCGGGATCAGCCAGAAGAGCACCGCCATCGCCGCCATGAACCCCACGCCGCAGGCGAGGGCGGCCACGGCATCGCGTCGCGAGGCAGCGACGTCGCCGCGGCCAATCGCGTGGCCGACCATCACCGCCGCCGCCGCCGCCACCCCCATCGGCACCATGAACGTCATTGACGCCAGGCTCAGCGCGATCTCGTGGCCGGCGAGCGTCGTCGTGCCCATCCAGCCCGCCATCACCGTCACCAGGCCGAACGCCCCCGCCTCGGCGAGGAACTGCAGGCCCACCGGGACCCCGAGCCGGAACATCCGCGCCAGCGGCGCGAGCGCCGCGCTCTCCCGGCGCCACGGCGCCAGGGTCGGTCGCAGGACGCGCCACCCCGCGGCGAGCAGCACGGCCGCCATCACCCAGCGCGAGATCGCCGTCCCCTGCGCCGACCCGATGACCCCGCCGGCGGCGAAGCCGAGGTTGCCGAAGATCAGCACCCAGTTGAGAAAGACGTTCGCAACGTTCGCGACGACGACCGCGACGAGGATCGGCGCCACCCGGGTGAACGCCTGCAGCGTCTGGCGCAGCATATTGAACGCGAAGAACGGGAGCATCCCGGGAATACTCCAGAGCACGTAGCCGGCCGCGAGCGGGACCACCTCGGCCGGTTGGCGCAGGAAGCCCAACACCCGCTCGGCCGGAAGGAACGTGGCCGAGACGATCAGGGCGATGATCACGGTCATCAGGACGCCGCGCTGGACCCCGCGGGCAATTGCCGCCTCATCCCGCGCCCCGACCGCCTGCGCGATCACCGGGTCGAGCGCCATCAGGATCCCGATCCCGATGATGGCGGTGATGAAGAAGTAGAAGTTGCCGAGCGCGCCGGCGGCGAGCGCAGTGGCGGAGACACGCCCGAGCATCAGCGCATCCACCAGCCCCATCGCCTGCATCCCGATGTTGACGAGGACAATCGGCGCCGCGAGCCGCACCATCTCGCGCAGTTCACCGGGGGTCGGGCGAAGCTGGGCGAGACGGCCTACCACGTCGGCCTCACTCCCACTCGATTGTCGCGGGGGGCTTGGAACTCACGTCATAGACGACGCGGTTGATTCCCGGCACCTCGTTGATGATCCGACTGGAGATCCGCGCCAGGACCTCGCTCGGGAAGGCAAACCAGTCGGCGGTCATCCCGTCGGTGCTCGTCACCGCGCGCAGCGCAATCACATGCTCGTAGGTCCGCCCGTCGCCCATCACGCCGACCGACCGCACGGGGAGAAAGACGGCGAACGCCTGCCAGATCTCGTGGTAGAGCCCGGCGGCGCGAATCTCCTCGAGGTAGATCGCGTCGGCTCGCCGCAGCGTCTCGACCTTCGCCGGGTCCACGGCGCCGAGGACGCGGATGGCGAGGCCCGGCCCGGGGAACGGGTGCCGGCCGACCATCTCCTCGGGCAGTCCGAGTTCGCGCCCGACGTTCCGGACCTCGTCCTTGAACAGTTCGCGCAGCGGCTCGATCAGCCGGAACTTCATATCGGGCTTGAGGCCGCCCACGTTGTGGTGCGTCTTGATCACCGCGCTGGGGCCGCCCTTGGCGCTCACCGATTCGATCACGTCGGGATAGAGCGTGCCCTGGACGAGGAACTCGGCGCCGTTTCCGGCCGCCGCCGAGGCGTCCTCGAACACATCAATGAAGGTGTGGCCGATCGCCGTTCGCTTCCGCTCCGGGTCGTCGAGGCCCTGCAGCGCACCCAGAAAGCGCTCCTCGGCGCGGACGGTGATGAGCTTGATGCCGAGGTGCTGCCCCATCGTCCGCTCGACCTGCTCGCGCTCGTGGAGCCGCAGCAGTCCGGTGTCCACGAAGATGCAGGTGAGCTGGTCACCGATTGCCTTGTGCACCAGGGCCGCCGCCACCGACGAGTCCACGCCGCCCGAGAGTCCGCAGATCACCTGCTTCGCGCCGACCAACGTCCGGATCCGCGCGACCTCGAGGTCAATGAAATGGCCAGGGGTCCAGTCGGGTGTACAACCGGCAATGCCAAAGAGGAAATTCTCGATGATCTCGGCGCCACGCACGGTGTGCGCGACCTCGGCGTGGAACTGGATAGCGTGAATGGGCTTCGACCGGTGGCGGAAGCCGACCACGGGGTTCCCCTCGCTCGACGCCGTGAGCACGTAGCCGGGCGGCACGGTCTCGACGTGGTCGCCGTGGCTCATCCAGACCACGGAGCGCTCGCCGGCGGTGAAGCCCGCGAAGAGCCCCGCCGCCTCCTTCACCTGCATCTCGGCGCGTCCGTACTCGCGGCGCCCGCCGCCCTTCACCGCGCCGCCGGCGGCGACCGCAAGCCACTGCATCCCGTAGCAGACGCCGAGCAGTGGCGCGACGTCGAGGATGGCCGAATCGAAGGTCGGCGCACCTTCGTCGGTCACCGAGTTCGGGCCGCCGGACAGGATGATCGCCGTCGGTCGCCACGCGCGGATCCACTCGAGCGAGCGCGTCGGCGGGTGGATCTCCGAGAAGACGCGCGCCTCACGGACGCGGCGGGCGATCAGTTGCGTGAACTGCGAACCACAATCGAGGATGAGGACCCGCGACGTCACGTCTTCCACTCGGCCCCATCGAGTTTGACGAACTCGACCTGCTTGGTGTCGAGGTCGAGGATGGCCGCCGAGGGCGCGCCATAGATCCACCCGCACGCCTCGCCCGGATTGACGATCAGCGTGTCGTTGCGCGACTTCATCTCCTGCAGATGCGTGTGGCCGTGCACCACCACGCCGTGCGCGAGCACCGAGCGCTCCACGACATCGCCGATGTCGTGGACGATCAGCACCTTGTGGTCGCCGAACTTGATGCTGTGCGGCGACTCGAAGAGTTCCTGCCCCATCCCCTGCGCGGCGGCGGCGCGGATCCCCTCCGGGTCGCCATCGTTCCTGCCGAACACGCCGGCCATCGCGATCCCGTGGTCCTGGAACGGCTTGAGGGCGAACGGCGAGCAGTAGTCCCCGGCGTGGAGGACGAAGGTGACCCCGCGCGCCACCATCTCGCGCAGCAGCGCGTCAACTGCCGGCACACGGTCGTGGGTATCCGCCAACAGGCCGATCCGCATCACTCCTCCATCCAGCGGGGGGTCGAGGACTCCAGGCGCACCAGGTCCTCGTACGACTCGCGCGCCGTGACCACCGCCCAGCGTGCGCCGTCCACCAGCACCTCGGCCGCGCGC
Organism: Gemmatimonadaceae bacterium; assembly: GCA_040901985.1. GTDB lineage: Bacteria > Gemmatimonadota > Gemmatimonadetes > Gemmatimonadales > Gemmatimonadaceae > Pseudogemmatithrix. The sequence goes on from JBBDYC010000005.1 coordinate 94,391, forward strand.
GGCCGGGCGTTGTACTGCGAACCCATCACATAGCCATACGCGCCGGCGGTGTGCACCGCCAGTAGGTCCCCGGGGACGACCGCGCCGATCGTCCGGTCGAGCGCCAGGAAATCGCCGCTCTCGCAGACCGGCCCCACGATGTCGGCGACAATCTCGCCCGCCGTCGCCGTCACCGGCTCGATCCGATGGAAGGCGTCGTAGTGCGACGGGCGCAGGAGCTCGGTCATTCCGGCATCGCAGATGACGTAGGTCGTGCCGGCGTTCTCCTTTCGGTAGAGCACCCGGGTGAGCAACACGCCGCTCGCCGCCACGAGGTAGCGGCCGTGCTCCACCACCATCTCGACGTCGCCGAGGGCGCGCGCCGCCTCGCCGAGGATGGCGCCATACCCGGCAAGGTCGGGCTCCTCCTCCCCCGCGTAGGGGACCGGAAGGCCGCCACCGACGTCAAGCCAGCGGATCGGCGCGCCGGCACTGCGCAACGCCTGCGCCAGCTCGACGAGGCGCGCCGCCCCTTGCCGGTACGCCTCGAACGAGTGCAGCTGCGAGCCGATGTGCATGTCCAGCGCCACCAGCGCCACCCCCTCCAGCGAGAGCGCCGCACGTCCGACCGCCAAGGCGTCGTCGAGCGCGATGCCAAACTTATGGCCGCGCGAGCCCGTGGCGATGTAATGGTGGGCGTTGTGCACGTCCACCTCCGGATTGACGCGCAGGCCGACCGGGGCCGTCACGCCGCGCTCGACGGCGAGTGCCGCGAGGAGGCGCAACTCGGCCTCCGACTCGACGTTGATCAGCCGGACACCGGCCGCCAACGCGTCGCCCAGCTCCTGACGCGTCTTGCCCACGCCGCCGAAGACGATCTCCTTGCCGGTGAAACCGGCCTGCTGCGCGCGATAGAGCTCGCCGCCCGAGACGACATCCACGCCGCAGCCGAGGTCGCGCAGTACGCGCAGGAGGCCGCGGTTGGCGTTCGCCTTGAGCGCGTAGTGAATCCGGTGGGGCACGCCCTCGAGGGCCGTGCGCAGCCGGGCCACGCGCTCGCGCACGACGCCCGCGCTGTAGACGAAGACCGGCGTCCCCGCCGCCTCGGCGATCCGGGCCGCCGGGACCTCGTCGCAGTGGAGCGCGTCGGCGCGGCGGGTGAACCCCGCGGTCAGTACGCCTTGGCCCACACGACCTCGTGCTTTGCCTTCCCGCCGGTCACCAGGCAGGTGGCGGGGGCGGTCGGCGACCGGAACTCCGGATCGGGAATCACCCGGATGGTCGCCTTGGTCTCCGCCTTCACTTTCGCCTCGATGGCCGGGTCGCCGTTCCAGCCGGCGTAGACGAAGCCGCCCTCGCCCTCCATCAGTTGACGGAACGCGTCGTATGACATCGGCTCGCGATGCGTGGCCGCCTCGCGGCGCGCCTTGGCGTCGGCGAGCATCTGCCCCTGGATCTCCTCGAGCAGCTTGGCGACCTGCGGCGCCAGGTCGTGCATCGCGAGCGGCCCCTTGGCCTTGGTGTCGCGCCGAGCCGACATCACACTGCTCTGGTCGAGGTCGCGCGGGCCGAGTTCGAGCCGAAGCGGCACGCCGCGCAGCTCCCACTCGTAGTACTTCTCTCCCGGCCGCATCCCCTCGCGGGCATCCACGCGCACGCGCAGGCGATCGGTCGCCCCGCGCCCGGTCCAGGCCTGCAGGTCGTCGCGCAGCCGGTGCGCGGCGCCGACCACCCGATCGCGCTCCTCGTCCTTGCGGAAGATCGGCACGATCACCACCTCGATCGGCGCCAACCGCGGCGGAACACGAAGCCCGTGGTCGTCACCGTGCGTCATCACCAAGCCGCCAACCAGCCGGGTCGAGACGCCCCACGAGGTATTCCAGGCGAACGCCGTCTCCCCCGCCTCGTTCTGGAACTTGAGGTCGAACGCCTTGGAGAAGTTCTGGCCGAGGTTGTGCGACGTGCCGGCCTGCAGCGCCTTGTTGTCCTGCATCATCGCCTCGCACGAGTAGGTGCGCAGCGCGCCGGCGAACCGCTCGCCCTCGGTCTTGATGCCGGTGATCACCGGCATCGCGATCCACCCTTCCATGAATTCGCGGTAGACCCCGAGCATCCGGCGCGCCTCCTCCTCCGCCTCGGTCTCGGTGGCGTGCGCGGTGTGGCCCTCCTGCCAGAGGAACTCGAGGGTGCGCAGGAACAGCCGCGTCCGCATCTCCCATCGCACCACGTTCGCCCACTGGTTGATCAGGATCGGGAGGTCGCGGTACGACTGCGTCCACTTGGCGAACATATGATAGATGATCGTCTCCGACGTCGGCCGGATGATCAGGGGCTCCTCGAGCTGCTTCCCGCCGCCGTGCGTGACGACCGCCACCTCGGGCGCGAAGCCCTCGACGTGGCTCGCCTCCTTCTGGAGGAAGCTCTGCGGGATGAGCAGCGGGAAGTAGGCGTTCTCGTGGCCCGTCGCCTTGAACATGTCGTCCAGGGCGCGCTGCATCCGTTCCCAGATGCCGTAGCCATTCGGGCGGATGACCATCGACCCCTTCACGGGCGAGTAGTCGGCCAGCTCGGCGCGCAGCACCAGCTCGTTGTACCAGGCGGAGAAGTCTTCCGCGCGGGTCGTCAGCTGCTTGTCGTTTCTTTCCTGAGCCATGTCCTGAGATCGTCCAGTACGGCGGCGTCGCCCGACAGCGCCCCCGCGGCATCCACCGCGTGCGTCGCGGCCCCCGTTGCCTTGCCGAGCAGGCTCATCGCCTCGACGGCGCCATCCTCGCGGAAGTAGATCACTGCGCGGGCGCCCGCCTTCCGCGCCCCGTCCACCTGGTTCCGCGTCGCCTGCGAGAGATAGCGCTCGGCGTTCAGTCCGTGATGCACGCTGAAGCCGGCGCCGCGAAGCGCGCTCGCCAGCCGCAGCACGTCGGCGTAGGGCCGCCCGAGCGCGCCGTTCCCCGCCACCAGATGAAAATCCGCCGCCGCCACCACCGCCTCGGGCCAGAGGCCGCGGTCGGTCAGCAGCTCGCCGAGCACCACATCCCCCATCCCGAATCCGAGCGCGGGCAGGTCGGCACCGCCGAGCGACTTCAAGAGGTCGTCGTAGCGCCCGCCGCCGCAGATGGCCCGCAACTCGCCCTTGGCGTCGAACAGCTCGAAGACAATCCCCGTGTAGTACGCCAGGCCGCGGACGATCGAGAGGTCGAGCGTGATCCACTCGGCCACGCCGAGTCCATCGAGATGCTCGAGATAGCGGCCAAAGCGCTCGATGGCCTCGCGCGCGGCCGGAGTGCCGCCCTTGGCACCGAACTCCTTGCGCAGCGCGTCGAAGGTGACGCCGGCGGAGAGCGTGAGCACGCGTTCAATGGCCGACGCCGACAGCCCGACGGCCGACAGCCGCTCGACCGAGGCCTCGCGCGGCTGCCGTCCCACCTTGTCCACCACCGCGTACACCTCCGGCCGCTGGGCGTCGGTGACCCCGAGCGCCGTGAGGATCGCATTGAGCAGGCGCCGATCGCTGACCCGCGCGCGCACGTCGGCGCTGGTGAGCCCGAGCGCCTTGAGGATGTCAATGGCCACGCAGAGGAGTTCGGCGTCCGCAACCTCGCTCGCCTCTCCGACGATGTCCACGTTGAGCTGGAAGTGTTCGCGCAACCGCCCGCGCTGGGCCCGCTCGTAGCGAAAGAGCTGCGGAATGGAGAACCACTTCACCGGCTTGCGGAGGGCGCGCGCGCGCGCGCCGACCATCCGCGCCAGCGTCGGCGTCATCTCCGGCCGCAGCGACACCTCGCGACCGCCCTTGTCGGTGAACGCATAGAGCTGGGCGACGATCTCCGCCCCGCTCTTCTTCGCGTAGAGATCCAGGGGCTCCAGCGGCGGCCCGTCGTACTCGACGAACGCGTACCTCTGCGCGACGGCCCGCCACGCACGAAAGATGTGCGTCCGGCGGGCCAGCTCTTCAGGGTAGAAATCACGGAAACCGGGGAGGGCGCCACTACTCATCCGCGAAAGTTACCCGGTGGTCGGAGACACCTGCAACCGCGACATCGCGTCGCCCACCGTGTGGAACGACCCCGTCACGAGCACAGTGGCCCCGCGCGCCGGCGCCAAAGCGAGGGCAGCGTCGAAATCCGCCAGCAGTTCGGCGCTCCACCCCGCGCCGAGGGCGAACGCCAGCGCCTCGGCCGGATTCCACGCCCGGCTCGCCGGCGCGGTCGGCGCGTTGGTCAACACGAAGTGGCCGACCACGGGCGCGAGCGCGCGAAGTATCCCCCGCCAATCCTTGTCCCCGAGCACGCTCACGAGCGCACAGACCGGCCCCGTTGGCTCGGTGGCCCGGAGCGTCTCGGCCGTCGTCGCCGCCCCATCGGGGTTGTGCGCGACGTCGAAGATCCAGGCCCCGTGCTGCGAGAATCGCCCGGGCAACCGCACCCCGCGCAACGCCGGCAGGTTATCGGCCACCGGCCGCCAGAGGTCGGCGGGCAGGGCGTCGAGCATCGTCAGGGCCACCATCGCGTTGTTGGCCTGGTGGCGGCCGGCGAGGCCAGACGCCACGTCGAACCGGTCGTCCCCGCGCACCCAGGTGAAGCGCGTTCCCGCCCCGGTGACGCGGATGCCGTCGGCGTGCCCCTCCTCCGAGACGATGCGAATCGGTGAGCTCCCGAGCCGCCGCGCCTCCGAGACGAGGATTGCGGCGATTGCGGCGTCCGGCTCGCCGACGACGGCCGCGCGACCCGGCTTGAAAATCCCCGCTTTCTCCGGGGCAATCTCCTCGCGCGTCGTGCCGAGCCACTCGGTATGGTCAATCCCGATTCCCGAGACGCCCGCGACGAGCGGCAACACGGTGTTGGTGGCGTCGAGTCGCCCGCCAAGGCCCGTCTCCACCACCGCCACGTCCACGCCGGCGTCCGCGAAGAGTTGGAAGCCCATCGCGGTGGTGGCCTCGAAGAAGGTGGCCCCCAGCCGATCCACCGCCGGGGTCCACCGCTCGAGGAAGCCGGCGATCGCTGCGTCGTCCACCGGGCGCCCATCCACGAGGAACCGCTCGCGAAAATCCACGAGGTGCGGCGACGTGTACTTGCCGACCAGGAGCCCGCGGGCGCGGAGCACGGCCTCCAGCATCGCGCAGACGCTCCCCTTCCCGTTCGTACCCGAGACGTGGAGCACCCGCAGTCGGCGGTGCGGGTCGCCCAGCTCGGCGAGGAAGGCTTCCACGCGTTCGAGACCGAGCTTCCACTGTCCTGTCGTGCGGGCAAAGAGCGCGTCGAGCGCGGCCCGGTACGCGCCACTGCGGTCGTCGCTCAGCTGGACGCCCACCCCATCGCGGCGGGTTTGCCGCTCATATGCCGCAGGAGTTGACCCACCGTGCGCTTGAGCTGCTGCCGATGCACGACGCGGTCCACCATCCCGTGGGTGAGCAGGAACTCGGCGGTCTGGAATCCCTCCGGGAGGTCCTGGCCCAGCGTCTGCTTGATCACCCGCGGACCGGCGAACCCGATGACCGCGCCGGGCTCGGCGAGGATGGCGTCGCCGAGCATCGCGTAGCTCGCGCTCACGCCCCCGGTGGTCGGGTTGGTCAGGATGGACACATACGGGATGCGCCGTTCGGCCAGCTGGGCGAGCATCGCCGAGCTCTTGGCCATCTGCATCAGCGAGAGCACGCCTTCCTGCATCCGCGCGCCGCCGGACGCCGACACGATGATCAGCGGCCACTTCTTCTCGAGCGACCGCTGGCCGAGGCGGGCAATCTTCTCGCCGACCACCGAGCCCATTGACCCGCCCATGAAGGCGAAGTCCATCACGCCGACGTTCACCGGGACCTGGTCCATCAGCCCGGAGACGGTGAGGATCGCATCGTGCTCGCCGGCGTTGGTCAACGCCTTCTTGAGCCGCGCCGGATATTCGGGAAACCCGAGCGGGTCCACCGAGGTGAGTTCGACGTCCTTTTCGTCCACCGACCCGTCGTCGAGCAGGATCGCGACGTACTCGTGCGCCCGGATCCGGCGGTGGTAGTCGCAGCTCGGGCACACGTTGAGGTTCCGGACGAACTTCTCGCGGATATCCGTGTGCCCGCACGCCTCGCACTTCTCCCAGACGTCGGGTGGGATCTCGAGGCGCTTCGTCCGCGGCTGGCGCGGCTTCTTGTCCTTCCGGAACCAAGCCATAGGGGGAAAAGTGGCCCGGAGCGCCTTATATCACCAGCCCGTCGGCCCGGCCGCGCCCCTCGGCCGAGACGAGGACCAGGATTCCCACCGCCATCCAGCAGGAGAGCATGAACGACCCGCCGTACGAGAAGAACGGGAGCGGGATGCCGGTGATCGGCATCAACCCGATCGTCATCCCGATGTTGATCACGATGTGGGTCAGCCACGCCGCGGTGAGCCCGAAGGCGACCAGCGACGCAAAGGGGCTCGACGCGCGGCCGGCGATCCGGACGGTCCGCAGGAGCAGGACACAGAAGAGCGCGAGGACGACCGAAACGCCGAGGAAGCCAAACTCCTCGCCGACGACCGGGAAGATGAAGTCGGTGTGCTGCTCGGGGAGGAAGGCGAGGCGCTTCTGCGTGCCCTGCGTGAACCCCTTGCCGATGATGCCGCCGGAGCCGATGGCGACCTGGGACTGGATGAGGTGATAGCCGGAGGCGCGCGGATCGCTCGAGGGGTCGAGGAAGACGAGCAGGCGGCGCTGCTGGAACGGGCTCAGCCGTTCCCAGAGCACGGGCGCGACGACCCCCATCGCGACGTTCGCCCCGATGAGTGCGGCGCCCTCGATCCACGTGGGGCGCTTCCAGGCGACAAGGGCGAGGAGGAGGAGGAACCAGGCGCCCCAGAGACCGGTGCTGAAAGCGAGGATGAGGCTCACCGCCGGACTCGCCGCCATCACGAGGAGCGGCCAGGAGACGCCGCTCCAGAAGAGCATGGCGAAGAAGATGCCGACGAAGACCATCCCGGTGCCGAGGTCCGGCTGGGCCATGATGAAGAGCCAGGGGACGAAGACGATCAGCGCCGGCCGAACGAGCCCGAACAGCGACGTCGGTGCGGCGCGCTGCCCGGAGAGGACGCGGGCGAGCATCAGCACCACCGCGATCTTTGCCAACTCCGATGGTTGGCCGAGCCGGATACCGCCGATCGCGAGCCAACTCTTGGTGCCGGCGGCGGTCCCCGCGCCGACGCCGATGAAGAGCAGGAGGAAGAGCAACAGGGTCGCGCCGAGGAAGGCGGGGAGCGCTGCCCACTCGACGAACCGCACCGACGCGCGGCTGATCACCCCGGCCGCCGTGACGCCGAGCACGAACCAGACGACCTGGGTGCGCCAGAGCCCCTCGACGAAGGTCGGCACGTCCGTCTGCCCCGTGGAGTAGATCATCGCGATGCCGAACGCGGTGAGGAGCGCGGCGAGGGCGACGAGCGGCCAGTCGGCGGGGATGGCGCGGCGGCTCAATCGCCCTCCGTCGCCGGCATGGCGACGACCCGCGCCTTGAGGTAGCGCTCGATGATGCGCGTCGCGAAACGCGCCGCGCGCCCGCCGGACCCGCCGAACTCGAGCATCACCGCGACGACAATCTGCGGATCCTCGGCGGGCGCGTAGCCGACGAACCAGGCGTGATCGTTCACGGCGTCCTGCGCGTTCTGCGCGGTCCCCGTCTTTCCGGCGACGACAATCCCCTCGAGGCGCGACCTTACGGCCGTCCCCCGCCCGACGACATCGGTCAGCGCCAGCTGGAGGTCGCGCAGTTGCGCCGGCGTCACCGCAAAGAGCTTCACGCGCTCGGCCTGGCCGCGGACGACCTCCGGTCGGGCGGCGTAGCCGTCCGTCGCCAGCGCGGTATAGAAGCGGGCCATGCTGACGACCGTCTGCGAGTTCTCTCCCTGCCCGATCGCCAGGTTGAGGCTCACAGCGGCGGTCCATCCCTGCGGCCCGAACAACCGGTCGTAGTACGCCCGCGCCGGGTCGGTCGGGAAGAGCGGCCGTGACTCGGCCGGCAGGTCAATCCCCGAGCGTTCCCGCGTCCCGAGGCGGATTCCCCCCGCTACCAGCCTCTGCACGCCCAGTTTCAGCGCGAGCTGGTAGAAATAGACGTCGCACGAGACTTCGATCGCCTGGGCAAGCGTCGTCCGTCCGTGTCCCTCCGGCTTCCAGCAGCGGAACGGCCGGTTCCCGAACTGATAGCTGCCGAGGCACGGCGTCGTCATCTCGTCGTCGATCGCCACGAGCCCCTCCTCCATCGCGATGATCGCCGTGGCGAGCTTCCAGACGGAGCCGGGAGGATAGGTGCCCTTGATCGCCTTGTTGTAGAGCGGACGTCGTGGATCGTCCTGCAGCTGTTGCCAATACGAGCGCGGGATCCCGCCGATGAAGCGGTTCGGGTCGAAGGTCGGCGCCGAGTGGAGCGCGAGCACCTCGCCCGACCGCGGCTCCATCGCCACCACGCCCCCGATCAGCGTGTCGCCGAACAGCTCGTGCACGAAACGCTGCAGGTCGAGGTCAATGTTCGTGTAGAGCGGCGGCGGCCCCTCGGGCGCAAGGTCCTCCCGCGCCTGCTCCCGAACCACACGCCCGCGCGCGTCCACTTCGACGAACCGGACACCCTCCCGCCCACGCAACCGCGTCTCGTACTGACGCTCGATCCCGTCCTTGCCGATCTGCTGGCCGGCCTTGTAGTGCTGGTACGGCGCGAGCGCCAACTCGGCCTCGCTGATCTCCCCGGTGTAGCCGACGAGCGCCGAGACCGCCGGCCCGTCGGGATAGAATCGCTTCGGCGCCGACTGGATGATCAGCCCCGGGTACTCGGTGCGCCGCTCCTCCAGCACCGAGACCAGCTCGAACGGCGCATCGCCGAACAACACCGTTGGACGCATCGGTTCGCGGCGGAAGCGCCGCACCGCCGCGCCGACCTGCTCGGGCGTGACCGTCACCACCGCACCGATCCGCCGCATCATCACGCGCAGCGAGTCCTCGTTCCGGGCCAGCAGCGAGATCGCATAGCCCGGCAGGTTCTCGGCGATCACCTGGCCGTTGCGGTCATAGATCACGCCGCGCGGCGCCGGCAGCGGGACCTCGCGGAGGCGGTTCTCCTCCGACTTGAGCGCGTACTGCGTGCGCCGGAGCACCTGCGTCTGGAAGAACGACCCGGCGAGAAAGAGGAAGCTCAGGAAGACGAGGGCCGACGCCACCCGCGCGCGCCGCTGGACCTCGTTGGGCTGGAAGCTCATCGCGGCCGCCGCTGTTCGAGCGCCGGCCGCACCACGGCCATCACCGCGAGGCCGACAATCGCCGTCACCAGCGCAGCCAGTGGCGTCCAGAGGAAGAGCTGCGCCACCAACCCCAGCCCCCCGAGCCGTCCCTCGGCGAGGAGGTAGATCAAGTCGAAGACGGCCTTCCCGACGAAGATGAAGATGGCGTTCAGCAGGAGGTCGTCGGCGAAGAACGCCGCCTTGAGTCGCGAGGCACCGAAGCCGACCAGCGTCATCGCCAGCGCCGCCGCGCCGAACGCGTCGGGGGACATCGCGTCGGTGAGGAGCCCGAGGGCGAAGCCGACCAAGGCGGCGGCACCCGGCCGGACCCGGACGGCGATGATGAGCATCCCAATCACCAGGAAGTCCACCCCGGCGCGCCAGTCGAGCAGCGGCCGCAACGTGAAGTGCAGGGCGACGAGGGTAGTAAGGATTGCCGTGGCCATCAGCGTACGGGAGAGTCTCATCGCGGCTCCGTCCCGGCGCTGTCCGGGGGCGCGCTGTCACTCCGCGCGCGATCCGCAGCCGCAGCCACGCTGTCGGCAGCCGCCCGCACGCGCCGCAGCATCTCCTGCGCCGCCGGCTCCCAGACGCTCTCGACCCCCTCGGCGCTCCGCTCCGGCGAGAGAATCATCACCGCCGTGACGTCGGCCGGGCGCACCGTCGGCCGCACCAGGTACGAGCGCGCCCAACTGGTGCCCCGGCGCAATTCGCGGACCACCGTTCCGATCAGCAGCCCCCGCGGATAGACGCCACCGAGCCCGGAACTCACGATTGGCGATCCCGCCCGCAGCGGCGCCCGATACGGCACGCCGTGGAGCTCGAGCAGGTAGCGATCGGCGCCCACCCCTCCGTGCGCGCTGACGATCCCGAAGGAACTCCCGTCGAGACTCACCGCGCTGACGCGGAAATCGGGATGCGGCCAGGTAATCGCGACGCTCGTGGTCGGGTCCACCTGCTGGACCATCCCGACGAGCCCCTCGGCGGTCACGACGGCGCTGAGCGGCGAGACCCCCTGCACCGCGCCGGCGGAGAGCAGCAGGGTGTGCTCCTCGCCGAGCCGCCGGCCGACGAGCGCCTCGGCCGGCACGTACCCCCAGCGCAAGGCCCGCCCGAGTCCGAGCAGCTCGCGCAGGCGGTCGTTCTCCGCCGTGACCGCCTCGAGGCGTTGCGAGCGGGCGACGACACTGTCGGCGACGACTCGCAGGCTGTCATTGAGGACGAGGGTGGAGCGGGCGCGGGCCGCGCGCTCCTGCATCGCCGCCAGCGGTCCCAGCAAATTCCCCCGGATCGCCCCCGCGACGGCGTCGCGCGGGCCGTCGGGGAGGATCAACAGGGTCAGCGCGAGGAGGACACACCCGATGGCGACGACCGTATCGGCCCGCGAATCGCCGCGACTTCCGCGAGGCACGAGTCGCCGTCCGTCAGGTGCTCAACACCGACCAGTACTTCGCCTCGTCATCGAGGATCCGCCCGGTCCCCCGTACGACACAGGTCAGCGGATCCTCGTCCACGTGGATCGGCAACCCGGTCTCCTGCGTCAGCAGCACGTCGAGCCCGCGAATCAGCGCGCCGCCACCGGTCATCACGATCCCGCGGTCCACGATGTCCGACGCCAGTTCCGGCGGCGTGATCTCGAGCGCGCGGCGCACCGCATTGACGATTTGCTGGATCGGCTCCTGGATCGCCTCGCGGATCTCCGCCGAGTGCACGCGCACGGTCTTCGGGATCCCCGAGACAAGGTCGCGGCCCTTCACCTCCATCTCCCGCTCCTCACCGAGCGGCGCCGCGCTGCCGATCTGGATCTTGATCTGCTCGGCGGTGGGTTCGCCGATCAGCAGGTTGTAGCTCTTCCGCATGAACTGGACGATGCTCGCGTCGAGCTCGTCGCCACCGGTGCGGATGGAGGTGTCGGAGACGATACCCGAGAGCGCGATGACGGCGATCTCGGTGGTCCCGCCGCCGATGTCAATCACCATATTCCCGGTCGGCGTCTCCACCGGCAGGCCGACGCCGATCGCCGCCGCCATCGGCTCGGCGACCATGAACACCTCCTTCGCGCCGGCGCCGAGCGCCGAGTCGCGCACTGCGCGCCGCTCCACCTCGGTGATCCCCGACGGCACGCAGACGATCACGCGCGGCTTCACCTTGAACACGTGGTTCTTGATGATCAGCTCGAGGAAGAAGCGCAGCATCTTCTCGGTGACGTCGAAGTCGGCGATCACGCCGTCCTTCATCGGCCGCACCGCGATCACGCCATCGGGCGTGCGGCCGAGCATCCGCTTGGCCTCGAGGCCGACGCCCAGGATCCGCTTCGTGTCGCGATCAATCGCGACGACCGACGGCTCGTTGAGGACGATGCCCTGCCCCTTCACGTAGATGAGGGTGTTGGCCGTCCCGAGATCCACAGCGATCGCATTCGCCGGAAGGAATCCACCAGAGGGAAAGAACGGCCACTTCATCGTAAACGGATGCTCGCGGGTGGGGACTCGAAGGACGGCTCAGGGCGGGCCCGAGCGACTCACGCGCTAAAGTTAGCACGGGGACGGCGCCCCAGCAGTAACGCACCTCTCATTTCACGAACTGCCCCGGCTCGTGAAAGTCCATTCCGAACGCCTCGGCCACGCCCTGATAGGTCACCTTCCCCTCGACCACGTTCAGCCCCTTGAGGAGGGCCGGGTCCTCGCGGAGCGCCTGCTTCCAGCCCTTGTTGGCCAGCCGGAGGGCGTACGGGAACGTCGCATTGGTCAGCGCGAGGGTCGAGGTGCGCGGCACCCCGCCCGGCATATTGGCCACGCCGTAGTGGATGATCCCGTCCACGGTGTAGACCGGGTTCTCGTGCGTCGTCGCCTTGATCGTCTCGACGCACCCACCCTGGTCAATCGCCACGTCCACGATGACCGCACCGGGGGGCATCAACTTGAGGTCCTCCCGACGGATCAGCTTCGGCGCCTTGGCCCCGGTCAGCAACACGCCCCCGACCACCAGGTCGGCCGTGGAAATCGCCTCGAGGATGTTCTGCCGGTTGGAGAAGATCAGCTGGACGTTGGCCGGCATCACGTCGCTCAGGTAGCGGAGGCGCGGGAGCGACGTGTCGAGGATCATCACCTTGGCGCCCATCCCGGCGGCCATCTTCGCCGCGTTCACGCCGACGACGCCGCCGCCGAGGATCACGACCTTGGCCGGGGGCACGCCGGGGACGCCGCCGAGCAGCACGCCGCGGCCGCCGTAGAGCTTCTCGAGGTACTTCGCGCCCTCCTGCACCGCCATCCGGCCGGCCACTTCCGACATCGGCGTCAGCAGGGGCAGCTCGCGTGAGGGCAGTTCCACCGTCTCATAAGCAATGCAAGTCGCGCCCGACTCGAGGTGCGCCTTGGTCAGCGCCTCGTCCGCCGCGAAGTGGAAGTACGTGAAGATGGTCTGGCCCTTCTTCATCCGGGGCCACTCGACGGCAATTGGCTCCTTGACCTTGATGATCATCTCGGCCGCCTTCCAGACCTCGTCGGCGGTCGGAAGGATCTTCGCGCCGACCGCCTGGTACTGGGTGTCGCTGAAGCCGCTGCCGTCGCCGGCGCCCTGCTCGACGAACACCGTGTGGCCGGCGGCCACCAGGGCTTCGGCGCCGGCCGGAACGAGGGCCACGCGATTCTCGTTCGTCTTGATCTCCTTCGGGATACCGAGCTTCATAAACGGCAGATGGGAGGTGTGAGGTGGGAGGTGTGACGTGGACGGTCAGGTCGGGCCGAGGCGGACGATGGTCTGTTGGTCGGCACCGTAGAAGTCCCGGCAGACCGATTGCACCTCACCCGTCGTGATCGCGTCCACGCGGGCGAGGACTTCGTCGAGCGGGCGGTACGGCTCGTCGTAGAGCTCCACCGCGGCGGCGCGGTACATCCGCGACGTGACGCTCTCCATACCGAGCGTGATCTGGCCCTTCAACTGCTGCTTGCCCATCGCCAGCTCCTCGTCCGACAGGGCGGCGAGCTGGAGCAGCGAGAGTTCGCTCCGCACCACCCGCAGCGCCTCGGCCACCTTCTCGGGGGCGCAGCCGAGGTAGATGCCGGACATCCCGGCGCTGGCGTGGAAGCTCTGGAACGAGTGCACGGAGTAGGCGAGCCCAAGGTCCTCGCGCACGCGCTGGAAGAGGCGCGAGCTCATCCCGCCGCCGAAGAGCGCGTTCACCAACATCAACGGATGCCGGCGCGGGTCGCCGTAGGGCACGGTCGCATTGCCGAGGACGAGGTGCGTCTGCTGGATGTCGCGCTCGACCGAGCGGTCGCTCGGCGCGGGGACCGTCGGCACCGGCACGGCCGGGAGCGGCGGCTCAGTGCCGCGCGGCAGGTCAAGCCACCCCGCCGACGCCATCACCTCGAGCAGCCGCTCGTGCGTGACGTTTCCCGCCGCCGCCGCCACGATCTGGTCGGGCCGATACGCGCGCCCGTGGAGCGCCCGCACGTCGTCGAGGTCGAGCGCGCCCACGGTCTCCGGCGTGCCGAGGATCGAGTAGCCGAACGGGTGCGCGCCCCAGAGCTGCTCGCCGTGGAGCTCGAAGACGATGTCGTCCGGGGTGTCGTCCACCATCGCGATTTCCTCGAGCACCACGCCGCGCTCGAGCTCGAGGTCGGGGCGGCGCAACGCCGGCCGAAACATCAGGTCGAAGACCACGTCAACGGCCTGCGGGAGATGCTCGTCGAGCACCCGCGCCTGGAAGGCGGTGTGCTCGCGCCCGGTGTACGCGTCGAGCGACCCGCCCAGCGACTCAAGCGCCAGCGCGAGTTCCCTCGCGCTCCGGCGCTCCGAGCCCTTGAAGACCAGGTGCTCGAGGAGGTGCGAGACCCCCATCTTCTCGCGCGATTCGTGGAGCGAGGCCGCGCGCACCCAGGCCCCGAACGCCACCGACCGCACGCCCGGCATATGCTCCGAGAGTACGGTCAGTCCATTCGGCAGGACGGTCCGTTGCACGCCGCGTTCCGCGGCGACCGCGACGGACGCGTCGGTCACTCGCGGCCGCGGCCTCCACGGCCGCCGCCACGCGGACGGTCACCGCGGGGGCGGTCGCTCCGCGGTCGGTCGCCACCCGACGCCCCGGCGCCGGCACCCACCGGCTCCCCGCTCCCCTCGCTCGCCCCTTCCGGCTTGGGCAGGAGCGCCTTGAGCGACAGCCGCAGGCGGCCGCGCTCGTCGCGGTCAATCAACTTCACCTTGATGTGCTCGCCCTTCTTGACCACGTCCTCCGGATTCTCGACGCGCGTGTGGCGCATCTCGGAGACGTGGAGGAGGGCCTCGGTGCCCGGCATGATCTCGATGAAGGCGCCGAACGCGGTCACCGACTTCACGGTGCCCTCGTACGTCTCGCCCACCACCGGCTCGGCCGTGATTGCCTGGACCATCTGGCGCGCCCGCTCCATCGCCTCGCCGCCGACGGCGGCGATCGTGACCATCCCCGAGTCGTCCACCGAGAGCTCGGCGCCGGTCTCGTCCTGGATCCCGCGGATCGTCTTCCCCTTGGGGCCGATCAGGTCGCCGATCTTCTCTGGGTTGATCATCATCGTGACGATGCGCGGCGCGTACGGCGACAGGTCCGGACGGACCTCCGGGAGCGCCTTGTTCATCTCCCCGAGGATGTGCAGCCGGCCTTCCTTCGCCTGCGCCAACGCCTCGGCCATGATCTTGAGGTCGAGCCCCTGGATCTTGATGTCCATCTGGATGGACGTGATCCCGGCGGCGGTCCCCGCCACCTTGAAGTCCATGTCGCCGAGGTGATCCTCGGTGCCGAGGATGTCGGTGAGGATCGCGTACTTCTTCCCTTCCTTGATGAGGCCCATCGCCACGCCGGCCACCGGGGCCTTGAGCGGGATGCCCGCGTCAAAGCAAGCGAGCGAGCCACCGCAGATGGACGCCATCGAGGACGAGCCGTTGGACTCGAGCACCTCGGAGACGATGCGGAGGGTATAGGGGAACTCCTCGAACGACGGCAGCACCGCCTGGATCGCCCGCTCGGCGAGCATGCCGTGGCCGATCTCGCGCCGGCCCGTGCCACGCATCGGCTTGGCCTCGCCGGTGCAGAACGGCGGGAAGTTGTAGTGGAGCATGAAGGACTTCGTCGTCTCCTTCGCGCTGTCAATCGAGTCCACGCGCTGGGCGTCGCTCGCGGTGCCGAGCGTGGCGACCACGAGGGCCTGCGTCTGGCCGCGCGTGAAGAGCGCGGACCCGTGGGCGCGCGGCAGCAGCGCGGTGTCCACCGAGATGTCGCGGACGACATTCGGCTTGCGGCCGTCCACCCGGAGGCCGGTGTCGAGCACCTGCGCGCGGAGCGCGTTGTACTCGAGGTCGCCGACGATGCCGCCGACGAGGCCGTGGTGCGCGGGGTCGAGGACCTCGGCCATCTCGGCCTTGACGTCGCTCTTCACCTGCTCGACGGCCGCGATGCGCGTGGCCTTGTCCTTCTGGTTGATGGCCGCCTCGATGCGCGGCTCGGCGGCCTTGGTGACCGTCGCGCGCACGTCGTCCGGGATCTCGACGCCGCTCCACTCCATCTTCTCGACCTTCCCGGCCTTCTGGAGGAGCTCCTCCTGCATCGCCACGAGGTCCTGCAGTCCCTTCTGGGCGATCTTGAGGCCGTCAATGACGTCCTCCTCGGTGACCTCGAGCGCGCCGCCCTCGACCATCATGATCGAGTCCTTGGAGCCGGCGACAATCATGTCCATGTCGCTGAACTCGAGCGCCTGGAAGGTCGGGTTGAGGAGCCACTTCCCCTCGACGCGGCCGACGCGCACGCCCGCAATCGGACCGGCGAACGGGATCTTGCTCGCGCTCAGCGCGAACGAGGCGGCCACGAGGCCGAGTACGTCGGCGTCATTCTCCTGGTCGGCCGAGAGGACGTAGAGGACGACCTGCACCTCGTTCTGGAACCCTTCGGGGAAGAGCGGACGGATGGAGCGGTCGATGATCCGGCAGGAGAGGATCTCCTCGTCGCGCGGACGCCCTTCGCGCTTGATGAACCCGCCGGCGATCTTGCCCGCAGCGTAAGTCTTTTCCTTGTACTCGACGGTCAGCGGGAAGAAGGGCAGCGGGCTCTTCTTGTCGCTGACGGTGACGGCGGCGAGGATGACGGTCTCGCCGTAGGTGACGAGGGCCGAGCCCGCGGCCTGCTTGGCCATGCGCCCGGTCTCGATGATGAGAGGGCGGCCGGCGAAGGTCCGCTCGATACGATGCATCATTTTCTGTTTGTCTCTGATCTGTACACGAAGCGCGCGATCCGCGTCAGTGCGGTCGCGCGCTCGTGTGGGTGAAGCGCTTAGTAGCGCAAGCCGAGGTCGGCGATGATCTTGCGGTAGGCGTCAACGTCCGTCCGCTTCAGGTAATCGAGGTGACGCCGACGCTTGCCGACCATCTTCAGGAGACCACGACGGCTATGGTGGTCCTTCTTGTGCTCGCGAAAGTGGTCCGTGAGGAAGTTGATTCGCTCCGTGAGCACCGCGACCTGCACCTGTGACGAGCCCGTGTCGGTCTCGTGCCGGCGATGCTTCTCGATCGCCGCCGTCTTGACGAACGCCATCCCTGATGTCCTTGCCTGCGCTACGCAGTGCGTTGAGTTGCCGATTCCGTTGTAGCATCGGAACTTAGCCCGTTTTTGCGCCCCTGTAAAGGGGACGCGCGCGAACGCTCATTCCCCCCCGAACCACCCCATCACCAGCCGTTTCAGGTCGTTGAACGTCACCGTCACGAAGAGCAACAGGATTGCCGTCAGCCCGATCCGCGCATACCACTCCTTGACCATCGGCGGGAACGATCGCCGGAAGGCGCCCTCGGCCAGCTGGAAGAGGATCTGGCCCCCATCGAGCAGGGGGATGGGCAGGAGATTGAGAATCGCGAGGTTGATGCTCAGGAAGGCCACGAGCATCCACAGGGTCTGTGCGCCGCTCTGCGCCGCCTCCACGCTCGACCGGGCAATCTCCACCGGGCCCCCGAGCTGGGAGACCGAGACCTTGCCGAGGAGGAGCCCCCCGAGCACGGCCAGGACGTTGCCGCCCATATCCCAGGTGAGGTTCCACCCGGCGGCGACGGATTCGAGCGGTCCCATCCGCTCACGGACGGGGATGCCTCGCGGCCCCACGCCGATCCGTCCCACGGTCCGGATCTCGCCGATCGGAGGGGTCGGGATCTCCTGCGCCTCCGGCGTGATGGCGAGCGTACGCGGCGATCCATCGCGCACCACCGTGACCGCCAGCGTCCGGCCGGGCGCCGCCGAGACCAGCGTCAGCACCTCGTCCCAGCGCGTCACCGGCGCCCCGTCTATGGCGACGATGCTGTCCCCGGTCTGCATCCCGGCGAGCGCTGCGGGGCGGTCCGCGATCACCGAGTCCACCACGGCGGGGAGGTATCCGCCACCGTACCACGCGAAGATCCCCGTCGTGACGACCACGGCCAACACGACATTCATGAAGACGCCGGCCAAGAGGATCACCAGCCGCTGGTAGAGCGGCTTGGACTCGAACCAGCGGTCGGCCGGAATCGGCTTGGGACCGTGGGGGATCATCGAGTGCTCATCCCAATGCCGCGACCGCTCGACCTCGGCGACGGGCTTCACGGCCCCGTCGGCACCGTTCGCGGCGACCAGCTCGGGGCCACCCTCAAGCAGTGAGGCGCTCTCGTCTTCCCTTGACGCCATCCGCACATACCCGCCGATCGGCGCCACCGAAATGCAGTACTCCGTCTCGCCGCGCCGGAAGCCCCAGAGCGGCTTGCCCCAGCCGAGCGAGAAGCGCGGCGCGTATACGCCGGCCCACTTGGCGGCGAGGAAGTGCCCCAGCTCGTGCACGAAGATCACGAGCCCGAGGACCAGCAGCGGGGCGAGCCAACTCAACATCAGGACAGCTCCAGGACAAGGGATCTCGCGGCGGCATCCGCCGCGAGCAACGTCGTTCGGTCGTTCCCCGGCAGGCCGCCGAGCTTGGACAGCGCGGCCTCGATGGCCGCCGGGATCCGCGCAAAGGCGAGCGAGCCCGCGATCACCCGCGCCACCGCCGCCTCGTTGGCCGCATTGAACACCGCCGGCGCGGCGCCCCCGGCGCGGCCGGCCGCAATCCCGAGGCCGAGCGCCGGAAAGGCATCGTGCCGCACCGGTTCGAACGTCAATGGACTATGCGCCAGCGGGTCGAAGCGCGGTACCCCCTCGTCGAGGAGACGGTCCGGGTAGCCGAGCGCGTAGAGAATCGGCAACTCCATTGACGGCACGCCGAGTTGGGCGAGCACGCTCCCGTCGTCGAACTCGACGAACGAATGCACGATGCTCTGCGGATGCACCACGACCTCGATCCGGTCGTAGGGCACGCCGAACAGCAGGTGCGCCTCGATGACCTCGAGCGCCTTGTTCGCCAGGGACGCGCTGTCCACGGTGATCTTCCTGCCCATCGTCCAGATCGGGTGCTTGAGCGCATCCTCGACCCGGGCGCCACGGATCCGTTCCGCGTCCCAGGTGCGGAATGGCCCGCCCGACGCGGTGATCACCAGCCGCCGGACGCCGGCGAGCGGAAAGAGACCGTCGCCGGTTGCGGCGATGCGGCCGGCGCAGCACTGGAGGAGCGCCGAGTGTTCGGAGTCCACCGGGACGACGGTCCCCCCGTGTGCGCGCGCGGCGCGCTGCACCAGCGCCCCGCCGACGACGAGTGACTCCTTGTTGGCGAGCGCGACCCGCTTCCCCGCTTCCAGCGCCGCGAGCGTGGCGTCGAGTCCAGCCGCGCCGACGACGGCATTGATCACGATTGCCGCGTCGGGGCGCCGGGCGGCCTCGACCAGGCAGTGGACACCCTGCCCCCACGACGCCGGCACTGGGGTCGGGCCGGGGTCCACGATTCCGACGTACGAAGGCGACCACCGCTCGGCGGTCGCGGCAAGCTTGGCCACATTGCCATTCGCCGTCAGCGCCACCGGCCGGAAGCGGTCGGGATGGCGGGCGATGACCCGCTGCGCCGTCTCGCCGATCGAGCCCGTGGCGCCGAGGATCGCGACGCCGGCCGCGCTCACGCGCCCACCGTCAGCAGGAGGTCGAGCAGGACATAGGCGACCGGCACGGCGAAGAGGAGCGAATCGGTGCGGTCGAGCACGCCGCCGTGGCCCGGAATGAGGGTCGAGCTGTCCTTCACCCCCGCCTCGCGCTTGAGGAGGCTCTCCACGAGGTCACCCAGTTGCGCCGCCGCGCTGACCGCGACGCCGAACAGCACCACGGCGCCGAGCGAGAGGCCGAGCCCGGCATAGGGCCCGAGCACGAGGCGCGCATAGAGCCAGGCCGCCACGACCGACACCACGAGCCCGCCGACCGCGCCCGCCACGGTCTTCGCCGGACTCACGCTCGGCATCAGCTTGCGCTTGCCAAAGCGCTTGCCGGCGAAGAAGGCGCCGCTGTCGTTGAGCCAGGTGAGGACCACCGGGAAGGCGACGAGGAGTGCGCCGGCCACCGCCCCGACGGCGAACCGGTGATACCGCAGCGCATAGACGAAGCTCAGCAGCCCGCCGGTATACCAGACGCCGAGCAACGTGGTCGCCACGGCACCGAGCGGCGCCCCGAGCGAGCCGCGACGCCAGAGCGCGAGGGTGAGCAACGCCGGCACGACGAGCGCCACCCACGAGAACGGCGGAACCCAGTAGCCCAGCCGCAGCGCGTGCACCATCAACGGGATGAGCGCGGCGAGGACGATGCCGGTCCGCATCAGCGGCCGGTGGCCGGCGGCCGCGGCGAGTCGCGCAAACTCCCAGGCGCCGAGGCCGGCGACGAGGGAGAGGAGGACCGTCAGCGGCGCGTCGCCGACGAAGACCGCCAGGGCAACGACGGGGATGGCCGCCGCCGCGAAGAGCACGCGCTTGGCGAACTCGCTCACCGCGCGCTCAGACCGCGACGCGGCCGAACCGGCGATCCCGATTCTGGTAGTCGAGGATCGCCTCGTACAGGTTGGCGCGGCCGAAATCCGGCCAGAGCACGGGCGAGATGACGAGCTCGGTGTAGGCCAGTTGCCAGAGCAGGAAGTTCGAGATGCGTTGCTCACCCGAGGTGCGGATCAACAGGTCGGGGTCGGGGCAACCGGCGGTGAAGAGCCGCTCGGTGAACGCGGCCTCGTCCACCTGCTCGGGCGTCAGGCGCCCGGCGGCCACCTCCTCCGCGATCAGCCGCGCCGCCCGGACGAGCTCGGCACGTGAGCCGTACGAGATGAAGAGGTTGAGCGTCAGCGTGGTGTTGCCCGCCGTCTGTGAGACGACGCGGTCCACCGCGGCGCGCGCCGGCGGCGTCAGCCGGTCAAGGTCACCGAGCACCCGGACGCGGACGCCCTGGGCGTCAAGTTCGTTGGCCTCTCGCTGGATGTACTCCTCGAGGAGCGACATCAGCGCGGTGATCTCGCCGGCCGGTCGCTGCCAGTTCTCCTGCGAGAAGGCGAAGAGCGAGAGGACGTCGAGGCCCACTTCCACCGCGCCCTCGACGACCTCGCGCACCGCCGCCATCCCGCTGCGGTGCCCGAGCGGGCGCGGAAGCATCCGCTCGCGGGCCCACCGCCCGTTGCCGTCCATGATGATGGCGACGTGGCGAGGGACCGCTCCGTGGAGTCGGACCTGGGCGAGGAGGTCGGGTGCGTTCATCGGCAGGGACGGTGGACCGGGGCGCCGGTCAGACCTCGAGGATCTCGGCTTCCTTGGCCTTCATCGCTGCATCAATCCTTGCGATCTCCTCGTCGTGCAGCTTCTGGAGATCCTTCTCGGCGTGCTTCACCTCGTCCTCCGAGACGCCGTTGAGCTTCTTGAGCTGGTCGCGCGCGCTGGTGCGGGCGTGGCGGACCGCGATCCGGCCGTCCTCGGCGTACTTGTGCACCACCTTCACGAGGTCCTTGCGGCGCTCCTCGTTCATCGAGGGGAGCGGCACGCGGATCACCGTGCCCTGTGCCGACGGGTCAAAGCCGAGGTTCGACTCGCGGATCGCCTTCTCGACCGCCTTCACCTGCCCCTTGTCGAAGGGCGTGACGACAATCAGTCGCGGCTCGGGGGCCGAGACGCTCGCCACCTGGTTCATCGCCATCAGCTGTCCGTACATCTCGACCTTGACCGTGTCGAGCATACCGGGGTTGGCCTTTCCCGAGCGGACGGAGGCGAACTCGCGGCGCGCGGCCTCGACGCCCTTGTCCATCGCCGCACGGCAGTCCTTGAGGATGTTCTGGGTCGTGGTCATGAGACGAGGGTTCCGACCGGCTCGCCCCGCAGCGCGGCGGCGACGATGCCCGGCGTGTGGATGTTGAGGACGATCAGCGGAAGGTCGTTCTCCCTACACAGCGTGATGGCCGTCTGATCCATCACCCGGAGCTCGTCGGTCATCACGTCCTTGTACGAGATCCGGTCGTACTTCTTGGCCTTGGCGTCCTGCTTCGGGTCGGCGTCGTAGACGCCGTCCACGCTCGTCGCCTTGATGATCACGTCGGCCTTCATCTGGATGGCCCGGAGCACCGCGGCGGTGTCGGTGGAGAAGTAGGGGTTCCCGGTGCCGGCGGCAAAGACCACGCACCGTCCCTTCTCGAGGTGGCGGATCGCGCGGCGGCGGATGAAGGGCTCGGCGATCTCCTCCATCCGGATGGCCGTCATCACGCGGGTGTCGAGTCCCTCGCGCTCGAGGACGTCCTGGAACGCGAGGGCGTTGACCACCGTGCCGAGCATCCCCATATAGTCGGCCGAGACGCGGTCCATCCCCATCTTGGAGATCTGCGACCCGCGGACGATGTTGCCGCCGCCGATCACCATCCCGATCTGTGCGCCGAGATCGGCGATCGCCTTGACCTGCCGGGCGTATTCCCGGATCACGTCGAAATCGAATCCGAAACCCTTGTCGCCGGCGAGGGCTTCGCCGGAGAGCTTGAGGAGGACCCGCGGATACTTCAGTGTCATTCGGCGCCTGGGTTCAGGACTCGCCCATCTTGAATCGCACGAAGCGCGTCACGGTCAACGGCTGCCCCGCCTCCTTCGCGGTGGCCCGTACAAGATCGCCCACGGTCTGCTTGTCGTCACGCACCCAGGGCTGGCCAAGGAGCGTCACCTCGCCGTAGAGCTTGGCGATGCGGCCCTCGGTCATCCTCTGGGCGATGGCCTCCGGCTTGCCACTCTCGACGGCCTGGGCGATGAAGATTGCGCGCTCGCGCTCGATGAACTCGGGCGGAACGCCGTCGCGGTCCACCGCGATCGCGACCTGCGGCACGCCGGCCGCGATGTGCTCGGCCACCTGCTTGCCCAGCTGGACGGCCTGCCCCCCCGTCCCCCCGGCAATCTCGACGAGGACGCCGGCCTTGCCGTTGAAGTGGAGGTAGCTGCCGACCACCCCGCCGGACTGCACGGCGAAGCGCGCGATGCGGCGGAGTTCCACCTTCTCTCCGGTCTTGGCCGAGGCGGCCTTCACGACGTCCCCGACGGTGCGCGTCTTGTTTTTGTCGGCGCTCCAGGGCGTGTCGAGGTACGCGCCGTCGGCGCCGACGGCGACGAGGCCTCCCACGCCGTCGTCGTGCGCCACGTGGTCGGCAATCTCCCGGGCGACGGCCAGGAACTCGTCGTTGCGGCCAACGAAGTCGGTCTCGCAGTTGAGCTCGATCATCGCCGCGCTCCGGCCGTCGGCGGCGGTCGAGATGACGATCTGGCCCTCTGAGGCGGCGCGGTCCGCGCGCTTGTCGGCCTTCGCGATTCCCTTCTTGCGGAGGATGTCAACGGCGGCCTGCATATCGCCCCCGGCCTCCTCGAGCGCCTTCTTGCAATCCATCATCCCCGCGCCCGTGCGGGCGCGGAGCTCAGCGACGTCCTTCGCGGTGATCAGTGTGGCAGCCATCGGTGATCTCTCAATGGTGGGCGTGGGTGCGGCGGGGAACGTGGTGAAGCGGCCGCCTACTCGGCGGCCGTGTCCCGTTCGGCCGCCTCCGCCCCCTCAGCTTCCGGCGCCTCGGCGGCGTCGGCGGCGTCGGCGTCACCCGATTCGCCGGCCTCGCCGGCCTCGGCCCCGCCCTTCAGGCGGGCCGCGATCGCTTCCGGCTTGGCGCGGCGGCGGCGCGGACGGCGCTTGCGGCGGCGATCCTCGTCGGTCTCCTTCTCCGTGCCGCGCTCCGACGACCAGGTCGTGCTCTCCCCCGTGTCGTCGACGTCCGGTCGGGCCGGCGCCTCGCGGCGGGCCGCCTCGAGGGCATCGGAGATCGCCTTCGTGATCAGTTCCACCGAGCGGATCGCATCGTCGTTGGCGGCGATCGGCACGGTGATGAGGTCGGGGTCGGAGTTGGTGTCGCAGATGGCGATGATCGGGATGCCGAGCTTGTTGGCCTCGTCCACCGCGATCTTTTCCTTCTTGGCGTCCACCACGAACATCAGCCCGGGGATGCGGCTCATCGTCTTGATGCCCGAGAGGTTCTTGGCCAGCTTGTCGCGCTGGCGGGTCATCATCAGCGCTTCCTTCTTGGTGTAGTTCTCGAAGGTGCCGCCCGCCTCGGACCCGGCCTCGAGTTCCTTCAGCTTGCGGACCTGCTTCTTGACGGTCGCGAAGTTGGTCAGCAGGCCGCCCAGCCAGCGCTCGGTGACGTGCATCGCGCCGGCGCGCTCGGCCTCCGCGGCGACGATCTGCGCGAGTTGGCGCTTGGTGCAGACGTAGAGGATCGCCTCCCCGCGCATCGTGACCTCGCGCACGAGCTGCTGCGCGAGCTCGAGCTGCTTGAGCGTCTTCTGGAGGTCAATGATGTGGATCCCGTTGCGCTCCGCGAAGATGAAGCGGCGCATCTTGGGATTCCAACGGCGCGTCTGGTGGCCGAAGTGCACACCGGCCTTGAGGAGCTCTTCGAGCTGGGGCAGCGACATCGTGGGTCCCTTCTGAGTGGTTGAGAACGTTGCCTCGCGTCAGCGCTTCGCATCACCGCGGTCTGGCTGCGGCACCGATGAGAAGCTCGGCTTGGCTGAGAGATGAACTACAACTACACCTGCAACCTCATACCTGATACCTGATACCTGACACCAGCAACTGAAGGTGGCAGGTGGCTGGTAGCAGGTGACTGCAACCTGATACCTGAAACCTGGATTAGCGCTTGCTGAACTGGAACTTCTTGCGCGCCTTCGGACGGCCCGGCTTCTTGCGCTCCACCGCGCGGGCATCGCGCGTGAGGAGGCCGAGGTCGCGGAGCTTCCGACGATGCGTTTCGTCAATCTTCACGAGCGCGCGGGCAATCGCGAGCCGGAGTGCGCCGGCCTGGCCGGTCTGGCCGCCGCCGGCAAGGCTCGCCTGCACATCATAGGTGCCGAGCGTCTCGGTCACGTTGAACGGCTGCTGGATCGCCGAGACCAGCGCCGGACGCGGGAAGTAGTCCCCGAGTGTCCGGCCGTTGAGCTCCCACTTCCCCGAACCCGGGGTGAGGAACACGCGGCACACGGCTTCCTTGCGGCGGCCAATCGTATGGGTCGTCGTGGTGTCAGCCATTTACTTCACCTCGGCCTGCGGGAAGGTGAGCCGCTCGGGCTGCTGCGCGGCGTGCGGATGCCGGGCGTCGGGGTAGACGCGGAGCTTGAGCCGCAGCTTTTGCCGGCCGAGCGCGGTCTTGGGCAGCATCCCGAAGACGGCCTTCTCGATCACCCGCTCCGGATGCTTGGCGAGCATCGAGGCGAGCGGCGTGAAGCGCTCGTGGCCCATATAGCCGGTGTGGTGGTAGTAGTTCTTCTGTTCGAGCTTCCGGCCAGTGACGCGGACCTTCGACGCGTTGATCACGATGACAAAGTCCCCGGTGTCCATATGGGGAGTGAACATCGGCTTGTGCTTGCCGCGGATGATCCGGGCGACCTCGGTCGCAAGGCGACCAAGCACCATCCCCTCGGCGTCCACAACGAACCACTTGGATTCGATGTCGCTCGGGGTGGCGGAGAACGTGCTGCGCATTGTGGACCAGACCAGATGTAACGAGAGGGACTTCGCCTCACCGGTGCGGGATGCAACCCGGGTCTTGGCCGCCACTTAGGCGTTTTTGGACAGACACGAAGGATAGACGGGGCAAGGAGGAGAGTCAACCCGCGCAAGTCCAACCCTATCATGGGGCTACCGCTTATTCGAGCTCCACCAATACCGCCCCCTCCCTGCCGCCACGGGCCGCGAATCTCGCACCGCCGTCGTCGAGTGCCCATTTCCAGCCATTGTACGCGAAAAAAAAAACGAACTTGACATCTAGGATCGCTAAACACGTTCATTACGTGCCCTCCACTACGGTATTGCGCCCACTAAGTATTGACAAGTCGTGCGCGACCCCCCCACCCTGTCTGCATACCAGACAACGAGGCGATGATGCACGGAATACGAGCGCGTGGCACCGGCAGGACTCTCACTAGCGCAGCCGTAGCGCTACTCATCATTGGGGGGGGGGGGCGGCGGGTGCGCGGATGAACTCGGCGTCGGTCCGGGAGCGCCTGCGCAGTTAAGTGAAGGGTACACCCGCATCACCGGAGTCAATGCAGCGATTCCCGCGCTCCGCACCATGCGTGATACCCTGCCCGCGCGAACAATCGAGTTGGACCCCGACCGTTCGGCGGAGCCGGATGTCGAGGCGCTCATTGGCCGAGTGGCGGCGAACGACGGCCGCGTTCTCATCGGCATCAAGCCGGCCGGCGCGGAACGATCGCGGACCACGGGGGTTGTCTCTGCCCTGGGCAGGCCGCAGATGCAGGCGGCGCTAACGCAGCTTCGCGCCCTCGAAGTAGATGTCACTCACACGTATCGCAACTTCACGTTCATTGGTGCGCGGGTGTTGCCTAGTCAGGTCGAGAGCATACTCGCGCTCCCGTTCGTCGATTACGTCGAGGCAAGTGAGCCGATGCGGCCACTCTCAATGGTTCAGCGTCAGCCCCGCCGGCGCCGGACCCGGTGCAGGACACCTCCTGGGGAGTGTTCAAAATCCGGGCGCACGAGGTGTGGGCTGGAACGTACGGGCCGGCCTCGCGCGGCCAGTACTCGAGCGTCACAATCATCGACTCCGGCCTTGACTCGCTGCATCGCTGGTCGGGTGCGGGCGACGGACCTGACGCCAGCTACGTGGACTGTTTATACATCGCGGGCGTAGCCTCCTCGTGCTACGACCAAATGTTGGACCCGGTCTATCGCGGACACGGCGCGCACATGGCGGGCACCATCGCCGGCACGGACAACTCCGTCGGGCAGATCGGCATCGCAAACTCTCCAAACTTGTTGGCGAGCATCAACGTTTGCGGAACGAGTCCGGAGTGTGGGCTCTCGAACGTTTCGACTGCGCTCGACTGGGCGATTGACGAAACCGTAGCCGGCTTTCGGCCACGACATATCGTCAACATGAGCATTGGCCACTGCACCGGCGGTTCGGCGATCTCTACCGCAGTGACCGCTGCTTGGAACGCAGGGATTCTTCTTGTCGCGGCCGCCGGCAACACGACGGACGATGGCCCTGGCTGCAGCCCAACAACGCTTCGATTCCCCGCGAGCTACTCGCCCGTCATCGCGGTCGGCGGTACCCTGGAAAACGACCACTTCGCTACGCCAGGAGCGAGTGAATCCTGTAACGCCGTCGGACAGACTGGCGGCTCAGTCTCAAACGCAGGCAATGACTTGGTCGCTCCCTTTTCGGCGAGTAGTATGTGGGCAAATGGACAATACAGTTTCCAGTGTGGCACCTCTATTTCCACCTCCGTCGTCAGCGGCGTGGCTGCGTTGCTGTGGACGCGCAACCCATCATGGTCGAATGCGCAGATTCGCAATCGCTTGGAATCCACGGCGCAGTACGTCGGCTCCGCAGCTCATTTTGGCCACGGTCGTGTCGACCCGCTCAACGCACTCTACAGCTACACGATCCTGTCTGCGGGAATCATCGGTCCCCAGGTGGTAGTCGATTCGGGAAACACGGTGTGGAACGCGTACGTGACCGGGGGACCGAGTTCGTACTCCTACGCCTGGGGATTCTCGACGACCCAAGGAGGCCCGTTCACGAGTATCGGTACGAGTTCGTCTGTTGCACTCAACATCGACCCGAGCACCCCGTACGAGTTTTGGCTACAACTTCTCGTCACATCGGGGCCTGAGGTAAGCGGCGACGAAATAGGCGTGTTCAACGAGACGGGCAACCCCTGCGCGCCGTACGTTTGTGCTAGGGTGCCGGGAGGCGGCCGGTGATTGTCCAACAGATCGGTGTGCTCGCCGCCTCACTCTCACTGCTCACGGCGTGCGGCGACGCACCAACCTACGGAATGGGAGGCCCGCAAGAGATCGCGTATCTCCGGCTTGATGGTTCCGGTCCACCCATACATCCGGGCGGAGCCCTGTCTGTGGACGCGGCACTTGCCGATACATATTTTGTTCTCTCTCCAAGCGCCGATCTTCCCTTTTTTATTTCGACTTCACGCGGCGACCTCGAGCGGTCTTCTCTTGCTTCCCTGATGTGCCCAGTGCGGCTCGAGGGCGGCTACCAGCACCACTGCCGAATGATCGTCATTACGATGGAGTCCGGTCAGGACGTGCGCTCAATCGAGCCACGACTTCGCGCGTGGGGTGGACGATTCCGCCTGGTCGCGCCAAGACTGCAGTTCGCGAGCGCGATCGTGGTGCGCCACGCAGGACTTCCACAACGGCTAAGGGAAATAGAAGACTGGCCAGGCGTGAGGTCCGCGTACTTTGAAGGTCGCCCAGGTTTTATCATTGGCCAACCCCAACGGCCACTGCGCTCGCTGCTCCACGCCACACTCCCGATAGAACCCGGCACAGTGCGGGTCGGCGACGGAGCCGTCCAGGCGGAGCCCGGCGATACCATCCATCTCAGCTACCGTCAGCCATCCGGGGCGATGCTCTCGTCGTCGGCGATCGTGCAGCCTCCGCCGACTGATCAATGTTGGTTCTTCCCGCCGCCGTGCTAAGTCGCCGGTGTGCCGCGCTGATGACGGCCGGCGCGATAGTGCTCCCGAGCGGACTCGCCAACGCACAAGCGTGCAGCGGAGTGCCCACGCCCAGCGCCGCGCGACTCGTCACCGGACTCCAGGTCGACGGCCACGCGCACGGCTCGTCTCGGTTCGCACTCGCTGGCCTGCGGCCGTGGCGAGGGCAGAACGCCTGGGTCACGGTCGGTGCGGGTCGAACCTCAGACCCACAGCTTCTGCTTCGTAGCCTCTCGATTCAGATTCGCGGCGAGTGGGTTGTTCGCCTCCCCTTCGAGACGTTCGTCTGCCCCGTGGCGACTGTGTCGGGGGCGACGGCCGACGACGAGCTCACGGACTCCGGCGTTACGGCCACTTGGCGGGATGCAGATTGGGGATTCTCGTTAGGCCGCGCGTGGCGCTTAAACGACCAGCGCGCCGTGATCCTCGCGCTCCGCGGGCGAACGGGACGCACGCGTGCGCGGCGGACGTCCCCGTACTCCCACACCCTCGAGGACGGCTGGCCCTACCAGATGTTAGAGGCTGTCGTCGGAATCGGGTTCGACGAACGATTCATCGTGCGGCCGGGCGTGACATATTTCCGGTTTCTTATCTCGGATCCGCTTTCTCCCGTGCAACCGCTCGCGCGCGCCGATGGTGAACTCGGCGTCGGATTGTTCATGGGATTCGCCTTCTAGCTAAAGAGTGGGTGGAAGCCTTGGCTCCCACCCACTCCGCTGATCTAACTCACACGGCTGAGGAGCTGCCGGTCAGCCTGGTTCTTGTCGTTCTGCTCGCGGCGCGTCCGATGCGATCGCCCGACACATCCCGGGGTCGCGCTAGGCGTGTAATGCCTATTGCAGCTCCACCAGCACGGCCCCCTTCTCGACCGCGACCCCGGGGGTCGCCGCGATCGCCCGGACGGTCCCCGGCGATGGGGCCCGGAGCTCGTTCTCCATCTTCATCGCCTCCATCACGACCACCGCCTGCCCCGCGTCCACGCGGTCCCCGACCGCGACGTGGACCTTGACGATCAACCCCGGCATCGGTGCGACAATCGGCGCCGGTCCGGCCGCGGCGGCCGTGGCGAGACCAAGGTCCCGGATGGCCCGGGTCCGCTCGTCCAACGCCTCGACGTCAAACCGCCAGCCGTCCAACCACAGGATGTAGCGGCCCTTGGGTCCGTTGCGGCGCGCCACGACACGGTGCTGTACGCCACCGATCGTGATCAGCCGGACCGGCGTGCCGGCGACCTCGGCGAGATGCACCGCCGAGGTCGAGCCGCCGACGGTGGCGCTCGCCCCATCGAGGTCCACGGCCACGCGCGCACCGGCGATGTCCACGAGGTACTTCACGCGGCCTCCGGCCGCAGTTCGCAGACCGTCTCCACGTGCGAGGTCTGCGGGAACAGGTCATAGCAGGCGAGGGCGTGGACGCGCCACCCGGCGAGGCGGGCGACGTCGCGCGCCAGCGTCGCCGGGTCGCAACTGACGTAGACAATCGCCTTGGCCGCGGCGGCACCCGGGCCGAGCGCGGCGGTGACCTTGGCATCCACGCCAGAGCGGGGCGGGTTCAGGATCACGACATCCGTCGGCAGGACACGCGCAATCACGTCCTCCACCCGCGCGGCAATCGCCCGCGACCCCGCGGGGAGCCGCGAGGCGGCCCAGGCCGTCGCCTCCTCGTCGGCCTCGATCGCGACGACGTTCACGCCGTTCGCCGCGAGCGCCGCCGCCGTGTCCCCCGCCCCGCTGTACGCATCCACGACCGTGCGCGGCCCGCAGGCCATCACCCGCGCCACCACGTCGGCCTGCAGCATCGCCGCGACCTCGGCGTTGACCTGCACGAACGATGCGCCGGGCGCCGACGCCGGCCGGCGATCGGCAATCAGTCGGCGATGGCGCCCGTCGGCGTGCCACCAGACGGCGGCGAGTGCCGGCACCGCGTCGAGGAACTGCGCGACCTCCGGCCACGCGCGGCCACCCTCGAGCGTGAAGTACGAGAGACCATCCACCTCGCGCACCGTCCCGCGCAGGCGGGGCTCGGCCGGCAGGTACGCGCCCGCGGAGAGGATCGTGCGCCAGGTGGCGAGCACGGCGGGAACGGTGATCTCGCAGTCGTCCAGCTTGAACACGGCCTCGGGATCGTCGAAGGCGCGCAGGCCGGCGAACACCGCCCCGCCCGCCGGCCGGCGAATCGCGAGGGTGAGCGAGCGCCGATAGCGCCACTCGGCGCCGCCGTGGATCGGCGGCAGTTCCACCGTCCGCTTGGCGATCCGCGCAAAGGCGTCGCGGACGATCAAACGCTTGGCCTCGCGCTGCGCACCTATCGCGACCTGCTGCCACTGGCAACCGCCGCAGCGATCGGGCGCGGCGTAGTGCGCGCACCTGGGGGTGACCCGCGCTGGCCCGGCCGACTCGACGCGCCGCAGCCGCCCGCGGCCGACACGGCCTTGGACGGTGATATCCACGCTGACGCGGTCGCCCGGCGCGGTCCGCGGCGTGAAGACGACGAGTCCCTCGGAGCGGCCGACGCCGTCGCCGCCTGCCGAGAGCGAATCAATCGCAAGGGTCACGGCGGTGGCCGCCGTCGCGGGGGAGTCATTCGCGCAGCCCGTCGCGGCGCGCGAGAGCGGCCCAGCCGCTCGCCGACGGGGCTTCCACGCGCACGGGCGGCTGTCCGCGCCGGTCCCGGTCCGCAATCAGCGCGGCCGCGATCGCCGCGGCCTCGAGCGTCGCCGCCGGGGCCTGGCGCGAGAGCAACGTCGGCAGCCGCGCCTCGAGCCACTGGACGTCCACCGCGCCCCGGCGATACTCGTCGTCCGCCATCACCCGCAGGTGAAACTCGCGCGACGTCTCGACGCCGTCTATCACGAGTTCCCGCAGCGCGCGCTCCATCCGGGCGATCGCCAACGCCCTCGTCCGCGCAAAGACAATCAGCTTGGCGAGCAGCGGGTCGTACGAGAGCCCGACCACGCTTCCCGTCTCGATCCCGCCGTCCCAGCGCACCCCAGGCCCGCTCGGGATGTGCAGATACTCGATGCGCCCGGTGGACGGGAGAAAACCGTTCGCCGGGTCCTCGCTCGTGATGCGGCACTCGATCGCCCAGCCGTGCGGTTCCGGAGCGGTCGTGAACGGCAGCGCCTCGCCCCCGGCAATGCGCAACTGCCACTGCACAAGGTCGAGCCCCATCACCAGTTCGGTGACGGGATGCTCCACCTGGATGCGCGTGTTCATCTCGAGAAAGTAGAAGTCGCCGTTCCGGTCGAGCAGGAACTCGCAGGTGCCGGCGTTCACGTAGCCGGCCGCCTTTGCCGCCGCGACCGCGGCATCCCCCATCCGCTTCCGCAGGTCCGGCGTCACTGCCGTGCTTGGCGCCTCCTCGATCATCTTCTGGTGGCGGCGCTGGATCGAGCATTCGCGCTCGCCGAGGGCGATGCAGTGGCCGTGCGTGTCGGCAAGGATCTGGACCTCGACGTGGCGGGGACCCTCGAGGTACTTCTCGACGTAGATGGCGTCGTCGCCGAATGCGTTCTTGGCCTCGCGCTGGGCCGCGCCGAGGGCGGCGGCAATCTCCGACTCCTCGCGGACGATCCGCATCCCCTTCCCGCCGCCACCGGCCGCCGCCTTGAGCAGCACCGGGTAGCCAAACTTCTTTGCAACCCGTGCCGCGTCCTTGGCATCGCGGAGCCGTGTTGTCGTCCCTGGCACGACCGGCGTTCCCGCCTTCGCCGCCAGCGTCCGCGCCGCGGTCTTCGACCCCACCGCCGCGATGGCCTCGGCGCCCGGCCCGACCCACGTCAGTCCGGCGTCCCGAACCGCGCGGGCAAACCACTCGCGTTCGGAGAGAAAGCCATAGCCGGGGTGGATGGCGTCGGCACCGACGGCCTTGGCGACGGCAATGAGATGCTCGCCACGCAGATAGCTCTCGCTCGCCGGTGCCGGTCCGATCGCCACCGCCTCGTCCGCCTCGCGCACGTGTGGCGCCTGGGCGTCCGCCTCGGAGTAGACCGCCACCGAGCGAATGCCGAGCTCCTGACACGCCCGCACAATCCGCAGCGCGATCTCACCGCGGTTGGCGATCAGGACCTTCGTGAGCGGGCGCGCGACCGGCTTGCCCTTCGCCTTCGCCGCACTCACAGCGGAATGCTGCCGTGCTTCTTGGCGGGATTCTTCTGGCGCTTGCCCTGCAGGGCGTCGAGCGCGTCAATCAGTCGCGGCCGCGTATCGCGCGGGTCAATGACGTCGTCCACGTAGCCGCGCCCGGCGGCCACGTACGGATTGGCGAACTTCTCCGTGTACTCGGCGACCTTCGCGTCCATCGCCTTCTGCGGATCCTTCGCCTCGGCGATTTCCTTCTTGAAGAGGATCTCCACCGCGCCCTTCGGCCCCATCACCGCGATCTCGGCGGTCGGCCAGGCGAGGTTGACGTCGCCCCGGATGTGCTTCGAGCTCATCACGTCGTAGGCGCCGCCGTACGCCTTGCGCGTGATGACGGTGAGCTTGGGTACCGTGGCCTCGCAGTAGGCGTAGAGCAGCTTGGCGCCGTGCTTGATGATGCCGCCGTGCTCCTGCGCGACGCCGGGCAGGAAGCCTGGCACGTCCTCGAAGGTCACGAGCGGGATGTTGAAGGCGTCGCAGAACCGGATGAAGCGAGCCGCCTTCACGCTCGCATTGATGTCGAGTACGCCGGCGAGCACGGCCGGCTGATTGGCGACGATTCCCACCGAGTGCCCGCCGAGGTGCGCGAAGCCGCAGAGGATGTTCCCGGCGAAGTCCTTGTGCACCTCGAGGTACTCCCCGTCGTCCACCACGCGGCGGAGGACGTCGTGCATATCGTATGGCTTGTTGGCGTTGTCGGGGACGACGTCGAGCAGTGCCTCGTCGCGGCGGTCGCGGGGGTCGGTCGCGGGCCCGCGCGGCGGCGTGTCCACGTTGTTCGACGGGATGAAGCCGACCAGCCGGCGGATCCCCTCGAGGCATTCGAGTTCCGAGTCGGCCGTGAAGTGCGACACGCCCGACGTCGCACCGTGCGCGTCGGCGCCCCCGAGTTGCTCCATCGTCACGTCCTCGTGCGTGACCGTCTTCACGACGTTCGGCCCGGTGACGAACATATAGGAGGTCCCCCGGACCATATGGACGAAGTCGGTGATGGCCGGCGAGTAGACCGCGCCGCCGGCGCAGGGGCCGAGGATCGCCGAGATCTGCGGCACCACGCCGGAGGCGAGCGTGTTGCGGAGGAAGATGTCGGCGTACCCGCCGAGGGAGACGACGCCTTCCTGGATGCGGGCGCCGCCGGAGTCGTTGAGCCCGATCACCGGTGCGCCGTTCTGCATCGCGAGGTCCATCACCTTGCAGATCTTCGACGCGTGCGCCTCGGCGAGCGACCCGCCGAAGACGGTGAAGTCCTGCGAGAAGACGTAGACGATGCGGCCGCCGATGCGGCCATAGCCGGTGACGACGCCGTCGCCGTAGGGGCGCTGCGCGTCGAGGCCGAAGTCGGTGGAGCGGTGGGTGACGAAGCGGTCGAGTTCGACGAACGACCCTTCGTCGAGCAGCACGTCGAGGCGTTCGCGGGCGGAGAGCTTGCCCTTGTCGTGCTGGGCCTTGTGGCGGTCGGCGCCGCCGCCGAGTTCGGACTCGGCGCGGCGGCGCGCGAGGTCTTCGAGTTTGTCGCGCATGGACATGGCGGGAAAGCTAGCCGCCGCCAAGGGGCGCGGACAGCGCGTGCGCGGGCGGGCCGGCGCTAGAGGTCGTACGTCCAGACGAGGATGACGCCCCAACCGTCGAAGTCGGCGTAGACCGCGGGTGGTCTGGCGGGCGCCCGATTCCCGCAGTTTGTTTAGGCGGCCCAGCACTAGCCCACGTTTTGCCAATGCGCGCTGTCAAGAAATCTCTCTCACATCGGAGCCCAAAGATGACTGCACTGAGACTAAGCAAGAACCTCGGAATGATGCTGTTGGGTATATGGCTCATTCTGAGTGGGGTGATACCGCTGCTCAGCCTGAACTTCTCCGGGCTAGGCACTCTGATGGCCATTCTCGCCATTGCCGCTGGAGCTTTGATTCTCGCCGGCAAGTAGGCCCGGACGCGCGGACGGAGGCGCCGCTGTGGCGCTAGAGGTCGTACGTCCAGATCAAGATGACGCCACACCCGTCGAAGTCGATGTAGCCGGCGGGCATCTCCATCGCTCGGTAGGCCTCGATCCGCTTGGCCTGCCTCAGGAGCCGCTCCTCCTCGCTCGCCGTCGGCTTGCCGAAGTCCACGCCGTCAACGTACCAGCGTGGGAAGCAGGTCTGCATGATTCCCAGCGGGTCCGACGAGCTGCCGCCGCCGATGTCGGTCTCAAAGGCAAGCTTGTAGCGGACGGCAAACTCCCCTTCCGAGGAATCGAGCACGAGGCGCGTCTTGGAGATCGCCGCGCGGACGGTCGTCACCGTGATCGTCGGGTGCCT
Organism: Gemmatimonadaceae bacterium; assembly: GCA_040901985.1. Lineage (GTDB taxonomy): Bacteria > Gemmatimonadota > Gemmatimonadetes > Gemmatimonadales > Gemmatimonadaceae > Pseudogemmatithrix. The sequence continues at coordinate 128,951 of JBBDYC010000005.1, forward strand.
CGCGATCCACCCTTCGTCGAGGTGTGTCCCGACGCCCGACGCGCGCCGGAACTCGAATGCCGCTCGGTTGCGGACCATCGCGGCGGTGATCACCTGTCCGGCCAGGATCTGCGGCGCACGCTCCAGGCGGATCTCGCCCACGGTCATCCGGCCACCGAGAGGGTCAATCGCCCGCCGCTCCGGGAGAAAGCGCAGTGCCCGGACGACAATTTCCGACGTGCGCACGGGCACCGAGTCCATCACCCAGGCCCCGGTCGAATCGGTGCGCGCGGTTCGCGCGTCTTCCCCGATTAGCACGACCGTGGCGTCGGCGACCGGCTGGCCGATTTGGTCAATCACGCGGCCGCCGATGCGCGCGCGACGCACGCCGCCCACGATGAGGTCGCGGCGAACGAGCCCGCTGCCGCGCAACTGCATCGTGATATCGCCGGTGGCTCCGCCATCACCCTCGGCGCGGAGGGTGAACTCCCCGCTGACGAGGACCGAGACGCCGCCGCCGGCCTCGGCCTGGCCGTCGAGCGGCAAGCCGCAGAGCACGTACCATCCATCGGCGCCGGTGACCGCCTCGACGTGTCGCGGATCCCGCTCCGAGGTCCCCGAGGCATAGATCATTCGTGCCCACTCGCCACGGACGCGCACGCCGGCACGCCGCACTCCGGCAAGATCGCGCACCTCGCCGACCAACATCCCTTCGCCGGCGGCGAGCTCCCGGGAGCAGAGGGCACGGTACTGCGTGGCGACGGACGGTGTTGCCAGCACCACCTCGGCGCTCAAGGCGTTGGCGCCCATCCGGAGCGTTTGCGCCGGCGGTCTCACGCGCAACACGTCCAACTCACGGTCGTACACCGCGATCGTCAGCTCGCCGGGTGGAACACCGGCGATCTCGAAACGCCCCGTCGCGTCCGTCGTCGCGCGGAGTGCGGTGCCGAGCACCTGCACTTCCGCCCCGCTCCACGGCGCGGCCGTGCGCAGCGAATCCACGACGAGGCCGCGCACGACCACCGTGCCGATCGGCGCCGCCCCCGTCCCCAGCGTGAGGTCCAGTTCAATGCCACGCGCCTCGGGCGGAACGACGACCGTAATCGCGCGGCCGCGCGTCAGCCCGCGTTGGGCCGTCGCCTGCAACATCCGCCCGAGCGGCACGCCGCAGGCAATCCAGAAACCGTCGGCGCCGGTGGTACCCTCGGCACCGTCCGTCTCCCAGGTCCGCTGCCATTCGGCAATCCAGCGATGGCCCTCCTCCCACGACACCCGGACGACGGCGTTCGGCACCGCGGCGCCGGCGCCATCGCGGAGCACGCCCCAGACCACCCCGCGCGCGGCGCCGGGGGGCGCGGCGCAGAGCGCGGCAACCGCCGCCGGCGTGCGCGACACCCGCGGTCCGGCCGCGCTGGCGGCGGCGTAGAGCACCTCACCGCCCCGGCGGACCTCCCGGACGGCGCCCGAGGCGACCTCCATTGACGTGATGCGCATCGTGCGACGCACGAGGCTTCGATTGAGGCCTCGCCGATCGCCGGAGAAGCGCTGCTCCTCATCAATCGTCGGCCGCGGCATTCGGATGGTCCAGCGGTCCACGAGCCAGCCCCCGCTCGGAAGCTGGCGGAACTCGACGCTCCCGCCGGCCGGGGTTCCCGCCAACTCCCGCGGCACGCCCACGTAGGAATAGTCGAGCCGTTGCAACTCCGCGGTGCGCCGGTCCAGCCAGAGGGTGCCCGCGATTCGGACCAAACCGCGCGCGCCGCCCGGCGCCGGACGGAACCCGATGCCGACCAGATCCGCTTCCACTCCGCGCCCCGGCACTGCGCTGAAACAATGCTCTTCCACGAACCGCTCCGACAGGAGCACGTCGGCGTCGGGGGCCTGATATATCCACGTCTCGCCCTCGGTGGAGAGATAGCCAACCTTGGCGAGCGAATCCGGGGAGAGACTCACGAACGGGCGGTCGGTGGAAGCGCGGAAGGTCTGGACGGTGGGCTCGGTCAGCGGTGCGCCATCCAGCGTCGTCAGGCGGTTCTCGACGACCCACTGCGCCACCATCCGCCCCGACACCGACGTGAGCTGCGTGGAGCGGAGTGCCTTCCGCGCCTCGTCGAACAGCGTCGCCACCTGATGGCCATCGGAAGTGCGCAGGCGGCAGACGTCCTCACTGGCGATTTCCACGCGCTCCAGCACCACGGCGGCGCCGGAGAGCGTAAAGCGTTCGGTGCGCACGTCGCCGGCCGCGAGCGCGAAGGTGCCGAGGAAGGTCGGCCGCTGGCCGATGCGGAGGCCGCGGACCACGATCGTTCCGGGCGCGGGCAGGCGGAGGATGAAGATGCCTTGGGCGCTCGAGAGGGCGCGGGCGATCACGGCGCCGCTCGTCGAGTCGGCGGCTTCGATGATGACGCCGACCGCCGGCGTGATTCCGTCGGCGAGGGTGACCGCGCCGCGCAACTCCTGGGCACCCACATCGGTGGTGAGCATCGCGACTGCGCACCACCGGACCGCACGACTGGTGAGCCTCATCCTGGACACCCCGGGAATCTAGCGCCCTTGATGTGTCCGGCGATCTCCATCGGGGCGGACGCACGAACGGAGGCGCCGCTGCGGCGCCTCCGTCCGGGGTCCAGCGAATCCTTGCGCGCTGCTACGCGCGGTCGGGCGTGACCTTAACGGCCGCCACCCTTCCGACCCGGGTTCCCGGGGGTGCCGCCGAGTTCATCGTTCGAACCCAGACGCTTGTTCGACTTGCCCGGATCGCAGCCCTCGGGGCCGTTGCCGACGCCCTGGTCGCACCTCTCCTTGTCAGGACTCGGGCCGGGGCCGGGGCCGGGGCTACTGGTGGTCTGGCAGCCGGTCGTCTTGGTGCCCGTGATCGTCACGTCCAGCTTGGACCACACATTGCCACTGGACGTGCCGCCGCCGAGGGTGATCCCTGCGCCGGCAAGGATGCTGCCGGCGAAGTTCGAGGTCGTCATCGTCGCCGCCTCGGCAACCCACCACGTGATGTTGCAGGCGTCCGCACCATTCGCCAACACCACGTTGAAGTTGGTGCCGGTCAGCGCGCCCGTGCCGCTGGTGCCGACCAGGAAGAGCCACTTCGCACTGCTCGATCCGTCCAGGGTGAGCGTGCCGGTGAGGGCAGCGGCGGCATCGAAGCAGTACGTGCCCGGGGCAAGCGTGACCCCAGCCAGCGTACCGGTCAACAGCGTGCAGCTGTCACCGGGTTCCGGCGTCAGGGCGTCGTACGTCGCGAGAAATGCGTTGTAGGCCGCAATCGCTTCCGCATCGCCAATGTGGATCGAACCCGAGACCGGGCAGTTCGTCTGGGTGAAGGACCCGGTCGGCGGGGCCTGGAAGGTGCCGACATCGCCGGTGATCGATCCATCGGTGCAGGTCACCGCGGCGTTCGCGAGGACCGTGAAGTCGTGCGACTGCGTGAGCGAGGCGCCCTTGGACATCACGACGGACGCGCCGGTGATTGTACCCGAGTCGCTACAGGCGACGCCGAGCACGGCCAGGAGGAGGATCGCACCGACGCCGCGCGAGCGACGACGGGATGCCGAGGGACGTGCGAGATGTCGCATGGTGGAATCCTTGTGTGTGAGGATGGAGTCGCAGTCGAACGTTCGCCTGACCGGGGCGCTCCGCCAATCGCCCGAACGAGGGGTATCGGCGGCGCGACCGCGACGGCGCGACGGCGCACCCATCCCCCCAAAGGACTAGTGTGGCGACCGGGATCTCCGGGCCATCACCCAAGGATTTCCGACTCCATTGGGCGTCGCATCCGTGTCGCCCGCACTCCCCGGGTCCCGACGGCGCAGGTTGCGACGCCGTGGCTCGGCCCTAGCTTTCCCCGTATGCACGACACGAGCCCGGAAGCGGCGGCGGTCCAGATTGCCGCGTTCCGCCGACTGGAGCCGGCGGAGCGCGTCGCGCTGGCCCTCGCGGCGAGTGACTGGATGATGGCCGTCGCACGCGCGCGCGCGGACTCCAGCGTTCCCCCGCTCGGCGCGGCACCGGCCGCCGATGCGCTGCCGACAGCCGGTGAGCCGCCGAGCCGATGAACGGCGGCGGTGTGCTCCGCCGCGTGGCAGGCGCGCTCAGCTCGGCCAACGTGCCGTTCATGCTCACGGGCTCGGTGGCGGCGGCGTACCACGGGGCACCGCGGGCCACCCTCGACATTGACCTCGTCATCGACGCCGCGCCGACACAGTTGCACGCGATCGTCGCGGCGTGCTTGGACGCGGGGCTCTACGCGTCCGAAGAGGCGGCCCTTGAGAGCCATCGCTCCGGCGGAATGTTCAACGCCATTGATGCGGCATCGGGCTGGAAGGTCGATCTGATCCATCGTAGGGACCGAGCCTTCAGCCGCGAGGAGTTTGCGCGAAGAATACCGGCGATCCTGGACGACGTGCCGGTCGCGGTGGCGTCCCTTGAGGACGTCATCCTCTCCAAGCTGGAGTGGGCGCGTCTCGGGGGGTCTGCGCGACAGCTGGAAGACGTCGCCACGCTCATCCGCGTGCGTGGCGACGATCTCGATCGCGCGTACGTGGAGCGGTGGGTGGCGGCGTTGGTCCTTGGGGACGAATGGGAGAAAGTCGAACGGGCTCTAGGGTAGGGCCGCCGACCGCGGACCGAATCGCTGGCGCGTGAGCGCCA
>JBBDYC010000006.1:0-29561 GCA_040901985.1 Gemmatimonadaceae bacterium
TCGCCGGTGCAATCGCCGGTGCAATCGCCGGTGCAATCGCCGGTGCAATCGCCGGTGCAATCGCCGGCGCACGCGTTGGCGGGCCGCACCGCCTCGCGTTCCATTCCGTCTCACTGAATCGTCGCTCCCTGATGCCCAGAGCCGGATTCGTCACCCTCGTCGGCAAGCCCAACGCCGGCAAGTCCTCCCTCCTCAATCGCTTGGTGGGGGAGCGGCTTGCCATCGTCTCCGCCAAACCACAGTCCACGCGCGACCGCGTGGTCGGGATCCTGTCCGACGACACCTCGCAGCTGATCTTCCTCGACACGCCCGGGTTGCTCGAACCGCGCTACGCGCTGCACCGCGCGATGCGCCACGCCGCCCAGAAGGCAATCACCGACGCCGACGTCATTGTCTACCTTGTGGATGCCGTGGACGACCAGCCCGGCGACCTCGCCGCCCTCGCTGGCCTGCCGGGGCCGCTGCGCGTCCCGGTCATCCTCGTCCTCAACAAACTCGACCGACTCTCCGCCGAGCGGGGTGCCAATCTGCGTGCCAAGTTCCCGGAGGCGCTCCTCGTCTCGGCGGTGACCGGCGTCGGCGTGGCGGCGTTGCTCGACGCAATCCGCGCGCGGTTGCCCGAAAGCCCGTTCCTCTACGACGCCGACGACGTCTCCACGCAGCAGCTGCGATTCTTCGTCGCCGAGTTCCTGCGGGAGACGGTCCTCGAACAACTCGAGGATGAGGTGCCGTACGGAATCGCCGTGGCGATCGAGGAGTTCCGGGAGGATGACGACCCCGTGTACATCCGGGCCGTGATGTACGTCGAGCGCGACAGCCAGAAGCGGATCGTGATCGGCGCCGGCGGGAGCCGGATCAAGGAGATTGGACAGGCGGCCCGAGCGAAGATCGAGCCACTCGTCGGCAAGCGGGTCTTCCTCGACCTCTGGGTGAAGGAACTGCACAACTGGCGCAGGAACGCGAACGCGCTGGCCAGGTTCGGCTACCGGCTTCCCGAGGAGTCAGGACAATGACGGCGATTCCGCCGAAGATCCGCCAGCTTCTCGTGTGCCCCCGATGCCGCGGCGAGCTGTTGGATGAAGTCGCCCTGGGCCAAAAGGCCCTGGTCTGCCCCGCGTGCCGGGTGCGCTACCCGGTGGAGCGTGGAATCCCGATACTCATCGTCGAGCGGGCTGAACCGATGTCGAATTGATGGCGCAACTGCTTGCCAGACCGTGATTTGACACCCCTCGCGGTGCCCTCTATCTTCCGTCGGTAATCTCTCATTCCCCCCCCCGCAGCCCTCAGTGTCGCAAAACTCCGCCCTGATCCTCGCGCCTGATGGGCAGCCGCTGCCGGCCACCGTGCGCGGCTGGCTGGAGAGTCGGCACATTCCCACAATCAGCCTGTCAGCGGCGGACGAGATCATGACCGCTGCGCTCCGGACCCGGCCGCGGCTGGTGATGGTGGACGCGCGGCAGCATCCCGTGGCGGCGCTCAAGACCTGTCGGCGGCTCAAGCAGGACTCGTACACCGGGGTGGTGCCGGTCGTGGTCACGACGCTCGCCGACGACGCGGCGTTCGCGGCGGCCTTCGACGCGGGCGCGGATGAAGTGTTGCGGGATGGCGGCTCGGAGCACGAGGCGACCCTTCGGCTCGACGCGCTGCTGCGGCGGAGCGACCGCGATACGTTCGTGCACCCGTCCACGCGGCTCCCCGGGACGATCGAGATCGAGCACGAGATGACGCGGCGCATCGAGGCCCAGGTGCCGTTCGCCGTCTGCTACGCCGACCTCGATCACTTCAAGGAGTTCAACGACCGCTACAGCTATTACGACGGCGACCGGGTCATCCGGATCCTTTCGCGGATCCTCCACGACATCGTGAAGGGGATCTGTGGCGAGCCCGGGTTTGTCGGCCATATCGGCGGCGATGATTTCATCTTCATCATCCCGGTGCCGCAGGTGACCGAGACCTGCGGAACGATTGTCGAGGTCTTTGACACGCTCGTGCCGTTCCAATACTCGGAGCAGGACCGGCGCGCCGGTTATTATTTTGGGAAGGATCGGCGCGGCCAGCTGCACAAGGTGCCGCTGATGACACTGTCGATCGGGGTGGTGACAAACGAACGACGCGTTTTCACGCACGCGGGGCAGGTGAGCGAACTGGCGACGGAAATGAAGAGCTATGCCAAGAGCATCCACGGCTCGGTCTTCTCGGTGGATCGCCGCGGTGACGGGCCGGTGAGCGACAGTCCGGCCCCGGGGGGCCGCGCGTCCAACGCTACGGAGGGGTAGTGAACGTTTCATGTGGGGAGTGCCAGTCAGTATTCCGGGTCGATCCAGCGAAGGTGCCCGCGGCGGGCATCCGGGCCCGCTGCGCCGTGTGCGGCGCCGTGTTTCGGGTCGAGCGCAGTTCGCCTTCGACGGCGGGCGTGGCGTCGGCCGCGCCTCAGGCGTACGCTCCGGCACCGGCCCCCAGGGTGCCGACGCCGGTGACCGCCCCGCCGGCGGCGCACACGCCGACCCCTGCGGCAGCGGCACCACCCGTGATGCCGAGGCCGGCGACCCCGGCTCCGATGGCCCCGACGATGCCGCGGCCCGCCGCCCCGAAGGCAGTGGCGCCGACGTTCACACCCAGGGCAGCGACGGCCGTACCGCCGGCCGCGCCGCCGGGCGTGCCGCCGGCCGCCGCCCGTCCGGCGGTCCCGCCAGTGCGGACGTCGGCGGCCCGGCTGACGCCGCCGGTGCCCGGAGCGGCAATCCGGCCGGCGCCGGCGGCGCCCCGCCCTCCGATGCCGCCCGCTGCGCCGCCCGTTCGGCCCGCGCTCGCCCCTCCGGTGCGCCCGCCGATGGCGCCTCCGCCGCGCCCGCCGGCTCCGACCGCGCCTGCCGCGGCGCCTCCGCCCGCCGCGCCGGCCCGTCCGGTGATGGCGACGCCTGTCCGTTCGCCGTCGCCGCCCGCGCAAGCATCGCCGCCCCGCGTCTCGCTCTCGGCTGCGCCGACGGTCACGCCGGCGGTCACGCCGCGGCCGGCCAGTGCCACGCCGCTCAGCGGCACGCCGGCCGGCGGCACGAAGCGCTCGATCAATCCGTTCCTCGCCAACGACCCGAATCTCAAGGCGCGACGCCTCGCCCGCGCGCTGGTGTCGGATATGATTGCGTACCTCCCCGGCAAGCGTGAGGAGGGTACACGGGACGGCACGCTTAAGACGCTCTTCAAGGAAGAGATCAAGAAGAGCTACGAGGAGTATGTGGACCAGATCGGCAAGGAGTTCGCCGACTCGACGACACACTTCCAGGAAGCGCTCAACGACTTGCTGGCCGGCGGCCAGAAGATGTTCTAGCGCCGTCGCGCCCACCGAGTCCCACGACTAGCTTTCCGGTGTTCGCCGAGTGAGCCGTGTCCCCTCGCGGAACACGGCTCGTCGTGCATCCCTCCTCGATCCCGCCATGGCCGCCGACACCGCGCTCCACACCTCGCTGAAGCACGACGAGTCCCGACTCGCCGAGCTGCGGAGGTATCTTTGACCTTGAGCGCAAGCGTGAGCGCCTGACGGCGCTCGAGCGGGACATGAGCGACGCCGGGTTCTGGAATGCGCAGGAGCGCGCCCGCGGCGTGGTGCAGGAAGTGAAGACACTGAAGAACTGGATCGACCCCTTCGACCGACTGCTGGGGCGGATTCGCAGCGCCCGCGAGCTCGAGGAGCTGCTGGCGGTCGAGCCCGACGAGGCGATGATTGCCGAGGTGCAGCGCGAGGCGGCGGCGATTCGCGAGGAGACCGACGCCTTCGAGCTCCGTTCGCTCCTGCAGGGCCGCGACGACTTCCGGGATGCGCAGTTGGAGATCAGCGCCGGCGCCGGCGGCACCGAGGCGCAGGACTGGGCGCAGATGATCCTGCGGATGTACACGCGGTGGGCGGAACGGAAGGGCTACAAGGTCGAGATCCTCGACCTGAGCGAAGGGGAGGAGGCGGGGATCAAGGGGGCGGTCCTCGAGATCTCCGGGCCGTACGCCTTCGGGTTCCTGCGTCCCGAGGCCGGCGTGCACCGGCTGGTGCGGATCTCGCCGTTCGACTCGCAGGCGCGCCGGCACACGAGCTTCGCCTCGGTCTTCGTCTATCCGGTGGTGGATGAGGAGATCAACATCGAGATTCGCGACGAGGACTTGCGCGTGGACGTGTATCGGGCGTCGGGCGCCGGCGGACAGCACGTGAACAAGACGAGCTCGGCGGTGCGCATCACGCACCTGCCGTCCGGCGTAGTGGTGGCGTCGCAGGCCGAGCGGTCGCAGTTCAAGAACAAGGCCACCGCGATGAAGCAGCTGAAGAACCGGCTCTACCAGCTCGAGGCCGACAAGCAGGCGGCGGTGCGGGCGGCGCTCGACGCCACGAAGGCCGACGTCTCGTTCGGCAGCCAGATCCGCAGCTACGTGTTCCAGCCGTACACGATGGTCAACGACCACCGGACGGAGCTCAAGCTGACCGACGTGCAGAAGGTGATGGACGGCGCGCTCGATCCGTTCATCGCGGCCTACCTCAAGGCGCAGACCGACGGGGGGGCGCGGTGAGCGACGACCTGAATCACGTGCTCCGCGCTCGCCGCGAGAAGCTCGATGCGTTGGCGGCCCTCGGCGCGGCGCCATTTGCCTACGGGTTCGACCGCTCGCACGGGTGCGGCGCGGCGGCGGCGCTGCTCGGCGACGCCGAGGAAGGGCCGGTCGTGCGGCTGGCGGGGCGCCTGGTCGCCTGGCGGGGCCACGGGAAAACGATTTTCGCCCATCTCGCCGACGACACCGGGCGCATCCAGCTCTACTTCCGCAAGGACGCACTGAGCGAGGCACAGTTCGCGCTCGTCGAGCTCTTCGACCTCGGCGACGTCGTGGGCGTCGAGGGGCCGCTCTTCCGCACGCGGACGGGGGAGGTGACGGTGCGCGTGACGCTGGCGACGATGCTCGCCAAGTCGCTGCGCCCGTTGCCGTTCGGCAAGGAGGAGACGGTTGACGGCCGGACCGTGCGCCACTCCGGATTCGCCGATGGCGAACAGCGCTCTCGGCAGCGCTACGCCGACCTCGCCGTGCACCCCGAGGTCCGGCTGCATTTTGCGGCACGGAGCCGGATGACCACGGCGCTCCGCGCGGCGCTCGACGGGCTGGGCTACCTCGAGGTGGAGACACCGGTGCTGCAGGCAGTCTACGGCGGGGCGGCGGCGAAGCCGTTCACGACACACCACAACGCACTCGACCTGCCGCTCTACCTGCGGATTGCCGACGAGCTCTACCTCAAGCGACTCGTCGTCGGCGGGTTCGACCGCGTGTACGAGATCGGCCACGACTTCCGCAACGAGGGCATCGATCGGTCGCACAACCCGGAGTTCACGATGCTCGAGTTCTACGAGGCGTACGCCGACTACACGGTGATGCTGGGCCGCGTGGAGCAGCTGTTGATCACGGCGGCGACGGCGGTGCGCCTCGCGCTGGGCGACGGGCCCCGCGAGCGGTTCGACGGCGGTGCGGCGCGGCCGGTGCCCGTCTTCACGCCGCCATTTCCACGGATCGAGTGGGTGCCGGCGCTCTCGACGGCGCTCGGCGTGCCGGACGCGCTGGCGCTCGACGACGGGGCGCTGCGGGTGGCGGCGGAGCGCGCCGGGGTGAACGACGCCGGCAAGCTGTCGCGGCCCAAGCTGCTCGACGAGCTCTTCCAGGCGCACGTCGAGACACAGATCGAGCAGCCGACCTTCGTGGTGGACTACCCGGTGGAACTCTCGCCGCTGGCCAAGCCGCATCGGACCGCGGCGGGCCTCACCGAGCGCTTCGAGCTCTTTGCCAACGGCAAGGAGTTGGCGAACGCGTTCTCCGAATTGAACGACCCGCTCGACCAGCGGCGACGATTTGAGGCGCAGGGACGACTGAAGGCCGCGGGGGACGAGGAGGCGGCCGGGGTGGACGAGGACTACCTGCGCGCGATGGAGTACGGGATGCCGCCGATGGGCGGGGTGGGGATCGGGCTCGACCGACTCTTCATGTACCTCACGGACACGCCGCACATCCGCGACGTGATCCTCTTTCCGTTGATGCGCCCCGAATGACCGGTCCGTCCCGCGTCCCCAGCGTCGGCCGTCTCGAGCTGTCCATCGCGTGGCGCTACCTGCGCAGTCGGCGCGGCTCGCGCCTGCTCTCATTCATCAGCGTGATCGCGGTGGCCGGCGTGGCGGTCGGCGTCAGCGCGCTGATTGTCATCATCGGCGTGATGAACGGTCTCCAGACGGACCTGCGCGAGAAGATCCTCGTCGGCAGCCCGGACGTCCGAGTGTTGACCTACGGCGAGGCGCTGCGGATGGAGAACTGGCGCGAGGCGATGGCCACCGTGCGGACGCTGCCCGGTGTGGTGGACGCGGCGCCCTTTGTGCTGTCGCAGGGCCTGGCGACGGCGGGACGCGGGCACCACGAGGCGGTGACCGTCGTTGGCATCGTCCCCGGAGACTCCGGATCGGCGCAGGTGACGACGATCCGCGACCACGCGACGAGCGGCGACTTTCGGTTCCGCACGACCGACAGCACCACCCGTGGGATCGTGGTCGGCGAGCTGCTTGCCGACCGCCTCGGCGCGTACCCGGGGATGCGGCTGACGATCGTCACCGCGAGCGGCGGGTCGGTGAGCCCACTGCTCGGCGGCTTGCTGCCACGCTTCTTCGAGTACGAGGTCTCGGGGGTATTCGAGACCAATATGTACGAGTACGACAACAGCTATGTGTACGCCGAGATCGGCGTGGCGCAGGAGCTGGCGGGGCTCGACACCGCGGTCACCGGCCTCGAGGTGCGGACGACCGACCGCTGGGCGGCGCCGGCGGTCGCCGCGCAGATAGACAGCGCGCTCGGCTACCCGTACCGCACCGTGGATTGGCAGGAGCAGAACAGTTCGCTCTTCCGGGCGCTGAAGCTCGAGAAGCTCGGCATGGCGGTGATCCTCGCGCTGATCATCATGGTGGCCGCGTTCAACATCGTGAGCACGTTGACGATGGTGGTGCGGGACAAGACGCGGGAGATCGGGATCCTCAAGGCGATGGGGATGCGGGCCGATTCCATCCGCCGGATCTTCCTCCTCCAGGGACTGTTCATCGGGACGGCCGGCACGGGGATCGGGCTCACGCTGGGCGTGGGCGTCGGCGTCGCGCTCGAGCGGTGGAAACTGATCGCGCTCGACCCCTCGGTCTATTTCATCGACCACCTCCCGGTGCGCCTCGAGTCGTTCGACATCGCGCTGATCGTGGCGCTGAGCATCGGCGTGGCGGTGCTGGCGACGCTCCACCCGGCGGCCACGGCGGCGCGGCTCTACCCGATCGAGGCCATCCGAAGCGAATGACGATCCCGCGCGTGGGGCCCGTGCTGGAGGCGGTCGGCGTGGTGAAGGGGTATCGCGGGGGCGACGGGGGGCAGATCCGCGTCCTCGAGGGGGTGGACCTGACACTGGCCGCCGGGGAGATGGTGGCGGTGATCGGGGCGAGCGGGTCGGGAAAGAGCACCTTCCTGCACGTGCTCGGCGCGCTGGAGCGGCCCGACGCAGGGGCGGTGACGCTGGCCGGCGCCCCGACGGCGGGTATGGGAGATGAGGCGCTGGCGGAACTTCGCAACCAGCGCGTGGGATTCGTCTTTCAGTTCCACCATCTCCTGAAGGAGTTCTCGGCGTTGGAGAATGTGATGATGCCGCTCTGGATCGCCGGGCGCCCCGCGCCCGAGGCGAGGGAACGGGCCGAGGCGCTGCTGGAGCGCGTCGGGCTCTCCGCGCGCCGTCACCATCGGCCCGCCGAGATGTCGGGGGGCGAGCAGCAACGCGCCGCCGTGGCGCGGGCGCTCGCGCTCGACCCGCCGATCCTCCTCGCCGACGAGCCGTCGGGCAACCTCGACCACCAGAATGCCGACCGGCTGCACGACCTGCTGGCCTCGCTGACCGCCGACGGCGGGGTCGGGATCGTCGTCGTGACGCACAACCGGTCGCTGGCGGCGCGCGCGCAGCGGGTGCTGCATCTCGAGGACGGACGCCTGCACCCGGCGGCGCCGACGGAAGGAGGGGTCTGATGGTCTGCGACACCTGCCGCGAGCGCGACGCCATCGTGCACCTGACGCAGATCGTCGAGAGCGCGGTCTCGCAGATCCACCTTTGCGAGCAGTGCGCGGCGGCGCGGGGCATCGAGACGACGGTCGGCGCGCCGAAGCACCCGCTGGGGGACTTCCTCGACGCCGTCCAGCAGCAGGCGGTCCAGCTGCCGGGCGATGCGGCGCGCTGTTCCTCCTGCGGCACGTCGCTGCGCGACTTCCGCGCCAGCGGCCGGCTCGGCTGCGCCCACTGCTACGGCGCCTTCGAGCAGAGCCTGCGCGAGCTGCTCCGGCGCGTCCACGGCAGCACCAGGCACGAGGGGTGGCGTTACGAGACCGGCGACCCCGACGTGATGGTGCGCGAGGTGACGCTGCTCGAACTGCGCGAACGGCTGCAGCGCGCGGTGGACGGGGAGGCCTTCGAGGAGGCGGCCGGGCTGCGCGACCAGATTCGGGGGATGGAATGACGCTCGATCTTTCGCTCCTTCCGGACGGCGGCCTGCAGTGGCTGATCGGCAGCGGGGAGCACTCCGGGATCGTGCTGTCGTCGCGGATCCGCCTCGCCCGGAACCTCGCCGGATTCGCCTTTCCGACGCGGGCACGGGAAGGGGAACGTCTCCGCGTGCTCCAGCACCTCCGCGACGCCGCGCCGCGCGTCCCGACCCTCCACGGCGCGGCGTTCGTGCGCGTGGACGAGTGTTTGCCGCAGGAGCGGATGGTGCTCTTCGAGCGCCACCTGGTGAGCCGCGAGCTCGCCGGACTCGACCGCGGCAGCGAGGCGCCGAGCGCCGGCGCGATCTTCGTGACCGGCGAGGCGGGGCTGATGGTGAACGAGGAGGACCATCTCCGGCTGCAGGTCTTCCGGTCCGGCTTCGACGTCCCGGGCGCGCTGCGGCTCGCCGAGACGATGGACCGCGAGATCGGGGCCGCGTTGCCGTACGCCTGGCACCGCGAGTTTGGCTTCCTCACCGCCTGCCCGACCAACACCGGCACGGGGTTGCGGGCGTCGGTGCTGATCCACCTCCCCGGCCTCGTGCTGACCCAGGAGATCGGAAAGGTCCTCCAGGGGCTGCAGCATATGGGGCTCACGTACCGCGGGCTCTACGGCGAGGGGAGCGACGTCCTCGGGAACTTCTTCCAGGTCTCGAACCAGACCACGCTCGGGCGGTCGGAGGACGACCTGGCCGACCAACTGGTCCGGGTGGTGCGGCGGGTGATCGAGCGGGAGGAGGAGGCGCGGAAGGTACTGGCGCGTGACGCCGGTTATATTATTGAGGACAAGCTGTGGCGTGCGTACGGGACCCTGCGGCACGCGCGAAATCTGCCGGCGGACGAGGCGATGAATCTGCTGAGCGGACTTCGGCTGGCGGCAGGCCTGAATCTGGTGTCCGGGCTCAGTGTCTACACGCTCAACAAGCTCCTGATCTTCAGCCAGTCGGCGCACCTGTCCCAGGCGGCAGGGCGGGCGCTGACCGACAGCGAGGCGAACCTGGCACGGGCACGCTATGTGCGACAGGTACTCGCCAACGAAGCACGCCTCCCCGGGTGATTCCCGGGGAGTCTCGCAGGCGAGGGCACGGATGAACGGGTACAACTTCACGGAGCGGGTGCGGAAGGTTCTCGCGATGGCGCGGGAGGAAGCCGCGCGCCTGCATCACGAGTACGTCGGCACCGAGCACATCCTGCTGGGGCTGATCCGCGAGGGCGAAGGCGTCGCCGCGGCGGTGCTCCAGAACCTCAGCGTGGACCTCGAGGAGGTCCAGCAGAAGATTGAGGAGACGGTCAAGAAGGGGAAGGCGGCGCAGGCGACCGGCCCCGACCTCCCGTATACCTCGCGTGCCAAGAAGGTGCTCGAGCTGGCGATGGGCGAGGCGCGCGAGCTCAATCACAGCTACGTCGGCACGGAGCACCTGCTGCTCGGCCTGCTCCGGGAGGAGAAGGGGATCGCGGCGCAGGTGCTGACCGACGCCGGCGTGAACCTTGAGGCGGCGCGCGCCGAGACGTTGCGGCTCCTCGGGACCGAGATGCCGCCGGGTGGCGCGCCGGGCGCGGTGCCGGGGTCCACGCCGGCGCCGGCGTCGGCGAAGGGGGAGAAGAAGTCGAAGACCCCCGCGCTCGACCACTTCTGCCGCGACCTGACCACGCTCGCCGCCGAAGGCCAGCTCGACCCGACAATCGGGCGGTTCAAGGAGATCGAGCGGGTGATGGAGGTCCTCTCGCGCCGGAAGAAGAACAACCCGGTGCTGATCGGCGAGCCGGGTGTGGGCAAGACGGCGATCGTCGAGGGGCTCGCCCAGCTGATTGCGAACAACGAGTGCCCGGACTCGCTGCGCGACCACCGGGTGCTCTCGCTCGACATGGCGGCGGTGATCGCGGGCACGAAGTACCGCGGCCAGTTCGAGGAGCGGCTCAAGGCGGTGATGAACGAGATCGCCCAGAACAAGCAGATCATCCTCTTCATTGACGAGCTGCACACGCTGGTCGGCGCGGGCGCGGCCGAGGGGGCAATCGACGCGAGCAACATGCTCAAGCCGGCCCTCGCGCGCGGCGAGCTGCAGTGTGTCGGCGCCTCCACGCTCAACGAATACCGCAAGTACATCGAGAAGGACGGCGCGCTCGAGCGGCGGTTCCAGACCGTGGTGGTCGATCCGCCGTCGGTGGACGAGACGATCGAGATCCTGCGCGGCCTGCGGGCCAAGTATGAGGAGCACCACCGGGTGACGATCCCGGACGGCACGCTGACGATCGCGGCCAAGCTCTCCGAGCGGTACATCACCGACCGGTTCCTCCCCGACAAGGCGATTGACGTGATTGACGAGGCGGGGGCGCGGGCGCGGCTGGCGGCGCAGGTGCCGCCGCCGGAAGTCGCCGACCTCAAAGCGAAGCTCGAGGGCGTCAACGCCGAGAAGGACGCGGCGGTCCGTGACCAGAACTTCGAGCGTGCGGCGGCGCTCCGCGACACCGAGCGCGAGCTGCAGGGCGAGATCCGTGCGCGCCAGGAGGACTGGGAGACCAGGCGCCAGTCCATCCGCCCCGTCCTCGGCGAGGAGGAGATTGCGTTCATCGTGAGCCGCTGGACGGGGATCCCGGTGACGCGGCTGCAGGAGGCCGAGACGTCGCGGCTCCTCCGGATGGAGGAGGAGATCCACGGCCAGGTGGTGGCGCAGGAGGAGGCGATAAAGGCCATCGCGCGCTCCATCCGCCGCAGCCGCGCCGGCCTCAAGGACCCGCGCCGGCCAATCGGGTCGTTCATCTTCTGCGGGCCGACCGGCGTCGGCAAGACGGAACTCGCCCGCGCGCTGGCCAAGTTCCTCTTCGCCGACGCGTCGGCGCTGATCCGCGTGGACATGAGCGAGTACATGGAGAAGTTCTCCGTCTCGCGCCTGATCGGCGCCCCCCCGGGCTACGTCGGATACGAGGATTCGGGCACGCTCACCAAGGCGGTGCGGCGGAAGCCGTACAGCGTCATCCTCCTCGACGAGATCGAAAAGGCGCATCCCGACGTCTTCAACATCCTCCTCCAGGTCCTCGACGAAGGGCACCTCACCGACAACTACGGTCGGGTGATCGACTTCAAGAACACGGTCGTGATCATGACGTCGAACGTCGGGGCGAAGGACATCATGAAGAACCGGACGCTCGGCTTCAGCTCGGTGAGTCCGGTGGGCAACTTCGAGCGGCTCGCCGAGAAGGTGAAGGAGGAGATGCAGCACGTCTTCAACCCCGAGTTCCTCAACCGGCTCGACGACGTGATCGTCTTCCACCCGCTCGACCGCGGGCATATTGCGCAGATCGTGGCGATCCTGCTGAAGGACGTGCAGTCGCGGCTGGGCGACGAGGAACTCACGCTCAAGCTGACCGACGGCGGCGTGGACTTCCTGGTGAAGCACGGGTACGACGTGAGCTACGGCGCGCGGCCCCTCAAGCGGGCGATCCAGAAGTGGATCGAGGACCCGCTCTCGGAGAAGATCCTCCTCGCCGAGTTCAGCCGCGGGGACGAGATCGAAGTGGACGTCTCGGGGGACGGCGCGCGGCTGGAGTTCCGGGTGCCCGCCAGCACGCCCAAGGCCTGATCTCAAGCAACCATTCACGCGCCGGGGCGGCCGAACGGGATGAACCTGTTCGGTCCTGCCCCGTGTATATTCCTCCCATGTCCCGTATCCCGTTGGTGGCACTCGCCTTCGCTCTGGCGGGGACATCGGCTTTCGCTCAAGACGCGCCCAATCCGGCGGCGCGCTGCCTGACCCCCGACACCGTGGTGGTGCGCGGGGCGTCGCGCGTCAGGCCCGAGGCGATCCTCGCCTCGTCGGGGATCCGCCCGGGGCAGACGCTGAGCTTCCCGGCAATCCAGCGGGCCATCCGCGACGTCTTCGCGACGGGCGACTTTGACCACGTGACCGTGACCTGCGGCCTGCCGCGCCCGGGCGAAACCGGGCGGGTGGCGTTCGTGCTGACGGTGACGGAGCGCCCGCTGCTCGGGGAGATCAAGGTCGAGGGCGTGGAGCGACTGTCGGCGCGCGCGGTGGAGGACCGGGTGGAGCTCCTGCTCGGGCGCCCGGTGGACCCGGCAGATATCGCGACGGCAATGCGGCGGATCGACTCGCTGTACAAGGCGAGCGGCTACTACCTCGCGCGGGTGCGGCCGGAGACGACCTCCCTCGGTGACCGGATCGGCCTGACCTTTCGGGTGGAGGAGGGACGTCGCCTGGCGATCTCGGGGATCCTGGTCCGTGGGAACACGGCGCTCTCGGCGCGCGAGGTGGCCAAGGCGATGGAGACCCGACCCGAGGGGTTTTGGTGGTGGCGCAGCGGGGAGTTCGACGAGGACACCTACGCGGGCGACGTCGGCGAACGCATCCCCAAGCTCTTTGCCTCGCACGGCTACGTGGATTTCCAGTTCGAGCGAGACACGCTCGTCGTGGACCCGGCGCTCGGCAAGGCGCTGATCGAGCTCGACGTGTTCGAGGGCAACCAGTATCGCGTCAAGAGTTTCGAGGTGGTGGGAAACCGTCGCTTCTCGGCCGAGCAGATTGGGACCCTCTATCCCTTCCGCGACCGCCCGCCGACGATCACCGAGCGCACCCAGGCGCTGCTGAAGCGGCGACCCCCGGCCACCGACGTCTTCGACCGCACGCGCTGGGAAGAGGCGACCGCCGAGGTGCGGACGCTCTACAACAACGACGGCTACATCTACGCCCAGATTTCGCCGGTGGTCGAGCGCGATCCCGCCGATTCCGGGGCGGTGGTGCGGCTCCGCTGGGACATCCGCGAGGGCTCGCCCGCGGTCATCAATCGCATCGAGATCCTCGGCAACGACTTCACCGTCGAGAGCTGCATCCGCAACCAGCTGTTGATCATCCCCGGCGACGTCTTCAACCAGGACCGGCTGATCCAGAGTTGGCAGGGCATCGGCAACCTGGGCTTCTTCGAGACGCCGCTCCCGTTTCCCGACACGCGCGCCGCGAACGAGGCGGGGGACATTGACATCGTCTTCCGGGTCAAGGAGAAGCGGACGGGCAACATCAATTTCGGCGCATCGGCGGGGCAGGGGACGGGGATCGGCGGCTTCGTCGGACTCGACCACCCGAATCTCTGGGGCCGCTGCAAGCGCGGCGCGATCCAGTGGCAGTACGGCCGGTACATCAACGACTTCAATGCCTCGTACACCGATCCGGGAATCCGCGGGACGCGCATCTCGGGCCAGGTGTCGGCGTACCACTCGCAGGCGCGGTTCCGCATTGCCAACTTCGGCCAGACGACGCGGATCGGTGCGAACGTGCGGGCCGGATTCCCCTTCCCGAACTCGCGGTTCACCCGGGTCTTCACGTCCTACGGCGTCGAGTCGGTGCGGTTCGGGAACGAGGGACTGCTCGGCACGGTGACGACCAACTCCTGCGCCGGGTGCGTGCGCAGCACGCTCGGCGTGGACGTCACGCGCGACACGCGGGTGGACCTGCCGTTTGCCACCGAGGGTCGGTTGCAGTCGTTCAGTGCCCAGTTCAATGGTGGGCCGCTCGGGGGGTCGGCGGACTTCCAGCGCTACACCAGCGAGTTGCGTTCGTACGTGCTGCTCGGGCGAATCGGCGGCACGCGGCCGGGCACGCGCCCGCTCCGCCTCACGATGGGGCTCACGGCGCGCAGCGGCGCGGTCTTCGGCGACCCGGGCGACTTCTTCTGGTCGCAGCAGTTCTCGCTCGGCGGCGTGCAGTTCGGTGAGTCCTTGCGCGGCTATCCGGAGTTTTCGATCACGCCGAGTGGGTATTCCACCGCGGCGGGGACCTTCAATGCGCAGCGGGAGTCCTTCGGCAGCGCCTTCTTCACCTCGACCGCCGAGGTCGGCCTGCGGTTCAATCAGTCGCTCTATGTCAACGCCTTCTATGACGCTGGCAACATCTGGGCGCGCGCCCGCGACTTCGACCCCACGCGCCTCTTTCGCGGCGCCGGCATCGGGGTCTCGACGGTGAGTCCGCTCGGTCCGCTCGGTCTCGACTACGCCTACGGCTTCGACCGGCGCGATGAGAACGGGTTCCTCGCTCCCAAGTGGCAGTTGCATTTCCGGCTCGGCCAGCTCTTCTAATCCCCACGGAGTCACCAATGATCGTGCTCTTCCGCGGCAGCATCGGCGCTGCCCTCCTCACGCTCCTCGCGCTGGCGCCGGCCTCGGCCCAGCAGCGGTTCGCCTATGTGGACTCGCGCAAGGTCCTTCAGGAAATGCCTGGCCGGACGCAGGCCGAGGCGCAGCTGCGCGCCGGACTCGAGGCGCTCGGCGTGCGCCAGCGGACGATGGTGGATTCGTTGAACGCGATGATGGGCGCCTTCGAGCGTGACTCGGCGACCCTGACGCAACCCGAGCGGGTCGCCCGGTTCAACGTCCTCCAGATGTACGATGGCCGCTATCGCGACACGCTGGCGGCATTGGAGGCGGAGGCCGAGCAGCAGCAGGTGGCGGCGATGCAGCCGCTGTTTGACCTGATCCGCGTCGCCCTCGAGGACCTGCGTCAGTCCGAGGGCTATACGATGATCTTCGACATCGGGTCGCAGACGAACCAGATCGTCGCCATGGACCGGAATCTCGATGTCTCGGACCGGCTGTTGGCGAAGATCCGTGCGATGCCGGCCGCCCAGCGCCCAATCGCGCCGCCGATCGCCGCGCCGACGACACCGGCCACGCCACAGCGGCCGCCCGGCCCGGTCTCGCAGCCGACCGGCGTCACGCGTCGCCCGTAGGCCTTCTCGCACACCGCGCCTTCCCACCAGGCGATGACCGTCCCCAGTTCTGGCGAGCTCCGGCTCTCCGAGATCGCCAGTGCCGTGGGCGGCACGGTGCGGGGTGACCCTGACGTGCGGCTGAGTGGGATTGCGCCGCTCGACCGCGCGGGGCCGTCCGACCTGAGCTTCCTCGGCGCGCCGAGGTACGCGAAGCAGCTGGCCACGTGTCGCGCCGGGGGCGTGCTCGTGACGCCGGAGTTGGCGACGACGCCGGGGCCGTGCGCGAACCGGATCGTCGTGGCGAAGCCCCACGAGGCGATGCTGACGCTCCTGCCGCGCTTCTACCGGGAGCCGGCGAGGCCTTTCGTCGGGGTCCATCCGACGGCAGTGGTCGCCCCGGACGCGGTGATTGACGCCGACGCCTGCGTGGAGGCGTTCGCGGTGGTCGGCGCCGGCGCGCGGATTGCCGCGAAATGCTGGATCGGCCCCCACTGCGTGATCGGCGAGCGCGCACGGATCGGCGCGCAGACACAGCTCTTTCCGGACGTGACGCTGTACCCAGGCGTGGTCGTCGGGCAGCGCTGCGTCATCCACGCAGGGTGCCGCATCGGCAGCGACGGCTTCGGCTACGTCCACCTCAAGGGCGCCCACGTCAAGATCCCGCACGTCGGCGGGTGCGTGATCGGCAACGACGTGGAACTCGGGGCGAACTGCACGATCGATCGGGGGAGCATTGACACCACCGAGATCGGCGATGGCACCAAGCTCGACAATCTCGTGCACGTGGCGCACAACGTGCGGATTGGCAAGCTCTGCCTGTTGGCGGCCGGGGTCGGGGTGGCCGGGAGCGCGCGGATCGGCGACGGCGTCGTGATGGCCGGCCAGGTCGGCGTGTCGGGGCACGTGACGATCGGCGATGGGGTGACGCTCACTGCGCAGGCGGGCGCGGTCTCCGATATCCCGGCCGGCGAGACCTGGGGCGGCTTTCCGGCACGTCCGCACCGCGAGATGCTGCGGAACCAGGCGGTCGTCGCAAAGCTGCCCGACATCTGGAAACGCCTGCGGCGGTTGATCGAGCGCGAGCCCGACGAGTGAGCACGCGGCGGACGATCGCTCGCGAGGCGCGATTGACGGGCATCGGCTTGCACCTCGGACGCCCCTGTGCGCTCCGGTTCCTGCCGGCGGCGGCGGGGACGGGCATTCGCTTCCGCCGGGTGGACCTGCCGGGCGGGCCGGAGACGCTGGCGCACGTGAGCACGGCGGTGGCGGCCGAGCGGCGCACGCAGCTGGGGTCAGGCGAGGGCGCGTTGCACACCGTGGAGCATGTCCTGGCGGCGGTCGTCGGTGTCGGGCTGGACGACCTGCTGGTCGAGATGGACGCTGCCGAGCCCCCGATCATGGACGGCTCGGCCGAGCCATTCCGCGCCGCGCTCGCGGCGGCGGGGGTACAGGAGCAGGCGGGGCGGCCCGACGTGCTCCAACTGCGGGAGAGCGTTCGTGTGGTGGACGGGGATTCGGTGTACGTCGCGCATCCGGCGGCGGGGCTGGAGATCGAGGTGGAGATTGACTTCCCGCATCCGCGGATCGGGATCCAGCGCGGCCGATTCACGGTGACGCCGGAGGGCTTCTCGCGGGAACTCGCCTCGGCGCGCACATTCGGGATGCTCAGCTGGGTCGAGGAACTGCGGGCGAAGGGGCTGATCCAGGGCGCGTCGAAGGAGAACACCGTTGTCCTGGACGACGCCGATGTGGTGGGGACGGCGTTGCGCTGGCCGGACGAGTTTGTACGGCACAAGGCGCTGGATGTGGTCGGGGACCTGGCGTTGGCCGGGATGCGTGTGCAGGCCCGTATCTCGGCGATCAAGCCGAGTCATCGAGGCACCGTGACGCTCGTGCGCGAGATGTTGGCGCACGCGCGGCCGAATCAACCGGAGGGGCGTGTGCTGGGCATTGAAGACATCATGAAGATCCTGCCGCACCGTTATCCGTTCCTGCTCGTGGACCGGATCATCGAGATGGAGGAGAAGAAGCGGATCGTCGGGATCAAGAACGTCTCGATCAACGAGCCGTTCTTCCAGGGGCATTTCCCGGGGCATCCGATCATGCCGGGTGTGTTGATCGTCGAGGCGATGGCCCAGGTGGGTGGCGTACTGCTGATGGGCACGGTGGACGATCCGGAGTCGAAGGTCGTCTACTTCATGTCGCTCGACAACATCAAGTTCCGGAAGCCGGTGCGCCCGGGCGACCAGTTGCGGCTCGAGGTGGACATCGTCCAGTTGCGGAGCACGGTCTGCCGGATCAAGGGCGTGGCGAAGGTGGACGGCGCGGTGGTCTGCGAGGCCGATATGGCCGCGATGGTCCGCGACCGATGACCATGATCCATCGGACGGCGTTCGTGCACCCAAGGGCGGAGCTGGCGGCGGACGTCGAGGTCGGCCCGTGGGCCTACATCGGCCCGGACTGCCACGTCGGCGCGGGGTCGGTGATCCAGATGCGGGCGACGCTCGAGGAATACGTGCACCTCGCGCCGAACGTCACGGTCGGGATCGGGAGCGTGCTCGGCGGCCGCCCGCAGGATCTCAAGTTCAAGGGCGAGGTGACGACCGTCGAAGTCGGCGAGGGCACGACGATCCGCGAGTATGCGACGATCAACCGCGGCACGACCGAGTCGCTCAAGACGACGGTCGGGAAGGGGTGCTTCCTGATGTCGTACGTCCACCTCGCGCACGACTGCCATCTTGGTGACGGCGTGATCATCTCCAACGGCACCCAGCTGGCCGGCCACGTGCGGATTGACGACCGAGCGATCATCTCGGGGCTTTGCGCGGTGCACCAGTTCACGAAGATCGGGCGGCACGCGTTCATCGGCGGCATGTCGCGGGTGGTGAAGGACATCCCGCCGTTCGTGAAGGCGGTGGGGAACCCGGTGAAGTTGTACGGCCTCAACTCGGTCGGGTTGCAGCGCAGCGGGTTTCCGGAGGACGTGGTGAGCGAGCTGAAGCGGGCGTACCGGCTCTTCTTCCGGTCGGACCTGAACATCACGCAGGCGCTCGCGAAGGCCGCGGGCGAGCTCAAGCCGTTCCCCGAGGTGCAGGCGTTCGTGGCGTTCGTGGAGGAGAGCGGGCGCGGAGTGGTGACGTGACACCGCCACTGCGCCTCGGCGTCGTCGGGACCGGGAGCCTCGGATACCATCACGCGCGGCTCCTGCGCGACCTGCCGGGCGCGCTCTTCAAGGGATTTTTCGAGGCAAACGGCGAGCGGGCGGGCACGGTCTCGCGCGAGCTCGGCATCCGCGCCTATGAGTCGCTCGATGCGCTCCTTGACGAGGTGGACGCACTGTCGGTCGTCGTGCCGACCTCGAGGCACCACGAGGTGGCGAAGGCGGCGCTGGCACGCGGCAAGCACGTCCTGATCGAAAAGCCCATCACGGTGACGCTCGCCGAGGCCGACGAGCTGCTCGCGCTCGCCGACCGGCAGGGGGTGATGATCCAGATTGGGCACATCGAACGGTTCAATCGGGCGATCCGCGCCGCGCTCCCGCACGTGGACCGGCCACTCTTCATTGACAGCGATCGCCTGGCGCCGTTCAATCCGCGCGGGTCGGACGTCGCGGTGGTGCTCGACCTGATGATCCACGACATTGACCTTGTGTTGACGCTCATCGGCGCGCCGGTGCAGGAGGTGTCGGCGGCAGGGCTCGGCGTGCTGACGTCGAGCATTGACATTGCCGACGCCCGGATCACCTTCGCGACCGGGGCCGTGGCAACGATCACGGCCAGCCGCGTCTCGAAGGATCGGATGCGGAAGCTCCGAATCTTCCAGCGCAACGGGTACCTCTCGCTCGACCTCGCGTCGGGCACCGGCGAACTCTACCGGTTGCGGCGCGACGTGGACCTGCTGGCGCTCGCCAAGGCGGCGCAGCCGCTTGAGGCGTTCGTGGAGCGCGTGGTGCTCGATGCCCCCGAGGGCGAACCGCTCCGCCTGGAGCTCGAGAGTTTCGTGGCGGCGCTGCAGGGTCAGGCGCCGATCGCGGTGACCGGCAGCGCCGGACGCGATGCGCTGGCGGTGGCGTTGCGGATCGTCGGCGACATCGAGAAGAGCCAGGCAACGCTGCGCGCCGCGACCCCGGATCCCGGTGCGTGAGATCCTGATCCTCGCCGGCGAGGCGTCGGGCGACCTCCACGGTGCGCTCCTCGCCGAGCGGCTGCAGGCGTTGCGCCCTGGGGGGCCGCTCTCCGGCACCGGCGGCGCGCGGATGCGCAAGAGTGGCGTGGCGATGCTCGAGGAGCACGAGGGGGTCGTGGGGTTTGTCGAGGTGCTGCGCCACATTCCGGCGCACTGGCGGCTCTACCGGCGACTGAAGGCGCGGTTGGCGAGCGGGACCGTCGGGTTGGTGGTCTGCATTGACTATCCGGGCTTCAACCTGCGTGTCGCGGCGGCGGCGCGGGCGGCCGGCGTGCCGGTGCTGTACTACATCACGCCGCAGGTGTGGGCCTGGCGCGCCGGCCGCTTGCGTACGATGGCGCGCGTCATCACGAAGGCGGCGGTCATCCTTCCCTTCGAGGAGGCGCTGCTGCGCGGCGCCGGAATCGACGCCACGTTCGTCGGCCATCCGCTGCTCGACCGGGCGCAGGCCCTGCGCGACCGGACGACCGCGCGCGCGATGCTGCGCCTGCCCGCGCGGGGGGAGATCCTCGCGCTCTTCCCGGGGAGTCGCGCGCAGGAGATCCGCCGCCATCTCGCCGACTTCCTGGCGGTCGCCGAGGAGCTGAAACGCCGCCGATCGGGCCTCACCGTGGTGCTGAGCGTCGCGCCGACGATTGACCTGCGCGACGACGAGGTGCCGGTGCCACTCGTCCGCTCGGCGTCGTTCGATGTCCTGCGCGCGGCCGACGTGGCGCTGTGCAAGAGCGGCACGACGACGCTGGAGGCGGCCGTGGCAGGGTGTCCCTGCGCAATCGTGTATCGGACGAGCGCGCTGTCGTACGCCATTGCGCGCCGGCTGGTTCGGATTGACCACATCGGCCTCTTGAACATCGTGGCTGGCCGGACGGTGGCTCCCGAGTTCGTGCAGCACGCGTTCCAGCCGGCGGCGGTGGCCGACGCGCTCGACCCGCTCTTTGCGGAGTCGAGTCCGGCGCGACGGGCGATGCTCGAGGGGCTCGCCGAGGTGTGCGAGCGGTTGGGGACTCCGGGTGCCTCGAGCCGGGTGGCGGTGATGGCGGCCGCGATGGCGACGTGAACGAGCGCCGCCTGCGCTGGACGGTCCGTCTCGCCGGCTGGCTGATCCGTCTGCTCGGCTGGACCTGGCGTGTCGAGGTCGAGGGCCTGGTGTTGCGCGACGGCCTGCGAGCCTCGGGGAAGAACTTCCTGCTTTCGCTCTGGCACGGCGAGATCCTGCCGCTGTCGCTGCACGTGCGCGGCGAGGGCCTGACCATCATGATCAGCGAGCACGGGGACGGCGAGCTCATCGCCCGCCTGCACGAATCGTGGGGGAACTTTGCGGTGCGTGGCTCCACCTCCCGCGGCGCCGGTCGGGTGCTCCTCGGGCTCGTGCGCACGCTGGAAAGCGGGAAGGACTGCGTGATCACGCCGGACGGCCCGCGCGGGCCAGCCGGGCGCGCGCAGGCCGGTGCGGTGATGGCGTCGAGCCGGACGCAGGTGCCGATCCTGCCGATTCGTGCCTTCGCCTCGCGTGCCTGGCGGCTCCGGAGCTGGGACCGCTTCCTTGTCCCGAAGCCGTTTGCCACCGTGCGGATCGTCTACGGCGAGCCGTGGATTGCCCCGGACAGCAGCGACGAGTCGGTCCGCGAGTTGGAGCGGCGTCTGGGGCGGGCACTCCCGTCCGACGCCGACGGTGCTGCGTGAGCCGCGCGATTGAGCGGATCTGGTTGGCCGACGGCGCCGGCGCGCGGCTGCTCACGCCGCTCTCGTGGATCTTCGCCGCGGCCGTGCAGGCGCGGAATCTCGCCTACGACCTTGGCCTGCTCCGGACGCGGTCGCTCGGCGTGCCGACGGTGAGCGTGGGGAATCTTGCCGTGGGGGGCACGGGGAAGACGCCGGTGAGCGCCTGGGTGGCGGGCGAACTTCGCGCGCTGGGCGCGTCACCCGCCGTACTACTGCGCGGCTACGGCGACGACGAGCCCCTGGTACACGAGCGACTTCTCCCCGGGATCCCGGTGATCGCCGATCCCGACCGCGTGGCGGCAGCGGCGCGCGCCCGCGCGCGGGGTGCGAACGTGTTGGTGCTGGACGATGCCTTCCAGCACCGCCGGGCGGCGCGCGACCTCGACTTGGTCTTGGTCGCAGCGGAACAGCGCGATGCGCACCGGATGCTGCCGGCGGGGCCGCTGCGAGAGGGACCGCGTGCGTTGCGCCGGGCGTCGCTCGTCATCGTCACCCGCAAGTCGGCCTCGTCGGCGGAGGCAGAGGCGGCGGCGGCCCGCTGGACGGGATTTGCCGGGGCCCCCGAGAGCGTCATCATCCACTTGCGGCCACGTGACCTCCGGCCGGCGGATCCGGCGGGCGACGGCCGGCTTGCGCTCGACGCCCTCGGTGGCCGGCGGGTCCTGGCGATTTCGGCCATCGGGGCGCCGGAGGCGTTCGAGGCCCAGTTGGCGGCGGCTGGGGCGGTGGCGGAGTCGGCGGCGTACCCCGACCATCACCCGTTCACTGACGCCGAGGTGGCGGCGCTGGCTCGCCGCGCGGCGTCGGCCGACCTGGCGTGCTGCACCCTCAAGGACGCCGCCAAGCTCTGGGCTCGCTGGCCTCGCCAAGGGCCCCCGTTATGGTATCTTTCGCAGGCTGTGGAAGTCGAACGGGGCGCGGCGATCCTGCGCGACGCGCTTCGAAGACTGGTTCCCGGCGCATCACCCCGAGCGACCCGACAACCCGATCCGCCGGTGTCCTGACCGGTTCTGGCCCCCGACCCCAATGGCTGACCTGCGCCTCCCGACCATGCCGATCGTCCGGCCCGACAAGGACCGGTTCCTGAATGAGGAGAATCCCTTCGAGGCGATGATGTCGCGCTTTGACCGCGCGGCCGAGCTGCTGGACCTCGAACCCGGCGTCTACAAGGTGCTCCGGAGCGCCGAGAAGGAGATCACGGTGTCCATCCCGGTGATGATGGACAATGGCGAGGTGGAGGTCTTCACGGGCATCCGTGTCCTCCACAACACGTCGCGTGGACCGGCGAAGGGCGGCATCCGGTTCGACCTCAACGTCCACCTCGACGAGGTGAAGGCACTTGCCGCGTGGATGACGTGGAAGTGCGCGGTGGTGAACATCCCGTTCGGTGGCGCCAAGGGCGGCGTGATCTGCGACCCGCTGAGCATGTCGGTCGGCGAGCTCGAGCGGGTGACGCGCCGCTACACCGCGGGGATCATCCAGACCCTCGGCCCCGACTCCGATGTACCGGCGCCCGACGTGAACACCAACGAGCGCGTGATGGCGTGGCTGATGGACACCTACTCGATGCACGTCGGCCATACGGTGAATGCGGTCACGACCGGCAAGCCGGTGGAGATGGGTGGCTCGCTGGGGCGCCGCGAGGCGACGGGGCGCGGGGTGATGTTCTCGGTGCTCGAGTCGCTGGCACACCTCAAGATGGAATCGCAGGGTGCGACGGTCGCCGTGCAGGGGTTCGGCAACGTGGGGTCGGTCACCGCGCAGCTGCTCTCCGGCGCCGGCTGCAAGGTGGTGGCGATCAGCGATCGCACCGGCGGCTACCACAACCCGAAGGGACTCGACGTGGACGACGCGATCGCCTACGTGAAGAAGCATCGGTCGCTGGAGGGCTACGCGAAGGCGGAGACGATCACCAACGCTCAGCTGCTCGAACTCGAGGTGGACGTGCTGGTGCCGGCCGCGCTGGAGAACGTGATCACCACCAAGAACGCCAAGAAGATGCGCGCCAAGGTGATCTGCGAGGGTGCCAACGGGCCGACGACCGCGGCGGCCGACGCGATCCTCGACGAGAAGGGGATCTTCGTGGTGCCGGACATCCTCGCCAACGCCGGTGGCGTGACGGTCTCGTACTTCGAGTGGGTGCAGAACCGCGGCGGCTACTACTGGGACGAGGCGACGGTGAATGAGCGCCTCCGGAACATCATGGTGAACAGCTTCCGGGACGTGCTGAAGCTCGCCCAGCAGCATAAGGTCAACATGCGGACTGCCGCGTACATGGTGGCGATCAGCCGCGTGGCGACCGTGCACCGGTTGCGGGGCATCTACGCCTGAGGATCGATCCGTCGCCAGGGTGCGTCGAGCCGGGGCGCGACGATGAGGGTCTGGGTGGCCGTCGTGGGGAAGCCGCGCGATGCGGCGCTCGCGGCGGCCATTCGCGAGTATGAGGCGCGGGCGGCACGCTTTTGGCCGCTCGAGGTGGTGGAAGTGAAGGCGGAGTCGGGGCGCTCGGCGTCGCCGGAGGCGGTGATGCGCAAGGAAGGCGAGCGGCTCCTCGCGAGCCTGCCGGCGCCGGCGCGGCTCGTCCTGTGCGATCCGGGCGGCGAGGCGATGGATTCGGCGGCGTTCGCCGGCTGGCTGCAGGGCCGACGTGAGGCCGCGCAGGACATAGCGTTCGTCATCGGTGGGGCGCACGGAATCGGCGCCGAGGTCCGGCAGCGGTCGCATCGCCGATTGACGCTCGCCCCGTGGACGCTGCCGCACGAGCTGGCGCGACTGGTGTTGGCGGAACAGCTCTACCGCGCAGGCAGCATCACGCGCGGCGAACCCTATCACAAGTGACCGGCGCCAAGTGATCCGCACCGTCCTTCGATGTTGGGCCGCCGTCGGCGGGAAGCGCTGATGGGCAATCCCCGTCTGGTCACCGAGGCGTTGGGTGGCTCGCCGCTCTCGCGGGCGGCGCAGGAGGGCACGGCGCCGGAGGAGTGGTACGCGCCGCGGCCGCAGGGCGCCGCGGCGTGGAAGGCGACCGCCGAGCGGGTGCGCGCGGAGTTCAGCGGCAGCCGCTGGCTCGCCGGCCTGCGTCCGGCGCTTGACCCCGGCGGCGCCGCGGCCGAGCGGCTCGAACGCGTGGCCGAGGCCAACGGGATTGTTGTCACGACGGGTCAGCAGCCAGGCCTGTTCGGCGGGCCGTCGTACACGCTGCTCAAGGCAATCTCCGCGCTCACGCTCGCCGACCGCATTGAGCGCGACACCGGGATTCCCACGGCACCGGTCTTCTGGGCGGCGACCGACGATGCGGACTTCGCCGAGGCATCGTGGACGGCGGTGGCGGTGGAGGGCGGCGTGCGGCGCCTGACGATTCCGCGGCTCGGCACCGAGGGCGTGGTGATGGCGGAGATGCCGCTCGGCGATACCGCGGAGCAGTTCGAGCAGCTGGTCGCCGCCGCCGGCTCGGCGCCGCACGCCGGCGTCCTCGAGGCGCTGCGCGCCGCCTACCAGCCCGACGCGACGATTGGCGGGGCGTACGTGCGGTTCCTGCGCGCGCTCCTCGAACCGCACGGGATTGCGGTACTCGACGCCTGGCACCCCGCCACCCGCGCC
Source organism: Gemmatimonadaceae bacterium (assembly GCA_040901985.1). Lineage (GTDB taxonomy): Bacteria > Gemmatimonadota > Gemmatimonadetes > Gemmatimonadales > Gemmatimonadaceae > Pseudogemmatithrix. Next base: position 24,787 of record JBBDYC010000006.1, read on the forward strand.
GCCGCGCGTCCGACGCTGGTGGATGCCCTGCGTCGCGCGTCGGTGGTGGATGAGGCGGTGGCCCTGCGGATGGTGGCAATCGAGCGCGCCGGCTTCCGCGCGCAGGTGCCGCGGGTCCCGCGGCTTTCCCTGGTGTTCCGCAGCGTGGCCGGCGCCAAGGAGCGGATCCCGATCTCCCAGGCGGCGGAGGTGGCGGAGCGCGCGGACTCCGTGCTCTCGGCCAACGTGCTGCTGCGGCCGGTGGTCGAGCGGCGGATCCTGCCGACGGTCGCGTACGTCGCGGGTCCGGGCGAAATCGCGTACTTCGCGCAGGTGGGCGCGGTAGCCGAGGCGCTTGGGGTGGACGTGCCGCTCGCCGTGCCACGCTGGGCGGCGACAATCGTCGAGCCAGGCGTGGACCGCCGGCTGGGGCGGCTTGGCATGGTGCTCGACGACATCCGGCATCCGCACGAGGCCGAGAAGAAGGTGGGCGACCGGGCGATGCCGGCGGGGATCCGCGCGGCGATCGATGGGCTGCGCGAGGACCTGGCCACGCGCCTTGGCGCGCTCGGCGCCGAGGCGGCGGCGCTCGACCATCTCGTGCCCGAGCGGGTCGTGGAGGGCGCGCGCCATCAGTTGCTGCATCGCGTGGACCGACTCGAACGGCGGCTGCGCGCGGCGTCGCGGGCACGGGCGGGGGAGGCGGTGAACGACCTCGCGTCGGTGCGGGCGGCGTTGATGCCGGAGGGACAGAAGCAGGAGCGACGGTTGAATCCGGTGCCGCTGTTGGCGCGACACGGCGAACTGCTGCTGGCGCAACTCAAGGCGGGGGCGGCGATGCACGCGGGGTCGCTGGTCGGCGGCTGATGACTCCCGGCGGCGCGCGCTTCGTGGCGGCGGGCATCGTGCTCAGCCGCATCTTCGGCCTCGTCCGACAGCGCGTCAGCGCGCACTTCCTGGGCAGCGGCCTCGCCGCCGACGCGCTCGCCGCGGCGTTCCGCATCCCGAACCTGCTGCAGAATCTCTTCGGCGAGGGGTCGCTGTCGGCCTCGTTCATCCCCGTGTATGCGCGCTTGCTCGCCGAGGGGCGGCGCGAGGAGGCCGGGCGCGTGGCGGGAGCCGTCCTGGCGCTCCTCGCCACGCTGGTGTCGGTGGTGGTGCTGCTCGGCGTGCTCCTCGCCCCCTGGCTCGTGGCGGTCATCGCGATGGGGTTTGCCGACGACACGCGCGAGCTGACCGTGCTCCTCGTCCGGATCATCTTCCCCGGACTCGGACTCCTCGTGCTCTCGGCGTGGTGCCTTGGCGTGCTCAACACGCACCGACGGTTCTTCCTGTCGTATGCATCGCCGGTCCTCTGGAACGTGGCGATCATCGCGGCGCTCGTGGTCGCCGGCCCGAAGCAGGAGATGGCGGCGCTGGTGGTCATCGTGGCGGGGGCGAGCGTCGTGGGGAGTTTCCTCCAGTTCGCCATCCAGGTGCCAACGGTGCTGCGGATCGAGCGCGGGCTCCGCCTGAGCGCCGGCGACGCGGCGCCGCACGTCCGCGAGGTGGTCCGCAACTTCGGGCCGGCGGTCGCGACGCGCGGCGTCGTGCAGGTGAGTGCATACGTGGATGCGTTGATCGCGTCGCTCATCGGGGCGGGGGCGATGGCCACCCTCGGCTACGCGCAGGCGATCTCGATGCTCCCGGTGTCGGTGTTCGGGATGTCCATCTCGGCGGCCGAGCTGCCGACGATGTCGGCTGCGCAGGGGAGCGAGGGCGAGATTGGCGAGGCGCTGCGGGCGCGGCTCGCGAGCGGCCTCCAGCGGATTGCCTACTTCGTCATCCCGTCGGCGGTGGCGCTGGCGTTGCTCGGCGGCGTGCTCGCCGGCGGACTGTACGAGGGCGGCGCCTTCACGCGGAGTGACACGCAGTGGGTCTGGGGGGCGCTCGCCGGCTCCGCCGTCGGCCTGCTCGCGGGGACGATGGGGCGGCTGTACTCGTCGGCGCTCTTTGCGCTGCGCGACACGCGGACGCCGTTTCGGTTCGCCGTGGTGCGCGTGACGCTGGGCGGTGTGCTTGGTGCCGTTGCCGCGCTCTGGCTGCCGCGCTGGCTCGCCGTGGACGCACGGTGGGGCGTGGCCGCGCTCACCGCCGCGTCGGGGGTGGCGGCGTGGGTGGAGTTTGGGCTGCTGCGCCGTGCGCTGCACCGGCGGATCGGCGCGGTGGCGGTCGGGGGCGCGCTCCGGGTACGACTCTGGATGGCGGCGGTCGGAGCCGGTGTTGTCGGCGTCGCCGCGACGCGCCTGGTGAGCGGACAGGCGCCCCTGGTCGTCGCGCTCATCGTCGTGCCAGCGTTCGGTGCGACCTATCTCGGCCTGACGCGAGCGCTCGGAGCGGACCGTGCCCGACGCGCCTGAGCGGGTCGCGCGGAAACTGGCGCACCTGCCGGACACGCCAGGGGTCTACCTCTGGAAGGACGCGGCGGGGGAGGTGCTCTATGTCGGGAAGGCCAACCGGCTCCGCCCACGCGCTCGGAGCTACTTCGCCAGCGACCATCCCGAGGACCCCAAGACGCGCCGACTCGTTGAGCGGATCGCCGACGTGGAGACGATTGTCGTGCCGAGCGAGGCGCACGCGCTGATCCTCGAGGCGAACCTGATCAAGGAGCATCGGCCGAAGTACAACGTGATGCTGCGGGACGACAAGACGTATCCGTACATCAAGGTCACCGTGCAGGAGCCGTACCCGCGGGTCTTCGTGACGCGGCGGGTGCAGGGCGACGGCGCGCGGTACTTCGGCCCATACACCGACGTGAGTGCGATGCGCCGGTCGCTCGACGTGGTGAAGCGGATCTTCACGGTGCGCTCGTGCCGGTACGATATGCCGCGGGAGATGCCCGAGCGCGCCTGCCTCGACTATCACATCGGCCGCTGCAAGGCGCCGTGCGTGGGGCTGCAGTCGGCGGCGGACTACCGGGCGATGACGGACGAGGTGGTGATCTTCCTCGACGGCCGGACCGATGAGGTGGTGCGCCGCGTGCGCGCGCGGATGGACGCGGCGGCGGAGGCGCTCGACTACGAGGAGGCCGCCAGACTGCGTGACGCAATCGGCGGGCTGCTGCGGATGGATGAGCCGACGGTGGTGTTGGAGGTGGCGGGCGGCGATCGTGACGTGATTGGCTACGCGCGCGATGGCGATGACGCGGTGGGCGTGCTGCTCCGGATCCGTGCCGGGAAACTCGTTGCGCGGGAGCATCGGTTCCTCGAGGGTGTCGAGGGCGCGCCGGATGGCGCCGTGCTCTCGATGTACCTCGTCAGCAGTTACCTGAAGGCAGCCGACCGGGCGCGCGATCTCCTGTTGCCGTTCGACTTCGAGGATCGCACGCTTTTCGAGGAGGCGCTGGCCGGGGCGGCCCAGATCCGGATCCCGCAGCGTGGCCCAAAGCGAGAGTTGCTCGACCTTGCCGAGCAGAACGCCCGCCACCTGCTCGAGGAGTTCAAGCTCGCCGAGCAGGAGACGGACGAGCGGGCGGCGGACCCGGTCTATGAGCTCGGGCGTGAGCTTGGCCTGGAGAAGCTGCCGCGCTCGATCGTCTGCTTTGACAACTCCACCGCACAGGGCAAGGACAGCGTCGGCGGAATCGTCTGGTTCGAGAATGGCCGTCCGCGCCGGGCCGAGTACCGGACGATGCGGGTGAAGAGCGTGGACGCGGCGGCGGGGCCGGACGACTTTCAATCCATGCGCGAGGTGGTGGGTCGGTACTTCCGCCGCCGCCTCGACGAGAAGCGGCAGCTTCCGGATCTCATCGTGGTGGACGGCGGCAAGGGCCAACTCAGCGCCGCCGACGAGGCATTGCAGGAACTCGCCCTCGGCGCCTTGCCCCTGATCGGCCTCGCCAAGCGCGACGAGGAGATCTTCGTCCGTGGCCGCCGTGACTCCCTCCGCCTCCCGCGGCGCTCGCCGGCCCTCCGGCTCCTCCAGCAGCTCCGCGACGAGGCTCATCGCACCGCCGTGACTTACAACCGCAAGCGCCGGACAATGCGGACGGTGACGAGCGAGCTCCTGAGGATCCCCGGGATCGGCCCCGTGAAGCGCCGCGCCCTGCTGACGGCATTCGGCTCGCTACAAGGCGTGCGCGAAGCAACGCTCGAGCAGATCGCTGCCGTCGAGGGGTTCAGTGAGGCGGGCGCACGCAAGGTGCTGGAGTCCCTCAACGTCGCGGTACCGCCAGCCGATCCGCCGCCGGAGAGGAACTCGTCGGAGTAGGCAGTTACCTTCCACCTCACATCACACCTCACACCTCACACCTCACACCAGCAGTCATGATCTGGTCCCTCCATTGCAGCGCTTGCAGCTACGTGCAGCCCAACGGCGCGCTATTGGCCTCGCTCTGCCCGGATTGCGGCCAACCGTTGCTCGTCCGGTATCCCAAGCCCGTGCCCCGGAAGTTGATCACGGGGGAGGCCAGTCTCTGGCGCTACGGAGCGGCGCTGCCGCTCGCCAAAGGCGAATCGCGCGTGTCGCTCGGCGAGGGCGCCACGCCGATGCTCGAGCTGCCCCACCTTGCGCGCGCGTTGGGCGTTCGGCGGCTCTGGGTGAAGGACGAGGGGCTGAACCCGACCGCGAGCTTCAAGGCCCGCGGCCTGATGATGGCGGTCACGCGCGCCAAGGCGCTCCGCCTCCCGGGTGTCTGCGTGCCGACGGCGGGGAATGCGGGGATTGCCCTTGCCGCGTACGCCGCCGCCGCCGCGTTGCCGTGCCGGATCTTCGCGCCGCAGACCACTCCACCGCCGATCCTCGGGTCCATCCGCGCC
>JBBDYC010000006.1:29571-122378 GCA_040901985.1 Gemmatimonadaceae bacterium
GCCTTCGGCGCGGAACTCGAGTTGCTGGATGGCCACATCGGTGACGCGGGCAAGGCGACGATGGCCTTTGCCAAGGAGAGCGGCTTCTTCAACGTGGCGACGGTGCGTGAGCCGTACCGCGTGGAAGGAATGAAGACGATGGGGTACGAGGTGGCCGAGCAGCTCGGCTGGCGACTGCCCGATGCGATTGTGTATCCGACCGGCGGCGGGGAGGGGACGATCGGCATCTGGAAGGCGATTGGCGAGATGCTGGAGTGGGGATGGTTGCCCAAGGGGAGCGCGAAGCCGCGGATGATCATCGCCCAGGCCGCGGGGTGCGCGCCGCTCGTGCGGGCGTTCCTCGCCGGCGCGCAGAAGGCCACGCCGTGGGAGGCGCCGGAGACGCACGCGAGCGGCCTGCGCGTGCCTGGCCCGTTCGGCGACCGGCTCACGCTGCGGACACTGCGCGAGAGCGCAGGCGACGCCGAGGCGGTGAGCGAGGAGGCGATCCGCTCCGGCACGTTCCTGCTCGGGTCGACGTGCGGGATAGACGCGGCGCCGGAGGGCGGGTGCGCGCTCGAGGCCACGCGGCAGCTGGTGGCGAAGGGGCGGCTGAAGGCGGACGCGGAGGTCGTGGTGTTCAACACGGGATCTGGCGCGAGTTATCGTTGGTGATGCGCATCGCCATCCTCGACCCCTTCTCCGGCATTGCCGGCGATATGTGCCTCGGCGCGCTCCTCGACGCCGGTCTCGACGAGTCGTTCATCCGCGACCTGCCGAAGTCCCTCGGCATCGAAGGCGTGGGCGTCGAGATCACCACGGTCTCGCGCGGACAGATCGCCTGCCGCAAGGTGGACTTTGCCATTCCACCGCAGCCGCACGGGCGCCACCTCAGGCAGATCAGGACGATTGTCGAGGCGACACCCGCGCCCGACAGCGTGAGGCAGCAGGCGATGCGGTGCTTCACGCTGATCACCGAATGCGAGGCGGCCATCCACGGCACGACCATCGAGAAGGTGCACCTCCACGAGGTCGGGAGCGTGGATGCGATCCTCGACATCGTCGGCACGATCTGGGGGCTCGAGAGGCTTGGCGTGGCGCGGGTCCATTGCGGACCGATCTCGCTCGGCGACGGCTTCGTGGACAGCGCGCACGGGCGGATGGCCGTGCCGACTGCCGCCACGCTCCGGCTGCTCGAGGGACTCGCGGTGCGCCCGGGCCCAGACGGATCGGGCGAACTCGTCACGCCCACCGGGGCGGCGCTCGCGCGCGTCCTCAGCTCGGGCGCGCCGCCCGCCCTCTACACGCCGCGCGCGAGTGGATTCGGGGCGGGAACGAAGGACTTCAAGGATCGCGCCAATGCGTTGCGGATCGTACTCGCCGATACCGAGGCGGACGCCATCGCAGGCGGGGCGACAGAGCTGCTGACCGTCCTCGCCGCCGACCTCGACGACTCCACTGGGGAGGAGATTGCCGCCGTCGCCGATCTCCTGCGGGACGCCGGCGCCCTCGACGTCACGCTTCTGCAGACCCTGATGAAGAAGGGCCGCCCGGGTCTGCGGATCGAGGTCCTCTGCGCCGCCGCCGAGGCAGCGCGCCTTGAGGCGCTCCTGCTGCGCGAGAGCACAACCATCGGCGTCCGTCGCCAGGAGGTCCGGCGCACCGCGCTCCCACGCACGCAACGGGAGGTCACGGTCCTCGGCCAGCGCATCGCCGTGAAGGTGGTCACGCTCCCAGACGGCACCACGCGGTCGAAGCCCGAGTTCGACGATGTGAGCCGCGCCGCCGCGGCCACCGGTCGGCCGCGTCGCGAGATTGCCGATGCCGCGAGGGACGCCGCGCGCAACTGACTGTCGCGCATTGCTTTCGGTCCACTCTGGTGATATACTGAGTGAACCGCCGCGCGCGGCTTTTTTTGTCCCGATTCAGCCGCCCCCCGCCCCCGCCGATGGTCCGCGTCCTCAAGGTTCAGCCCGACAGCATCGCCGCCGAACTGGGGCTCACCCCGGGCGCGGAGCTGCTCAGCGTGGACGGGAGGGCGCTCGATGACTTCCTGGACTGGGAGTTCCTGACGGCGGTGGACGCCTTCGAACTCGAGGCGCGGCTCGCCGGTGGTGAGCACGTGGTCTTCGAGATCGAGCGTGACGGCGGGGAGCCGATGGGGATTGAGCTCGAACCGCCCAACGTGCGCCGATGCGCCAACCGCTGCGAGTTCTGCTTCATCGAAGGACTGCCCAAGGGGCTCCGCAAGAACCTCTACATCCGCGACGACGACTACCGGCTCTCGTTCGCGTACGGGAACTTCGCGACGCTCTCGAACCTCAAGGAGCGCGACATCGCCCGGATTCTTGAGTACCGGCTTTCGCCGCTCTACGTGTCCGTGCACGCGACCCCGTGGGAGGCGCGGAAGGTTCTGCTGAACAACCCGCGCGTCCCGAACATCGTCGAGCAACTGACGCGCCTCGTCGCCGGCGGGATCCAGTTCCACGGGCAGATGGTCGTGGTGCCGGGCCTCAATGACGGCGACGTCCTGGAGCAATCGTTGCGCGACCTCTACGACTTCGGCGAGGGGTGCCTGTCGGTGGCGCTGGTGCCGGTGGGACTCACGCAGTTCTCGCACCTGTACACCGGGAAGTCGATGGACCACGCGCACGCCGGCGCAATTCTCGACGCGGCGGAGCGCTGGGCCGCGCGCGCGGCGCGCGCGCGTGGGGAGCCTTGGGTCTTCGGGTCGGATGAGCTCTACCTCCTGGCGGAACGGGAACTGCCGGGCGCGGCGCACTATGGCGAGTTCGCGCAGATCGAGAACGGGGTCGGCGCCATCACCTCCCTCCGCGAGCGGCTGAAGGCGGGCGTGGGCCGCCTGCCGCGTCTCGACGGCCGCCGCATCGGGGTCGTGACCGGGTCGGCGATGGTGGCGCTGATGCCCGAGTTCATCGCGCCGCTGGAGGCGCAGACCGGTGCGCGGTTCGAGGTGATCCCAATGACGAACTCGCTCTTCGGGCCGACGGTCACCACGGCCGGGCTGCTGGTCGGCGCGGATATCCGAGCGGCGCTCAGCGACCGCGCGGACCTCGACCTCGCGCTGATCCCGGCCGAGACGATCAACGACGCGGGGATCTTCCTCGACGACGAGACGTTTGTGGCGGTCCGAGAGGCGATGCCGATGCCGGTGTATCCGTCGTACGATTTCATTGACGCGCTCGAGCGGGAAGGCGCGGTCGCCGGGGCGGGGGCACGATGAGCGAGATGCCCGTCGTCGCGCTCGTCGGCCGACCGAATGTCGGCAAGTCAGCGCTCTTCAACCGCCTGATCGGCGACAACACGGCAATCGTGAGCGAGGAGGCGGGCACCACGCGCGACCGCCACTTTGCCCGCTGCGAGTGGCAGGGCCGAGCGTTTTGGTTGGTGGACACCGGTGGCCTGATCGAGGACTCCGACCTCCCGATGGATGTCGCGATCCGCAACCAGGTGAGGGAAGCGATTGCCGAGGCGGACCTGATGCTGCTCACGGTGGACGCGCAGGCCGGGCTCCATCCGAGCGACGCGCGCATCGTGGACCTCCTCCGGCACTCCCGGAAGCCGTGGGTCCTCGTGGCGAACAAGGTGGACGATCCCGCCAAGACCGACTTCTACGAGTTCTTCAACCTCGGCGCGGGGGACCCGATTCCCGTCTCGGCGGCCAATGGCAAGAACTCCGGCGACCTGCTCGACGTGGTCGTGTCAATGCTCCCCGAAGTGGCCGGGGGGGAAGACGCGGCGGCGCTGCGCGTGGCGGTGATCGGCCGGCCAAACGTTGGCAAGTCGTCGTTCATCAACCGCCTGCTCGGCGAGGAGCGGCTGGTCGTGAGCGAGATCGCCGGCACCACGCGCGACGCCATTGACACGCCGTTCAATTACCACGGTCGTCCGTTCATCTTCGTGGATACCGCGGGCCTCCGGCGGCAGTCGAAGATTGACGACGGCGTGGAGTTCTACTCGTCGCTGCGCACGCGGCGGGCCATTGACCGGTCGGACATCTGCCTGCTGATGATTGACGCCGTCGAGGGCCTGCACAATCAGGACCTGAAGATCGCCACGCTCGCTTGGGAGGCGGGTCGGGGGATGATCATCATCGTCAACAAGTGGGACCTGAAGGAGAAGGACGACAAGACGTCGGCCAAGTTCCAGACGGAGTGCGTGGACAAGGCGCCGTACCTGAAGTTCGTGCCGTTCATCTTCACGTCGGCCATCACCGGCCAGCGCGTGACGCGGGTGCTCGACGAGATCCTCAAGGTCGAGGCCGAGCGCTCCAAGCGGATCACGACGTCGGAGGTGAACGACGTGCTGGGCGAACTGCTGGCGCGGCGGCAGCCGCCGCAGGCGGCCGGCCGCGAGGTGAAGCTCATCTATGCCACGCAGGTCGAGACCGCACCGCCAGCGATCGCCGTGTTCGGCAACCACCCCGACCTCGTCCAGGAGCACTATGTGCGGTACCTCCACAACGGCTTCCGCGAGAAGTGGGGCTTTCACGGCAATCCGCTTCGCGTGCTGATGCGCTCGAAGGGCGCGCGGAACTGAGGCCGGACGCGTGCATCCGGCCCTCGCGGTGCTGATCGGGTATCTCGTCGGATCCATCCCGACCGCGTATCTGGCCGGCCGGTTGCTGCGGGGGGTGGACCTGCGGACGGTCGGGTCGGGGAACCTCGGTGCGACGAACGTCTACCGGAATCTCGGCGCCGCGCCGGCGGCCGTGGTGTTGCTGTTCGACGGGCTGAAGGGCGCCCTCCCGGTGCTGTTGCTGCCAGGAATGCTCGAGGGGACGCTGGTGGTGGATCCGCGCGCGCCACTCTGGTGGTCACTGGCAATCGGTCTGGCAGCGATTTTCGGACACGCCAAGCCGATCTTCCTCCTCTGGAAGGGGGGCGGGAAGGGTGTCGCCACCGGCGCCGGCGTCTTCGCCGCCCTGGCGCCGATCGCGGTGGGCGCGGCGGTGGTTGTCTTCGCCGTCGCCGCGGCGGTCACCGGCTTCGTCTCGCTCGCGTCGCTCCTGGCGGCGTGGACAATTCCGCTCGCGCTTGTTGTCCTGGGTGGTCCGCTCTCGCCGGTCGTCGCGGTGGCGACGCTCGTGGCGGCGTTCGTCACCTGGTCGCACCGCGCGAATATCAGCCGGTTGCGCGCCGGAACCGAACCGCGGACCTTCCGTCGGACCCAAGGAGGGGTGCAGTGAGGATTGCGATCATCGGAGCCGGCGCGTGGGGCACGGCGCTGGCGAACTTGCTTTCGGAAAACGAGCACGAGGCGGTGCTCTGGGCATTCGAGCCCGACGTCGCCGAGTCCATCAATGGGTCGTCGGAGAACCGCCGCTTTCTCGCCGGCGTCCCGCTGCACGCCGCGCTCCGGGCGACGAACGCGATCGAGAAGGCGCTCGAAGGCGCGGAGCTGGCCTTCTTCGTCGCGCCGTCGCACGTGCTGCGCGCGGTGGCGGCGTCGGCCAAGCGCCACGTGGGGGCCGATATCCCGCTGGTCGTGGCGACCAAGGGAATCGATCGGGAACGGCTGGGGCTGATGACCGACGTCGTGGGCGAGGAGATTCCCGGACACCCGATCGTGGCGCTGAGCGGACCGAGCTTCGCGCTTGAGGTCGCGAACCATCTGCCAACAGCGATTGTCGCCGCGTCCACCGACGAAGCGGCGGCGCGACTGACCCAGCAGGTGCTGAGCACGTCGGCGTTCCGGGTCTATACGCAGGGCGACGTCACGGGCGTCGAACTCGGCGGCGCGCTCAAGAATGTGATGGCGGTGGCGACCGGCATTTCGGACGGTCTCAACCTCGGGTTCAATGCGCGCGCGGCGCTGATCACCCGCGGCCTTGCCGAGATGACACGGCTTGGCGTGAGGATGGGCGCCGACGCGACCACCTTTGCCGGCCTCGCCGGCGTCGGCGACCTCGTGCTGACCTGCACCGGATCGCTGTCGCGAAACCGCTCCGTGGGGATCGAGATCGGCCGTGGCGCCGCGCTCTCCGAAGTGCTGCAGGGGCGCGAGACGGTCGCCGAGGGGGTGACGACGACGGAGTCGGCGAAGCTGCTGGCGGCCAAGCACGAGGTGGAGATGCCGATCGTCAGCGCGGTGCATCGCGTACTGTTCGAACGGCAACCGGCACGCTGGGCGCTGGTGGAACTGATGACCCGGGACCTCAAGGGGGAGCGCGACTGATGCCGGCACCTGCGGAACCAGTGCGCGAATTCTTCTCGATCGGTGACGTCTGCGAGCTCACGGAGCTCAAGCCGCACGTCCTCCGCTACTGGGAGAGCCAGTTCAAGTTCCTCAATCCGTCGAAGAACCGGTCGGGGAACCGCGTCTATACGCGGCGCGAGGTGGAGCTGGTGATGCTGGTGAAGCACCTGCTGTACACCGAGAAGTACACCATCGAGGGCGCGCGCCAGAAGGTGGACGACCACCGACGCTCGGGCGGGGTGAGGCCCGCGGCGCGGTCGGGACTCGACGTCGAGACGGTGCAGCTGCTGGAGAAGGAACTGCAGGGGCTCCTCGAGATCCTCGACCGGACGGACCGCTGATGCGCCTGCTGTGCAGCAACGACGATGGGATCCTCGCCCGAGGGCTCGACTGCCTTGAACGCGCCGCCGGCCCGCTTGGCGAGGTGTGGGTGGTCGCGCCGGACCGCGAGCAGAGCGCGACGAGCCATTCGCTCACGCTGCACCATCCGCTCCGCCCGATCCAGCTCGGGGAGCGGCGTTGGCAGGTGGACGGGACGCCGACCGACTGCGTGATGCTGGCAATCGAGGCGCTCCTGCCGGAACGGCCCGACTTCGTGCTGAGCGGGATCAACCACGGGCCGAACATGGGTGAGGACGTGCTCTATTCGGGCACTGTCGCCGCGGCGATGGAAGGCCTGGCACTCGGGGTGCCGAGCGTGGCCGTCTCGTTCGCCGGCCGGGTCTCGCGGTCGGACGACGCGCTGCTCACGGAACACGTGGGGACGCTGACGCGACTGCTCGCGCACCTGACGTCGTTGCCGACATTTCCCGCCGACACGCTGCTCAACGTGAATATCCCGGCGATCCCGGCGGCCGAGGTGAAGGGCGTCAAGTTGACGCGCCTCGGACGGCGGGTCTTCTCCGACTCGCTCACCCCGATGAAGGATCCCTGGGGCCGCGAGATCTTCTGGATCGGTGGCGGCTCGGTGGCCTGGAGCGGCACCGAGGACTCGGACTTTCGCGCGGTGAAGGACGGCTACGTCTCGCTGACGCCGCTGCACCTCGACCTCACGGCGCGCGACCGGCTCACCGATGCGGAGCGCTGGTGGCGTCCGCTGTAGTCCGCGAGTTCGGCGGCTCGCGGCGCCGGCTGATCGAGGAGTTGCAGCGGAAAGGCATCCGCGATCTCGCCGTGCTCAAGGCGTTCGACGAGGTCCCGCGCCACCTGTTCGTGCCGACCGGCGTGCGCCACCGGGCGTACGAGGACACTCCGTTGCCGATTGGGCAGGGCCAGACGATCAGCCAGCCGTGGGTCCACGCGCGCTACCTCGAGACGCTCGCCCTGACGGGGAAGGAGCGCGTCCTCGAGATCGGGACGGGCTCGGGCTTCCAGAGCGCATTGCTGACGAAGCTGGCGGCGCAGGTGTTCAGCATCGAGCGGATCGCCGCGTTGGCCGAGCAGGCGCGGGACAACCTACGGGGTTGCGCGATCGACCAGGTCATCCAGCGCGTCGGCGACGGCACGCTTGGCTGGCCGGAGTACGCACCGTTCGACGCGATCCTTGTCGGCGCGGCCTCACCCGACGTGCCGCAGCCCTTGCTCGACCAGCTGGCGATCGGCGGACAGCTGCTGATCCCGGTGGGCGACCGAGAGGAGCAGAAGCTCCTGCGGATCCGGCGGACCGTCGACGGCTACGAGCGGACGACGCTCGACGCGATGCGGTTCGTCCCGCTCATTGGGGCACACGGCTTCCGGTCGTGACCGGCACCGCGTCGCGGCGGGTGAAGAGAAATGCCTGCACGCGATCGCCGATGGCGTGGACGATGAGATAGGCGCACGGCACGACAAAAAGCGTGAAGGCGGTCGAGCCGATCAGCCCCCCGGCGACCGCGATTGCCAGCGGCCGCATCAGCTCCCCGCCGTCGCCCAGGCCCAGCGCCAGCGGGAGCGTGCCGACCAGCGACGTGATGGTCGTCATCATGATCGGGCGGATGCGCGCCGTGCCGGCAGCGAGGATTGCTTCGACGATATCGGTTCCCGGCTCCCGCCGGAAGTTCTCGGCGAATTGCACCAGCAGGATCGAATTATTCACCACGATCCCGGCAAGGAGCACCATCCCGAGGATCACTGGTGCGCTGAACGGCGTGCCGGTGATGAGCAGGATGGCGACTACGCCCATCATTCCCAACGGGATGGACGTCAGGATGACGAGCGGGTTGAGCAGGCTCTCATACTGCACGGCGAGCACGACGAAGACGAGGAAGACCGCCAGCGCGATGACCAGGAGCAGTTGGCGGTTGCTTTCGTCAATCGCCTCCTGCTCGCCGCCGACGATCACGCCGTAGCCGTCGGGGACCTCGAACCCGATCAGGCGGGCGCGGATCGAATCGGTGACGCTGCCGACGGTGGCCACGTCGGTGATCACGTCGCCGTTGATCTGGATCTGGCGATTCTGGTTGACACGGTTGATCCCGGTTGGGCCGAGCGCCATCCGGACCGTGGCGACGTCGCCGAGACGCACCGGACCGGCGCCACGCCCGGGGAACAGCGGGATGTCCGAAAGGTCGGCGACGCTGTTGTACCGATTGCGCGGAAAGAAGACGCGCACGTCGTACTCGAAGTTGCCCTCGGCGTACCGGGTCGCGATCGTGCCGTCGAGCGCGGTCCGGACCGTCTGGCCGACCTGCGCGACGTTGAGGCCGCGGGCGCGGGCCCGCTCGCGGTCCAGCTCGATCGAGAGGAGCGGGCTGCCCTCATCCTGCGGGTTCTGGAAGTTCTCGAGCCCCGGAATCCCCTGGAGGCGGCGACTGAGCGCCTGCCCGATCTCCTGCAGCACCGGAAGCTCGTCCCCGACGATGGCAATGGACACGTCCTCGCCGCTGCTCGACGTGCGGAGTCCGCGAATGCGCGGCGGGCGGACGCCGATACGGGCGCCGGCAAAGCCGCGGGCGTTGATGCTGTCCTGCAGCGTCCGCACCCACGCGTCGGCCGTCATCGAGCGCTCCGATGCCGGCGTCAGGAGGATGTCAAGCGATCCGCGACCGGCATTGGCCGCCGACGTGCCGCCGAAGAGAAACCCGCCGGCGGTCGCGAAGACCGTGCGCACGTGCGGCATCGTCCGCACCATCGCCTCGACCTCGTGTGTCAGTCGGTTCGACTGGGCGGGCGTGGCGCCGGGTGGCAGGCGAATGAATGCCCCCACCGAGCCATCGTCCACCTGGGGGAGGAACTCGGTGGGAATCCGCTTCATCTGCGAGGCCAGGCCGGCGGCGACCAGCAGCACCGTGACGAAGACAACGGTCTTGTTGCGCACCGCCCACGCGGCGCCGTTGCGGTACCGCGCCGTAAGCCGCTCAAACCAGCGGTCAAAGGCGACCAGGGGGCGACTGCGTTCGAGCCCGCTGGTGAAGCGCACCTTGCCAAGCTGTGCGGCGAGCATCGGCACCAGGGTCAGCGCGAGGGGCAGCGAGGCGAGAATCGCGAACGAGATCGTCAGGATCAGCTCGCGGAAGATCAGCGCGGCGAGCCCGACGATGAGAAGGAAGGGCGCGACCGAGGCGAGGTTGGTGGACGTGGCGGCGACGACCGCCGTGGCGACCTCGGCGGCGCCGGCGTGGGCGCCCTCCTCGGGGTCGAGGCCGTCCTTCTCGCGCCGCCGGTAGATGTTCTCCAGCATCACGATCGCGTTGTCGAGCAACAGCCCCGTGCCGAGGGCGAGTCCGCCGAGCGACATGATGTTGAGGGTCAGGCCGCTGAAGCCCATCATCACGAAAGTCGCCAGGATCGCCAACGGGATCGAGACGGCGATGATGAACGTCTTGCGGATCGAGCGGAGGAAGATCAACACCACGATCATCGCGAGGAACGCACCGATCAGCGCCGAGTTGCGCACCGACGAAAGTGCGTCGCGGATGAAGCCCGACTGGTCGAACGTCACCTCGTACCGGATGTCCGCCGGGATATAGGACGACGAGCCGAGCCGGGCGATCTCGGCCCGGACTCGGTCCACGACGTCCACCGTGTTGGCCTCGGGCTGCTTCTGGATGCCGATCCGCACCGCCGGCGTGCCATTGAGCCGCGCCCAGAAGCGTTGGTCCTGCGCCGTGTCCCGCACGACGGCCACGTCGCGCAACGGGATCCGTGCGCCGCCGGCGCTCTGCAGGAGGACGCCCCGGATGTCATCGAGGCGCGTAAAGCGGCCCGTGGTCCGGCTGACGATCTCCCGGTCCGGCGCGATCACGCGTCCGCCGGCGATGTTCTGGTTCTCCCCGGCGAGCGAGCCAAGGACGTCCTGGACCGTGATGCCGAAGCCGCGGAGCCGCTCGGGGTCGAGCTCGACCTGGATCTCGCGGATGAGCCCGCCCGAGATGTCCACCGACGCGACGCCCTCCACCGAGAGCAACTGCGGCCGGAGTCGCTGGTCGAGCCACTGGCGGAGCGAGACGAGGTCGCGCGTACTCGACGAGAAGGCAATCTGGAAGATCTGCATCTGCGACGGATCGGACTTGCTGATCGTCGGCGCCGAGGCCTCAGTGGGGAGGCGCGACCGGACGCGCTCGACATTTGTCGCCGCGTTCTGGAGCGCGATGTCAATATTCGTGCCGTAGGCGAAGTCGAGCGTGATGCTGACGCTCCCTTCGTTGATGTTCGTGTTGAGCCGCTCGAGATTCTCGACCGTCGAGAGGGCCGCCTCGAGGGGCTTGGCGATCGTCTCCTCAAGGACCACCGGCTCGACGCCGCCGTTGTTGATGTTGACGCGGATCTGGGGGTAGACGATCCGCGGCAGCAGGTCCACCGGGAGACGTCCGACATACACGGCACCGAGCACGAGGAGCGTGCTCGTGAGCATGATCGTGCCGATCGGCCGGCTGATCGCCCAACTGGAGATTCCGCGGCGCGGCGTGCTCATGGACGGGCTCCGGCATCCGGGGCAGGGGCGGCGACCGGTCGCGCGGCGTTCGGCAACTCGGGGGCCAACGGCTGGACGATGCGAACGGCGGCGCCGTCGCGAATCAGCGCATTCCCCGCGGTCACGACGGAGTCGCCAAAGACGACGCCCTCGAAGATCTCGGTGCGGCCGTCGAGGTCGTTGCCGGCGCGGACGCGCCGGCGCTCGGCGCGACCATCGCGGATGAGATAGACGCTCTGGGCTCCGGCGGCTCCGACGACCGCGCGCGTCGGCACCACGAGTGCGCCCTCGCGTTCATCGAGCTGGAGGGTCACGCGAACGGTGTAACCCGGCCGCAGTCCGCTGGCCGCGCCACCGACGACGGCAACCTCGACCGGCACGAGCCGGTTGGCGCTGTCGGCGGCGGGAAAGATGCGCCGGATCCGGCCGGGAATCGTCGTCCCCAGGGCGTCCACGGTGACGCGAACGTCGGAGCCCTCGCGGAGCAGTGGCACCTCGAGTTCGGACACCGGGAGTTGCGCCACGAGGGTGCTGGCGTCGGCGACCGTGAAGAGCCGCGTCTGTCCGCCGACGATGTCGCCGGTCTGGACAAAGCGCTGTGTGACGACCCCGTCAATCGGCGCGGTGATCCTGGTGAACCCCAGCCGGGTCTGGAGCTGGGCGAGGGATGCCTCGGCCAAGGCCAACGCCGCCTGGTCGCGCTCATACTCGGCGGCGGTCACAAACTTCTGGTCGAACATCGTGCTGGAGCGTTCGGCGATGCTGCGGGCCAAGGCAACGCTCGCCTCGCCGGCGCGCACCTGGGCCCGGAGCTCCCTGGAGTCGAGCTCGGCCAAGAGGTCGCCGCGGCGCACCCGGGATCCCTCCTCGACCGTCACCGAGAGCAGTGCCCCGGGTGTCTGCGACGTCACGCCGACCACGCGGATCGGCGCCAACTGGCCGGCCACGACGCTCGTGCGCGAAATGCGGCTCCGCTCGACGGTGGCGATCTCGACCGGGGTGATCTGGCCGGCACCCCCAGGGCCATCGGGTCGGGCGCTGCCGTTCGCGGCCGCCGTGTCGGCGTCGCAGCCGGCAAGCAGGACCACGAGGAAGGGAAGGCCTACGGCGGTGACCGCCGCGCGAGTATGATGGAACAGGCGCATAGCCGGACTGGTCGGAAGCAATGATTGTGAAGGACGGAGTCTGTCGTAGAGATACGTATGCCGAGGGCGAATCGTTCGGACGAGCGCATTAGATTTGAGGGTCTCGCCCCCGTAGCTCAGGTGGATAGAGCGACGGTTTCCTAAACCGCAGGCCGGCGGTTCGAGTCCGCCCGGGGGCACTTCGAACGCCACGCGGGTGCACCGCTGGCGCGGGGGAGGTTACGTTTCGCCCTCACCCTCTCATACACACGAACGCCATGACCAAGACGGGAGCCGCCGCCCGAGCGCAGTTCACGCCCGACGATGATGAGTCCCTCGTCGAGTTCTTCGTTCGCTACCAGCGCCCAATCGTGATTGGAGTGCTCGCCGTGTCGCTTGGCCTGGGCGGATGGTGGATGGCGAAGCGGTCGTCTGAGATCCGGGAGACGAAGGCCGGCGAGGCACTCCTGGCGGGTGAGTCGGCGTACTCGATGGGGAACGCGCCGCTCGCGCAGGTCGAGTTCGATAAGGTGATGACTCGCTACGCAGGGACGTCCGCCGGTGCCCAGGCCGCCCTGCTGTCGGCCCAGATCTATTTTGAGGACGGGAAGCTGGACGAGGGCATCGCGCGGCTCGAGACCGCCTTGGTCAAGGCGCCGAGGCACCTCAGGGCTGGCGTGATCGGGTTGCTCGGCTCGGGCAAGGCGGCTGCAGGGAAGCCTGCCGAGGCGGCAGCCGAGTTTGAACGGGCGGCGGCGGTGGCCCAGTTCCGTCAGGAGCGCGAGCAGTTCCAGATGGAGGCCGCCCGGCTGTACGCCTTGGCGGGCAACATTTCGGCCGCGAGGGCGCTTTATGAAGCGATTGCGGCTACTGAAGACTCCGGACACGCCGGTGAAGCGCGCTTAAGGCTCGGGGAGCTAACGTCCCGCACGTAGGCACCTCACGTGGTGCTTGAGCGCTCACGGGCCCGGCAACCGACGCTGGGCCCGTTTGGTATTGCTAGGGGAGTGTGGTGGTGGCCCGATGCTGATTCAGAAGCGACGCTGGACCGGCCATCCCCCGCGAGTCGATAACTACAGATAATATGTATTATGTACACTACAGATGGGGATAAACAGGGCTTTCTCACTTAGAGCTCGCGGAGCTCCGCCTCGAAGACAATCCGCGCCTCCCCGGCGAGCGTCGGGACCGTTCCTGCCGGGGTTTCCCTGAGCCGAACCGACAGGACCCGGCCAGACCGTGTGATCAGGTCGGTGGCGTCCCCGGAGCGACCCCAGGCCTTGAGCAGCGCCGCACAGGCCACGGCGCCAGTCCCGCACGCCAGCGTCTCGGCCTCGACCCCGCGCTCGAAGGTCCGCATTCGCCAGCGTCCGCCGTCCGCCGGGGACACCCAGTTCACGTTGGCCCCCTCCCTCAGGCTCGAGTGAAATCGCAGCTCCGGGCCCCTGTCGGCCAAGAGGACCGATGCCGCGTCGTCTGAGCGAATCACGAGGTGTGGCACCCCCGCCTCGACGAAGCCCAGCTCGTGTTCGCCCGGCTGCTTCGAGATCCCGGCATCAGCGCGGAGCCCCTGCAGCGGCTGCAGGTCCACCTCTGGCCGACCGTCCACGATCCGACCTTTCAGGACGCCGGCACCCGTGCCGAACGACACGTGGTCGGACTTTGCCAGGCCGAGTTCGACACCGAGCCGGACTGCACAGAGCGAAGCGTTGCCGCAAAGCTCTCCGACGCTACCGTCTCGGTTGAGATAAGCAAGGCTAAAGTCTTGTGCTGGAGACACTTGGAGAACTGCAACACCATCCGCCCCGACGCCAGTGTGTGCGGCGCACAACTGTCGGACGAAGGCCGGGACGACCGCCTGCCGTCCCGCTGACGGGTCGGCGATGCCGTTCACGAAGACAAAGTCGTTCCCGGACCCACTCATCTTCCAGAACTTCATAGGCGCCCCGTGAGCGTCCACCAGCGCAGCCGCCAGACCATCAGCACTGCCTCGCGGATGATGTGCCCCGACATCTTGCTCTCCCCTTCTGTCCGGTCCGCGAAGACAATCGGGATTTCGACCGCCTTGAATCCCTTCCGCATCGCGCGGAACGACATCTCGATCTGAAAGGCGTACCCGTTGGACCGCACTTCGTCGAGGTTGATGGCCTCGAGGACGCGCCGGTGAAAGCACTTGAAGCCGCCGGTGGCGTCCCAGAGCCGCATCCCGGTGACCCAACGGGCGTAGATGTTGGCGCCGTAGCTCAAAATCAGTCGCGACATCGGCCAGTTGACGATGGTCACCTTGCCATCGAGGTAGCGTGACCCGAGGACGAAGTCGCCCGACTCGGCGGCGGTGAGGAATTGCGTCAGGTGCGCCGGATCGTGGCTGAAATCGGCGTCCATCTCGAAGATCAGTTCATAGTCTCGGGCGAGTGCCCAGCGGAACCCGTCGCGGTACGCCGTGCCGAGGCCGAGTTTGCCGGGGCGGCGCATCAGGTGCGCGCGGGGTTCGGTCCGCACGAAGGCCTCCACGAGGTCGCCCGTGCCGTCGGGCGAGTTGTCGTCCACGACGAGCACGTCGAGGCGCGGGTCGGCGTCGAGGATCGCGTGGAGGATCGTGGGGACGTTGGTCCCCTCGTTATAGGTCGGAACGACGACGAGGGCTCTGGACGGCGACACGGAGTCGGGGCTGGATGATTCGCGCGGGACGACGTTGCTGGTTCAGGCCACAGCGGATGATGGCCCCGCGACCAGCCGCCGCGCTACCTCCGCCGCCTGACGGAACTCCACGATTGCGCCCGCCCGATCGCAGGCGGCGAGGATGGCGGAGAGGTTCGCTCGGACACTGGGGAGGTCGTACAGACGGCTGCGGTTGGGGATGAGCTCGTCGGGATGGAAATATGTCGCGAACACCAGCGGCTCGGCACTCTCGTGGCGCAGTTCCCGGACGAGTGCCGTGATCAGCGGCGCGAAGAGCCGCGGTTTGGCGGTGAGGTTGACCCAAAACGTCGGTCGGCGCAGCGCGTCGCCGAGCGGTGCCATCGAACGGGTCTTGCGGGCGAGCTGGAGGCCGCTGACAACCCCCCATCCCGGTGCGCTGGCGACGAAGATTGGCAGCTCGAGGAGTCGGAGGCGCGCTTCCCCGCCCCGCGCGCGCCGCTGGTGGTCGGCGACGGACGGAAAGTAGGGCAGTCGCGGTGCGTTGTGCCAGTCGAAGAGGTTCTCGCTCCGCGGCGGCGGCGCGCCGTGATACGTGCGGAGTCCCGGGAGCGACGAGAAGTCCACGACGACGCCGAGCGCATCGAGCGCGCGGATGGTCTGGCCGTTGTGGTAGTTCCAGCCCATCCGCACGCTCTCAATCGGTTCGGCCAAGGCCGCCGAGAGCGCGGCGTGGGCGCCTCGGAGCATCTCGAGTTGCCACGCGGTGTCCTCGACCTCCTGATACCAGGTGTGCGCAACGGGATCGAGACGCCAGAAATGCGGGTGCCAGCCGAGTTCGTCGCCGCCCAGCGCGAGGTCGCGGTGGAGCGCGGCGTGGGCGCCGAACGCCCCCGCGTAGTCCCCCAGGAGCGCACGCACCTGCTCGTCGGCGCGGATGAGCCAGGTGAAGACCGGCGCGCGCCCGCCGGCATCGCGGAGGTCGGCCACCGAGGCCTTGAGCGCCGGGATCCCCTCGGTGATTCCGCGCCAGGCAAGCCGATCGGGCGGCAGTGGCCCGACGAGGGTTTCACGGTCAGGGTCCGAGTCGCAGCCGATCACCACCTCGACGGTGCGCCCCGGGCCGGCGCGGTCACCAGAGATCATCGAGGTCGGAATCGAAGAACGAGACGCGCATCCGTCCCGGCACGGCCGCCGCGACGACCACGGGATACGGCCGGGCCACGAAAAGGCCTGCCGACCGGAACGCCGCCGCGTCGGCCGTACCGCTGAGCGCGACGATCCCGTACGTGCCTCGCGCGTCGGTGGCGGCAAACCGGGTGACCTCGGTAAGCAGGTCCCGCTGTGTCAGTTCGGCGCCGACCACGTCGCACACCTTCACGAGATCGAGGTCACGCGTAATGTGTCGGGCGCGGCGGAATACGATGTAGCCGTCTACCGTTCCCGCCGCATTTCGATGGATGAACGCGCGATAGGTCCGGTTCGGCTGCGCAAGCTTGTAGTTCAGGAAGTCGGCGTCGCGCTTGCCGTACAGCTCGTAGCGCGCGCGGAGCAAGGCATCCCAGGTCCGGTCCCAGGCCCCATCGAAGCTGGCGATTGCCTCGTTCTGTCCGTGCCGGGCCGCGGTGGCGGGCCGAAAGATGGCGTTGCCCGCGAGCAATGCCGGTGCGATCCAGGTCGGCTTGCTCCAGTAGGCGAGCGCCTTTGCCGGCTCGAAGAAGCGCGCGTAGTACCGGTTGTTCGCACGGGAGAGCTGGTGTCCGCGCCGCAGGTACGCTGGCTCAATCGCTGGAACCACTCCGACGGCGGCGTAGTGGAGCCCGGGCGCGTCCTCGCACGCCTTGAGGAGTTGCCGGCCGGCTGCCTTGCGCGTGGCGTCGTCCGACACGTCGAGCACGAGCGTGATGCCCCAGCCGATGCGGACGGGAGGCCGGCCATCGGCGTAGCGGAACTCGTGCGCCACCTGCGCGATGTGGCCGACCACTCGCCCATCGGCGAGCGCCAGGTACCGCGTGCAACGCTGCCACTCATAGAGCGACCGTTCGGCGAGTTCCGGGTGGTCGGGACTCCAGCGCCGCATCATCGCGAGCGTTTCGTCGAGATGGTGCGCCTCCAACCGGACGACCTGCACCTCACTCACGCGGCGGCATCCTCGCCCGGCCGACGGCGGCGCCCGAGAGCAAGCCCGCTCAGCGCGAGGAGCCCGAGGCCCGCCAGCCCCGCGAGCGAGGTCCGCATCCCCTTGCGGTCGGCGTGCGAGGCGAGCGAGAGCACGACTTCACGACTCCCGGCTCGCACCGGCACGGCGAGGAAGCTGCCGTTGGCGCGCGCCACCGGTGCCTCCGCGCCATCCACCGTGGCCGTCCAGTCCGGCATCCAATTCTCGCTGACCGAGAGGAATCCGTCCTGGGCCAAGCCAGCGATCGTGAGAACAAAGGTGCCGGGCGCGCGCTCCTCCACGCGGATCGTAGGCGCCGGCGTGAGCGGACCGGGAATTCGCGCCGGCGGAGTGGTATCCCCAAAGGCCGCGTCCGCCGGCACCAACACGACTGCCTGCGGATCGAACTCGGCGGCGCCAATCACGATCCGCCGCGTCAGGTCGTCGTCGGCGATCTTGAGCGCGAGCGGGACGATTGCTGCCCACGGCGCCGGATCCGGCAGTCGCCAGACCCACGCCGGTTCCCCGAGCCAGGTTGGCACGTTTGCCGCGACGGGAATCAGGCCCGAGTTCTGCAACTCCTGCCCGGTGACGATGTACCGTACCGCGAGCAGCTCCCAGCTCCGCGGATTAGTGCGGTGCGTCCAGACGTTTTTCCCGCCGAGCAGTTCGTCGTAGTGGTGCGGCTCGTTGCCGTGGTAGCCGAAGACCGACCTTATGCGGTGTTCCATCAGGTAGTCGTCGGAGTAGACGTCGAACGGCAGCACGCGCCAGGGCTGCGTCGTGCCGGCGGCGTCAGCGAGCATCGCTTGCACTGCGCCGTCGGCGGCGAAGACCTCGGCGCCGCGCTCGTCAATCACGATGAAGCGCCGGCCCTGCAGTCCGAGATCGAGCAGGAGCATCGCCGCCGCCGCGGCCCAGATCCACCGCGGTGCGCGGAGCGCCGCAACGGCCACGACAATCACGGTTGCGGCGCCGAGCAGGAGGCCGATGCGCGCACCGGCGATCGCGGCAAAGGCGGCGTCCTGCCGCTGGAAGACCGCGAGCGACGGGATGAGGCTCCCGCTCATCAACAGGAAAAACAGCGCGCCGACGCCGACGGTCGCGCCGACGCGCAACGCCCACGTCCGCCGCTGCTCGGCGCTCATCGCCTCAAGACGCGCCACCCCGAACGCGGCGAGCACGGCGACGCACATCGACACGTGCCCCCACATCATGGATGGCGCGCGCGTCTTCGAGACCCCGGGGAAGAAGTTGTACGGAATCCGGTAAAACGGCGTCTGGCCACCGAGCACCCAGAGCACGCCGAAGAGCACCGCGCCGACCCAGAACCAGACAATCCTGCGATCGGGCCCCTTCTGGGTGTAGAGAATGCCGGTCAGCGCGAGGACGGCGGTAAGGAGGCCGAGGTGGTCCGAGTGGAGCTTGAACGCGTTAGTGCCCCAGTACGTGCCGAGCCAACCATTGAAGCCGCCCCAAAGCGTGCCGACGAGCTCGAGCGCCGGCATCGCCCAACTCGTGCCATAAGCCCAACCGGTGGACGAGGACCCCGCCGCGCTGCGCGGACTGAACGGCAGGTATTCGACGAACGGCATCAACTGCGCGGCGGCCAGCATCAGGCCGAAGATGCTCGCGAGCGTCATCCCGCCGATCATCGTCAGGCGCGCCCGGGTGGATGCCATCTCCGTGAAGAGACACAGCACGACGAACGCGCCCATCAACAGCGACGCATAGTACGTCATCTGGAAGTGCGGGGAGAGCAGCATCAGGCCGATCAGCGCGCCCCAGCCGGCGAAGTACGCCGGCCGCAGCGTGCGAGCCGCCAGGAGGATTGCCGTCATCGCCCACGGCAGCATCCCGAGGACGTAGATCTTCCCGTCGTGCCCTGGATAGAAGAGACTGATGAACGGTCCACCGATGCCGTACGCGGTGGCGCCGACGATTGCCGCCGTCCAGCTCAGCCGGTTCTGGCGCAGGAAGACGAGGAGTCCGATCGCGCCGAGCCAGAGGTGCAGCACCATCCCGAGCCCAATGCCGAGCGCCGGCGGGAAGATCGCGCGCAGGGCCACCGAGACCGGATACACCTGGTCGCCGTGCATCGCGCCGAGGAACGGCATCCCGCCGAAGATGTAGGAGTTCCACCGCGGCACCTCGCCCCACTGCCGAATCATCTCGGCGGCGAAGTGGCGCGTGACGTAGCCGTCCTTGCCGTCGCTCATCGGATTGACGATCACGCCGCCGCTCCAGAGCGGGGCGAAGAGGATCGCGACGAGGACCGTCCAGACGACGGCGAAGAGGAACGCCGGATGGGTGAGCCAGCGGCGGAGCGTTGCCTTCATAATCAGCAAGGTAATCCCTCGGGCGACGAGAGGCCTCTGGCCATCACTGCGCTACCGACCGATACAACTCCCGATACCTCGCCCCGACGGTGCTGGGCGCGAACCGATCGAGCATCGTCGCACGGGCGCTCGTGCCGTACGACTCCACGCGCTCGGGATGGTCGGCGAGGTCGCGCATCGCATCGGCAATCGCCCGCGTGTCGCCAGGCGAGACCAGCACACCGCCCCGCTCAGGGTGAACGACGTCGAGCAGGCCGCCGGAGCGGTAGGCGATGACCGGGGTGCGACAGAGCTGCGACTCGACGGCGACGAGGCCGAGTCCCTCCTGCCGCGACGGAACGACGGTGGCCTGCGCGCGGCGGTAGAGCGCCGGAAGCGCGCTACGGTCCACCGCGCCGTGCCACTGCACGCGACCCGCGATGCCAAGGCGCTCCGCCTTGGCACGCAGCTTCGGCCCGTCGTCCCCCGTCCCCACGACGTCGAGTGAGATGGTGGCCGGCGTCCAAGCAAGCGCCTCCAGCAGCGCGTGGATTCCCTTCTGCTCGTTGAGGCGCCCGACGAACAGAAACCGTCCAGGAATGCGAGAGACTGTCTGGGCGGTGAAGAGCGCGGTGTCAGCCGGCATCGGGGCGACGCGGATCTGCAGTTCCGGCGCCATCGCGCGCGCCTCGCCGGCGAGCCAGCTTGAGACCGCCGTGATCGCCGCCGATCGCGCCATCACCCGCCGGAAAAGCGGATGGACAAGCTTCACCTTCCGCGCCAACCGGACGTCGGAGCCGTGCATCGTCGTCACAAGGGGCACGTCGTCGGATCCGGCGAGCGCAATCAGCCCGCCCGGAAACCACCAATGCGCGTGGACGATGTCGGGCGAAAAACTCTCGACCTCGCGGTGCACGGCGAGACTGCCCGCAGCGAGGAGGCCCGCCAGCGCGCCCTTCCCGCGCAGGGTGCCGAGCACCTGCTCGGCCATCGTGCCGGTGTAGGCGAGCGACTCCATCCCGCGCGGCGCGTACCGGAACCGTCGGATCGCGATCCCATCAATCGCGTCGTCGGCCTTGAGGTCGGGACCGGACGGCACCAGTACGCGGACCTCGCACCCGCCGGCCCGCAGCGCGGTGGCAAGGCGGTGAAGGAACGACCCCGCGGCGTCGGTCGCGTGGCGCGGGTAGGCGTGGGTGACGAACAGGATGCGCAACGCGCTCACCGCCCCCCGCGCAGGCGGTCCCGTTCGGCTTCGTCCAACAGCCGGCGCAACTCGCGCTGCTCGGCGCGCGTGACCGCCACCTGCTCGCCGAGCAATCCGGTGGCGAAGAACACCGAGCCGAGGATCAGGCACGTCTCGATGATCGTCCAGACCGACCGCAGGCCGACGCCGGTGGTCAGGAGCACGCCGAGCGCGACGAGTCCCGAGAGGACGCCGAGGGCGAAGAGCCCTGCCCCGAGCATCCCGAAGGCGAGGAGGGGCTTCTGCCCGAAGCGCAGTTCGAACCACACTGCGAGCATGTCGAGCACACCGATCGGGATGCGACCGAGCCCGAATTTCGACTGGCCGGCGAGGCGCGGGTAGAGCGGCACCGGGATCTCGGTGACCGTGTACCCGCGGGCGTGGGCGAGGACGATCATATACCGGTGCCAGTCCGGCCGTACCGGCTGCTCGGCCATCACCTCGCGCCGATACGCCTTCACGTTGTTGAGGTCGCGCACCGGCACGCGAAACAGCGTGCGCGAGAGCCGATTGTAGATCCGCGAGACGAACGCCTTGTCGTACTGCCCCTGCTTGTACCCGGTCACCATATCGGACTCGCCGGCGAGGATGGGCTGGACGAGGCGGGGGATGTCCTCCGGCTTGAACTGGAGGTCGGCCGGATAGAAGACGAGGATGTCGCTGCGCGCGGCGTAGTATCCGCTGCGAAGCGCCTCGGCGATGCCGCGCTGGCCACGGTGACGCACCGTACGCAGCCAGGGGTACCGCTCGCCGAGCGACGCAAGGATCGCCGGGGTCGTGTCGCGCGAGCCGTCGTCCACGACGATGACCTCGTAGGGGACGGTGGCGGCGCGCACGACGGCATCGCACTGGGCGAGGAACTCGGGGAGGTTCTCGGCCTCGTCCATCGCAGGGACGAGGACCGAGACCTGGGGCCGCGCGGCGGCGGGTACGACGGTCGGCAGCGTGGTCATAGGGCGGTCAGAGGCGTTTGCGCATCCGCGCGGGGAGGATGCCCAGCTGGTCACGATACTTCGCCACCGTCCGCCGCGCGATGTTGACGCCGTCGCGGGCGAGGATCTCGACGAGCGCCTGGTCGGTGAGCGGGTCGCGCGGGTTCTCGTCCGCGACGAGCTTCTCGAGCGTGGCGCGGATCCCGCGCGCCGACACATCCTCCCCCTCGGTGCTCTTGAGGCCGCTCGAGAAGAAGAACTTGAGCGGCAGCACGCCGCGCGGGGTCTGGGCGAACTTTTCGTTGGTGACGCGCGAGACCGTGGACTCGTGCATCCCGATCGCCTCGGCCACCTCGCGCAGGGTGAGGGGCTTGAGACCCTGGACGCCCTTCTCGAAGAAGTCGCGCTGCCGGTCCACGATGAAGTGCATCACCTTGAGCATCGTCTGGCGCCGCTGCTCGATGGCCTGGACGAGCCACTGGGCGGCGCTCAGGCGGCTCGTGATGAACTCCTTGTGCTCGGCGGTGAAGCGCTTCTTGTCGCGGGCGATCTCCTGGTACGACTTGCTGAGCTTGAGGCGCGGAAGGTTCGCGTCGTTGATGAAGACGAGGTACTCGCCGTCAATCTTCTCGACGATCAGGTCGGGGATGACGTAGTTGTCGCCTCCCTCGTTGAAGGCGCGCCCGGGCTTCGGATTGAGCTTGGCGATCTCGTCGGCGGCGGCCTGGACGGCGGCGGGACTCACGCCGAGCTTGCGGGCGATTTCGTTCCAGCGGTGCGCGACGAGGTCGGGAAAGTGCTCGCGGACCAGTTGCTCCGACAGGGTGCCGGGAAGCCCGGCGTCCTTCAGCTGGAGCGTCAGGCACTCCTGGAGTGTCCGTGCCGCCACGCCCGGCGGGTCGAGGGACTGCATCACGTCGAGCATCCGGAGCGCGTCGGTCATCCCGAAGAGCGGCACCTCGCGCTCCTCGTCGGCCGCCTCGGCGGCCTGCTGGATGACCTCGTTGATCCCCTGCAGGATCTCCTCCAGTGACGCCGAGAGATAGGCGTCCTCGTTCAGGTTGCCGATGAACTCCTCCGCCAGCAGCTCGTCGCGCTCGCTGAGGTCAAGGAGGCGGATCTGGTCGCGCAGGTGGTCGTCGAGCCCGCGGGCGGCGACGGTGACCCGCTCGTACGGCTCGCGGGTGTCCTGCTGCTCCCGCATCCCGCCGACGTCCAGGCCGTTGAGGAGGAGGTCCTCCCATTGCGACTCGTCGTTGCCCTCCGGCGCGTCGGGCGTGTCGCCCGCCTCGGCCTCCAGCTCGACGCCCGCCTCGTCCGCCGTCTCGTCGCCGGTCTCGGGATCGTCCTCGTCCTCCTCGATCAGCTCGAGGAAGGGATTGACGAGGAGCTCCTGCTTCAGGTGCTGCTGGAGATCGAGCAACGGCATATACAGCATGTCCATCGCCTGGTAGAGGCGCGGGTTGACCTTGAGCTCCTGGCCAAGGCGGACGGATTGCTGCATCCCGGCCTTCACGGGTGCTCGCTGGCAAAGCGCGCCCGCAGGCGCGCGGTGAGCGTTGGCCCGAAGTACATCGTCGAGACGGTGTCGTCGAAGATCAGGTCACGCACGGGGCCGGAGACCTTCACCTGGCCCTCGAACATGATGTAGGCGCGGTCCACGATGTCGAGCGTCTGCTCCACGTTGTGGTCGGAGATCAGGACGCCGATGTTGCGGTCCTTGAGCGAGGCGACGATCTGCTGGATGTCGTGGACGGCGATCGGATCCACGCCGGCGAACGGCTCGTCGAGCATCATGAACCGTGGCTGCGTGACGAGGGCGCGGGTGATCTCGAGCCGGCGCCGCTCGCCGCCGGACAGCGAGAACGCCTTGTTGGCGCGCAGGTGCTTGATGCTCAGCTCGTCGAGCAGCCGCTCGAGGCGCTCCGACCGCTCGGCGCGGCTGAGGGGGAGCGTTTCGAGGATCGCGAGGATGTTCTCCTCGACCGTGAGCTTCCGGAAGATCGAGGGTTCCTGCGAGAGGTAGCCGATGCCGCGGCGCGCGCGCTGGAACATCGGCGTCCGCGTGATGTCGTCGCCGTCGAGCGTAATGCGGCCGGCCGCCGGCGGGATCAGGCCGGCAATCATATAGAAGGTGGTCGTCTTCCCCGCCCCGTTCGGGCCGAGCAGCCCGACGATCTCGCCCTGGTGCAGTTCGAGCTGCACGTCCTTGACGACATCGCGCTTCTTGTAGGTCTTGACGAGCCCCTCGGCCCCGAGGACGCTCCGGCCCGCCACCGCCGTGCCGACACTGGGGCGCCGTGCCGTCACCTGGTGCTCGCCGGTGGCGCGAAGGGCCGTACGCAACGCCTCCGCGTCGGCGAGCTGTGCCTCGCGGATTGCGCCGCTCAAGCGCAGCGGCGACTCCGGACGGAGCGGCGGCGTGAAGGCGGCAATGGCCCCGTTCGCCGCCAGGCGCGGCAGGACGTTCCGCTCGAGGTGCTCGCGGACCTCGTCCACGCTCAGCCGCTCGGCTTCGCCCTGCGAGTCGCGCCCCTCAGCCCGCAGGGTCTCGATGTGGTCCGTGCGGTAGGCGAGGACCACGTCGCTGAATGGCGCGTTACCATCGGCATCGGCGCAGTGGCCGATGGCGAGGAGGCAGAGTGCGGCCGAGCGGTCGCCGGCAGTGCCCCGGAGGACCTCCGCCACCAACGCCTCGCCCTGGCCGTTGTTCCCGGTCACGGGCGTCTCCCCGGCGGCGGGGTGCGGACGGCAGAGGTGTCCACCACGGCCTGCTCGAGGTAGAGCCCCGACGCGCGCTCGCTCACCGTGACCGTGGACATCTCGCCGTCGGTGAAGCGCACGGTGATCAACCGGCCGCGATTGTAACTGAGATTGGGCGTGCCGCGCGCGACGCCGGCGACCGGCAGCTGATAAAACGCGCGCGCGCTTCCGCTGGCAATCACCTCGCGCATCGCCGTGCGCTCGTCCGTGGAGACGCTGTCAATGCGCGTCTCGAATCGGGCGGTGATCGTGTCGCCGGCAATCCAGTCGCGCTCGCCGGTGATCACCCGCGCGGTATCCACCCGCGACCAGGCGCGGGCGACGCCGAGCGCACGGACCTCGTCGAGTCGCTGGCCGGGCATCAGGATGTCCATCGAGTCCGCTTCAATCTGTTGCTGCGGCGCGTCGGCGCGGGCGCGGCCGCCCCAGACAAAGACGCGCGCGATCTGCTGCTCGGCCAACCGCAGGTCAATGGTGTCGCCGGTGAGGGTAAGCGAGTCACTCGTGGCCTTCGCCTCCCCGGAGGAGAGGACGCGCTCCAGTTGGCGCTCCTCCGACCAGATGTCAATGACCGTGCCGTCGAGGGTGAACGGGCGCTCGCCCTTGCCGACGATGCGCGGTTCCCGCATCAGCCGCGCAAACTCGATGCCGTTGTCCATCATCGCCGAGTCGCCGGTGGCACGCATATCCACGCGCTCCATCACGACATTCCCGGAGGCCCAGATGAGGGAGTCGTTTTCCGAGACCACGCGATTGGCGGTGAGGTCCACCGAATCGGCCTCGGCGGCGCCGGCCGAGTCGGGGCGCGCGATGCCGGCGTCGGTCGGACTCATCCGGACGAACGGGCGCCCGACGGCAATCCAGCGCGGCGCGACGCGGATTCCCGGCGCGGCACGAAAATACTCGAACTGCGGACCGGAGAAGCGTGCGCCCGAGGACGTGGTGCCCCGCACGTTGCCGTCGGCGACGAGCCGTTCTTGATTCGTGTAGTAGAACATCCGGTCCGACGTCATCGCCATCCGCGGCTCGGTGTATCGGACGTTGTGGTAGAGGATCAGGAGCCCCTGTTCGGTGAAGTGCTCGGCGCTGTCGGCGAGGAGCCGGTTGCCCTGCCCGGCGCAGGTCGCGTCCACGCCACCGCCGACATAGGTATTGCGGCCGCCGGTGCCGGTGGTGACGGCACGGATGCGCGTCGTGTCGGTGCCCCGTGCGACGCCGGTGATGACCACCTCGCAGGGCTGGTCGGCGCGCGCGGCGGGCGGCGCCGCCTGCGCCGCCTGCGCGGCCAGCACGCCGGCAGCGCCGGCCAGCAAGGCCGCGGCCCGTCCGACCGTCTGGAATCCGGTCATCGCGGCGAGAGGTTGATTGTGCCGCCGCGGCCTTGGTCGAGCCGCAACACAGTGATCACGTCGAGGTTGGGGTCGGCGCGGAAGCCCACGCCGCGCATCGCCTTGCCGTCCGGCTCGGTCATCACGAAGCTCGAGTCCGACATCACCTGATTCTGCCGCGAGTCGAAGCGCACCATCGGCGACTTGAGGACGCGGCCGTCCACCGACGTAATGATCACGTTTCCCCACGCCTCGAGGTTGCCGGTGCGCGTGTCGTAGTTGGCGCGCTGGGCGACCATCGTGGCGTCCTTGGAGCCGACGGCATTGAAGAAGTCGCCGTGGACGACGCGCATCGCGATGCGCGTGCTCTGCTCGAGGAACAGCGTCGTGTCGGCAAAGATCTCCGCGCGCAGGAGCCCGCCGTCGGTCACCAGCGTGCGCGACCCAAAGGCGACCTGGTCGGCCGAGTCAAGGATGGACGCCCCGCCCGCCGCCGTACCGGGCGAGGTGTCGAGGTCGGAACAGGCGGCGCCGGCCCAGAGCAGGAGGACCCAGAGGAAGCGGGCGCGCATCAGGCCGCCCCCGCGCGCAGCAGGTCGTGCAGGTGCACGATCCCGACGACCGCCGACTGGTCGTCGAGCACCGGGAGCGCGATTACGCCGTGGGTCTCCATCACGTGCACGGCCGCGCTGCCGAGTTCGTCGGCGCGCACGGTCTTCGGAGTCGTCGTCATCACCTGGGCGACCGGGATGTCGAGGATCGCCTCCCTGGCCTGCATCAGGCGCGTGAGGTCGCCGGTGGTCACCACGCCTGCCAGCGTGCCCTCGGCCCCGGTGATCACACAGATGCCGCGGCGCCTGGCGAGTTGGACGATCGCCTCGCGCATCGTCGCCGTGGGGCCGAGCATCGGGAGCGCATCGGTGACCATCACGTCGCGCACCCGGAGCAGGAGCTTGCGCCCGAGCGAGCCGCCCGGATGGAAGCGCGCAAAGTCCTCGCGCCGGAATCCCTTCTCCTCGAGCAGCGCCACCGCCAGCGCATCGCCGATCGCGAGGGCGAGCGTGGTGCTCGTGGTCGGCGCGAGGTCGTGCGGACAGGCCTCCTCGCGCACCCAGCCGTCGAGCGCCACGGTGCTGTTGCTGGCGAGCGTGGACGCCTTGTCGCCGGTGATCGCGATGCAGGGGACGCCGAGGCGGGTGAGTTGGTCGAGCAGCGGGAGCAGTTCCTGCGTCTCGCCGCTCTTGGAGAGCAGGATCGCGACGTCGTGGTCGCCGACGATCCCGAGGTCGCCGTGGACGCTCTCCGTGGGGTGGAGGAACATCGCCGGCGTGCCGGTGCTCGTCATCGTCGCGGCGATCTTGCGCGCAATCAGTCCCGACTTCCCGACCCCGGCGACGATCACCCGGCCGGTGGAGTTCCGGATCAGCGCGACCGCCTTGGCGAACTCGGAGCCGATCCGCTTGGCGGCGTCACCGAGTGCGTCACGCTCCAGCTCGAGGACGCGCTTGCCGCTCGCGACGATCCGGGCCTCGTCGCTCACGCTTCCTCCGCGCGGCTGGCCACGTAGCGCTCGACCTGGGTGTCCCAGTCGCCGCGGGCGCGGAGGAGGAGCTCGCAGAACTCGCGGACCGCGCCGGCGCCGCCGTGGCGACTGAGCGTGACCGTCGCGGCGTGACGCGC
The DNA here is from genome assembly GCA_040901985.1 of Gemmatimonadaceae bacterium. Classification (GTDB taxonomy): domain Bacteria; phylum Gemmatimonadota; class Gemmatimonadetes; order Gemmatimonadales; family Gemmatimonadaceae; genus Pseudogemmatithrix. The sequence goes on from JBBDYC010000006.1 coordinate 56,850, forward strand.
CTCGGCCGATGCGTTCCCCACGCAGACCGGCAGTCCGACGAGGCGCATCACGCCAAGGTCGGGCAGGTCGTCGCCGACGAAGGCGACCTCCGACCAGTCGAGTCCCCGCCGCTCGAGGAGCCGCCGCAATGCGGGCACCTTGCGGGCCTGCGAATCCTGCACGATCTCGTCCACGTCCAGTTCCTTGGCGCGCAAGGCGACACTCTCGGATTCGCGACCGGTGATGAGGGCAGTGAGCAGACCGGCCTGCTGCAGCATGCGGATGCCGAGCCCGTCCTGGATGTCGTACCGCTTGAGCTCGACACGGGTCCCGGCGGCGTCCCCGAGGATGATCCCCCCGTCCGTCAGGACCCCGTCCACGTCGAAGCAGACGAGGCGAATCCGCGCGGCGAGCGCCGCGTCGAGCGTCGGGGCGGCGCCGAGGATCACCGGCGGGCGAGCTCCCAGATGGCCACGCACTGCTCGACCAGCGCGTCGAGCTGGGTGAGCGGCAGCATATTGGGCCCGTCGCTTGGCGCGCGGTCGGGGTCGGGATGCGTCTCGATGAAGAGTCCGTCGGCGCCGGCGGCGGCCGCCGCGCGCGCGAGGGCCGGGACGAACTCCCGGGCGCCGCCCGAGGCGCCGCCCTCCCCCTTCCCCGGTTGCTGCACGGAATGCGTGGCGTCGAAGATCACCGGCGCCGCGCAGGCCGTGCGCAGCCGAGCAAAGCTGCGCATATCCACCACGAGGTCGCCGTAGCCAAAGAACGTCCCGCGCTCGGTGACCGCGAGGTCGCAGCGCCCTTCGCGCACGACACGGTCGGCGGCGTGGGCGCTGCGGACCTTCCGTACCGCTCCGGCCATCCCCTCCGGGTGCATCCACTGCCCCTTCTTGACGTTCACCGGCTTGCCGGTTTTCCCGGCCGCGATGAGCAGGTCGGTCTGGCGGCAGAGGAAGGCCGGGATCTGGAGCACATCCACCGCGTCGGCAGCGGCCGCGCACTGTTCGGGGAGATGGACGTCGGTGAGCACGGGGAGGCCGGAGTGCTCGCGTACCCGGGCCAGCGCCTCGAGCCCCTCGTGGAGCCCCGGGCCGCGGTGCGCGCCAGCGTTCGATCGGTTCGCCTTGTCAAAGCTCGCCTTGAAGATGATCCCGCCCGGCACCTTGCCGGCGAGCTTGGCGAGGTGGTCGGCGACCCGGAAGAGGAGGTCGTCCGACTCGATCACACAGGGACCGGCGACAAGAAAGAAGCGGTCCACCGGGAAGGTGGCGGGCATCTCAGTTGGCCTCGGCGAGTTCCGCGCGGTGATGCGCGCGCGCCGGCGAGGTGGTCGCGTGGCGGTCGGCCGCCGCGACAAAGGCCGAGAAGAGCGGGTGCGGACGGGTCGGGCGTGACTTGAGCTCGGGATGGAACTGACAGGCTACGAAGTGCGGGTGGTCGCCGAGTTCGATCATCTCGACGAGCGATCCGTCGGGCGAGAGACCGGAGAGGCGCATCCCCGCGTGCTGGAAGGTCTCCCGATACTGGTTGGACACCTCGTAGCGGTGCCGGTGCCGCTCGCTGATCTCCGGCTGGCCGTAAATCTCGGCCGCCCGCGAGCCGGGCTTGAGCCGGCAGGCGTAGGCGCCGAGGCGCATCGTCCCGCCAAGCTCCTTGACGCCCTGCTGCGACTCGAGGAGGGAGATCACCGGGTTGGAGCACTCGGGGGCGAACTCGCTCGAGTTGGAGTCGTCGAGGCCGCAAACATTCCTCGCGAACTCGATGATCGCGACCTGCATCCCGAGGCAGATCCCGAAGAACGGTGTCTTCGTCTCGCGCGCGGCGCGGACGGCGTCCGCCATCCCCTCGACGCCGCGGACTCCGAAGCCGCCGGGAACGAGGAGACCGTCGAACCCGGCAAGGAGCTGTCGCGCCTGGGCCGGGTCGGAGAAGAGGTCGCTCGAGGTCCAGGCGATGTCCACGCCGACGTCGTTGGCGATGCCGCCGTGGATCAGCGCCTCCTGCACGCTCTTGTACGAATCCACGTAGTCGGTGTACTTCCCGACGACCGCAATGCGGACCCGGCGCGCCGGCGCCAGGACGCGCTGGACGATCGCCTCCCACGCCTTGAGGTCGGGCGCCGGATGGTCGAGCCCGAGTTTGCGGCAGACGAGGTCGTCGAGCCCCTGCTCGCGGAAGACGAGCGGGATCTGGTAGATGGAAGACACGTCGCGGCTCTCGATCACCGCGCCGAACTCGACATTGCAGAAGAGCGCGATCTTGCGCTTCACGTCCTCGGCGAGCGGGCGTTCGGTGCGGCAGATGAGCACGTCGGGCTGGATGCCGATCTCCATCAGGTCGCGGACCGAGTGCTGGGTCGGCTTGGTCTTCACCTCGCCTGCCGCCGCGATGTAGGGGACGAGCGTGAGATGGATGAACATCGTATTCTCGCGGCCGACGTCGTGGCGGAACTGGCGGATCGCCTCGAGGAACGGCAGCGACTCGATGTCGCCCACCGTGCCGCCGACCTCCACCAGCACCACGTCATTCTCCGGCGCCACGCGCCGCACCGCGCTCTTGATCTCGTCCGTGATGTGCGGAATCACCTGGACCGTGGAGCCGAGGTACTCGCCGCGTCGTTCCTTGGTGATGACGTTGAGGTAGATGCGCCCGGTCGTGATGTTGTTGGCCTGCGTGAGCGACCGGTCAAGGAAGCGTTCGTAGTGCCCGAGGTCGAGGTCGGTCTCGGCGCCGTCGTCGGTGACGAAGACCTCGCCGTGCTGGAAGGGGGACATCGTCCCCGGATCCACGTTGAGGTAGGGGTCGAGCTTCATCATCGTGACGCGGAGGCCGCGTTCGACGAGCAGGCGGCCGAGGGAAGCCGCGGCAATCCCCTTCCCGAGCGACGAGACCACGCCGCCGGTGACGAAGATGTACTTGGGGCTGCTGTGAGGCGTCGTGGGATTCATGGGGCGGATCCGGCGGTGAGGGCCTGCCAGTGGGCGTTGGCGCGGACGAGGTCGTCTTCGGTGTTCACTTCGCCCCAGCTGGGGGCCTCGACGATCGCGACGCCCATCGCCAGACCGGCGGCGAGGGCGCGCAGCTGCTCGAGCTTCTCGACCAATTCGAGTGAGTGCGGCGGGAGCGCGACCCAGCGCTGGAGCGCGGCTCGGCGGCAGGCGTAGATCCCCATATGCTGGAGGACCAGGTCGTCGCGCGCCTCCGCGTCCGCGACGTCGCGAAGGAACGGGATCGGAGCGCGGGAGAAGTAGAGGGCGCGGCCGTCGTCCGCGCGGACGACCTTCACGACGTTCGGGTCGTCGAGGATCGTCGCCTCGCGGCGTCCGGCGGCCGTACCCAGCTCGAAGCCGTGGTCGCGCACCATCGCGATTGCACCCTCCATCGCGTCCTTCCGCATGAAGGGTTCGTCGCCCTGGACGTTCACGACAATGTCATACTCCGCGAAGGCCGGATGCGCGGCGACCTCGGCCACGCGGTCGGTGCCGGAGGGGTGCGCCACGGAGGTGATGAGCGCCTCGCCGCCGGCCTGCTGCACGGCCTCGGCGACCTCGTCCGTCTCCGTGGCCACGACGATACGATCGGCCAGCCCGAGGGACTGGACGCGCTCAAGGACCCGGATGACGAGGGGAACGCCGCCAAGGAGGCGAAGCGGCTTTCGGGGGAGTCTGGTCGCCCCGAGACGAGCGGGGATGACAGCCAGGGTGCTCATCGGAGCGCGCTCCGGCTGAAGGACGCAGACGCAAAATCCACGCCAGAGCAATCTATGGTCGGGCCAGCACCGGACAAGAGGGGGTCACAAATCGTTGGCCCGTAGGGATTTCCGCAGTCGGCGCCTTCAGCGGACGGCCACGCCCCCCCGCCTCGGCCTCGCCAGAGCCAAGAAATTGCGCAGGATGCGTCGGCCGTCAGGCGTGCCAATGGATTCTGGGTGGAACTGCACCCCCACCACCGGGTGGTCGCGGTGGGCAAGGGCGTGGATCTCGGCCGGGTCGTCGAGTGCCGTGGCCGTCGCGCGCAGCACGGCGGGAAGTGAGGCGCGCTCGACCACGAGCGAATGGTACCGCATCACCTCGACCGGGTTGGCAATCCCCCCGAAGAGGCCTGTCCCGTCGTGGCAGATGTGGGAGGTCTTGCCGTGCATCACGCCGCGCGGCGCCCGGATCACCCGGCCCCCGTACGCCTCGCCGATCGCCTGGTGGCCGAGGCAGACGCCGAGGATCGGCACGGTCGGGCCGAAGCGCTGGACCAGCGCCACCGAGATCCCCGCCTTGGCCGGCGTGCCGGGTCCCGGGCTGATGACGATCGCCTCCGGGGCGAGTCGTGCGACCTCGTCGAGCGTGATGGCGTCGTTCCGCACGACGTGGGGATCGGCGCCAAGCTCGCCCAGGTACTGGACAAGGTTGTAGGTGAAGGAGTCGTAGTTGTCTATGACGAGCAGCACGCGTGGTCGCCTACCCTCGAGGGTGGAACTGCCGGTGCACCTGTCGCAGGTGCTCCCGATCAATGTGCGTGTACAGCTGTGTGGTCGAGATGTCCGAGTGCCCGAGCATCTCCTGGACCGCGCGCAGGTCCGCCCCGCCCTGCAGGAGGTGCGTGGCGAAACTGTGCCGGAGCGTATGCGGCTTGATCGTCGTGCGAAGCCCAGCGAGTTCCACGTATTTGCGCAGGATATTCCACGCACCCATCCGGCTCAATGGGCGACCGTGCGCGTTCAGGAAGAGTCGGCCGGCGCCCTGCCCCCTCTCGAGGCGCGGCCGCAGTTCGCGGAGGTAGATTGCCACTGCGCCGGCCGCCTTCCGGCCAATCGGGACGACGCGCTCCTTTCCGCCCTTGCCAATGACGCGCACGGTCAACTCATCGAGCAGGATGTCCTTCGTTCCGATCCCGATCCACTCGCTCACGCGCAATCCGGCGCCGTAGGCGAGCTCAAGCATCGCCCGGTCGCGGAACGCGAACCGCTCGTCAAGCGAGATGGCCCCAATCAGGCGGTCCACGTCGTCGGGGGTCAGCACGTCGGGGAGCGCGCGCCACCGCTTGGGTGTCTCGAGCCGTTCGCTCGGGTCGGCGGTCACGACGCCCTCGGTGAGGAGGAAGCGGTACCAGGTGCGGATGGCCGAGATGCGTCGGCGGATTGTCGCCGGCGAGCGGCCGTCGTCCTTGAGGAAGTACACGAACTCGCGCAGGTGCGGGGCGCCGAGCCCGGCGATGGTCGTCACGCCGCGGCCAGCGGCCCAGCCCACCAGCACGCCGAGGTCGCGGCGATAGGCGTCAATCGTGCGGGCACTCGCGCCCTGTTCCAACGCGAGGAACTCGCCGAAGCGTTCAAGGAGGAAGACGCGGTCGAGCGCGTCGGCGGACGTGGCGGTCACCCCCGGGAATCTAGTCCTGCCGCGTGCGCCGTCGCCTCCAAACCAGCCAAGCGATGGCCGTGAGCACCAACGCCACGGCGACGGCGCCGAGTCCGACGCTCTCGGCGAACTGGACCACGGCCTCGCGGACGCGCTCCCAGTCCATGCCGACCCGGAAGGCAATCCAGGCGATGATGCCATACCAGATCGTCGAGGTGACCGTGATGATGAGGGCGGTCTGCCAATAGGGGACGCCGAGCGCCCCCGCCGCCACGGGCGACATCGCGCGCGCGCCCGGCACGAAGCGACTCACGAAGAGCGCCACCCAACCGTACTTCCTGTAGGCGTCCTCGATCCGGTGCTCGGCGGTCTCCGCCGTGGCGCTGGCGCGGCGCAGGCCGAAGCGGACCATCTGGCGGGTGAGCCAGGCGGTGCCGTGGCGCTTGCCGATCCACCAATGGATGGAGTTGCCAGCCAGCCCACCGGCGACGACTGCGGCCGTGGTGGGGAGCCAGTTGCCGCCCGCGCGCGCGCTCAGGAAGGCAAGGAATCCGGCGGCGACATCGCCGGGAACCACCGGTACCACGCCTTCCACGAACGACACCAGGGCGATGAGCGCGTAGAGCGCCCCGACCTGGAGCCCCCCAAGCCAGGCCATCATCGAGGCGAGCACCCTAACCTCAGGCGCGGACGAGCGTGGCCACCGCAATGCAGGCAATCCCCTCGCCGCGGCCGATCCACCCCATTCCCTCGTTGGTCTTCCCCTTCACCATCACGTCGTCCGGCTCGACGCCGAGCGCGGCGGCGAGTCGCTCGCGGATCGCCGCCCGGTGCGGCCCGATTCTCGGCGTCTCGGCGATGACGGTCAGGTCGGCCTGCGCCGGCGCCCACCCGGCGGCGCGCACGCGCGCCGCGGCGACGCGCAGCATCTCGATGCTGTCGCGGCCGGCGTTCTCCGGCGCCGTGTCGGGGAACATCTCCCCGATGTCGCCGATGCCGGCCCCGCCAAGCAGCGCGTCGGTCAGCGCGTGGCAGACCGCGTCGGCGTCGCTGTGGCCGGTGCAACGCACCGACGCCGGGATCAGGACGCCGCCGACGAGGACGCCGTGCCCCTCCGCAAAGCGATGGGAGTCGTATCCGATTCCGACCCGGAAGCCGGGTGCGGCGGGCGTGCTCACGCGGCGACCGTCGTCGGGCTCGGTTCGATGAGCCGGTAGTCCTGCCGCCGCCGGCGCGGCGTGAACCCCGCCTCGCGGATCAGCTGTTCCATCTCCGCGATCGAGGTGCGATGCGTCGTGTTCGCCGCCGACACCACGTTCTCCTCGAGCATCAGCGAGCCGAAGTCGTTGCAGCCGTAGTGGAGTGCCGTCTGTCCCACCTTCATCCCCATCGTCACCCAGCTCGCCTGGATGTTGGGGATGTTCTCGAGCACCGTGCGCGCAAGCGCCGTGGTCCGGAGATACTGCACCGCGTCGGTCTTTGGCATCTGGCTCATCGTCGGCGTGTTCTCCGGCTGGAGCGGCCAGCAGATGAACGCGGTGAATCCGTTGGTGCGCTGCTGCAGCGCCTTGAGCCGCAGCAGGTGCTCGATCCGCTCGGCGTTGGTCTCGCCGATCCCGTACATCATCGTGCAGGAGGTCTTGAGCCCCTCGCCGTGGGCGATCTCCATCACCTCGAGCCAGCGATCGGCGCCGGCCTTCTTCCTCGCCACCTGGTCGCGCACGCGCTGGACGAGGATCTCCCCGCCGCCGCCGGGGATTGAGTCGAGCCCCGCCTTCACCAGCTCCTGGATCACCGTGCGGGCGTCCATCCGGTACAGCGTGGCCCAGAAGTCCACCTCGCTCGGCGAGAAGCCGTGGATGTGGATCGGATGGTTGCGCTTGATGTACTTGAGGAGCTCGAGGTACCACTCGAACGGGATGTACGGATTGTGGCCGCCCTGAATGAGGATCTGGACCCCGCCGAGCGCCTTCACCTCGTCAATCTTCGCGCCGATTTGCTCATAGCTGAGCGTCCACCCCTCGCCGTCCTTGGGGCGGCGGTAGAAGGCGCAGAAGCCGCAATCGGCCACGCAGACGTTCGTGTAGTTGATGTTGCGGTCCACGATGTACGTGACGATCGGCTCCGGGTGGAGGCGGCGCCGGACGGCGTCGGCCGCCGCGCCAAGCTCGAGGAGGGGGGTGCGCTCGTAGTACTCGAGCAGGTCCTGTTCGATTGCCACGTTATCGCGCCCCGGTCGCCGCGGGCAGGAATGCCAGCTTGCCCTTCGGCACGCGGCCGGCGAGCTCGAGCCGGCGCAGGAACTCGCTGAGCCCCTCGAGGTCGCCAAGCGAGAGTCGCCAATCGAGGCCGTCGAAGTAGCCCCGGCACTCGGCGTGGGAAACGCCCGTGGCGCGCGCGGCCTGGGCGGCCAGCTCGTCGAGGTGGTCCATCCCCCAATCGCGTGACCCAATCAGCGACGCGTGCACGGCGAGCGCCTCGGCCACCGGGGTGGTGCGCTGGGCGACCCAGACGGCGAAGACGAACGGCAGTCCGGTCCACGACCGCCACTCCGCGCCGAGGTCGTAGACGTACGGATACCGGGTGCCGTGCGCGGCCGCGACCGGGTGGCCATCGCTCTGCAGCATCAACGCCGCGTCGCCGATGACGAGCCGCGCCGCGATCGTGCCGGCGGCGTCCGATTCCCCGCGCGCAATCGCGTCGGCCTCGGCGTCGCCGGGGACGAAGACCGGGCGCGCGTGCCACACGTGCTCGAAGAGGAGCTCGAGGAGATGCACGCTCGTCAGGGACGAGCGGCTCACCAGGACGTGCTGACGCGACAGGTGCGCGGCGGGGACGGTGGAGAAGAGCATCACGCTCCGCACCGGTCCGTTGCTGGAGATCGCGAGGTCGGGCAGCAGGATGTAGCGCGCCGAGTCGCGCGCATACTCGACGGCTGACACGACGCTGACGTCGAGCGCGCCCGCCGCCATCATCCGGTTGAGCGCGGTGGGCACGCCATCCACGAGCGACGCGTCGAGGGGGATGATGCCGCGGTCCACGCCCCCGTAGACGGGGAAGCAGTTGATGTAGGGAATCCGGCCGACTCGGAGCATCAGGCGGCCTCGCGGTTGGCGTCGAAGACACGCAGCGTTCGGTAGAACGAGTCCCGCTCGGCGGGCACCTTCCCTGCCCCGCGGATCAGCGCGACGAGCTCGTCGAGCGACATCGCCTGCTGGGTCTGCGCGCCGACCGCGTGATAGATCTTCTCGCGGACGACGGTCCCCTCGAGGTCGTTCACACCGTAGTGCAGCGCAATCTGCGAGAGAAACGGCGTCACCATGATCCAGTGACTCTTGATGTGCGCGAAGTTGTCGAGAAAGAGGCGTCCCACCGCGAGGTTCTTCAGGTCGTCCACGCCGGAGGTGGCGATCCCCTGCCGGCCAAGCTTCCGCCCCAGCTCATTGTCGTCGGGGTGATAGGCGAGCGGGATGTAGGCGAGGAACCCGCCTGTCTCGTCCTGGAGGTCGCGGAGCGTCTGGAGGTGGTGCATCCGGTCGGCGAACGTCTCGACGTGGCCGTAGAGCATCGTGCTGTTGGTCCGGATGCCGAGTTGGTGCGCCGTGCGGTGGACGCCGATGTAATCCGCGGCGCCGAGCTTCTTGCGGGCGATCTCCTCGCGCACCGCCGCGCTGAAGGTCTCGGCGCCGCCGCCGGGCATCGTGTCGAGGCCGGCCTCCTTGAGCGCCATCAGGACGTCGGCCCACGATCGCTTCTCAATCCGGGCGATATGCGCGATCTCGACCGCCGTCAGCGCCTTGATGTGCACGTGCGGCAACTCGGCCTTGAGGGCACGGAACATCGTCGTGTAGTAGTCGAGGCCGGCCTGCATATCGAGCCCGCCGACGATGTGGAACTCCTTCGTCAGGCCGTCCTTCGCCTGGGCGGCCTCGGCCATCACCTGGTCGAGCGAGTAGCGGTACGCCCCCGCCTCCTTGGGCAGCCGCGCGTACCCACAGAAGGTGCAGGTGGTCCGGAGCGTGCAGATGTTGGTCGGGTTGATGTGCTGGTTGGCGGCGAAGGTCACCACGTCGCCGTGGCGTGCGCGGTTGACCGCGTCGGCGAGGAGCCCGATGCCGGTCAGGTCGCGCGACTCGAAGAGCGTGACGCCGTCGGCGGTTGCCAGGCGCTCGCCCGCCGCGACCCGCTCGCCGATTGCCCGCACCGCCGGGTCAACGATGCGCTCGAAGGGGATCCGCAGCGCGCTCGTCGGCATACCCCTAGTCCGTGACGCGGCGGAGCGCGATGCTGACATTGTGGCCGCCGAAGCCCGAGGAGTTGGTAAGGGCCGCGTGCACCTCGCGCTTCACCGGGGTGTTCGCCGTGCAGTCGAGGTCGCACTCCGGGTCGGGCGTCGAGAGGTTGATCGTCGGCGGAATGATGCCGTGCCGGATCGCCATTGCCGTGAAGACCGCCTCCGCCCCGCCGGCCGCGCCAAGCATATGGCCGGTCGCCGACTTCGTGGAGCTGACGTTGAGCCCGGTGGCGTGCGCTCCGAAGACCTTCTTGATGGCCCGGATCTCGTTGGGGTCGTTCATCGGCGTCGAGGTGCCGTGGGCATTGACGTACTGCACGTCCGCCGGCTGGAGGCCGGCATCCTCGAGGGCGCGACGCATCGCGCGCTGGAGTCCCTCGTGATCCTCGGGCTGTCCGGTGAGATGGTAGGCGTCGCCGGTGGCGCCATAGCCGACCACTTCGCAGTAGATCTGCGCGCCGCGTCGCTTCGCGTGCCCGTACTCCTCAAGGATGACCGTTCCAGCGCCCTCCCCGAGGACAAAGCCGTCGCGCGTCTGGTCGAACGGCCGCGAGGCCGTCTCGGGAGACTCGTTGCGCGTGGAGAGCGCCTGCATGTTGCCGAACCCCCCGATCGCCATCGGCGCGACCGCCGCCTCGGATCCGCCGGCGATCATCACGTCGGCGTCGCCGTAGCTGATCATCCGGAACGCATCGCCGATGGCGTGGGCGCTCGTCGCGCAGGCCGACTGGGTGGCGTAGTTCGGCCCCTTCGCCTGGAAACGCATCGAGACCACGCCGGCCGCGATGTCGCCGATGAACATCGGCACGAAGAAGGGGGAGATCCGGTTGGGGCCGCTCGTGAGGTAGGTCTCGACCTGGTGTTCGAAGGTCGCGATCCCGCCGATCCCCGACCCGATCACGACGCCGGTGCGGTGGGGGTCGAAGCCCTTCCCGTCGCCGAATCCGGCGTCGGTCATCGCCTGCACCGACGCGGCCATCGCGTACTGCGTGTAGAGATCCGAGCGCTTGACCTCCTTGCGATCCATATACGCCGTGGGGTCGAAGCCCTTGACCTCGCAGGCGAAGCGGACCTTGAAGGCCGCGGCGTCGAAGCGGGTGATGGGCCCGCCACCGGACTTGCCGGCGAGCAGTGCCGCCCAGGTGCCGGCCAGGTCGTTGCCGACAGGAGTGACGCAGCCGGCCCCGGTGATCACGACGCGGCGCTTCGGCGACGCCATCCGGTCAGCCGCCGATCTTGCCGTTCAAGTAGCCGATCGCATCGCCCACGGTGCGCAGCTTCTCCGCGTCCTCGTCCGGGATATCGATGTTGAACTCCTTCTCGAACTCCATCACCAGCTCGACGATGTCGAGCGAGTCCGCGCCCAGATCCTCGATGAAGCTCGCGCCGTCAGTGAGCTTCTCGCGCTCGACTCCGAGCTCCTTCTCGATGATGTCCTTGACCTTCGCGGAATGGTCGGCCATGTGCGTAGGGACTCCGTAGGGGTGAGACCGCTTGAAGCAACCGGAAATATACGCCTTTGCAGGGGGCAAGGGCACACCGGAATGGCGCCTACATCACCATGCCGCCGTCCACCGTCAGGACCTGCCCGGTGATGTATGCCGCGTGGTCGGAAGCGAGGAAGGCGACCGCGCTCGCGACATCGCCCGGCGTGCCGAATCGGTCGAGCGGGATCTGCGCCGAGAGCGCCTTGACCGCGTCCGGCGGCATCGCGTCGGTCATATCGGTCCTGATGAACCCCGGGGCGACGACGTTGCACAGGATGTTGCGCGACGCGAGTTCCTTGGCCACCGACTTGCTGAGCCCGATCAGCCCGGCCTTGCTCGCGGCATAGTTCGCCTGCCCGGCGTTCCCGACCATCCCGACGACCGACGCGATGTTGATGATCCGGCCCCACCGGCGCTTCATCATCCCGCGCTGGGCGGCCCGGATGGCGACGAACGCCGAGCGGAGGTTCGTCTCGAGGACCGCGTTCCAGTCCTCGTCCTTCATCCGCAGCATCAGGTTGTCCTTGGTGATGCCGGCGTTGTTCACGAGGATGTCGAGCGACCCGAGGGCCTCCTCGACGCCCTGGACGAGCGCGGTCACCTCCTCCGGGACCCTGATGTCGCCGCCCGATCCGCGCGCCGCGCCGATCTCCCTGGCCACCTGCTCGGCCCTCGCGAGCTCACGGCCGACGACGACCACCGTCGCGCCGCAGCCGACGAGCGTCTCGGCGATTGCGCGACCGATGCCGCGGGTGGAGCCAGTGACGAGGGCCACCCTTCCGGAGAGATCGATCTTCATGGGACGGCGGATTGGAGATGGGAAATCAACGCTTCCACTTCACCGGCGGTCCCGCAGGTCATCGTCCGGCAGTCCGGGGCGAGGCGCTTCACGAGGCCGCTGAGCACCGCGCCCGGGCCCATCTCGACGAAGGTCGTACCGGGGAAACGGGCGGCGATGTTGCGCACGACCTCCACCCAGCGCACCGGCGAGGTCAGTTGCCGGTGGAGGAGGTCCCTGGCCGTGCCAGCGTCGCCCACGGCCTCGGCGGTGACGTTGCTCCAGACCGGGACCAGCGGGTCGCGGAAGTGGGCGGCATCGAGGGCCTCCCGGAGGCCAGCGACGGCCGGCGCCATCAGCGGGCTGTGAAAGGCGCCGCTCACCGGCAGGCGCAACGCGCGCTTGGCACCAGCCGCCTTGGCCAGTCCCATCGCCGACTCGACGGCGGCGACCTCTCCGGAGATCACGATCTGCTCGGGCGTGTTGTAGTTCGCCGGCACCACCACCCCGTGGGCCGAGGCCTCGGCGCAGATCTCCTCGATGGTCCGCTGCATCTCGCCGAGGATGGCCGCCATCGCGCCCGGGACCTGCACGCCGGTGTCGTACATCAGCTGGCCGCGGCGGCGCACAAGCGTCACCGCGTCCTCGAGCGAGAGCGCGCCCGCCGCGTGATGGGCCGAGAACTCCCCGAGCGAGTGGCCGGCGGCGGCACGGACGTTCGCGGCGACGTGCTCCTTGACCACGGCCCAGACCGCAGCCCCGTGCGCGAGGAGCGCCGGCTGCGCGTTGTGCGTGCGCGTGAGTTCCTCGGCCGGCCCCTCGAAGCAGAGGGCGCTGAGGGGGGTGCCGAGGACGGCGTCGGCCCTGGCAAAGACGTCGCGCGCTGCGGGAAAGGCGGCGGCGATGTCCTTCCCCATGCCGGGCTTCTGGGAGCCCTGTCCGGGAAACAGGAGGATCACGCGCCGGCGCTCAGAAGCGCACCACCATCGAGCCCCAGGTGAACCCCGCGCCGAAGGCGACGAACATCGCCGTCGTGCCCTCCTTGATGACGCCCGTGGCGAGCGCCTCGCTGAGCGCGATCGGGATGGACGCCGCCGACGTGTTCCCGAAGCGGTCCACGTTCACATAGACCTTCTCCATCGGGATGTTGGCGTGCTTGGCCGTCGCCTCGATGATGCGGATGTTCGCCTGATGCGGGATCAGCACGTCAATGTCGGTGGCCGACAGCTTTGCGCCGTCGAGCGCCCGGTCGGCCGCCTCGGCCATCGAGCGGACCGCGTTCTTGAAGACCTCGCGGCCGGCCATCGTGAGGAGGTGCGTCCCCTCGGCGATGATTTCCGGCGTCATCGGCGCGGTCGCGCCGCCCTTCGGGCGATGCAACAGGTCAGCGAGCGTGCCATCGGAGCGCATATAGGCCGAGAGGATCCCGCGGCCCTTGGTGGCCTTCTTGATCACCGTCGCCCCGGCCCCGTCGCCGAAGAGCACGCAGGTGTTGCGATCCTTCCAGTTGACGATGCGACTGAGTAGCTCGCCGCCGATCACGAGGATCGTCTCGTAGCCGCCGGTAGCCATCAGGCCCTCGGCCACCTGGATCGCGTAGAGCCACCCCGAGCAGGCGGCGTCAATGTCGAAGGCCACCGCGCGGGTCGCGCCGATCTCCGCCTGGACCTCGACCGCCGTCGCCGGCAGGAGTCGGTCCGGGCTCGCCGTGGCGAGAATGATTGCGTCGAGCTCGGCGGCGGTGACGCCCGCCTGAGCCATTGCACGCCGGGCCGCCTCGCTGGAGAGCGACGTGAGCGTCTCCCCCTCCCCGGCGATGTGGCGCTGGCCGATCCCGGTGCGCTCGCGGATCCATTCGTCCGACGTGTCGATCCCGATCGCGGCGAAATCGTGGTTCGTCATGATGCGCTTCGGCACCGCGTGCGCCGTGGCAGCGAGCATTGCAGTGGGGCGTTTCATCCGTGGACCTGCTCGGCGATGTGGGTGCTCATCTGGGACGACACCGCGCGGAGGCCGGCGAAGATGCCGTTCTTGATGGCCTCGGGCGTGGACTTGCCGTGACAGATGATGCTGACGCCCTTCACGCCGAGGAGCGGCGCGCCGCCGTACTTGGCGTAGTCGAGCGCGTGGACGAGTGTGCCCAGCTGCTCCTTGGTGACGCCCGCCTTCAGCATCATCCCGAGGAGGACCGGCGCGACCGATTCGTAGAACTTGAGGAGGACGTTCCCGGTGAACCCGTCGCAGACGACGACGTCAATCGGGCCGCGGTCGCACTCGCCGCGGGGGATGTCGCGTCCCTCGATGTTGCCGAGAAAATTGAGGCCGGCGCCAAGGAGGAGCTGGTGCGCCTCCTTCACCGCGGCGTTCCCCTTCTCCGCCTCCTCGCCGATCGAGAGGAGGCCGATTGCCGGGCGCTCGCGGCCCAGGATGTCCTTGGCGTAGACGTGCCCAAGCTGCGCGAAGGTCACCAGCTCCCGTGGCGTGCAGTCCACGTTGGCGCCCGCGTCGAGGAGGATGACCGGGTCCTTGGCGGTCGGGAGGAGCGTGGCAATCGCCGGCCGGTCAATGCCGTCGTGCAGACGCAGGATGAAGGTGGACGCCGCCATCTGCGCGCCGGTGTTGCCGGCGGAGACGAAGGCGTCGGAACGTCCCTCCGATTGGAGGCGGATCCCGAGCGCCATCGAGGACTGCGGCTTGCCGCGGATGGCGACCGACGGCTTGTCGGTCATCGTGATGACGTCGGGGGCGTCAATGATCTCGAAGCGCGACGCCGCCTCGACGAGGAGGGTGTTGTCGGTGACGGCGGCCAGCTGGCGGGCGAGCTCGTCGCGGACGGGCGCACCCTGCCCGACAAGTTGGATCGTGTGTTCGCCACCAAGTTCGGCCGCCGCGAGGAGTGCCGCGGCGACCGGGGCCTGGGGCGCGTGGTCGCCCCCCATCGCGTCCAACGCGATGCGGGCCATGGCTACGCTTCGCGCGCCGCGACCCGCTGCTCGCCGGCGTAGAACCCGCACTCCGCACAGACGTGATGCGGGCGCTTCATCGCGCCGCACTTCGGGCAGGCCTGGATGTTGATCTTGGGTGCCACCTTGTGCGTGTTGCGTGCGCGCTTCTTGCGCTTCGAGGTACGGCGCTTCGGGACGGCCATCGGAGTCTCAGCTCAGCGAAAAGGGGAAACGGAGGTCGGGATCGCGGTGTCGTTCAGGTCGTTGCGGCGACCGGACTGCAGGCGCACGGACCGGTGTTCAGGTCCGCCCCGCACGTCGCGCAGAGTCCCTTGCAGTCGGGACGGCACAACGGCAGGCCGGAGGCATCGAGCAGCCAGTGCTCACGGATCGCCGGCCGAAGGTCGAGCAACGTCCCGAGGTCGCCCAAGGGATAGACGTCCGGCTCATCGGCGGTCTCATCGTCCGTGTCAACGAAAATCAGGTGTACCTCTCCGGCCACCGTGAACTCCACCGGCACCAGGCAACGGCGGCACTCCCCCGCGGCGGTCCCGTCGAACGCGCCACTGAAGTAGAACCGATCGCTGCCAGCCCCGCTCAAGCGACCGGTGACTCGGATGCCGGAGACGGGCCGAACGTCGCCCTCAAGCCAGATCGCATCGGTTGGCGGGAGGTCGGACGCGACCTGCACGGCGCCGTGCGCGAGGGTCTGAATTGGGAACGACAGCATAGCTTCGAAAGCTACTGACCCCAAATGGGTGGGTCAAGGTGCAAGCTATGGAGTGGCAGGGACTTAGCGCAGTCCCTGGAGCACGTCCGCTTCGGCGAAGAAGAACCGGCTCTCGCGGACGGCGTTCTCGTCCGAGTCGGAGGCGTGGATCGCGTTCTTGCCCTTCGACTCGGCAAAGAGCTTGCGCACCGTGCCGGGGGCTGCCTCGGCGGGGTCGGTGGCGCCGATTGCCTCGCGCAGTGCGGCCACGGCACCCGCCTTCTCCACGATGAACGGCAGGCACGGGCCGGAGCTCATGAAGGCGACCAGCTCGTCGTAGAACGGACGGCCACGGTGCACCGCGTAGAACTCCTCGGCTTGCCGTCGCGACAGTTGCATCACGCGCGCCGCCCGGAGGACAAATCCCCCGCCCTCCAGATGGGCAAGGATCTTCCCGGCCTTGCCGGCATTGAAGGCGTCGGGCTTGATGATGCCGAGCGTAAAGTTGGCCGCCATCTACTTGAGCCTCGCAGTGATCAGTTCCACGAAATCTATCGGTCGCCGGGCGATTCCCATTCCCGCGGCGGCGAAGGCCTCGAGCTTCTCGGCGGCGGTGCCGGACGAGCCGGAGATGATGGCGCCGGCGTGCCCCATCCGCCGGCCTGGCGGTGCGGTCTGGCCGGCGATGAATCCGACCACCGGCTTCTTCATGTGCTGCTTCACGAACGCCGCCGCTTCCTGTTCATCGGTGCCGCCGATCTCGCCCATCATCGCGACGGCCTTGGTGCCCGGGTCCCGCTCGAACGCCTCGAGGCAATCAATGAAGCTCGTCCCGTTGATCGGGTCGCCGCCGATGCCGACGCAGGTGGTCTGCCCGATCCCGGCGCGCGTGAGTTGGTAAACGATCTCGTAGGTGAGGGTGCCGGAGCGCGAGACCACGCCCACCGGGCCCGGCGTGCAGATCCGGCCCGGGATGATGCCGACCTTCGACACGCCGGGCGTGATGAGTCCCGGGCAGTTCGGGCCAAGCAGCCGTACGCCGCGTTCCTTCACGAAGGGGTGGACCTTCGTCATATCGAGCACGGGAACGCCTTCGGTGATGCAGACGACGAGCTGGACGCCGGCGGCGGCCGCCTCCATGATTGCGTCGGCGGCGAACGGCGGCGGCACGTAGATCACGCTCGTGTTGGCGCCGGTCGCCTTCACGGCGTCGTGGACCGTGTTGAAGATCGGCACCGTGCCCTCGAACTGCTGGCCACCCTTCCCTGGCGTGACTCCGGCGACCACTTGGGTGCCGTACTCCATCATCTGCTTGGTATGGAACGAGCCGTCGCGCCCGGTGATGCCCTGCACGACCAGCTTCGTGTTCCGATCAATAAAGATGCTCACGCGGCCTTCCCCGACGAACCCTTCGCGAGAGCGACGGCCTGCTGGACCGCCTCGTCCATGTCGCTCGACGCCGAGAAGCCGTTGTCCGTCAGGATCTTCATCGCGAGCTCTTCGTTGGTGCCGGTCAGCCGAATCACGATCGGGACCTTGAGCGGGTTGGCCTTGGTCGCGGTGACGATGCCGTTGGCGACGTCGTCGGTGCGGGTGATCCCGCCGAAGATGTTGAAGAGGATGGCCTTCACGTTCTTGTCCGTCGTGATGATCCGGAGCGCATTGACCACCTTCTCCGGGTTCGACGAGCCGCCGATGTCGAGGAAGTTCGCCGGCTCTCCGCCGTAGTACTTCACGAGGTCCATCGTGGCCATCGCGAGGCCGGCACCGTTCACCACGCAGCCGACGTTGCCGTCGAGCTTGATGAAGGTGAGGTTGGCGTTGCGGGCGTCCACCTCCGATGGCTCCTCGCTCGATTCGTCGCGGAGCGCGGTGATTTCCGGGCGTCGGTCGAGCTCGTTGTCGTCAATGACCATCTTGCCGTCCACGGCGATCAGCTCGCCCTGCGGCGTGACGACGAGGGGATTGATCTCGGCCAGCGAGCATCCACTCGCCATGAAGGCGGCGAAGAGCTGCTGCATGATTCTCGCGGCGGCGCGGGCAAGCTTGACGTCGTCGTGGAGGAAGAAGCCCATCCGCATCGCGTCGTAGTTGGGGAGCCCGTAGCGGACGTCCACCGGGACGTAGAGGATCTTCTCCGGCGTCGTCGCGGCGACCTCCTCGATGTCAATGCCGCCGGCGGCTGAGACCATGAAGACCGGCTTCTTGGTGGCGCGGTCAACGATGATGCCGACGTACGCTTCACTGCCAATCTCGGCGGCGACGGTCACGAGGACCTTCTCGACCGTGAGCCCCTTGATCTGCATCCCGAGGATGGCGGCGGCCTTCTCCCGGGCGTCGGCGGGCGTCTTGCAGAACTTGACGCCGCCCGCCTTTCCCCGACCGCCGGCGTGGACCTGCGCCTTGACCATCACGGCCGTGCCGTATTGCTTCGCGAGGGCCTCCGCCTGGGCCGGCGTCGTCGCAATCTCCCCCGGGGGGATTGGCACGCCGTGGCCGCGCAGGATCTCCTTCGCCTGATACTCGTGGATGTTCACACCGGCTCCGTTCGGGGTGGGAATCGGACAACCACGAATAATGTCGGCGTGGGGGCGGAATCGGTAGCCGCGCCGCGCGATCGAGCGCCCACGGTCAGGGGCGAACGACGATGGTCGGGAGGAAGTTCGGCGACCGGCGTGCCCGGAGGGTCTGTTCGAAGCCGAAGGCGAGACGGAGCAGTTTACCCTCGCTCCACGCCGTGCCCATGAAGAGGATTCCGACGGGAAGCCCCGCGACGTCGCCCGCCGGCACGGTGATGGACGGGTAGCCGGCTGCCGCCGGCGTCACAAAACTGCCGAGCATCGTGTTGTCGCCGAGGAGGACGTCGGTGAGCCAAGCCGGCGACTGGGTGGGCGCAACGATTGCGTCGAGCCGGTGCTTCTGGAGCGTCGCGTCGATTCCCTGCGTCCTCGACAATTGGCGCACGATCTGCAGCGCCGAGAGGTACTCCGGGCTCGTGAGGGGTCCCTTTCCCTGCGCGTACTCGAACGTCTCCTGGCCGAACCAGGCCATTTCACGATCGCTGTTGCGCACGTTGAACGCGATCAGGTCGGCGAGCGACTTCACCGGGGACCGCGGTCCGAGCGAGGCGAGGTACTCGTTGAGCGAGGCCTTGAGTTCGAACGAGAGCACTTCCGCGTCGAAGGTCCAGATGCCGTCGGCGGTCTCGATGTCGGCGGGATCCACGATCACCGCACCGGCTTGCTTCATTGTGTCCAACGCGCGCTCGACGACCCGATCAGAGACGAGGCTGCTGCCGAAGAGGTTGCGCGCCACTCCGATGCGCGCGCCCCTGAGGCCGTTGGGGTCCAGAAACGTGGTGTAATCGGCCTCCGCGTGGCGGGCGGCGTCGGCCGTCAGGCGGTCACGCGGGTCGGCGCCGGCGACCGCGCTCAGGAGCAACGCCGCGTCGCGAACGGTGCGCGTCATCGGTCCGGCGGTGTCCTGCGTGTACGAGACGGGAATGATGCCGGCGCGGCTGATCAGGCCGACGGTCGGCTTGAGGCCGACCACGCCGCAGAGTGCGGCGGGGCTCACGATCGAACCCATCGTCTCGGTGCCGAAGGCGGCGGTGGCGAGATTGGCGCTGACGGCCGCGGCGGTGCCGGAGCTGGACCCTCCGGCCGAGCGGTCGAGCGCGTACGGATTGCGCGTCAGGCGTCCGCGGCCGCTCCACCCGCCGATCGAGGCGCGCCCGCGCGCATTCGCCCACTCGCTCATATTGGCCTTGCCGAGGATCACCGCCCCGCCCGCGCGCAGCCGCTCGACCAGAAAGGCGTCGCGCGGCGCAATGCTCTCCGCAAGCGCAAGCGATCCGGCGCTCGTGTGCAGTCGGTCGGCCGTCCCGATGTTGTCCTTGAGCAGGATCGGCACGCCGTGCAGGGGGCCCCGCGGTCCCTTCTCCCGACGCTCCGCGTCCAGCGCGTCGGCGATTGCCAGCGCGTCGGGGTTCACCTCGAGCACCGAGTTCAGGGTGGCGCCGCTCCGGTCCGTCCGCTCGATCGCCGCAAGGTACCACTCGACCACCATACGCGAGGTCCACCGGCCGGTGCGCATCCCCTCGCCAAGTTCGCCGATCGTGATCTCGTGGAATTCCGTCAGCGCCGGATCGCCGGGGTCGAGGATCGGCGGCGTGGGCCCGTGGGCGGCGACCGCCGTGGCAGCGGCGGTCGGTGGGGCGTCGGCGTGGAGGAGCGAGGGAATGGACGCCAGCGCGAGCGCGGCGCCACCCTGGCGGATGAACGTGCGGCGGTCCGATGCGGCGGGACGCGCGGCAGTATGGTCGTCGGTCACAGGGGAGGGTGATTTGGGAACGAAGCTCCACCCTGTACTACTCCGACTGCCCCGCTTTCGTTATCGGAACGCCCGTCAGGGCGACCGGCGGTTGAGCAGACGACCTAGGGCGTCCCACGCCCGCCCGTAGGCGGTCCAGTCGCCGGCGCGGAGCGCGGCCTGCATCGCGTCGTAAAGCGCGTTGACGCGCGCGCGGAAGATGTGGTCCGGCAGCACGGTCGCACGCGGTGCCCGATGGCCGAGCGCTTCGCCGAGGGTGCGGCCGGCGCGCGCGCGCCCGTCGAGCAGGATCACGACCCCCAAATGGCGCGGCGCGGCGTCGGCCGGCCATTCGTAAAAGCTCTGGACAAAGGCGGGGCCCGCGTCGGTCGGGACCGCCTGCACCCTACCCCGGCGGAGGTTCGACACGCCCCGTGTGATCCCTGCGGCGTCGGCGGCGTGGCGGATCTCCCCGAGCACGCCCGTCCAGAGCGCGGGAGGGGCGTCGTGGTATTCCGTCCGGCGTTCGCTTCCGCCGCGAGCGACCAACACCCCGATCATCCGGCCATCCTGCGGAATGTCCATCGGGACACCCCAGCCGAGTCCGCCGAGCGTATCCACCCGGAAGAGCGCCGGACCGGCGGCGGTGACGTCGGGGTCGGCGTCGTCGGCACGGGTCACGCTGCGGCGTCCCAGTGTGTCGCGGGCAAACCCGACGCGCGAGAGCGCTGCGGCCTGCACGAGCGTGACGTCGAGCGCCGGCGGCCGCGTGGCGCGGTACCACGCCGGCGCGTCCTCAAGCGGGCGGATGAGCGTCGGGAAACGCCGCATCCAAGTGCGCGTGATGGCGTCGGGGCGTTCGGTGGCGACAAGCAGCACCGCCCCGCTCTGCGCCTGGACGATTGCCGTCGCGGCGTGGCGCGCATAGTGCAGTCGGTCGCCGAGTACGTCGAGGCGCTCGCTCAGCGGGTAATGCGACGACGTGACGAAGAGCTCGACCAGCCAATGGAGCGAGTCGCCCCGGACCAGCGGCGTGACGGTGGGACCCGGCGTGAAGAACGGCGCCACCCTGCGGAGCCTGGCGTGCACGTCGCGGTGCGTGAAGAGCCGCGGGTCCGGCGACGGCAGCTCGCGCAGGAAGAGGCCGGGATCCTGGAGCGCCCACGACTGGGCCAGTCGCTCGAACGGGGAGGCGAATCGTGGCGCCACGGTGCGTCCCGAACTGTCGGCGACGACCGCGTAGGAACGCAGTCCGGGAGCGACGTGCACACCACCGATGGCCTGTGGCACGGCGCCGACTACCGGGACCGGCGCCGCCTGGACGTCCATCTGCGAGGCAGTCAGCCGCTCGGCCTCCCAAGGCTCAGCCGGGCGTCCACGCTCGGGCGGCGCGCGGATCGTAATCGCCTCGAGCTCGACCTCCCCTCCCTGCCACGCCACCGACACCTCGGCAGCGGTCGTGCGGGCGAGCGAGACCGAGCGTGCCAACGCCGCCGGATCCCAGATTGACACGTGCCGATCGAGCGCCGCGGCGGTGAGCCGCGCCCGCGCGACTGCGTCGGTGGTGGCTACCTCTTCCACGGCAAATGCGCGGCGCGTGAAGAGCGCGCTCGTGTTCAGGTATGGGCGTTCGCGCCCCCGCGCCTCCGGCGTCGCCGGGGGATCGCGCAGGGCGAGCGGCAGGAGCGCGCCGGCAACCGGGCCCAGGAGCAGAAGTGCGGTGACGAGCGCGAAGGCCGGCCGATGCAGGCCATTCCACCCTGCCCACGCCAGCACCGCGGCAATCGGGATCGTGGCAAACGAGACGACGGCGAGGTACGGGAGCGCGACGTGATGGTCGAACGCCGAGAAGGCCGCGTCCCACCCGCGGTCGCCCCAGATCCCGCTCCCGTCCACCAAGCGCTCATAGCGGTCGAGCCGCCAGTCCCAGCCGACCAGCAGCACGATCACTCCCGCCAGCAGCACGAGATGGCGGCGGACCCAGGTCGACACATACAGGCCCTCCGCTCCCCACTTCACGCTGGGCGTGCTGGCGTAGAGCAGGATCACCACGAGGGTGACGACCGTGACCGCAAGGGTCGTTCGGTGCAGCAGTCCCAGTTCCCACGGGAGCCAGGTAGCGAAGAAGCCGAGGTCGCGCTCGAGATACGGCTCGAACTCGCGGAACGCGACCCCTTCCCAGGCCATCGCGGCGGTGGGCCAATCGTGCGGAAGCATCGCGAAGACCAGGCCGAAGCCCAAGGCGCCGATGGCGGCGAGCAGGGTCAGGCGTCGGGAGGGGACCGCCTCGCCGAACTCGATATTGCTGAGCTGTCGCGGCAGGACGAGCGAGACGATGGACCGCCGCACCGCGTAGAGGTTTGCGAAGGCGAAGCCGGTGGCGGCGACGAAGGCGCCGGAGGCCAGCGCCGTGGTGTGCAGGATCCGGCTCCGCCAGATCTCGCCGAGCCCAAGCGCACGGAAAAAGGCCCACTCGGCGTAGTGGCCGGCCACCCAACGGCCGACCAGGAGGGTCAGCGCGCCTCCGGCAACGAACCAGAGCACGCCGCGCCGCCGGCGACCGGTCATCTCAGTGCGCCGTGGCGCCGACCGAGACGCCCTGCGTGGCCAGCCATCCCTCGACCTCGGCGCGGAGCTCCGCGAGCCGCGGCGCGCTGTCGGCCTCGAAGCGCAGCACGAGGATCGGCTGCGTGTTGGAGCTCCGGATCAGTCCCCAGCCGCCGTCGAAGAGGATCCGCACGCCGTCCACGTCGCTGACCTGGTACCGCGACCGGAAATGCGCCAGGGCGTCCCGGACGATCGCTTCCTTGCGATCATCGGGGCAATCCACCCGCATCTCCGGTGTCGAGACGAACCGCGGTACGTCGGCGAGGAGTTCCTTCACCGTCCGTTCGGCGTCGGCGACGATGCGGAGAAGTCGCGCCGCCGCGTAGAGCGCGTCGTCGTGGCCGTAGAAGCCCTCGGTGAAGAACATATGGCCCGACATCTCGCCGGCGAGCGGCGCCCCCAGCTCCTTCATCTTCTCCTTGATCAACGAGTGTCCGGTCTTCCACATCACCGGGACCCCACCCGCCTTGGCAATCGCGTCGGGCAGCGCCTGCGAGCACTTGACGTCG
This sequence comes from Gemmatimonadaceae bacterium, assembly GCA_040901985.1. GTDB lineage: Bacteria > Gemmatimonadota > Gemmatimonadetes > Gemmatimonadales > Gemmatimonadaceae > Pseudogemmatithrix. The sequence goes on from JBBDYC010000006.1 coordinate 79,818, forward strand.
AAGATGATGGATTGCCCCGCGCCGGTGCGCGCCAGCACGTCGCGCGCATAGACGAGGAGGAGGTAGTCGCCCCAGATGATGGTGCCGTCGCCGTCCACGATGCCGATCCGGTCGGCGTCGCCGTCGAATCCGATGCCGAGCTGGCTCCCCGACGCGCGCACCGCGCGGATGAGATCCTGGAGATTCTCCGTTACGGTCGGATCGGGGTGATGGTTCGGGAACGACCCGTCGCTCTCGGCAAACAGCCAGGTCGGCGTGACGCCGAGCGCCTTGAAGAGCGACGGCGCGGCCACCGCGCCGACGCCGTTGCCGCAGTCAATCACCACCTTGAGGTCGCGCGGGAGCGGGCCGATCCGCTGCACGATGTCGGCGACGTAGCGGTCGAGGAGATCCTCGTGGCGCGCGCGGCCGGCGCCGCTGGGGAACCGGCCCTCCTCGATGATCGCCCGCAGCCGCTGGATTCCCTCGCCGTGCAACGACCCGTGGCCGATGCAGCACTTGAAGCCGTTGTATTCCGGCGGGTTGTGCGACCCCGTGACCTGGATTCCCGCCACCACCGGGAGGTGGTGGAGCGTCCAGTAGAGGAGCGGCGTCGGCACGATGCCGATGTCCACGACGTCGAGGCCGCTCGCGGTGAGGCCGCGCACGAGCGCGTCGCGAAGGGCAACGCCGCTCGCGCGGTTGTCGCGCCCGACCGCGACGGCGCCGGCGACCCCGCGCTCGGCGAGGATGACCGCGTACGCGCGCCCGATCGCCTCGGCGGCCTCGACCGTCAGGTCGACGCCGACCACGCCGCGGATGTCGTACTGCCGGAAGATGCCCGCGGCAATCATGCTACGGGCGGACCTGGGCGCGCGCCTCCGTGACGACCGGTCGGCCGCGGTACTCCTCAATCGCCCCCGCCTGGCTCCAGCGGGCGAGCGTGCCCGGGAAGAGGCCGAGTCCAAGAATGATGACCGTGGTCACGGCGAGCACCGTGCGGGTCAGCGGTCCGGCCGGCAGCGTGTCCGCCGCGCCCTCGGGCCGCCGCTCCATGAACATCACGCGCACGACCTGGAGGTAGTAGCCCGCCGAGATCACCGAGGTCAGCACCACAATCACCGCAAGTGCGTTGAGGTTGAACACCGAACTGAGCGCGGCCTGGAGGAGGTACCACTTGGCAAAGAATCCGACACCGCCGAAGATCGGGAAGCCGAGGAGCGCCAGGAGATACACCGCCATCGCCGTCGCGAGCCAGGGCCGGACGTGCCAGAGGCCGGCGTAGTCGGCGAGCATTGACGGACGGCCGTCGCGGTCCTCGAGCGTGGAGATCACGGCGAACGCACCGAACGTCGCCAGCGTGTAGGCGACGGCATAGAAGATGAACGCCGAGCTGGCGAGCGGCGAATAGGCGAGCACGGCGACGAGCAGGTATCCCGTGTGGGCGATGCTCGAGTAGGCGAGCAGGCGCTTGATGTTCCGCTGGGCCAGGGCAACGACGTTGCCGACGACCATCGTGACGACGGCGAGCCACCAGAGGATCGGCGCCCAGTCCTGGGTGGAAAGCTGGAAGCTCTCGTACCAGATGCGGGCGAACGAGGCAAAGGCGGCCGACTTCACGGCGGCAGCCATGAAGGCGGTAATCGGCGTGGGCGCGCCGTCGTAGACGTCGGGCGCCCACATATGGAACGGCACCGCCGCCACCTTGAACCCGAAGCCAATCGTCAGGAGGCCAATGCCGACCAGGAGCATTGGGCTCCCGAACACACTGTAGGCGGCGATCCGCGCGCCGATCTGCCCGAGCTGCGTGGAACCGGTCGCGCCGTAGATCAGCGCGATGCCGTAGAGCAGGAATCCGGTCGCGAAGGCGCCGAGCAGGAAGTACTTGATCGCGGCCTCGGCGGCGCGCGGGCTGCGGCGGTTGAGGCCGGCCAGCACGTACGCCGCCACCGACATGATCTCGATGCCGAGGAAGATGATCATCAGGTCGCGGCCGGCGGCGAGGATCATCATCCCCGCGGCGGCGAAGAGCACGAGCACGTGCATCTCCGCCTGATGGATCCCCTCACGGGCGTTGTACTCGATCGAGAGCGCGATTGTCCCGAGGGCGGCAAGGAGGATCACGAGGTCCACCGCCCAGCGGAAGCCGTCCACCGCGATCACGCCGCCCTCGGCGGTGTCCCCGCGCCCAATCATATAGACGACCGCGGCGATCGTCAGCACCACGAGGACCATCGCGTTGATTCCGACGCGCCGCTGGTGCCCGGCCGAGTCGGGGCGCCAGGCCGCCTGCAGCATCAGCACCATCGCCCCGACCATCAAGACGAGGTCGGGGAAGAGTGCGCCGAGCAACTGCGAGGGGACGAGGAGGTCGAAGGTCATCTAGCGAGCCCCTCCGTTGCCCGCCGGACCACCAGCGTCCGGGCGCGCCGCCGTGCGCGGCGCCGGGCGCGCGGACTCGACAAGGCGCACCAGCCGCGTCGCCGCCGCCTCGGTCTTGTGAAGGATCGGCTTCGGATAGACGCCGATCCACAGGATGGCGATGACCAGCGGGGTGAGCAATCCAATTTCGCGCCAGTTGAGGTCCATCCCGCGCAGGGCCTCGTTTTCCGGCTTGACGAGCGGGTTGTAGATGATCCGCTGTACGGCCCAGAGGAGGTACGCCGCGGCAAAGATCACGCTCGTCGCCGCGATCAGCGTATGGAAGGGCTGCGTCGGGAACGACCCCACGAGCACGAGGAACTCCCCGATGAAGCCGTTGGTCCCCGGCACGCCGATGCTCGAGAGCGCGACGATCGTCAGGAAGGCCGCGAAGATCGGCATCACCTTCGCAATCCCGCCGAAGTCGGCGATCATCCGGGTATGGCGGCGTTCGTAGATCATCCCGACCAGAAGGAAGAGCGCGCCGGTGGAGATCCCGTGGCTGATCGTCACGACGAGCGCGCCCTGCATGCTCTCGACGGTCAGCGCGAAAATCCCGAGCATCACGAAGCCGAGGTGACTCACCGAGGAGTAGGCAACGAGCTTCTTGAAGTCCGGCTGGACCAGCGCCACCAGGGCGCCGTAGACGATTCCGACCACCGCGAGGGCGAGCATCACGCCCCGCACCGTCGGGTGCATCGCCGCCTCGGGGAAGAGCGGCAGGGCGAACCGCACGAAGCCGAAGGTCCCCATCTTGAGCATGATCGCCGCCAGGATCACCGAGCCGGCGGTCGGCGCCTCGACGTGCGCGTCGGGGAGCCAGGTATGGAACGGGAACATCGGCACCTTCACCGCGAAGGCGAGCGCAAACGCCGTGAAGAGCCAGAACGAACCGCCAATTCCCCCGCTGCGCGTGAGCTGGAGCAGCGCGTCGTAGCTGAAGTCGGGCACCCCGCCCTTTGCCGCCGCCAGGCCGAGCCAGAGGATTGCCACCAGCATCAGCAACGACCCGATCATCGTATACAGGAAGAATTTGAGACTCGCATAGAGCCGACGTTGTCCGCCCCAGATCCCGATGATCAGGTACATCGGAATCAGCATCACTTCCCACATCACGTAGAAGAACAGCAGGTCGAGCGCCACGAAGACACCGAGCATTCCCGTCGTGAGGATCAACAGCAGCCCGTAGAAGCTGTGCGTCTTTTCGCGGACCGACGTCCAGCTGCCGAGTACCGCCAATGGCATCAGGCAGGTAGTCAGGAGGACGAGCATCAGCGAGATGCCGTCGAGGCCCACCGTGAAGCGGGCGCCCCATTGCGGGATCCAGGCCACGTCCACCATCGCCTGCCAGTCGGGACTCGTCACGTCCACCGACCACCAGAGCCCGAGGGCGAGCACCGCCTCGGCGAGAAAGAACCAGAACGCCGTCAGGCGGCTCGACGCCATTGCCGTGGCGGCGGAGGCGCCTCCGCGCGATCCAGCCACGAAGAGCACGAGCGCCCCGACGAGCGGGAGCCCCAGGAGCACCGGGATGATCCAGCCGTTATAGCCGATCGAGTCGAGGAGCGCGGTCACTGGTCAGATCACCGGATGGAGAAGGCGCTCAACAGCGTGACGGCGCCGAGCACGAGGACCCAGGCGTAGGTGCCCACTCGCCCTGACTGGAGCTGCGAACCGGCCCACCCGAGCGCCCGCGCGAACAGGGCGCTGCCATTCACGAGGAGCCCGTCAATGAGCCCCACATCCACCCCCTTCCAGAGCAGGGTCTTCGAGACGCCGACCGTCGGCTGGACCACCACCTTGTCGTACGCCTCGTCCACGTACCACTTGTTGAGGAGCGTCTTGGCGATCCCCTGCTCCGCCGGCGCGTCCTTCGCCGCGACGAGCGCCGCCGGCTTGAGCCTGACCAGCGCGAAGACGATGCCGGCGACGGCGATGAAGACCGCGGTCCCGATCAGCGCATACTCGGTGGCGTGCGAGAGGTGGGGCGCCTCGCCGTGGGTCACGATGGCCGCGCCCGTGCCGACCACCGGCTCGAGCCAGTGATGGAGGAGCTCCGTGGGCCCGAGCACTCCGCCGCTGATCAGCGGAAGGTTGAGCCAGCCGCCGACCAGCGCGAGGACGCCCAGCACCACCAGCGGGCCGGTCATCACCCAGGGCGCCTCGTTGAGATGCGGCCCCTCCTTCTCGCCGGTCCGGTTGGGCCCGTGGAAGGTGTAGAGCATCATCCGGGTCATATAGATTGCCGTCATCAGCGCGGCGGCGAGCCCGAGCGCATAGACCCCGTAGAGCACCATCCCCCCGGGAATCCCCAGCCAGGTCGCCTCGGCGAGGGTCGAACCGTGCGTCCGGGCGAAGACCGCGGTCAGGATCTCGTCCTTCGAGAAGAACCCCGAGAAGACCGGGATGCCGGCGATCGCCAGCGTCGCAATCCACATCAGGACGAAGGTGATCGGAAGCCGCGCGCGCAGGCCGCCCATGTTGCGCATGTCCTGCGCATCCTCGTGGTTGTGCGTCTGGTGATACGCGTGGTGCATCGCGTAAATCACCGACCCCGCGCCGAGGAAGAGGAGCGCCTTGAAGAAGGCGTGCGTCATCAGGTGGAAGATCCCCGCCGTGTACGCCCCGACGCCGACCCCCACGAACATGTAGCCGAGCTGCGACACGGTGGAATACGCGAGGACCTTCTTGATGTCCCACTGCTTGAGGCCGATCGTCGCCGCGAACACCGCCGTCAGCGCACCGATCACGGCCACCGTGAGTTGCGCCGTCGGCGCGAGGGCAAAGAGCGTCGCCGTCCGCGCGACGAGATAGACGCCCGCGGTGACCATCGTCGCCGCGTGGATCAACGCCGAGACGGGAGTCGGGCCCGCCATCGCATCGGGGAGCCAGACGAAGAGCGGGATCTGCGCGCTCTTGCCGGTGGCGCCGAGGAAGAGGAAAAGGCAGATCGCGGTGGCGACCAGGTTGCCGACCGAGAGCGCCGCGGCGGCGCTTTCGACGCCGCTGAACGTCAGCGTGCCAAAGTTCGCGAACATCAGGAACATCGCGACGAGAAACCCGAAGTCGCCGATCCGGTTGACGATGAACGCCTTCTTGCCGGCGTCGGCGTTGGCCTTGTCGCTGAACCAGAAGCCGATGAGCAGGTACGAGCAGAGCCCGACCCCTTCCCACCCAACAAACATCAGCGGGTAGTTGGCGCCGAGCACGAGCAGGAGCATGAAGAAGATGAACAGGTTGAGGTACGCAAAGTAGCGCGGGTACCCCGGGTCGTCGCGCATGTAGCCGACCGAGAAGACGTGGATCAGCGTCCCGACGCCCGTGATGATGAGCGTCATCAGCATCGAGAGCTGGTCGAGCTGGAGCGCCACGTCCACGCCCAGCCGTCCGGTGGGCATCCACTGGAACAGCGTCAGCACGAACGGCTCCGCCATCCCGTCGCCGGCGGCGCGCATCGCGGCGAAGATCGCGACCGCCACGCCGAAGGTCAGGACCAGGACCCCGGGACCGATGATCGAGACCCAGGTGGCCGAGACGTGCCGTACCGGCTGATGTGCGTCGTGATCGCCGGCGTGCGCTGCGTCGTGCGCTGCGTCGTGCGCTCCGTGGTGCGCCCCGGCCGACGGGTCCGCCGGGCCCGGCTTCCCCGCCGCCTTGAGCGACAGCCACCCATTGAGGACGAACCCGAGCAGCGGCAGCACCGGGATCAGCCACGCGAAGCGGGCCACGGTGTCGGCGAGCGGATGCCCGAGGAACGGCAGGTCGGCCTGGATGGGCATCAGCCCTTCAGCAGGTTGATGTCCTGGAGGTCCACCGACTGGCGGTGCCGGAAGATCGCGATGATGATTGCCAGCCCGACCGCAGCCTCAGCGGCGGCGACCGTGATCACGAAGATGACGAACACCTGCCCGGTGGCGCCGTAGAGCCGGGAGAAGGCGATGAAGGAAAGGTTGACCGCGTTCAGCATCAGCTCCACGCACATGAAGATCAGGATCGCGTTGCGTCGAGTGAGCACGCCGACCACGCCGATCGTGAAGAGGAGGGCCGAGAGCGCGAGGGATTCGGCGATCATCGGTCAGGCCCTCTTCTTGCCGATGACGACCGCCCCGACGATCGCGGTCAGCAGCAGGATTGACGTGAGTTCGAACGCGAGGAGGTACTCGCGGAAGAGCGGCCCGGCGACCGGCGCGATGATCCCGCCGGGACCACCGACGCTCTCCGCCGACGCCGGCACGGGCACCGTGAGGCCGGCCGGGAATCGCGCGCGCGCGAGCACCATGATCTCGGCCAGCAGCGCGAGGCCGACCCCGCCTGCGGCGAGCCGGCCGGCGTTGCCGCGGATGTCGCTCAGGTCGCCTGGCTTCCCGAGGTTGAGCAACATCACCACGAACAGGAAGACGACCATGATCGCGCCGGCGTAGACCAGCACCTGGATTGCCCCGATGAACTGCGCATCGAGCATCACGTAGAGCGCGGCAAGGCAGAACATCACGTTCACCAGCCAGAGCGCCGCCGCCACCGGGCTCTTCCGCGTCACGAAGATGATCGCCGACGTGAGCGCGATCAGCCCGAAGAGGTAGAAGTGAAACGAATAGAAGAGCGGAAGGAACTCGTTGTCCATCGCTATTCCCCCAGCGGGTCGGCGGGATCCCAGAGCTCGCTCACCGGGTGCGTCTGCGCGGTCAGCCGCTCGAGGTCGTAGACAAAGCGCTCGCGGTTGAATTCGGAGTTCTCGTAGTGTCGGCCCATATGGATCGCCTCCTCCGGGCAGACCTCCTGGCAGTAGCCGCAGAAGATGCAGCGGAACTCGTCAATCTCGAAGACGAGCGGGAACCGGTTCCCCGACTCGTCCTCGCCGGGCACGAGCTTGATGCAGTTGGCCGGGCAGACGGTCGGACAGAGACCGCAGGCGACGCACTTGGCCTGGCCATCCTCGGTCGTGAGCATCCGGTGCGTGCCCCGCCAGCGCGGCGAGATGTCCCACCGCTCGTCGGGATACTGGATCGTGACCTTGTGCGGATTGACGAGGTGCCTGAGCGTGAGCCCGAGCCCGCTGAAGGTCGCGCGCACGTAGCTCACCTCGCCGACCGGCCGCTCCATCACCTTCACGTTGATCGTCATCTCAGCGAATCTCCTCGGGGGACTGCCTGGCGTGACTGGAAGCGCGCGCGCGGAGGTGGGCCATCCGCTCCGGGTCCAGGCGGCTGTGGGCAGGGCTCACGAGGCGGCCCCGGTCGAGAATCCAGAAGAGAACCACGACGAGGACGAGATTCAGGCCGCCCATCGCGTAGCCATACGACGGACCGCGCGGGATGCCGGCCATATCGAGTGCGAGGGTCGCCGAGGCGACAATCACGATGTAGGCCAGCGCCACCGGGAGCATCACCTTCCAGCCGAGCGACATCAGCTGGTCGTAGCGAAAGCGCGGCAGGGTCCAGCGCACCCAGATGTAAAAGAAGACGAAGAAGAGCACCTTGCCGGCGAAGACGCCGAACGTGGCCGCCGACTTCAGCGCCGTAGCCGGCCCGAAGTTGTCCCACTCGGTGAAGGGGATGTCCCAGCCGCCGAAGAAGAGCGTCACGAACAGCGCGCTCGCCGTGATCATGTTGGCGTATTCGGAGATCGGGAACATCGAGAACTTCATCGCGCTGTATTCACTGTGATAGCCTGCAATCAGCTCGGCCTCCGCCTCGGGCAGGTCAAACGGCAGGCGGTTCGTCTCGGCGAATGCGGCGACCAGGAACAGGACGCCGGCGACCGAGATGACCACGATGTTCCAGCCGACCAGCACCTGCTGCTCGATGATCGTGTTGAGCGAGACGTTGCCAGCGACCAGAAGCACGCAGACGAGCGCCATCGCCATCGCGACCTCGTAGCTGACCATCTGCGCCGAGGCCCGCAGGCCGCCCAGCAGCGCGTACTTGTTGTTGGACGCCCAGCCGGCGAGGACGAGCCCGTACACGCCGAGCGAGGTGATGGCGAGCGTGAACAGAAAGCCGATCGGGAGGTCGGCGACGACGAGGTCCATCAGGCCCCAGCGCGTCGGGAGCGGCGCGCCGAACGGGATGACCGCCCAGGCGACCATCGCCGGCACGAAGGCGAGCATCGGCGCCAGCACGAACATCGGCTTGTTCACCCCGCCCGGCATCGTCTCTTCCTTCATCATGTTCTTGACGCCGTCGGCGAGGACCTGGAAAAGCCCCCACGGCCCGACGCGGTTGGGCCCGTGGCGGTCCTGGATCCAGCCCGAGATCTTCCGCTCCGCGAACGTGGTGTAGGCCACACCCACCATATAGATGCTGAAGATCACCACCATCTTCACGACCGTCGCCACCACGAACGGGAGCGTGGACATCGGCAGCTGCGTGGGGTCGAGCGGGGTCACGCCGCCCCCGTCGCGGCGGCGGCGCCGGCGACCGCGGCGCCGCGCAGGCCGAGCGTCTCGTAGCGCATTCCGGCAAAGGCCGGCTCCTGCCTCGCCATCGCGTCAAACACGGCGCCGGGCAGGAAGTACTCCGACGCGATGCCAAGGGTGGCGTTGAGGTCGGCGAGCGCAAACCAGCTCGGGCGCGCCAACCCCGGCGCCGCCTTCGCCTGCAGGAAGCGCTGCACGCGCCCGCGCAGGTTCGTGAAGGTGCCCTCCTCCTCGGCGACATTGGCAATCGGGAGCACCACGGCCGGCGTCGGGATCCCGATCGGAAGCGCGGTCCCGATGACGATGACGGCGCTCGCCTTCCGCACCGCGCTCACGTCGAGTCCGCGCAACTCCTCGTCGGCGAGGACCAGGACGTCGCCGTCGCGCAGCCCATCGAGGACGCCGTCGTCGCGGCGCCGGAAACCCAGCAGCTCGGCGCCGTTCACGTTCGGCGCCCGGTCGGCACGGAGCGCAAGGTCAGGCACGCCGGGCAGTGGCGCCTCGGGACCGGTCCCGCAGCGGAAGACGCCTTCGCCCTTCGTCAGTCCGATCAGCTGCTTGAGGAGAAAGAGCGCCTCGTTGGACAGGCCGGGGCTCGCCACCACGTAGGCGCGCCTGCCGGTGAGGACCGTCTTGGCCTCGCCGTAGGCAAGTTCCCAGTCCACCGGCGAGAGGACGTCGTGCAGGCGGATCTTCGGGACCTGCATCCGATCGGCCCGGTTCATCCAGCGATAGTCGAGCCGACCGTGATCGCAGAGATAGAACTGGTTCACCGCGTCGTTGGAGCGCGGCTTCATCCGCACCACCACGTTGTCGCGCGTCTCGAGGATGCTGTTGCACCCCTGCGTGCAGCCGGTGCAGACGGAGGCGGTGCGGTCGAGCTCCCACGCGCGCGCCTTGTTCAGGAAGTCCTTCGAGACCAAGGCGCCGACCGGACAGAGGTCAATGACGTTCGCCGCCCACGGCTGCGTGAGGTCGGCGTCAGACGCCCGGCCGATCACCGCGCGGTCGCCGCGCTCGGACACGTTGAGCACCGGCGCGTCGTGGATGTCCTCCATGAAGCGGACGCAACGCGTGCACAGGATGCAGCGGTTGGGGACGTAGAGGACGTCGCCGCCGAAGTCCTCGACCGGATTGAAGCGCTTCGGCTCGCGATACCGCGAGTCGGCACGCCCCTCCTGGAACGTGTAGTCCTGCAGCTCGCACTCGCCGGCCTGGTCGCAGATCGGGCAGTCGAGCGGATGATTGATCAGGAGGAACTCCAGCACGCCCTTCCGGGCCTCGAGTGCCTGCTCCGAATGGACGTGCACTACCTGCCCCTCGGCCACCGTCGTCGCGCAGCTGGCGGCCAGCTTCGGCATCTTCTCGACCTCGACGAGGCACATCCGGCACACGCCCGCCACCGGCAGGCCGGGGTGGTAGCAGTAGTGCGGCACCAGCACGCCGGCGGTCTTGGCCGCCTCGAGGATGCTCGTGCCCTCGGGCACGCGCACCGCGCGCCCCTCGATCGTCAGACTGACCATCCTGGGCTCGGCCATCGCCTAGGGCGCCCCCACGGCGACGGTGGACGAACGCCTGCCCTTGATCAGCGCCTCGAACTCGCCGCGGAACTTGGTGATGCCGCTGGTGACAGGCGCCCCGCACGAATCGCTGAGCACGCAGATCGTCTTGCCGGTCATCTGCTCGGAGAGGTCGAAGATCGTGTCGAGGTCCTCGTAGGTGCCCTGCCCGGCAACGATTCGCTCGAGAATCTTGGTCATCCACGCCGTGCCCTCGCGGCACTGCGTGCACTGGGCGCAGCTCTCGTGCGCATAAAAGCGCGCCAGCCGCGCCAACTGCCGCGGCATGGACTGCGCGTCGTCGAAGATGATGACCCCGCCCGAGCCGAGCATCGTCCCCTGCTCGACGAATCCCTCGTAGTCCATCTTGGCCGCCTCGGCCTCCTCCAGCGTGATCACCGGCACCGACGAGCCGCCGGGGATGATCGCCTTGAATTTCCGGCCGGGCGGTGGGCCGCCGCAGACGTCGTGCAGGAACTCCTTGAACGGGAATCCCATCACGACCTCATAGTTGCCGGGCTTGGCGACGTTGCCGCAGACCGAGAAGAGCTTGGTCCCGGTGCTCTTCGGGTTGCCGAGGCACATCGCCTTGTACCACTCGGCGCCGTTGGCCACGATGTGCGGCACTGCGGCCAGCGTCTCGACGTTGTTGATCGTCGTCGGCTGGCCGAAGAGCCCGCTCACCGCCGGGAAGGGCGGCTTGATGCGCGGGTTGCCGCGCTTCCCTTCCAGCGAGTTCATCAGCGCGGTCTCCTCACCGCAGATGTAGGCACCGGCGCCCTTGTGGATCCAGACGTTGATCGTGCGCCCGGACCCCATCGCGTTCCGGCCGACGATCCCCGCCGCGCGGGCCTCCTCGAGCGCCCGTTCCATCACCCGGATCGGCTCGGTGAACTCGCCCCTGATATAGATGTAGGCCGTCTCGGCACCGATGGCGTGCGCGGCGATCGCGCACCCCTCGATCAGGGCGTGCGGCGTCCAGCGCATGATCTCGCGGTCCTTGAACGTTCCCGGCTCCGACTCGTCGGCGTTGCAGCAGAGGTAGTGCGGCTTGCCGTCGCCGAGCTTCATGAACGAGAACTTGAGCCCGGTCGGGAATCCGGCACCGCCACGCCCCCGGAGCCCGGAATCCTTGACGATCTGTTGGATCGCCAAGGGGTCCATCGCGAGAGCCTGCGGCAGCGCCGTGTAGCCGCCGCGCGCCTTCCAGCCGTCGAGCGTACGTGCCTCGGCGTCGCCGAAGTGCTTGGACAGCACCGGGGTCTCGCGCGGGTGCGACTTGTGGGGGAAGCCCATTAGGACTGCCGGTGGAAAGTGTGAGGTGGGCGGTGTGAGGTCACGTCAGCCCCTCGAGGATCTCCGGCACCTTTTCGGGCGTGACGTTCTCCACGCAGTCCTCGTTGATCTGCACCGGCGTGGCAAAACCGCAGGCGCCGAGGCACTCGACCTCGATGACCGTGTACTTGCCGTCGGGCGACGTGAGGCCCAGCTCCTTGCACCCCGTGTGCTCGAGGAACGCCTTCACCACGTCGCCAGCACCCGCGCAGAGGCAGGGGCTCGTCGTGCAGATCTGGATGAAGTGCCTTCCCACCGGGTGCTGGTGGTACATCGTGTAGAAGGTCACCACGCCCTTCACGTAGGCGGCGGTGCAGCCCAGCTGGTCGCCCACCTCGATCATCGCCTCCTCGCTGATCCAGCCGCGGTCGTTCTGCACCATCCAGAGCGCCGGGAGCAGCGCGGCGCGCCGGTCCGGATAGCGGGTGATGAGGTCGGCGAGTTCCCTGCTCCGCGCCGACCCCGGCGTGAAGACGGGATCGTACGGCGGATGGGCGTGCGCCTGCCCGGTGCCGATCGCGGGGGTCGAGGGTCCGTGGCTCACCGGTCAATCTCCCCCATCACGATGTCAATCGAGGCGTTGATCGCGATCACGTCGGAGAGGAGGTGGCCCTCCACCATCTTCGGGATCGCCGAGAGGTTCAGATAACTCGGCGGCCGGATGCGCCAGCGCACCGGCTTGGCCGTGCCGTCGGAGACGAAGTAGTAGCCTTTCTCCCCCTTCGGGCTCTCGACCGGCACGTAGACCTCGCCAATCGGCGGGCGCGGACCCTCCATCACGAGCTTGAAGTGGTGGATCATCGACTCCATCTCGCTGGTCGCCTTGGTCTTCGACGGGAGGATCACCCGCGGGTCATCCACATTCACCGGCCCGTCGGGGAGGCGCTGCAGCGCCTGCTCGAGGATCCGCACCGACTGGCGCAACTCCTCCTGGCGGACGAGGAAGCGGTCATAGACGTCGCCGTTGGTGCCGACCGGCACGTCGAAGTCGTAGGTCTCGTAGTCGAGGTACGGAAAATCCTTGCGCACGTCGTAGGCGACGCCGGAGGCGCGGAGCATCGGGCCGGAGAGACCGTAGTTGAGCGCCTCCTCGGGGCTCATCACGCCGAGGCCGACCGTGCGGCCGACCCAGATTGCGTTCTTGTTGAGCATCCGCTCGACCTGGTCGAGCGTCTTCGGGAACGTCTCGAGGAAGTGCCGGAGCTGGTCGGTCCATCCGTCAGGGACGTCGGCAATCATCCCGCCGACCCGAGTCCCGCTCGTCGTGAGCCGCGCGCCCGTCCACCGCTCGAGCAGTTGGTAGACGTTCTCCCGCTCCTGGAAGCTCCAGAGAAACGGCGTAAAAGCGCCGATGTCAATGCAGGTCGTGCCGAGCCAGACGAGGTGCGAGATGATCCGCGAGAGCTCCATCGCGATCACCCGGAGGACGGTACACCGCGGCGTGCTCTCGACGCCGAAGAGCCGCTCGGCGCCGAGCACGAACGCGACGTTGTTCCCCATCGAATTCAGATAGTCCTCGCGGTCGGTCCACGGGATGATCTGGTTGTACTGCCGGTATTCGCCGATCTTCTCGAACCCGCAGTGCAGGTAGCCGATGTGGGGGATGCACCGCACGACCGTCTCACCGTCGAGTTCGAGCACGAGCCGCAGGACGCCGTGGGTCGCCGGATGCTGCGGCCCGATGTTGATGAGCATATGCTCGCCTTCGAACTCGGGCTCCAGCGGGGCGTGCGGCTGGACGAGTCCCTCGGCGCCGAGCGGGACACGGATCGGCCGTCCATCGGCGCCGAGGCCGGTGGTGGAGAGCGCGACCTCGAGGGTCCGCTTGTCGGTCAGCGTGGCCATCGGCGGCTACTCTCCCGTCCGCTCGCCGCCGGCCAACCGCTTGCGCATGTCGAGCGGAAGGTCCTCGAACGCGTCGGAGATCGAGAGTTCTTCCTTCGAGTAGCGCGCCTCGGGGTTGGCGGCGAGCGCCTGTTTCAGCTGCTCGGAGCGCGAGAACCGCCCGCGCATTGGAAAGTCCTTGCGCAGCGGGAAGCCCTCCTTGTACTGCTCCCACATCAGGATGCGGCGCAGGTCCGGATGTCCGGCGAAGGTGATGCCGAACATGTCATAGCACTCGCGTTCGAGCCAATCGGCGCCCTTCCAGACCGGCCAGACGCTCGGCACCTCAAGTGGTGTTGCGCCATCCTTCGGAATCTCGGCCTTGAGGCGCAGGAAGCGACGGAACCTGAGCGACCGGAGGTGCCAGACAACCTCAATCGGACGCGTGATGTCGCGGTACTCGACCGCGGTGACATCGCTCAGGTACTCGTACGACTCGGTGGGCGTGGCCTGCAACCAGGCGCAGATCTCGGCGACCTTTGTGCGCTCCACATAGACCGTCGTCTCACCCCAGACGACCTCGGCGCGTCCGATCGCCGCGCCAAACTGCGCGTGCAACGTGTCCACCGTCGGGTTCATCGGGCCGCCGCGGTGCGCGACGTTCCGGGGCGTGGCCGGCGCGTCACCCGGCTGCCCCGGATGGACGATCGCAAACGTCGGAGTGCCGTGCGAGACTTTTTCCTTCACGGCGCCGACCGCGTCTGATGAACCGAGTTGCCGAACGGCTCCGAGAGCTCGTCAATGCGGGACGGCGGGATGTAGAGCTGGGACGTCGGGTCGGGCATCAGCTCATCGCGGAGCGCCACGTCCGACATCCGCTCCTCCTTGATTTTCTGCTGGAGCATCATGATGCCGTAGATGAGCCCCTCCGGGCGCGGCGGACAGCCGGGCACGTAGACATCCACCGGGATGATCGTGTCAATGCCCTGCACCACGGCGTAGGAATCGAACATCCCGCCGGTTGATGCGCAGGCGCCCATCGAGATCACCCACTTCGGCTGATGCATCTGTTGATAGATGCGCCGGATGACGGGGGCGAGCTTGAACGGGACACGGCCGGCGCAGATCAGGACATCGGCCTGCCGCGGCGAGAAGGACATCCGTTCCATGCCGAAACGCGCGAGGTCGTAGTGGGAGGCCGCCGACGCCATGAACTCGATTGCGCAGCAGGCGGTGCCGAATGGCATCGGCCAGAGGGAGTTGGCGCGGCCCCAGTTGACCAGGAAGTCGAGGCGCGTCGCGACCCATCCTTCCTGGGCCCGCGGGTCATACGAGACTTCCCTGGGGCTGTCCGCGTCGGGGCGCGCGATCAATCCCATTGGAATGCCCCCTTCTTCCAGATGTAGATGTAACCGGCGAGCAGGATCCCGATGAAGACGAGCATCTCGCCGAGGCCGAAGAACGTGTGGTACCCGGCCGGGCACATCCCGCCGATGAGGGGTTCCGTGCAGGAGAGCTGCCGATAGTAGGCGGCCCACGGGATCATGAAGACGGCCTCGATGTCGAACACGATGAAGAGCATCGCGACCATATAGAACTTGACGGAGAAGCGCTCACGCGCATCACCAATGACCGGGATGCCGGACTCGTAGGCCTCCTGCTTGACCGGCGTCGGGCGCGCGCGGGTGATGAAGTGCGACAGGGCCACGATCATCACCGCGTTGACGGCGACGAATCCAAGAAGGAGAAGTACGGGGAGGTACGTCCGTTCCATGCGGTCGGAAGGGCCGGTGGAGGGGTTCGTGAAATATTTCACGAGCGTCGCGCGTGCGGGTGGGAAAGTAGTGGCCGTGCAAAGGCGAGGCAACGGCAACGCCCGGACGTGTAGATTATCCGCTTCCCCTCCCACCCCTGCGAACTGATGTCCATCAAGAACGACCGCTGGATCACCGAGATGGCCACCCAGCACGGGATGATCGACCCGTTCGAGAGCTCGCAACAGCGCGACGGGGTCGTCTCCTACGGCGTCTCGGCGTACGGCTACGACATGCGCGTGGCGCCGGAATACCGGATCTTCACCAACGTGCTCAGCTCAATCGTGGACCCCAAGCACTTCGATCCAAGGTCGCTCGTCGAGCACGAGGGGGACGTCTGCATCGTGCCGCCGAACTCCTTTGCCCTCGCGCGGTCGGTCGAGTACTTCCGCATTCCGCGGAACGTGATGACGCTGACCGTCGGCAAGTCCACGTATGCCCGCTGCGGGATCATCACGAACGTCACGCCCTTTGAGCCCGAATGGGAGGGGTACGTGACGCTCGAGATCTCGAACACCACACCGCTCCCGGCCAAGATCTACTCCAATGAAGGCATCGCCCAGGTGCTGTTCTTCGAGGGCGACGAGGAGCCGCTGGTGAGCTACAAGGACAAGAAAGGGAAGTATCAGGGCCAGGTCGGGGTGACGCTGCCGCGGATATGACCCGCCCGATCCGGTGCCCGAGTCGTGCGCGCGGCCAGCTGCCGTTGGTGGCGCTCCTCGCCCTGGGTGTCGGCTGCACCGAGAAAGTTTCTCCGAACCGCGTCGCGTCCGTTGCCGTCAGTGCACCGGAGGCGACGCCTCTCTTGGTCGGTCCGGGGGGCGGTCAGACGCGGCAATACAGCGCCGCGGCGCTGAATGCGAGTGGCGAGCCGGTCACCACGGCGACGATCACCTGGAGCGTCACGGCGCCGTCGGTCATCTCGGTGTCGAGCGCCGGTCTCGTGACGGCGCTCGCCGTCGGCACGGGTTACGTGCGAGCCGCGGTGCCGAACAAGGCCGACAGTGCCCTTGTCACGGTGCAGGACGTCCCGGTGGCCAGTGTGACCATTTCGCCTGACGCGGTGGAGCTCGAGACCGGTCCACTCGGCAACGGCAATCAGCAACTCACCGTCGTGTTGCACGACTCGACCGGACTCGTGCTCGTTGGGCGCTCGATGACGTTTTCCTCTACCGCGCCAGCCGTTGCTTCCGTCACCAGCGGCGGCCTTGTGACCGGACTGGGCGCGGGCGCGGCGTACATCAAGGTTGCGGTCGCGGGGCGCAGCGATTCCGTCGTGGCCACCGTCACCGAGGTCGAGACGCTCCCGGAGGGGATTGACGCGGCGATCACCGGCGCCCACTGGACGCAAGGCGCACAGAACTGGGATGGCACGATCCCGATGGTCCGTGAGGGGCGGGCGGCGGTGGTACTCGTGACCACCACCACGACCGCCGGCATCAACGTTCCCAGCCAGTTCGTCCTGCGGCTCTTCACGGACGCGGGAGCGCTGACGTACACCGACACGGTGAGCGCGATGATCCCGCTCGCTGCAACGACGTTCGCGACGCCGACGGTCCAGTTCCTGGTGCCGTCGGCGCAACTGCAGCCGGGGCTGCGCTGGGAGGTGGAGCGCGACCCGCTCGGCGTCCTCGCCGACGCCGACGCGTCGAGCGACGTGTTCCCGCGCGATGGCCACGCCGCGCTCGCCCTGATCACGCCACCCCTGCTCCGGCTGCGGTTCATTCCGGTCTCCCTCACGGCGCACGGCGGCGTGACAGGAAATGTGTCGGCGGCGAATCTCGAGAGCTACCTCCAGCTCATCCGGGCGTTCATACCACACGGCCAGATCGAAGCCACCGTGGGCAGCCAGTTCCCGACCTCGGCGTTTTACGGGACGGCGCCATCGGGTGCCGGGCCCACCTTCTGGACTACGCTTCTTTCGCAGCTCGACGCCTCGCGCGTCGCCGATCCGGTGAACGCCGATGCGCACTGGATCGGCATCGTGGCGCCGCCGGCCGGCTTTACGTTCGCCCAGAACGGTGGGTGGGGGTACATCCCGAGCAACGGCGCCTCGTACGGCCCGCTGACGCGGACGTTTGCCCTGATCAATCTCGGGTGGTTCAGCGACGCCAGCTGGACGAACCAGCTGGTGGCGCACGAACTCGGCCATAACCTGGGGCGCCTGCACTCGTGGTGCGGTAACCCCAGCGGTCCCGATCCCGGCTACCCGATTGACGGAGGCGTCATCGGTCCGGGGGCGCACAACACGCATCTCTGGGAGACCGGCCTCGCCACCTCGGCCCAACCGATCCCGGCCACCACCGGCGATATGATGGGCTACTGTTCGCCGTCGTGGCCGAGTCCCTACACCTACGAAGGGATGCTGACGTTCCGGGGGTCGGTCGGCGTGGCGCTCCGCGAGCCAGAGGAGCGTCGCCACGTTCTCCTCGTGCGCGGCCACGTCGAAAACGGGCGCGCCACGTTCGACCCGCCGATGACACTGACCGCGATCCCCTCACCCGACAATCCGTCGGGCGCGTGGACGCTCGAGGGCCGCGATGCCAACGGCCTCGTGCTGTTCAGCCAGCGCTTCGTGCTCGGGCGCTACGACCACTCCGAGTCGCTCCGTCCGTTTGCCGTTGCCGTTCCGGTAAATGCCGCCACCGCGGCCGCGGTTGCCACGTTGGACGTGCGCGGCCCCGGGACGGCCGCCGAGCTTCGGCTTTCGCCCTAGGCGCCGGACCTCGGCGCGTCGGTCAGGCGTCTCCTATCGTGCCGGAGCCGCGCTTGCCGCTCGATTCCACGGCGGTGGCCGCGTTCCGTGCAGATGCTCGACGAAAAAGTCCCACATCTTCCGGTCGCCGTACGCCGCGCTTGGACCCCGCCGTCCACCGCCGTGGTCCTCCCCCGGCATCACCAACAGGTCGAACACCTTGTTGGCGCGGATCAGCGCATCCACCACCTGCATCGTGGAGGCCGGATCCACGTTCGTGTCGAGCTCCGGAACCACCAGGAGCAACTCGCCCTGGAGACGGTGCGCGTGCACGACGTTCGAACTCGCTGCGTACTCCGGTCCGACCGGGTACCCCATCCACTGCTCGTTCCACCAGATCTTGTCCATCCGGTTGTCGTGGCAACCGGCGAACGAGACGGCCACCTTGTAAAACTCGGGATGGAAGAGGAGTCCGCCGAGCGCATTCTGTCCGCCCGCCGAGCCGCCGAAGATCCCGACGCGGGTGACGTCGTACCAGCGGTGGCGCGCGGCGTACGCCTGATGCCAACGGATACGGTCGGGGAACCCGGCGTCGCCGAGGTTCTTCCACGCCACGTCGTGGAACGCGCGGCTGCGATTGGCCGTGCCCATCCCGTCAATCTGGACGACGATGAATCCCAGCTCGGCGATCGCCTGCACGTTGTGGTACGGCGTGAACGCCTTTGGCACGAATGAGCCGTGCGGGCCGGCGTAGATGTACTCGATCACCGGATACTTCCGGCGGGGGTCGAATCGGGTCGGGCGCGCGACGACCCCCCAGATGTCGGTCGTGCCGTCGCGGCCCTTCGCCGTGAAGACCTCGAGGGGCCGCCACCCCGCGGCGCGGAGTCCGGTGAGGTCGCCGCGCTCCAGTTCGAGCAACACGGCGCCATCGCGCACGCGGCGGAGCTGGGCCACCGGCGCGAGGTCCACGCGCGACCAGGTATCCACGTAGAGCGCGCCGTCGGGCGAGAGCGTGACGCGATGGTCGGCCACCTCGTGCGTGAGCGGCACGAGGCCGCTGCCATCGAAGTTGACGCGGTAGTAGTGCGCGAAGTACGGATCCTGTCGCGGGTCCATCCCGCCGGCGCTGAAGATGATCTCGCGGCGCGCCTCGTCCACGCGATGCACCGCCCGCACGACGAACTCGCCGCGGGTGATCTGGTGCTTCACGCGACCGGTGGCGCCGTCGTAGAGATAGAGGTGCGCCCACCCGTCGCGCTCGGAGAGCCAGATGATCTCGGCGCCGTCGGCGACGTCGTGGCGATGGATGCGGCCACCGCCGTCGAGCGTGCCCGAGGCGCGGCGATAGTCAATGAAGGTGGGCGACTCCTCCTCCACCAGCGCGCGCGCCACCCCGCTCTCGGCATCCACCTCGATGATCCGGAAACGCTGGTGCCCACGCTCGTTGTACTCGAACGTGAAGGCGCGGCCGTCGCGGCGCCATTGTACGCGCGAGAGCGAGAAGGGGTTCGGGAAGAGGGCCGGGTCCACCGTGACCTGCCGGCGCGCCTCGACGTCGAAGAGCGCCGGCTGCGGAAGGTCGAGCACGTCACCCGGCTTGGCATAGACGCGCTCGAAGTACTTGGGCTGCACCTGGTCGCGCGGCGACGACTCGATGTAGCGCACCACGCGCCGGTGTCCCGGCCGCACCCGCGAGGCGACGAGGCGCCGCGAGTCCGGCGACCAGACGATGGATGCCTGCGTGAACGGATTCCCTTCCGATCCGTCCGTACTGAGCGCGGTGCCGGAGACCGCGGACGCACCGGCGTCGCGGACGAAGACGTTGGAGTTGGCGATGTACGCGGCGCGGCGGCCATCCGGCGAGAGTACCGCTGCGGCGTCCCCGCCGCCCCCGCCGCCCCCGCCGCCGCCACCGCCCCCACTCCTCGCACCCTGGCCACCGGCACCGCCGCGGTCACCGCCTGATGTGCGCGCACACTCGTACGTCGTCAGCGTGCACTCCCACCACGCGCTGTCGGCCTGGAAGGTGATCCGCTCCCGGCCAGCGACGAAGGTGAAGGTCGTGAAGGGGAGCGTGAGCGCGGTGGACGGGGTGGGCGCCGCGGCGGACAATCCCGCCGCGAGGCGCTCGTGGTCGAAGGCCGACCGCTTCACCGGCGCCCCCTCCCCGGAGGCATCCACGAGGACGAAACGGTGCCCGCCCGGCGCCGACACCCGGTACCAGAGCGTCGTCGCATCCACCCAGGCCGGGGTCTCGATCACGCCGGTGGCGGCGGCGCGGTAGCGCTCGGCCAGGCCGCGGGCCCGGTCGTAGTCGGCAACGCCGACCTGCGCCTGCACAGGGAGCGCCGGCAGCAGGGCCAACGCGAGGAGAATCGAGCGATTCGGCGAGATGGGCACGGGGCGGTCCAGGGAAGGGTTCTTGAGGTCCGCCCATTCTATCCCGCCCCCACCCTTGTCGCCCACCCCTTGCAACTTTCGGTGTTTGTTCGGTTATTTAGGTATGTCTCTCGCGGCCGAAGAACTCCGGGCCCAGATCGCCACGGTCGTCGCCGGCGGAGCGCCCAGCCAGACCCCTGCGCTCCCCACCGGACTCCCGCAGCTCGACGCCCTTCTTCCGGGACGCGGGATCCCTCCCGGGCGCCTGACCGAACTCCTCGCCCCCGCCGGGCTCGGCAAGACGAGCATCGCCCGGGCGATCGTCGCCACCACGCTCGCCGCCGGCCACGGCGTGGCCTGGGTGGACGCCACCCGCACCCTCGACCCGCGCGACTGGGCCGAGCTCGCCGGCGATGGGCTCTGGGTCGTCCGCCCTCCCGAGGCGACCCGCGGCGCCTGGTGCGCCGACCTCCTGCTGCGCACCGGCGCCTTTGCCCTCGTCGTGCTCGATGGCGCGCCGGTGCTCTCCCGCACCCTCGGCGTGCGGTTCGCCCACCTCGCCCGCGAGACCGACAGCGCCCTCCTCCTCCTCGGCGATGGCACCCGGGCCTCGGACCACGGCGGCGTGCTGCGACTGCGCGTGGGCCGGGATCGCGCGGTCACGCTCGAGAAAGGCGGTCCGTACCACCACGTTCGCCTGGATATCCCTTATGCCGCCAGCATCGCGCGTCGCCTGTGTACGCATCCCGAGGTTCCCGATCGGCGCGGTGTGGCGCGACGACCCACGCGGCTCAGCCGCGAGCTTCGGAGCCGGCGTTGCGCTCAGCCCGACTATCCCGTTGCTGCCGTCTGACCCCCTCGAGCACTGGGACCAGCGGCCGATTGCGGTCGCCGAGGGGGCGAAGCTCCGTCTCGTCACGGCGGCGGCGACCGCGCGGCGCGTCGAGGTGGGGATGACCGCTGCCGCCGCGCGCGCACACTGCGCCGAGCTCACGATCCTGCCGTGGGACGCGGAGCGGATCGGCCGCGAGGTGGCGCGGGCGAGCGCGGCCTTCCTCGTGGCGAGTCCGCAGGTCACGCCGGTGCGCGGTGCACCGGGCACCTGGTGGATCGGCGCCGGCGGACTGCACGGGTCTTCCCTTGGCGAGGGGACCTTCGCGCGGACGCTCGCAGAACTCGCGCGCGCCTGGCATCCGCGCGCACGGGTGGCGGTCGCCGACAGCTGCGTCGCCGCGCAGGCGGCCACCTGGTCCACGCGCGCGGCGGGCGGCACGCTCCATCTCCCGCCCGGCGGCGACGCCGAGTATCTCGCGCGGGTCCCGATCGCGCTCATCCCGATGGATGGGGAGCTGCGCGAGGCGCTCCTCGCGCTGGGGCTGCGCACGGCGGGCGCCTTTGCCACGCTCGACCCGCTCGACGTGGAGCGCCGCTGGGGCGACCTCGGGCTCGCCGCCTGGCGCCTCGCGCGCGGCATTGACGATCGCCGCGCCGCGCTCGCGCGGACCGACGACCCGCGCGCCATCGTGCACGAGCTCGCCACGAGTGCCGACTCGATGGAACCGGTGCTCTTCGTGGTGCGCGCGGCGCTCGACCGGCTGGTGCACGACCTCACCACCGACGGCCTCGCCGCCGCCGAGGTGACGATCACGCTGACGCTCGACGATGCGACGAGCGCGCTCCCGCACACGGGGACGCGCTCGCCGACCGTGGTGCGCATCGTGCGGCCGGCGCGACCGGTGGCACGCCTGGCGCCCCTCTTCGAGCGCTGCCGCGCGCTCCTCGACGATTGGCCGGAGCGGATCCATTTTTCCAACGGCGCGCCGGTGCGCGCGGTCGAGGTGCGGATCTCCGAGGCGGTCCCTTCCTCGGCCGAACAGCGCGACCTGCTCGCCACCTCGTGGCGCGACCCCGCCGCAGTGGACGCCGCGCTCGAGCGACTGCGTGCCAAGCTCGGGCCGGGAAGCGTGGTGCGGTCGGTGCGCCGCGATTCGCACGCCCCCGAACGCGCCGGGCGATGGGATGCGGTGGAGCGACTGGCTCCGACGCGGACCGCGTCGGTGGTGTCGGAGGCGGCGGAGGCGAGAGCGCCAGCAACGCCGGCGGCGGCGCGGCTCCTCGACCGGCCCGAGGAGATTGCCGTCACCCTCGACGCGCGCGGCACGCCGCGCGCGCTCGCCTGGCGCGGGCATCGCTTCCCCCTCGCCCGCGCCGAGGGGCCGGAGCGCCTCTCCGGCGAGTGGTGGCACGCCGATCCGTTCGCGCGGGAGTACTGGCGCTGCGAGAGCGCCAATGACGGCCGCACGTTCTTGGTCTTCCGCAGCGCCGAGGGATGGCGGGTGCAGGGCTGGAATGATTGACCGGCCGCGGCCGGCGTTCGCCGAGCTGCACTGCCACTCGACCTTCTCGCTGCTCGACGGCGCGTCGGACCCCGAGCCCCTCGTCGAGCGCGCACTGGAACTGGGCCTCGCCGCACTGGCGCTCACCGACCACGACGATGTCGGCGGGGTAGTGCGCTTCGGCACCGCGGCGGCCGCCGCCGGACTCCCGGGGATCCTCGGCGCCGAGCTCACGGTCGAGGTTTCTTTGCCGGGCAAGCGCGCCGGCCTTCCGCCGCGACTGACCCATCTCGTCTGCCTCGCCGAGTCGCGCGAGGGGTGGGGGAACATCACGACCCTGATCACCCGCGCGCGCGAGGAGCACGCGCGCGGCTCGCCGCGGGTGGGGCTCGAGCTGCTCGCGGCGCACGCCGACGGGATCTTCGCGTTGAGCGGCTGTCCGCGCGGCTGGGTGCCGCAACTCCTCGCCGCCGGCGTCCCCGCCGCCGCCCGTCGCGCGGCGGGCACGCTCGCCGAGATCTTCCGCGGACGTTTCGCGCTCGAGTGCTGGGACCATTCGCTCCCCGAGGAGCGCGCCCT
Organism: Gemmatimonadaceae bacterium; assembly: GCA_040901985.1. Classification (GTDB taxonomy): domain Bacteria; phylum Gemmatimonadota; class Gemmatimonadetes; order Gemmatimonadales; family Gemmatimonadaceae; genus Pseudogemmatithrix. Next base: position 103,157 of record JBBDYC010000006.1, read on the forward strand.
GACGCGGGCGCTCGTTCCGCTCGCGCGCGCCCTCGACCTGCCCTGGGTGGTCACCAACGACGTGCACTACGCGCGCCGCCGCGACCGCGCGGCGCACGACGTCCTCTCGGCGCTCCGCCACGGCGCCACCCTCGACGAGATGGGGACGCGCCTCCGCCCCAACGGCGAGTGGCACCTCAAGGGGTACGCGCAACTCGCCGAGCGGTGGCGCGGGATGGAGGAGGGACTCACGGCGACGCTGCCGATCGCCGAGCGCTGCGCCTTCCGGCTCGCCGCGCTCAAGCCGGCCTTCCCGCTCTATCCCGGATTGCCAGCCGGCGTCACCGCCGACGAGTACCTCGCCACGCTGGTCGAGCGCGGCGCGCAGGAGCGCTGGGGATGGAAGCGCACCGCGCGCCACGACCGGCAGATCGAGCGTGAGCTCACGCTGATCGCCAGGCTCGGGCTGGCCGGCTACTTCCTGATCGTCTGGGACATCGCGCGCTTTGCGCGCCGCGAGGGGATCCTCTGCCAGGGGCGCGGCTCGGCGGCCAACAGCGCCATCTGCTACTGCCTCGACATCACCGCGGTGGACCCGATCGCGCACAACCTCCTCTTCGAGCGCTTCCTGAGCGAGGAGCGGCAGGAGTATCCCGACATTGACATTGACTTTGCGCACCGCGAACGGGAACGCGTCCTGCAGTACGTGTACGAGCGCTACGGCCGCGACCACGCAGCGATGGTCTGCGAGCACATCACCTGGCGCAACCGGAGCGCCATCCGCGACGCCGCGCGCACGCTCGGCTTCTCCCCCGACCAGGCCGACGCACTCGTCCGCTCGCTCGAGCGGCGCGACCCGGGGCGGCGCAAGGCGCCCGAGGGGCCGATCCCGATGGCCGCCTCGGGCTTCGACGGCCGCGATCCGCGCGTGCAGAAGCTCGCCGGGATCATCGAGGGCCTGCGCGGCGCGCCGCGGCACCGCGGCATCCACGTCGGCGGCTTCGTCCTCACCGCCGAGCCGCTGCACACCGTGGTGGCGATCGAGCCGGCGAGCATGGAGGACCGGACCGTCATCCAGTGGGAGAAGGACGACCTCGACGGCGCCGGGCTGATCAAGATTGACCTGCTCGGCCTCGGGATGCTCACCGTGTTGCAGGACTGCCTTGCCTACCTCCGCACCACGCGCGGCAAGCGGATAGACCTCGGCCAGTTGGAGCAGGATCCCGCCGTCTACGACGACCTCTGCCGCGCCGACAGCGTCGGCGTGTTCCAGGTGGAGAGCCGCGCGCAGATGAACACCCTGCCCCGCCTCAAGCCGCGGAACTTCTACGACCTCGTCGTGCAGGTCTCGCTGATCCGTCCCGGTCCCATCCAGGGCGATATGGTGAACCCGTACCTGCGACGGCGCGCCGGGCTCGAGCCGGTGACCTACCTCCATCCCTCGCTCGAGTCCGTGCTCAAGCGCACACTCGGCGTGCCGCTCTTCCAGGAGCAGGGGATGCAGGTGGCCGTCGCCGCGGCGCGCTTCACGCCCGGCGAGGCCGACACCCTCCGCAAGGCGATGGGCTACAAGCGCACGCGCCGCAAGATGGCCGAGATCGGCCAGAGGATGCTCGACGGAATGAAGGCCAACGGCATCGCCGACGATGTCGCCCAGCGGATCTTCCATCAGATCGAGGGCTTTGCCGACTACGGGTTCCCGGAGAGCCACGCGGCGAGCTTCGCGCTGATCGTCTACGCGAGCGCCTACCTGCGGCACCACTACGCGCCGGAGTTCCTTTGTGCGATGCTCAACGCGCAGCCGATGGGGTTCTACGCGCCGGGCACGTTGATCGAGGACGCGCGACGGCACGGCGTGCGCGTGGCGCCGGTGAATGTGCGGCGCAGCTCGTGGGACCACACGCTGGAGCCGAGCCCCAGGCCGGGCGCGCCGCCGATCGTGCGGCTCGGGCTGCGCGCGGTGATTGGGCTCGGCGGCCACTCGCGCGAGAGGATTGAGCGCGCGTGCGGGCTGCGCGTGCCCGAGCACGGCGGCAAGGCGCCGCGTCCCTTCACCTCGATCGCCGACTTCGTGCACCGCACCGGACTCGACCGCCGCGCGCTGCGCGCGCTCGCCGGGGCGGGGGCGTTCGACGTCTTCGTGCAGGACGAGCCGCCGGCGCGGCGGCGGCGCGCCGCGCTCTGGGGCGTGCTCGTGGCGGAGCGCGAGTCGAGCGCCACGTTGACGCTCCCGCTCTTCCCCGAGTCGAAGGTGCCCGAGTCCCTCCCCGCCTTTGCACCGGTGGAGCTCACCGAGGCAGACTACCGGCTGACCGGCCTCTCCCTCAACGGGCATCCGCTGAAGCATCTGCGGCCGCTGCTCGACCCCAACGGCGTCTCGACCGCGCGCGGCCTGCGCCGGCACCGCGACGGCGAGCGGGTGGCACACGCGGGGCTCGTCATCTGCCGCCAGCGCCCGCAGACGGCGAAGGGGTTCTGCTTCCTCACGCTGGAGGACGAGACGGGGACGGTGAATGTAGTGATCACGCCGGCGCGGTATGAGGAGCAGGCGCAGCTGATCTCCACCTCACCGCTGTTGCTCGTGCGCGGCGTGCTGCAGGTGGCGCAGGGGGTCTACAACATCCGGGCCAAGGACTTCGTCGCGATGCGGGCGGGGGCCGGGGAGGAGTCGGTGCGGGGGCACGATTATCGGTGAGGGCACCGCACCTCCCGCTACCCCGCCAGCGCCTGCGGCTCCCGCAGCCGCTCCTCCCCGCCCCCACCGTCCAGGAAGTGCCCGAAGTGCTCGCGGAACGTTTTCGCGATCACCGGATCGAGGTCCGGCGTGACGGGCAGTTCGCTGTCGAGCACCACGCCGCCGGCCAGCTCGATCCGCGCCCTGAGCGACGCCAGGTCGTGCCCGTCCTCGCTGAAGTGCGCGAGGTATCCGGCGAGGTGGAACGTCGTGACCACCGTCGCCCCGCGGAGGCGCGCAATCATCTCGGCCCCCGCCGCGCGGAGGTCCGACCCCTCGTCGAGTATCACCGGTTCGGCGCAGGCCAGATGCATCCGGCCGAGCCGGATCCGGCCGCGCCAGACGTCGCCGAGCCACTTGTAGAAGGGCCCGATCCGCAACGGTGCCTTGGGCAACCCCGCAAGCTCGCGCGCGAAGACCGATTCCTCGGGGATGCGGTCGTAGGTGATCGCGATCGGGAAGAGTGCCGACGGGCGCCCGCTCTCTTGGAGGCAACGCATCAGTCCGCGCTTGGGCGAGAGGAAGGCGCGCGAGCGGCTCCGCTGCCCCTCGATGAAGAACTCGATCACCTCGCCGCGGTCCACCAACGCCTTGACGCGGCGCGAGAGGTCACGGTTCTCGCGCGACGCCCCGCGCTCCACGTAGAACGCGTGGACGAGCCCGAGGAGCCGCCCGAGGATCGGCAGCCGCCCGAACTCCGCCGCCGCGGCGATCTGCGGCACGCGGATCCCAAGGTCGGGACGCGCAAAGGCGAGCACCGAGCAGAGGACGAAGTCGAAGAAGCTCCGGTGCGACGGCAGGAGCGCGATGGACGCGCCCTCCGGCACCGCGAGCCGCGCCCGCTCGAACGACGGCACGTCCACCGTCACGCGGTCGGCCACGCGGCGCAGCACCTTGATGGACAGCCAGCAGGCGAAGCGCACGAACAGGTTGCCCGAGGGTTGCGTCGCCGCCCAGCGCCAGTCGCTGATCTGCGGCGCGCTGGTGCGGCCGGCGAGCACCCACTCGCGGTCGTCCTGGTCGAAGACGTGGCGGGAGATGCCGCGGCAGACGGTGGACACGAGTTCCAGCGGCCGGAAGCGATCATCCAGCGGCACCGACGTCGCGAAGTCGAACGTCCGACTCGTGAAGTACGGGAAGGCGTCGTTGAGATAGGCGAGGCGCGAGGCCAGCTTCTTGCCCTGCCGCCGGCGGCCCGCCGAGAAGAGTCCGGCAAGGACCATCGGCACCCGGTGATGGACGAAGTCCGCCATCACATACCGGGCGCCGGCGGGACCGAGGTAGCCGCGGAGCGGCCAGCGGTCAATCGGCTGCAGCCGGAAATGCCGCTCGATCTCCGCCCAGCAGTCGTGCACCGTCGCCGCACGCGCGGCGCCGGACACCGCGTGCTGCACCGTCACGTTGTCCGAGTCAATCAGGCTCGCCGCGAGCACGCGGTCCACGACGTCGTCCACCGCAATCAGGTCGAGTCGCGCCTTGGCATTGCCGATCACCGCCCGCAGGTGCCCCATCCCGATCAACGTGACGAAGGCGCCGAACCCCGAGCTGCTGTCAATCCACCCCGGCATCGGCTGCGCCCGGGCGGCGGTGATGATGCTCGGCCGCACGATGCTCAACCGCACTGACCCGCGCCGCTCCACCAGCAGGCACTCGGCGATGGTCTTGGTCATCGTGTAGGTGTTCGGGTGCCCCGTGCGCGCGAGCAGCTCGGCGTCGGTGGAGCGCCCGGCGTCAATCGCCTCGAGCATCCCCGAGGCCGGCTCGGGAAGCTTTACGAGTTGCTCGGCGATCACGCCGTCGTGATGCGGGGTCACGTACGCGGTGGAGACGTAGACAAACCGCGCGAGCCGCGGGGACGACCGCACCGCCTCGAGCAGGTTGAGGCTCGCCGTGATGTTCGCCTTTCCCGCCACGGCGGCCGGCAGCGTGAAGCCAACCGTCGCTGCCGAGTGGATGACGTGCGTCACGCGCGCCAGCAGGGCCCTGTGGTCGGCCGACTGGCCGAGCGTGGGGTCGGAGAGGTCGGCGTCAAGCACCTTCACGGCACGCGCCCACCCCGGCTCGAAGTCGGCGAAGCAGGGCGCTGCGATGACCTCCTCACGGAACCGGTCGGCGGCGCTGCGATTCCCGCGCGCGCGCACCACGACGATGATCTCCTCGACCGCGAACTCGTCGCGTCGCCGGATCAGCTCGTGCAGTAGCACCTTACCGACGAACCCCGTCACGCCGGTGACGAGGTAGGTGCGTGTCCAGTGCGCGGTCATGCCTTCCCCGCCCCGAAGAGGTTGCGGGGGTCCACGGCCGCCTTCACCGCACGCTGCCAGGTGAGCGCGGCCGGGGAGAGCACACGAGGGAGGAATTCCTTTCGCAACTGACCGACGCCGTGGTGGTGTGAGAGCGACCCGCCGCTCTTCAGGATCTCGTCGCGGGCCGCGCGTTCCAGTATGCCGAACGTCTCGATCGGCCGCGCTGAACCGCCGTGAAAGAAGCCAAAATAAAAATAGACGCAGACGCCGCTGCCATAGAGCTGGGTGACGCGCGCGGTGACGAAGGGCCGGCCCGGAAGGCCCGTCCTCGCGTACTCGTCGTAGAGCCGCTGCTTCACCCGGTCGCAGAGCGTGACCGTGTCGCTCCACGCCACCGAGGTCTCGAACGACTCCGCCACCACGCCGAGCTTCATCACGAAGTCGCGCAGGTAGGCGATGCCAAACGTGAGCTGATAGCCCTTGCGCCCATTCTCGGCGCCGGCGTGCATCCCGCCGTACTTCCGCGACAGCCGGTTTACCGCGGCGCGTTGCTGCGCCACCTCGCGCCGCTCGCCCTCGAAAAGGAGCGTGCAGGCGACCATCTGTTGCGGATCGAGGCCCTTCACCCTGGTGACAATCCACTTCTCGAGCTTTCGCTTCCAGGTCGCGGCGCCGGTCGCCTTCGGCTTCAGCGTCTGGCTGAGCTGGAACTGGAGGTTGTCCACCAGTCGGACGCTCGCCGGCACGCTCCCTTCGCGGCTCAGCTCGTGCAGGAACTCCACCCCCGTCTCGAAACTCGGAAAGAGGATGGCATCGTGCTGCTCGGTCTCGGGCACCGGGCGCAGCTTCACGACCGCCTGCGTGACGATGCCGAGCTGTCCCTCCGAGCCGTAGATCCAGCGGCGCGGGTCGGCGCCAATGGACTCGCGCGGCACCACCGGCGTGCGCGAGACGATTCCCGCCTCGGTCACGATCCGGACGTCGAGCACGAGGTCCTCGATGTTCCCGTAGCGGTTCTTCTTCATCCCGCTGGCGTGGGTGGCAATCCACCCGCCGAGGGTCGAGAACTCGTAGCTGTCGGGCTCGTGGCCCATCGTGAAGCCGTGCTTGGCGAGGGCGTCGGTGATGTGCCGTCCGATGGCGCCGGCCTCGATGCACGCCGTGCGGTTGACCGTATCTATCCAGAGGATGCGGTTCATCCGACGCGTGTCCACCGAGACGATCATCCGCTCTTCGTCGGCCGCGCAGCGGAGCGCGTCGGTCACGTTCGTGCCGCCGCCGAACGCGACGAGCGAGACGTCGTGCCGCGCCGCAAGCTGGACGATCGTCGTGACGTGCTCCTCGCTCTCCGGATAGACCACGAGGTCGGGCACGCGCGACAGGCCGCCGTTCCGGACCGCGTAGATCTCCTCAACCGTGTGCCCGTGGCCGTGACGCAGGCGCACCAGCGGCGCGCTCGAGAGGGCCGCCGCCGGGAGCCGCTGCCTGAGCGCGTTCACGAAGGCGTCGTTGGTCCGCGCGGCCGGCACCGGCGGCGGGTAGTGCCCGTTGTCGAGCGCGGCCGTGTTGAACGTCACCCCCATCACGCCCTGCACCCACGGCACGAGGTCGGGCAGCTCGAGCCCGCTCAGCGCGTAGCGCGTGCCGCCGAGCGAGACGTTGCCGTTGGGAAGAATCGTGAACTGGGTATCGCTGAAGCCCCAGGCATCGGGGGCGAGAATCGCATCGGCATCCACCGGCAACGCGATGGGAGCGACGGTGTTGGAGTCGCGGGTCTGAGGCATCAGTTGAGGAAGGAGGTCGTGCGGGAAATCTAGCGCAGTCGCGGGCTCAAGACGCCTGGGCGGACCGGGCATCGCGCATTTCCTGCTCCACGCGCGTCCGGGCATCCACGCCCGGGACCCATCGCCGCAGGAAGCGCTCGAGCCGCGCGAAGACCCGATACCGCTCAAAGAGCGGGTTCCACAGTCCCACCGTGATGCAGTAGTAGGTGTCGTGGGGGCTCGTGTGGTGCCGGTCGTGGTGGTCCTTGGAGATGATGAGCCCGGCCCTCTGGAGCGCCCGCACCGGCGCCGGCGGCAGATCCTGGTGCGCCCACTTATGCACCTGGTTGGTCAGGAAGGCCGCCAGCAGCAGTACAAGGACGAACAGCCCGGTCAGGAATCCAAGTCTGGTCTCCATCACCGGGACGAGGACCACCGTGGGGATCAGGACGGGGAGGCACACGAGGGCGTTGTTTCCGTTCGCCTCGAAAAAGCCGTGGCGGGTGATCCCCTTGGGGTCCCGGTGATGCTCGCGGAACGGGAGCACGAACCCCGGCCCGACGAAGGGCGTCTCGGGCGTGCCAAAGTTGTCGGCGAGGAAGTGCACCACGCCGGAGAGCAGGTCCGCCGCGAGGTAGGCCGCAATCGCCACGACGACGAAGAGCCAGACCGGCATCGGATTGACCTGGATGGCGCGCCAGACCATCGCGGCGAGGACGCCCATCAGGCCGAAATAGGCCAGATAGCCGACGAGCTGCAACCGACTGTGGAAGGCGGTCCGGGGCCCAGGGGCCGTGTGCGCGAGCTCGGCGAGGGTGTCCACAAATTCGATTCTATAGAGCCGTGGCCCGTCGCGCTACAGCCGCACCGGGGTCCGGGTCGGGGTTTCTCCCCGGTGCGGCGAGGCCCTCCCCCGCTTGCCGGGAGGAGAACAGGGAGCGAACCTTGCTCTATCCTCCCGGGGGTCAGTTCAACGATGGCGGCGACAAACGTTTCAGATCCACGGTACTACCACAAAGTCGTAGACTGTCAGTGGGCCTGTCCGGCCCACACGAACGTCCCCGGCTACCTGCGCCTCATCGCGCAGGGCCGGTACGACGACTCGTATATGCTCAATCGCGAGTCCAACGTCTTCCCGGGGATTCTCGGCCGCACCTGCGACCGTCCCTGCGAGCCGGCTTGCCGGCGTGTGCGCGTGGAGGAGAAGCCGGTCGCGATCTGCCGGCTCAAGCGCGTCGCCGCCGACCTCCGCGGCGATATCCGCAACCGACTCCCCAAGGCGCCCAAGCGGAAGAACGGGAAGCGGATCGCCTGCGTCGGCGCCGGCCCCGCCTCGCTGACCATCGCCAACGACCTCCTCCCGCTCGGTTACGACGTCACGATCTTCGACCGCAATCCGCAGCCCGGCGGGTTGATGCGAATCAACATCCCCGCGTTTCGGCTGCCCGCCGAGGTGCTCGACGAGGAGTGCGCCTACATCATCGAGATGGGCGCGACGATGAAGTACAACACGCCGATTGACAGCATGAAGGCGCTGCTTGCCGAAGGATACGACGCGATCTTCGTCGGGAGCGGCGCCCCCAAGGGGAAGGAGCTCGACATCCCCGGCCGCTGGGACGCGCCCGACCAGGTGCACATCGGCATCGAGTGGCTCGCCAACATCCACTTCGGCCACGTCGAGACGATCGAGCCGCGCGTCCTGATCATCGGCGTCGGCAACACGGCAATGGACTGCTGCCGCACCGCCAAGCGCGTCGGCGCCACCGACGTGAAGGTCATCGCGCGCCGCGGCCGCAAGCACTTCAAGGCCTCGCCCTGGGAACTCGAGGACGCCGAGGAGGAGCTGGTCGAGATCATCGAGAACCACGCGCCCAAGCGGTTCATCGTCGAGGACGGGAAGGTCAAGGGAATGGAGTTCGAGGTCCTCGACTGGACCGAGGACGCCAAGGGGAAGCAGCGGAGCACGGTGCTCCGCACCGCGATCATCCCCTGTGACGCGGTGATCCTCGCGATTGGCCAGGACAATGCCTTCCCGTGGATCGAACGCGACATCGGGATCGAGTTCGGCGAGTGGGATATGCCGGTGGTGGACCGCCAGACCTTCCAGAGTTCGCTTCCCGGCGTCTACTTTGGTGGCGACGCCGCGTGGGGGCCGGAGAACATCATCTGGGCGGTGGCGCACGGGCACGAGGCGGCGATCTCGATCCACGCCCAGTGCGAGCAGCGCTCCATCACCGCGCGGCCGCCGCACGGGATGACGCTCGTCAGCGCGAAGGTCGGGATGCACAGCTGGGGCTACGACAACGACTACGAGACGGCGCGCCGCGCCAAGATGACCCACGAGGAGCTCACCAAGCGCTTCAGCGACATCGGCGTGGAGGTCGAGCTCGGCTTCACGCCCGAACAGACCGCCGCCGAGGTGCAGCGCTGCCTCAACTGCGACATCCAGACGCACTTCACCGACGCGCTCTGCATCGAATGCGACGCCTGCGTGGACGTCTGCCCGACGAGTTGCCTCACCATCACCACCAACAGCACGCCGCTGGAAGAGCTCCGCACGCGTCTCACCGCACCGGCAACGAACCTCAAGCAGGAGATCTACGTCTCCGGCGCGCTCCCGCAGACCAAGCGGGTGATGGTGAAGGACGAGGACGTCTGCCTGCACTGCGGCCTCTGCGCCGAGCGCTGTCCGACCGCGGCGTGGGATATGCGGACCTTTGACCTCAAGCTTCCCTATGCCGGTCGCGAGCAGGTGACCCGATGAGCCGCGTCAACGACTTCGCGTTCAAGATGGGGACGGTGAACGGCACCGGCTCCGCCAGCGCCAACGCCCTGCTGATGCAGGCGATCTTCCGGATGGGAATCCCCGTCACCGGGAAGAACCTCTTCCCATCGAACATCCAGGGGCTGCCGACCTGGTACGAGATCCGCGTCAGCAAGGACGGGTACACGGCGCGTCCATCGGCCGTGGATCTCGTCGTCGCGCTCAATCCGGCGACCTATGCGAAGGACGTCGCGAGCGTGCGTCCGGGCGGCTACCTCCTCTACGACTCGTCGTGGCCGATCGACCCCGACCTCGTGCGCGAGGGGATCACGATCCTCGGCGTGCCGTTCGGCGCGATGTGCGTCGAGGCGTTCGACACCGACCGTGACCGGACTCTCCTGCGCAATATCACGTACGTGGGCGCCTTGGCGGCCTTGCTGAGCATTGATATGGACGTCGTCGAGGCGATGCTCACCGAGAAGTTCGGGAAAAAGAAGCGGCTCCTCGACGCCAACCACACCGCCATCAAGCTCGGCTACGACTTCGCCAAGAAGGAGTTCAAGTGCCCGCTGCCGTTCCATCTCAAGAAGATGGAGGCCACCGGCGATCACGTCCTGATGGATGGCAACACCGCCTGCGCACTCGGCGCGGTCTATGCCGGCGCGACGGTCGGCGCCTGGTACCCAATCACGCCGGCGACGGCGCTGATGGAGGCATTCACCGCCTTCTGCCACCAGTTCCGCGTGGACAAGGAGACTGGTGCGCACCACTTCGCCGTCCTCCAGGCCGAGGACGAACTGGCGGCGGCGGGAATCGTGATCGGCGCCGGATGGGCCGGGGCCCGCGCCTTTACCAACACCTCGGGGCCGGGCATCTCGCTGATGCAGGAGTTCATCGGGCTCGCGTACTACACCGACGTCCCGGCGGTCTTCTTCGACATCCAGCGTTGCGGACCGGCGACGGGGATGCCGACACGGACGCAGCAGGCCGACCTTCTCTCGCTCGCCTACGCGTCGCACGGCGACACCAAGCACCTCATCCTCTTCCCGGCCAATCCCAAGGAATGCTTTGAGATGAGTGTCGAGGCGTTCGACCTCGCCGAGCGGTTCCAGACCCCGGTCTTCGTGGCGTCGGACCTCGACATCGGGATGAACGACTGGATGATTCCGCGACTCACTTGGGACGACGCGTATCGCCCCGACCGCGGGAAGGTCCTCGACGCCGAGGCGCTCAAGGCGCTGCCACGGTTCTCGCGCTACGTGGACGTGGACGGCGACGGGATCGCCGCGCGGACGCTCCCCGGCACGGGTGCCAAGGGCGCGTACTTCGTTCGTGGGTCGGGCCACGACAAGCACGCCGTATATACCGAGGAGGCCGACGCCTATCAGGAGGTCGTGGACCGCCTCAAGCGGAAGTTCGAGCACGCGGCGGGTGCCGTGCCCCGCCCCGTCTTCGCGCTGCAGAAGGGCGCCGAGGTCGGCCTCGTGACGCTCGGGGGGTGTGACGCGGCCGTGCTCGAGGCCAAGGACGCGCTGAAGGCGCAGGGGATCAAGGCCGACGTGATGCGCATCCGCGGCTTCCCCTTCAACGACGAGGTCCGGGAGTTCCTCGGCAAGCACGAGCATACGTTCGTGATCGAGCAGAACCGCGATGCGCAGTTGCGCTCCCTCCTCACGATCGAGCTCGGTGTGCCGCGTGACGAGATGACGCCGATCCTCGACTATGGCGGCCTGCCGCTGACGGCGAAGACCGTCGTGGACGCCGTGGCGAACCACCTCTCGGCTACAGGGGCCCCCGCATGACCTCGATCGCAAAGCCTCCCGTCAAGCATCCCAGTGCCCGCACGAACGGGCTCGGCCTCACGCTGCGCGACTACGAGGGGGCGATGTCCACCCTCTGCGCCGGGTGCGGACACGACTCCGTGACCGCCGCGATCGTCCTGGCCGCCTGGGAGCTGGAGCTCCCGCCGCATATGGCGGCGAAGATGAGCGGAATCGGGTGCTCATCGAAGACGACCGCGTACTTCATGAAGCAGTCGCACGGGTTCAACTCCGTGCACGGCCGGATGCCGTCGGTCACGTCGGGGGCGGCCGCAGCAAACCGGTCGCTGATCTGCATCGGCGTCTCCGGCGATGGGGATTCGCTGTCCATCGGCCTCGGGCAGATGAGTCACGCCATTCGCCGCAACGTGAACATGCTCTACGTCCTTGAGAACAACGGCGTGTACGGCCTGACCAAGGGGCAGTTCTCCGCCTCGGCCGACGTCGGGTCCAAGTCAAAGAAGGGGGAGGCCAACGAGCAGTCGCCGATAGATCCCGTGCTCCTGGCGCTGACGCTCGGCGCGACCTTTGTGGCGCGCTCGTTCTCCGGCGACAAGCAGCAGCTCGTGCCGATCCTCAAGGCGGGGATCACGCACAAGGGGTTCGCCCTGGTGGATGTGATCTCGCCCTGCGTGACGTTCAACGACCACGAGGGGTCAACGAAGTCGTATGCGTACACGCGGGAGCACGAAGTGGAGGCGGTGACCACCGACTTCGTGCCGCTCAGGCGGGAGATCACGGTACCGGTGACGGACGCTTCCGTGGCCGTGGTGCGGATGCACGACGGGAGCGAGGTGCGGTTGCGGGCGACGGGTGACGGGTACGATCCGACCGACCGCGGCTCGGCCTACGCGCACGTGCGCGAGTGCCAGGCGCGGGGGGAGATCGCGACGGGGCTGCTGTTCGTGGACGAGGGTGGGCACGAAATGGTGGAGGGACTCAAGCTCCCGGAGCGGCCGCTCGTGGACTTGGCGTATGAGCAGCTCTGTCCGGGGAGCGCGAAGCTGGACGCCCTGATGGCGCGCTACCGCTGACGCCGCGCTTCGAGTACGGCCTTTTTCCTCTTCGAGGTCCTTATGTTGACGCGTTGTCTTTCGCTCCTCGCCCTCGTCGCGGCCACAACTGTCAGCGCAATCGCCCCCCTTTCGGCCCAAGAACTGTTCGCCGTATCGCGCGACGGCGACAAACTTCTCTTCACAGTCCCTGACTCCCTCCTGGGCCGCGACATGATCATTATGTCGAGGTATGCCCGGGTGCAGGACGGAATGTCCCAAGTCGGCGCGAACCTGGCGCCGAACATCGTCGTGCGTTGGGAACGGCGCGACGACCGTGTCTACCTCCGTGCGACGTCACACCAGACGACGGCGGAACCGGGCACTGCTCGCCACCTCGCCGTCGAAGACCAGAACTTCGCGCCGGTCCTGCAGTCGTTCAAGCTCGAACGGCGAGCCGGCAACGCCAGCGTCATCAACGTTGCTGACCTCTACCTCGCCGAACACCCGGCGTTCACGCTGCAGCGGCAGCAGCGTACCCAGCTCGCCGTCCGCCGCTACGAGCGCGACCGCAGTTGGCTGGAGTTCGCCCGCGCCTTCCCCACCAACGTCGAGGTCCGTGTCGTCCAGACCTACGCGGCGGACCAGCCGCCGAGCAATGCGCGCGGTGGCGCGGTGAGCTTCGAGGTGAACCACTCGATGATCCTCCTGCCGGCCGTGCCGATGCGGCCGCGGCTCTGGGACGAGCGCGTGGGCTTCATCAGCGTGCAGCGCACGAACTACTCGCGCGACTTCCAGGGCGTGCGGCCCGAACGCTACGTGCGCCGCTACCGGCTGGAGCCGAAGGACACCGCCGCCTTCCTGCGTGGCGAACTCGTCGAGCCGGTGAAGCCGTGGATCTGGTACATTGACCCGGCAACACCGGAAGAGTGGGTGCCGTTCTTTGAGGCCGGGATCCTGGAGTGGAACGGAGCATTCGAGGACGCGGGCTTCAAGAACGCCATCCAGGTGCGCCGTGCGCCCACGGAGGCCGAGGATCCCACGTTCTCGCTCCTCGACGCTCGGTACTCCGTGGTTCGGTATGTCCCAACTACCGTCCGCTCAGCCAACTCCGGGGGCGATGTGGTGGACCCGCGGAGCGGAGAGGTCCTCCGCGCGCACACGAATATGTATGAGGCCGTCGCCGAGCGGATGCGCTGGCAGTTGCTCTCCCAGGTAGCGACCGCAGCGGACGACAAGCGGTATCGAAGCTCACGCCTTCCGCCCGACCTGATGGGCGAGGCGATCCGCTACGTGATGTCGCACGAGACCGCGCATTCGGTCGGCTTGCCACACAATCAGCGCGCAAACTTCGTCTTCCCGATTGACTCCATCCGGAATCCCGACTTCGTGGCGCGGATGGGACACTCGGGATCGTCGGTCGGACGGACGCGATTCAACTACGCCGCCCAGCCGGGTGACGGCGTGAACCCGGCGCGGCGGATGGGCATCTGGGACCGCTGGGCCGTGTACTGGGGCTACCGACCGATCATTGACGCGACAAGCGCTCTCGACGAGACACCGACGCTCAATCGGTGGGTCACCGAGCGCGCGGACAAGCCCTGGTTCCGTTTTGCCGACGCGCAGTTCGGGATGGACGTCGAGTGGGATCCGTACCGGATGACGGAAGGCATCAGCGACGACCCGGTCGAAGCGGCTTCACTGGGTATGCGCAACCTCAAGGTGATGGTGGACAGTCTGCTCCCGTGGCTTCTGCGCGATGGGGACGACTATTACGAGGTTGAGAACCACTATTTGCAAGCATTGACGCAGTGGAACCGGTACGCCGAGCACGCGGCGGCGGCCGTCGGCGGGTCGTGGACGCATCACAAGCGGTACGGCGAGCCGGGCGTGATCTATACGGCGATCGAGCCGGCGTACCAGCGCAAGGCGATGCAGTTCATTGACGAGCAGGTGCTGGCGACCCCGACCTGGGCGCTCAAGCCGGACGTCCTGCGGCGGCTCGAGCACGCCGGCGCGGTCGAGCGGATCCGGGCGTATCAGGAACTGGCGGTGCAGCGATTGCTCAACCACGCGCGGCTGGCCCGGCTCATCGAACACGAGGCGTTCCTGGGCTCGGCGACGTACACGCCAACGCAGATGCTCGACGATACACGCACCGCCGTCTGGCGGGACGCCCGGACGGGCAACGCGGTGGATGTCTATCGGCGCAATCTGCAACGGGCGTATCTCGCCCAGGCGCACCATCTCCTGAAGGTGGCGGACAATGCGGGGTGGAGTCCGCCGCGATCCGGGGATCTGCGCGTGGGCAGCGACACGGATCCGCGCCTCAACGGGGAGTTGAAGATCGCGCAGTCGGACATCCGCCCGCTGATCCGCGATCAGCTCACGTTGCTCCGGACCGAGCTTCGCGCGGCGCTCGGGCGTGGCGTGCGGGACCGGAGTACCCGCATCCATTTGGAGGATGCGGTGCTGCGGATCGATCAGGCGCTGGCGCCCTGAGCCGCCGCGGCGACGATGTAATCCCGATTCATCTGCATGATCGCATCGAGCGAGATCCCCTTGGGACACGCCTCCATGCACTCCCCGAACAGCGAACACCCGCCAAACCCCTCGAGGTCCATCGTCTCCACCATCGCCAGCGCCCGCATCCGACGCTCCGGCTGACCCTGCGGCAGCGCGCCGAGATGCGTGATCTTGGCCGCGGTGAACAAGGACGCTGACGCGTTCGGGCAGGCCGCCACACACGCCCCGCACCCGATGCACGCCGCATTGTCCATCGCCAGCTCGGCATCCGACTTCGGTACCGGAATCCCATTAGCATCCTGCGCGGTCCCGGTAGGCGCGGAGATGAACCCGCCGGCCTGAATGATCCGATCGAACGCACCGCGATCCACGATCAGGTCCTTCACCACCGGAAACGCCTTCGCCCGCCAGGGCTCGATGAAGATCTCCTGCCCATCGGTGAAGCTCCGCATATGCAGCTGGCAAGCCGTGGTGAGCTTCATCGGCCCGTGCGCGTGACCGTTGATCATCACCCCGCACGCACCGCAGATCCCCTCTCGACAATCGTGGTCGAAGGCAATCGGCTCGTCCCCTGCCTCGACGAGTCGCTCGTTCACCACGTCGAGCATCTCGAGGAAGCTCATATCCGGGCTGATGTCCTTCGCCGGATACGTGACCATCGCGCCCTTCGCGTTCGGGCCGCCCTGCCGCCAGACGTGGAGCGTGAGGTTCAACCCAGAACCGGAAGAACTCACTTGTAGCTCCGCGTGCTGAGGTGGACGTTGTCGAACGTGAGCGGCTCCTTGTTCAGGATCGGCGCCTTCCCTTCACCGGCGTACTCCCACGCCGCCACGTAGGCAAAGGCGTCGTCGTTGCGCTTGGCCTCGCCGTCGGGTGTCTGGTGCTCGGTGCGGAAATGCCCGCCGCAACTCTCCTCCCGATGCAACGCGTCCACGCACAGCAACTCGGCGAACTCCAAAAAGTCCGCCACACGCCCGGCGCGCTCGAGGGACTGGTTCAGCTCGGCGCCGGTGCCCGGTACCTTCACGTTGCGCCAGAACTCCTCGCGCAGCCGCGGGATCTCCTCAAGCGCCCGCCTGAGCCCGGCCGCGTCCCGCGCCATTCCGCACTTGTCCCAGAGAATCGTGCCGAGCTCGCGGTGAAAGGAGTTCACGGTCCGCTTGCCGTTGATCGAGAGCAGTCGCGTGGTCCGCTCCTCGACCGCGGCGCGCGCCGCAACGAACTCGGGATGGTCGGGCGTCACCGGCGCAAGCGTGTTGCTCGCCAGGTAGTCGCCGATGGTGTACGGGATCACGAAGTATCCGTCGGCCAACCCCTGCATCAGCGCGCTCGCGCCAAGGCGATTGGCGCCGTGGTCGGAGAAGTTCGCCTCGCCCAGCACGTGCAACCCGGGAATGGTGCTCATCAGGTTGTAGTCCACCCAGAGCCCGCCCATCGTGTAGTGCACCGCGGGGTAGATCCGCATCGGCCGCGTGTACGGATCCTCATCGGTGATCCGCTGGTACATCTCGAAGAGGTTGCTGTACCGCTCCTCGATCGCCGCCTTGCCGAGCCGCTGGATGGCATCGGCGAAGTCGAGATAGACGCTTTGGCCGCCGGGACCGACGCCGCGCCCATCGTCGCAGGCCTCCTTTGCGGCGCGGGACGAGATGTCGCGCGGCGAAAGGTTGCCGAAGCTCGGATACTTGCGCTCGAGATAGTAGTCGCGATCCTCCTCGGCGATCTCGGACGGGTCCTTTGCCACGTCCTCGCGACGCTTCGGCACCCAGACCCGCCCGTCGTTGCGCAGCGACTCGGACATCAGCGTCAGCTTCGACTGGTGCTCGCCGGCCACGGGGATGCACGTCGGGTGGATCTGTGTGAAGCACGGATTGGCGAACGCAGCGCCCTTGCGGTACGCGCGGTACGTCGCCGTGACGTTGCACCCCATCGCGTTGGTCGAGAGATAGAACACCGGGCTGTAGCCGCCGGTCGCCAGGATCACCGCGTCGGCGGTGTGCGACTCGATTTCGCCGGTCACCATGTCGCGGACGATGATCCCGCGGGCCTTCCCGTCCACCAACACGAGGTCGAGCATTTCGTGCCGCTCGTACATCTTCACGCCGCCGCGCGCGATTTCCTTCTCCAACGCCTGATACGCGCCGAGCAGGAGTTGCTGTCCCGTCTGGCCGCGCGCGTAAAAGGTCCGCGAGACCTGCGCGCCGCCAAAGCTGCGGTTGGCGAGCGACCCACCGTACTCACGCGCGAACGGCACCCCCTGCGCCACGCACTGGTCAATGATGTTCACCGACACCTGAGCCAGCCGATACACGTTGGCCTCGCGGGCGCGGAAATCGCCGCCCTTGATTGTGTCGTAGAACAGCCGCTGCACTGAGTCGCCATCGTTGCGATAGTTCTTGGCGGCGTTGATCCCGCCCTGCGCGGCGATCGAATGGGCGCGGCGCGGTGAGTCCTGATAGCAGAAGCAACTGACGTGGTAGCCGAGCTCGCTCAGCGTCGCCGACGCCGACGCGCCGGCGAGCCCCGAACCGACGACGATCACGTGGTATTTCCGCTTGTTCGCCGGATTCACCAGCTTCATCTCGAAGCGATGGTTGTCCCACTTGTCGGCGAGGGCGCCGGAGGGGATCTTGGCGTCGAGCTTGAGGGTCACGGTCGGCGTCTCGTGGTCAGTCGAGGATGCCCAGCAGGACCGCCACCGGGATGACGGTGAAGCCCGCCCAGACGGTGATCGCCACGGCGAGCGCGATCCGGCGTTCGAGCGGCGCCGGCGATGGCTTGGCGATGCCGAGCGTGCGGAACCCGCTCCAGACGCCGTGAAAAAGGTGGAGTCCGAGGAAGGCCATCGCGACGATGTAGAAGAGCGACACCCACCAGCTCTCGAACCCGAGAATCACGTTGCCGTATGCCCCACCCCGACTGAACGCCGGGTGCCAGGCGCCGACCGTGAAGTGCATCAAGTGGTAGACGATGAAGAGCGCGAGCACCACGCCGCCGACGCGCATCGTGCGCGACGCGATCGTCGAGGCGATCGACTCGCGCCGGGCGTAGTCGTCGGGGCGCGCCTTCCGCGCGATCGCCGTGAGCTGGACCGCCGAGATGATGTGCAGCACCGCCGCGGCGAGGAGCACCGCGCGGGCCATCCAAAGCAGCGGACCCAGCGCCTGAAGACTGTGCGCGTAGCTGTTGAAGGCGTCGGCGCCAAGGAAGAGCTGCAGGTTCCCCGCCATATGGCCGACGACGAAGACCACGAGCCCCAGCCCGGTCACCGCCATCACGACTTTTTTCCCGATCGTGGAGGCCCAGAAGTCGCGCAGCCAGCGCATTGCCGCTACTGCTTGACGACGGACATCGGCTCGCGGACCGCCGCCGCGCTCTTTTCCAGCGCGGCGCGCTCATCCGCGGTCAACGTGACCTCGATGATCTTCTCCATTCCCTTCCGCCCAAGCTTCACCGGTACGCCGAGGAAGAGCCCCTTCATCCCGTACTCCCCGTCGAGCCAGGCCGAGCACGGCAGGATGCGCTTCTGGTCGTTGACGATCGCCTCGACCATCTGGACGGCGCCCGACGACGGCGCATAGTACGCCGAGCCGGTCTTCAGGTGCTTCACGATCTCGGCGCCACCGTTGCGTGTGCGGTCCACGATTGCGTTGAGCGTCGCCGTGTCCATCAGCTGTGTGATCGGGATTCCGCTCACGGTCGTGTAAGAGATCAGCGGGACCATCGTGTCGCCGTGTCCGCCAAGGACCATCGCCTGGATGTCGCGGACCGAGACGTCGAGCGCGGTGGCGAGGAAGGCGCGGTAGCGCGCGGTGTCGAGGATGCCCGCCATCCCGATCACTCGCTCGCGCGGGAAGCCGGTGGCCTCCTTGGCCACCCAGCACATCACGTCGAGCGGATTGGAGACCACGATGACGATTGCCTTGGGCGAGGTCTTGCGGACGCTCTCGCCGACCGACTTGACGATGCCGGCGTTGGTATTGAGGAGGTCGTCGCGGCTCATTCCCGGCTTGCGGGCAATGCCGGCGGTGATGACGACGATTTCCGATTCGGCGCTTTCGTCGTAGGTATTGCTCCCGATCACCCGGCTGTCGAACCCCTCGATGGGCGCCGACTGCCACTGGTCGAGTCCCTTCCCCTGCGGCACGCCCTCGACGACGTCCACCATCACGACGGTGCGGGCGAGTTCCTTCTCGGCGATGCGTTGCGCGGCCGTCGCGCCAACGTTGCCGGCGCCTACAACCGTGATCTTGTTGACCATTTGAGGGACGGTGGGAGTGGGGATCTCGAGAGGACTGCGTAGGACAATAACGTCTAAAGCGAGCGAACTGAAGGTGCAGCACCCTCACACCTCACACCTCACACCTCACACCTCACACCTCACACCTCACACCTCAC
>JBBDYC010000007.1:0-119656 GCA_040901985.1 Gemmatimonadaceae bacterium
GGCGACGGGTCGCTTCACGCAGGAGGACCCGATCGGGCTCGCGGGGGGGATGAACGTGTATGGGTATGCCGACGGCGACCCAATCAATTATCACGATCCGTTTGGGCTGAGTTCCTGCGCCAATTGGTCCGCTGCCGACTGTCGCTCATTCACCGGCGCAGCCGCGCAAGCGGTCGTGGCCGGAATGCAACGCGGAAGCCTCACGGTCGACGACATCTTCTCCGATGAGAAGTCCACTGAGCGCAATGAAGGTCCGACTCTCGAAGTCGCGATGCACAAGTCACCCACTTGGGTGGGCTGCAATCGGCAGCAAATAATGTTCCGCCATCTCGACAAGCAGGGCAACATGGGCGAGTGGATCCTGAAACAGGGCAAGGTAGTGAGGAATCCGAAGATACGCGGGATTCGTGTCCCGATCTCCGTCGGATTCTACGCGGGAACCTTCTCATCCTCGTCGTACCCCGCGCCACTGCCTGCAGCAGGCCAGGTCTACTGCAATGCGGGTGTTGGGACGTTTCAGGCCATCGGATGGACACCGTGACTCATGTCATCCGTTGTTTGCTCCTGCCTGCTGCTATGCTTTCTGGAGCAAGCCCTGCACGGCACGCTGACCTTCACGATGAGCCGATTGCTCAGTCGACACCATCATTCACCTTCTCAAGTATGAGTGCACCGGATTTGGTGGCCGAAGCCACTCTCATTGTTCTGGCCGGGCAGGCAGGACACCGCTCGAATCAGTGGGAGATCGCGGCCTCAGACGGCGGGACCACCATTGCCGTCGGACACGCCGAAGCGACTCGTCGTCTCGTAGCCATGACGAAGCCGATCGCGTGCGAAGCAACGACAGCCGGCGACGTCGTCCGCATCGCTTGCGGACCGCTAACCCTGGACGAAAGGAATTCACACGCGCGTTGGATCGACGCCTTTCGTCAGCACACAGGATTCTTTGAGGTGTTCGAGACGCACAAGGCACGCAGCCACGGTTTGCGTGTGCTTGTCAGGAGTGTGCAGGGTCAGGTCATCCTTCCCGTGCACGACTTCGAATCGCTCGTGAGTGACTACTACTTTCGAGGTGCAGTGTCCTTCGGAGTCGGCATGCCGACCTACTTCGAGGCAGAACTCGGTGCTCACCTTGTTTTCGAATCGAGTATCCTCGAACCATATTCGGGACCGATTCCTCCGGATACGCCGTAAGGTGTCCGCCCGCGAGTCGGCACAGGTGTCCGCGTACGGTGCATCGCGTGGCGACTCGACCACGAATTCTCAAGGAGCGCCCGCCTAACCTGGGCGTTGAACTGCGACGTTCCCTTAGGCCGTCAGCTCCAACCCGGGTTCGGCGCAGTGCCCCGCCAATCGAGCTGGACGGGCGGGAGGAGAGGATTCCCCCGAGTCGTCAAGACGACCTGTCGCGAGCGAGCGCTCAGCGAAGGTCCACGAACTCCTCTGCGCTCAGGCCGATGTCACGCGCGATGACTCGGACGAGGGTCGGGGCGATGTCGCGGTTCCCGTGATCGGGGACCGTCGTGGCGCGACCGTCCGAATGCCGGAACTGTCGATGCGAGCCGCGCTGCCGCACCTCGACGAATCCTAGACGGACGAGGATGGAGACGACGACACGCGGCCTGAGTGGTGGGATGCGCCCCACCGCTCAGGCGACTTCCAGGGTCTGCGTGCCGACGAACGTCGCTTCAAACGACGGCTCACCGTCCTCGCGGAGCATCTCGATGACCTCACGAAGATTGTCGCGAAGCTCATCCAACGTCGCGCCTTGCGAGTGCGCGCCGGGCCACCCGGGCACATAGCCGACGAAGAGGCCGGTGTCCTGGTCTCGTTCAATCACCGCGGTGTAGGATCGCATGGGAACCCAAGGAGGGAGGCTTCCGTAATGTCGCTGTCCGACCCGGCGTTCGCCACCCTCCCGCGGGTTGGAGTTCCCCACTCCCGTGGACACCTCGGTTAGCCCTACTTGCGCAGCTGCCCCTCAAACTCCACGGGCGAGCGGAAACGCAATGACGCGTGACGCCGCTCCCGATTGTACCACGCCTCGATGCAGGAGCCAAGCTCGCGCCGCGCGTCGTCGCGCCCGGGGCACGCCCGTCTAGAGCGACGTCGCCGGCGGCACGCTTACCGGCGTCGGCGTGATGGCCGGGGACTCCTCCACCGGCTCCTCCCCGGGATTGATGAAGAGGTCCTTCTCGATCTCGTACTGCGTGTCGTGGAGTTCCCGGTAGCGGCCGCCGTGGGCCATCAACTCGCGGTGCGTGCCGCGCTCGACGATCTCGCCGTGCTCGAGCACGAGGATCTGGTCGGCGCTGCGGATCGTCGAGAGCCGGTGCGCGATCACGAAGGTCGTCCGCCCCGAGCGAAGCGCGAGGAGCGCCTCGCGGATCTGCCGTTCGCTCTCGCTGTCGAGACTCGACGTGGCCTCGTCGAGGATCAGCATCTGGGGGTCGGCGAGGATCGCCCGCGCGATCGCCACGCGCTGCCGCTGGCCGCCGGAGAGCCGCACCCCACGCTCGCCGACGATCGTGTCGTAGCCGTTGGGGAAGCCGGCGATGAACTCCTCGCAGTTGGCCACCTGCGCCGCCGCCTTCACCTGCGCCAGTGATGCGCCGGGCTTTGAGAACGCGATGTTCTCGGCCACGGTGCCGTCGAACAGGAAGTTGTCCTGCAGCACCACGCCGAGCGTCGAGCGGTAGTCGCGCAGGCGCAGCGCGGCGAGGTCCTGGCCGCCAATCGTGATGCGGCCGCGCTGCGGCCGGTTGAAGGCGAGGATCAGCGAGATCAGCGTGCTCTTGCCCGACCCGCTCGACCCGACGAGCGCCGTCGTCGTGCCCGTGGGGGCGGTGAAGGAAATGCCCTTGAGGACCGGCACGCCCGGCCGGTACTCGAACCACACGTCCTCGAAGGCCACGTCCCAGGTGGCGCCGTCCAACCGGTCGCGCAGTTGGTCGTCCTCGTCCTCGGTCGGCGTCTCGAAGATCTCGCGGATGCGGTCGAGGCCGGCAAAGGCCTCGGTGACCTGCGTGCCGATGGCGGCCATCTGCACGACCGGGAACGAGACAAGGCCGACGAAGAAGATGTAGGAGACGAGGTCGCCGAGCGTCATCGTGCCGGCGACGACGGCGCGGCCGCCGACGGTCAGGATGAGCACCCCGACCGCGCCGATGATCACGGTCGAGATTGCGCCGATGGCGCTCGTCCCGGTGATCGTGGACGCGATGTTGCGGAAGAGGCGGTGCGCGCCGCGCGTGAAGACGATCTCCTCGCGCTTCTCGGCGGTATAGACCTTCACCACGCGCGCGCCGCCCATCGCCTGGCCGAGCCGTCCGCTCACTTCGGCCTGGATCTTGGACCGCTCGCGGAAGATCGGCCGCAGCTTCACGAACGCGTAGGCCATCACGCCGCCGAAGACGGCGAGGAAGCCCAGCGTGATCGCGGTGAGGAACCAGTTGAGCCAGAACAGGTAGCCGAGCGCCAGCGTCGCGGTGAGCAACCCGCCGACGAGCTGCACGATCCCCGTGCCAATCAGGTTGCGGATGCCCTCGGCGTCGTTCATCACGCGGTTGATCAGCACGCCGCTCTGCGTCGAGTCGAAGAACGAGATCGGCAGGCGCAGCACGCGCGCCTGGACGCGGCGGCGGAGGTCGGTGATGGCCCGCTGCGCCGCCACCGAGATGACCTGCGAGAGGGCGAACGAGCTCGCCGCCTGCAGCACCGTCGCCGTGCCGGCGGCGATCGCGATCGGCATCAGCAGCTCCAGCCGCCGGTTGGTCAGCACCTCGTCAATGATCCACTTGACGCTGCCGGGGAGGACGAGGCCGGCGAGGCGGTTGACGACCATCAGCACGAGTCCGATCGCCAACGTCCGGCGGTGCTGCCACATCAACTTGCGCGTCTCCGACCACGCGGCCCGGTAGTTGGTCGGCCGCTTCGCGGCCTTCTCGCCGTTCTCGCCCTTCTCGCCGTTCTTGCCCTTCTCGCCCTTCTTGCCTTTCTCCTTCCGCGCGGGGGCGCTCACGCAGCACCGCCGCGCGCCGCGAGGATTGCGGCCGGGTCGTCGCTGATGATCCCGTTCACGCCCTTGGCCCAGAGTCGCCGCGCAACGATCGGGTCATTCACCGTCCAGACGTGGGTGGCGCCGCCGGCGGCGCGCATCATCGCCGCGTAGCGCCGCACCGGGACGGGAAGGATTCGTCGGTGGAACCGGGGGATGCACATTGCCTGGAATGGGAGCGCTTGTCGGGAAAGGCGTCGGCCGAATACCGCTGGAAGGTACAGCCGGGTGAGTTCAGCCGACGCCGCGCTGACCGGGATGCCGACGTCCTGGAAGGGGCGCAGGGCGTCGTCGAGGAAGCTCCCGATCAGCACGCGGCCGGTGTCGCCGGTGCGACGGAGGATCTCGAGTGCCGGACGCGCGACCTCCACGGTCTTGAGCTCGATGATCAACGGCAACGTTGGCGCGTCGGCGAGCGCCTCCTCGAGCGTCGGGATGCGGACGCCGCGTCCGCGCCAGGGGAAGGTGCGGCCGCCGTCCGGGGTGAAGCACGCGCCGGCGTCGAGGGCGTGGAGCTCGGCCAGCGTTCGCGCGGACACTGCTCCCCGGCCGTCCGTGGTCCGGTCGAGCGTCGGGTCGTGCATCAGCACCGGGACGCCGTCGCGCGAGAGGTGGAGGTCAAACTCCAGCGCGTCCACGCCCTTGGCGAGTGCCTGACGCAGGGACTCGAGCGTGTTCTCGGGGGCGTGGGCGCGGTCGCCGCGGTGCCCGATGACGGGGCGTCGGGCAGGATCGAGGAGCACGAGCATCGTCGCAAGATACACGAAGGGGGGCGGGCCTCAAAAAGTGGCCCACCCCCCGTCGTGGCCCCGCGGAGCGACTAGAAGGTGTACTGCAACCGCGTGGTGGCGAAGCGTCCCACCGGCGCGACGCCGGCGAACGACTGCACCTCATTGTTCAGCGCGTTCTGGATGTTGAGCGCCCAGCGGACGTTCTGGGCGATTGGCAGCCGCCACGAGAAGCCGAGGTCGAGGAACGCATTCACCGGGACCGACGGATACGGGACCGGGGTGCCGATGTTGTACGAGTTCAGCACGCCCGAGTTGACCGGGAACGCGTCCATATAGCGCCCGCGGACCTCGGCGGCCATGCCGCGCGCCTCGTTCACCCGGCGCACCGTCAAGGTGCCGCGGTGCTTCGGGGTGTTTGCCGCGAGCGGGCTGGCGACGGACGATCCCGGGGCGTCCGCGAAGACGTTGCGGGAGAGGGTGGAGTAGGTGGCCTCGACGCTCCACATATCGCTGAGGAGGTAGTCGAGGGCGAAATCCATTCCGCGGACGTCCACGTGGCCTTCGGAGTTCCGATACGTGAAGACGAGATAGGTCTGGTCGTAGATCGGGTTGGTGAAGTTGAGGGCGCCGGTGGGGGCGCCGGCGAGCGATGTCGTCCATCCGGTGATCACCGTGGTAATGGCGCCGACTGGCACGCCATTCGTCGCCAGCGTGGTGCCCATCTGGGCGCCGAGGAACTGACCGAGGCTGGCCGGATCATAGAACGCGATCTGCGGGACGAGCCCCGTCGTCGGATCGGACGGGCGGATCTGGTACCAGTAGTCGGCCGAGACCCGGAGCTTGTTGCCGAAGATGCCCTTGTAGCCGACCTCCCAGGTGTTGGAGAAGTTGGCGCCGAGCGGGTCAAGGTCCTGGATGGACGAGAGCGCGATGATCGGCGACCCGGGGACGGCGACGTTGCGGAAGGCCGTGCCGACGAAGGTGCCGGCGGCGCCGGAGTGCGCGGGGTTGAGTGCGTTGAGCGCGTTGATGATGTTCTGCTGCTGCGTGGCGTTGAGGCCGAACGTGCCGGCGATTGACGCGACGAGCGCGGTCGAAGTGCCGGCGTTCATGAACCCGTTGAGCGTGAGCGCCGAGCTGGCCGGCATCAGGACGCCACCCGGTCCGCGCATCATCAGCCCGTTGGTGACCGTCGAGACGCCGCTCCGGTCGTACCGCCACCCTTCCTTGGACGGATTGCCGAAGATCCGCACTTCGCGCGTGCCGAGCATCGGGCCGAGGGACACCGACGTGCCCGAGTACTGGTCGAGCGAGAACGCGAACGACGCCGGCGAGTTGAACGCCCGGTTGAACGTGAAGCGGAAGTTCTGCGTGGGCGCCAGCTTGTACAGGAACGCCGCGCGCGGGGAGAACTGCGACCCCTCAATCCTCGAGTTGACGTCGCCGCGGACGGCGCCCATGAAGTCGAGCTTCTCGGAGAGCGGCTGGGTGAGCTGGAGGTAGACGCCCATCTCGTTGATGTTGTCGTCGTCCTCGTTCCGCCCCATGATCGTCCCTTCGGTCTCGGGCGTGGTGGCGATGTAGTCGAAGCCGGCGGTGAGCCGGGTGGTCCGGAAATTGAAGCCCTGCTGGAGCTGGGCGACGAGGACGTTCGACTTGTCCACCACCGGGATGCCGCTACGAAGGTAGTAGGTGCCGGCGTCGTCGTCGGCGTCCTCGTTCCCCGAGTCCGACTTATTGTAGAAGACCTGCGCGAAGAACTTCTTGTGGCGGAAGCGCTGCTGGAAGTTGGTGTAGCTCCAGTTCGACACCTGCGCGGCGCCGAAGGTCGTCGTGATCTCGAGCGCGCTGCCGGCCATCGTGTAGCCGAAGGTCGTGATCGCCTCGGTGTCCTCGTTGGGCCGGAAGTCGAGGCGGGCCTCGCCGGTGTACTTCTGGAGCCCGAAGTCGCGGGCGACGGCCTGCCCGCGGCGCGACGGAGGGATCCGCGTGTCGGTGGCTGAATAGGTCGTCGGCTCGTTCGGATCGGTGTATTCCCAGTCGTTCGCCGTGAAGTACTCGCCGGAGAGCTTGTAGCCGAACTTGTCACCGCCGAAGACGCCGGCGTGCCGGCCGGAGAGGCGCAGCATTGACCGCTCGCCGCCGTCGAGCGTAAGCGTCGTGCCCTGCGACTGGAACGGGGACTTGGTGATCACGTGGAGGACGCCGGCGCCCGAGTTGGGCCCGTAGAGCGCCGAGGCGGGACCCTGCAGGACCTCGATCCGGTCAATGTCCTCACCGGTCCCGGTGAAGAGGAAGGGCACGTTTACGCGGAGCGACGGGACGCCGGCGAACCGGTAGTCCTGCAGCATCAGCATCGTGGTCGAGAAGGCGTTGTTGAAGCCGCGCGAGACGATGTTGGCCTGCACGATGCCGCCGTTGGAGATCGAGAGGCCCGGCTGGCCCTTGAGGTGATCCGTCACCGTCGCCGCCGGACGCTCGGCGATGCGCTCCGAGCTGATCATCGAGATCGAGTTCGGCGAGTCGAGGATCTTCTCCGGCTCGGCGCCGCGCGTGCCGGTCGTCACGACCTGGTTGAGCACGGAGGCGAGTTCGGTGAGCGTCAGGTTGACGGTCGTCGTCCCGCCGGCCGTCACCGTCACGCCGTCGCTGCGCCGCGCCGAGAAGCCGATGCGGCTCGCGAGCACGCTGTACGTCCCCGCGGCGACATTCACGATCCGGTAACCGCCATTGTCGTCCGTCTGGCCGGCCGCCACCGCGGTCGCCCCGGTCAGGACCTGGATGCGGACGCCCGGAACGCCTTCGCCGGATTCGGCGTGCGTCACGCGGCCGGTGACCGTGCCGGACTGGGCCTCGACGGCACCCGCGACCGCGAGGAAGGCGACCGCGCCGAGCATCGTGCTGAGGAATCGGATTCGCATACGAGAGGGACCTCGAAACGCGTGGAGTGTGGAGCGCCGAAGGTGACGCTCGGCAAGGGCTGCGTGACGTGCGTCACGCCGCCGGAGGACGCCCAAACTTCCGCTAAGTCGCGCCGCCCGTCAATAAGGCGGGAGGGGCGAGTTTCCGGCCGCTACCGGACGCCGACCACCTTGTGGGCCTGGACCGAGAGCCGCCAGCGGGGGTGCGCGAGGCAGTAGGCGATCGCCCCCTCGGTCGCCGCCGCGAGTTCCGGGCCGTCCATCGGCTGCAGGTACCAGTGCCGGAAGGCCAGCCCCTCGAACCGCTCCGGCTGGGCCAACGGCTGCGGGAAGACCAGTTTCAACTCGTCGCCGCCGGCAACCACGACCGGCGCGTCGGCCTTGGGACTCACGCAGATCCAGTCGAGGCCGGGCGGAACCGGCTGGGTGCCGTTTGTCTCGACGGCCACCTGGAACCCCCTCGCGTGAAGGGCGGCGATTGCCGGGCCGTCGAGCTGCAGGAGGGGCTCGCCCCCGGTGCAGACCACGAAGGGTTCACTTCTGCCCCCGGCCGCCCCGGCCGGCCAGCGCGCCGCGACCGCCTCGGCGAGCGCCTCGGGCGTCGCGAACTTCCCACCGTCCGGACCGACGCCGACGAAGTCGGTGTCGCAGAACGAGCAGACGGCGGTCGCGCGGTCGGCCTCGCGTCCCGTCCAGAGATTGCACCCGGCAAAGCGACAGAACACGGCCGGGCGACCAGTATGGAAGCCCTCGCCTTGCAGCGTATGGAAGATCTCCTTGACGGTGTACACGCCTTATAAGATGGGGAATGGGAAACGGGAGAGCGTAGCTCCCTCTCTCCTTACCCAGCCTCCCCGAATCCCTTCTCGCGGAGGCGGCAGGCGTCGCACCGGCCGCAGGGCGTGCCGTCAGGGGCAGGGTCGTAGCAGCTGGTCGTCATCGCGTAGTCCACGCCGAGGGTGCGGCCGGCGCGGATGATCTCGGACTTTCGCATCGCGATCAGCGGCGTGAGGATGCGGGTGCGCGCGCCACCCTCGACGCCGGCGCGCGTGGCGAGGTTGGCCATCCGCTCGAACGCCTCGATGTACTCCGGACGGCAGTCGGGATACCCGCTGTAGTCGAGCGCGTTGACGCCGATGAGGATGTCGGTCGCGCCGATGACCTCGGCCCACGCCAGCGCGAACGAGAGGAAGATCGTGTTGCGCGCCGGCACGTAGGTGATCGGGACTCCGGTGCCCGGGGCGGCGTCCTTCGGCACGGCGATGTCGGCGGTCAGCGCCGAGCCGCCGAAGAGGCGGAGGTCAATGTCGGCGACGACGTGCTGGGCGGCGTTCCAGGCCGCGGCGAGGGCGCGGGCGCGCTCGATCTCAATCCCGTGCCGCTGCCCGTAGCGGAACGTCAGCGCGTGCACCGCATAGCCGGCCTGACGCGCCATCGCGAGGACGGTGGCGCTGTCGAGCCCGCCGCTGAGGAGCAGCACCCCCGGCGTACCCGGCGCGACCGGGGCGAGCGTCGGCGCGGGCGTCGGTGCGGGCGCGCCGGTCATTCGGTGCGCAGGCTCGCCACGATCTCCTTCAGGCGGACCGACCCCCGGAGGAGCGCGGTGGCGGCGCCCGACATCTCCTCGCAGGCGGCGCTCTGCTCCTCAGTCGAGGCGCTGACCTGCTGGGCGGCGGCGGCGTGCCCCTCGGCCGCGCGGGCGGCGGACGAGATCCCCGCGGCCGCGTCCTGGACCGCGGCGACGTTCTTGTCTGCGGTCTCGCCGAGCCCCACCGCGGCGGCGCGCGTCTGCTCCGCCGATGCGCCGATCGCCTCGAGGGCGCCGTCTATTCCCTGCGAGACGTTCTCGATCTCGGCGACCCGAGTGGCGCCGGTTTCCATCGCGCTGGTGGTGGTGCCGACCCGGCGGGTCACGATCGCGGTGAGCTGGACGACGTCGTCGGCCGCCTCCTGGGCCTGGTCGGCGAGCTTCCGCACCTCGTCGGCGACGACGGCAAAGCCGCGGCCGGCGGCGCCGGCGCGCGCCGCCTCGATTGCCGCGTTGAGCGAGAGCAGGTTCGTCTGCTCGGCGATCCGGCTGACGATCCCGACGAACTTGTTGATGTTCTCCGCCGTGGCGTTGAGCTCGCGGACCTCGGTCGCGGCGCGATCCACCGACTGCCGGATCTCGGCGAGGAGCGCGCGCGCGCGGGCGATCTCGGCCCGCTTCTCACGCGCCTGCCGTTCGATCTCGCCGGCGAGATCCACGACCTCCTCGGCGCCCGCCCGCACCTCGTGGGCGCGGAGGCGGACCCCCTGCAGGGCGGTGTCGGCGTCGCGGAGCGAGGAGACCTGGACCTCGGCGCCCTGCGTCACGTCCGACATCGCGGTCGCGGTCTGGGTCGCCGCCATCGAGACCTGTTCGGCCGCCGAGGTGAGCTGGTGCGCCGACGTCGCGACGTCCTCCGACGTCGTGGTCGCGACCGCCGCGATGCGCGAGAGATTGGCCGCCGAGTGGTTCATCGCGTCGGCCAACTCGCGAAACTCGCCCGGCAGCTCGGCGTGCGTGCGGACGTCCAGCTGGCCGTGACTCAGCGCGCGCGCGTGGCGAACGAGCAGCGAAAGCGGTCCGGCGATGGACCGGACGGTGCTGATGACGATCAGGAGCGCAAGGATGATCGCCCCGAAGATGACGCCGAGGAGGAGATCCTGCCGCCGAGCGGCCAACTGCTGCATCTCGTCCGTGAGCTGGTCGAGATGGCGCGCGCGCATCTGTCCGAGCCGCGCGATGTCCGCCGTGAGCGCGGCCTCCGCGCCGCGGATAGCCGCCGCGCGCGCCTGCGCCGCCGCGGCGCGGCCGAGGTCGCGCATCCGGTGCGCCGCCGCGAGCGCCGACTCGATGGCCG
The DNA here is from genome assembly GCA_040901985.1 of Gemmatimonadaceae bacterium. Taxonomy (GTDB): domain Bacteria; phylum Gemmatimonadota; class Gemmatimonadetes; order Gemmatimonadales; family Gemmatimonadaceae; genus Pseudogemmatithrix. The sequence goes on from JBBDYC010000007.1 coordinate 10,595, forward strand.
AGAGCCGCTCGTCAATCTTCGCGACGAGGCCGATCTCGACGGCACTCAGGCCCGGGCTCGCATTCAGCCCGCGTTGCGCCTCGTGGGCCGCCCAGCCGGCACTGCGGAACACGACCAGGTCGGCCGCCTCGCCACGGTCGAGATAGCGGACCGCCGCGCCAAGTTCCTGGGCAACATTCGTCGTCAGCGCCGCCGTCAGCGCGGTCTCCCGGCGGACGGACTCCAGCGTGGTGCCCATCTCGCCGCTCAGGCCGGTGATGGCCGCGCGACCGACTCCGCCGGCGACGATGAGGAGCGCCCCGATGAGCGAGAAGCCGACGATGAGCCGGCTGCGGATCGTGCCGAGGAGCTGGTTCATCGCGCGCCCTCGGCCGGTGCGAGGGTGCCGTTGCGAATCCGCGTCATCACGAACGACTTGCCGACCGGATCGCCGCTCGCGTGGAACGCCAGGGCGCCGGTGACGCCGGGGATGGCCTGCTCGGCCGTGCGGCCGGCGAGCCAGTCGCGGAGCGCCGTGCGGTCGGTCCCGACGGCCCGGATCCCGGCAACGACAATTTGGACGGCGTCGTAGGCGAGGGCGGCGTTGCCGTCGGGGTCCTCGGAGAAACGCGCCCGGAAGGCCTCGACGAAGCGCTGGGCCTCGGGGCGGGAATCGAGCGAGGTGAAGGGTGCGCCGACCAACGCGCCCTCGGCGAGCACGGGGTCGGCTACCACGCCCGTCCAGCCATCGCCGCCGAGGAAGTCGGCACCCAGTTGTTGCCGCCGCGCCTCCCGGAGCAGGGCGAGCCCGGAGCGCTCCGTGCCGGCGACGAAGACCAGGTCCGGCCGGCGCTGCACGAACCAGGCGATATGGACGTCGGCGTCGGTACCGTCGGCGTCTATCGGGTCGAAGGTGATGACCTCGCCGCCGAACTGTCGCCGGAAGCTGTCGGCGAGTCCGCGCCCGTAGGTATCGTTTTCGTAGAGCACCGCGGCGCGGCGCTTGCCGAGCCGCTCGGCAAAACGCGCGAGGTCCACGCCGTTGGCCGAGTCCGACGAGATCACGCGGAAGACCCAAGGGGAAATCCCGGTGAGCGCCGCCGACGAGGCGGTGGTGGCCACCGCCGCGATGTGGCCGTCGTAGACCTTGGCGGCGGCGATCATCGCGCCCGAGGTCACGTGGCCGATCACCGCGCTGATTGCGGCATCGTCCACGAACTCCTGGGCAATCGCTGCGGCGCGCGAGCCGTCGCCGCCGTCATCGCGGAAGACGATCGTCAGCGGCTCGCCGTTGAGGCCACCGGCCGCGTTGATCTCGGCGAGCGCGAGCTCGGCGCCCCGTCGGTTCGCGGCGCCGAACCCCTCCTCGAACGGGCCGGCCATGCCCAGGGTGACGGGGCCGCGCTCGGAGCCACACGCGCCGACGAGGAGCGTGAGCGTGAGTGGCAGGACGGAGGAGCGAAACGGATTCATCGAGGTCGTTTGGTGGTGCGGGGGTCACGGCGCCGCGGGTGCGTGGCGCGCGCGGCGGGCTGTTGTTGCGTCAGGCAGTGCAGGGTGCCGAGCCCCCAGACGAGATCCACCGCGTGGATCCCGATGACGGCGCGGTCAGGCATCAACTCGGCCAGCGTATTCAGCGCCACCCGGTCGTTCGCATCGTTGAATGTAGGCACGAGCACGACCCCGTTGGCGACGTAGAAGTTGGCATAACTCGCCGGTAGCCGCGCCCCGTCCATCACCACCGCTCGCGGAAAGGGCAGGGTGACCGTCCGGATCGCCGCCCCCGAAGCATCGGTCGCCCCGCGCAGCCGCTTGAGGTTGTCGAGCGACCGGCGGTGATTCCCGTCGGAGGGATCCTCCTCGTGGGCGACCACCACCACGCCCGGCGCGACAAAGCGCGCCACGTCGTCCACGTGCCCGTGCGTGTCGTCGCCTATGCAGCCCTCGCCGAGCCAGATCGTCTTGGCGATCCCAAGTTCCTCGGCGAAGATCCGCTCGTAGTCGGCGCGGCCGAGCCCCGGGTTGCGGACCTGCACCTTGGAGAGGAGCCACTCCTCCGTCACGAGCAGCGTGCCCGCCCCGTCCGTCTCGATCCCGCCCCCCTCGAGGACCACGCGCCCCGTGCCGTCGGGTCGGATCGGCTCGTGGCGGGCGAGCTTGGTCTCGGCGGCAATCAGCGCGCCCACCCTCCGGTCGTGCGCGAAGTTCTCGTACTTGGCCCAAGCGTTGAAGTCCCAATTCACGAGTCGGCCGGCGCCGTCCGGTCCGAGCACCATCGTCGGCGCGGAGTCGCGCAGCCAGACGCGGTCGGTGGGGCAGCGGTGGAGGCGGTAGCGCGACTTCTTCACCTCGTGCATCTGCAGGCAGTGCCACGCCTGCTCCTCCACCACCCCGTCGTGGCAGAGGATGTGCACGTGTTCGTGCGCGCTCAGGGCGCGCACGATCTCGGCGTACACCCAGCGGATCGGCTCGAACTTCCCCGGCCAGTCCGGCTCGTGGTGCGGCCAGGCGATCCAGGTGGCGTCGTGTCGCTCCCACTCGGCGGGCCAGCGCACGCCAGACCCCGCCTTCGGCGGCTTTCGCGCGGCGGTCATCGCCAAAAAAGTGCGCTCACGACCCCAGCCAGCGCGCGAGGATCGGTTCGTAGGCGTCCACGCGCCGGTCGCGGAGGAAGGGCCAATGGCGACGGGTCTCCTCGATCAACGCCGGATCGCACTTGGCGATCAGCGTTGCCTCCTCGCCGCGCGCCTCGGCGAGCAGACGGCCGAACGGGTCGGCGATGAACGAATGCCCGAAGAACTCGATTCCGGCCGTTCCGGCCTCGGGCTCGAGGCCAATCCGGTTGGGCGCGGCGACGAAGACGCCGTTGGCGATCGCGTGTGCGCGCTGGGCAATGCGCCAGGCGTCCGCCTGCGCGGCGCCCCATTCGGCCTTCTCGACCGGGTGCCAGCCGATTGCCGTCGGATAGAACAGGATGTCGGCGCCGAGCAGCGCCGTGATGCGCGCCGCCTCGGGATACCACTGGTCCCAGCAGATGAGCACGCCGATCGTCGCGTAGCGCGTCTTCCAGACCATGAAGCCGCCCGCCTCGGCGTCAGGCCCGCGCGCGCCGGCCGGTTGTGCCGCGCCGTCCGATTCGCCGGGGGCGAAGTAGTACTTCTCCTCGAACATCGGGTCGTGTGGGATGTGCATCTTGCGGTAGGCGCCGAGCAGCGTCCCGTCCGCGTCAATCACCACCGCGCTGTTGCGGTAGACGCCCGGCGCCTGCATCTCGAAGAGCGGCACCACGAGTACGATCGCCAGCTCCCCGGCGAGCTGGCGCAGCGCGTCGGTCGTCGGCCCCGGCACCGGCTCGGCGAGGTCAAACCGCGACGCGTCGAGCGTCTTGCAAAAGTACGGCGCGTTGAAGAGTTCCTTGAGACAGACGATCTGCGCGCCCCTGGCGGCCGCGGCGCGAATCCGCCCGATCGTCGCGGCAAGTGTGGCGGCGGCGGAATCGGCGACGCCGTCCTGGATGACGGCGACGGTGAACGACGGACGGGATGACATCCGCGGAATTTCGCCGGGTCAGTGCCGGATTGCTACCACGACGTCCATCACGTTCGTCCCGGTCTCGCGCGCCGGGAGGATGGCGTCGGCCGCCGCGAGGGCGCCGAACGCATCGCAACGCCGCAGCGCACGCGCCGGCGCGCCGCCGCGTTCGGCGCTCACGCGCCAGGTGGTTCCATTGACGATCGCGCCGGCCGCCGGTGCCGGCCCGTCGCGGCCATCGGTCCCCGCCGCGAGCAGCCACGCATCGGCCGCGCGCCGTTCGTCGAGCACCTCGGCGGCGGCGAGCGCGAGCTGCTGCGACCGTCCGCCGAGCCCGTGGTCGCGTGGCAGCCGCACCGTCGTCTCGCCGCCCCAGACGAGGCAGCTCTGCGACGCGGCGCGGGCGAGCGTGTGGGCGAGGACGCGCCCCGCCGCCGTCGCGTCGCCCTGGAGGAGCGTGCGCGAGAGCAGCACCGGCGCGTAGCCGAGCGCGTGCGCACGCGCCGCCGCCGCGTCGAGCGCCGCGCCGTTTCCGACCACGAACGGCTCCTCGACCCGCGCGAACGCCGGACTCCCCGCCTTCGGCGTCTCGGCCATCACCCCCGCCCGCATCGCCCCGAGCGTAGACGCCACCGAGAGCGGCACCTGCACGGCGATCCCGGCATCGCGCAGGATCCGCTCGACGTGCCAAGCGTGCAGCGCGTCGGGGGAGACCGGGCCCGACCCGACCATCGCCGGGTCCTCGTTGGGCACGTCGGCAAGGAGGATCGGGATGACTCGCTCGCACTCGAGCGCGGCGGCGAGTCGGCCGGCACCCCAGCGCGAGAAGCGCTTGCGCACCGCGTTCACGCGCCCAATCGGCACGCCCGCCCCGAGCAGGAGCGAGTGCAGGGACGCGAGATCCTCCTCCCTGACGCCGTCAATCGGCGCGCCGACGAGGCTCGACGTCCCGCCCGAGAGCAGGAGGAGCACGATGTCGTCGCGGCCGATCCGCTCGACGAGCGCGGTGAGACGCTCGGCCGCCTGGGCGGATCGCGCGCCGGGCACCGGATGGTCGCCGACCACCACTTCGATCGTCGCCGCCGGCGCGTCGGCCTCGACCGCCCCGATCACCAGCCCGCCGGCAATCGTCAGGCCACGCTCCCCACAATGCACGACGGCCGCCTCCGCCATTGCGGGAGCGGCCTTGCCCAGCGCGATGATCCAGTGCGGTCGGTCGCGCCCGAGTTCGAGCGGGACCTCCCGAGCCGCGAGGCCGTCGTGCACGGCCCGCGCCGGGTCGGCGGCGTCGAGCGCCGCCTCGAAGCACCCAATCAGGTCGGCGGCGACGTCGCGTTCGGCCATCAGCCTCCGGCGGCCCGCTTCACGGCCTCGCCGAGCTCGGTATAGGAATCTGCCGAGAGCTCGCGGAAGGGGCGCATCACGTGCGTCACCCGACCGTCGGGGCCGATCACGAAGAGCACGCGGCGCAGGACGTTCACCGCCGGCACCTTCACGTCGTAGAGCCGACCGGCCACCGCGCCGGTGTCGCTCACGAAGGTGAGCGGAGAACCCTGCTCCCTGGCCCACTCGGCGAGTGTCGTCACGGCGTCGGTGCTGATGGCGAGCACGGTCACGCCTTCACCGCCGTTGAAGAGCGTCGCGTACTGGTCGCGATAGCTCTCCATCTGCACCGTGCAGCCGCGGGTGCGCGCCCGCGGATAAAAGGCGAGGACGACGGTCCGTCCGCGAAGGTCCGAGAGCCGGATCGGCGCCGCGCTCGGGCCGGCGACGGTCGCCGCGGGGAGGGTGAAGTCGGGAGCCAGGTCGCCGACCTTCGGACCGCCCTCCGGGGCCACGGCCTCTTGGGCGCCAAGGGTGGCGGCGGCGGCAAGGGCGCACGCCGCAACGAGGCACTTCATTGAATTGGGCATACCGAAGTCTGAAGGCGGAGGGGGAAGGGCGCAACGGCGGGGTGTCGTAACCCCACTTTGCGCTCGAAAATAGCACTATTGGGTCAATTGACCCATAGTGTAAGGCCTCCCCGACCACAACGTTCCCGCCTATGTCTGATCCGGAATCATCCGATGGGAGCAGTAGCGGACAGTCCAGAGTCCTCAACGTGTTGGCTGGGGAGTTCGCCACGCTCCTCCATAAGCTTGAATTCGCCGCCATTGTCCGCGACCCGGTGACGGCGGCGGTGATTGCCTCCAGCCCGGCGGCGGAGCAGGCGCTGCTCGCCGCCGACCCGGGGTCGGTGCGGGTGGCGTCAGGCCAGCTCGGCGGTTTCGCGATTCGCGTCGAGGCCGTCCGCGAGTCGGCCGACGAGCCAATCGAGCTGACGCCGCGCCAGTCGGCGGTGGCCGAGCTGCTCGGCGAAGGGCTCCGCAACCGGGAGATCGCCGTGAAGCTTCGGATCAGCACGCACACGGTCCGGCGGCACGTCGAGTCCATCCTCCGGCGGCTGCAGGTTCCCAATCGCACCGCGGCGGCGGGCGAACTGCGCAAGGGACGCGTCCGGGTCCGCGGCTGACCGCCGGCGGCGCGCCCTAGTTCCCGGCCGGCGACGCCTCAAGCACGCGCAACACTCCCGGTAGGCTGGCGATCTCGACGGTAGGCGATTCGGCGCGCCGCAGCTCGCCGTCGAGCTCGCACCAGGGTGACTCACGGAACGTCACGGTGAATCGCGCGCCACTCAGCGCGCGCACGCTCGGGTGGTCGCGATGGGTGCCGCGCACGGCACGCGCGAGGAGGGGGAGTCGCCCGAGCCGCGTGCCGTCGCCGACGAGGACGGCGTCGAGCTTGCCGTCGTCCACGCGGGCATCGGGGGCAATGCGGAAGGTGCCGCCGAACTCCCGGCCGTTGGAGAAGACGAGTAGCAGGTGGCGGGTCCATTCGGCATCCGCGTCCCCGCCGGGAGTCGAGACGCGCGCGTCGAGTCCCGGGTAGCCGAGGAGTTCGGTGAGCGCGGCGGCCACGTAGAGGGCGGGTCCCCGCAGGAGCGGCAGCCGCGTCGAGCGCCGGAGCACCGCCACGTCGAAGCCGAACCCCGCCACGTTGAGGAACCAGTGGTCGTCCACGCGTCCGAGGTCCACGCGGCGCTCGGTCCCGCCCGTGGCGACGAGACGGGCCATCGCCGCCGCGTCGTGCGCCGGCGCCCGGATGTTCTTGGCGAAGTCATTCCCGGTGCCGGCCGCCAGGAACGCCATCCGCGCCGGCGCACCGGCCCGGGCAAGCGCGATGGCGCACTTCGACCACGTCCCGTCGCCGCCGGCCACGACGATCGTCCCGATGCCGTCAGCAATCGCCTCGTGAACGAGCCGCGTCTCGTCGCCGGAGTGTTCGGTGCACCGCAGGTCGGTGAGGCCGTGCGCGGCGAATGCCGCGCGGATGGCGCCAATCGCCCGTGCCCCGCGGCCACGGCCCGACGCGGGATTCCAGAGGAGGCGGGCGGAGGGGACCGCCCATCTCAAAGCGCGAGCTGCCGCAGCACGTAGTGCAGGATGCCGCCGTGCCGGAAGTAGTTCATCTCCTCCGGCGTATCGATGCGGCTGCGTACCGCGAAGGTCTTCGTCGCGCCGCCGGCGCCGACCGCCTTCACCGACAATGTCGCGCGCGGAGCCATCGCGTCGCTCATCCCGTCAATCGTGATCGTCTCGAAGCCGCTGAGGCCGAGCGACTGCCGGGTGGCGCCATCCACGAACTCGAGCGGGATCACGCCCATCCCGACGAGGTTGGACCGATGGATCCGCTCAAAGCTCTCGGCGATCACCGCGCGCACGCCGAGCAGCGCGGCGCCCTTGGCGGCCCAGTCGCGCGACGAGCCGGTGCCGTACTCCTTGCCGGCGATCACCACGAGCGGTGTGCCCGCCTTCTGGTAGGCCATCGCCGCGTCGTAGAACGAGGTCGGCTCGGCGTCCGGGGCGGTGCGGGTCCACCACCCTTCGAGGCCCGGCGTCAGGTCGTTCTTGAGACGGATGTTGGCGAACGTGCCGCGCATCATCACCTCGTGGTTCCCCCGCCGCGCGCCGTACGAGTTGAAATCCTTGCGCTCCACGCCGAGCAACCTCAGCCACTGGCCGGCCGGACTCTTCTCGGCAATCGATCCCGCCGGGGAGATGTGGTCGGTGGTGATCGAGTCCCCGAACATCCCGAGCACGCGCGCGTTCGCCACCGGCTGCACGCCCGGCGGCGTCATCGTCATCCCCTCGAAGTAGGGCGGATGCTTCACGTAGGTGGAGTTGGCATCCCACTGGTAGCGGTCGCCGGCCGGCGCCTTGATCGCCTTCCACTCGGCGTCGCCGCCGAAGACGTCCGCGTACTCCTTCTCGAACTGCTCGCGCTTCACCGAGGAGAGGACGACGTCCGCCACGTCCTGCGGCGACGGCCAGAGGTCCCGCAGGAAGACCGGGCCCTTCCGCCCGACGCCGAGCGGCTCCTTGTCGAGGTCAATGTCCATCCGTCCGGCGAGCGCATAGGCGACGACCAGCGGCGGCGACGCGAGGTAGTTGAAGCGCGTCTGCGGGTTGATGCGGCCCTCGAAGTTGCGGTTGCCCGAGAGCACCGCGGCGACGGTGAGCTTGCCGTCGTCAATTGCCTGGCCGATTGCCTCGGGGAGCGGCCCCGAGTTGCCGATGCAGGTGGTGCACCCATACCCGACGATGTTGAAGCCGAGCGCGTCGAGCGCCGGCTGCACGCCGGCCTTGGCGAAGTATTCGCGGACGACCTTCGACCCCGGGGCGAGCGAGGTCTTCACCCAGGGCTTGGTCGTCAGCCCCGCCGCGACGGCCTTCTGCGCGAGCAGTCCGGCGGCGAGCATCACGCTCGGGTTGGAGGTGTTGGTGCAGCTCGTGATCGCGGCGAGCACCACCGCGCCGTCCCGGAGCTGGAAGCGCTGCCCGTTGTGCGTGCACGCCACGCCCGCCTCGGCAATCGTGCCGACGCCGCCCTCGGCGACCATCGCGGCGGCGGCGGACCCGGGCGCCTTGCCACCGTTCGCCGCCGCCGCGGCGCGGGCCTTCTCCTCGGCGAGCGCCCTAAAGTACGCCGCCTTCGACTCGGTGAGCGGGATCCGGTCCTGCGGACGCTTCGGGCCCGCCAGCGACGGCACCACCGTCGAAAGGTCGAGCGTCAATGTGTCGGTGAAGACGGGGTCCGGCGTCTCGTCGGTGCGGAAGATCCCCTGCACCCGGCAGTAGGCCTCGACGAGCTTCACCTGGTGCTCGCTGCGGCCGGAGAGGCGGAGATACTTCAGCGTCTCGGCGTCGGCCGGAAAGAAGCCCATCGTCGCGCCGTACTCGGGCGCCATATTGGCGATCGTCGCGCGGTCGGCGAGGGCGAGCGAGGAGAGCCCGGGGCCGTAGTACTCGACGAACTTCCCGACGACCTTCTTCTGGCGGAGCATCTCGGTGCAGGTGAGCACGAGGTCGGTGGCCGTCGCGCCGGCGGGAAGCCTGCCGGTGAACTTGAAGCCGACCACGTCGGGGATCAGCATCGAGACGGGCTGGCCGAGCATCGCCGCCTCGGCCTCGATCCCTCCGACGCCCCAGCCGAGGACGCCGAGGCCGTTGATCATCGTCGTGTGGGAGTCGGTGCCGACCAGCGAGTCGCAATAGACCGCCGGTTCGCCGTTGTCGGTGCCGACGAAGGCGACCTGGCCGAGGTACTCGAGATTGACCTGATGGCAGATCCCCGTCCCCGGCGGGACGACCCGGAAGTTGCGAAGTGCCGTGCCGCCCCAGCGCAGGAACTGGTACCGCTCGCCGTTCCGCTCGTACTCGCGTTGGGTGTTGATCAACATCGCCGCCTCGGTGCCGTACTCGTCCACCTGGACCGAGTGGTCAATCACGAGGTCCACCGGCTGCAGCGGGTTGATGCGCACCGGGTCGCCACCGAGCGCGGCAATCGCGTCGCGCATCGCGGCGAGGTCCACCACGCAGGGGACGCCGGTGAAGTCCTGCAGCAGGACGCGCGCCGTCCGGAAGGCGATCTCCTTGTCCACCGGCTTCGCCACGTCCCACCGCGCCAACGCCTCGATGTCGGCCTTCTTGACGAAGGCGCCGTCCTCGTTGCGGAGGAGATTCTCGAGCAGGATGCGGAGCGAGACGGGGAGCTGCGCCACCCGGCTGCCGGGGAGCGACGCGAGCGCGTCGAGCCGGTACAGGACGTACCGCTTGCCGTCTACGCCCAGCGTGTCGCGGCTGCCGAAGCTGTTGGCGGTGGCCATGGTGACAACTTACCTCATTCCTCGAGGACGGGCATTTCGAGCGTGCGGTGGCGCAGCGCGCCGTCGAGCGTGTTGACGCGGATCGCGTTGGTCGGGCACTGGTGCACGAAATCGCCGTCGGCGCGCGACCACTCGACCGGACTGTGCAGCACTTGGGCCTTGGCGTCGCGGTCCATCGCCATCATATGGGGCGCGAGGGTCGCGCAGAGCGTGCACCCGGTGCAGGCCTCCCGGTCCACCGTGATCTCGACGATCCGCCGAGGCCAGATCCCGCCGGCGAGGAGCGAGGTGCCGGCTCGGCCGAGGGCGTCGTTGGCGGCCTCGTAGCCGAGGGTGATCATCCGGTCCACGTGGGCGAAGCTGAAGAGGTTGTAGTGCCAGACGGCCGGTCGCACGAGCAGGAGCGGCGGCCCGCGCCAGTTGCTCAGTTGGAGCGACTGCAGGGACTTCATCATGATCTGCGCGGCCCGGATGTAGATGGCGGCGAACCCCTTTTCCCGGATCCGCCTCGCCCGCGCGATGTTCGTGCTGCCGACGTCCACCGCAATCACCGCGTCCATCCCGTGCGAGGCGGCGAGCGCCGGAACGTTGTCCACGATGCCGCCGTCGGCGCAGGTGCGGCCACCCACGCGGCCGGGTGGGAAGAAGCCGGGGAGCGCGCACGAGGCATAGACCGCCTCGGCAATCTTCACCTGGTCGAGCCCGGCCAGCCCGAACAGCACCTGCGACGCGGCCTCGAGGTCCACCGTGTTCACCAGCAGCCGCTGGTCGAATTCGGCGAACGTCCCGCTGGGGACGATGTCCTCGACCAGCTTCTCCAGCGGTCGCGCGAGGTAGAGTGCCGGCGACAGCATCCGCTTCGTCACCATCCCGATGTGGTTGATGCGGAAGAGGTCCTTCTTCTGGAGCGCGCGCGCCCGTTCGGCCATCTCGCCGGTGGACATCCCGCCGGCATAGGCGGCGGCAATCAGCGAGCCGATGCTGGTCCCGGCGACGACGGTCGGCCGGATGCCGTGCTCCTCGAAGGCGCGCAGCACGCCGATGTGCGCGAACCCCTTGAGCCCGCCGCCGCCGAGCACGAGGGCGAGCTTGGGCGGCAGCGCGAGGGCGATCTCGCGGCGGCGCCCGGCGCCGACGCGCTCGGCGTCCGGCGTCATCGCCGCCCCGCGCGATAGAGCGTCACCGACGTGTCGTCGAGGACGCGCGTCGCCGCGCCCGCCAACAGCCGGTGGGCCGTGGCGTGTTCGACGACCAGCACCGGCGCGAACGGCGTCGCCAGCCAGCTCGCGACCACGAGGTCGAGCATCCGCGAGCCGTACGGCGGGTCGGCGAAGGCGACGTCGTAGCTCCCCGCCGCCAGCGCGGCGGCGAACGGCACGGCGTCCTTCTTGAAGATCCGCGTGCGGTCGCGCATCCGCAGCACGGCGATGTTCGCCTTCAGGGCGTGCAGGCTCGCCGGCCGCGTCTCGACGAAGTCGCACCGCCGCGCCCCACGCGAAAGCGCCTCGAGGCCAATCGCCCCCGTGCCGGCAAAGAGCTCGAGCAGGCTCGCGTCCGTGAGCTCGGCCGCCACGAGGTCGAGCATCGCCGCGCGCACGTGCTCCGCCGTCGGTCGCACGCGAAAGTCGTTCGGCGACGTCAGGTCGCGGCCGGCGTGCTTCCCGCCGACGATCCTCACCGCCGATCCTCCGAGGTCGGATGCACGGCAATAAGGTAGCCAAGCCGGCCGACTCCCGGGCATCTTACACCTCCCACCTCCCGCCTCCCGCCTCCCGCCTGGTGTCCGACCCCCTCCTTCGTTACCGCGCCGAATTCCCGATGATCGAGCGGAGCACCTATCTGGTCTCCCACTCGTTGGGGGCGATGCCGCGCGCGGTGCCGGCGCGACTCGCCGAGTACGCCGGGGCCTGGGCGTCGGACGGGGTCCGGGCCTGGGCCGAGGGATGGTGGGAGATGCCGCTCACGGTAGGCGACGTCGTCGCCCCGCTGCTCGGCGCCGACCGGGGCGAGGTCGCGATGGCCCCCACGGTCACCATCGCCCAGTGCGCGATCCTCTCGGCGATGGACTTCCGGAGCGGGCGCGACACCGTGGTGATGACCGAGCTCGACTTCCCCAGCGTGCGCTACGCTCTCGAGGCGCTGGCGCCCAAGCTGGGTGCGCGCGTGGTCGTCGTCCCGAGCGACGACGGGATCGGAATTGACCAGGAGCGCCTCCACGCGGCGATTGACGCCCGCACCGCGCTCGTCTCCGTCTCGCACGTGCTCTTCCGCTCGGCCTACATCCTCGACGCCGATGCGCTCTGCGCGCACGCCCACGGCGTTGGGGCGGTCGTTGCGCTCGACGCCTATCACTCGGTGGGCGTGATCCCGGTGGACGTGAAGCGCTCCGGCGTGGACTTCCTCACCGGGGGCGTGCTCAAGTGGCTCTGTGGCGGCCCCGGCGGCTGCTTCCTCTACGCGTCGCCGGCGGCGAGCGCGCGCTTCGCCCCGGCGCTCACCGGCTGGCAGGCGCACGCGCGGCCGTTCGCCTTCGACGGCGCGATGGCGTACGCCGACGGCGCCCGCCGCTGGCTCGGCGGGACGCCGGTGGTGCCCGCGCTCTACGCGGCGCTCGAGGGGCCGCGACTGCTGCACGAGGCGGGGATCGCGGCCATCCGCGCCAAGAGCGAGCGCCAGACCGCGCGGTTGATTGCGCTCGCCGACGCCCACGGCTACCGGGTCCACGCGCCGCGGGCGGCGGCGCGCCGCGGCGGCACGGTGGCCTTCGACGTCCCGCACGGCGCCGAGGTGGCGCAGGCGCTCCTCGCGCGCAACGTAGTGATTGACTACCGCCCCGGCGCCGGAATCCGCGTCGCGCCCCACTTCTACACGACGGACGCCGAGGTCGAGCTCGTCGTGCAGGAGATCGCCGACATCCTCGCGACGGGCGCGTGGAAGCCGTTCGCGGGTTCCACGCCACGGGTCACCTGACCCTTTCGCGTGCGCGGGTGCCCGCATAGCTTCGCACCTATCGCCCCCGACCAGCCCCGAACCCTGCGCCGATGCCAACGCCCGCGAAGAAGCTCCGCAAGCAGTACCTGAACAGCGACCTCCCGGTCGCCGTCCTGCGGTTCGAGGATGGGCACGAGATCTCGATCAAGCGCGGCACGGGGAAGACCTTCGACTGCTACGCGGGCGAGAACATCAAGATTCTCGCGGTCTTCGACCCCGAGGCGCGGGAGCGCGACCTGGTGGAGACGCGCCGCGCCGACGACTTCGACGACGCTTGACGCGTCGCCCGGGCGCCGTCAGGACGGCAGCTCGACCAGGAGTCGGACGGCCGTCGCGAAGGCCGTGGCGGTGAAGGGCTTGGCGATCATCGCGTCCTGAGGACCTAGCGCCCCGGTGCCCGCGCCACCCGCGCTCGACATATAGAGCACCTTCAGCGCCGGCTGCAGCGATCGGCTGTGGCGCGCCAGCTCGCGCCCGGTCAGTTCGGGGAGCACCATCCCGGCGACGAGCAACGTCACCCGCGTCGTCTCGACGATCCGCCGCACACCCTCCGCCGAGTCGGTCAGCAACACCTCAAATCCCTCGTGCTCGAGGACGCGGCGGACCATCGCCCGCAGTTTCTCGTCGGTCTCGACGACGAGGGCGCGCATCGTGCCGCCCGACGGCGGTTCGGAGATGGACGCCGACGTCGCCAGCCGCGGCAGTCGCCGCCGGTCGGTCTCCGGCGCTGCAGACACCGGGAGGTAGAGCGTCGCCAGCGCGCCACGCGTGGGGGCGTTGGTCAGCGCGACGCCGCCGCCGGCGCGCTGGGCGGCCGACTGGGCGCGCGCGAGCCCGAGGCCGACGTGCAGGGCCGGATCCTTCGTCGTGAAGAACGGCTCGAACGCCCGCGTCAGCGCGAGGCCGCTGACCCCGGGCCCGCTGTCCTGGATCTCGACGACGACGTACCGACCCGCGGGGACGGAGGCCGCCGCGTCGGCGCCCGCGTGATCCAGCGACCGAACGTACGAGCGCACCGTGATGGCCCCGCCAGTGCGACTGGCCTCGACGGCATTCCGGACGAGCAGATCCACGATCTCGCGCATCCCGTCGGCGGCGATCGCGACGCGCGCGTCCTCGGCGCCGAGGTGGACGTGCACGCGCATCGCGCCGCGCACCTCGCGCTCGAGGTCCTCGACCGCCCCCTGCAGGACCTCGTCTGCCACCGCGATGCCGCTGCCCCCGCGCGCGGGCCGTTCCCCGAGCGACGCGAGTTGGGCGCCGAGGGCGCTGCCGCGTCGCGTCGCCTCGAGGAGCGCGTGCGCCCGCCCCGCCACCCGGACGTCGCCCGACTGGACAAGCGCCTCGGCGTTCGAGGCAATCAGTCCCAGCGTCTGCTCGATGTCGCGCGCCACGCCCCGCGCGATCCGGCCGATCGCCTCGAGACGCTGCGCCCGCTCGAACTGCCGTTCCAGCGCCCGTTGGCCGGTCAGGTCCGCGGCGATCTCAACGAGCGCGGTCACCGTGCCGTCGAGCGCCCGGATCGGCGCGATGGCGCAGCCCATCTCGAGCAGCGAGCCGTCGCGCCGTTGGCGCAACGAGGCCTGGTCCACGAACGGCTGCCCAGACTCCACGACCTCGTGCAGGAGGGCGAGGTCGTCCACCGTGGCCGGCAAGGCGGGATGCCGTTTGCCGCGGACCTCCGCCGCCGTCCAGCCGTAGATGCGCTCGGCGAGGGCGTTCCAGTCGAGCACCCGCATCTGGCGGTCGAGCGTGACGATGGCCACCGGGCTCGCCTCGAGCACGGCCCGCGCCCACGCCTCGCGTTCGGTGAGCATCTGCTGGGCGCGCGGGCGCTCGCGCAGGTCGCGCGCGATCATCGCCAGCTGCGGCGGGGACGTCCCGCGGAGCAACCAGACCTTCCCCTCGAGCGGGACCCAGGCGCCGTCGCGCGCGCGCACGCGGGCGTCCATCACCGGGACCTCGTTCCGTCCCTCGTACTCGGCGCCGATCGCCAGCGCCGCCCCGTCGCGGTCCTCGGGGTGGAGGTACTCGAGGATGGACGTGCCCAGCACCTCCTCGGCGGAATAGCCGAGGACCCGCCGGACCGCCGGGTTGACGTAGGCAATCGTCCCCCGTTCGCCGAGGACGGCGACCAAGTCGGACGACGCCTCGACGATGGCTTGGAAGAAGCCGTCGCCTTGATTTGCGGGAACGTGTGGGACCGGGACCGACCGGGGCTTGGAGGCATTGAAAATTGGTCGCTTGAGTCGCGTTGGAACAGTGGCAAGTCGGGACCGTGACCCTGGTCACCGCCCAGCCTCCTGGCTCCGACGCCGTCGAAACCGTTGATGGCAGGGCGTCCCCGATGGTAGTTTTGGCCTCACTCCCTTCGCGCCGGAGGCAACCCGCCCGATGCCCTCTCCGTTCCTGAGTTCCGAGGAGTACGACGAGCGCGCGCATCAGCTGTACAACGAGGGGAACTACGAGGACGCGCTGACGATGCTGCGCGAGGGCCTCGGTCTCTACCCGAACGCGGTCGAGCTGCACGTCGGCGTCGGGTACGCCCGGATGGCCCGCGACGAGTTCGCGTGGGCGCGACGGTCGTTCGAGGAGGCGCTCGTCCTCGACCCGGAACACGAGGACGCGCTCGCCGGACTCGGCGAGGTTCTGCTCCGGTTCGGCCAGACCGCGGCCGCCGTCAAGGCGTTCCGGCGGATCCTCGAGCTGGGCTATGCCGACGACGTCGAGTTGATGCTGCAGGTGGGGCGCGCGCTCTTCCGCGAGGGCCTGATGGCGGAGGCGAAAGAGTACTTCGAGGTCGCGGTGCGGCAGACGCCGGAGAACGCCGAGGCGATTGCGATGGTCGGCTACACGCAGCACCGGCTCAACGACGAGGCGGGGGCCGCCGAGACGCTGCGCCGCGCAATCCAGCTCGACCCCGAGCACAGCGAGGCGCGGATCTACCTCGGGAACCTCCTCTACGACCGCGGCGAGTACGAAGGGGCGCTCTTCCAGCTGGACCGGACGCGGCCGGAGGATCACTGGGACGAACTCGGGATCTGGCGGCTGCTCGAGCTCAAGAAGTCGCACCTTCGGTTGCGCGATGACGACCCATCGCTGCGGATCTGGGAGGAACGGCTGACCGAGCTCGCGCCGGCGCCCGACGCCCTCGACGAACTCCTTGGCGAGATCGAGCAGCGGGCGGCGGAACAGGAGCAGGAGGCGGCGCGGTCGCAGCTGGAACTCTTCGGGGCCCTGCTCAACGACCTCACCGGGCAGAAGGTCGTTCCCGAGCGGCACCGCGTGGTCGGACGGGACGGCCGGCCGTACGAGGGCACCTGGGCGGAGATCGTCACGGCAATGCGCGACGCGGCGACCGCCGGGGGGCGGACCCGGACAATCGAGGAGTTCATGCAGGGCGAGGCGCGGCGCGGCCTCGCCCTCACCGGCGTGCTGATCCCGACCCGTGACGCCGAGAGCTTCCTGCGCGCGAGCGCGGACGCCGGGCTCCTGCGGATCGTCCACTGATCGCACTGCGCGGAGTCGGAAAGACCTACCGTTCGCCCTTCAGCGCGCCGGTGCGCGCGGTGTCGGACGTGACGCTCGACATCGCGCAGGGAGAGGTGCTGGGGATCGCCGGCCCGAACGGGGCGGGGAAGAGCACGCTGATTGCCCTGCTGCTCGGCTTCCTGGTCCCCGACGAGGGTGAGGCGACGATTGACGGCCTGGCGCCGCGCGCGTACGTGGAGCGCGACGGCGTCTGCTACCTCCCGGAGCTGATGACGCTCCCCCTCGGCTGGCGCGCCGACGAGGCGCTCGCGCGCCTGGCCGCGCTCGCCGGGATTCCGGCGAGCGCGCGGGCCGGCGCCTGCGAACGGGTGATCGAGGCGGTCGGGATTGCGGAGCACCGCCGCAAGAAACTGAAGGCCCTCTCCAAGGGGAATCTGCAGCGGCTTGGCCTCGCCCAGGCGCTCCTTGCCGACCGCCGCGTGGTGATCTTCGACGAGCCGACGCACGGCCTCGACCCGCTCTGGACCGCGCGCTTCCGCGACATCGTCGCCGGCCTCCGCCGGCCCGACCGCACGCTCGTCATCGCCTCGCACAACCTCGACGAGCTCGAACGCCTCTGCGACCGCGTGGCGATCATTGACAAGGGGCAGATCCAGCGCGTGGTGACCGTGCGCGATGCCGGCGCGGTCGGGGCGTCGCGCCGCTGGCGGCTCCGCGCGGCGATGGGCCTCGACGCCCTCGCCGCACAGTTCCCCGGCGCGGTGGCCAATGGCGAGGCGATCGAATGCAGCGCCGATGTCGCCGCGCTCAACCGCGGCATCGCCGCGGCGATTGCGCAGGGTGCGCTCATCACGGCCGTGGCGCCGGCGGAGTCGTCGCTCGAAGAGGCCTTCCGCACGGCGGTGACCCGATGAGTGCCGTCGGACCGCTGGTGGCGTACCTGCCGTGGCAGGCGCGGGACTCTATGGGCCGCGCGCTCCTCGCGCCGGGCATATTCCTCCTTGCCGCCGCCGCGCCGCTCTGGGCATTCGCCGCGTCGAATTCGGGCATTCCCCTCACCGAACCCGGCCCGGCGCAGGACTTTGCGCGCAACCTGTACAACACCTTCGTCTCGATGGCGGTGGTCCTCGGCGCCGTGGTGCTGATGAACCAGGTCCACGCGCTCGACCGGGAGCGGCAGCACTTTCGCTTTCTCTTTGCGCACCAGGTCGCACCGTGGCAGTTCTACCTGCAGCGGTTCGTGGTGGCGGCCGCGCTCTTCCTCGCCGGCGTCGCCCTCATCCCGCTGGGGTTCAGCGCCCTCGTGACCGATGTCGCGTTCCTGCCGACGATGCAGACAGCGGCGCTCTATGCGCTCCTCGTCGGCGCGCTGATGTTCCTCTGCGGCGCGCTCACGCAGCGTGACGGGCTCGCGCTGATCCTGGTGTATCTCGGGACCGCGCTCCTGCAGCAGGTTGACCGGGCGGACGGGCTGCCCGGGTGGCTCGCCCCGGTCGTCGCCGCGCTGCCGCCCTTTGCGGTCGCCGGGGACCTCCGCACCGCCTGGCTCACCGGCGGCGCGTTCGACACGGGCGACCTGCTGCACGTGGTCGCGTATTCGGTCGCCCTGCTGATTGCCGCGCTGGTGGTGATCAAGCGCTTCCCGCTCGTCCGGTGAGCCGCGCGCCGCGCCCGTTCGCCGCCCCGGTCCTCCCGGCCGCGAGCGTGCGACGAGTGCGGCTCGCCAACGGCCTGACCGTCCTCGCCCGGCGCGACACCACGGCGCCGGTGGTTGCGATCGTCACCTGGGTGCGCGCCGGCTACTTCGACGAGCCCGACGACCAGGTCGGCATCGCCCACGTCCTCGAGCATATGTACTTCAAGGGGACGCCGACGCACGGCGTGGGCGACATCGCCCGGGCAACAAAGGCGGCCGGCGGCTACCTGAACGCCGGCACCATCTACGACCACACGCACTACTACGCCGTACTCCCGGCCTCGGGATTCCGCGCCGGGCTTGCCGTGCAGGCCGATGCCTATGCGAACTCGGTGATTGACGCCCGCGAGCTCCGCCGCGAGCTCGAGGTGATCATCGAGGAGACCAAGCGAAAGGCCGACAGCGCCGGCGCGCTCGCCCTCGAGACGCTCTTCGAGGTCCTCCACGACCGCCACCGCATCCGGCGCTGGCGGATGGGGCGCGAGGACGAGCTCCGCTCGCTCACCCGCGACCAGCTCATCGCTTTCTACCGCGGGCGCTACCGGCCGTCCAACACAGTGCTCGCGATCGTGGGCGACGTGGATCCGGACGAGGCGATCGCCGAGGCCGAGCGGCTCTACGGCGCGATCCCCGATGCGCCGGTCGTGCGCACGCCCGGCCCCGCCGAGACCGAGCCACCGACCTTCCGGCTCCGCGAGTGGGAGGGGGACATTGCGCAGACCGAGTTGCTCTTTGGCTGGCGCACGCCGCCGACGTTGCATCCGGACACGCCGGCGCTCGACCTCCTCGCGACCGTGCTTGCCGGCGGGCGCGCGTCGCGCCTGGTCCGCGCCACGCGTGACCGGCGCCTGGTCTCGTCCATCTCGGCCTACGACTACACGCCGACCGAGGTCGGCATCTTCGTCGTGCACGCGGCGGCGCGGCCGGAGACCGCCGCCGAGGCGGCACGCACCATCCACGACCAGCTCCGGCGCGTGCGCGACGGCGAGTTGGCCGACGACGAGGTGGATCGGGCGCGTCGCCTCGTCGAGGCGCAGTTCCTCCGCCGGCTCGAGGCCGCCGATGGCCAGGCAAACTTCCTCGGGGCGTGGGAACTGCTCGGCGACTGGGAGCGCGGCGTGGCGTACCACGGGCAGGTGCTTGCCGCCGACGCGGCGCGACTCGCCGAGGTGGCCCGCCGCTGGCTCACGCCGGACGCGGCGTCGGTGATTGCGTATCGGCCGCGCGGCGCGGCCCCCCTCGGCGCCGACGCCGCCGACGTGCGCGCGATGCTCGACGGCGCGCAGCCGGCCCCGCTCGAGCCGGCGCCGGCGCCGACCCCGCCCCACTCGCCACGCGGTCCCGGAGCCACGCGCGAGCGCGTCGTGGACGGCGTCCACGTATACCGCACGGCCGAGGGCGTGCCGATCGTCATCCGGTCGCGTCCCGGCGCCGCCCTCGCGCACGTCGGCTGCTTCATCGCCGGCGGCGTGACGGCGGAGAGCGATCGCAACTCGGGAATCACGACGCTGATGGCGCGCACCGCCCTCCGCGGCACGACGCGACGTTCCGCCACCCGCCTCGCGGAGGACGCCGAACGGCTCGGCGGGACGCCGCTGGCGAGCGTGGGCACCGAGGCGCTACAGTGGACCCTCGGCGTGCCGGCCGACGCGCTCGACGGGGCGGCCGAGCTCCTCGCCGACCTGGTGCTCGAGCCGGTGTTCCCGGACGAGGGGCTCGAGGCCGAGCGTGCGGTGGCAATCGCCGCCCTCGGCACGTTGCGCGACGATATGTACCGGCAGCCAATGCGCCTCGCCGCCGAGCTCGCGTGGCCCGGCCATCCCTACGGACGGTCAACCCTCGGCTCGGAGGGCACGGTGCGCGTCATCACCGCGTCCGACCTTCGCGCCTGGCACGCCGCGCGCGTGCTGGCGTCCCCGGCGGTCCTCGCCGCGGTGGGGGACCTCGACCCCGAGGCGACCGCCGACCTGCTGGCGCGGCAGTTCGCGGCGCTGCGGCCGGCCCCGCTCGTCGTGGCGCCGCGCGTGGGTTGGCCGCGCGCCTTCGAACAGCGCGTGGACCTCCGCGACAGGGCGCAGACCGCGCTGGCGATCTTCTTCGAGGGGCCCTCGCGGGACGACCCCGCGCGGTTCGACGCCGAGCTCCTCGGCGGCGTCGCGAGCGGACTGGGCGGCCGCTTCTTCGAGGAACTGCGCGACCGCCAGTCGCTCGCCTACACCGTGCTCGCCCGCCCCTACGTGCGGCGGAGCGGTGGGACCTTTGTCGGTTACATCGCGACGTCGCCGGCCAAGGAGTCGCAGGCCCGCGACGGGCTGTTGCGCGAGTTCGCGCGGCTCGCCGAGTCGGAGGTGACCGCGGAGGAGCTGACGCGCGCGCGCACCTATGCCATCGGCAGCTGGCAGATCCGCCAGACCTCGGGCGCGGCCGTGTTGAGCGACCTCGCCGACGCCTGGCTGCACGATGCGCTGGAGGAACTGGCGCGCTACCCCGACGACCTCGGCGCCGTCACGCCAGCGCGGATGCGCGCGGTCGCGGCGCGCTGGTTCGATCCGGCGCGGCGTCTCGAGGGGATCGTCCGCGGCGTCGAGCGCCGACCGTCAGCGGCGCCTCGCGGCGACGTGGCCGAGCGCCGCGTTGAGCCACCGCACAAGCGGCAATAACTGCGCATAGTCCCGCATCGCCGCGTCCACGAGCCGCGGCGAGAGGGCCTCGGCGTCGGTCAGCGGGCGCGAGGCGGTAAAGGTGTTGTAGCGGAGCCAGCGGGCCGCGGGGTGGTCGGGCACGAAGCCGCGCGGCGTCCGCTTGAGGAGGGCGCCGGCGTCGTCGTCGGAGAGCTTTTCGAACCGCCGGCGGAAGGCCGGCGCAAGGACAATCCGCTCGAAGCCACGCTGGTCCTCGACGATCCGCTCGCGCAGCCGCGCCAGCGCCGGCCGGGGCGGCATCCAGTAGCCTGCGGCCACCATGGACGCGCCCGGCTCGAGGTGGAAGTAGAATCCGGCGCCGCCGTGCGCCTCCTTGCCGACCCCGCGCCCGGCGTCCCGGTGAAAGACCCACAGCGCCGCGTGCGTCTTGTATGGCGACTTGTCGTGCGAGAAGCGCACGTCGCGGTGGATCCGGAACAGCGAGCGCCGCGGCGGCGCGATGAACTCCGGCGCCAGGCGCGCAAACCGCACGTCGAGCTCCTCGGCGAGATGCCGCAGCGGGCCGAGCACCCATCGTTCGTACTCTGCGCGGTGCGCCTCAAACCAGGGCTTGGCGTTGTTCCGCTTGAGGCCGCGCAGGAAGGTCAGCGCCTGCGGCGCGAACCCGGGGAACGCGCTCACCGCTGCGCCGGAAGCCTTGCCGAGCCCGGCGCGCCGACGACCGTCGTCAGGGAGCGGTGGCCGTTGGCCCCCACCGCGCGCACGCCGACCCAGACGTCGTCCAACTGCTCGTCGAGGAGGAAACTCGTGACGTTTCCCACGGCGACGATCCGCGTGTACGTCGGCGCCGTCGTCCGGCGGACGAGGAGATCGTAGGAGACCGCGCCCGGGACCGGGTCCCAGCGGATTGTGAAACTCTGGCCGCCCGACGCCCGGTCGCGTTGGTACCCGGTCCGCGCCGGCCGCGCCGGTGCCGCCGCCAGGGCAACCACCGTCGCCAGATTCAGCCGCGCGACCTTGGCGACGTACGAGAAGTCCACGTGCTCGAGGACGTCGGTCGGCAGGTGCTGGCGCTTGTAGTTCTCCAGCCGCTCGGAGAAGCGCAGGGCGGGGAGGCCCTGGCGATGGAAGGGCGCGTGGTCGCCTCCGCGGCCGAGCCGATCGAGCCGGAACACCGGGACGACCTCGAACGCCGGTTGGTAGAGCGCGCCGATCCCCCAGACGTAGCGCGCGAGCTCGCTGCCGCCGAGTGCGAGCGAGTCCACCGCGAAGACGCGCACCGACGTGGAGTCCACCCGCCCGTCATCCGCCACGACGTTGCCCACGATGTCGTCGGTAAAGGCGGCCGTGACCGTCTTGCCCTCGCGTTGGAGGCGCCCGGCGAAGATCGTCGAGCCGAGCAGTCCGAGTTCCTCGCCGGTGTAGAGGACGAACGCGATGCTCGTCTCGAGTCCCTCCGGGAAGCGCCGGCCGACCACGCGCGCGAGTTCCATCACCGCGACCGTCCCCGACCCATCGTCGTCGGCGCCGGGCGCGTCCGATTCGGCGTCCAAGCTGCTGATGGAGCAGATGCACGAATCGAAGTGCCCACCGATCACGACGACGCGCGACGTGTCGCGGCCGGGCAGCCACGCGACGACGTTCACCAGGTGCCAGGTCGGTCGGTCGGGATGGCGGGTGATGACCGCGCTCCCGGTATCGTACTCGACGCGGAGGCAGCCGCCGCAGTCGGCCGAGAACTGGGTGAGCTGCGCGTGGATCCAGCGCCGCGCCGCGCCGATCCCCCGCGTCCCCGAGAGCGTATCGCTCAGCGTGTGCCGCGTCCCGAACGCGACGAGCGCCGAGTCCATCGCCCGCAGCCGCGCCGGCGAGACCTCCGCCATCGCCTCGACGATCCGCGCGTCGCGCGCGAACCCAAGCGTCCCCTGCGCGCCGAGCGCGCGCGCACCGGCCGTCAGCGCGGGGAGCGAAAGGAGTACGAGGGCAAGGACCAAACGCATCATCGCGAATGCCGTGGCGGCCGTCACCTCACACCTCACACCTCACACCTCACACCTCACACCTGTCGTTAGAACATTGACATCGCAAGGAACGACCGCAGCGAATCGTTGGTCGCCCGGAGGCGGCCCGAGAGCAGCCGCACGCAGCTCCAGAGGATCTTGTACGCCATCTCGCGGTTGAAGTCGAGCAGCAGCTCGAAGTCGCTGCGCGAGATCGTGAGCACCTTGGTGCCGCCGTTGGAGATCGCGTCCGTGGAGCGCTCGCTGCGGTCGAAGACCGACATCTCGCCAAAGAGCGCGCCGGGCTTGAGGACCGCGAGGGCTTCCTCGCCGCTCCCCGGCACGACGCGGGAGATGCGCACGTCGCCCTCGACGATGAGGTAGAGCCGGCTGCCGGCCTCGCCTTCCTTGAAGATGTACTCGCCCGAGACGAAGTCCTTGGTGCGGCACACCTCCGCGACGCGCGCCAGCTCGCCGTCGTCGAGGTCCTGGAAGATCGCAACGCCGCGCAAGAGCGCGACTGTGTCCGGCATCGGGACCTCGGGAGCGGAGCGAAGAGTGAACAAGCCGAAGCTACCGGGGCGTTCCGGCACTCGCAAGTTGCTGTGCTGCTTGGGGCTGCGGCGATACTTTACCCGGAATGCGCGGGAACGGACTTGAGCTCTGCCTGGTCGCGGCGGCCCTGGCCACGGTGGCCGCGGCCGCCACGCCGCCGGCCGCGGCCGCGCAGGGCGCCGAGCGTCCCGGGCTGATGCCACAATGGGAGGTCCGGCTCGACGCGACCAGCGCGCGCGCCCCGGCTGTGCACGCGGGGGCGGGGCTCAACGTGCGTGCCGGCCTGTATGCGAGGGTCGGCCTTGCCGCCGCGCTCGGCGGCGCGCGCGCCACCGACGATCGCTGGGACGTCAGCCAGCGCCTCGACCTCACGGTTCGGTTCCTCCTCGATCCGTTCGACGAGCGGCGGTTCGGGCTCTACGGCGGCGCGGGCGTCGGCGCGCGGCGCGATGGGTCCGATCAGGTCGTGGGAAGCCTGCTCCTCGTAGCCGGGGTCGAGGGAGGCGGCACCCGCGGACCGCGGCTGGCGGTCGAACTCGGGCTCGGGGGCGGTGCCCGCCTCGGCGTGGTGTTGCGGGGGCGTCGGGCGGGCCAGACCCGCTGATGCGACGAGGCCCCGACCGTGTTGGCCGGGGCCCCGCCGTCAGCCATTCACTGTCTCGGCAGCCGCGGCGGCCGCCTTCTGCGTCGGCGCCGCAAACCGCTCGCCAAGTACCCGAAGCTCCGCGACCTGCTTCTTGCTCAACTCGTGGTAGCGTTCGCCAAGGTAGGCCATCGTCTCGTCGAACCACTCGGCCTGATGCGCCGGGTCGGAGCCGATCACGCCACACCGCATCACATGTTGGAACATCTCATCGCGCGCCTGGTCGAACGGCGACGGCGGGGCGGCCACTGGGCGACCGCGGGGTTTCTGTCTGCTCATCTCTTCCGGTTCGAGGTTTTTTGTGCTCCGCGCGGGTGCCCCGCGCGCTCCTCAGAAAGGTAACCGGGTGACGGGCAATCCCAAACCCCACGCCTACCGTCGGCGCGTGGGAGGAGTAGCTTGCGGGGGTCCGCCCATTTCGTGTCCTACGGGAGAGCATCCGCCGTGGCTACCAAGAAGCCCGCCTCGTCCAAGAACTTCACTGTGATCCTCGTCGTCGTCGGCCTTGCCGGCGTCGCGATTCTCGGCTGGGCGACCACCCGGCCGGTGAAGACGCTTGTCCTCGACCCCGCCGCACTCCCCCGGGTCGCCGCCGCCGGCATCCTCAAGGGCGATCCGAACGCGCCGGTGCAGGTCGTCGAATTCGCCGACTTCGAGTGCCCGGGCTGCGGCTATTACGCGACCGTCACCGGCCCCGACGTCGCGCGACTCCTCGTGGAGACCGGCGAGATCTCGTTCCGCTTCGTTGACCTTCCCCTTTCGGGGCACCTGAACTCCGTCGCCGCGCACAACGCCGCGCACTGCGCCCACGAGCAGGGGAAGTTCTGGGAGATGCACGACCGCATCTTCAACGGGCAGCACGAGTGGAACACCCAGGCGACGCGCGCCCCGAAAAAGGTCCTCGAGCGCTATGCGCGCGCGGTCGGCGTGGATATCGCCCAATGGAACGAGTGCTACGACTCCGAGCGAATGTTGCCGCAGATCCTTGCGAATCGCACCGAGGCCGAGCGGCTCCGCGTCAGCTCGACGCCGACCTTCCTGATCGGCAATCGGATGGTGCCGGGAAACGTCTCGTACGACCAGTTCCGCGCCTACGTGCTCGAGGCGAAGGTGGCGGCGGCGATGCGGCAGCCGGGCGATCGGGCGACCGTCCCGGTCCCGTAGCCCTCACCCCTCCTTATCCTCGTACTGCTCCTTCAGCGAGGCGACGACGCCGGGATCGGCGAGCGTCGTCGTGTCGCCGAGCGCCCGGCCCTCGGCGATGTCGCGGAGGAGACGGCGCATGATCTTGCCGGAGCGCGTCTTCGGGAGGTCGGCGGAAAAGAGGACGTCGTCGGGCCTGGCGAGCCCGCCGATCTTCTGGGCCACGAAGTCCCGGAGCTCGTCGCGCAGGCCGGACGACTGGGTAAAGCCATCGCGCAGCGTCACGAACGCGCAGACCGCCTGGCCCTTCAACTCGTGCGCCTTGCCGACGACCGCCGCCTCGGCCACCGCCGGATGCTCGACGAGCGCCGACTCGACCTCCATCGTGCCGATCCGGTGGCCGGCGACGTTGAGCACGTCGTCCACACGGCCGAGGATCCAGAAGTAGCCGTCGGCGTCGCGCTTGGCGCCGTCGCCCGGGAAGTAGAGGTCAGGCCGGCCGTCCCACTTCGTGAAGTAGGTCTCCACGTAGCGCGCATCGTCGCCCCAGATCGTCCGCAGCATTGACGGCCACGGCTTGGTGAGCGCCAGCAGCCCGCCGCCGACCGCGATCGGCTGGGCCGCGGAGTCGAGCAGTTCGGCGCTGTAACCCGGGAGCGCCTGCGTCGCGCTGCCCGGCTTCGTCGCCGTGACGCCGGGCAGCGGGGAGATGACGATGGACCCCGTCTCGGTCTGCCACCAGGTGTCCACGATCGGGCAGCTGAAGCCGCCGATGTGTTCCCGGTACCACATCCACGCCTCCGGATTGATTGGCTCGCCGACCGTGCCGAGGAGGCGGAGGGAGGAGAGGTCGTGCCTGGCCGGGTGCTCGTCCCCCCACTTCATGAAGGCGCGGATCGCCGTGGGCGCGGTGTAGAGGATCGTCACGCCGTGGCGCTCGCAGATGGACCAGAAGCGGTCGCGCTCGGGCCAGTCCGGGGCGCCCTCGTACATCACGCAGGTCGCGCCGTTGGCGAGCGGACCGTAGACGAGGTACGTGTGGCCGGTGATCCACCCGACGTCGGCCGTGCACCAGAAGACATCCTCCTCCTTGAGGTCGAACACCGTCCGCATTGACGTCGCCGCCCCCGTGAGGTAGCCGCCGGTGGTGTGGACGATTCCCTTCGGCTTTCCGGTCGTGCCCGACGTGTAGAGGATGAAGAGCACGTCCTCGGCGTCCATCGGCTCGGCGGGGCATCGGTCGTCGGCGTGCTGCATCAGCCGGTGGTACCAGTGGTCGCGCCCCTCCCGCATTTCGGCGTGCGCCTCGGAGATCGGGCCTACGGTCCGGCGTTGCACGACCACGACGTGCTTGACCGTGGGGCATCCTTCGAGCGCCTTGTCGGTGTTGCGCTTGAGCGGGACGATCTGGCCGCGGCGGTAGCCGCCGTCGGCGGTGATGACGACCTTCGCCTCGGCGTCGTTCATCCGGTCACGCAGCGACTCCGGGGAGAAACCGCCGAAGACGACCGAATGGATCGCGCCGATTCGCGTGCAGGCGAGCATCGCCACCGCGGCCTCGGGAATCAGCGGGAGGTAGATCCCGACGCGATCGCCGCGTCCGACGCCCAGCCCCTTGAGGACATTGGCAAAGGTGCGGACTTCGCGCGCGAGCTCCCAGTAGGTCAGCGTCCGCCGGTCGCCCGGCTCCCCCTCCCAGACAATGGCCGCCTTGTTCCGGCGCGGGCCCTCGAGGTGCCTGTCGAGGCAGTTCTCGGCGACGTTGATCGTGCCGCCGACGAACCACTTGGCATAGGGCGGCTTCCACTCGAGGACCTTCTTCCACGGCTTCGACCAGCGGAGCTCCTTGGCCTGCTTGGCCCAGTAGCCCTCGTAGTCGGCGTCGGCGGCCGTGTATGCGCTCCGGTCGCGGATGTGCGCCTGGTCGCGGAAGGCGAGCGGCGGCGGAAAGCTGCGAGTCTCGGAGAGGAGCGCGTCTATCTCGTTCATCCGCGAATTGTAGGTCGCGGTGACGGGGGTGGCCACCGCGCGATCGCCAAGGCCAAATCGTCGAATTGCCAAGAATCCATACAGCGCCTTGTTTTTCGCCACAAGCGACGCAAGGCACCATATATTTGCCCAACATCACCC
This sequence comes from Gemmatimonadaceae bacterium, assembly GCA_040901985.1. Classification (GTDB taxonomy): domain Bacteria; phylum Gemmatimonadota; class Gemmatimonadetes; order Gemmatimonadales; family Gemmatimonadaceae; genus Pseudogemmatithrix. The sequence continues at coordinate 37,602 of JBBDYC010000007.1, forward strand.
TGTGATATCGCTATAAGTCATTGTCATATAGCCAGTTACAAGCAGTCAGCACGCGGCACGACTCTGGCTATTCTATGTGGTCACAACCGCAGGATGCCACACCGACAAGAGCACACCCATCGCGCCGTTCACGGCACACCGGAAGCGGGACGCCTGGATGTCGGAACGGCTCTCCCCTGCGAGGAGGAGCGTGATGACGAACCAGGAATCCTTCGACGTGGAGAAAGTCGTGCAGCCCTTCGTTGCCCCGAGTCACCTGACGGCCGATTGTCGGCTGGAGTTCCGTCGCGCGGCGCTGGATGCCCTCGACGCCGCCGTGCGCGCCGGGGAGCGCGCCGTCGAGGTGGACCTCGGTGCCACGGTCGAGATTGACCCCAGCGGCCTCGGCGTCCTGATCCTGCTGCAGAAGCGCTCGCGGGAGCGTGGGCTGGCGACGCGCCTCATCAACGTCCCGCACATCGTGGACCAGCTGCTCATCGTGACGAACCTTGAGTCGCTCTTCGAGGTGGTGCGCGCTCGGTGATGCGGACGGGGGCCAGACGACGTACCGTTCACGATGATTCATCCTTGGAAGGATCTCGCGCCCGGGCGGACGCCACCCGAGATCGTCACGGCGGTAATCGAGATTCCGCAGGGCGCGCGGAACAAGTACGAGCTCGACAAGGAGTCGGGGCTCTTCCGGCTCGACCGCGTTCTCTACTCGGCGGTGCACTATCCCGGCGACTACGGGTTGATCCCGCGCACGCTGCACGAGGACAACGACCCGCTCGACGTCCTGGTGATGATCAAGGAGTCGACGTTCACCGGCTGCCTGATGGACGTGCGCCCGGTGGGGGTGCTCAAGATGCTCGACCGCGGCGAGCCGGACGACAAGATCCTCGCCGTCCCGGTGAACGACCCGCAGCACGGCGAATACTTCGACATCGCCGACCTCCCGGCGCACTACCTCAAGGAGATCGAACACTTCTTCGCGATCTACAAGGACCTCGAAGGGCGGCGGGTGGAGGTCGTCGGATGGGAGAAGAGCGAGGTGGCGATGCAGGTGATCACCGAGAGCATCGTGCGCTACGCGGACGCGTACCTGGCGCAGGGACCGTAGGAACGGCGGGGAGCGGCGAACGCCGGCGCGCGCGGTTCGACCTCGCAGTTCATTGCGCCCAACGGCCGTAGCCGCCCCGGTGATAGATCAGGGGCTCGCCGTCACGGACCGTCGTGGCGACCACCTCGCCGACCAGGATCGTGTGGTCCCCGCCCGGGTGTCGCGCCTCCGTCCGGCACTCGATGTGGGCCAAGGCGCCGTCGAGCAGGGGGATGCCCTGCCGTCCCCGCGTGAACGGCACACCGTCAAAGCGGTCCACCTCGCGCTCGGCGAAGCGTCGGGAAATCGGCTCCTGGTCCGCCGCGAGGATGTTGACCGCGAAGTGCATCGTGCGGTCGAGCACCGGCGCCACCGAGGCGCCGTGGTCCACGCAGAGGAGGATCAACGGCGGCGCGAGCGAGAGGGCGCTGAAGGCGCTGACCGTCATCCCGACGTCGCGGCCGTCGTCGTCGCGCGCGGTGACGACGGTGACGCCGGAGGCGAAGCGGCCGAGCGCGGCGCGAAAGAGCGAAGGGTCCACGGACACGGCCCGTAAGATCGCCCTAGCGCCAGGCGGCCGCGACTCCAAGCGCCGCCGCGCCGCCGATCAGCGTGGCGCAGAGGTTGACCGCATCGTTCGTCATCCAGGCAATCCCGCTCGCGTGGCGCGTCGGCGCGCCGCACCGGTGCGTGGCACGCTCGGTCCACGTGGCGCAGGCGTCGCAGCGGCGGCGCGCCTGGATGGTGGCCCCCAGCAGACTGTCGCCAAGGCTTCCTGCGACGCCGCCAATTGTCACTGCCACGAGGGCGACCGCCGCCGTGACGCCGAGCGGCGCGAGCAGCAGGGTGGCTGCGGCGGCAACGGCGAGCGCCCCGGCGGCGCTTGCCGCGAGCCCGGCCGCGGTGATCCCGCCGGACGTTCCCGGCTCGACGGGCGCCCAGGTCAGCACCGACCGCGGCGCGCCGCCCCAGAGCAGCCCGACCTCCGTCGCCCAGGTGTCCGCCGTTGCGGCGGCGAGGGCGCCGAGCGCGCCGAGGGCTGCCAACGCCGCGCGCTCGTCGCCGCCGAGCGCGACGAGCATCGCCCCGAGCGCAAAGACGCCGCCATTCGCGGCGACCTGCGTCGCGCTGCGTGCGGCCGTCGGCGCGAGGACGCTCGCCGCGCGTGCGGCCTTCGTCGCCCGGCCGAGCTGCGTCAGGAGACTCGACACGATGAAGTACCCGAGGAGCAACGCCACCCACCCCCAGCCGGCGAGCGCGGCGGCCGTGCCGACGACGAGTGCGGCCCACCGTCCGCCGCGCGTGAGCCACCGAGGAGGGATCGGCATACCTCGTCAGAAGCTATGTGCGGCGATTACCTTCCGCCCCTGCAGTGGTTCCACCACCGCTTCCGACGCGATGACCCCCACCCTCGATCCGCTGATCCCGCTCGTCCTGCTCGAGGCCGTCCGCACCGTGGATCTTCCGGAGGGCGAGCTCGAGGCGGAGTTTGTCGAGGAACTCCGCTCCAAGCGGTTCGGGCTCAGCGACACGGTGCTGGCGCAGATCCGCCGGTATCGCGAGGCGGTCAAGCGGAGCCAGCGGCCGCCGACCGACGAAGCCATCGGGATCGCGCGCCTGATCGGGCGTCGCGCCGACGCCGAGGCGGTCTTCCGCGAGGCCGGGCGGATGGTGGCGCGTCAGACGTACGCGCGCGTGGCCGCCCCGACCCGCCGCCTGCTGCTGATCCTCCCCGCGCTCTTCGCGCGGCCGCTCGCGCTCCGCCAGATCCGGCGGATCAGCGAGCGCTACCTGGGCGGCAAGGTCTGGCGCGTCGGCGCGTCCATCCACCTTGAGGTGCGCGAGTCGGTCACCCGCGACACGGCGCCCAAGCTCGCCGGCTGCACCTTCTACGAGGCGGCGCTGCGCGAGCTGATGCAGCGCCTTGTGGCCGGCGTTGGTGCGGTGGAGCACGTCCGCTGCGGCACCCGCGGCGAAGGCACCTGTGAGTGGCGCGCCGCGTGGCGCGGCTCGCGCTGACGCGATGCTGACGCCGGCGACGCTCGCCGAACTGCAGTCGGCGCTCCGCGCGGCGGGGCTCGACGGGTGGCTGCTCTACGACTTCCGAGGCCTGAACCCGGTCGCCGGCGCCCTGCTCGGAATTCGCGGACTGGTCACGCGCCGAATCTTCGCCTGGATCCCCGCGACGGGCACGCCGACGGCGATCACGCACGCAATCGAACAGGGCCCCTGGGTGGACTGGCCCGCCGCGTGGGACCGGAAGGTGTACAGCGCGTGGCGCGAGCTCGAGGCGTTGCTCCCGCCGCTCGTCCGCGGCAGGCGGATCGCGATGGAGTACTCGCCCGGCGATGCCGTCCCGGTGGTGGACCGGATCCCGGCCGGTGTCCTCGAGCTCGTCCGCGCCAGCGGCGCCGAGGTGGTGACGAGCGGCGAGCTGGTGACGCAGTTCTTTGCCGTGTGGAGCGCCGCCGAGGTTGCCTCCCACCGCCGCAACGCGGAGTTGCTTCGCGCGCTGGCGCTCGCGGCCTTCGCGCGGGTCGGCGACGCCGTCCGCGCCGGGACGCCGATCCACGAACACGACGTGAAGGCGTGGCTCCTCGCCCAGTTCGAGGCGAACGGCGTCTGGACGGACCACGGCCCGATCATCGCGGCGACGGAGAACGCGGCCGACCCACACTACGAGCCGACGCCGGAGCGGCCGCGTCCGTTTCGCCAGGGCGATGTGGTGCTGATTGACCTGTTCGCGACGGACGTCGGCCAGCCGCCGGGCGCGATGTGGGCCGACCAGACGTGGATGGCGGTGATCGGCACGCCGACGGCGCGGCAGCGCGAGGTCTGGGCGTCGATCCGCGACGCGCGCGACGCGGCCATCACCCTCCTCACCGAGCGACTCGCCGGCGCCACGCCGGTCCGCGGCGGCGAGGCCGACGCCGCCGCGCGCGCGGTGATCGAGCAGCGCGGATTCGGGAAGCACTTCACCCACCGCACCGGCCACTCGATTGACGCCCGCGGGCTTCACGGGATGGGCCCCAACATTGACGACCTCGAGACGCGCGACAATCGCCTGCTCGTACCGGGCGTCGGCTTCTCGATCGAGCCGGGCATCTACATCGCGGGCGAGGTCGGGATGCGAACCGAGGTGAACGCCTACGTGGCGGGGGAGGGGCTCGTCGTCACGCCGGCCGAGATCCAGCGCGACCTGATCGTCGTGCCGTCGTCGTGACGCTCGCTCAGGCCAGGCGTCGGTCCAGCGCCATCGAGACGAAGAGCAGCGCCAGGTAGAGGAGCGAGTACCCGTAGACCCACCACGACGGCTTGACGAAGTCGGCCGCCGCGCGCACACGCCAGACGCCGTACAGCAGCAGCGCGCCGAGGACCAGCGCGCTCGCCAGGTAGAGCCAGCCAAACGCCCCGAACGCCACCGGGAGCACCGTGAGCGCGACGAGGAGGACGGAATACCACCACATCTGGTTGATCGTCTCGCGCTCGCCCCAGACGAGCGGCGCCATCGGCACGCCGGCGTCCCCGTAGTCGCGCTGCTTGTTGAGCGCGAGCGCCCAGAAATGGGGCGGCGTCCAATAGAAGATGATCAGGAAGAGGTACCACGCCGTGAGGTCGAGCGTCCCCGTCGTCGCCGCCCAGCCGACGAGGGGCGGGAAGGCCCCCGCCGCGCCGCCGATCACGATGTTCTGCGGCGATGAACGCTTGAGCCAGCGCGTGTAGACGAACACGTAAAAGTAGAAACCGGCCAGCGCGAGCGCGCCGGCGAGCACGTTCACGAAGGTCGCCAGTAGCCAGGTCGCCGCGGTCGCGAGCCCGACGCCGAAGGCGAGCACGGCCGTGGCGTGCATACGCCTGCTGGGAATCGGCCGCATCCGGGTCCGCGCCATCACGTCGTCAATGTCGCGGTCCAGGTACATATTCACCGCGTTGGCGCCACCGGCCATCAGGTAGCCGCCGATCACCACGAGGACGACGGTGCTCCAGGCGGGTACGCCGGCCACATACATCGGCGCGATGGTCGTGACGAGGAGCAGCGAGATGATGCGCGGCTTGGTCAGCGCGACCAGGTCGCGCAGCAGCGACGTGGGCTTGGCCGCGCTGGCCGTCGCCCAGTCGGTCACAGGCGGATGGAGGTCGGCGCCGGGCCGGTCAGGTCCACCTGGATCGTCGGCGGCGCCGTCGCCGCGCGCCACGAGAGCCAGAGGACCACGACGAGCACGAGCGCGGGGGCGACGGCGAAGCCCCGCTCGAGCGCCGAGGGCGCGGCACCGCCCGCTCGCCAGGCCCGGGCGGTGGAACGCAGGATCATCGCCTGCGCGATGACGACCGCGGCGGCGGCAATCCAGAAGAGCGCGGTGACGAGCAGGGAAGGCACCGGCGAATTATCGCGCGTGGGGCTCCCCGGAGGGAGTCCCTGCCCATAGTTTCGCCGGGATGACCTCTCCCCTCCTCGCCTCCGGGCTGCAGCGCCGCATCGGACTCTGGAGTGCGATTGCCGTCGTCATCGGCTCCACCATTGGCTCGGGGATCTTCCGCTCCCCGGCCGCGATCGCCGACCGGCTCCCCGGGCCGCTCCCGATGCTCAGCTCGTGGATCGCCGGCGGGATCTTCGCGATCTGCGGCGCGCTCACGATCGCCGAGATCTCCAGCGCGCTCCCCCGCACGGGGGGGATCTACGTCTTCCTGAAGCAGGGGTGGGGCGATCTCTCGGCGTTCGTCTTTGGGTGGGCGCAGCTCGTGATGATCCGTGCCGCCTCGCTCGGCGCGATCGCCATCACCTGCTCGGAGTATTTCTTCCGGGTGATGGGGTGGGACCTTTCGCTGGTGATGCCGGTGCGCTGGGCGGCCGCGGCGGCAATCCTCCTCACCGCGACCTTCAACATCCTCGGCGTGCGCGTCGGTGCCGCGTTCACCAACATCACCGTCCTCGCCAAGTACGGCGGACTCCTCTTCATCATTGTGGTTGCGTTCGCCATCGGGCTGCCGCAGACCGGGGGCGGACACTACTTCCCGTTGGTGCCGCCCGGGAGCTTTGCCATCCCGGCCTTCGGCCTCGCCCTGGTGAGCACGCTCTGGGCCTTCGACGGCTGGGCCGACCTGTCCTACAACGGCGGCGAGGTCCAAGACCCCCAGCGCAACCTCCCCCGGGCGCTGATTGGCGGGACGCTGGCGGTCATCGCCATCTATATCCTGGCCAATCTTGCCTACCTCGCCGTGCTGCCGATCGAGGAGATGCGCACGTCGCGACTCGTGGCGGCCGACGTGGCCGAGCGGGTGATCGGGCCAGCGGGGGTGGTCTTTGTGTCGGTGACGGTGATGGTCTCGACCTTCGGGACGCTCAACGCCGTGCTTTTCACGAGCCCGCGGATCTTTTTCGCGATGGCCGACGACGGACTGTTCTTCAAGCCGGTGGCGGCGGTGCACCCGACGCTCGGCACTCCGTGGGTGGCGATCGTCCTCACCGCGGCACTCGGCGCGATCTTCGTGCTGCTCCGGACGTTCGAGCAGCTGGCCGACGCCTTCGTGACGGCCTTCCTGCCGTTCTACTTCCTCGCCGTGGCGAGCATCTTCCGTCTGCGCGGCCGTCCCGACTACCAGCCCTCGTTCCGCGTCCCGTTCTACCCACTGGTCCCGGCGCTGTTTATGGTGGCGGTGCTCTATCTCCTGGGGAATGCGTTGATCCAGGAGAGCAGCCGGTGGCAGACAGTCGGGGTGTTGACCGTCTGCCTGACCGGGGTGCCGGTCTATTTCGCGACCGTCGGCCGGAAGCGGTAACGGTTCGGTCGCGGGCGGACTGCGTGACTTGACGGCGCGGCCCCGGCGGCGGAACATTGACACTATATTATGGCGTCCTTCTGCTGGCGCGTCGCCGCATCCCACCGCAACTGAGGAAAACCCCAATGCAGCGTTGGATTCGCAGGTTGGCACTCGTCGTCGCGGCCACTGCCGCGGGCGCGCTCGTGGCAGCCGACGCCGCGGCACAGGTGACCACGGGCTCGGTCCGCGGCATCGTGACCGACGCGGAGAACCGTCCCCTCGAAGGCGCCCGGATCGTCGCGGTCCACACGCCGTCAGGCACGCGATACATCGGCGTGAGCCGCGCCGACGGGCGGTTCAACATCCCCGGGATGCGCGTTGGCGGGCCGTATGCGGTCACCGCCACGATGATTGGGTACGCGCGCCAGGGCCGCGACGACATCATGGTGGCGCTCGGCGCCGCCGCCGACCTGCAGTTCCGGATGACCGCGGTGGCCACGCAGCTGGCGCAGGTGACCGTGACGTCCGAGGGCGGTGAGATGAGCTCGACGCGGACGGGGGCGGCGACGCAGGTGCGGCGCGACCAGATCCAGGCATTGCCGACGGTGGGCCGCCGGCTTGCGGACTTCACCCGCCTGACGCCGCAGGCGCAAGGCAACGGCACCTCGTTTGCCGGCTACGACGACCGCCTGAACAACATCACGGTGGACGGCGCGGCCTTCAACAACTCGTTCGGCCTCGCGGGCTCGCCGGGCGACCGTACGCGTGTCGCACCGATCTCGATGGACGCCATCGAGGCGGTCCAGGTCAACATTGCTCCGTTTGACGTCCGCCAGGCCGGCTTCGTGGGCGCCGGGGTGAACACGGTGACGCGCAGCGGCACCAACACCTGGCACGGGGCGCTCTACTACACCACCCGAGACAACGAGATGGTGGGCACCAAGGCAGGTCCGGGCACCTTCAACCCGGGCACGTTCGACTTCAACCTCCTTGGCGTCACCGTCGGCGGCCCGATCCTCAAGGACAAGCTCTTCTTCTTCGTGAACTACGAGGACGACAAGGTCGAGTCGCCGTTGACGACGCTCCGCGCCAACACCGGCAGTGAGCCGATTGGTGGCAACGTCACCCGCGTGCTCGAGTCCGACCTGACCGCGTTGCAGAATTACATGGCGACCAACTTCGGGCGCACCCTCGGCGCCTTCCAGGGCTATCCGGGGCTGACGCCGTCGGCCCGCCTCACCTTTAAGATTGACTATGCGCTGAGCGAGCGGAACAAGTTCTCGGTCCGGTACTCGCAGCTGGAGTCGTCAACCGACAATCGGACCTCCGGCTCGTCGTCCCTCGGCTTCTCGGGCGGGCGCGGACAGGGTACCAACTGGTTGGGCTTCCAGGGCAGCAATTACTCGATTCTCGAGAACATCGATTCATATAGCGCCGAGTGGAATTCGTTGATCACGGATCGGATGTCCAATCAGCTCGTCATCACGTCAACCAAGCACGACGAGAGCCGCGGCCCAATTGGCACGCTCTTCCCATTCGTGGACATCCTGCAGGGCGGGTCCGCCTACACGTCGCTCGGCTCCGAGCCGTTCACGCCGAACAACGAACTGCGCTACAGCAGCACCCAGATCCAGAACAACTTCACGATCTTCGGTCGGGCGCACGACCTGACGTTCGGCTTCAGCGTCGAGAAGTACGAGTCCGAGAACGTCTTCTTCCCCGGGAGCCAGAGCGCCTACGTCTACAACTCGCTGGCGGACTTCTACTCGGACCTCGACGGCTTCCTGGCCGCGTGTCCGGTGCAGGCCACCTGGGCGACCTGCTCCCGTCCCGCGTCGCCAGTCACCTTGAACCGGTTCCAGGTCCGCTGGGCCAACATCCCCGGGATGACCAAGCCGATCCAGCCGCTCGAGGTGACGTACTCGGGCGTCTATGCACAGGATGAGTGGCGCGTCCGTTCGAACCTCAAGCTGGTCGCCGGCTTGCGCGTTGACATGGCCTCGTTCGGCGCCACCGGTTTTGAGAACCCGAATACCAATGCAATGACGTTCCGGGACGAGGACGGCAATAACGTCCAGTACGAGACCCAGCACCTTCCTGATGCCAAGCCACTCTTTTCGCCACGCGTCGGCTTTAACTACGACCTCCGTGGCAACGGCGTGACCGTCATCCGCGGCGGAACCGGCGTCTTCACCGGCCGACCGGCGTACGTCTGGATCTCCAACCAGATCGGTGAGAACGGGATGCTGACGGGTTTTGAGCAATTGAACAGCACCACGACACGGCCGTTCCACCCGGACCCGGACCACTACAAGCCGGCCACGGTGACCGGCGCTCCGGCGACGTCCACCGGGCTTGCCATCACCGACAACGGTTTCAAGTTTCCCCAGGTCTGGCGCACCAGCCTCGGCATTGACCACCGCTTTGCCTCCGGGTGGCGCGGCACGTTGGACTTCCTCTGGGGCCGCGACGTAAACGGCATTTACTACATCAATGCCAACCTGCCGGCGGCGCAAACTGCCTTTGTCGGGCCGGATACGCGCAGCCGCTGGACGTCCAACCGCATCAACGCCACTGTGACCAGCGCGATCGTGATGAAGAACCAGAACATCGGCGAGTCGTACAGCGCCGCCCTGTCGCTGGAACGGACGTGGGACACGGGCTTCTTCACCAAGTTCGCGACGGCGTACGGCGATTCGAAGAACACCATTGACCCCGGCAGCATCGCGTCCGGTTCGTGGTTCAACAACGTCCAGTCGGATGACCCCAACAACCCGGGGCTCGGCCGATCGAGCAACTTCCAGGGCCGCCGCTCGTTCGTGGCCATCGCCTACACGCGGGATTTCTTTGGCTGGGGCGACACGAAGGTGTCCACGTTCATCGAGAATCGCACGCAGGGGAGCGTGAGCTACCGCTTCTCGAACGATGCCAACGGCGACGGTGGGTCGAACGACCTGCTGTATATCCCGAGGGACGCCAGCGAGATGAACTTCCAGGCGTTCACGCAGGGCACCCGGACGTACACCGTGGCGGAGCAGCAAGCGGCGTGGGACGCCTACATCAATCAGGATCCGTACTTGCGGACGCGTCGCGGCCAGTACGCCGAGCGAAACGGGCTCATTTTGCCGCAGATCACACGCATGGACGTGAGCTTCTCGCAGGACATCAGCCGGTTGGTCTCCGGTCAGCGGAATTCCCTGCAGTTCCGGGTGGACGTCCTGAACTTCACCAATATGATCAACTCGGATTGGGGCGGCGGCGTTCGGGTCATCGATGTGTCGCCGCTTACGTCGGTGGCGCCCACGACCGGGGTGGATCCGAAGGCCGGACACCTGCGGTACACGATGCGCACCATCAGTTCAGGCGGACCGCTCGTCTCGCAGACCTACCAGAAGACCGCGTTCGAAGGCGACGTGTGGCGGATGCAGTTCGGGTTCCGGTATACGTTCAATTGATGGCGTAGTTGACCCAGTAACGACGAAGCCCCGGCAGCTCTCGCTGCGGGGGCTTCGTCGTTGTCCTCACCCCTCACCCCTGTGGTTCAGAAGATTGACAGCTTGATGTACTTCCTCGGATTCCGCTGAAAATCCGCCGTCAGCGAATCCAGCCGCGTCAGCAGCGCCCGCGTGTCCCGATAGAGTCCCGGATCGTTCATCAGCAGCCCGGCCGAGCCCTCGGTCCCCTCCAGCCGCGCCAGCACCCGGTCCAGCCCCGCCGTCGTCGTCCGCAGCTCCGTCGCCAGCTGTCCGACGTTCGTCGCCGCGCTCGAGAGCGCCCGCACGGTGCTGTCCACGGTCGCCGAGTCCACTGCGGTCGCCACGCGGCGCAACGCCTCCTGCGTCCGCGTCAGCTCCGCCGACTGCTTCTCGGCCACGGCGCCGAGGGTCCCGATCAGCGCGTTGGCGTTGGCAATCGTCCGCCGAAGGTCGGCGAAGCCGCGCCCGGTCACGAACTCCCGGTTGAGCTCGCGCGTCAGTGCCTGCAGGTCGCGGCCGATCGAGTCCACGCGGTCGAGCACATCGCCCACCTGCGCGCTTGGCGTCCCCGACGGGATTGTGTCCCCCGGCGAGAAATCCTCGTCGGTCATCTCCCCGGGCATCAGCGCCACCATCATATCGCCGAAGACGCCGTTGGGGACGATCCGCGCGGTCGTGGTCAGTGGCACCCCGTACTTCTTGCCGATTCGCATTGCCACGACGAGGTCGCCGTCGCGACGGAACGCGACGTCGTCCACATAGCCGACCGAAACCCCCGAGAGGAGCACCGGCTGGCCGGGCCGCAGTCCGGAGCCCCAAGCGAAGACGGAATAGACCGGGTACCCCGGCACGAGTCCGCCGCGGGCCAGATAGAGGGATCCGGCCACCGCCACCCCGAAGGCGACCGTCGCCATCATCCCCACGAGCACTTCGTCGCGTCGCTTCATCCCTGAAGGTAAGGTGCGAGGAGGACCGCCGTGATGGCGTCGAGGATCAGGATGGCAATCGAGGAGACGACCACCGCCTTGGCCGTGCTCCGCCCGACCCCCTCGGCGCCGCCGCGCGTCGTGTAGCCCTCGTAGGTGCAGAGGAAGGCGATCGCGCCGCCGAAGAGCGTCGCCTTGATCAGGCTGTACGTGATCTGGAACTGGTCGAACCCGAGCCGCACCCCCTCCATGAACTGCGAGTACTGGACGTCGGTGATCGTCACCGCGGCCATCAGGCCGGAGAAGACGCCGAAGAAGTTGGCGAAGACCGTCAGGACCGGCAACATCAGGATGGACGCGATGATCCGTGGCACGACAAGGAAGGCCACCGGGTCGAACGCCAGCGTCTCGAGGGCGTCAATCTGCTCGGTCACCCGCATCGTCGCGATCTCGGCAGTCATCTTCGCGCCGACGCGGCCGGCGAGCACGAGGCCCGTCAGCAGCGGCCCGGTCTCGAGGATCACGATCTGGCGCGACGAGAGGCCGACGATCGAGAGCTGGATGCCGGGGAAGAGCTGGTAGCGGATCTGGATGGTGATCACGCCGCCGATGAACGCCGCCACCATGATCGCCAGGGGGAGCGAGTCCACGCCGATCACCCGCATCTGATGGAAGACCTCGCGGCTCCACGTACGGCCCTCACGCAGCGCCCGGCCGATCTCGCGGCAGAAGAGCACGCGCGCCCCGATCCCCTCGAGGAGCGCCAGCGCGCCGTGCCCCATCATCCGGAAGAACCGCAGCCCGGAGCGCTGGACGATCGGGAACGACGCGGTGGGGCGGCGAGTGCGGGAATCCAATCAGGTCCTGACCTTGACGAGGAGGAAGGTGCCGAGGCCGGCGAACAGCATTCCCGGCAGCCAGGCGGCGAGCTCGGGCATCACCAGCCCGCTCGCCCCGATGGCCTGCGTCAGCTGCAGCAGCACGAGGAAAACTACGGTGGTGGCGAGGCTGACCGCCACGCCGTAGGCGGTGCCGCCGCGCTGCGTGCTGGTCGCCAGCGGCGCGCCGATCAGCATGATGATCACGCAGGTCACGGGAATCGCGATCTTCAGCATTCGCTCCACCCGCAGCTTGCGCACATCGGCCCCTGAACGCTCCATCGCCGCGATGAAGCGGCCGAGGTCGCGGTACCCCATCTCGGCCGGCGCCTTGGGGTTGGCCATCAGGTGCACCGGCTGCTCGGTGAAATGTCGGTCGCGCAGCGAGTCGAACTGGATGCTTACGTTGGAGAGCGAGTCGGGGAGGATGTGGACCCAGCCGTCGCTCAGCTGCCACCCCGCCGCTGCCCGCCAGGCCCCCTCGCGCGCGGTGACGAGATAGGTCGGGTAGTCCGGTCCGACGCCGCGCCGCTCGACCTCCACCCTGGAGAGCGTCTGGGTCACGACGTCGGCGTAGCCGATCTTGTAGACGCGGCCCTCGTCGGCGGCGTAGGCGAAGTTCGAGCGCTGGTTGGCCGCCCGCACCTGCTTCTCCTTCAGCAGTTCGAGGCGCCGCGAGTTGAGCGGCGGGATGATCTCGGCGAGCCCCAGTCCGAGGAACGTCGCCGCGACCGCGCCCAGCGCGATCGGCAGGATGAACCGATGGAAGCTGATCCCCGACGCCTTGGCCGCCGTGATCTCGCTGTGGCGCGTGAATCCGCCGACGGTGAAGACGGTCGCGAAGAGCACCGCCGCCGGCAGGACGAGGAACATCGTGTCCGGGATCCCATACAGGTACGCCAGGGCGATGTCGCGCACCGTGAGCTCGCGCGCGAAGTAGTTGTCCATCTTCTCCGAGATATCAATGACGATGACGAGGAGCGGGAACCCGAGCGCGGTGGCGGCGAGGACCTTCCAGAACTCGACGAGGACGTACCGGTCGAGCGGTCTGAGAATGCGCCTCACGCGGCCCTCCGCCGCCGCGCGCGCACGGCGTCGAGCAAGCGGCCCCACCACTCGCTCGTCTCGCTGCCGCGGGGGGTCGATCCCTCGCTCCCCAGCCGCAGGGTCAGCACCACCCCGACGATCCCCAGGAAGGCATTCGTTCCCCACATCGCGACAAACGGGTCGAGCAAGTTGCGGTCGGCCAGCGCCTCGCCGGCGAGCAGCCCCACGTAATAGATGGCAAACACGCCGAGGCTGGCACCGATCGTCAGCCCGACGCCGCCGCGCGGGAAGCGGAGCGCGATCGGCGCGCCGAGAAGCACGAAGACGATGCAGGCCACCGCGATCGCGAACTTCTTCTCGATCTCCACCCGGAACCGGTCAATGCCGCTCTGGGTGGAGGCGAGCTCGAACCGCAGGCCGCCGACGACGATCGCGTCGTAGCCCTCCGGCACCTCGGAGCGGATTCCGTCCCGTTGGGTTGCCGGCGGCGGCTGGATGCGCTGCGCGGCCTGGCCGGGCTGTGCCGCCTCGGCCTCCTTCACCACGCGGAAGTCGCGCCAGGCGCGTTGCGCCGCGCAGTAAATCCCGCTCAGCCCCGGCAGCTCGCGCGGCGGCGTGCCAATCGGTTCGCCCGGGCGCTGCGCGACCTGCAGGCGCATCCAGATCGTGTCTCGCTGGCCGACGTTCTGCCGCACCCGCCCGTCGAGCTCGCAGATTGTCAGTTCGCGGTCCGACTTGTACGCGGCACGGGACTCGTCGCGCGCGAGTCGCGTGGCGACGTCGCGAACGCGGATCAGGTCGCTCCGGAAGAAGCTTCGTTGCAGGCGGCGCGGCGACTCCTCGGCGAGCTCGGTGGTCGAGCCGTCGTAGAGGGTGAGAATCAGATCCTCGCCGGTGTGCGAGAAGGCCAGCGTGCCGCTCTCGGCGACGACCGTCCGCCGGCGCTTCGGGTCGGCGAGGTCGTAGATCGTCACGTCGCGCATCCGGTTCGTGCCCGGCTCGATGCGTGCCGCCCGCAGGTAGAGCTGGCCGCGGACGATCTCGTTGATCACCTGCTCGCTCAACGCGAGCGTCGGCTTCACCCGCGAGATGTCGGCCTGGAGGACCGCCAGGCGGTGGTTCGCGCGCGGCAGGACCTGGTCGTTGAAGAGCACCATCCCGCCCGCCAGCACCACCGAGGCGAGGATCACCGGGCGGACGAGACGCTGCATGCTGACGCCGCTCGCCTTGAATGCCGTGATCTCGTTCTCGGCTGCAAAGCGCGAGAAGGCGTGCAGCGTCGCGACGAGCACCGCCATCGGGAAGGTCATCGCGATCGTGAACGGGATGGACAGCACCACGAACTCGACGATCACGCTCCACGGCAGCCCCTTGCCGACGAGCTCACCGAAGCGCTTCGCAATGAAGTTGAGCAGGAGCAGCGAGGTCAGCGCCGAGAGGGCGAAGGCCAGCGGCCCGACGTGCTCACGCAGGATGTAGCGGGTGATGAGTTTCAAGGCGAGGCGAGGCGGGTTGGGCGCGAGGCTCCGGGGGCAGCCGTATATTCCACTGTCCGTCACGGCACGGGCAAGGTGGCGGCGGGCTTCCTACCCCGGGCACGGGCGGCTGGCCGCTTGCCCGCTCCTCAGTCCTTCTCTCCGGGTCCGGCGTATGCTTCGGTTCGTGCTGCGAGCTCTCCCTGGCCGCCTTGCGGCGCTCTCCCTGGTCACGACGATGGCCGCCTGCAGTGGTTCGGATGCGTCGGGGCGGGCCGCGGCAGCGAGCCCCCCGGAGTTCGACGGCGCAACGGCAATGGGCTACGTCCGCGCCCAGCTTGCCTTCGGCCCGCGCGTACCGGGCACGGCGGCGCATCGGGCGATGGGCGACTGGCTGATTGCCGAGCTCAGCCGCCGTGCCGACACGGTGGTGGTCCAGGAGTGGGTGCACACCACGGCCGACGGCCAGCGCCTGCCGATGCGCAACATCCTCGCCCGCTTCGCGCCCGGGGCGGGGAACCGCGTGCTCTACGTCGCGCACTGGGATTCGCGGCCGCGGTCGGAAAAGGCGTCCACCGCGATGGGTCGGCTGGAACCCGTCCCGGGGGCGAACGACGGTGCCTCCGGGGTCGCGATCCTGCTCGGCGTCGCTGACGCGCTCCGGGCGCGTCCGGCGACCGTCGGCGTGGACCTCCTCTTCGTGGATGGCGAGGACTGGGGCGACTTCGACACCCTCACCGACGTCCTGATCGGCTCCCGCCACTTCGCGCGGAACCTCCCGGACCCCGGCTACGCGCCGCTCTTCGGCGTGGTCTGGGATCTGGTCGGCGACGCCGACCCGCGGTTTCTCTACGAGTCCCACTCCGTGCGCGCCGCGCCGGAGGTGGTCCAGCGCGTCTGGTCCACCGCGCGCCGGCTCGGCCACCAGGCGATCTTCATCCCGCGCGAGTATGGCGAGATCACCGACGACCATCTCCCGCTGATCGAGGCCGGCCTGCGGGTGATTGACGTGATTGACCTCGACTACCCCTGGCATCACACGCCGGAGGACACCGAGGACAAGGTGTCGCAGCGGACGCTCCAGATCGTGGGCGACGTCGCGCTGGCCGTGCTGCGCGAGATCTGACCCGGGGCGCGATGGTTCGGTGACGCGGCGGCGCGGTGGGTGGCTAGCGTCCGGCGTGCCCACCCCGGCCGAACGGCGCGCGCTGCTCTTCGTGGCCGCCGTGGCGGCGCTCGGCCTGGCCGTCCGCGGGGGCCGCTCGCTGCGCCCGACCGAGGTGCCGGCGAGCGACCGCGAGGCGCTCGCCCGCCAGATTGCCGCCGTGGACTCGGCGATCGCCGCCGGCGGTCGGCCGCGGGGCGGCGCCGGCCGGCCAGCCCCCGCGACGCCAACCCCGGCACCGCCGGCGGCTCCGGTGGACGTCAACACCGCCGACGTGGCCGAACTCGACCGCCTTCCGGGAATCGGGCCCGCCCTCGCCGCGCGGATCGTCGCCGACCGCGAGCAAGCCGGGCCATTCGCCTCGGTGGAGTCGCTCCAGCGCGTCAAGGGCATCGGGCCGGCCCTCGCGGCGCGCCTCGCGCCGCACGTCACCTTCTCCGGCGCGCCCCGGCCCTCCCCCGCGGACGGGCAGGGATGGCGTGTACATCCTTGACACCATCGCCTCCCGCCGGACACCTTCACCACCTATGGCATCAGCCGCGAGCGCAGGCAGCGAACGGATCGGCGACCTCCTCGTCAAAGAGGGGTTGATTTCGCGCGAGCAGCTCCAGAAGGCGCTCGAGGAGCAGCGCCAGAGCGGCACCCGCGTCGGCTACAACCTGGTGAAGCTCGGCTTCATCCAGGAGAACGAGCTCACGCGCACGCTCGCCCGCCAGTTCAAGATGCCGGCGGTGGACCTCTCGAAGTTCGAGGTGGACCCGAAGATCATCAAGCTCGTCCCGGCCGACCTGGCGACGAAGAACCTCGTCCTCCCCCTCAAGCGCGACGGTCGCACGCTCACCGTCGCGATGGCCGACCCCACGAACCTCGGCGTCATCGAGGACCTGAAGTTCATCACCCGCTACGACATCTTCCCGGTGATCGCCGGGGAGTTCACGCTCCGAAACGTCATCGAGAAGCACTACGAGTCGAGCGACGTCCAGATGTCGGCGTTGCTCTCGGAGATCGAGGACCTCGAGTCCGAGTCCGACGTCGAGGTGGTCGAGGAGAAGGAAGAGGAGATGTCCGCCACCGCGCTCGCCGCGGCGGTGGACGACGCGCCGGTGGTGAAGCTGATCAACGCGATCCTCACCGACGCCGTGAAGCGCGGCGCCTCCGACATCCACTTCGAGTGCTTCGAGCACGACCTCCGCGTGCGCTACCGGATTGACGGCGCGCTGCAGGAGGTGATGAAGCCGCCGAAGAAGATGCAACCGGCGCTCATCTCGCGGTTCAAGATCATGAGCGCGCTCAACATCGCCGAGCGGCGCGTCCCGCAGGACGGACGCATCAAGCTCAAGATGGGCAAGAAGGTCATTGACTACCGCGTCTCCACCCTTCCGACGCTCTTCGGCGAGAAGGTCGTGCTCCGGATCCTCGACAAGGGAAACCTGACCCTCGACCTCGAGAAGTTCGGCATCGAGCCGCGCGCCGAGAAGGAGTTGATGGAGGCGGTCTCGAACCCCTACGGGATGGTGCTTGTCACCGGCCCGACCGGGTCCGGCAAGACGACCACGCTCTACAGCTGCATCTCGAAGGTGAACGCGATTGACACCAACATCATGACCGCCGAGGACCCCGTCGAGTACAACCTCTACGGCGTCAACCAGGTGCTCGTGCGGACCGAGATTGGGATGACGTTCGCCGCGGCGCTGAAGGCGTTCCTGCGGCAGGATCCGAACATCATCATGGTCGGCGAGATCCGCGACCTGGAGACGGGCGGCATCGCCATCAAGGCCGCGCTCACCGGCCACCTGGTGCTCTCGACCCTGCACACCAACTCGGCCGCCGAGACGGTGACCCGCCTCCTCGACATGGGGCTCGAGCCGTTCAACGTCAGCTCGGCGCTCAACCTCGTGCTGGCGCAACGCCTGCTCCGCCGCATCTGTACGAGCTGCAGGACCCGCTACGTGCCCGACGCGCTGGAGATGGAGACGGCGAAGTTCAAGGCGACGACGAAGCTCAAGAACCTCCGCTTCACGAAGGAGGCGATTGACGACATGATCTCCCGCGCGCCGAAGGACACCGCCCAGGCGCTGCAGGGCCTGACGCTCGAGTCCACGATCGCCGACGTGCCGTTCTACAAGGGCAAGGGGTGCGATGCCTGCAACGGCTCCGGACTGAAGGGCCGCCAGGGCGCCTACGAGGTGATGTTCATGACGCCGTCGCTACGCAAGCTGATCCTCCAGAACGTCGGCGCCGCCGAGATCCGCGATGCCGCCATCGAGGGCGGGATGCTCACGCTCCGCATGGACGGCTTGCTGAAGGTCTGGAAGGGCATCACGACGCTGGAGCAGGTGGTGCGCGAGACGAGCGTGTGACCTGCCCCCTCCCGCTCACCTTTCCCCTATCTCCTTTCCCCTCTTGAGAGAATGACCGCACCCGCCGCCCCAGCCGCCGCTTCGCAGGTCAACCTCCGCGTGCTCCTCGAGGAGATGATCGAGCGCGGCGCGTCCGACCTGCACATCACCGCCGGTGCGCGCGCGATGCTGCGGGTGGACGGCGAGATCGTCACGTCCAAGCAGGACGTCGTCCTCCAGCCGAAGGACACGCTCACGCTCGCCTACTCGATCCTCACCGAGAACCAGAAGAAGCGGTTCGAGCAGGAGGACGAGCTCGACTTCTCCTTCGGCATCCAGAACCTGGCCCGCTTCCGCGGCAACTGCTTCAAGCAGCGGGGCTGCGTCTCGATCGTCCTCCGCCAGATCCCGTTCAACATCCTCACCTTCGCCGACCTGAAGCTCCCGCCGGTGATCGCCAAGCTGGCCGAGAAACCGCGCGGGATGGTCCTCGTCACCGGCCCCACCGGCTCCGGCAAGTCCACCACGCTGGCCGCGATGATTGACAAGATCAACCGCGAGCGGAAGGGACACATCCTCACGGTCGAGGACCCGATCGAGTTCATCCACAAGCACCAGGGGTGCATCGTCAACCAGCGCGAGGTCGGGAGCGACACCAAGTCGTTCGGCACCGCGCTCAAGTACGCCCTCCGCGAGGATCCCGACGTCGTCCTCGTCGGCGAAATGCGCGACCACGAGACGATTCACGCCGGCCTGACGATCGCCGAGACGGGCCACCTGGCCTTTGCGACGCTGCACACCAACAGCGCCGCCGAGGCGATCAACCGCATCATTGACGTCTTCCCGAGCCACCAGCAGGCGCAGGTGCGCGCCCAGCTGGCGTTCGTCCTCGAGGGGATCATCACCCAGACCCTGCTCCCCAAGCGGACCGGGAAGGGGCGCGTGATGGCCGCCGAGATCCTCGTCGTCACGCCGGCGATCCGGGCCCTGATCCGCGACGACAAGATCCACCAGGTGTACTCGATGATGCAGTCGGGCAAGAAGCACGGGATGCAGACGCTCAACGACGCGCTGTACGCCCTCTACACGGCGCGCGAAGTCACCGAGGACGAATGCCTCCGCGTCACCGGCGACCCGGTCGAGTTCCTCCGGATGATCGGCAAGGCGCCGGGCGACGACGGTCCGTCCGCCCCGGCCACGAAACCCGGCGCGCCCGCCGGTCGTCGCTGATGCAGATCGCATAGCCCCCAGGAGACCCAATGCCCGCATTTGTCTACACGGCCCGCACCGCCACCGGCGACCTCAAGAGCGCGACCATCGAGGCCGCGAACAAGGAGGACGTCGTCAACCAGCTCAAGCGGCTGCGGATGACGGTCGTCAAGGTGGAGGAGCAGTCCAAGACCAAGTCGAGCACCAAGGGCTCGGTCGCGATGCGCGACATCGTGATCTTCACCCGGCAGTTCTCGACGATGATCAACTCCGGCCTGCCCCTCGTGCAGGCCCTCGACATCCTCTCCAAGCAGTCGGAGAATCCAGTCCTCCAGGCGGTCACGCGCCAAGTGGTGTTCGACGTCGAGTCCGGCCACACGGTGGCCGACGCGCTCGCCAAGCACCCCAATGCGTTCACCGAGCTCTACGTCAACATGGTGGCGGCGGGCGAGGCCGGCGGCATCCTCGACACCATCCTGCTGCGCCTGGCGACGTTCATGGAGAAGAACGACGCCCTCGTCCGCAAGGTGAAGGGCGCGATGATCTACCCCGGTGTCATCTCCGGCGTCGCCGGCTCGGCCATCTCGATCCTGCTCCTCTTCGTCATCCCGACGTTCCAGAGAATGTTCGCGTCGGTCGGCCTCGCGCTTCCGCTCCCGACGCGCATCGTCATCGCGCTGTCCGAGTTCCTCCAGGGCTACTGGTGGGCCCTCATCATCGCCGGCTTCCTGGGGTTCCGCTTCGCCAAGAGCTACTACGCGACGTCCAAGGGCCAACTCGTGATTGACCGGCTGCTGCTCAAGGCCCCGGTGCTCGGCGACGTGCTCCGCAAGACCGCGGTGTCGCGCTTCACGCGCACCCTGGGCACGCTGATCAGCTCGGGCGTCAGCATCCTCGACGGCCTGGAGATCACGGCGAAGACGGCCGGCAACCGCGTCATCTCCGACGCGATCATGGCGTCGCGCGCGTCCATCGCCGGCGGCGACACGATCTCCGCCCCGCTCGCCAAGAGCCAGGTCTTCCCGCCGATGGTGATCTCGATGATCGCGGTCGGCGAGCAGACCGGCGGCCTCGACGAGATGCTCTCGAAGATCGCCGACTTCTACGACGAGGAAGTGGACGCCGCGGTCGGTGGCCTCCTCGCCCTGATGGAGCCGATGATGATCGTCTTCCTCGGCGTCGTCGTCGGCGGCATGGTCGTCGCGATGTATCTGCCGATCTTCGACATGATCAACGCGGTGCAGTAACCACCGGTGAACGTGGATCGGTGCAAGACGGGCGGCCCGGTCCCCCCCCCCGTCTTGCATCCATCGCCCCGCCCGGCGCGCCGCGTCACGGCGCGTGGGCGCCCCTCCGCTAGCCCTCGCGGGCGCCAGACCAGGCCTTCGTCCCCGTGGAGCGACCCTCCGCCTCGGCAGTCGCCTCGATGATGTCGGTTTCGTGGTCCACGTACTCGGGGACATCCCGGGTCCGTTCGCTCGGCAGCGCCTGGAGGAACCGCGCCGCGAACCGCTGGCGGGCCGCGTCATCGCCCGCCGCCCGGGCGCTCCGCATCGCGAGTGCCAAGCCGAGCAGGTGTCTCGGCGCGCCGGCGAGGATCGTGTCCGCCTCGGCGCGCGCGAGCGCCGGCTCCCCCGAGACGAGGTAGATCAGGCCCAGGTCGTAGCGCCGATGCGGCGTGAGGGGCGCCAGCGCCTGGAACGACATCACGGCCATCGGGGCGAAGAAGGCGACCGTGTCCATCTTGCCCTCGGAGGCGGCCGCCATCACGCGGTTGAAGAGCCGGTCCACGCGCTCGTCGCCCGAGAGTTGCGAGATGTCGGAGGCCGCGCCGCTGAATCCGCCGGCCATCGGCCCCGCCTGCGGATCCGGACGCCCGGAGGCGATGGCGAAGGCGATGACCGCGACCACCGCAGCGCTTGGGATGATCCAGGGGAGCGCCCGGACAACGCTGGAGGCCGGGCCGGAGGCGGGGCCAGACGCTGGGCTGGACGCCGGGCCGGACGCGGCGCCGCGGGCGGGCGTCTGAAACGCACTCGCCGTCAGCGCGAAGCCGCAGTTCGGACAGAAATTGGCCGACGCCGAGAGCGAGGCGCCGCATCGTTCGCAGAATCGAGGCATCACGGGGACGATGGACGGGGCGCGGCCGGCGTCGGCACGCGCGGTGATCGGGATGGCCTACAAGGTACCTCGGGGACGCCTCTATCATATCTTTCCTGCCGCCGTGCGACCATCGTGCGAAACCTGACGTGGGCTCAAGGATTCGCCCGATGCCGATCACCATCCCAGCCCCCGATCGTTCGCCAATGCCACCAGCCGTGACACCGGTGCAGGACCTCGCCATCGAGGCGGAGGGCGTGACCCGCCGGTTCGGCGCGAGGTGGGTCCTGCGCGGGATCTCGTTGCGCGTGGCGCCGGGCGAGATCGTTGGGCTGTTGGGCGCCAACGGGAGCGGCAAGAGCACCCTCCTGCGGATCTTTGCGACGCTGCTTCGTCCCAACGGCGGCACGGCGCGCGTGAGCGGGGCGGACGTGACTGGGGACGCCGATGCGGTCCGCCGGCGAGTCGGGTTCCTTGCGCACAGCACCGGTCTCTACGAGGACCTGACGGCGCGCGAGAACCTCAAGTTCGCGGCGACGATGCTGGGGCGGGCGCCTGGGGACCTCGACGCGTTGCTCGAGCGCGTCGGGCTCACGCCGGTGGCCGATCGGCGGGTGCGCGGCTACTCCGCCGGGATGCAGCGCCGGCTCTCGCTGGCGCGACTCCTGCTCGCGTCGCCGCGCGTGCTCCTGCTGGATGAGCCGTACAGCAACCTCGACGCCGACGGCATCGCCCTGATGAACACGATGCTGCGCGGCGCCGCGGCGAGTGGCGCGGCGGCCCTGGTGGTGCTGCACGAGACCGCGCCGGCGGCGGGGCTCCTCGACTGGACGGTCACCATCGCCGACGGGCGCATTGCCCACGCCACCGAGTTTGCGCGGCCGCGGCCGGCGAGCGCCCACCAGCCGGCGGAGGCGCGCTGATGGCCTGGCTTGACGACTGGCGCCGCGTGCGGGCGATCGCGTGGAAGGACCTCACCACCGAGCGCCGATCGAAGGCCGGGTTCAATTCCGTCGTCGCATTGGGGGTGACGATCCTCGTGCTTTTCGGCTTTGCCCTCGGCCCCGACGCGGCGGCGCTGCGCCACGCCGCCGCCGGCGCGCTTTGGCTTGCCGTGCTCTTTGCCGGGGTCCTGGCGTTCAATCGGTCGTATCAGGTGGAACTCGAGACCGGCGCGCTCGAGCCCCTGCTGCTCTACCCGGGCGCCCGCTGGACCATCTTCACCGGCAAGCTGCTGGCAAACCTCGTCCTCGTCTGGATCCTGCTCGCGATCGTCGTCGTGGTCGGGATCGTGCTCTTCCAGGTGACGGTTCCCGCCGCCTGGCCCACGCTCCTCGTCGTCCTCGCGCTCGGCGTGGTCGGCCTGGTGACGCTCGGGACCTTCTATGGCGCGATGGCGAGTCGGAGCCGCGCCCGCGAGGTGCTGCTCCCGCTCCTTCTCTTCCCGATGCTGGTGCCGGTGCTCCTTGCCGCGATGCAGGCCTCGCGCGCGCTGCTCGGCGGCGACGTGATGCACGAGGCCGGCGCCTGGATCCGCCTGCTGCTCGCCTACGACCTGATCTTCCTCAGCGCCACTCACCTGGCGTTCGCTCATATCATCGAGGGTTGATTCCGTGAGTTCACCCACCCCGCCGATCGCCGACTCCCCGGTGCCGCAGGCCGGCCGCTGGCCGATCTTCGGCGTCTTTGCGCTCGTCTTCCTCGTCTTCGCGCAGGTGTCGGCGATCCTCGTGTCGCCGCCCGACCGCGATATGGGCCACCTGCAGAAGATCATGTACGTGCACGTCCCCGCCGCGTGGACGACCTTCCTCGCGTTCTTCGTCGTCCTCGTCTTCAGCCTGCTCGTGCTCTGGAAGGGCCGGGAGTCCCACGACCTGATTGCCGCCTCGGCCGCCGAGGTCGGGGCGATGTTCAACGCGCTGACGCTGGCGTTGGGGATGATCTGGGGCAAGCCGACGTGGGGCGTCTGGTGGACCTGGGACGCGCGGCTCACCTCGACGCTGGTCCTCCTGCTGATTTTCGTGGGTTACCTTTCGTTGCGGGCCTTCATTGACGACCCCGACCGCCGTGCGCGCTGGTCGGCAGCCGTGGGGGTGCTCGGCGCAATCAACGTGCCGATCGTCTATATGTCGGTGAAATGGTGGCGGACGCTGCATCAGGTGCAGTCGAGCCCCTCGACGGTGGACCCGGCCTACGTGTATGGGCTCCGGATCAATGCGGTGGCATTGCTGTTCGTGCTCATCTACTTCGTCCGCCGCCGCTACGAGGCGGCGCGCCTTCTCCGCGCGGCCGAGCAGCGTGACGACGCCATCGCCCTTGGAGGACGATGAATATGGAATCCAGCATCAACTTCGTGATCGCCGCCTACGCGCTGACCTGGCTCGCCCTGGTCGCGTACGCGTTCCATGCGCATCGCACGCTGCGGCGCGCCCGCGACGAGTATGACCGCGCGACGGGCCAGGCGGCCGGGAGGCCGCGATGACCACCGTGGGCGCGAGTGGCCGTCGCCGCTGGGCAATCGCCGGCGTGGCGTTGATCGCCGTCACCTTCGCCTGGCTGCTCTTCGGCGGGCTCGACCGGAACGTCGTCTACTTCCTCACCCCGGCCGAGCTGCTCGCCAAGGGGCCCGAGGCGATTGATGTTCCGGTGCGGCTGGGCGGGCAGGTGAAGCCGGGGTCGGTCCTCTGGGACGAGACGACACTCGACCTGCGCTTTGCGGTCGTGGACGGGGACGGGGAGGTGGCGGTGCAGAGCACCGGTGCGCCGCCCCAGATGTTCCGTGACGGGATGGGCGTCGTCGTCGAGGGGCGCTATGGGCGCGACGGGGTGTTCCGGTCGTCGAACCTGATGATCAAGCACTCCAACGAGTACCGCGCGCCGGCGGAGGGCGAGCGGCCCCACGAGATGTACCGCACCCTGTTCGAGGCGACCCCGTAGTGATGGGACCCCTCGGACACGGCGCGCTCCTCGCCGCGCTCGTCGTCGTGGTGGCGGGGATGCTGGTGATCCCGATTGCCACGCGGCGCGGTCGGCGCGACTGGCTGGCAGTCGGGTACGCCGCCGTCCACACCAACTTTCTGCTGCTCACCGTCGCGATGGCCGCGATGATCGTCGCCCTCGTGACGCACGACTTCTCGGTGTCGTACGTGGCGCAGGTCGGTAGCCGCGCGACGCCGCTGCTCTATACGGTCATCTCGCTCTGGGGTGCGCTTGAGGGCTCGATCCTCTTCTGGGGCTGGGTGCTCGCGCTCTACGCCTCGGCCGTCCTCTGGCTCAACAGGAATCGCGAGGGGCATCTCGTCCCGTACGCGATGACCGTGCTGCTGGGCGTGACGCTGTTCTTCGCCATCCTGCTCGTCGGGCCGGCCGACCCCTTCGTCCCCGTCTCGCCCGTCCCGTTCGACGGCCCCGGCCCCAATCCGCTCCTCCAGAACCACTGGCTGATGGCGGTGCACCCGCCGCTGCTCTACCTCGGCTATGTCGGGATGTCCGTCCCGTTCGCGTTCGCGATGGGCGCGATGCTCGCGCGCGAGGTGGCGCGGGACGACTGGATGCGCCTCGTGCGGCGCTGGATGATCGTCTCGTGGGGCTTCCTTGCCGCGGCGATCGTCGCCGGGATGTGGTGGTCGTACGAGGTGCTGGGCTGGGGCGGCTACTGGGCCTGGGACCCGGTCGAGAATGCCTCCCTGCTCCCCTGGCTCACCGCGACCGCGTACCTGCACTCGGCGATGGTGCAGGAGAGGCGCGGGATGCTGCGGCTCTGGAACGTCAATCTCGTCGTCGGGACGTTCGTCCTGACGATCCTCGGCACGTTCCTCACGCGGTCGGGGATCATCTCGTCGGTCCACGCGTTCACGACCGGCGCCATCGGCTACTACTTCCTGGCGTTCATCGCGGTGGTGCTGATTGCCGCGCTGGTGATGGTGGCCGGCAACTCGGAACAACTGCGGACCGTCGGGCGTCTCGACTCGGCCCTCTCGCGTGAGACGGCATTCCTCGCCAACAATCTCGTCTTCACGCTGCTCACCTTCACGGTCCTCGTCGGGACGCTCTATCCGCTCTTTGCCGAGGCGGTGCAAGGCGTCAAGATCAGCGTGGGCGAGCCGTTCTTCAACCGGATGTCGCTGCCGATCCTCGCCCTGCTGCTCTTCCTGATGGGCGTCGGTCCGGCGCTCCCCTGGCGCAGCGCGCCGGCCGGCGTCGTGCGCGACAAGCTCGTGCCGCCGGTCGCCGGCGCCGCGGTCCTCGTCGTGGTCGCGTTCCTCCTCGGGAGCCGCGATCCGTGGGCGCTCATCGCGATGGTCTTCGTCGGCTACGCGGCGACGGCGACGTTCCGGGAGTTCGCCATCGGCGCCGGCGCGCGCCGGCGGGCCCAGGGCGAGAGCTGGCCCACTGCGCTGGTGCGCCTGGTCCAGGCGAACCCGCGCCGCCACGGCGGCTACGTCGCGCACATCGGCATCTTCCTCATCGCAATCGGCATCGCGGCGTCCTCGGGCTCGCGCGTGGAACGCGAGGCGACGCTCGCCCCGGGGGACACGATCGTCTTCGGGGACGTGACAATCGGCCTGCGGGGGGTCTGGGGCCGCCAAGAGCCGCAGCGCTACGTGATTGGCGCCACGCTCGAGCTGCGCAATGCGGCCGGCGCCCTGATTGACACGCTGGCCCCGCGGATGAACTTCTATCCAACGTCGGACCAGCCGGTCCCCACGCCGGACGTCCACAGCACCTTCACGCGGGACATCTACGCGAACCTGCAGACCTTCCGTGACGATGGCACGGCAGCGACGATCCGGGTCATCCGCGAGCCGCTGGTCTCGTGGATCTGGGCGGGCGGCGGCGTGATGGTGTTGGGCGCGCTGATCGCTCTCCTGGCGCGGCAGCGGCAGCCGGAGGTCGCATGAACTGGGGTCGCGCGCTGACGGCCGCCGCGTTCGGCGTACCGGTCATCGGCCTCCTGACGTGGGGGCTGACTCGCGACCCGAAGTTCATTCCGTCGCCGCTCCCCGGACGCGAAGGTCCGGCATTCGCGCTGGAAGTCTTCGCCCCCGGCCTGCCCCCGATCGCCCGGCCCGTCGGCGACACGCTCTCCCTCCAACGGCTCCGCGGCAAGGTCGTCGTGGTGAACTTCTGGGCCTCCTGGTGCCTCGCCTGCCGCGACGAGCATTCCGATCTCTCGACGACCGCGCTGCGCTACGCCGACCGCCCGGTGCAGTTCATCGGCGTGCTGTACCAGGATCGGATCGAGCCGGCAATCAACTGGATCGGGCAGATGGGCGGACAGACCTACCCGTCGGTCACCGACCCGCGCTCGCGCGCGGCGATTGCCTATGGACTCTACGGCGTCCCCGAGACCTTCATCCTCGACGCCGCCGGCCGCGTGGCGCACAAGCAGACGGGGCCGATCACGGCCCCCATTCTCACGCGAATCATTGACTCGCTGCTGAGCACGATGAACGGAATGGCGCCGTGAGGCGCGCGATCGGGCTTGAGTCCGTCCTTGCGCTCGTCCTTGCGCTCGCCCTCGCTCTTGTCGCGACGGCGCCGCTGAAGGCGCAGGTCGCCGATACCGTGACGGCCCGGGCCCGCGCCGACTCGGTGCGCGCCGACTCGGTGCTCGAGGCACGCACGAGCGCGCTGGCCGCCCAACTCCGCTGCGCCATCTGCCAGGGCATCTCGATCCAGGAGTCCCCCTCCGCCCTCGCTCGCGAGATGCGCGACGTGGTGAAGGAGCAACTCCGGGACGGGAAGACGCCCGACGAAGTGAAGGAGTTCTTCGTCGCCGCGTACGGGGAGTGGATCCTGCTCTCGCCACGTCCACGCGGGCTCAATCTCCTGCTGTACACCCTGCCCGGCGTGCTCCTCCTCGGTGGCATCGCGCTGATCGTCGTGCTGGTGCGCCGCTGGACGGCGATGCCGCCGGACGGACCGTCGTCGCCGTGAGACTGGCCCTGCAGGGCCCCGCGCCGCGCGTCACCGGGCGACCGTAGCGGCGCTCCCATCGGCGCGCGCCCGGGGCGACATTTCGCGAATGCCACCTTCCGCATTGCGGTCCCGGCAGCTGCCGTCGGTCGTCCTGCTCCTCGCGGCGGTCGCCGTCGGCGCGTGCGCCGCGTCGCAACCGCAGGCCGATCGCGCGGCGTCGCGCGCCAGCCGCCTTCCGGTGCTCGATTCGGCGCGACTGCTGGCCGACGTCGCGCGCCTCTCGCACGACTCGATGGCCGGCCGCGCCGCGATGACGCCCGAGAACGCCAAGGCGCGCGATTGGCTCGTCAGCGAGGTCCGCCGGTTGGGCCTCGACCCAGTGGGCGGGAACTACGTCCATCCCTTCGTCGCGGCGCGACGGAACCGCCCCGATTCCGTCCACGGCGCCAACGTGGCGGCGCTCCTGCCGGGGAGCCGGACGCCCGAACGCCTGATCGTCGTCAGCGCGCACTACGACCACGTCGGCGTGCGGAACGGCCAGATCTTCAACGGCGCCGATGACAACGCCTCGGGCACCGCGGCGGTGCTGGCGCTCGCCGCCCACTTCGTGGCCCATCGTCCGGCGCACTCGATTCTTTTCGTCTTCTTTGACGCCGAGGAATTGGGATTGCTCGGCGCCCGGGCGTTCGTCGCCAACCCGCCCGTCTCCCTCGAGGCGATCGGCGCCAACGTGAACCTCGATATGGTCTCGCGCAGTGACTCGGGCGAACTCTACGCCGCCGGGGCCGCGCGCTACCCGCAACTCCGGCCGATCCTCGAGTCCCTCGTCCCCGACGCGCCGGTGAAGCTGCTGCTCGGCCACGACAGCGGGGCGGGGCGCGACGACTGGACCAACCTGTCCGACCAGGGCGCATTCCACGCCGTCGGGATCCCGTTCGTCCTCTTCAGCGTCGAGGACCACGCGGACTATCACCAGCCGACCGACGACGTCGAACGGATCAACGCGGCATTCTTTTACGGCGCGGTGCGGACGATTGCCGAATTCGTGACGCGGCTCGACGCGGCGCTGCCGCCGCGCTGACGGCGCCTAGGGCCGCCCCGCGAGCAGCGCCGTGACGGCGTCGGTGGCGCGCGCCGTGCGCGACTCGCCCTCGCCGGAGATCTCGACCACCCGCGCGCCGATGGCGTCCAGCTCGGCGCGAAAGTCGGCGAACAGTTCCTCGCGTTGCACCGGACGGTTGCGCACCCCGTCCGGCGTCCACGGCAGGTCGGGACGGCAGAGGAGGTAGAGGTCGGCGCGCCGCGCCCGGGCCTCGGCCTCGATCCACGCCGGCACGGCGCCGTAGTAGTGCCGGGCATAGACGATGGTGCTCACGAGGTCGGTGTCACGGATGAGGAGCGCCGGCCCCGTCGCCGCCACGTCATCCTCGAGCGCCATCGAGAGCCGTGCAATCGGTTCGACCGTCGCCGCGCTGAGCGGCGCGGCGCCGGTCTCGGCAAGGCGGCGCGCCGCCTCCGGCGTCCACGGCGCGCCGAAGCGTGCGGCGAGCGCCTCGCTCAGCGTCGTCTTGCCGGAACATTCGGGGCCCGTGAGGACGACGCGGATCACGCGCCCGCCGCGCCCGCCGCGTTGGCGGCTCCGTCCGCCCCGGCGGCCTGGCCGGCTTCGCCGGCCAGCCGCTCGCGCAGACTCCGCCGCCAGGACAAGTAGCCGAGCGTGGCCAGCACGAGGAAGGCGGCATAGAGGCCCGCCGTGAGCCGGAGCCCCTGCGTGACGTACATCCCGATATAGACGACGTCCACCGCGATCCAGACCAACCAGTTCTCGAGAAGCTTGCGCGTCATCATCCACTGGGCGACGAGACTCGTGGCGGTGGTGCCGGAGTCGAGCCACGGGGTGGCGGCATCCGTCCACCGGGCGAGCGAGAAGGTGAGGAGCGCCGCGATTCCGATCCCGATCGGGACGAGTCGGCGGGCCAGTGCGGCCGTCGTTCGCGTGACGACGACCCCGGTGTGATCCGCGCCGCCGTACTTCCACGCGTACCAGCCGTAGCAGGACAGGCCGAAATAGACGACCTGCAGCCCCATATTGGCGTAAATCTGCGCACGCCAGAAGATGACGAAGTAGAGCGCCGCGTTGACGAGCGCGGTCGGCCAGGCGGCGATGCGTTGGCGGGTGCTCAGCCAGACGGTCAGCGCCCCGGTGGCGACGGCGATCCCCTCGAGCGGGTCCATCGGGTGAGGGTAAGGGCGCGGCCGACGGTGGACAAGGGAATGGTGACGTCCGCATCTTCCGCGCATCCCAAACCCGGTGTGCTCCGTGGCCGTCTCGACCGTCCTGCTCGTGCTGAACCTTGCGTTGAACCCCGCGCCGAGCCCTGCGTCCGGCGCCGGCACCTGTGCCGCCGAGCCGGCCACGTCCGGCGTCGGCGCGCCTGCGGACTCGGCGCTCGTCGCGCTCTACGCCGGCGGCGAGACGTTCGAGCGCTTCTTGGCGCGGGCCGACGCGCGGCGCGCGATGTGGCGGCGGCACTGGGCGGAGGGTCGCGTCCCCGCCGATGCCCTGGCCACTGCGCGCGCGCTCGGCGGGCGCTGGCGGCTCCTCGTCATCGCCGTGGACGCCTGCAGCGATTCGGTGAACACGATCCCGTTCATCGCGCTCCTCGTCGCCGCCGTCCCCGGGCTCGAGATGCGGGTCATTGCCCCCGACGCCGCAGGCGCACTGCTGGAGTCGCGGCGGACGCCCGACGGACGCACGGCCACGCCGACGGTGATCTTCCTCGACGCCGACGGCCGGGACGCCGGATGTTGGATCGAGCGCCCGTCGGCGCTGCAGGCGCTCGCGCAGGAGGCGCGCGCCGCGGGGACGATCGAGCGATTCGCCCGCGGCAAGCAGGCCTGGTACGATGCCGACGCCGGCGCGTCAACGGTCCGCGAGATCGTCGAGCTTCTCGTCGCGGCCGCGTCAGGAGCTCCGCGCTGCGGGTCGCCCCCTGCCACCACCCCCGGCGCCCCGATAGATTAGAGGGAGTCCACCCTCCACGGATCCATGGCGAAAGAAGAAGCGATCGAACTTGAAGGAACGGTCAGCGAAGTGTTGCCGAGCGCCACGTTCCGCGTGCTGCTCTCCAACGGACACGACGTGCTGGCGACGATGGCCGGCAAGATGCGGCGCTTCCGCATCCGCGTCCTGCAGGGCGATCGCGTGACCGTCGAGGTGTCGCCGTACGACCTGAGCCGCGGTCGAATCACCTTCCGCCACAAGAACTGAACGGGGCGCGTCAGTGCGACGCGCTCGACGCGGGCGCCTTGTCCGGCTTGAGGTACGTGGCCTTGTGGATCGAGAACGCCGTGAGGTTGGCGACGATCGCGAGGCCGATGATCGCGGCCGCGAATCCCCAGCCCAGTTTGCTTGGATCTTTCTCTTCGCCGCTGCCAGACATGCGTCGGGACTCCCGTCAGGTCGGTGGGTCTTGGTCAACGGCGGAATGGTAACCGCGGCTGGCGCCCCGGCGCCACTGGTGATGCCCGGCCGACCCGCATTGATTCCCGTGATGGTCGACTCCAGCGGCACGCCGTCAGCGGTCCTTGAGACGGTCGAGCGCTCTCCGGTCGCGCTTGGTGGGACGGCCCTTGGCCGGGTCCATTGCCGGCGCGGCGCGTGTGAGCTGCCAGTGCAGCTTCTCCCGCGAGTCGCGCGAGGCCGCCGTCTCCTCGAACAGCAGGGCGGCCTCGGCCGCCGGCCCGCGTCGCTCCGCCGTCCCCAGCACCTCGACGACGTGCTCGTAGGGACCGATGCGCACCCGGACCTCGCTCCCCGGACGGACGCTTTTCGCGGGCTTCGCGCGCTCGCCGTCCACCTGCACCTTGCCGCCCTCCACCGCCTCAGCGGCGAGCGAGCGCGTCTTGAAGAAGCGCGCCGCCCAGAGCCACTTGTCCACGCGGACCGGAGTGGACGCGGGCGGGCGTGGCGGAACGTTCCCGGCGCGGGCCATGGCCCGGAAGTTATGCGCGCGGCAGCCGTCTGTCTCGCGCTCGCCCTTCTTCACCTTGGCGGTTGCGAAGGCGGGGACGCGAAGGCGGCGCGGGAACAACAGGCCGCGCGCGCGGCGATGGAGCAGGCCGCCGCCACCGCCACCCGTGCGGCGGCCACGCCCAGCACTGGCCTCTGGACCGAGGAGCATCTCGTCGAACGGCTCGTCCGCGCCGGCGTCGCGCCACGCCGAGTGGCCGAGGCGGCGCCGGGCCCTGAATGGATGCAGGTCCCGCGGCTCCTCTTCCTCGCCGGCGGTGGGGAAGTGCACGCCTGGATCTACCCCGACAGCGTGGCCCGCCGCGCGGTGA
This sequence comes from Gemmatimonadaceae bacterium, assembly GCA_040901985.1. GTDB lineage: Bacteria > Gemmatimonadota > Gemmatimonadetes > Gemmatimonadales > Gemmatimonadaceae > Pseudogemmatithrix. Next base: position 69,321 of record JBBDYC010000007.1, read on the forward strand.
CTGACCGACTCGAGCCACTGACCGGCGCGCCACGCGGCGAGATCTCGCCCTATGCCCCGCCGTTCCTCCTCGTCAGCCAGAACAACCTTGCCGCGATCATCGTCCGGGGACGAGTGTCCAACCACGACCGGATCGCGCTCGCCTTGCAGGCCGGGCTGCCGGTGACGACTGCCCCCCCGGCCCCGAACTGAGGTTTCCGTGCGACGCCGTCCGTCCACCCGATTGTCATCGGTCCTGCTCACGGTGTTCGCGATCCTCGCTGCGGGGCCGGCAGTCGGGCCGGCCGTGGGTGCACAGTCGCTTCCAACCCCCGCCGCGCTGGTCGCCCGCCACGACTCGATCGTTGGCGGCCGGGCGGTCCTCGCCGCGCACCAGTCCATGCGACTGATCGGGTCGTTTACGCTCGCGGCGGCGGGCATCGAGGCGCCACTCGAGATCCTCAAGGTCCGGCCGAACAAGTACATCTTCCGTTCCTCGTTCGGATCAATGGGCGAGGTGATGCAGGGATTCGACGGCACGACGGCGTGGGCGATCCAGCCGGGCGTGGGTCCGGTCCTCCTCACCGGGGCGCAGGCGGAGCAGATCGCCGAGCAGGCCGACTTCTTCGGCGACCTGCACGACCTCTCACGGTTCAGCTCGGCGGAGACCGTCGGCGAGGAGACCTTCGAGGGGCGCCGGACCTACAAGGTGCGGATGGTCCGCCCCAACGGCGACATCGTCCACGAGTTCTTCGATGCCGCGACGGGGCTCAGCGCCGGCGGGTCGGCGACGGTCCCCGGACCGACGGGCCTGATCGAGCACGTCTCGGTGTTCAGCGACTACAAGGTGTTCGACGGCCTCGGGATGGCCACGCGCGTGGTGCAGCGGCAGCCGCAGTTCGAGGTCGTGCTCTCGATCGTGGCCGTGGAATTCGATTCAGTGGATGAGCGAGCCGTTGCGCTTCCCGAGGCCGTGCGGGCGCTGCTGCCCGCTCCCGATGGGCGCCGGCCCTGACCTCGCCCGGGTCGGCGCGGTAGCGCCGGTCAGTCGTCGCTGCCGCCGGGGCGGCGGCGGTCCCGCTTGGTCGAGGACCGCCGTTTTTTCGTCTCGAGTCGTCGCTCCTTGGATGCGCGCGTCGGCTTGGTGGCGCGGCGCACGCGCGGGACGACGAGGGCATCGCGGACGAGGCGCGCCAAGCGCTCGAAGGCCAGCGCACGATTCTGGGCCTGGCTCCGCGTATCGGCCGCGGTGACGCGAATGACCCCCCGGGAATCGAGGCGCGTGGCGAGCTTCTCCTCGATCCGGGCGCGGTCGGCCAGCGAGGGTGCCGTCGAGTGGCGCGCGTCCCACGCCACCTCGACGCGCGTGGACGAGGTGTTCACGTGCTGTCCGCCGGGGCCGCCGGCCCGACTCGCCTTGACCGTCAGCTCGCCGGGTGGGATTGAGAGGCGCGTGTTGACCACCAGGTGACCCGCCTCGTCCCAGATCTCGCGCGGCGTCACATCCAGACCGGTCTGTTGCAGTTCGCCACGATGTTCGTCACCTTGGGGTTGTTGCGAATTGCAAGACTCACGAGGACTCTTGGCCAAGCCGCGGGGCGAATCGAACGAGCGGTACCGCGTGGTGCTGAAGCCGCGCCGACTGCTGGTATGGATATATGTCGCGCGTCTCGTGGTGGCGAGCGCGAACTTCGGCTGGGCGCTGATCTTCGCGCTCTTCGTGGACCCGGTCTACACGTTCATCGCCGCCGCGACCTTCGTGAGTTCGATGGCGCTCACCGCGCTTTCGTTCGTCCGCACGGAGGTCAATCGCGTCCGTCCCGGCCCGGGGTTCCTCTACGTGCAGTTCGTGCACGACCTCGTGTTGATCACGTCGGTGGTGCATCTGACGGGCGGCGGCGATTCGCAGTTCGCGGCGCTCTACATCCTGGTCAACGCGGCGGCGGCGCTGCTGCTGCCGATCGGCAGCTCGCTCCTGCTCGCGATGCTCGGCAGCGCGCTCTACGTCGGCGACGCCTTCCTCGTCAGCGGCGGCGACATCACGATCGCCCTCGTCCTCCAGCTCGTCGTCTTCACCGTGGTCGCCGTCGGGACGGGGTACATCGCCGCGCGGCTGCAGGAGGCGGGGGAGGGCCGGGAGCGCCTGCAAGCCGAACTCGCGAGCATGCGGCACCGCGCGGCCGACATCCTCGCCAACATCCAGTCGGGCATCATCACGGTGGATGACCTCGGGAACCTGCTCTACGCCAACCCAAGCGCCTCGGCCCTGCTCGAGGTGCCGCTGGAGCCGTTGATCGGCACGCCGGTGCTCGACCGCATCCGGGAGATCGCCCCGCCGGTGGCCGACGCAGTGCGCCAACACATCAGCGAGCACCGCCTCAACGTCCGCTCCGAGGGCGCAATCGTCCGTGACGGGCGGACCATCCCGCTCGGGATCACCACCACCGCCGTGAGCGGCGACCTCCGGCAGGTCGGTGGGGCGACGACGGTCATCTTCCAGGACATCTCGGACGAGAAGCGCGTCGAGGCCCTGCGGCTGCGTGCCCAGCGGCTGGAGGCGGTCGCCGAGCTGAGCGCGTCGCTTGCCCACGAGATCAAGAATCCGCTGGCCAGCATCCGTAGCGCGATCGAGCAGCTCTCCCAGCGCACCGTGGCGAGCGACGACGAGCGAACATTGGGCGACCTGATCGTCCGCGAGTCGGATCGGCTCTCCCGACTGCTCTCCGAGTTCCTCGACTTCGCGCGCGTCCAGGCGGCGCGCCGCGAGGTGGTGGACCTCCGCGACGTGGTGCAGAGTGCCACCGCGCTTGCCGCGACGCATCCGGACCGCGGCGCCGATGTCGAGCTCGCGGTGAACCTCCCGGACGTTCCGGCGAGCGTCGAGGGAGACGAGGACCTGTTGCACCGCGCGGTCTTCAACCTCGTGCTCAATGCGTTCCAGGCGTCGGGGGAACGCGCCGTGGTGTCCGTCTCGCTCCGCCGGCTGTCGCAGGCGGAGCAGCCGTCCGGGCTCCCGTTCGTCGGCGACACGCTGGCGCTCGAGATCCGCGACGAGGGTGGCGGGATTCCCCCGGAGATCCAGAACCGCCTCTTCGAGCCCTTCGCGACGACGAAGCCGGGCGGCAGCGGCCTCGGGCTGGCCGTCGTCCATCGCGCGATCGAGGCGCACCGAGGCGTGATCCTCGTGGACAGCGACCGCATCGGCACGCGCTTCACCGTCCTCCTTCCCGTGGCGGTAGCCGCCGCCGGAGTCCTGCCGTGACCGAATCCGCGTCGCATCCGAGCGTCCTCATCGTGGACGACGAATCGGGAATCCTCCAGACGCTGGAGATCCTGCTGCGCGCCGAGGGGTTCGCGCCGCACACCGCGCACGGCGGTCGCGCCGCGCTCGAGATGATTCCCGAGCTCTCGCCCGACATCATCCTCACCGACATCCGGATGCCGCAGGTGACGGGCGTCGAGGTGTTGGCGGCGGCGCGCGCGCACGACCCCGGCGTCCCGGTGATCCTGATGACGGCGCAGGCCACGTTGCAGACGGCGATGCAGGCGGTGAACGCGGGCGCCTTCTATTACATCCAGAAGCCATTCCGCAACGACGAGCTGCTCGCCATCCTCCGCCGCGCTGCCGAGCACCGGCAGTTGCGGGTCGAGAACACGACGCTCAAGAAGGAGATCCGTCGGCGTGAGCGTCGCGGCGCCGGCGCCCCGATCGGCAACCACCGCGCCTGGCTGGACGTCCTGAGCCTGGCCGAGGCGGTCGCGCACACCGAGTCCACGGTGCTCATCACCGGCGAATCAGGCACCGGCAAGGAAATCGTCGCCCGGTACATCCACGACCTCTCGGCGCGCAGCGAGGCGACCTTCCAGAGCATCAACTGCGGCGCGCTCCCCGAGGGTCTGCTCGAGAGCGAGCTCTTCGGGCACGTGAAGGGCTCGTTCACCGGCGCGGTCAAGGACAAGGAAGGCCTCTTCACCGCCGCCGGCGGCGGCACCTTCTTCCTCGACGAGATCGGCGAGACGACGCCGGCCACGCAGGTGAAGCTCCTCCGCGTGCTCCAGCATCGCGAGGTGATCCCGGTCGGCGCCACGGTGCCGATCCCGATTGACACACGCATCCTGGCCGCGACCAACCGCGACCTCGAGGAGGAGATCAAGCGCGGCACCTTCCGACGCGACCTCTACTACCGGCTCAACGTCATCGCGCTCCACCTCCCGCCGCTGCGCGACCGTCGGGAGGACATCCCCCTGCTGGCCGAGGCGTTCCTCCAGCGCGGCGCCGAGCAGCGCGGCGAGCCGGTGAAGAGGCTCAGCGAGGAGACCGCGGCGGCGATGCTCGCCTACGCGTGGCCCGGCAACGTCCGCGAGCTCGAGAACGCGCTCGAACGCGCGGTCATCCTCACCGCCGGAACGACGGTCGAGCTTCCGGCGCTGCCCGAGCGCGTCACCGAGCGGCGGAGCGAACCGCTGGTCGCCGAGCGCACTGCCGCCAATCCGACGCTCGAGACGATCGAGCGCGCCTACATCCTTTGGGTCCTCAACAGCGAGCAGGGGAACAAGACGCGGGCCGCCGAGGTGCTGGGCATCGACCCGTCCACGCTCCATCGCAAGCTCGCCCGCTACGGGGTCGAGACGTGAACGCTTCGGCCATCACGACCGGGCAGGACCCCCTCGCCGGCGCGCGCGCGGCGGTCGTCGCGGCGGTCGTGACGCTCGTGGTGGGCGTGGCGACGATGACGCCCGACCTGATCGGCGTCTTCTTCGACGACGCCATCTATGTGCTGGTCGGCAAGGCGATCGCCGAAGGGCAGGGCTACGTGTACCCACAGCTCCCCGGGACACCGCCGGCGATCCACTACCCGCCGGTCTGGCCGGGCGTGATTGCGCTGGTCTGGCGCCTCGGACCGGAGTTCCCCGGGAACATCGTCCTGCTCAAACTGCTCAACCCGGTCTTCCTGGCGCTGGCGGCGGCGGGCGGCGTGGTCGTGGCACGGCGTCACTTTGCGCTGCCATCGTGGGCCGCGGTGCTCGCCGTCGTCGCGGCCACGGCGAGCGTGCCGATGCACGTGCTGACCAACGTCCTGCTCTCGGAGCCCCTCTTTCTCGCGCTCCTCTTCCCGACGATCCTCGTCACCGAACGCCTCCGCGCCGACGGCGGCACGCGGTGGGCGCTCGCCGCGGCGGCCCTCGCGGCGGTGCTGGTCCTCACGCGGACCTTGGGCGGTGTGGTCGTCGTCGCCACGCTGATGGTGCTGGCCGCCGACCGGCGGTGGCGCGAGGGCGCCGTCTATCTCGGAGTGGTCGCGCTCCTCTTGCTGCCCTGGCAGTACTTCGTCTGGAAACACTCGGCGGGATTTCCCGACGAACTCCGTGGATCGTACGGGCCATACCTCCAGTGGGTGACCGACGGCTACCGGGAGGGCGGGTTTGCCCTGCTCCGGGACGTCGTGATGAAGAACGTGGCGGACGCCTGGCGATTCGTCGGCGCCTTTCTCACGCCGCGGGTGACCGGGGTGGCGCGTCAGGCGGTGACGCTGGTGGCGATCGGCTTCTTTGTGGCCGGCGTCTGGCGCGGCTGGGGGCGGCCGGCAACGCGGATCCTCACGCTGGCCTTCGTCGGCTACATCGGCGTGACCCTCGCGTGGCCCTTTCAGGTGGACCGCTTCCTCTGGGCGGTCTGGCCGCTGTTCCTGCTCGTCGCGCTGGACGGCGTGCGCGGCAGCGTGCGTGCACTGCGCTCGGCGGCTCGGCCGCGCGCCGCCTGGGCCGTCGTCGCGGCGGGGGCCCTGCTCGTCATCGGCCACACCGCCTACAATGTCCGCGGCTTTGCGCGGGGCTGGGCGAGCAGCGCGTCGCGGCAGATGTCCGAGCGGTCGGCCCGCGCCGTGCAGTACGCGAATGCCGACCCGCGACTCGTCGGCAAGGTCATCGGCACCGAGGCGGCGCCGATGGTCGCGCTCTACACCGGACTGCAGGTGATCCCGGTCGAGATGCTCATCGTCCGCGACCATCTGGAGAAGAAGTCCGACCAGCGCAGCGCCGAGATCATCGCCGCGCTCGACCGGCGCTTCGCGCCAGACGCCTATGTCTTCAGCCCCAATGGCCCACACCTGCGGGCGTTCCTGGCCGCCCCATTCGACTCCACCCGCCGATTCGTGGAGATCACACCGCCCGGATCAGACGTTCGCTCCTTTCACGCCGTTCCCCGATGACCCATCCAACACCCCCGTCCGTGGCGCGCGTGCGCGGCCGCTCCCCGCTCCCCGCCGAGGAGCTGGTTCTCTCCGTGCTGATCCCCGTCTACAACGAGCGACACACCGTCGAGCGGATCCTCGACGAGGTCCACCGCGTGCCGATCCGCAAGCAGGTCATCTGCGTGGACGACTGCTCGACCGACGGGACGCGCGAGGAGCTCCGGCGACTGCACGCTGCGGGCCGGATTGACGTGCTGCAACTCCACGAGGTGAACCGGGGCAAGGGCGCGGCGATCCGCACGGCGCTCGCCGCCAGCACCGGGAACGTCGTCCTCGTGCAGGACGCCGACCTCGAGTACGATCCGGCCGACTGGCCGGTGCTCCTCCAGCCGATCATTGACGGGCGCGCCGACGCCGTCTTCGGGTCGCGCTTCCTCGGCGGGCCGCACCGGGTCCTCTATTTCTGGCACTCGGTCGGGAACTCGGTGCTGACGACGTTCAGCAATATGCTGACGAATCTCAACCTCACCGATATGGAGACCTGCTACAAGGCGATCCGCGGCGACCTGGCGCGGTCGCTCCGCCTCACCTCGGACCGGTTCGGCTTTGAGCCCGAGGTGACAGCGCGGCTGGCGCGCGCCAACGCCCGCATCTATGAAGTGCCGATCTCCTACTCCGGCCGCACGTACGCGGAGGGCAAGAAGATCGGCTGGCGCGACGGCGTCGCCGCGCTCTGGCACATCCTGCGGTACAACCTCGCGCGATGACCGACGGCCGACGGGCGTGGTGGACCGCGCACCCGTTCGCGCTGCGGGCGGCACTCGTCGCGGCGGTGGCGCTGGCCGCCTCGGCGACGAGCCTGACGAACGGCTTCGCCTACGACGACGTCCTGATCATCGAGACCAACCCGGCGGTCCACGACCTGCGCGCGCCGTGGGCCTACTTCGGCGAGACGTATTGGGGACCGACGCGCGGCACGACGGCGCTGTATCGGCCGCTGGCGATCCTCGGCTACGCAGTGCAGTGGGCAATCGGCGACGGATCGCCGCTCGTCTTCCACGCCGTCAATGTCCTCCTCTACGCGGCGGCCGCGGTGGTGGCGTTCGTGCTGCTTTCGCGGTTGCTCTCGCCGGTCGCCGCGCTGGTGGGCGGGGTGATCTTTGCCGCGCATCCGGTGCACGTCGAGGCGGTCGGCAACGTGGTCGGGCAGGCCGAGCTCTGGGTGGCGCTGGGCGTGCTGGCGGCGCTCGCGCTCTACGCCCGGGCGCGCCAAACGGGGCCGCTGACTATAGGGACCGGCGCACTCATTGCCGGGTGCTTCACGGCGGCACTCTTCTTCAAGGAACACGGCATCGTCCTGCCGGCGCTCATTCTCGCGCTCGAGTGGTTCGGTCGCGCCACGACGTTTTTCTTTGTCCGCCAGGAGGGCGACTGGCGTCGCGCGCGCACGCTGGCGCTCGCCCTCGGTCTCATCGCCGCCCTGTACGTTGCGCTGCGCGTGGCCGTCCTCGGCGAGGTCACCGGCACCTCGCCGGCGTGGGGGCTCCTCGGCCTCTCGGCGGGCGGCCGCGCTCGGGTGATGCTGGCGCTGGCGCCGGAGTTCGCCCGGCTGCTTTTCTGGCCGGCGCGCCTCTATGCCGACTACTCGCCGCGCCTCATCGCGGTGGTGCCCGACTGGTCGACTGCGCACCTGCCGGGGGCGGCGCTCGTGGCGGTCACCCTCGCGGCGGCGATGGCCGCGAGGCGCCGCGCCCCGATTGCCAGCTTCGCCGTCGTCTGGTTTGCCTGCACCATCGCGCTCGTGTCGAACCTCCTCTTCGCGAGCGGGGTGTTGATCGCCGAACGGACGCTCTTCCTCCCGAGTCTTGCCGTGTCAATGGTGCTCGGCCCGCTCATCGCCTGGCCGCTCACGCGATGGCGCGGCGCAGCCCTCACCGCGGTGCGCACCACCGCGTCGGCATTGCTCCTGCTCGCCGTCGTGCACAGCGCCGTCCGCCAGCGGATGTGGGAAGACAACGCCACACTCTTCGGCACGCTGGTCGCCGAGGCGCCCGCAAACTTCCGGGGCCACTTTGCGGTCGGCGAGATGTACTCGCGCGGCGGTCGCTACGACGATGGCGAGGCCGCCTTCCAGCGCAGTCTTGCACTCCACCCCGAGTTCGGGCCGGCCCGCCTCGCCCACGCGCGCATCCTCCATTTCCGCGGCCTCTGCCGCGAGGCGCTGCCCGAGTATGAGCGCGTCCTCGCCGGCGACCCCACCGTCGGCCTCGCACTGATTGGGCGCACGGCGTGCTTGGTGGATCTCCGGCGGCTCCACGACGCGCGCCGGAGTGCGCTCGACGGGCTCTTCGTGGAGGGGATGGAGCCCGCCTTCCAGGCCATCCGGCGGGCCACCGACTCCCTGCTCGTGGCGACCGACAGCGCGGACGCCAGGAATCGCTGGTGGCGGGAAGGGCGACCCTTCGACCGCACCGGCCTTCAGCCTCGCGTCTGGGTCATTCTGGACTTCCCGACCCTCCACGACGCGGCTGGCAGGATGCAACACGCGCGGCCCTCTGCCGCCACTTCCACCGCCACGGACCGCTAGTCCATACGCTATCTTGTTCAACGGCAATACGTTATACCGGCTCGCCCCACTGGCAAGCTTCTTGCCACTCATTGCTCTGGAGCCTGTGGCCCCACCGTTCCCCCCTTTTCAGGAGCACCATCGAATGCTGACCAACAAGAAGGGCTTCACCCTGATCGAGCTGCTGATCGTCGTCGTGATCATCGGCATCCTGGCCGCAATCGCGATCCCGAAGTTCGCGAACACGAAGGAGAAGGCCTACATCGCCACGATGAAGGCTGACCTCCGCAACCTCGTGACCGCGGAGGAAGCGTACTTCGCCGACAACGCGGCGTACACCGACAACCTCGGCACCGCGTATCAGACCTCGTCCGGCGTGACGGTCACGATCAGCGGCGTCGGCCCCGGCACGTTCGCGGCCGAAGCGGCGTACTCGGGTGGCACGACCCGCACCTGCGTGATCTCGGTTGGCACGGGCGGCAACGACGGCGAGCCGACCTGCAACTGATCGCACTTCGTTCAGCTTGAACGGCGCGGGCCGGGGGATCTTCCCCCGGCCCGCCCCCCCCCCCGCGCTGCATTTGGGCCAGGTGGGTTCGGGGGCAAGCGCCACGTTCCGGTCCCGCTGGCGATGCGGTGATGCCGGCTCCCGAACGCGCGCGGAGTAGTCTCGCGTATGCGCGCCCGCGCCGGATCCTCGTTCATCGAAGTGCTCGTCGCCTCCGTCCTCTTGGCCGTGGGCATCGTCGGCTGTCTCTCAACGCTCGCCGCCGCCGCCCGGATGCGTCACGGGGCGTCGGTCCGCGAGGAACTCGCGGCGCGCGCGCACGACCGCCTCGGGTGGTTCGGCGCCCGCGCCTGCATCGGTCCCGATACGGCCGGCTCGGCTCCCGCCGGAGCACCCGTGCAGGTGGACTGGACGCGCACTCGCAATGCGGCCGGCGCGCACCTCAACATCGAGCTCAGCGCGCCAGCCTCGGCGGCGGTGCATCGCGTGGTGGTCACGGCGGCGCTGCCGTGCCCCTGAAGCGCGGCTACCTCCTGGCCGAGGCGATTGCCGCGCTCGCCCTCGCCGGTGTGCTTGCGGCGACCGCTGCCGTCGCCCTCGGCGGGGCCCGGCGCGCCCTGCTGGGCGGGGAACGTCGGGACCGCGCCGAGCGTGCCGAACGCGAATCGCTGGCGGTGCTCCGGGATGCACTCGAGGCGGGTGACCTGGTCGAGCTGCGCGGCGACACCGCGGTGGACCTCGACGTCCTCGCGCTCGTCAGCGTCGTTTGCGCGATCGAGCCGCGGGCGTTGGTCCTTCCGCCGGCCGTCGTGAGCGAAGGCGTCCCCCTGACCACGCAGGCGCAAGCCCCGGACGTGAACGACGTGGTGTCGGTGCTCGCGTCCGACGGCGCCGACGACGCCTGGTGGGTAACGACCGTGGACAGCGTACGGCTCTTCACTTCGCCGGGCACCTGCGACTCACAACAGGGGTGGACGGCCGTCGGCGACGACGCGGCACCTCGTTGGCGACTCCACCTCCGCGACTCAGTGCCGGAGGCCCTGGCTCTCGGCGCCCCGGTTCGGGTCGGCCGGGCGGGTCGGTTCACGCTCTACCACGCCGGGCGCGGCGAGTGGATGCTGGGCTGGCGACGCTGCTCACCGATCTCGGGCGTCTGCGGGGTGGTGCAACCGGTATCGGGGCCGCTGCGCCCACCGTCCGCGGGGGGCCTTCGGTTCTCCCTCTCGCTCCTGCCGGCGCGACTGGACATCCTCGTGACCGGCGCCGACGGAGGTCGCTCGGCGACGGCGACGCTGCACCTATGAAGCGCGGTCGGCCCGGCATCGCCCTGCCGATGGTCCTGCTGGTGATGCTGGCGCTCTCAATCCTCTCCAGCCTGGCGCTCTTCGACGCCGTCCAGGGTTGGCGGGTGGCGCTCCTCGCCGAGGATGGCGTGCGCGCCCGTGCCGCGGCCTACAGCGCTCTCGGCGCGACCTTTGCGCCCCCGTCCTTGGCGCTCCTCTGCCTCCAGCCCCCTCATCTGCTGATGACCGGCGGAACGACCACCTCCGCCAACAGTCGCGCGGAGGTCGGCTGGCGCGCCGTCGGCGGCGGGAGGATCCGCGCCGAAGTCACCGGAATCGGGAGGCACGGGGCACGGTTCCGCCTGCTGGCCCTCCTCTCCCCAGACACCTTGCCGGACGCCGACGGGCCCCCGGGCTGTCCCGACGCCACCCGGCTCGTCCCGGCCGGCCGGACCTGGGTGCTGCGCGACCCCCAGGGGTGATCGGTTGAGGGATTCCGTTACCTCCGGCCAGCTAAGTTCGTGTACCTGTGCAGGAACCACCCTGCGCGATGCATTGACCCTGACCGGGCACGCCCGCAACTTTGGCGACCCGAGAGTTTTCGTCCCGCTCGACGTCCTACGGACATCCCATGGCGCTTTTCGGTCGCAAGAAGACAACCGTCGGCCTCGATATCGGTTCCGGCCTGATCAAGGTCGCCGTGATCGATAACGGCAAGTCTCCACCGGAGCTTGTGCGGGTCGCCATCGCGCCGCTCCTGGGCGGCGCGTTCGTGGTAGGGGAGATCATGGTCCCGGGAATCGTCGCCGACGCGATCACGACCTGCCTGGAGTCGGCGGGCGTGAAGTCCAAGGACGTGGTGACCGCCGTCGGCGGCCGCGACGTGATCGTCAAGAAGATCCAGATCGAGCGCGTGAAGGAGTCGCAGGCCCGGGAGTTGATGCGCTGGGAGGCCGAGCAGCACGTGCCGTTCGATATGGAATCGGTCGAGCTCGACTTCCAGATCCTCGATCCGGACGGGACCGACGGCGAGATGAGCGTGCTGCTCGTCGCGGCCAAGCGCGAACTGATCGAGGCGAAGGTGCGGGTCCTTGGCGATGCCGGCCTCAACGCGGTCGCGGTGGACGTGGACGCCTTTGCCCTGCACAACGCATTCGAGCTGAATCACCCCGACGCGATGACCGGCGTGGTGGCCCTCGTGAATATCGGTCACGAGGTCACGAACGCGAACATCGTCGAGGACGGGGTGCCGATCCTGACGCGCGACATCTCGAGCGGCACGCGCCGGATGCTCGAAGACCTGCAGCGGGACCGCGGCCTGGCGTCGGACGACGCGGCCGCCCTGCTCCAGGGATTCGACCGCTCGGAGCATCTGGACGCCGTGCTCGAGGCCCGCGGCGAGGAGATCGCCGTCGGGGTCGAGCGCGCCCTGGCCTTCCTGGCATCGGCGTCGCGGAACTCGGCGGCGGTCCAGGCGGTGTATGTCTGCGGCGGCGGCGCGCGGGTGCCCGGGCTGATTGACGTGCTCAGCGCGCGGCTCCGCGTCCCGGTCGAGGCCGCCAACCCGCTCGCCAACCTGGTCGTGCGTGACGGCGCTTTCGAGTCGCTCGTCACCGACGAGGTGGCGTCCCTGATGATGCTCCCGATCGGGCTGGCGCTTCGCCAGCCCGCCTGAGTCCCGGACGACAAGATGATCGAGATCAATCTCCTTCCCGGCGCACGCAAGAAGTCGCGATCGTCGCGATCCGCGTCCCTGAACCTGGGCGCGATCTTCGCGGAGGTCAGCGCGCGCTTCAAGGATCCGTGGCTGATTGTCGCGGTCGCGGGGGTCGCCATCGGCCTGGCGGTCTCCGGGGGGATGTTCCTCCTGCAGGGCCGCTCCGCGCGGACCCTCGCCGAGCAGGAGCGGATCGCCGTGCAGGACTCGGCCCGTTTCGCCGACGTGCTGAAGCAGCGCACCGCCGCCGAGGCGCGACGCGACTCGATCCTCCGCCAGATGGCAGTCATCAGCGCCATTGACGGCGACCGGTTTGTCTGGCCGCACGTGATGGACGAGGTCGCCCGCGCCGTCCCGACCTACACCTGGATCCGTTCGCTGGCGCAGACGGCGGCAACGGCCCCGGTGTCGCCCGAGGCTGCCGCCGCCGGCAACGCGCCCCCGATCAACATCCGGCTGGTCGCGTACACGGTGGACTTCCAGGCGCTGACGATCTTCATGCGCCAGTTGGAGGCGTCTCCCTTCTTCGAGAATGTGACGCTCGCCGGCAGCGAGGCCGCAGTCACCGAAGGCAAGGAGGTCACGCAGTTCGAGCTGCAGATGCGGTACTCGAAGCCCCCGCCGTCGGCCATCCGCACCGTTCCCCTTTCGATCTCGGTGAGGTAACCCATGGCCGGACTGCCGCAGACCCAGCGGGACCAGATCATGCTCGTCGTGGGCATCGTCGGGCTCGCGCTCGCCGGCGCGTACTGGTACTTCCTCTACAAGCCGAAGGAGGCCGAGCTGCTCGTCACGCGTCAGCGCCTCGAGCGGCTCGATGCGTCGAATCAGCGCGCCAAGGCGCTGCTCGCCCGCGGCACGACCGAGGAGCTGCGCGCCGAGGCCGAGGTGCTGCAGCGCAACCTGGACCTGATGCGCACGCTGATCCCGGCGGGGAACGAGGTGCCGGCGTTGCTGGAGCAGATTGTCGGTGCGGCGCGGCGGACCGGGATGCAGATCGAGAGCTTCACGCCCGGTGCGGTCGCCCAGGGCGAGATCTTCGACACCTACCGCTATCGGATGCAGATCGAGGGCAGTTACCACCAGGTCGGCGAGCTGCTGACGGCAATCGGGTCGCTGCGGCGGATCATCTCGCCGGTGAACCTGTCGTTGACGCTGGTGCAGGGTGAGCGCGGCCGCGGGCCGTCGGTCAGCGCGTCCGGCACCCAACTGCTTGCGGCGACGTTCGACATCCAGACCTACGTCGTGAAGGCCGCGCCGCCCGCCGGAGGGGCCCGATGATGACCCGTCGAGTGCTGACCCTCCTGTTGCTCGTCGCCGCGATTCCGCTCCTGGTGACCGCGCAGCGCCGTCCGGCGCCTCGGCCGTGATCCCGCCACCCGAGCGCGGCCGCGACTCGGCCGGCAACATCGTGTTCCATCGCGAAGTCTATACCTACCCGCGCAGCGCGCGGCGCGACCCGTTCCAGTCACTGATCCTGAGCGGCGACATCCGTCCGCTGCTCGCCGACCTCGAGGTCGGCGGCATCATCTACGACCCGAGCGGGCGCAACTCCGTCGCGACGCTGAAGGATGTCTCGACCGGCGAGATCTACCGCGCCCGGGTGGGCTCGGTCTTCGGCCGGCTGCGCATCACGGCCATCCGCCAGCGCGAGGTTGCGGTGGCGATTGATGAATTCGGATTCACTCGACAGGAGATCCTGTCGGTCAACGCACCAAGGGGAGCGAGGACGCCATGAGGCGATACGGGATGCTTGCCGCGACTGCGGTCGGCGCACTTCTGACGAGCGCGGCGGTGGGTGACGCCGCGCCGACGGCGCGGGCGCGCGCCGACGCCACGGTCACCGCCGTCAGCGTCGTGCCGGGCGCCGGACGCGCCGATGTGGTCCTGACCTTCGAGGGCACAATCGACGTGAGCACCTTCACGCTCGAGGCGCCCCATCGGATCGTCGTGGACCTGCAGGGCGCCACGATGCGCCTCCGCGAGCCGCGCTACGACCGCGTGGCACGCGCCGGAATCCGGAACGTCCGCCTCGGCCAGTTCGCGCCGGACGTCGTCCGGCTCGTGCTCGACGTTGACACGCCGCGTGAATACGAGGTGACCCGCGGCGAGGGCGAGATCCGCGTCAGCGTCCGCGGCTCCGACGACTTCGCGCCCTGGTCCACCGGCGCCGCCGCGGTCCGCGCGACGCCGGTCGCCGCCGCGCCGAGCGAACCGACCTTTGAGCCGATCCGGGTGGTGCGGCAACAGGTGCCCACCCAGCCGCGCATCTCGGTCAGCTTCCCCGGCCGCAACATCCACGAGGTCATCGCGACCTTCGCCGATTTCTCGGGCCGGACGTTCGTCACGGGATCGTCAGTCACCGGGACGGTGCACGCCGACATCGTGAACCAGCCCTGGGATGTCGCGCTCAGCAAGATCCTGCAACAGAGCGGGCTCCAGGCGACCGAGGATTCCACCGGCATCATCACCATTGACAGCTACGCGAATCTTTCCCGGCGCGTCGCCGCGGAGCCGCTCGTCACCCAGCTGGTGGTGATCAACTATGCCAAGGCCTCGGCGCTCGCCGGGACCATCCGCCAGCTGATCGCGGCCTGTTCCTCGGGGTCGGCGGGCGCCGAGGCCGTGGTCGTGGACGCGGCCGCGGCGCCGGTCGAGGGCGGTGCCCCGGCGGCGGGGGCGGGGCCGGCACCGACGACCACGACCTGCGGCCGCGGCGTCGTGACCTTCGAGGAGAAGACCAACACCCTCCTCATCACCGAGACCGTCTCGCGGCTCCCCGAGATCGTCAGCTACGTCCGCGACCTCGATGTCCGCACGCCGCAGGTCGCCATCAAGGCGAAGATCATCGCGGTGGACCGCACCGCCACCGAGGAGCTCGGCCTCAGCTACGAGATCGGGAGCCCGACCAACTACAGCAACACGCTCATCCCGCGCGGCACGCCGGGTGAGTTCCAGATTGACCTCGGGGGCGACGCCTTCATCGGCGTGGCGAATGCCAACCGCACCTTCGGCTCGACCGGCGCCCTCTCGCTCATCTACAACACCGTGATCGGCGGCAACAACCTCGCCGCCTTCCTCGACGCGCTCAGCTCGGAGCAGCTCTCCGACGTCCAGGCCGAGCCGAGCACCACGACGATTGACAACCGCAAGGCGTCGCTCTTTGCCGGCACCGAGATTGCGTTCCTCCTGACGCCGCCCGCCGTCCCGGGGCAGATCCAGGCAATCGCACCGGTCATCCAGCGGCAGAAGATCGGCATCACGCTCGAAGTGACGCCGCACGTGACCGCCAATCGCCAGGTCTCGATGGAGATCTCGGCGTCGCAGCAGTCGTTGCTTGGCATCACGGTCGCCGGCCCCGAGATCAGCGAGCGCACCGCCAGGAACGAGGTGCTCGTCGGTGACGGCGAGACGGCGGTGATTGCCGGCCTCACGCAGACGCAGGTCACGCGGGTCAAGCGCGGCGTCCCGATCCTGATGCGCCTGCCGATCATCGGCCGGCTCTTCAGCGAGACCAGCGTCATCGAGCGGAAGCAGGACCTGCTGATCCTCGTCACGCCGCACATCGTGGACGAGGGCGAGGTCGTGCGGAGCACGCCGCCGACGCCGTAACGGCAGGCGTAACGTGTGAGGGGCAGGGTGTAAGGGGGGGCGCCCGGCGGATATCTTCCGTCGGGCGCCCTTCTTTGCCTCCGCGCCCTCCCACCTCACCCATCCCACCTCACCCTTGTGTCCCTGAGCTTCCGCACCGCCGGCGAGTCGCACGGCCCCGCCCTGATTGCCCTCGTCGAGGGCGCGCCGGCGGGGCTGCCACTGCTCGCCGACGATGTGGACCGGGAGTTGGCGCGCCGGCAGCAGGGGTACGGCCGCGGCCGGCGGATGCAAATCGAGCACGACCGCGTCGAGTTCCTCGGCGGTGTCCGCGCCGGCGAGACCATCGGCTCGCCGATCGCGATGCTCATCCGCAATCGCGACTGGGCCAACTGGCAGGCCATCATGGATCCGGCACCGCGCCCGGAGGACGACACGTCTGAGGGGCGCAAGCGCCAGGTCACGCGCGTCCGGCCCGGCCACGCCGATCTCACCGGGCTCCTCAAGTTCGACCGTGACGACGCACGCGACATCCTCGAGCGCGCCTCGGCGCGCGAGACGACCGCCCGCGTTGCCGCCGGTGCCGTCGCCAAACGGCTGCTCGCCGAGTTCGGCGTGCGGATCGGCAGCCACCTGGTTCACCTCGGCGGCGTGGACGCCGCGCGTCCGGCGACGATGCCCGAGCACATCAATGCGGTCGCCGACGCCTCGGCGCTCCGCTGCCTCGACCCCAAGGCCGAGACGGAGATGGTCGCCCGCATTGACGCCGCAAAGGCCGACGGCAACACGCTGGGCGGGATCTGCGAGGTCGTGGTGGATGGACTCCCGGTGGGCCTCGGCGCGCACGTCGCGTGGGACCGCAAGCTCGACGGGCGGCTCGCCGCCGCGATCTGTTCCATCCCAGCCGTGAAGGGTGTCGAGATGGGCCTCGGCTTTGCCGCCGCGCGCCTCACCGGAGCCGAGGTCCACGACGAGATCGAGCCGGCCCCGGGGCATCCCCGCACCGGCAACGTGCGGCGGCGCACCAACCGCGCCGGTGGCCTCGAGGGCGGGATGACCACCGGCGAGCCCCTCGTGCTTCGGGTGGCCATGAAGCCGATCTCGACGCTGATGAAGCCGCTCGACACCGTGGACACGCGCACCGGCGCCAGCGCCTCCGCGGCCGCCGAGCGGTCCGACGTCACCGCCGTGCCGGCGATGGGCGTGATCGCCGAGGCGATGGCTGCACTCGTGCTCGCCGACGCGCTCCTCGAGAAGTTCGGCGGCGACTCCCTGCGCGAGACGCGGCGCAACCACGACGCGTACCTCGCGCGCGTGGCCGAGCGCCTCGGCTAAGCGGCGCCGTGGGCGCGCCCAGGCGGGTCGTCCTCGTCGGCCTTCCGGGCGCAGGGAAGAGCACCGTGGGCGCGCTCGTCGCCGCCCGGCTCGGCTGGCGCTTCGTGGATCTCGACGCCGAGATCGAGCGCGCGGCGGGTCGCACGGTGGCGCAGATCTTTGCCGACGACGGCGAGTCAGGCTTCCGGCTTCTCGAGCGGGAGGCCACAATCGCGCTGCGGGGCCAAGACGGCCTCGTGCTGGCGCCGGGAGGGGGGTGGGCGGCCGTGTACGCCAACCGGGAGGCCCTCGGCGAGGGGGCGACGCTTGTGTACCTCCAGGCGACACCAGCGACCGCGGCGCGCCGATTGGCCGCGGCGCCTGGCGTCCGGCCACTGGTCGCCGGGCCCGATCCAGAAGCCGAGCTGGAAAAAATTCTCGCCGCCCGGGCGCCGAGCTATCTGCAAGCGAATCATACGGTTACGGTAGATTCGATGTCCGCGGACGACGTGGCCTCTATTATAGTTGCGCTTGTTTTGGGGGATGTGCAGGACTAGGATGCCCTCCCTGCGCCGGGAACCCCTTCAATAAGCAATGGCCACGAAGAAGCGTCCGACCGCCAAGAAGGCGGCCAAGAAGAAGAAGACGACCGCCAAGGCAACCGCCAAGACGACCGTCAAAACGACCGCCAAGACGACCGCGCCCAAGGCGGCCAAGCGGCGCGTCCCGGTCGAGGCGGAGCTCCCCCACGACGAGGAGGCGGCGCGGTCGGCGGCCGGCAAGTCGCTGGTCATCGTCGAGTCGCCGGCCAAGGCCAAGACCATCGGCAAGTACCTCGGCTCGGCCTACGCGGTGAAGGCGACAGTGGGGCATATCCGCGACCTGCCCGTCAAGCAGATCGGCATCGACACCGAGCACGGGTTCGAGCCGATGTACGTGACGATCCCGGGGAAGGAGAAGACGGTCGCCGAGTTGAAGGGCGCGGCGAAGACCGCCAAGGCCGTCTACATCGCAACCGACCCGGACCGCGAGGGCGAGGCGATCGCCTGGCACGTCGAGCAGCAGATCAAGGGAAAGTCGGCACCGCCGATCCGGCGCGCGCTGTTCTTCGAGATCACCAAGGAGGCCGTGGCCAAGGCGCTCGGCGACGCGCGGGCGATTGATTCGCGGAAGGTGGACGCGCAGCAGGCGCGCCGGATCCTCGACCGTCTCGTCGGCTACAAGGCGAGCCCCGTGCTTTGGAAGACCGTCAAGAAGGGACTCTCCGCCGGCCGCGTGCAGACCGTGGCGCTCCGCCTTCTCGTCGAGCGCGAGCGCGAGATCCGCGCCTTCGTGCCGCGCGAGTACTGGACGATTGCTGCCCAGCTTGAACACGAAGGGCAGGCGTTCACCGCCAAGCTCCATCATCTCGACGGCGAGAAGCCCGACATCCCCAACGAGAAGTCGGCGCAGGCCATACTCGCCGACCTCAAGGGGCGCACGCACTTCGACGTCACCGACATCAAGCGGCGTGAGCGGCGCAAGAATCCCGAGGCGCCGTTCAAGACCTCCACGTTGCAGCAGGAGGCGGCCAAGAAGCTCGGCTTCGGGTCCAAGCGGACGATGCGGCTGGCGCAGAACCTCTACGAAGGCGTCCAGCTCTCGGCGGCCGAGGGTGCCGTCGGCCTCATCACCTATATGCGCACCGACCACGTGCGGGTCGCCGACTCGGCCGCCGCCGCCGCGCGCGCGTTTCTCGGCGCGCAATTCGGCACGGCCTTCCTCTCCGACGCACCGCGACTCTTCCCGGCCGGCAAGGACGACGCCACGCAGGGCGCGCACGAGGGCATCCGGCCCACCGACCCATCGCGCACGCCGGACAGCGTGGCGAGGTACCTCTCGGCGGACCAGCTCAAGCTCTACACGCTCATCTGGCAGCGCTTTATGGCGTCGCAGATGGCGCCGGCGGTCTTCGACACGACGACGGTGGACTTTGACCTCGGCCGCTACCTGTTCCGCGCCACCGGATCGGTCGTGAAGTTCCAGGGGTTCCTTGCGCTGTACAAGGAGACGCGCGAGGAGGGCGACTCCAAGGCGCTCGAGGACGAGCAGGCGCTCCCGGCCATCGAACCCGGCGAGCACGCCCCCGTCCGCTCGATAGACCCGAGCCAGCACTTCACCGAGCCGCCGCCGCGCTACTCCGAGGCCTCGCTCGTCAAGGAGCTGGAGAAGCGCGGCATTGGGCGACCGTCCACCTACGCCTCCATCATCTCCACGCTCACCGAGCGGCACTACGCCGAACTGCAGCAGCGTCGCTTCTTCCCCACGCCGCTCGGCGAGTCGGTGGAGAAGGTGATGGTGAAGCAGTTCCCGCGGGAGTTCGACGTCGGCTTCACGGCCGAGATGGAACTCGAGCTCGACCAGGTCGAGGACGGGCGGAAGGCGTGGCGCGACGTGCTCAAGGCGTTCTGGACGCCGTTCGAGAAGTCGCTCGGGTCGGTGGACGCCGAGGCGCTGATCCGCGAGGCCTACGACCTCTCGGCGCTCGAAACCGAGGTCTGCCCGATTGACGGCGCCAAGCTCGTCCCCAAGGGCGGGTTCTTCGGCCCGTTCGTGGCCTGCGTGAACCACCCCAAGAGCTGCACCTTCACCCGCCCGCTCAAGGGAAAGAAGGAGCCGCCGGTGATGACGAAATACCTCTGCCCACTCTGTGGCCAGCCGATGGTCGTCCGGCGCTCGCGCTCCGGCGAGTTCCTGGGCTGCTCCACATTCCCCAAGTGCAAGGGCACGCGGTCAATGCCCACCGGCGTGCTCTGTCCGAAGGACGGTGGCGACATCGCCGCCCGCCGCTCGAAGAAGCGCGGCAAGGCGTTCTACGGCTGCGAGAACTATCCCAATTGCGATTTTGTCTGCTGGGACAAGCCGGTGGCGGAGAAGTGTCCCGACTGCGGCAACATCGGTGCCGAGGCCAAGAGCACCAAGACGCGCGGCCACTTCCGCCGTTGCCTCAAGTGCCAGAACGAGTGGGACGTCCGGGCGCCGGACGCCGCGGAGGCGGAGGTCGTGCACGCGTGAGCGACCCGCCGCGCCGCGCCGTACACGTCGTCGGAGGCGGCCTTGCCGGGAGCGAGGCCGCCTTTCAGTTGGCGGAGCGCGGCCACGACGTCGTGCTCCACGAGATGCGTCCCGTGCGCGGCACGCCCGCGCACCGCACGGACCGTCTCGCCGAGCTTGTCTGCTCCAACACCTTCAAGAGCACCGACGTCACCAACGCGCACGGGCTCCTCAAGGCGGAGATGCGCGCCCTCGGATCAATTGTGCTCGAGGCGGCCGACGCCGCGCGCATCCCAGCGGGCACCGCGCTCGCGGTGGACCGCGACATTTTCGCCGCCGGCGTCCAGGAGCGCGTGCAGGCGCACCCCCGCATCACCGTCGTGCGCGAGGAAGTGCGGGAGTTGCCGGACGTCGGCGTCGTCGCCACCGGCCCGCTGACGAGCGACGCGCTGGCCGAGGCCATCGCCGCGCGGATCGGCGTGAACGCACTCGCCTTCTATGACGCAATCGCCCCGGTGGTCGCCGACGAATCCATTGACCGGACGCTCGCTTTCCGTGCCGCGCGGTGGAACAAGGAGACGATGGCCGACGCGGGCGACGAGGGCGCATACCTCAACTGCGCGATGGACCGCGAGCAGTACGACGCGTTCATCGCCGCGCTGACGACCGCCGATCAGTACGCGTCGCACGAGTTCGAGGACGTGCCGTACTTCGAGGGGTGCATGCCGATCGAGGAGATGGCCAGGCGCGGGCCGGAGACGCTGCGTCACGGGCCGATGCGCCCGGTTGGCCTGCGCGACCCGCGGACGGGGAAGCGGCCCTGGGCGGTCGTCCAGCTCCGCCAGGAGGATCGCGCCGGACGGATGTGGAACCTCGTGGGCTTCCAGACGCGGCTCCGCTATCCCGACCAGGCGAAGGTCTTCCGGATGATTCCCGGGCTCGGCGCCGCAGAGTTCCTCCGCTTCGGGAGCATCCACCGCAACTCGTACCTCAACGCGCCGGCCGCACTCAGCCCGCACCTCGCGCTCCGCGACCGGCCGACCACGCTCTTCGCCGGGCAACTGACCGGCGTCGAGGGGTACACCGAGAGCACGGCCACGGGGCTGCTCGCGGCAATCAATCTCGATCGCCTCCTGCGCGGCGACTCGCCGGTGATCCCGCCCCCGACCACGATGCTCGGCGCGCTCTACCGATACCTCCGCGAGGCGGACCCCACGCACTTCCAGCCGATGAACGCCAACTTCGGCCTGCTCGAGGAGCTTCCCGACGCGCCGCGGGACAAGGTCGTGAAGCGCCAGCGGTATGCCGAGCGCGCGTTACTGGCAATGGAGTCGTTTCGTCAGGAGTATGGCATCGTGCACATTCCCGCCGCCCTAGGGTGATTAAATGAAGTTTCTGTTCCGTCTCGCCATCGTCGCCCTGTTGTTGCTCGGCGCCGCCTGGCTCTATGGCCGATCGCTCCCCCGCGAGCACCTCGTCTCGAGCACGATCGTGCTCGTCGCGCCCGCCGACTCGGTCTGGCGGGTCATCCGCAACTTCGAGGCGACGCCCGCCTGGTGGTCCGATCTCAAGTCGGCCAGGCGCGTCGCCGGCCAGCGCGAGACCTGGGAGCAGGATATGGGATCGGCGGGGACGATCCGCATCGCCGTCACCAGCGAGACGCCCGGCCGCCGGCTCGTGACGACGATCCTCAACGACGACCAGGACGATTGGGGCGGCACTTGGACCTACGATATCGTCGCCACCGGACCCGGCACCGAGGTGACCGTCACCGAGAACGGGTGGGTGGAGCGGCCACTGTACCGCGTCGTGATGAACCTGCGCGGCGTGCACCGCACGGTGGAAGGCTATCTCCGGTCGCTCTCGGCGCACTTCGGCGAGGTCGCGAATCCGCGACGTGGCTGACCCCGACGCGTTGATCGGCGCGTTCCTCACGCACCTCGAGAAGGAGCGCGACGTCTCGCCGAACACCGTCGCCGCGTACGCGCGGGACCTCGCCGGCCTGCAGGCGTTCCTCGCCGACCATCTCGGCGTGGCGGCGATTGACTGGGCCACCGTGGACCGCCTCGCGCTGCGCGCGTGGCTCGCCCACCTTGCGCGGCGCGGGCTCTCGCGCCGGTCCAGCGCCCGCGCGCTCTCCGCGGCCCGCTCGTTCTTTCGCTTCCTCCATCGCGGGGACCTTGTTGAGGCCAACCCGGCGCGCGCCGTGGGCACGCCGCGGCTCGAGCGGCATCTCCCCGGGCACCTCGACCGCACGCAGATGGAGACGCTGCTGACGGCGGCCGGGACGCGCGCGCAGGAGGGGCGCTTCACCGATGTGCGCGACCTCGCCATCCTCGAGCTCCTCTACACGGCCGGCCTGCGCATTTCCGAGTTGCGCGGCATCAACGTCGCCGACCTCGACCTCCTTGCCGGCGCGGTGAAGGTGCGCGGCAAGGGACGCAAGGAGCGGATCATTCCCGTCGGGCGCGCCGCGCAGGGCGCGCTCCGCGCCTACGAGCGCTCGCGCGAGCAGTTGGTTGCCAAGGTCGGCGCGGGGGCCGACCGGACCGCCTTCTTCCTCAGCCAGCGCGGGAAGCGGATGAGTCCCAAGACGCTGCACAACGCGGTGACCGCGCGGCTCCACGGCGTGGACGAGGGGGCGGGGCTGAGCGCCCACGCGCTCCGCCACACCTTCGCCACGCACCTCCTCGACGGCGGCGCCGACCTGCGGGCGGTCCAGGAGCTGCTCGGCCACGCCAGCGTCTCGACGACGCAGATCTACACGCACCTGTCGGTCGAGCGGCTCAAGCAGGTGTACCGGAGCAGTCACCCGCGGGCGTAGTCCCGCCCGGCGTGGTCGCCGACGCGCCACTGTATATTTGGCGGATGCCGCCCTCCCAGATCCACGCCACCACGATCCTTGCGGTCCGTCGCGACGGGAAGGTCGCGATCGGCGGCGACGGCCAGGTCTCGGTCGGCGAGACGGTGATGAAGTCGGGCGCGGTGAAGGTGCGCCAGCTGAAGGGCGGGCGGGTCCTCGCCGGTTTTGCCGGCGCCGCCGCCGACGCCTTCACCCTCTTCGAGAAGTTCGAGGAGAAGCTTGAGCGGCATCCGGGGAACCTCCCGCGCGCGGCGGTCGAGCTGGCCAAGGATTGGCGCTCCGACCGCGTCCTGCGCCGACTCGAGGCGTTGCTGATTGTCGTGGACCGCGAGCACGGCTTCGTGCTCTCCGGAAATGGCGAGCTGATCGAGCCCGACGACGGCGTGCTGGCCATCGGGTCGGGCGGGCCGTACGCCCTCGCCGCGGCGCGCGCGCTGCTCCGCGAGACGCCGCTCCCGCCGACCGAGATCGTCAAGCGCGCCCTCACCATCGCCGGGGAGATCTGCATCTTCACCAACACGCAGATCACCATCGTCGAACCGACCGGCTGAGATGCCGAGTCCGCGCAACGAACAGGCCCTCGCGCGCCTCGCCGACCTGACGCCCCGCAAGATCGTCGCCGAGCTCGACCGCTACATCGTCGGCCAGGACGAGGCCAAGAAGTCGGTGGCGATCGCCCTCCGCAACCGGTGGCGCCGCCAGCGCGCGCCGGAAGGGATCCGCGAGGAGATCGCGCCCAACAACATCATCCTGATCGGCCCCACCGGCGTGGGGAAGACCGAGATCGCGCGTCGGCTCGCCAAGCTTGCCGGCGCGCCGTTCATCAAGGTCGAGGCGTCCAAGTTCACCGAGGTCGGCTACGTCGGGCGCGACGTCGAGGGGATGGTGCGCGACCTCGCCGAGAGCGCGATTGATATGTTGCGCAGCGAGCGCGAGTCCGACGTCGAGGACCTCGCCAACGACCGCGTGGACGAGCGCCTGCTCGACCTCCTCCTCCCGTCGCCGGCCGAGTCCGCCGCCGCGCCGGCCGCCGCCGACGCCCAGCGCGTGTTTGTGGCCTCCGCCGAGGGGAGCGTCTCGCAGGACCAGACCCTCGCGCGCGAGCGGCACCAGCGCACGCGCGAGAAACTCAAGCAACTGCTCAAGGACGGCCAGCTCGAGCAACGCGAGGTGGAGGTCGAGGTCGTCCAGCAGGGTCTGCCGATGATGGATATGCTCGGCCAGCAGGGCGCCCCGGAGGGGATGACCAACTTCGCCGAGATGCTCTCCGAGCTCCTGCCCAAGCGGACGCGCAAGCGCACCGTGCCGGTGGCCGAGGCGCGGCGGATCCTGCTCGACCAGGAGTTCGACAAGCTCATCAACCTCGACGACGTCATCGCCGACGCGCTCGAGCGGGTCGAGTCGCTGGGCATCATCTTCCTCGACGAGATTGACAAGATTGCCGGCGCCAAGGGCGACTTCGGCGGCCCCGACATCTCGCGCGAGGGCGTCCAGCGCGACCTCCTGCCGATCGTCGAGGGCTCCAACGTCCAGACCAAGTACGGGATGGTCAAGACGGACCACGTCCTCTTCATCGCCGCCGGCGCCTTTCACGTCTCCAAGCCGAGCGACTTGATTCCCGAGCTGCAGGGCCGCTTCCCCATCCGCGTCGAGCTCAAGCCGCTGACGGAGGCCGACTTCGTGCGGATTATGACGGAGCCGGAGAACGCCCTCACCAAGCAGTACGCGGCGCTCGTCGGGGCGGAGGGGGCCCAGCTGACCTTCACGCCCGACGGGATCACGGAGGTCGCGCGCATCGCCGCGCAGGTGAACGCCCGGATGGAGAACATCGGCGCCCGCCGGCTGCACACGGTGATGACGACGCTGCTCGAGGAACTGCTGTACGAACTCCCCGACCGCGGCACCGCGCCGGAAGTGGTGAACGCCGTGGCGGTGCGGAAGCGCCTCGCCGCGATCGCCGAGGACGAGGACCTGAGGAAGTACATCCTGTGAGGCCGCACCGCGACCTGCTCGCCCTCACCGATTGCTCGGCCGCCGAGCTGCGCGCGCTCTTCGCGCTTGCCGACCGGATGCGGAACGGCCGGTACGCCGCGCGTCCGCTGGAGGGGAAGGCGCTGGCGATGCTCTTCCTCAAGTCGTCCACCCGCACCCGCGTCTCGTTCGAGGTCGGCGCCTGGCAGCTCGGCGCACACCCGCTCTTCCTCACGCCGCGCGACGTGCAGCTCGGGCGCGGCGAGGCCGTCGCCGACACCGCGCGGGTGCTCGACCGGATGGTGGACGGCATCATGCTCCGCACCTTTGCCCACGCCGACGCCGAGGAGCTCGCGCGCTACGCGGGGGTGCCGGTCATCAACGGGCTCACCGATCTCCAACACCCCTGCCAGGTCCTCGCCGACCTCCTCACCGTGCAGCAGCACCTCGGGAGCTTCGACGGCAAGCGCGTCGCCTGGATCGGCGACGGGAACAACGTGGCGAACAGTTGGTGCGACGCGGCGGCGTTGCTGGGCTTCGAGCTCCGGCTCGCGTGTCCGGCGGGCTATGATCCGGACCCGGCAATCCTCGCTCGTGCCAAGGCGAGCGGCCACGTCACGCTCGTGCGCGACCCGCAGGAGGCCGCCGACGGCGCCGACGTGGTGACCACCGACGTCTGGGCGTCAATGGGGCAGGAGGAGGAGCAGGAGACGCGCGCCAAGGCGTTCCGGGCGTTCCAGGTGAACGCCGCCCTGATGCAGCGCGCCGCGCGTACCGCCATCTTCCTGCACTGTCTCCCCGCGCACCGCGGCGAGGAGGTCACCGCCGACGTCATTGACGGGCCGCAGAGCCGCGTCTGGGACGAGGCGGAGAACCGGCTCCACGTGCAGAAGGCCGTGATGGCCGTCCTGATGGGTGGGGAGCCGCTGGGGTGAGCGCTCGGACAGGGCGCGCGGCGGCGGGGCCCAAAGCGCTGTAGGTTGGAGGGCGATGCCCGACGCCTTCCTCCGCCGCCTGCAGGACGCCCTCGGCGCCACCTACGTGGTCGAGCGCGAACTCACGGCGGGGGGCCAGAGCCGGCTCTTCCTCGCCCGCGACGCGAACCTCCCGCGGCACGTCGTCATCAAGCTCCTCCCGCCCGAGCTCGCCGGCGAAGTCGCCCTCGAGCGCTTCAAGCGCGAGATCGCCGTCCTCGTCCGGCTGCAGCACCCGCACATCGTGCCGATCATCGGGATGGGGGCGATTGACGACCTGATCTGGTACGTGATGCCGTTCATCGAGGGCGAGTCGCTCGACGCGCGGATTGCCAGGGGCGCGCTCCCGGTGGTTGAGGGGGTCGGGATCCTCCGCGAGGTCGCCGACGCGCTCGCCCACGCCCACGAGATCGGCGTCGTGCACCGCGACCTCAAACCGGCCAACGTGCTCTTCCAGTCGGGGCACGCGGTGCTGGCCGACTTCGGCGTGGCGCACGCGCGGCTCGAAGGCCTCCGCACGAGCGCCGGGCTCTCGCTCGGCGCGATGCGGCGGAGCGTGCAGGTGAGCGGGGGCCGGCTCACCGACAAGGGCTTCGCCGTCGGGACACCGGGCTATATGGCGCCCGAGCAGTTCGTCGGCGACGACCCCGCCGACGCGCGCGCCGACGTCTATGCCCTGGCGATGGTCGGCTACGAGATCCTCACCGGCAAGGCCCCCTTCGCCGAGTACCGCGGGGCGCGGATGATGGTCGCGCACTTCACCGAGTTTCCGCCGCTGGCGCACACCGTGCGCCCGGAGGTGCCGGAGGCGGTGGCCAAGGTGCTCGAGAAGGGGATGGCGAAGGAACCAGACGACCGGTTTGCCGATGCCGCGCTCTTCCGCGACGCGCTCGGCGGCCGCTGGTAGGGCACGGCCCGCGCGCGGCGCCGAGGCGGCCTAGAAGGTCGCCGCGGACAGGTTGTGCCGGCCGACCACGGCCTGCGTCTCCTCGGCGCGGAGCGGGTGGGAGAGCAGGTATCCCTGGACGTGGCCGCACCCCATCGCGCGGAGCTGATGCAGCTGCGTCTCCTGCTCGACGCCCTCGGCGACGACGTCCATTGACAGGCTGTTCGCGAGGGCGACCACCGACTTCACGATCTCGAGGCACTCCGCGCTCACGTCCATCCGCCCGACGAAGTAGCGGTCAATCTTGATGATCGAGATCGGGAGCCGGTGGAGGTAGCTGAGCGAGGCGTGGCCGGTGCCGAAGTCGTCCATCAGGATGCGCACGCCGCGCGCCTTCAGCGCCTGCAAGGTCTCCCGCGCCGCGTCCTCGTTGGAGAGGATCACGTTCTCGGTGACCTCGAGGCGCAACCGGTGCGCGTCGAGGTTGGCCGCGCGGAGCGCCTCCTCCACGACCGGGACGAGCGCGCCGTCGAGGAGCTGGCGGGCGGCGATGTTGACGCTGACCCACGGGGCGCCGGCGCCGCCCGGCGTCAACGAGCTGATGTGGCGGCAGGCCTCGCCGATCGCCCAGGTCCCGAGCGGGACGATCGCCCCCGTCTCCTCGGCCACCGGCACGAACTCCGACGGCCCGATCAGCCCCCGCTGGGGATGGTTCCAGCGCAGCAGGGCCTCGAATCCCACTAGGCGCTCGGTGTCGTCGCGGGTCGAGAAGACCGGCTGGTACCAGACCATCATCTCCCCGCGCGCGATTGCGCCGCGCAGGTCCTGCTCCAGCGACGCCCGGTGGCGCATTCCCTCGCGCATCGCCGGCACATAGAGCGCGTGGCGCCCGCCCCCCTCCGCCTTGGCCGCCAGCATCGCCAGTTCGGCGTCGCGCACGTAGTCGGTCGGGGTCTCGACGTCGCGGTCGTACAGGACCACGCCGACGCTCGCCGTCACCACCACGTCGCGAGTGAGGACCGGGAGCGGGTCGGTGAGCACGAGCCGCACGCGGTCGGCCACCCGCTCGGCCTCGCTCGCCTCGGCGACGTCGTCGAGGATGAGGAGGAAGATGTCGCCCCCCAGCCGGGCAATCACGTCGCCCGGGCGCACCGCCGTCCCGAGGCGCTTGCCGACGCCGCGGAGGATCTCGTCGCCGGCGCTCTGCCCAAGCGCGTCGTTGAGGACGTTGAAGCGGTCCACGTTCACGAGCAGCGCGGCAAAGCGGCGCGCGCCCTCGCGGCGCGCCCGCGCGATTGAGCGGCGGAGCAGGTCGAACGCGAGCGCCCGGTTGGGGAGCCCGGTCAGCGCGTCGTAGAAGGTGTCGCGACGCGCCTGCTCCTCGACCGTGCGTTGGGCCGTCGCGTCGCGCACCGACCCGGCCACCCGCAGGGCGCGGCCGCTGGCGTCGCGCACAATCATCCCCGCCCACTGCACCGTGATCCACTGGCCGCTCTGGTGGCGGATCCGGTGCTCGCTCGCGAACCGCACATTCCCGCCGGCGGTCTGGGCGGCCACGTCCACCTCCACCTGCGCCCGGTCCGCCGGGTGGACCCGCCCCAGCCACTCCTCGGTCGAGGCGATGGCCTCCTCGGCGCGCATCCCGACCATCTCCCGCCAGCGGGGCGAGAAGCGGATGCGGTCCTGGATGACGTCCCAGTCAAAGAGGGCGTCGAGCGCGATCCGCGCCGGGAGGGCCAGCCACTCCGCGCTCGTGTGCGCCAGGACGCGCGCGTCCACCGGCGGCACCGCCGCCAAGTGCGTGCGCGATTCAGTCAGCTCGCGCGAGACCGCCCGCAAGCGCCGCCAGAGGATGGCGGCGACGACGACCAGGACGACGGTGAGTGCTAGGAAAACGGAAGCGCTGGGCATCGCCGGGGGTGGGGCGTGAGCAGGCGGCGCGCGACACGCGCGCCGCCTGTCTGGAAAGCTACGGCACTCCCCCTAATGACGCGGTACTTCGCGTCACGTTTCGTGACGGTGGCCTTCCCAACTTCCAACACTGCCCAAGAACTGTGCGGCGACCCGTGGCCTATCGCACGATGATCCGTCCCGTCATCTGCTGCGGGTGAACGTTGCAGTTGTACTGGTAGGTGCCGGTGGAGCCAAACGTGAACTGATACTGGCCCGACGTCTGGAGCGGGCTGCTCGTGAACGTCGGCGCGACATTTGACCCCACGTCGTGGAAGCTGGCGCCGGTCCAGCTCCAGGTGACCGTGCCGCCGACGCCCACGGTATCAATGGCCTCGTTCTCCGTGAGGTTGCGGACGCTCCGGAAAAAGAAGTCGCCGATCGTCACCGACGCGGTCAGCGGGGCGGTCACCTGGCCGCTCACCGTGACCTCTGCGGAGTCCGTGCGAGTGCCGGCCGAGCGGATCAGGAAGGTCATCCCGTCGGCGGCCGCCGTCACGGTGGTCGTCGTGCCGGTGGCGGGCGAGGTGGTGGCAATCGTCGGTGCGCGCATCAGCCAACTCGTGGGGAGTACGGTATCCACGCTGTCGCGGGCGTCCGACGTGAAGAGCTGGGTGCCGCTCGGGGTGTCGAGTGTGGCGCTCGTCGGCGTGAGGTCAAAGACGACGGCCAAGCGCAACACGGTGAGCTCTCGCTGGCCGAAGATCGAGCTGCTCGTCGCGCGGATGCCGGTGGTGCCATCGGTCAGCGCCGTCGCCAGCCCCGTGCCGGCGTCCACGCTGGCCACCGCGCCAACTGTTGAGCTCCAGCTGATGCCCGCGCCCGGGATCGTGTTGGCCTGCGAGTCGCGGGCGATTGCCCCGTAGGACTTGGTCCGCCCTGTCGTCCTGAGGGTGTCGGATCCGGTGGAGGAGACGAGCACCGAGGCGACGACCTGTGTGACGGTGATCGGTGCCTTGGCCACCACGGCGCCGAGCGTCGCGACCGCGGTGTCCGATACGCCGACCGCGAGCGCGGTGACGAGCCCGCCTGCCGAGATGCTGGCGTTCGTGCCCGGGCCGGCAATCGTCCAGGTCACGCTCGGCGTGCCGGGCAGGGGCGCCGAGCTCGAGTCGCGCGCCTCCGCCGAGAGCTGGCGCGTGGAGCCGAGCGCACCGAACGCCACCGCGGTCGGCGTGACCACGACTTGGCTCGCCACCTGCGCGACCGTCACGGTGACCGCCGCTGACTGGACCCCGCTGGCCGTTGCGGTCGCGCGAATGTCCGTGCTGCCGTTCGCCACTGCGGTCACGAGGCCTGCCGCGCTCACCGTCGCCGCCGCAGCGTTGCTGCTCGACCACGTGATCGCCGTGCCGGGAATGGGCGTCGCGTCGGCCTCGCGCGCCTCCGCGCTGAACTGCGTCGTCCGTCCGAGTGTCTGGAAGGCGACAGCGGCGGTCGGCGCCGTGATCACCACCGAGGCCACCGTGACCGTCTGCGTCGTGCCGTCGCCCCCGCCACAACTGAGCCCCGCCGCAAAAAGAAAAAGAAACAGGGTGAGCAGGGGGAGCTGGGCGGTCTGGCGCGAGAGGACTGTGCGTCGTGGCATAACCTGGCGTGGCTGGATTGGGAAAGTGTAAGGCGCGCGGACCCATTGAGCGTACCTGCCAAACCAGCCATCACGCCACTACCCTTCCGAGGTGGCCCACTCCCTGCCGTTTCGGCATATTGCCCGGGCGTTCCAACCTACTCCCAGCACTCTCCAAGAATGACCGCGAGCTCGGACCTCAAGCGCACCCCCTTCCACGCAGTCCACGTCGCCGCCGGCGCCAAGATGGTGCCGTTCGCCGGCTTTGAGATGCCAATCCACTATCCCGGCGGCATCACCGCCGAGCACAACGCGGTGCGCAAGAGCTGCGGCGTGTTCGACGTGAGTCATATGGGCGAGTTCATCGTCCGCGGGCCGCAGGCGGTGGAGTTCGTCAACCACGTGACCACCAACGACGTCGCCGCGCTCGCGCCCGGCCAGGTCCAGTACTCGGCGATCCTCACGGAGCAGGGCACCTTCGTGGACGACTGCCTTGTGTATCGGTACCCGAAGGAACGCGACCACCTGATGATGGTCGTGAACGGCTCCAACAAGGACAAGGACCTCGCGCATATCTCGAGGTACCTCGCGAAGTTCGACGCCACGCTCGACGACGTGAGCGACGACATCGGGCTCCTCGCGGTGCAGGGGCCCGACGCCGAGGCCATCCTGCAGCCGCTGGTGGACCGGCCGCTTGGCGAGATCAAGTACTACTGGTTTGCCGAGGCCAAGGTGGCGGGACTGGCGATGACCGTCTCGCGCACCGGCTACACCGGCGAGGACGGCTTCGAGCTCTACCACAGCGCCAAGGACTCAGGCCGGCTCTGGGACGCCCTGATGAAGACCGGGCGGATCACCCCCACTGGGCTCGGCTGCCGCGACTCCCTGCGCCTCGAGATGGGAATGGCGCTCTACGGCAACGACATTGACGACACCATCACGCCGCTCGAGGCGGGACTCGGCTGGCTCGTCAAGATGAAAAAGGGCGAGTTTGTGGGCCGTGCCGCGCTGGAACGGCAGAAGGCCGCCGGCGTGCCGCGCAAGCTCGTCGGCTTCACCTTCGAGGAGAAGGCCATCCCGCGGCACGGCTACCCGGTGTTCGTGAACGGCGCGCCGAGCGGCACCGTGATGAGCGGCATTATGAGCCCGAGCGTCGGCTGCGGACTCGGCACCGCCTACGTGCCCACCGCGCACGCCCGGGAGGGCAACACGCTCGAGGTCGAGATCCGCGGGAAGCGCGTGGTGGGCACCATCGCGCTGTTCCCGTTCTGGAAGCACGGAACCGTGAAGCGGTAGAGGCCGGACTTGTCACCTCCGACCCCGAGCTGCGCGCCATGAGTGTGCTCATCACGTTGGCCGATGTCGAGCCCGCCGTCCGTCTCAACGCCTTGTTGGAGGCCGACGAGATCAAGACGACGATGGTCTCGCCGCTCGACGACCTCCCCCGGGAGGTGCGCCGCGCGCGGCCGAACGTGATTGTCTTCACCGGGAGCCTGCTCGACTCGCAGACGCTCTCGCTGGTGCGCGACCAGCTCTGGGGCGGCGCGTCGGTGATTGGCCTCTCGGACGTCGGCGACGCGCAGTTGGAGCAGCGCCTCAAGGCCATCGGCTTTGCCGACGTGCTGGTCAAGCCGGTGACGCCGGAGTCGCTCCGGCAGACCGTCGTGGACCTCCTGGAGCGGCAGCGGCTCGCCCGCGAGACCGGACTTTGGGGGGAGAGCGAGGCGGTGCGCGAGGTGCTCGTCGCCGTCGGCCAGATGGCGCCGGTGTCCAGCACGGTGCTCATCGAGGGGGAGAGCGGCACCGGCAAGGAGCTCGTGGCGCGGGCCATCGCCAAGCTCTCGCCGCGGCGGAGCAAGCCGTTCATCGCGGTGAATGTGGGCGCGCTGCCGGAGACGCTCCTCGAGAGCGAGCTCTTTGGCCACGAGAAGGGGTCGTTCACCGGCGCCGCCGAGCGGCGGATCGGGCGGTTCGAGCTGGCCACCGGGGGGACGCTCTTCCTGGATGAGATTGGCGACATCTCCCCGGGCACGCAGGTCAAGCTCCTCCGGGTCCTTGAGGAGCGCGAGGTGACGCGGGTGGGCGGCACGCAGGCCATCCCCGTGGATGTCCGGGTGGTGGCGGCCACGAACCGGCCGCTGCGGGACGCCGTGCAGCGCGGGAGCTTCCGGCCGGACCTGTATTACCGGCTCAACGTGCTCCGGATCTACCTGCCGCCGCTCCGCGAGCGCCGGGGCGACATCCCCCTGCTCGTCCGGCGCTTTGTGCAGGAGTTCTCCGAGGAGCATTCGCGCGAGTTCCACGGCATCTCGGCCGACGCGATGCAGGCGCTGGTGCAGTACGGCTGGCCGGGCAACGTGCGCGAGCTGCGGAACCTGATCGAGTCAATGGTGGTGCTGGCGACCGGGCGCGAGATCGGGGTGGCGGACATCCCCCGGGCCATCCGGGAGGGCGGGGCCGACCGGCTGCTGCCGGTGCCGATCGGGCCGGTGCTGCGCGAGGAAGGCCGGGCCGAGGGGCGTGAGCTCGAGTTCATCGTCCGGAGCCTCGTGGAGCTGAAGCTCCAGGTGGAGGAGTTGCGCCGGCGGGTGGGCGAGGGCGGGGGGTTGGGCACGGGGCCGCATTCCCCGGGCCTAGGCCTAGCGGCGGGGGGTGCGGCAGGGATCGAGCCGCCGGGCACCCAGGCGCCGGCCGGGATAACGCTCAGGCCGGGGATGACGATGGCGGAGATCGAGAAGACCGCGATTGTCGCGGCGTTGCGCGAGACGCAGGGGAATCGTCGTAAGGCCGCGGAGCTACTGGAGATAGGGGAGCGGACGTTGTACCGGAAGCTCAAGGAGTATCAAGTTCCTTAACAGATGGGCGACTGAGCGGGCACAAAACCGCTCTCCCCCCTTTCCAACTGGCGAGAAAGTCGACATTCTAGGGCGTTCGGCCAGTGAGCGGGGTCAGGGACGGGTTCCAAAGAGGTAGGTCTGCGGGACATTCCAACCGTTCATACCGAGACGCCGTGACAGCGCACCAGACGTCGAACAGCGGACAGAGTTCATCCATAGCGGGGAGTGTGCTCCCCTTACAGCGGGCCCAGGAGTTGATCGCGTCGTTGACGGACGTGGTGTCGGTGCGGATCACCGCCAACGACACCGGGTCGGTGGATGCGATCCACGTGTTGGTGACGGGTGCGACGCCGGCGAAGCAGATTGTCCGGAACATCGAGAGCGCCCTGATGGCGCAGCTTGGGCTCCGGGTGGACCACCGGAAGATCTCGGTGGCGGCGACGGCGCAGCGACCCACGCCAGCGGAGGGCGTTCCGGTGGCGGAGGGGGGATCGGGCGGGAGCGGGCCGGAGTCGCGGTCGAGCCGGACCGTCTATTTCGAGGACGTGGAGCTGCGTGGGTCGCGGGCGCGCGGGGTCACCTGCAAGGTGACGTTGCGGATCGGGACCGAGCAGTTTGCGGGCGAGGCGGAGGAGCAGGTGCAGAGCGACAAGAGCCGGGTGGACGTGGCGGCGCGGGCGGCATTGGCGGCGCTGGCGTTGGCGGGCCCGACGGCCGGGGTGTTCTCGCTCGAGGGGGCGAAGGTGATTGGGGCGTTCGAGCGGGAGTTCGTGTTTGCGGCGGTGACGGCACGTGCCGGGCGCGACCAGGTGATGTTGACGGGGAGCTGCGAGATCCGGGACAGCGCGGAGACGTCGGCGGTGCTGGCGGTGCTGGACGCGACGAACCGGTGGATGGCGACGATGGCGGAGGGTGGGGTGATCACGGCGGAGGAGCGCCGGGGACAGCAGCATAGGACGACGCGATAGCGGAGGTTGGAGCCGACCTGAACTGAGCGAGGAACAAGGGAACCCCCCGTTCTCTCCGAGCGGAGAGAACATTGAGCGGAACCGCGTCCGATGGGACGCACGAGCGGAGCCTCACGCAGGACAACACACCGGGCAACCGGGTGAGTTGGTCCCTGGGAGGTGAGACTCGATGACGTATATCTCCACTGTGATCTGCGCGCTTTGCGCGTGTGTGATGGGAGATTCGGCGAGCTGGGGTTAAGGATTCAGTGAGGGCGGGGGGTCCTCCAAGCTGATGGGAATGCCTAAGTCCAATGTGACTCGAGTTGTGGAGGTAGTGGCCGTTGGCGCGGCTATCGCGCTGACGGCGTTTTTCGCGTTGACGTCGGTGCCGACAATCGCCGAATGGAAGGCTGCGGGCTTTTTCGCCGCCTTCGGTGTGGTCGCGTCGAGCCTCGCGTATCGTACGTCCGGCGCGACACTGGGATCTATCGGATTTCTGCCGTTTCTAAGTGCGGCGCTATTGACGCCGAATGCTGCTGCGCTCGTGTCAGTCCTACTCGCTACGGCGATTGGCGAACTGATTGTGCGACGAGACGCAGTGAAGGCGATTTTCAATACGTCACAGCACGTGTTTGCCGTCGCCGTGGGAATATCGGCATATCTTGCGCTTGGCGGCAGTTCGTTGTTGACGAGTTCTCCTCGGTTCTGGCCGTTTCTCTCATTGGTGGTCGGTTACTTCGTCCTGAACAAGCTAGCCGTCAGTACTGTGGTCGCCGCTAGCGGAGGCGCGACCACCCGCGCGCATTGGACGAAGAGCATGCGCGGCTCACTGGTTTATGACTTGCTCGCGTTTCCATTGATTCTGGCATTCGCCTTGGCTTATGCGCGTTATGGGCCTGGCGTCTCGGCATTGCTCGCGTTGCCCATGCTTGGTGTGCGTCAGCTCTACCACAATAACTTTGCGCTCCAGAAGATAAACGAGGAACTGCTGCAGTTGATGGTGGCGTCCATCGAAGCGCGCGATCCATACACCTCTGGACATTCGCAGCGAGTGTCTCGATACGCACGTAACATCGCGCGCGTCGCAGGTCTGAGCGGGCGCGCGACAGATAGAACCGCAATAGCAGCTCTCTTGCACGACGTTGGTAAGATTCACGAAGAGTTTGCGGCTATCCTTCGAAAGCCTGGGCGTCTTACCGATGCGGAGTTCGAGATTATGAAGACGCACCCGGCAAGGAGCGCCGCGCTCGTTGGAAAGGTGTCCCAATTTGCCGATCTAGTTAGGGCGGTACGGGCGCACCATGAGGCGTGGGACGGGCGCGGGTACCCCGACCGACTCAGCGGGAGCTCGATCCCGGTCATCGCAAGGATAATTGCGTTTGCGGACACGATTGATGCCATGACAACGTCGCGCCCGTACCGAGCCGCGCTCTCTGTTGAAGAGGTGCGCGCTGAAATCGGGCGTGAGCGCGGCAGGCAGTTCGATCCGGAGATTTGTGATCGACTTCTCACGGTGCCAGCGTGGAACGAGCTGAGTGCTGAAATCGCTTCTGCAACGGCCGAGTACCCCGAAACGCTAGGCTGGGTGGGAGCCCACGACGACGGCCGTACAGGCGAATACTTCGTCGCGACTCCAGTTAACTAGAACCTATCCCACAAACCGTCGAGAGAGGATGACGATGCAGCCGAGCTGTACGAACGCGAGGAAGTTCTCGACGTGGCGCTCGTAGCGGCTCACGAGGCGGCGGAAGTTCTGCAGCCACGCGAAGAGGCGTTCGATCTTCCAGCGGCGGCGGTAGCGGCGGAGCTGGCGGCCGTCCTGCGTGATGTGCCGCCGCGTCGAGCGATGGGGCGCGATGAACTCGATGCCGCGCTTGGCCATGCGCGCGTCGAGGGCGTCGCTGTCGTCGTCACGGTCCCCAATCAGGCGCGTCGGCAGGCGCCGCAGGAAGCGGCTCTTCAGAACGTCGTCAACAAGTCCAATCTCACCTGGGGTCGCACTTGCGACAGCAACGGCGAGAGGAAGACCAGCACCGTCTGCGATTGCCATGATCTTGGTGCCTTTCCCCTTGCGGGTGAGCCCGACGGCGGAGCCCCCTTTTTCGCCCCCGCGAAGGTGGCGTCGATGAACGCCTCGCTGAAATCGTATCCCCCGGCGGCGGCCAGCTCCTGGGCCAGGTGGCGGAGGATCCGGTACATCGTGCCCGACCGGGCCCACAGTTGGAACCGGCGGTGACAGGTCGATCGGGGCGGGTAGCGGTCGGGCAGCTCGTCCCACTGCGCGCCGGTGCGCATCACCCACAGGATGCCATTCAACACGTCGCGGGGATCGCGCCACGGTCGCCCGCGCCCATCGGAGCGCCGGCGGGGCTTCGGCAGCAGGGGTTCGATCCGGCGCCACTGTGCATCGGTGAGGTCCACGCGTCGCCTCCGAAGGGTGGTTTCCCCAAAGGACGAGTGACCTGATCAATGCATTACTCATTTACGGGATAGGTTCTAGCTGCCCTCCAATGCGCTCGGCGAAGTCGTCTTGCTGAGGCAACTGCCAAAGGAGCCTTGAAATCAGTAGCGCCGGGAGGCCTTTCGAGGCCAGCACTACTGGAAATGTAGCCGCGAGAGTCTCCCTAATTTTCCATAGGCGATCGCCTGCCCCGTCGCCAAGGAGTCTCGCCAAGACTATCGCGCGCTGCCAGCACTCCTTACCGTCGCAGACGAGCGAGTCCGAATCAAGCGGCAAGCGACGATACGCATCAATGGCCAACAACGCGAACTGCGGATCGCGCGGAGCTCGATAGGTCCACGACAGGTCGGCGAGACGGGCCTGCAGCCATGGATCCGTCGCCTCGCGAGCTATCTGGCCCAAGAGTTCGATCTCGTCGCTCTGCAAGTCATCCAAAATCAGACTGCGGCGTCCGCCCACCTGGAACCACGCCTGAAAAGGCCCGTTCGTACTCTCCGGCCTAATGATCATTTTGCATACGTCCGCGAGAAACCAAAGGAGCTTGGCACGTGCAGGAAATTCTGATTCCAAGGCGGTCTTCGCCGCTTTCCCCAAAGCCTCCGATACTCCCCGACAGCCATCCCGCTCCTTGGTTGCCAGGATAGCAGAGGCGTCAGCAACGCGAAAAACCTCGATGGAGAGTACCGCGTTGATGTCGCGCCACTCAGACATCTTCGCAGCTCGTTCGCGGTGTGCTATCCCACAAACTTCACGCCCCTAAACCGCCCTGCCTTCTCCTCCACCACCTCCCCCATTAACGCGAGGGTCTCCAAGTGCCGCGCCACGTGCTCCTTCTTAGCACCGGTGAACAGGTCCGCAATCTGCGCCGTGCTCAACACCTGGTGCCCGAGTAGAGCGCCGATAGCTTGCAATTGCTCGTGCGCCCTCTCGGGCCACAGAGCCTTGACAGCGCCGCCTTTCCCCTCACTGGCAGCCGTGGCCTTATCCTTGCCCTTGGCCTTCGCCCGGGGCTTCTCGTCCAGTCCCAGCGTGTTAGCGCGCGCAGCCTGGTTCGGCGCAAAACGGGGAATCTGATAGTCGGGCCTCAGCCAGCGGACCTTACCCTCACTCTCCTCCTCAACTCGCTCATCGTGCAGCGCGACAATCCGCTCAAGAACTTCTTCTTGTTCCAGCGGCCAGGACCAACCATATGCTTTGGCCACCAATGCGTCGAGCTCAGCGTGGAGATCGCGGAGAACGCCGCACGCAGCGATCTCGTGGATGGAGCGTTCCTTTGGCGTGAGAGCTTCATCTGAGCAGAGCTTCTTGACAACATTATACATCCCAGTCATCGTGACGCGCTCGTCGCGAGCGATAGCGTCTTTGCGGTGTGTGTCAAGCTTCTCGGCGAGCGCGGCGATCCGCTCGCGGAGTCCGGCGGGTGGATCAGGGAAGGGAAACGGGTCAAAGCAGAGAGACTTGTTGTAGCGCGGACGATCCTCGAGCCTGCCGCCGGCAGCGAGCGCCCATGTGGCATGCACCTTAGATGACAGGATTCCACCTATCCACGGCATATCCACTGCGATCACAACGATGGAGTCGTCGGGCGCCACGCTTGAGTTGACGAACGAAAACGTGCGGTGAGCCGCCACGTAGGCCGTGGCGATGAAACGCTTCAGAGTGCTTGTGGCGTCGCGCAGTCCTGTCCGCGCCTCGCCGTACCGCCACCATAGGTCGCGGTACGAGGCGCGTTTGTTGGTAGCGCGATCTGGTTGAACTCGCGACCTGACGATGTCGAATGGAACCGCGTACTCACGGGCCTCAACCTCGGTGCGCAACGCGAAGTCAATGGAGAAGGCATCACGCGGCCGCTGCGTGAGGTCACGCCCATTGACGAATGGCCGAACGACATCGCGGTTGCGCGGTTCCTTGAGCAACTCGAGCGCCTCGGCCCTATCAAGAAGAAATCCGCTCGCTTGTGGGCTGAAGCCCTGATGGCAGATCCCGCTGTTAGAGAGCAGCGCCTGTTCGACGGCGCTGCTGACATCCGCATGCGCGGTGAGGTCCGCATTCAGTCGCTCCACTTCCCGCGTCCTCAGAACGTGCGCTGCTTCATCCACAGTCAGCGCCGTCGCGCGCTCGGGCCGCAGCGCAGTCACTGTCATCGCAACGCGAACCGCCGCAGAATCGCCATCCCCGTCCCACGGATGGTCCGCGATAGCCCACGTGACTCTGGCGCCTCGCTCGGCAGCAGCGGAAACCACCGCGCGATTCGACTTCTGCACGATGCTGTTCGTGGTGATCAAGCCAGCCCGCTGTACACGCCCATCGGCCACTCGCCGAGCGGCCTCCGCCCACCAGTACATCACAAGGTCCACGCCCTCGGAGATGTCGCCGCGCACGGCGCGCAACGCCTCGACGTAGCCATCACCAAGCGCCGTGCGCATCCGCTTGTTTCCTACGTATGGCGGATTGCCTACGATGAAGTCGGCATCGGGCCACTCCGCAGGCCGAGCATTGACGTATTCGTAGTACCGCAACTTCGCGTCAGGATCAGGCACGAGCTTCCCAGTCACGGCATGCTTCACACGAGGCGTAGGATCAGGCACATCCTTCTCCGGCCTATGCACCACCGCGTCGTACGCCAGCACCGCATCTCGGCACTCAATCGTCCCGGTATCCTCAAGAATCGGATTCGGCGGCGTCCGCCCACCGTGCGTCTCTCGCCAGAACTGGTGATAGCCAATCCACAGCGTCAGCTCCGCAATCTCCCTTGCCCACGGCTTGATCTCGATACCAAAGAACTGCCGCGGATGCACTTCGTCCAATACCAGCCCGCCCTGCCCGCCGCTCAGCCGCTGAATCTCGTTCAACACCTCGTGCTCAATGCGCTTTACCGCCGCCATCGTCACATAGAGAAAGTTGCCGCTCCCGCACGCGGGGTCGAGAAAGCGCAGTCCGCGCATCCACGTGTGGAACTCCACCAACTCCTTGATCGCCGCCGTGCGATCCCTCTTGATCTGCGGCGCCTTCTTCCCGCTCTCGTCGATGATCTGCAATACCACTGCCTGCACGGCCGTCCACCGCTCGCGAATGGGCTCCACTACCGTCGGTTCCACCAACCGCTCGATGTACTCGCGCGGCGTGTACTCTGCGCCAAGCCGGTGTCGCTCCTCAGGGTCGAGCGCGCGCACGAGTAGCGTGCCAAAGATGCTCGGCTCCACGCGGGACCAATCGTAGGAGGCGGCCTCAATTAGTAGTGCGACATCCGATGCTTCGAGGGGGAGCGCCTCGCGCGTCTTAAAGAAGTGCCCATTGAACCGATGCAACAGTTCCGCGCCATACATCCCGCCCTCGTCCATCGTCCTCCAGAGCAGTTCGAGCGCCGCCTTGAGACGCGCGGGATCACCGGAGCCGCGCGCGGCCTCGAGAGTCTTGCGGAAGAGTTGGTCAGGGAGCAGGCCCACATCTTCGGCAAAGCACGAGAACACCGCGCGCATCAGAAAGCGCGCGACCCGCTCCTGATCGAGCCCGCGCCCCTCGAGCGCCGCCGCGAGGGCGGCCAACCGACCGGCGATATCTTTTGTCACCTCTTTCGCCCACCCGCGCGGGTCGCGAGCAGCAGGGCGGGCGAATACGTCCTGAAGGAGAGCGACGTCGTCGACTCGCTCGTGCAGCGAGCTAAGGGCTATGTGGCGGCCCGCGCCGAAATCACCGTAACTCCCGCTCCACCGATCCCACAGAATGAGGGTGCGGGGGACATCCACCACCATCAAGTACGGTGGCGGCGTACCAGAAACGTGCGAGGCGTAGTTGCGCACCTGCCCGAACGCCTTGCGAAGCAATGTGTCGTTGGCGCGACCGGGTTCAGACATCTTCGCCTCCATCGCGAAGTGGCCGGCGTGCCAGGCATCTATGTAGTT
Source organism: Gemmatimonadaceae bacterium (assembly GCA_040901985.1). Classification (GTDB taxonomy): domain Bacteria; phylum Gemmatimonadota; class Gemmatimonadetes; order Gemmatimonadales; family Gemmatimonadaceae; genus Pseudogemmatithrix. The sequence goes on from JBBDYC010000007.1 coordinate 109,863, forward strand.
GGTGGCCAGCTCGCCGTCGCGATCCACAACACGGACAGGGAGCTCAAAGCGGTAGTCGTCGGTGGGCGTCGCGGGCGCAGGGACGCCGAGAGCTTCGCAAAACTGGAGGAACCAAGTTTGGAACGAGGCGCGCTCGTTGGCCTCGACGCCTGCCCAGCGGACGGTGAGTTCCCTGAGCTTGCCAGCGGCTTCCTTGGCCGTGAAGAGCGGATCGGTCACGCAGGGAGAATGGCATCCGGCACCGACTCACGCCAGCGGTCTACCGCTCCAGGCTGATCCCCACCTAAAAGTCGACGACCTGACGAACGCGCATTGAGCCAGTCCGCACCGGACGAGCCGCGCGCGACCGGAACTGACCAACACTTCTGAATTGCGTGGGTGCGGGCCAGCGACTCATCAACGCGGCGGCAACATCCACATCGCTCGTGCGAGTGCTCCGGAGAACAGTTCGTCACATGGCGAGCCTTCTTTGGAATGCATACCCAGCGGCGAATTCGGCCATCTTCTCGGACCGCCTCGGACTCCGGCGCTTGGATGGCGCGCTGGATCCACTCATCGCGGACCTGGGCACGGTCGGGCCGTAGCTGGGTGTATCGAAAGTACTCCGTGGACTTGAAGACGCGCAGATTCCTCTAGTCGGGATAGAGCGTTACACATCAGCTGCGCGCCCATCCAGCCGGGTACTCTTGTGCGAACCGCTAACATATACGAGCGCAAGTACTTCGACCGAACCTGCGTGACAGCTGCATATGCTCGTCAGACTTCACCTGTCGACGCCGCTATGGTACCAGTGTATTGAGCAAGCTATTTGCCTGCCGCCGTTCAACGCGGGTAACAAAGTCTCGAATGTTCGGCACGCCATACAGTACGCTCAGTTCAGCCACCGCATCCTGCGCCTTTCGTGTGCGGCACATTGCATCGAACGGATAATCGGCGATTGTTCGGAATGTGTCACGCCCACGGGACCTACCGACAGGCAGCGTGTTCCCGCTATTGATCGGTGTTAGCTCAATCGAGTCAGCGTACGCCTCCACGAGGGGGCGCGTATGGATGTGAAGAACTGTGTGCGCCCTTCCGCGGTACGCCCTCGCCGACAGCAGTCGAAGGAGCCTTTCTTCTGAAAGCCAGAAGAACACGCGCTGATTAATCAACTCATACCACTTTCGTGGCGTAATCCCGTCCATGAGACAGTGGGCGAGACGATTCTCCGTCATTGGTTTTTGATCCCTGATCACCGCTACACCGTGATCCGGGTGGCGAATGGTGACCGAGTCGGGACGATGTTCGGACAAGAGTTTGTCACGGTCTTCGCCGTAGATCTCAAACAGGTCTAGTAGAGCTATCGTGCTTAGCAGGCCAAAGCGCTCGATGCTTACCCAACTACCGTCCTCGGCCATGTGGTAAAGGGTCGGATATGTTTTGAGTAGCTCCTCAAGCGTCACCATGCTCTCCGATCAATGATGCTTCTGTAGTCGAAGCGAGTCGAGATTAATGACACGGGTGCAGCCGCGACTCGTTCAAGCTCCACGATAAAACGAATTGTTTCGGGGCGCAGCTGCTCAAAGCGCCGCGCCTTGCGGTTATCGACGCTGAGGTAATCAACGAATGTGAGAGCAATGTCAGTGGGTGCGTTGAGGGAGGCTGCCGTGCGAAGCAGAACCCAATCGAACTCACCGACTCTTCGCTTACGGCGGGTTGTCGACGTTCGCTCTGCAACCCGCAGCGACCGGACAGGGATCCCAGATCGCCTCGATACCTCGGGCCAGGAGATCTCGGTCGTCATCGGACCGGACGCGCCCCCTACGCGAATCGGGTAACTCCGGCACACCATGATGACTTTGCGAACACGTGTCGGGGCGATGCCCGACTCTGCAAGACACCCACTCACGGTAGTGTCTCGGGAAGTGACGTACGGATAGTGGCCATGGTAGATACTCAGTCCGGTGCCCTGAGTCCCTTCCAACAATGCCTTTCGCCCCCGATAGAAGGCCTCATCCAAAACGTCTCTAGCAGGGTGGACATACTGTTTCAACGCGGCGATGTCACGGGCGAGCAAAACCTTCCCCCCAGCCCCCCTTAGTATTCTACGGGCCGACGCTTTCCCGACGCCTTGAGCGGTGGACCCAATGCTACCTACGAGCTTCTTTCTCTCAAAGACCTTGTCCTGTTCGGTAATGATCACTGCCTGAGGGTCGATAGCCAACCGGTCTCGAGACACACCGCAATCGGCAATCTCCTTGGTTAGTTTGTCTACGTCAATTGTTGCACCGGGACCGATGACGAGTTGCGCCTCTGCCGCCCTAGTGGTTCCGGAAGGAAGTTGATGATGGGTGTACGGCGGATCACCAAAAACCGTATGTCCGGCATTGGGACCGCCCACACGAATGAGTATGTCGTACTCCGGTGCGAGATACGCTGCTATATGCCCCTTTCCCTCACTTCCGTACTCTCCGCCTACCAGCACATCCACGAGTGGAACATAGGATCTGCCGTAATACCCGAGGTGGCTCGCGGCGCGAACGGCAACGTCATCCGCTGAACAGCGATCCGTATCAATTACCACGTCTGCAATCTCTGCCAACTGTTCGATTTGCGCTTCTGTACGGTTCTTCTGCACCAGCTTATAGCTGGATAACTCCTTCATCGACGTGCGGCGCTTTCTATACCTCCTCTCCAACACTAGGGTTGGAGCCGTCAGGTGAAGATGAACCACACGAGGTCCAAATGCCTGGCGAGCCGCAGCGATCTGTTCCTTAATCCTGACGGAATCGACTATAAGGAGGCTGTCGGGTGGAAGAGTAAGGGCGATCTTTGATAGCTCGCGACTCACCCAGCCACCCCTGGTCCGCTTGTCGAGAAGCTCTCCCGCGAGTTGGAGTCCAGACCGCTCATGCGCAACTTGCGGATCAGCAGAGCGGATCAATTCTTGGGTTCTCACTACTCTGCATCCGAAGCGTTCCGACAGGGCCCGAGCTAATGTACTCTTGCCCCCCGACACCGGACCGGATAATAGGACGATCTGCTTAGCCATCGATCATTAGCCTGAGAATAGCGACAGGCTAACTTGGGATTCTTGCATCACGGGCGCGTTGGGCAGAGAATACACGGTTACGGGGATTCTCCGTGAACAGATTGTCTGTTTGATCATGTCTACGACAACATCCCACGCCCCCCTTGCCTGTCCCGTTCCGATGCGGGGCATGTGAAGCGACTTCTGAGTGCGCGATGCTTCCGCGGCGATGTCGATGAGACCTTGCCGGAGAGCTCCGTATCGAATACGGGGACGCTTGCCGTCCCCATAACCCTTCTGTGCGACTACACTCGCGACCGTCACGCGATCATCGGCTTGACTAAAGTGGACGCTTCCTAGCGCAAGATTGCCCGGGACTCGCGCCCACTCAGCGAAATCCTTCTGTAAATGCGGCCAGCGATCCCTTACTGCCATTGCAAAGCCGCGACCGCCCCAACTGGGCGTCGCGTCGTTGACGACGTGCACGAGAAGACACGGTTGGTCGCCCCGTGGCTGAGTCGCATCTCCAGTGACGTAGCTTAGGAGCTTGCCAGCCGTAGCGTGCTTTCCAGGGGGAAGTGCCAAGCCTACAACGCGAGGTACCCGCGTACCTGGATATGGCGGAATGGCCACACATTCAACGTGGAGGCGGTCGACCTGTTGCCAAGCTTCTTGCCCACGAGAAGTGAAGCCGATCGCGGAGCATTCAGTCACGTGTGATTTGAGGGGGAGCAGGACTCCGGTTGCATCGCCACGATCCCATGTAGCTGAAGAGATTCCGTAGTCCACTCTATAGCGGGCGCCCACCTGCGCTGATGACGCGCAAAACATATAGCATTTGGCTTCGGTGAGTTCGGTAAGGCGTATTAGCAAAGCCTCGGCCGATACACCGAAGCGTGTGCGCACTTCCATGAGGTCCTCAACCGTAGCTTCAGCCAGTTCGACGTCTGCAAGGCTGGCAGCCGGCATCAGGATTTCAGCCGCGGCGATGTTACATAAAGCTTCGAGTTGCCAAGAATCGCTGGTTGATTCGTGATAGAGCCCACGATTTCTGACCACGTCTGCGCAGTCTGGGAAGAGTGTGTGGGCAATTTCATGCGCCAGCGAATATCGCACGCGATGTAGGGGGCGATTGGGATTGTACTCGATCCGGAAGCGTTCCCGTCCCACCGCGACGATCCGAGCGTCGCGAACGTCCTCCTTGGGGACGACAGCAATACCTAGGTGCTCAGCGAGGTTCATCGGCTCAAAAGGAGGCCCTGACCAGCCGGATTCGAGCGCGCGGTAGACAACCTCTCTCGCGCGCTCGATCACCTCCTGGACCGGATCAGCGGTGGTCGCCAGGAGCAGCACCGAGGGATTTGTCCAGTGCGCTACTTTTCTTCTCAACTGTGTAATCGGCTGTAGGAGGACGGACTTGCAGGCCGGCTGATGATGCCGAAGGCTTCTCGAAGGCGCAACGGGTGAAATCTAACGTGGGCTTCCGCTGTGAACGCTCATATAAAAGGGTTTGGCAAGGCGTCCGCAACCAAGCCTAGGTCATCACGGACGCCCCGCCCAACCCAATCCGCACCGCGTTCATCGGCAGCAAGCGTCGTTATGCCGCAATCACGGGGAGTCCAGTCCTAATTGCTGGAATGCGAGTTTCTTCAAGAGCTCCTTTAACACATCGTATGGTAACGCTTCCGCCTTTCTCAACGACGATGCCGGTCGCTTTGCGCCAAAGTGTTTCATTCTTCGCATTCGCAAGAAACTGGTGGCCATCCCACGTGAGCCGCTCGAGGTGAACTGCAACGACACGCGCCTCACCCATGCCTCCATGATGAGCTTTGCCTTCGATAAGCCCCGCTTCCATCAGGAGTTCTGCATGCTCAAAGACGTCATCGTCTTCGCGATCCTCTAGCTGCAGCTCCGGATAGGTGTTGGCAGGCGCCGCCTCCATCGCGAGGAGGATTTCTCGAACCAGCCCGTAGTCCAGCTTCATGTGTCCTCTTGATAGAATCTGTCGCCGTCGGCATCACGTTTGCTCCAGCCGCAATCCCTACTGCGTTTGCGCTTATCGGAAGCACGCGTCGTCGTGCCCCATCTTCGAGGCGACCCAACCTCAGTCCGTTGCGCCGTGAACGGTAATGATTGTTACAGAGCCATTTCGAGGTGGGTGCTTCCTTCTCCGCACGCTCGGTTGCGACCTGTACATCGCGATTGCCTGAAGCATCTCGATGCGACTTAGGCGTCGATAGGCGAGCACGTTATACGTGAACGTTCTGGCCTCATCGATCATTGACGTTCGCACGTTTGGACTCTGCATTGAAAGCCTCCCGGAAACGCAAGGAGTCGAGGTCGTGTGGGCCTACTTGTCGGCACGCTGCGAGAGTGCGCTCGCTGCAGCAGAGCGTTCGGCAGGTGTCGAGTGCGGGTCGCGGAGCACGGCTGACGCTCGCGACGCTGCGCGCTCACTCGTCACTTCGACCGCACTGCGATGTTGGGTGAGCGCACTCGCCGCCGCTGAACGTTCGGCTGAAGTGGACGCTTGGTTTGCGAGGACCCGAGCTGCGCGGGAAGCTGCAGTCCTACTGGTCTGCCTAGGCATCGAATGGCTCCTGAAGGGGTCACCCGAATGGATAGCGAAACCGAATAAAGACCGCAAGTGCTTGTTCGCGTCCGTCGGCACGCCGAGCCGGTAGCGAGCGTCGTTATGCCGCTCCGTCCGCCAAACGCCCCACCGCATCTGAGAGCGTGTAGTGGACAAAACGCTTGCCGAGTTCGGTCAATACGTACGGCTTTTCATCGTCGAATGCAGTTTCCAGCGTCGCAGGTGCGGGGCCACGTCTCTTGGCGGGCCGCTTACGAACGAATTGTCCCAAGGCGTTGACGTCCCTCTCGTGGCGAATGACTCGGCCTATGCTGAGGTCACTGATCAGCATCTTGAATAAGTCGGCCTCGGCCGAGTCTTCTCGCGGTAGATCGCCGTAGAGCGTCGACCAGATGTCGAAGCGCGTAGCGCCGGGGTTCGCGTAGACGTGGCGAATCACCGCGAAGTGCGACTCGTGGTAGGTGTCCAGCCACTCGATGAACAGTCTTACGACATCGTCAGCGGAGGCGCGAGTGCCCGCGGCGTTCGTAACAAGATTGGCGGCGTACCCACGCTTCTCGGCTGTGTCCGCGTTGTCCCATGTCTTGAACGTCTTGCGAACAATAGCAAGATACTCCTCGCTCTCCACACGTTCTGAAACCGTGTCGCCGAGGGTATCGAAGCGACGCTGCATCTCCTCGAGTGTCTCGCGAAGAATCCGAAGTTTGCGCTGGTGCTCCTCCAGCCACTTAGTGCGGAGATCGTCTGCGTGACCGGCGCGCTTCTCGCCAGGCACCGCAGCAGCGACGCTTAGGACTCCACCGACCCAGGGAATGCTCCCAAGGGCGGCGAGGACGACCTTCTCCGCAATCTGGCGCTTGCGCGATGGCGAAGTGCGCGCGAGCTCTTCACGCAGCTTCGCGACGAACTCGTCGTCAGGCTCGATGTGAATCAAATCAGTCATTCGCGCAGGTCGGCATCACGTCAGCTCCTGCTGCGGCCGTTCCAGTGAAATGCGGGTGGGCGGCCACGCCCCACCAACCCAAAATGAAGGCGTGGCCGCCCACCCGCTTCCGCACCCACGGCCGCCGGCAGCAAGCCTCGTTATACCGCGTCGCTGCTACAGTGCGAGCAACGTTTGCCGCGCAGACGCTCGCTGATTAGTCTTCGGAAATGTCCCGAAGACACCCCGAACCGCGTCCGCCGTTGCACTGGACCCATCGGCCCGCGAATGCCGATGGGCCAAGATGTGCGCGACGAACGCGAAGCTGTCGCGTGACCTGGGAGTTCTGCGTCTTGGTGGAAGCGCGTCAGATACTCGCGCGCAGGACTGCCGTTGGCAAGGGCTTCGCGCAACGGGCATTAAAGAGAGGTGAGTGCTGTGCCGAAGTACACCGGGCGCATCGGGAGGCTGTCGACTGCTGCAAACGACAGGCCGTTCAATGACCAATATTCCCAGTACGCAGAAGCCGCCGGGCCGAAACGATCCTTGCCCGTGCGGAAGTGGAAGGAAATGGAAGAAGTGTCACGGAGCGGCGGTCCTAACTCATCGTTATGCCTCGGTTGACGACCAGTCTCTTGCGGAATTCGTCGAACGAGATCGCGCGCAGCAACTGCAGCGCGAGAAGCAGCAGGGACTCGGAAGGCCGATCATTACCGCCGAGTTCCAAGGCTATCGCTTCGTGGCCGTTGGGTCGCAAGTCCTGTGGTCGAAAACTTGGCGCACGTTCCATGACTTTCTCTTTGAGTATCTCCCACGCGTCCTTGGAAGGGACTGGGGCTCTGAGGAGCTGAAGAAGCCACCGGCGTCTCAACACCCGTTGTTCCGCTTGTACGCGGCCGTAAGGGAGCTGCGCAGGGCTCACTGGGTACCGGAACGGTCCATACAAACTGCGACGATGACCGGTGCGTCGGCAGCGTACCTAGGTCTGGCGTACAACCTGTACTTGCTCGCGCACAACGCGGCACTTCAGGAGCATCTGATCAAGCGCCTCCGAAACGCGCACCAGTTCTGGCCTGCTCTCTATGAGACGTCGGTGGCGGCCTGGTTCATCCAAACGGGCTTCCAGCTAGCACTCGAGGAGGAAACAGGTATTACAACTACTCACTGCGAGTTTGTTGCGACGCACCGCGCTTCAGGGCGGTCGTTCTCCGTCGAGGCAAAGCATCGTCAGCCAAACAAACAGAAGTTCGGCGTCAGCAACCAGCTGCACGCAGCCTTGAAGAAGGCGAGCACCCATCCGCGAATCGTCTTCATTGACGTCAATGTCGACGCCCGTGGCGCCGCATCGAGAGATCCGTACCAGGCGCTGCCCTGGTTGAAGGACGCCTTGGCCAGCATTCGCGGTCGAGAGGACAAGATGAAGATCGCCGGAGCGCCCGCGCCTCCGGCCTACGTTGTTGTCACGAGTGAGCCGTATGAGGCGTACTTGAACGCGCCATACGTTGGCTTGGCATTCGCTGCGGAGGGATTCAAAATCGCGGATTTCAAGATGGACTCTGCAATGACGATTCGGGAAGCGCGGCTAGCGCGAGACTCGCATAGAGAGATCTATGACCTTCTCGCCTCGATGCTACGTCATCAAGAAATCCCTATGACCTTCGACGGCGAGATTCCGGAGTTCGCGTTTGGTGATTCAGAGACACCTCGCCTTATCATCGGGAACAGATACTTGATTCCCGGACCCGACGGAAAGGAAGTGGTGGGCGTTCTCGAGTCCGCTACGGCGAATGCGAAAGCGTCGAATGCCATAGGCGTGTACCGCCTCGTCAACGGTCAGCGGGTTGTGGTGACGTGTCCTCTAACGCCGGCGGAGGTAGCCGCGTTCGAGCGGCATCCCGACACATTCTTCGGCGCGTACTCGCCGTCGTCCCGCCGCGCAAAGGATGCGCTCGACTTGTATGACTTCTTCTACGAGTCGTACAGCAAGTCCTCGCGGGAGCGCCTCTTAGAGTTCATGAAAGACCACCCGGATATTGACTTGCTTTCGGGGCTTTCTCAGGAAGAACTTGCCATCACCTACTGCGAGCGAATGGCGGATGCGGCGACTCGCAACGTGGGATCTTGACGTACGCCTGCAACGTGCGCTGGCAAGTCCGCGATGTCGATGCGAGAGAGATGTCTGACGCTCCGAGACTGCATAGGAAAGTTGGCATACATCGATAGCGGCGCGCAATGCGAAAACGTAGCCGACCTCACGTATACTTCTGATGCGAATGTTGGGCATCTGCGGGCGGTCTGTAGAGTTGAGCAGCGACCACACAATCCTCTACCGCATCCGCGCTCTTCGGCAACAAGTGTCCCGATTCCGCACGCGCGAGACTGGAATCAGCTTCTGTCCAGCTCTCTCACGTACCGCTTCGTTCCCGCGCTCCGTCGGATCGCTCTGACACAGTAGGCCGCGCTGCCCAGAACCTCCTGCCCCGAGGCATTTCCCGATTCGACGAGAAGGCTGACCGCCGGATTCAGCCTTCGCGGTGGCCAGGCCAGCTGGGATGCGAGAAGGGTCATCTCAACCAAGTCCGACGTAGCCGCGACAAGAGCGCGTGCCACTTCTGAGGCATCAGTTACCGGATCCCAATCACGGAAGAGCGGATCGGTCTCCCAAAAGAAGCGGTTGGTTGCGTAGATGTAGTCACGGGAGCCGCCAATCTCGATGAGCGAGTACAGGCGCAACTCATCGACAGCAATCTCAGAGTCCTCCGGAGTGAGGCCAGTCGCTGCCTCGATGGCGTCCAAGCGCAACTGGGGATCGAATTTGTGGCCATTCAGGGAAGTCGCATTGATGTGCGCAGCGAGCTTGAGGGCCTCCGGCGAGAGACGCGCCGAGGTGCTGGTGGGTTCAAGGGCCCGCCGCTGAAGATTTAGGAAGCTGTAAAGCTCTTCGCGGTAGCGGCTCAGCTCATCAGGCGTAAATCCCTTCGACTGGCTGCGCCTAGTGTCGTACTCGTCATGATGATCGAGACACAGCCAAGCGAGGTTGTGGAGCGCGTTATTCGATGCGTCGCGATCGACGTGAGCAATCTGGCCCTGACGTGGCCGTGACTGACCGTTCAAGCCAAAGCATAGAGCACAGCGCCGACGGCTCAACGTGAGGAGGTCAGTCTCTACGGACTTTGGTGTGTGAGCCCTAGGCACGTGATGAAAGTCGGGGAAGTCGGTATAGAAGTTATGACTGGGCTGGCCCCCCGATCCCTCGTGGGTTAGCTCCT
>JBBDYC010000008.1:0-16479 GCA_040901985.1 Gemmatimonadaceae bacterium
ATCGGCAAAGTTGACCGGATCCCCTGCGGCATATCCGTAGAGGTTCATCCCCCCCCGCGAGCCCGATCGGGTCCTCCTGCGTGAACGGCACCGATTCCAGTCACCAAGCACCTGGCATCACCGTCATACAATACAGGCCAGGCGAACCCACCGCCGTAGTACTCCCCCGAACCAGCTGGTTCAGCTACGCGTCCGGAGGAATCCGCTTCTTCCGTCTGTAAAGCGTCGAGCGATGGATCCCGAGCCTGCGCGCCGCCTCGATATTGGTTTCTCCGCCTGCCCGTGGCGCCCGCGCCAGCGGGGAACCACTTCCGCTGAGGTCCGTCCGCACTGCGGGGACAACGCGATCCCGCTCTGTGAAGTAGTGGTCCGGCGTGAACTCTGAAAGGTCATGATATAGGAGCACAAGCCGCGAAGTGAATGAAGTCATCTCCCGGATATTCCCTGGCCACGGGTCCTCGATGATTAGTCGCAGCAGCTCGGGATGCACCGTCGGTGTTTTCTGCAGTACTGCCTTCTTTTGCATTCGATGCTCGAGAAGCCAAGCGAAGATGCCGGGGATGTCCTCGCGACGCTCGCGAAGCGCGGGCAAGCGTACCGACAAAGCGATCAATCGCTGGTAGAGATCGGGAAGGAACTCGCCCCGCTCAACCAGCGTCGCCAGCGGGACGTTGCTGGCGGAGATGAAGCGACAATTCACGTTCCTGTAGAGGTCGGTGCCGAGTGGCAGTATCCGGTGATCCTCGACTAGCTCCAGGAGCAGGGGTAGGATCTTTGGCGACGTCTTGCCGATCTCGTCGAGGAAGAACGTCCCGCCCTCGGCCTGAACGCAGAGACCGGGCCGGTCGTGCGTTGCACCGGTGAATGCGCCCCGCCGGTGTCCGAAGAGACTGCTATGAACGAGCTCGTCCGGCAGGCCGCTGACGGCGACGGCAGCCAGCGGCCCGTTCCTTCGGGGTGACACGCTGTGAAGGTATCGAGCAAACGCTGATTTGCCTGTCCCTGACTCGCCTTCTACTAGCATCGCGTCGTCGTCGTCGGCGAACGCGCGCGCACGATCAAGTCGGCGCTGCATTTCGCGATTAGAAGTCTTGAGCAGCAAGGCCGAAAGCCCTTCGCGAGGGCGGGCTGCGCCCCTGCTATAGCCACCGCCCGATGACGGATTCAGCTCGTGCGGCATCGCAGATTGGCTCAGTCCGTAGAGGCCTGTTACGCGTCGATAAATGACATAAACTGCGTAAATAATTATAATCTGAGCCGAATCTGTCCTGCCTGAACTACTCTCGCAAGACCCGGATATGCCAAGCGTCTGGGCTCTACACGGGAATCCGCGTTCAGCGAGGAGATGAAGCGGGAGCCGAGCCGGCGTTCATCGCCTGCTCAGCCGCTGTCACGTGCGCGCCAAGCAGTTGCGATCGCATATCAGTCGCATCGCGCCCGGAGGCGTTCACCAGCCGCGCATAGAGCGTTCGCGCTCCCTGCACATCGCCTGATCGCAAGTGTGAAAGCACCGCGGCGTCGAAGAAGAGCCCAATCGGGAGCCACGCCCGCCCCTCGTTGCGCGCCTTCAGCAGCAGGTCGGTCTCGCGCGCCGCACCACGCCAGTCGTACGTCACGGCGGCGCGCAGAAAACGCAGCGCCGCCCGTGCATCGTTCGGCGCGCGTTGCGCTTCCATATACCGCTCCACCCCGCGGTACCACGCGCTGTCGGCAACGCCGATCGTCCCCTGATGCCGGTCGCGTTCGACCTGGACGACCTCGGCGAACCAAAGCGGCCAGTCCACCGGCGGACGCCCGCTCGCCAGCTCGAGCCGGAGTCGCTGGTCGCGGAGCCGTGCGCTCTGCAACCGGCGGCTTTCACTCGCGGTGTCGGTGAGCGCAACCACTTCGCCCGCGCGCAGGCGCGCCCCGACCGCCTGTGCGGTGAATCGGTTGTGGCTGAGCGCCGGCCGGGCGCTGCCAATCCAGCCGATCCGCCGTTCGCCGAGCGCGGCGGCCAGGTCGAAGCGCTCGATCGGCAGCATCGAAAAGCCGTGGGCCTCGCCGCGCAGGAAGCGCGCGCGCTCGGCGCCGAGGTCGAGGTGCGGGTAGAAGTCCGAGTTCACCTCGCCGCTGTCGCCGAGCAGCGGCTCGAGCTCGGCGCGCGTGACGAGCCGCGTGGCGTCGAGCACGGTGGCCGAGAGCGGACGGAACCGCTCGAGGTCGCGCGCCACGTCCGGCAGCGCCAGCACCGACCAATCCGGCCGCGGCAGGCGCTCGGCGTTGGACGCGACAATCAGTAGGTCCAGGTCGTTGGTGAGGAAGAGCTCGAACGACCGGAAGTTGCGCGCCAGCGCGCGCACCACGCCCAGCACGAGCCGATCTTCACTCTCATAGAGGTGGATCCACTGGCCGAAGACACCGCCGGGCGTGAGATGTCGGGCGACCCGCGCGTAGAACTCGTCGGTGAAGAGCGCCGAGACGCCGCTCACCCACGGGTTTGACGGTTCGGAGAGGACGAGGTCGTAGCGCCGGCCGCCGGCGGCGAAGTGCGACTTGGCGTCGTCCACCACGAACGTTGAGCGCGGGTCGTCAAAGACGCGCACATTGGCCGGCATCAGGACGCGCGAGGCCTCGATCATCTCCGGCTCGATGTCAATCGTCTCGAGCCATTCCAGCGTCTCGCTGCCGAGCAGGAAGTGCGACGACATCCCCGAGCCGTGACCGATCACCGCGGCGTCGCGCGCCGCCGGCGCGTGGGCGAGCGTGATCAGCGCCAGGAGCACCTGGGTGGACTCGTCGCTCCGCAGCGCCTCGCGGGCGCCCTCGGGCGGCACTGCGTCGTACCAGATGCGGGTGACCGAGGCGTCGGGCTTGCCGTTGGTCGCGATGGTGAAGCCGCTGTCGCTGCCGAACTGGACGCTTACCGTCGCGGTGCGCCCGTCGCGATAGTGGACGATTGTCCGCGCGCCGCGCGCCGGCACGGTGCCGTAGCGGAAGACGCCGCTGACGAGGATCCCCGGATCGAACGCCGGAGAGATCACCGCGCCGAGCACGACGAGGGCGCCGGCCGCCGCGGCGAGGCCGGTGGTGCGGCCGATCGCCGGCACGTCACGCGCGCGCAGGACGAGGATCGCGACGCCAATCGCGATGTCGAGCGCGCCGCCGATGATCAGCATCGCCCGCAGCCCGACCGCCGGCATCAGGACGAGCGCAGCGAGCGTGACGCCGACAATCGCGCCGAGCGTGTTCCACGCGTACACCGCCCCGATCGCGCGCTCGCCGTTGCCGGCGCCGAGCAACACCCGGGTGATCAACGGCAGCGTCATTCCCGCGCAGATCGTCGGCGGCAGCATCACCGCGAGCGCGATTCCATAGCGCGCGAGGCTGAAGAGCCGATACCCGCGGTCGTTCTCCTCCACGGCGTCGAGGAGCGCCGCCATCCAGTGGAAGGCGTCCAGGTACACGGCGAGCGTCAGGATCGCGAGCATCCCCATCGCCAGTTGCACGATCCCAAGCAGGCGCACGGGGTCGTCCACCCGGTCGGCGTATCGCCCGATCCACCAGGCGCCGATCGCGAGGCCGAGGATGAAGGCGGAAAGCATCAGCTCGAACGAGTGCGTCGCGCTCCCGAGCACGAGCGAGAGCATCCGGATCCAGGCAATCTCATAGATGAACGACGCCACCGCGGTGCCGAAGCCGACGGCGAGGAGGAGTCGCCAGTGCGCGGCCGCGTATGCCGTGCCGGAGTCGGGGAGGGGCGCGGACGCACCCGGCAGCGCGGCGCCGTCCTGGAGATCCTCCTCCACGTCGTCCCGCTCCATTCGTACGAGGCCGAAGGTCGCCAGCGCGACGAACAGGTTGAGTGTCGCCGCCACGAGGAGCGTTCCCGGGAGCCCAACGAGCCTGATCAGCCAGAAGCCGGCGACGAGCACGCCGGCTGCGGCGCCGAGCGAGTTGGCGAAGTAGAGCAACCCGAGCGTCCGGCCGCTGGCGGCGCACTGCGCGTCGGCGTCGCCGAGGCGGCGGAGCACACCGGCGGCGAGGAGCGGGAACGTCGCGCCGAGGAGGACCGAGGGCGGGAGGATCAGAAGCGCGGCGAGCGACCATTTGGCAACGAGCAGCAGCGTGCCGCCGGCGAGCGCCGGAAAGAGCGTGTCGTACGCGAACGCGCTCGCCACGCCGAAGATGGCGTGGAACGCGAGGCCGAAGAGGCCGACGAGCGCCTCCACGCCGGCGTACCAGAGCAGTGGCTCGCGCACCCGGCGCGACAGGCGCGCGGTCAGCGCCGCCCCGGCGGACATCCCGCCGAGGAAGATGACAAGGACGATGACCTGGGCGTAGGCGCTGTGGCCGACGAGGAGTCCGAGATAGCGACTCCAGATGGACTCGTAGATGAGTCCGGCCGCCCCGGAGAGGACGAAGAGAAAGGCGAGCGCGAGGGTCACCGGCGCGAATCTACTCCCACCGCGCTACGGGCGCGCGTTCTCCTCGACGAAGCGCTTGGTCCAATAGATGATCAGCGCGCAGGGCTCTGGCCGGTCGCCCGGCCAGGAGAGCCGCTTGTAGATCGCCGGCACCTTCTCGTAGACGTCGTAGTGCTCGATCGCATAGATCTCCTCGGGCCGGATCTCCTCCTCGAGCGCCGTCCGCTCGCGGCCGTTGTAGGCGACGTTCAGGCACCGCCATCCGGTCGTCGAGATCACCGTCCAGTCGAGTTCGCGGCGCGGGTTGGTGAACTGCACGCGGCGGAACCCCTGCAGTCCGTCGAACATATCGGCCCAATACCGGGCGCGAAGCGCGCGCAGCTCGTTGGGGCCGCGGAACTGTCCGACCCCCGCGCGCGCCCGGCACTCGAAACCCTCGATACTGTAGCCGGCACAGCCATCGTGCGACGTGATGCGCAGCGTATCAATCAACTGGATCACGCGGCCGAGCTGGAACGAAAGCTCGGCCGCGCCGTCGTCGCCGATCGTCACCGCCCGCTCGGCGGGGCGGTAGCCCGGCGTGCGCGCCATCACCACCGACTGTCCCCACGGCAGCCGCGTCAGGGTGTACCGCCCCTGCGCATCGGTCCGGGTCGAGCGATCGGTGCGGATTGCGAACACCTCCACGCCACGCAGCGGCCGGCCGGCGGTATCGGGCACGACCCCGCGGCGCACGCCCTGCGGCGCGTCGGCGCGCGCCGACGGGATTGCCAGCGCGAGGAGCGCCAGGGCGATCGCAAGCGCGACGGGCGCAAGGCGGGGAGCAGGGCGGCGAGTGGGCATCAGGATGCAATTTACCGCGCGCACACCGCCAAAGTGCCGCCCGCTCAGGGGTCCGTCGCGCCCCACGGTGCCGGCGGCGCCTCCACCGGGCGCGTCAGGTCGAACTCCACCCGGAACCGCCGTCCGGTGCTTTCGCGTCGGAGCTGATAGACGTACTGAGTTGGCGTGATCTCCACGGTCCAGATGTTCGTGGCCGCGGCCGGCAGGAGCGCGGCGGTGAACGAGTCGGCGGGGAACTCCATCCGGCTCGCCGTCCCGTCGGCACGCGAATCGCCGCCGTACTGCGTGACCGCGTCCTCGCTCCCGTCCTCGTGGCGATGGTCGTGCTTCAGCCGCACGCCGCCCTCGGTGCGCGTGAGCACCCAGGTGCGCGAGTGGTCGTCGCCCACGTGGAAGGGAATGCGCACCTCGGCACCGCACCCGCGCACGTGCATCACCAGGGTCTGGCCGGCAAAGGCGGTGTCGGCGGGCTGCGGATCAATGATCTGTCCGGCGTAGGCCTTGCCGCAGTGTGCACGGAGGGCGTCGAGGAATGCATCCGGTGCCGCCACTTCCCGTGGCGCGCAGGCGGCCGTGGCGAGGAGCGCGAGCGCAATGGCGAGCGCCGGCGCGACGATCGGTGATCGGGTCATGGCACGGGGTAGATGAGGGGAGCTCCGGGACCCAGCGGTACCCCGGAGAGGAGCCAGAGGGCGAAGAACGCGCTCCAGATGAGCATCAGCGCGATCGAGTACGGCAGCATCATCGCGACGACGGTGCCGATCCCGGCGTCCTTCTGGTACTTCTGCGCAAAGGCGATGATCAGCGGGAAGTACTGCATCAGCGGGGCGATGATATTCGTCGTCGAGTCGCCGATGCGATACGCGCCCTGCGTCACCTCGGGGGCGAACCCCATCAGCATCAGCATCGGCACGAAGACCGGCGCCATTACCGCCCACTTGGCCGACGCCGAGCCCATGAAGAGGTTGATGAACGCGGAAACGACGATGAACGCGAGGAGGAGTGGGATGCCGGTGAATCCGACCGCCTTCAAGCCGTCGGCGCCCTGGATGGCGAGGATGAGGCCGAGGTTGGACCAGTTGAAGTAGGCGACGAACTGCGCGGCGGCGAACGCAAGGACGATGTAGCTGCCGAGCACCGCCACGCTCTCCGACGACATCGCTGCGACGTCGCGGTCGGAGCGGATGGAGCCGGTGGTGCGGCCGTAGACGATCCCCATCACGAGGAAGAGGAGCATCAGGATCATCACGAGGCTGTCGAAGAACGGGCGCAGCTGGATGATGACGCGCTCCGCTGCCGCCTCGGGATTGCGGAGAACGGCGTGTTCCGGCACGGTGAGGGCGAGCATCACGCCGATGCCGGCGAGCAGCACGAGGCCGGCGTTGCGAAGGCCGCGGCGCTCGGCGTCGGTGAGCGGATGCATCTCGTCGCCGGCGGCGACCGGGCCGCCCGGTGGGGGCCCGAGCCGCGGCTCGACGATCCGCGTCGTCACGATCGCCCCGACGACCGTGACGAGGAAGGTCGAGGCGATCATGAAGAAGTAGTTGCCCGTCACCTGCGCGTTGTAGGCGGGGTCCACCAGCTGCGCCGCCTGCGTGGTGAGGCCGGCGAGGAGAGGGTCGAGCGACGTGATGAGAAGGTTGGCGCTGAACCCGCCCGAGACGCCGGCGAGTGCGGCGGCGAGTCCCGCCAGCGGATGCCGCCCGACGGCCTGGAAGAGCACCGCGCCGAGCGGGACCAGCACCACATAGCCGGCGTCCACCGCCATCGAACTCATCACGCCGGCAAAGACGACCGTCGCGGTCAGCAGCGACGGCGGGACCACGAGGAGGAGCCGCCGCAGCGCGGCGGTGATCAGCCCGCTGCGCTCCGTCACGCCGATCCCGATCACCACGACTATCACCAGGCCGAGCGGCGCGAAGCCGGTGAAGTTGCGGACGCCCTCGGTGAGCATCCGCCGCACGCCCTCGGCGGTCGCGAGGTCCACCGGCGTCACCGCCGCACCGGTGCCGGGATGAATGGCGCTCACCCCGAGCCGCGCGGTGAGCCAGGACAACGCCACCACGGTCAGCGCGAGGATCGCGAAGATCGTGATCGGGTCGGGGAGCTTGTTGCCGGCGCGTTCGACGCGGTCGAGCGAGCGGAGCAGCCAACTGCGGTGGGCAGTCACGCGCGGATCTCCTGTGGATGGACCGGAGGACCCGCGAAGATACGCCCCGGTGCTAGCGGCGCGCGAGCCTTTCCACGAAGACCTTCCGCGCCTTTGACACCTTTGGCGCGACGACCACGGCGCAATACGGGTTCTGGGGATTCCGCGCGAAATAGTTGTCGTGCGCGCGCTCGGCAGGCCAGAACTTCTCCAGCGGCACGACCTCGGTGACGATCGGGTCGTCCCAGTGCGCCTGTGCGGCGGCCAGTCGCTCCGCGGCAGTCCGGGCCTGCTCGTCCGAGTGCGTGAAGATCACCGAGCGGTACTGCGGCCCCACGTCGTTCCCCTGACGGTCCTTGGTGGTCGGGTCGTGGATCGTGAAGAGCACGTCGAGCAGGTCGCCATAGCCGATCTCGGCCGGGTCAAAGCTGATCTGCACCACCTCGGCGTGACCGGTCTTCTTTCCGCAGACCTGCTCGTACGTCGGGTTGGCGACGTGGCCGCCGGCGTAGCCGCTCTTCACGCCCGTCACGCCGCGCAGCTCGAGGTACACCGCCTCGAGACACCAGAAGCACCCGCCGCCGAGCGTGGCGAGTTCGGTGCCGCCGCTCACTTGGCGTCCTCCTGCACAATCGTCGGGAAAAGCACGGCGTACTTTCCCAACCCCTCGGCCGTCAGCCGTGCGGCGGGGACGAACCGCAATGCCGCCGAGTTGATGCAGAAGCGCAGCCCGCCGGGGCCCGGTCCGTCCTCGAAGACGTGGCCGAGATGCGAGTCACCCTGCGCCGAGCGCACCTCCACACGGCGCATCCCGTACGCGTGGTCCGGGTGTTCGGCGACGTTCTCGTCCACGAGCGGCTTGGTGAAGGACGGCCATCCCGTGCCCGAGTCGAACTTGTCGGTCGAGGCAAAAAGCGGCTCGCCGGACACGACGTCCACGTAGATGCCGGGCTCCTTGTGATCCCAGAACTCGTTGCGGAACGCGGGCTCGGTGGCACTGCACTGCGTGACCTGGTACTGCAGCGGCGTGAGGCGTTGCTCGAGCGCCGGGTCGGCGGGCTTCTTCTGCTTTGACATTTGCGTTTGGGCGTGGAGTACCTCCGAGGAATCGAGCCAGCGCCGCCCAAGTTCCGCAACCTTGACAATGCCGAACAAACACCGAACCATTGCCGGCTCGGCGCGAAGATCGCTCCAGCGCTCACCCTGAAACCACTGACGCGGGCCTTGCGTTGTAAGCAAGTGGTCGCTTGCTTTGTGAAAGTATTCACTTGAACCTCCCATATGTCTGAACCGACCAAGCAGCAGCTCCTCGACGCCGCCGCGCGCGTCTACGCCGAGGCCGGATTCCGCGGGGCGACGACGCGCCGCATCGCCGACGAGGCTGGCGTGAACGAGGTGACCCTCTTTCGCCTCTTCGGCTCCAAGGATGCGCTCATCAAGGAAGCCATCCGCGAGCACGCGCGTAGCGGTCCGCCCGACGTCCTACCGGATGTGCCGGTGGATCCGGTCCGCGAACTCACGGCGTGGGCCGAACAGGACCACGTCTTCCTCACCGAGTGCCGCGGGATGATTCGCACGGCAATGGCCGAGATGCACGAGCGGCCGGAGTGCGCCGGGTCCACCGCCGAGCAGCCCGCCGAGTCCATGCGCGCGCTCACCACCTACATCGAGCGACTGGCCGAGCACCGCTTCATCCCTTCGGCAGCGGACGCAAACGCCGCGGCCGCGATGCTGAAGGGCACGCTCTTTGCCGACGCAATGGGCCGCGACATGATGCCTGACTTGTTCCCGCCGGCGAAACGCGCGCCGGCGATCTACGTGCGCCTCTTCCTCCGTGCCCTCGGCGCCGCGTTGGCACTGCTCCTCCTGGTGCTGCCGCCCTCCGCCGTCGCGCAGGCGCAGACTCCGTCGCAGGCGCAAGCGACGCCGACCGAGCTCTCGCTCGCCGAGGCGCTGCGGATCGCCGAGCGCCGCAACGCCGGTGTGCGGATCGCCGAAGCCGGCGCCGCGCGCGCACGCGGGTACCAGCGCGCCGCCGACTCCGGGCGCTTGCCGCAGGTGAACGGGTCCATCAGCTATCAGCGCGCGATCGAAAGCCAGTTCGCCGCGATCTCCGAGCGCTTCGCGCCCGACACCGGCAGCTCCGGCGGCGGAATCGAGGACTCGCCGCTGGCGCAGATCTTCGCGGCGCCGAACACCGCCGTGTTCCAGCTTTCGGCGACGCAGCATCTCTGGACCGCCGGCCGACTCGGCGCTGCACGCGCCGGCGCCAGCGCCGGCCGCGACGCGGCCAACATCGCCCTCGCCTCGGCGCGCGCGCAGGCCATCCTCGACGTTGCCGCGGCTTACTTTGACGCGGTGGCGATGGAGCGTCTGCAGGCAATCGCCGATTCGACCGTCGCCCTCACCGAGCGCACCCTCGCCCACGTCGAGCTCGCGCGCGAGGTTGGCACGGCGAGCGAGTTCGACCTCCTGCGCGCCCGCGTGGCGCGCGACAACCAGCGCCCGCTCGCCATCCAGGCGCGCGGCAACCGCACGGCGGCGCTCCTCCGTCTCAAGCAGCTCCTCGAACTCCCGCTCTCGGCGCCGCTCACCCTTACCACGCCGATCCGGGATGACGACGCGCTCGTCGCCGAGACGATGGGCCCGATCCGGCTCGTGGACGACCGCACGATCACGCCCGACACGAGCGTCGCGGCGCGCGCAACGGTTCGTCAGGCGGAGGCGCAGGTAGAGGCGCGGGAGGCCGCGTTGCGTGCGGCTCGCCTGGCGCGGTTCCCCTCGCTCCAGCTGACCTCGACCTACCAACGCTTCGCCTATCCGCCCGACGGCACGTTCCTCCCCGGCGAGCTTGGCCTCTACTTCCCGAACTGGACGGTGTCGCTCGGCCTCGCCTTTCCCGTCTTCAGCGGCGGCCGCGTCAGCGGCGAGCGGATGGTGGCGGAGGCGGATCTCCTCGAGGCGCGCTCGCGGTTGCAGCAGACGCGCGACGGCGCCGAGCTCGACGCCCTCCTCGCGGTCACGCAACTCGAACAGGCGCAGGCGGCGTACCTCGCTTCGGTCGGCACCGACGCCCAGGCCGAGCAGGCGTATCGCATTGCCGAGGTCCGCTTCCGCGAGGGAATCTCGACGCCGGTCGAGTTGACCGAGTCGCGCGTCCAGCTCGAACAGGCGCGGCTGCAGCGCGTCACCACGGCGCGCGACCTCGAGATCGCGAAGCTCCGGCTCGCCCTCCTGAAGGACCTGCCGCTCGCGCCGGAAGGGGTCCGCTGATGCGCTCGCCTGCCCGCGCGCTGACGCGCGCGCCACGTCTCGCCGCGTCGTCCACTGATTGCTCGACCGTTCCGACCGTTCCGACCGTTCCGACCGTTCCACCCCCTACGCCCAAGTCCCGAGGGAAGCTCCCGATGTCGTCTCGCATTGTTCGTTCCGCCGGTCTCGCCTCCCTCGCGTTCACGCTCTCGATTGCCGCCTGCGGTCGCGGTGACGCTGCCGAGGATGCCGCGGCGGCGGCGGCCCCGGTGGTTGTCGCTGTCGGTCCGGAGGCGATCACCGTCGCCGAGGTCACGACGCTCGCGACTGGGCCGATCCTCTCGGGCACCTTGGTGGCCGAGCGGACGGCGCAGATCCGCGCCGAAGTGCCGGGCTCGGTCATCCAGGTCTTCCGGGACCCAGGGGCGGTGGTCGCGCGCGGCACCTCGCTCGCCAAGATTGACGACCGGTCCATCAACGACGGCTACCTCTCGGCGCGCTCCGGCTACACCGCGGCCGAGACGTCGGCCGACATTGCCCGGCGCGAGCTCGAGCGGGCCGAGAAGCTGCAGGCGGCCGGCGCGATCTCCGACCGCGACCTCGAGAACGCGCGACGCGCGAACCTCGCCGCCGGCTCGATGCTCGACGACGCCCGCGCGCGGCTCTCGTCGGCGCAGAAGCAACTCGACGCGACCAACGTGCTGGCGCCGTACGACGGAGTCGTCAGCGAGCGCTACGTGAACCCGGGAGACGTGGTCGCGCCGGGCTCGCCGCTCTTCACGGTGGTGGACCCGGCGACGATGCGGCTCGAGGCGACGGTGCCGGCGAGCGAGCTCGCGGCAATCCGCGTCGGCGCGCCGGTCCGCTTCTCGGTGACCGGCTATCCGGGGCGGACATTCGAGGGCCGCATCTCGAGCATCAACCCGTCAGCCGACCCGCAGACGCGGCAGGTGCGGCTCTTCGTCCGCATCCCAAACGCGGGGAACAGCCTGGTCGCCGGCCTCTTCGCCGAGGGACGCGTGGCAAGCGACGCCCGCGCGACGCTCACCGTGCCGCGGCTGGCGGTGGACCTCCGCGGGCTCACGCCGGTGGTGCTCCGCGTGCGCAACGGCACCACCGAGCGCGTAGAGGTTGTCCTTGGCGCGCAGGACGAGGCCAGTGAGCGCGTGGAGATCACTGCCGGCATCGTGGCGGGCGACACGCTGCTCGTCGGCGCGGCGCTCGGCATCACGGCCGGCACCCCAATCCGCGTGAGCGCGCCGGCCGACGTGCCGGCGCGCAACTGACCAGGAGCCGCGCCCGTGTTCATCTCTGACTTTGCGATCAAGCGGCCGCTGATCACCGTCGTCTCGATGGTGGCGCTCGTCGTCTTCGGACTGTTCGCGCTCTTCCAGCTCGAGACCGATGAGTTCCCCGACGTGCAGCAGCCGATCATCAACGTGGCGATCCCCTATCCCGGCGCGTCGCCTGACGTCGTCGAGCGCGAGGTGCTCGACCGCGTCGAGGAGGCGGTCTCCGGCATCTCCGGTGTGGACCGGATCTCCGGCTCGGCGATGGACGGCTTTGCCAACGTGACGGTCTTTTTCGTCTTCGAGAAGGACCTGCAGCAGGCGTCGCAGGACATCCGCGACAAGATCTCGTCCATCCGCTCGGACCTGCCGCTGGAGATGAAGGAGCCGGTGCTGACGCGGTTCGACCCGGCGGACCAGCCGATCGTGCAGCTCTCGCTCAACTCCAATACGCTCGACGCACCGGCACTGACGCGGATCGCCGACCCCGGCGTGACGCGCGTGCTGCGCGGGATCGCCGGCGTGGCCGAGGCGACGGTGGTCGGCGGTGTCGAGCGCGAGCTCACGGTGGAGATCCGCCCCGACGCGATGGAGGCGGCGGGCGTGACGGTGGCGCAGATCGTCGGCGCGCTGCAGTCGCAGAACCTCGCCGTCCCGGTTGGGCGGCTGGCCGGCACGCTCGACGAACGGGCCATCCGGCTGAAGGGCAAGCTCGAGACGCCGGAGGACTTCCTCCGCCTCGTGGTGGCCGAGCGGGGCGGCCGCGCGATCCGCCTTGGCGAGGTGGCCACCGCGCGCGACGGCACCGCCGAGCCGCGCACCGCGGCGCTCTTCAACGGGCGCGACGCGGTCGGCATCATGATCAAGAAGTCGAAGGGGTACTCGACGACCGCGGTGGCCGAGCAGGTCCTCGCGGCGATTGACGAGCTGCGGCCGACGCTGCCGCCGGGCACGCAGCTCGACGTCGTGCAGAACGCCGGCGACCGCGTGAAGGCCTCGGTGGCCAACGTGCAGAGCGCACTGGTCGAGGGCGCGCTGCTCACGGTGCTCGTCGTCTTCATCTTCCTCAACTCGTGGCGCTCGACTGTCATCACCGGGCTCGCGCTCCCGATCTCGGTGCTCGCCTCCTTCATCGCCGTCTGGGTCTTCGGCTTCACGCTGAACACGATGTCGTTGCTCGGCCTCTCGCTGGCGATCGGCATCCTGATTGACGACGCGATCGTCGTGCGCGAGAACATCGTGCGGCACGTCGAGATGGGGAAGGACCACTTTCGCGCGGCGCACGAGGGAACCGACGAGATCGGGCTCGCGGTCACCGCGACGACCTTCTCGATTGTCGCCGTCTTCGTGCCGATCGCGTTCATGTACGGGTTGTCCGGCCAGTGGTTCAAGCCGTTCGCGCTGACGATTGCCTGCGCGGTGCTCGTCTCACTGTTCGTCTCGTTCTCGCTCGACCCGATGCTCTCAGCCTACTGGCCGGACCCCGAACTCGAGGAGGGCGAGCGTCGGAGCTGGATCTCGCGCAAGCTGACGGTCTTCAACCAGTGGTTTGACCGCCAGGCAAACAACTACACGCGGGTGATCGGGTGGGCGCTCGACCACCGGCTGGCGATGGCGGTGCTCGCGGTCGGGAGCCTCGTCGGCGCGCTCTGGCTGCAGGCGACGTTTGGTGGGTTCGGGTTCGTCCCGATCTCCGACAACTCCGAGTTGGTGGTCCAGGTGGAGACGCCGCCCGGGTCGAATCTCGAGTACACCCGACTGAAGACGGAGGAGGCGGCGCGCCTCGCCCGCGCGCACCCTGAGGTGCGGTACACGTTCACCACAATCGGCGCCGGACAGGGGATGGATCCCTCGGAGGCGCTCGGCGCGGTGGACCTCGGCTCGGTCTACGTGCGGATGACGCCGAAGGCGACGCGCTCGATCTCGCAGGACCGCCTGGGCGCAATCCTGCGGAACGACGTCCGCCAGATCGGCGGCGCCACGGTCGCCGTCTTCACGTCGGGCTTCGGCGGCGCAATCAAGCAGGTGCAGCTCGAGCTCCGCGGGCACGATGCGCGCCAGCTGCAGGAGGTGGCAGACTCCGTCCTCGGCCGGATGCGCGGGATCACCGGGGCGGTGGACCTCTCGCTCTCGACCAAGGGGCAGAAGCCCGAGCTTGAGATCACGCTCAACCGCGCGCTGGCCGGCGCGCTCGGCGTGACCGTCGGGCAGATCGCGCAGTCGCTCCGCCCGGCGTTCGCCGGCGTGGACGCCGGCGACTGGGTGGACCCGAGCGGCGAGAACCGGAAGGTGCGCGTGCGGCTCGCGCCGGAGGCGCGCACGCGGGTGCAGGACATCGAGCGGCTGCCGATTGCGGTCGGCGGCCAGGGCGGGCCGGTGCGGATGATGCCGCTCGGCCAGCTGGCGACGGTGTCGCAGGGCCTCGGCCCCGCGAAGATCAGCCACCTCGACCGCGACAACGTGATCGTCGTCCAGGCGAATGTGTCGGGGCGGTCGCTTGGCGAGGTCACCAGCGACATCGAGCGCGAACTCGACACGATGACCATTCCGGCCGGGATCCGCTGGTCGTTCGGCGGCGAGGCGCGCGACCAGGCGCAGGTCTTCGGCGACATCCTCGCCGCGCTCGGGATCGCGCTCCTCCTGATGTACCTGATCCTCGTGATGCAGTTCGGCTCGTTCCTCGAGCCGATCGCAATCCTCGTGTCGTTGCCGCTCTCGCTGATCGGCGTGGTGCTGGCGTTGCTGGTCACCGGCGATACGCTCAACATCATGTCAATGATCGGCGTGATCCTCCTGATGGGGATCGTCGCCAAGAACGCCATCCTGCTCATTGACTTCGCGAAGTGGGGCCAGGAGCAGGGAATGCCAAGGCGCGAGGCGATCATCGAGGCGGGCCGCGTGCGGCTGCGGCCGATCCTGATGACCACCTTCGCGCTGATCGCCGGGATGACGCCGGTGGCGCTCGGCGTCGGCGAGGGCGCCGACTTCCGGGCGCCGCTCGGCCGAGCGATCATCGGCGGCACGCTCACCTCGACACTGCTGACCCTCCTCGTGATCCCGACGGTCTACGAGGTGATGGACGAGTTCCGCGAGCGCATCGCGCGGCTCTTCAACTTCCCGGTGCGGCCGAAGACCGAGGAGTACGCGGTGCCGACGAAGCCGGGCTGATCAGGGTCCGGCGATCGGCCTCGGGAAGCGCCGGGGCCGGTGCTCGTCGAGCCAGGCCCGCTGCGCGTCGGTGAGGACGGCGCGGAGCGCGTCGTGCAGTTCCTTGAGCGCCGGACGCAGGGCCACGGCGATCTCACGCCCCTGCTCGAGGATGGCCCGCACCTCCTCTCGCGTCGCGCCGGACTGCCGGGCCGTGCGCGCCGCCTGGAAGATCTCGCGGAGTGCATCGAGTTCCTCCTCGTGTTCGGCGCGGAAGGCCGTGCGCAGCTCGGCGATCGCGGCGCGCTGCTCGTCGGTCAGCGCCAGTTCCTCGGGGAGCGGCGGCCGGCCGGTACGGCCGTCGAACGGCCGGGAATCCGCCTGCGTGCCCATCGTGCCTTCGAGCGCGGTGCCGGTCTCGCCGAACATCGCCAACGCGTAGTCGTCGGCGACAACGGCGCTCGCCTGGGTCCCGGCGGACGGGAGGTCGCACGCCGTCAGCACGACGAGGGCGGCAAGGGCGGCGAGCGCGGGGGTGACGGTCCTTCTCAGCATATCGGGTTGCCTCCAGTGGCCAGGGGCCGTTGGTCGCGCGGCAGAATGGGAGCCGGCGCGGTTATGCCCGTTTGATGCCCGCTGCGGCCCGATGTTAATCCGACCCCCAAGTCCATCAATCCGCCGCCGCGCGGAGCAGCCGCCACGCCGCCGCCAGATGCGACTCCTGGGTCCGCAGGTTCCCGATGGCGACCCGAAGCACGTACGCCTCACCAAGCTTGGTGTGCGAAAGGAAGACCGCGCCGTCGGCGTTCACGCGGTCGAGAATGCGGGCGTTGTGCGCCGCGAGTTCCGTCTCGTCGGTCACTCCCGGCGGCCGATGGCGAAAACAGACCACCGACATCCCGACCGGCGCGACGACTTCCCACCCCGGCGCGTCGGCGACCCACGCCGCAAAGGTCGTGGCGAGCGCGCAATGGTGCCGGATGCGCAGCGCCAGCCCGTCAATCCCGAACGCGCGCAGCACGAACCAGAGCTTGAGGGCCCGGAACCGGCGCCCGAGCTGGAACGAGTAGTCGGAATAGGAGAGCGCCACCTCCTGCTCGCGCGTCTCGAGGTAGGTGGGCGTGAGCGCAAAGGCGCGGCGCAGGACCTCGGGATGCCGGGTCCAGAGCACCGAGCAGTCCATCGGCGTGAAGAGCCACTTGTGGGGATTGACGACCATCGAATCGGCGCGCTCGATTCCCGCGAACTCGGCGCGGCGCTCGGGGAGGAGCGCGAGGACGCCGCCGTACGCCGCGTCGGCGTGCAGCCAGAGTCCCTCGCGCTCGCAGATCGGCGCGATCTCGCCGATCGGGTCCATCGCCGTGGACGAGGTCGTGCCGAGCGTGGCGACGAC
>JBBDYC010000008.1:16489-314625 GCA_040901985.1 Gemmatimonadaceae bacterium
CCGCGAGCGGCCGGTACCCGGCCGCGCGGTCGGCGGCGACGGCGGCGGCCAAGGCGTCGGCGCGGAGGCGAAACTCCCTGTCGGTCGCGACGTGCACGACATTCTCGGCGCCGAGCCCGAGCGTGATTGCCGCCTTGTCCACCGACGAATGCGCGTGGGTCGAGCAGTACACGCGCAGCTGCGGCAAGTCGGCGCGACCCGCCATTCCCCGTTGGCGAATCGCCAGGGTGGGGTCCATCTCCCGTGCCGCGGCGAGTGCCTGAAGCGTGGAGGTGGACGCGGTGTCGGTGATCATCCCGAACCATTCGCCGGGCAGCCCCATCGCGTCGCGGAGCCAGGCCGTGGTGACCTGCTCGAGCTCGGCGAGCACCGGCGAGGTGCGCCAGAGGATCCCGACCTGGTTGAGCGCCGCGCTGACGAGCTCGCCGAGGATCCCGGGGACCGAGGCAGTGTTGGCGAAGTAGGCAAGGAACCCCGGATGATTCCAGTGCGTGGCGCCGGGGACGATCACACGGTCGAGGTCGGCGAGGATTGTCTCGAGCGATTCGCCCTGCGCCGGCGCCGCGGCGGGCAGCGAGGCGCGCACCTCGCCCGGTGCGAGTCGGGAGAGCACGGGATATCGTTCGGGGTCGGCCAGATATGTGGTGATCCAGTCAACGAGCGCCGACGCGCGCCTCCGGAACTCCTCGGGCGGCAGGTCGCCGGGCGGCGTGGCGGGCGGTGGCATGCGGGAAATCGAGGGAGTGGCAGGGGCGCCCGCAATGGGAGGGATGATGGAGCGCGAGGATCGGCGGCTCGAGGCGGCGGTGGCGCTCGGCATCATCAGCGCCGAACAGGCGCAGGCGATCCGCGCGCTCACGCCCGAGCACGCGCGCCGCGACGTCGAGGCGCCGCGGGCCTTCAACCCGACGACGCTGGCGTACGTGCTCGGCACCGTCACGGTGCTCGTGGCGATGGGGTGGTTCCTCTCCGATCGCTGGGAATGGCTCGGCGCCGGCGGCGTCCTCACCGTGGCCGTTCTCTACGCGGCGCTTTTTCTCGTCGTCGCGCAGCGACTGCGGCGCGAGGGATTCCCCCAAGCGTCGGGGTTCGCGGTGCTCCTCGCCGTGCTGATGACGCCGGTCGGCGTCGTCGCGCTCAACCAGCTCGTCGGGTGGTTCGACGAGCGACCGCTGATGGCCTGCCGGTATCCGGAGTTCGTGCTCTGGACTTGCCGGGGCGAGGAGATCTTCGTCGGACTCGTCACCGCCGTGGCGGCGCTCGTCGCGCTGCGGCGCATCCGGTTCGCGCTCCTCGTCGCGCCGCTCGTCGTCATCGGCCTCCGGATGCTCTTTCACGCCCGTGACACGCTGATGCGGGGAGAACTCGGCAGCGCAACCGCCGGTTGGGTCTGGATGATCGGCGCGAGCGTGCTCGCCGCGATCGCCTACGCCACGGAGCGCGAACAGGATGGGGACGAGGATTTCGCGCTCTGGGTCCAGCTCGGCGCGGCCCTGAGCGCGTGCGTGGCGGTGCTGGTGCTGATCGGCGAGTACCGGGAGTTCCGCCACTTCCTCGTCCCGTCGGCGTTCGTCGCCTTTGCCTACTCGCTGCGGATGCGGCGGTTCGTCTGGCTTCTCCTCGGGATGGGGTGGTTCGTCGGGTATCTCGCCTGGCTGGCGCGCGACGTGTTCCGCGACACGCCGTTCTTCCCAATCATTCTCGCCGCCCTTGGCGTCGGCGTGATCATCGTGACCGTCTGGGTGCAACGGAACAGCGCCCGCCTCGTCGCGCGATACGGCCCGGTGGCGGGCGAGGGCGGCCCGTCGTTCCCAGGCGGCATCCCGCTGATCCTCGCGCCCGCGCTCGTCGCGGTCTGGCAGCTCCTCGTGGGGGTAGGCCGCTAATGATGTTCACTCGACACGGCCACCGCCTGTCTGAGTTTATTGCCACCTAACTGATTGTGCCCTTTGACTTAGTATCATAAGCGGCTTACACTGTTGGTATGTCCGCAATCCGACGCTACCGCGCCGCCTGGGGGGCGGGGGGCGGCCGCATCGTCCGCCGCACGCTCACGCCCGACGATGCCCGCGCGATGGTTCGCGTCCGCGAGGCCCGCCGCGCCTTCCACCGCCACCGCGCGCGCTGCTTCTGGTCCTACCGCCCCGACCTCGTCATCACGGCCGCCGACGTGCACTGGGTGGCCGAGCAACTGATGCGCCACGGCGACCGCGCGGCGTACCGCGCCGGTGCCCGCCTGTGCCACTGACCGAGTTCCAACGCACGCTGCTCGCGACGCTTGCGGCGGCACCCACGGACGATCGCTACCTCGCCGGCGGCGCCGCGCTGCACTTCGCGCCCCACTCGGCGCGCTACAGCGACGACCTCGGCTTCTTCCACGACTCCGAGGCGCGCGTGGCCTCGGCGTTCGCGGCCGACCGCGCACGTCTGACCGGGGCGGGCTGCGCCGTGGACGTCGAGCTCAGCCAGCCCGGCCTCGTGCGCGCGATCGTCCGGCGCGGCGAGGGCGCCACGCGCGTGGACTGGGCGCACGACTCGGCGTGGCGGTTCCTCCCCCTCGTGCCCGACGCGCTCGGCGGCTGGCTCCTCCACCCCGTGGACCTTGCCGTGAACAAGACGCTCGCGCTGGCGGGCCGCGACGAGCCGCGCGACTTCGTGGACATCCTCTATGTGCACCAGCATATCCTCCCGCTCGCCGGCCTGGTGTGGGCCGCGCCCGGGAAGGACCCGGGCTTCTCGCCGCTCGCGCTCCTCGAACAGCTCAGGCGGCGCGGCGGCGCCCGACCCGAGGAGTTCGCGCGACTGCAACTCGCCGTGCCGTTCGATGCGCCCGCGGCCAAGGTGGCGTGGCGGGCAATGCTCGAGGGCGCGGAGACGTTCGCCCGCCAGCGGCCTCCCGACGAGGTGGGCTGCCTGTACTACCACGCCGGCGACCGGCGCTTCGCGCTCCCCGTCGAGGACCGGCCGCTCGCCGCCCAGGGCCTCGTCCCGCACTTCGGCGCGCCGGGCGGCGTCATCCCGCGGGTGGCCGACGCGCGCGTCGAGGGCGCCGACGCGGCTATCATTTGAAGGCATCCCTGATCGCCGGCAGCATCCGCGACGCGGGGATGTACGTCCTCGCGCCCGCGTTGGCACGCGGGGGAAACCACGCCCGGTCCGCGTCCGTACGGCTGAGAGATCGCCCTCGGCTCCCTCCAGTCTGGACAGGCAGTGCTTCTCGCCTCGCTCGCACTCGCAGTTCAGGTTTCCGCCCCCGTCGCCTCGGACAGCGCTGCAACTCCGCGCGGTGACGAGGGGCAACGGCGCGTGGGCGTGCGCGTGGGCGTGCAGCACGACTCGACCGAGCGCCGGCGACGGATCGAGGTGACCGACGAGATGCGCCGCACCGCGTTCAAGGACGCCGGCGCGCGCACCCTCCTCCTGCGCGCCCGGGCGGCGCGGCTCGTGCAGGATTCGCTCCTCGTCAGCTACGAGGCGCGCACGTACCAGCGGATCTCGGTCGGGATGTCGCTCCGCGAGACGGCGCGCGAGCGGCTCGCCTTCCGCACCGAGAGTGCGGCGCTGGTGCGCTGGCATCGCGACGCCGGCGTTCGCATCGAGGTGCTCGGCGCGCGCTCGGTGGCGCCGATCGCCGGCGCCGCAGAGCGGGAGGTACAGACCGAGATGCAGGACGAGATGCCCAACCTCCCGACCATCCCCTACTTCCCGGGCAAGGAGCAGCTCTGGATCGGCGGGGATCGCGTCAAGGCGGAGGTGGACGAGAGCGAGCTCATCCATCCGATCGCCGAAGGGTCCGAGGCGTATTACACCTTCGCCACCGGCGACTCCATCCTGATGTCGCTCCCCGACGGCAAGCGCCTCACATTGCGCGAGCTTCGCATCGCGGCGCGCGAGCCCAAGTGGAACGTGATGGTCGGCTCGTTCTGGTTCGAGACCGAGCACGGCCATCTGGTGCGCGCCATCTATCGCTTCTCCACCCAGATGGACATCTGGGCGGTGGTCGAGGCCGACGACCCGAATGCGCGCGACGACATCCCGGTCCTCATGCGTCCGCTCCTCTCTCCGATGACCGCCGACGTCACGGCAATCAGCGTGGAGTACGGACTCCACGAGCAGCGCTTCTGGCTCCCCAAGCTGCAGGCCATTGACGGGTACGCGCGCGTGAGCTTCCTGCGCGTGCCGATCCGACTCGAGGAGCGTTATCGGTTCGAGACGGTGAATGCGCTCGATTCCCTCCCTGCGCGGCCGCCGGTGCCGACGCAACTCACCACTCGCGAGCTGCGCGACAGCCTCTACGCGCTCGACCTGGACTCGGCCGAGGTGCGCAGTCGGGTGCGGGTGTATCTCGCCGAGCGGGATTCCACCCGCCGGGCCGTGCGGAAACAGAGCTGCGAGAAGGCGGGCGAGTACACGCGTTACCGTCTCGATGACAGCACCCTCTGGGTCGGCGTCACGGTCCCCTGCGACTCGTCGCGACTCTGGAACTCCCCCGACCTCCCGCCATCCATCTACGCATCGGGCGAGGAACTCTTCGGCGCCAAGGAGCGCGAGGAACTCGTGAAGATGCTGTCAATGGATCTCCAGCCGGGGTGGGCGCCGCAGCCGCCGACGATTGACTGGGGGCTGGCGTTCACGCGCTACAACCGGGTCGAGGGGTTCTCCACCGGGGCGGCCGCCAAGGCGACGCTCGGCCGCGGCTACTCGGCGCAGCTGACCGCCCGCGCCTCGGCGGCTGACCTGCAGCTCAACGGCGACCTGACGATGATGCGGAGCAACGGCCGGAGGGAGTTGCGGGCGACGGCGTACCGCCGGCTGGTGGTGAGCTCGGACTTCGGCGACCCGCTCACGTTCGGCGCGTCACTCGGCGGGCTGCTCTACGCGCGCGACGAGGGCTTCTACCACCGCGCCTGGGGGGCCGAGCTCTCCGGCACGCGGCCGGTCCGCGGCGGACTCGACTGGCGGCTCTTCGCCGAGCAGCAGTGGACGGCGCCGGTCGTGAGTGACTGGTCGCTCACCCGCGGCGCGAACGACGACCGCTTCCCTGGCAACGTCGTTGCCGACAAAGGTTGGTACGGGGGAGTGGCCGCACGGTGGCGTGGCAGTCGCGGCCTCAACCCCGCCGGGTGGCGCGTTGCCGCCGAGGTCAATGCGGAGGCGGCAGCGGGAGAGTCGGACTATTCGCGCGGATTCGTCGAGGGCACAGTCTCCAAGGGCGTCGGTCCGCTGGCTGCGTCGCTCACGGCGGCGGCGGGAACAAGCGGAGGGACGCTGCCGGCGCAGCGCCAGTTCTTCCTCGGCGGCCTGCACAGCGTGCGGGGCCAGTCTGCAGGCACAGGCATCGGCGAGGCGTTCTGGCTGTCGCGCGTCGAGATCGGCAGCTCCTTTGCCGGGGCGCGCCCGGTCGTCTTCGGCGACCTCGGCTGGACCGGGGCGCGCGACGCCTGGTCGGAGGTCGGCCAGCCGATGAGCGGCGTCGGTGCCGGTGTGAGCTTTCTTGACGGCATGATTCGGCTGGACTTGGCGCGCGGAATTCACCCGCGCTGGCAGACGCGGCTCGATTTTTATCTGGAAGCCCGTTTTTGAGCCACGCTGCGGGAGGAAGTTCACGCGTGCATTGATTGGCGCTCCTTGCGCGACGCTCTGGTGACGTGCCTCTTACGCGGCTACGGTAAAATCACGGTCGTTGTCCGACCGGCACCCGACGCCCCCGATGCCCGCAACCCAATCACCCTCAGGCCAAGAGACGAACGCGGAGGTACTGCTTTGGCAGGCCCGTTATCGCGCGATTTTCTTGCCGCTGGTGGGATTCTCGACGGTCACGCTGAAGTGGTTCGGCGTCATCTCCTCCGACTCGCTCTTTGTGGATCGCTTCGGGATGCGCCCGCTGCTCTTGGCCGCGGTCGGGATGATGGTGGTCTACCTGGCCTTCCACCGCCTGATGGCGGTTTACCTGGGGCGGACCAGGCGCGCCCCGATGGGCCTGGTAATCACGGCAGTCGCGTCCGATATGCTCGTGTTGTTCGGCGTGGTTGCGCTGATCACCCCGCCCGAGTACTTCGGGCGCGCGCTGATCATCTCGATCTTCACGGTGCAGCTCACCCAGATCTTCTTCGGCTGGACGGCGACCATCGCCAACCTCGCGCTCATTGCGCTGGGGTACACGGTGCTGGTGGCGTTGGCGGCGGACGCCGGGAATCGCATCGAACCGGCCGAGGAGCTCTGGACCCTCGCGCTCTACGGCATCGGCGTGCTCGTCTACGTCGGCCTCCAGGGACACGTGACAGCGCGGATGCGCACGCTCGTCCAGATTTTCAGCCGCGCGCAGGAGGGCGACTTCTCGGCGCGCTACGAGGAGGACGAGGAACGGATGCCGGACCCGGTCACCGTGATCGGACGCGCCTACAACCGGATGCGCGAGCGCCTCGAGACGATCGTCCTCACGGACCCGCTCTCCGGGTGCTACAACCGACGGGGACTCAACCAACTCGCCGAGCGCGAAGTGTCGCGCCTGATCCGGGCGAAGAAGGATCTCGCCGTGCTGGCGATTGACGTGGATCACTTCAAGCGAATCAACGACCAGTTCGGCCACCTGACCGGGGACGAGGTGATCCGCGAGGTGGGCGCGCTGTTGCTCGAGACGGCGCGCGAATCCGACGTCGTCGCGCGCGTGGGCGGCGAGGAGTTCACGATTCTCGCTCCGGAGACGTCGGACGAAGGGTCGCTGATCCTCGCCGAGCGCGTGATGGAGGCGTTCCGCAAGCACGCCTTCCGCTCGCTGCCGCCGAATATGCTGATCACGACGAGCGTCGGTGTCGCGGCGGACGTCGCACGCGACGACGAGGTCGCCAAGACGCTGCTCGCCCGCGCCGACGAGGCGCTCTACGTGGCCAAGCGGAACGGGCGCGACCGGGCGGTCCTCTGGCACGCCGGGATGCGCGCCTTCGACGGCTCGATGGTGGGACGTGGGCGGCCCTCGGTCCCCGGAATGCTGCGCGTCAACGAGTAGCGACGTCCCCGACCGTCAGCCGTCCCTCGCCGACCAGCACCGCCTGACCGGCCACCCGCACCGCCGTCACGGCACCCGCCGCCTTCTCGGCGCGCACTTCCAGGCGGCTCGCCCGCCCCATCTCGATCCCCTGGTCCACGGTCCAGGCGAAGTTGCCGTCGGGGCGCGGATCCTTCTGGGCAAGCCACCCGCCAAACGCGGCCACCCCGCTCCCGGTGGCCGGATCCTCGGTGATGTTGATGCCCGGCGCGAACATCCGCGCCCGCCAATGGTGCTCCCCGCTCTCGGGATCGCGCGCGGCGAGGAAGATCTCCGGCGCCCAGAAGCGCCGGAGCGTCTGCTCCCAACGGTCCATCCGCACCCGCGCGCGCTGGAGCGCGGCAAGTGACTTGAGCGGCACGAGGAGGAACGGGTACCCGCAGGAGACCGCCTGCGGCGAGAGTCCGCCGCCGACGAGGTCGTTGGGTTCGAGCGAGAGGATCTCGGCGAGCGTGTTGAGCGTCGGCGCCTGCGGACCGACCTCGGGAAGCTTGGCCACGCTGAACTCGGCCCAGACGCGCGACGGCGACTCGATTCGCGTCTCCACCGGCACCACGCCGACGCCGAGCTCCAGCGTGAGCCGGCCGCCGGCCGCCGCCCCGAGCGCGCCCTCGCCGAGCGCGAGCGCGCCCGCGGTGCCGATGCACGGATGGCCGGCGAACGGAATCTCCCCGCCCGGCGTGAAGATCCGCACGCGGCGCGTGTGCGCCGCATCGGCCGGCGGATAACAGAACGTCACCTCGGAATAGTTGAACTCCCGCGTGATCGGCAGGAGCTGCGCCTCGGGAATCGCCGTCGCGTCGGGAAAGACCGCCAGCTGATTCCCGCCGAAGGGCGTGCCGGTGAAGACGTCGAGGGTGAGGAAGCGCAGCTGGACGACCGGTGTGGGGTGAGAGGTGGGAAGGCGCCCGGTCCTGCCTAGCCCATAAACGGATATCGGTAGTCGTGCGGTGGCGCGAAGGTTTCCTTCACCGTCCGCGCGCTCACCCAGCGCATCAGGTTGAGCTTGGAGCCGGCCTTGTCGTTGGTGCCCGACGCACGCGCGCCGCCGAAGGGCTGTTGGCCCACGACCGCGCCGGTGCACTTGTCGTTGATGTAGAAATTGCCCGCCGCGTGCCGGAGCGCGGCGTGGGCCTCGCGCACCGCCGCGCGGTCCTGCGCGAAGACGGCGCCGGTCAGCGCGTAGGGCGACGTCCGGTCCACGACCTGCAGCGTCTCGCTCCACTTTGCGTCGTCGTAGACGTACGCTGTCACCACCGGGCCGAAGATCTCCTCGCACATCAGCCGGTACTCCGGGTCCTCGGTCTGCACGAAGGTCGGCTCGATGAACCAGCCGGTCTTGCCGTCGGCCTTCCCGCCGGCCAGCACATTGGCCCCCTTCTTCGCGTCGGCGAGATACTCGCCGATGCGGTCGAACGCCTTCTGATCAATCACCGCCCCCATGAAATTCCGGAAGTCGTTGACGTCCCCGACCTTGATGTCGGCGATCATCGCCGTGATCCGGTCGCGCACCTCGGGCCAGAGCGACTTGGGCACGTAGATGCGGCTCGCCGCCGAGCACTTCTGCCCCTGGTACTCGTAGCCGCCGCGAATGACCGCCACCGCGAACGCCGCCACGTCGGCCGACGGATGCGCGATGATGAAATCCTTTCCGCCGGTCTCGCCGACGATGCGCGGATACGAGCGGTACCTGCCCATGTTCTTCCCGATGGTGTTCCACATCGAGTTGAAGACGCCGGTCGAGCCGGTGAAGTGCACGCCGGCGAGGTCCGGGTGGGCCAACGCCACGTCGGAGATCATCGCCGCGTCCCCGGGCACAAAGTTGATCACGCCCGGCGGCAACCCGGCCTCGTGCAGCACCTGCAGGACGTGCCAGGCCGAGAGGATCGCCGCGCCGGCCGGCTTCCAGAGCACCACGTTGCCCATCAGCGCCGGCGCCGTCGGGAGGTTGCCGCCGATCGCCGTGAAGTTGAACGGCGTCACCGCATAGACGAAGCCCTCGAGCGCGCGGTACTCGCTCTGGTTCCACATCCCCGGCCCGCTGATCGGCTGCTCGGCGCACAGCTCCCGCGCAAAGGCGACGTTGAACCGGAAGAAGTCGGCCAGCTCGCAGACGGCGTCAATCTCCGACTGGAAGATCGTCTTCGACTGGCCGAGCATCGTCGCCGCGTTGATGGTGTCGCGATGCGCGCCGGCCAGCAGGTCGGCCGCCTTGAGGAAGACCGCCGAGCGCTCCTCCCAGGTCCACTCCGACCAGGCCCGCCACGCCTGCTTGCCGTTGGCGATCGCGGCGTTCACGTCGGCCGCCGTCGCCTTGTGCCAGGTGGCGGTGACGTGGCCGTGCTTGTGCGGCGAGACGGCCTTCACCACGTCGCCGGTGCGGATCTCCTTGCCGCCGATCACCACCGGGATCTCGGGCCGCTCGCCCTCCATCGCCTTGAGGCGGGCCTGGACGGAGGCGCGTTCGGGGGAGCCGGGCGCGTAGTCGCGGACGGGCTCGTTGACGGTCGGCGGAAGTCGGCGGACGCCGTTGGGCGAATAGGTCGTCATCGTCAGGAAGGGCTGGGGGAATCGAAGTGGAAATCTAATCCCCCTGCGGGCGATACTTCAGGATGCGCGCCCGCCCAATCCTGCCCCTCGCTGCCGTTCTCGCCCTCGTCGCCACCCTCGCCGTCGCGTGCGTGCCTCAGCCGGTGGTCTGGGACGCCGAGGTGGACCGGACCGGCGGCGTGCTCGCCGACTCGCTGCGGCTGGCGTTCCCTGCGGACGGCGACGTGCCGGCCTTCCACGCCGCGTGGACACCCACCGCGTGGCCCGCCGAGGACGGCCTCTGCGTGGCGAGTCTCCGCGCCACGGCGGCGCTGGCCGGCGAGGCCTACGCGTCGTGGTTCCGCGTGCGCCCCGACTCGAGCGTAGTCCTCCGCGTCGCGCGCTCCGACAACGGCGGGCGCACCTGGCAGCCGGCGGTCACCGCCGACGACACCGACGTCGGCCGCACCGGGTGCGCCCGGCCGGCCCCGTTCATCGCCGCCGACAGCCAGAATGCGTACGTGCACGTCGTCTATCACCTCGACGCGCGCGAGGGTTCGGGCATCTTCTTCACCCACACGATGGACCGGGGCGCGCTCTTTCACCAACCGGTGCCGATCGTCTATGGCGACCGGCCGGCGGCGGCGGCGGTGACGTCGCGCGGCGACACCGTGGTGGTCGCGTACGAGGACCCCAACAGCCGTTACCCGCGGATTGGCCTCGCACTCTCGCTCTCGCAGGGCCACATTTTCGAGCACCGCCTTCCGGCGTCGGACGAGACGGGGGAGGCGCGCACGCCCCGCGTGGCCCTGCGGGGAACGCGAATCGCGGTCGCGTGGACGGCAACGCAGCGTGGGGGCGGACTGCCCCGCGTCGCGCTGCGGCTCGGCACCCTTGCCTGGTAGGATTCTCGATGCGCCTCCTGCTGGCTGACGACGACCTCCTGATGCGCGACCTGCTGGCGACGGTCATCGCGACGTTCGAGCACGAGGTCGAGGCGTTCGACGACGGCGCGGCGATCTGGGCCGCCTTCGAGACACGGCCGGCGCCGATGGTGGTACTCGACTGGGAAATGCCGCGGCTGAGCGGACTCGAGGTCTGTCGGAAGATCCGCGCGCATCCGGCGGGTGTGGACGTCTACGTCCTCGTCATCACCGCCCGCTCCAAGGCGGAGGACCTCGAGGCGGTGCTCGATGCCGGCGCCGACGACTATCTGCCGAAGCCGGTGACGCAGAGCGACATCGCCGCGCGGCTGCGGATTGCCGAGAAGCGGATGGAGAACGCCGCCGCGCGCCGCCGCGCCGAGGACGAGCTCCGCAAGGCGCGCTACCTGGCCGGCGTCGGCGAACTCTCGCTCGCCCTGCAGCACGAAATCAACAATCCACTCGCCGCGCTGCTCACAACGACGGCGCTCATCAACAACGGGATGCTCAGGCCGGACGAAATCCCGGAAAGCCTGCGCACCATTGATGCGCAGGCGCAACGGATCGCCGACGTCCTCAAGCGCCTGCGCGAGGTGAGCCAGAAGCCGACCTCGGTGGAGTACGCGCGCGGCCAGCGGATGGTGGACTTGGCGCGCGAGCCGCGCGACCCCAAGTCGCGATGATCCCGCGCCGCCTCCTCGGGGTCCACGCGGCGGACGACGGCGGGATCCCGATGGCGGTTCGCCGCGCCGCGGCCGCCGGTGCGCGCGCCGTGCAGGTCTTCACCGCCCCGCCCACGTACTACAACGAGAAGGTCGGCCTCAAGCCGCCCAAGGTGGCCAAGGTGCACCAGGCGCTCGCCGAGGCGGGAATCGAACCGCGGGCAGTGATGGTGCACGCGGCGTACGTCCTCAACACGGCGTCGTCCGAGGAGGAGAAGGCAGTCCGCGCGACTCGCGGTCTCGTCAAGGAGTTCGAGCGCACGACCGCGCTCGGCGCCTGGGGGTGTTGCTTCCACCCGGGCTCGGCGGGGGAGGGCGACCCCGAGGAGGCGGCGGTGCGGGTGGGCCTGGCGATCACTCGCGCGCTCGAGGGAGTGCCCGAGGACGCCGCCGGCTCGCGGGTCCTGATCGAGAACACGGCCGGCGCCGGCCGCACGATGGGGCGCAGCGCCGAGGAAATCGCGCTGATGCTCGCGCAGGTGCCGGCGGGGCTCCGCCACCGCACTGGCTACGGACTCGACACCTGCCACCTCTTCGCGGCCGGCCACGAGATCCACACCACGGCGGCCGCGCAACGCGCGGTGCTCGACCACTTCGAGCGGACAATCGGCGAGCGCCCCGCCTTTTTCCACCTGAACGACAGCCAATTCCCCTTCGGTTCGAACCGGGATCGCCACGCGCTCCTCGGCGAGGGTGCAATCGGCGTCGAACCGTTCCGGTGGCTCCTCGAGGACCCGCGTACAGAGGGGATTCCGCTCATCCTCGAGACGCCCGCCGAGCGGTCGGAAGTGGCCGAGGACGATGTCACCGCTGACCCCGCCGACACACGGATGATCGCGCTCCTCGACGGATTTGTGACGGGATGACCGGGCGCCCCAGAGGAGGCTCCCTATTGCGCCCCGGGGCGGGAGCCTTACCTTCGAGACAGATCGCGCACGTGCTCGACCGGGCGTAGCACCGCGATCATCACATCCTTTCGAGGAGAATCTCGATGGCTGCCAAGAAGAAGGCGAAGAAGGGCAAGAAGGCCGCGAAGAAGAAGGTCGCGAAGAAGAAGGGCGCCAAGCGCACGCCGAACGCCGCGTTCATGAGGCCGGTGACGCCGAACGAGAAGTTGGCGCTGGTCGTCGGCGCGTCGCCGCTCCCGCGCACCGAGCTCACCAAGAAGCTCTGGATCTACATCAAGAAGCACGGGTTGCAGGACAAGAAGAACCGCCGCATGATCAACGCCGACGCGGCGCTGAAGGCGGTCTTCGGTGGACGCACCCAGGTGTCGATGTTCGATATGACCAAGCTCGTCTCCAGGAACCTGAAGTAGGTTCGGACGGTCCGACCGTGGAGGGGGGGCGCGCCGCAAGGCGCGCCCCTCTCGTTTTCAGGGGGGCCGCGGGCCAAATTCCCTTGGCTCCGCGCGGCACGCCGCCGCCCTCCCCTGCCGTCCCCAGCTCCTGAACCCCGTGGCCTCCAAGAAGAAGAACGGCAAGCCGAAGAACCTCGTCGCCGCCGCCCGTGAGGGTGGCAGCGCCACCAAGCCGCGCATTGATCCCAAGCGCCTCTGGGAGGGCGTCAAGTCGCTTGCCGTCACGATCGCGATCTTCCTCGTGCTCCGCACGTTCTTCGTCGAGGCGTACCGGATCCCGTCGGGGTCAATGATGCCGGCGATGCTGGTCGGCGACTGGCTGTTCGTGAACAAGCTCCGCTACGGGCCACACCTCCCGTTCACGAAGGTCCGGCTCCCCGGCTACGCCGAGCCGCGGCGCGGCGAGATCGTCGTCTTCATCTCCCCGGTGCAAGTGGACCAGCCGTGGGACCCGACGCCGATCGTCGTCAAGCGGCTGATCGGGATGCCGGGCGACACGGTCCACTCGCGCGAGGGCGTGGTGCACATCAACGGCGACGCGCAGCAGCTCGGCTACGCCGTGGCCGGCAGCGGCGCGCCAGGCGACGAGTACTACCCGCTGTTCGACTGGCAGCGGCGGATTGCCGTGGCCGACTCGCGCTTCGGGCCACCACCCGAGCGGCCGACGCTCGACGACTGGGGTCCGCTCGTCGTCCCCGAGGGCCACTACTGGATGATGGGCGACAGTCGGTATAACTCCAAGGACAGCCGATACTGGGGGGTCGTCCCGCGCGAGAACGTGCGCGGGCGGCCGCTCTTCGTGTATTTCTCGTACAACGCCAACGACTCCGACCGGCCGCTGCCCTTCATCACCGACATCCGCTGGTCCCGCCTCGGACATATCCTCCGATGACACGCGCCTTCCCCCGCCCCCTCCTCATCGCTGGCTTCCTGATGGCCGCCGGCGCACTCGCCGGCTGCGCGCCACGCGTGCAGTACCACACGCCGTTTGGCGCGCCGACACGCCCCTTCTCGCCCGCCGTCGAGGTGAACGGCCTGATCTTCCTCTCCGGCCAGATCGGCACCGACGCCTCGGCCGCTGGCGGTCTCGTCGCGGGCGGGATCGAGGCCGAGACGCGCCAGACGCTCGACAACATCAAGCGCACCCTCGAGGCGATTGGCTCGGGGATGGACCGTGTGGTGAAGTGCACCGTGATGATGGCCGATATGGCCGAGTGGGATCGGATGAACGCGGTCTACCGGACGTACTTCCCGGCCGACCGCCTGCCGGCGCGCAGCGCGCTCGGCGCCAACGGACTCGCCCTCGGCGCCCGCGTCGAGATCGAGTGCATCGCCAGCCGCTGACCGATGCCTCTCCTCCGGCCGACGATGGCGCTGGGCGCGCTCGAGGAACCCGCCTTCCTCCGCCGCGTCTCGCTCTCGCTGCCGCTGATGGCCATTCTCGCCGGCGCCGGCCTCCGCTCCTACCGCGCCGTCGTGCTCGAGTTCGGCTGGAGCGACAGTTGGCTCTGGATCGCCGGCACTTTCATGGGCGGCGCCTTCTTCCTGTTCCTGATGGCGACGATGCACCTCGGGAACTACCCGGTCCGCGCCTGGTCCTGGCGCGCCCCCCTCTTCGCCCTCGTCGAGTCGGCCACTGAGATCGCGGTCAGCCTCGCGCTCACCCTCTTTGGCGTCGAGCGGATCGGCAGTCTCCCCGCGACGATCGAGGACTGGCAGGGCACCTCGATGCGGATCCTCTTCTATCGCCTCGTCGGGATCACCGGCTTTGCGGTGATCCTCGCACTCGTCTCCACGGTCGTCCGACTGCTGATGATCCCCAGCAAACCCGAGCACCCCTGACATGCGCCCACTCGCCGCCCTCCTCCTGTTCTTTCTTGTCGTCGCGGCGCCGACCGGCGCGCAGACACCCGAACGCCCCTTCGGCACGCTGCGCGAGCAGGCGGTGCTGCAGCAACGCTGGCTCGACGCGCGGCTGCGCACGGTCCTCCCGGCGCTGATGCGCAAGCACGGCGTGGACGCCTGGGTGATCCCGATGCGCGAGTACAACGAGGACCCGACCTTCTCGTCCCTCGTCTCGCCGACGACGTTTGCGGCGCGCAGGCGGACGATCTACGTCTTCTACGACCGCTGCGCCAAGGACGGGCGGACCGATCCAGGCGACGGGTCGTGCATCGAGCGGATCGCCCTCGGCGGCAGCTCGCAGGGCGGGCTCTACGACGCACGCCGCGCCGCGACGACGGTCGCCGCCGACGTCGGCGGCCGCCAGGCCGAGCTCTGGGGCGACTCGCAGTGGCAGGTCCTCAAGCAGGTCCTCGAGGAACGCGACCCGCGCGTCATCGCCATCAACGTCTCGCGCACCTTCGCCTTTTCCGACGGCCTCACCGCCGGCGAGCGCGACGGGATGACGGCGGCGCTGGGCGAGCGCTGGAGCGCGCGATTCCGCTCCGTGGACGCGCTGCCGCTCGAGTTCATCGCCACCCGGCTCCCCGAGGAGGAGGTGGTCTACCGGCAGATGCAGGAGCTCGTCTGGTCGCTGACGCAGCGGATGTTCTCGGCCGCCGAGATCACGCCCGGCGTGACCCGCACGAGCGACCTCGTCTGGTGGTGGCGCCAGCGCGTGAACGACCTCGGGCTCGGCACCTGGTTCCAGCCGAGCGTGAGCGTCCAGCGGCGCGGCGTCAGTTCGGCCCAGTTGGGCGACGACCCGATCATCCAGCGCGGCGACGTCCTCCACTGCGACGTCGGCATCATCGCGCTCGGGCTCAGCACCGACACCCAGCACAACGGCTATGTCCTCCTCCCTGGCGAGACGGACGCGCCGGCGGGGCTCCAGCGGGCGCTGCAGAACGCCAATCGCCTGCAGGACCTCCTGCTCGAGGAGCTCCGCGCCGGCCGCACCGGGAACGAGATCCTCGCCGCGACGCTTGGTCGGATGCGGGCCGAGGGGATTGACGGCACGGTCTACTCGCACCCGATCGGGATGCACGGCCACGGGGCCGGCCCGTTGATCGGGCGGTGGGACCACCAGGACGCCCTCCCCGGCATCGGCGAGGAGCGGGTGATCCCGGGGATGTGGTACTCGATCGAACTTCAGGCCACGACGCGGGTGGAGGAGTGGGGCGGCCAGCCGGTGCGGATGGCGCAGGAGGAGGACGCGCTGGTCGGGCCCGACGGGCGCCCGCGGTGGGCGCTCCGCCGGCAGGACCGACTTTTTCTCGTCCGGTGAGTTAAATTGTCCCGTATGCGGAAGGGCAAGAAGGAACTGATCGTCGTCGGCGACCGCGTGCTGATCCGCGTGGAGGAAGGGGAGGAGCGCTCGAAGGTCGGGCTCTATCTCCCCGCCACCGCGGTGGACAGCCAGGCGGTGCAGGGCGGGACGATCGTCGCCACGGGGCCGGGGACGCCGCTCCCCGAGGTGAACGACCACCTCGACGAGCCGTGGCGGATCGGCGGGACCAAGGAGACGCGGCACGTGCCAATGCAGGCGCAGGTCGGCGACTACGCGCTCTTCTTTCGCAAGGCGTCGGTGGAGATCACGTTCGACGACGAGCGCTTCCTCGTCGTCCCGCAGGCGGCGATCCTCGCCCTCAGCCGGCAGTGACGCACGTGTGACCAGAAGGCGTCAGCCGACGCCGGAACGATATTCAACCGGGAGTTGGACCGATGATGTACGACGAACGGATGGTGGCGCCGATGCGCGCCGAGATCACGCGGCTCGGGGTCGAGGAGCTGCGCACGGCCGACGCCGTTGACACCGCGCTCAAGGACGCCAAGGGCACGCAGCTGGTGGTCGTGAACTCGGTCTGCGGCTGCTCGGCGCGCAATATGCGCCCCGCCGTGGCGGCGGCGCTGCAGCACGCCACGCGTCCCGACCGGCTCTATACGGTCTTTGCGGGCAATGACGCCGACGCGACGCGCCAGGTGCGCACCTACTTC
This sequence comes from Gemmatimonadaceae bacterium, assembly GCA_040901985.1. GTDB lineage: Bacteria > Gemmatimonadota > Gemmatimonadetes > Gemmatimonadales > Gemmatimonadaceae > Pseudogemmatithrix. Next base: position 33,008 of record JBBDYC010000008.1, read on the forward strand.
ACCGGCTACGCGCCCAGCTCACCCTCGCTTGGGCTCCTCAAGGACGGAAAGCTGGTGCATATGGTTGAGCGCTGGCAGATCGAGGGGCGCACCGCCGCCGCGATCGCCGAGGACCTGATTGCCGCGTTCGACAAGCACTGCGAGACCGCCGTCGCCAACTGACGCCGGCCGCGCGCGCTACCCCTGCCGGATCCAACGCCCGAGCTCCCTGAGACTCGGGCGTTTTCCGTACATCAGCAGGCCCACGCGGTAGATCCGCGCCGAGAGCCAGATTCCCGCGACGCAGGCGAGCGCCAGGCCGGCCAGCGAGCCGACGATCTCCACTGTCGGCACCGGGATTGACGTCATCCGCATCGGCATGATGATCGGCGCCGAGAACGGGAGCCAGCTCATCACCTCGGCGAGGCGCCCAGTGGGGTTCATCATCACCGGCTGTACGAAGATGATGCTGAAGATCAGCATCATGATCACCGGCTGCGACGCCTGCTGCGCCTCCTCCTGCGAGCCGACCATCGCGCCGACGGCGGCGAAGAGCGACGCATAGAAGGTGTAGCCGAGGATGAAGAAGAGGACCAGCGCGAGGGCGACCAGCGGGGCGATGCTCGGGAACTGCACCGCCGGCATCCCCTCGACCCCCAGCAGCCCGAAGATCCGGGTGCGCTGGTTCCAGAAGAAGATCCCGCTGGCGACCCAGACGAACTGCTGGGTGAGCCCGACCGCACCGACGCCGATGACCTTTCCGGCGAGCAAGGTCTCCGGGCTCACGCTCGACACCACGACCTCGGCCACCCGCGTCGTCTTCTCCTCGAGCACGCCGCGGAGGATGTTCTGGCCGTAGAGGATGATGCTCATATAGAGCAGGAAGGCGATCCCGAAGCCGAAGACCGCGCCGGCCAGTCCCGAGCCGCCCTTCCCCTGCTCGGTGATGCGTTCGGTGCTGAGCCGCACGCGAACCTGCGCCAGCGACCGGGCGACCTCGGCCGAGAGTCCGGCCGCCTCGACGCGGTGGGCGAGAAGCCCCGCCCGCACCGCCGCCTCGATCCGCTCCGTCTCGCCCACCGAGCCGGCATTGCGGCCGGCGTAGCGCGCGCTCTCGCCGCGCAGCGTCAACGAGTCCACGACGAGGTAGCCGGTGATCTCGCGACGCTGGACGAGTGCGATGAGCGAATCCTCGCGCGCCGCGACGTCCGCCGGCGCGATGCGTTCGACGCGGATCAACTCCTCCACCGTCGTGCTCTGGAGCCCGACCGGCCGCAGCCGCTCGACGATCCGCTCGCCGAGGCCGCTCCCCGTGGCGTCCACGATCACTACGTTGCCGACCGTCGCCGTGCGCATCCCGCGCACCGAGAGGTAGCCGGGCAGCACCATGATCGTGGCAAAGAAGATCGGCCCAAAGAGCGTCACGGCGATGAACCACTTGGTGCGGACGCGCTCGAGATACTCGCGCTTGAAGACGACCCAGAACTTACCCATGGCCGCTCATCCCCTCCTCGACGCCGGTGGCGCCGACGCGCTGCAGGAAGATCTGGTGGAGCGACGGTTGCACGCGCTCGAAGCGCTGGATCGTCGCGCCGGCCTCGACAAGGCGACGGAGAAGCACCTGCGGATCGCCGCGCTCGGCCATCTCGAGCTCGACGTATCGGTTGTGGTCGTCGGCGCGTTCCACCAGCGTGCGGTCGCGGAGGATCGCCGCCACCGCACTGGTCGCGCCCCCCTCGATCGCCAGCGCCACCGTCCGCCCCGCGTTCTCCGCCTTGACCGCGGTCAGCGCGCCGTCAAGGACCTTCTCCCCGCGCGCGATGATGCAGACCGCGTCGCAGAGGCGCTCGGCGTTGTCCATCAGGTGCGTCGAGAAGATCACCGTCTTTCCCTGGCGCCGGAGGTCCACCACGGTGTCCTTCAGCGCCTGCGCATTGATTGGGTCGAGGCCGCTGAACGGCTCGTCGAGGATCACGATGTCGGGCTCGTGCAGCAGCGTGGCAATGAACTGGACCTTCTGCTGCATCCCGCGCGAGAGCTCGTCCACCTTCGCGTTGCCCCAGTCCTTCTCCGCGGTGCGCAGGCCGAGCCGGTCGAGCCACTCGGTGATCCGCGCGTCGGCGACGCGCCCCGGGACTCCCTTCAGCTCGCCGAGGAACTTGAGCACGCCGCGCACCGACATCTTCCGGTAGAGGCCGCGCTCCTCGGGGAGGTAGCCGAGCCGGTCGAGCGCGCCCTTCTCGCGGTTCGACCGTCCGAGCACGGAAATCGTCCCGCGGTCGGGGGCGATGACGTCGAGGATCATCCGGATGGTCGTCGTCTTGCCGGCGCCGTTGGGGCCAAGAAGGCCGTAGACGGAGCCGCGTGGCACGGCGAGCGAGAGGTCGGACACCGCCACGTGCTCGGCGTAGCGTTTGGAGATTCCCCGGATTTCGAGGGCGAGATCGGTCATCGGTCGCGGGGTCGGAGTGGGCCGAAATCTAGGCCCGGGGCGCACGCACCGTGCGGGCAGTCTCCACCGGGACTGGTGCCGCACGACGCGGCTCGCGACACTACGGGCGATGCCTCCCGCACGATCCACCCGTTCCGCGCGCGCCTTGGCCGGCGTCGGCCTGTGCATCGCGGCCCTCGTCGCCGTCGGCTGCGGCGCTCCGTCCGGGGGCGGGACCCTCACGGTCTTCAACGCCGGAAGCCTGGCCCGACCCCTGCGCGCGGCGCTCGACTCCTTTGCGCGGGTCGAGGGCGTGACCATCGCGCAGGAGAGCGCCGGATCGCTGGAGACCGCGCGGAAGCTCACCGAGCTGGGGAACGTGCCCGATATCATCGCTCTGGCCGACGCCGAGGTCTTTCCCGGCTACCTCGTGCCGGCGCACGTGGAGGCGTACGTCGCCTTTGCGCGCAACCGGATGGTGCTGGCCTACACCGACCGCTCGCGCTTCGCCGCGGAGGTCTCGGCGGATAACTGGTGGCAAATCGTCCAGCGACCGGGCGTCGAGGTCGGCCGCTCCGACCCCGAGCTCGACCCCAACGGCTACCGCACGCTGATGGTGTGGCAACTCGCGGCGCGGCACTACGGCGACCCCGCGCTCGCGGCGACGCTCGAGGCGCACGCGCCGCCGCGCAACATCCGGCCCAAGGAGGCGGACCTCGTCGGATTGCTGCAGGCCGGCGAGCTCGACTACATCTGGTCGTACGAGTCCATTGCCCGCGCGGTTGGCCTGCGGTGGGTCGCGCTCCCGGTCGAGATTGACCTCTCCTCGCCGGACCACGCGGCGCAGTACGCGGCCGCCCGGGTGACGGTGCGCGGGGCGAGCGGGGGCGGCTCCGTCACCTTTATCGGCGCGCCGATTGTGTATGCGTTTGCCGTGCCGCGCGCCGCACCCCACCCGGAGCTCGCCGCCCGCTTTGCGGCGTTTCTCGTGTCGCCCGAGGGACGGGCAATCCTGCGCCGCGAGGGCCTCGACGCCCTCGACACGCCGCGACACACTGGCGCGCCGCCGGCCTGGTTCACGGGGGCGCCGTGACCCTCTCGCCGCGCGGGTTCCACCGGATCGCCAGCGTGGTCGCCGCGTTGGCCGGCTCGGCGTTGCTCCTCTTCCTCGTCGCGCCGATCGCCGAGCTCGTCGGCGCCGGGGGTCTCGAGGGGATCCGGCGCCTCTTCACCGACGGCGAGCTGCGGTCGTCGCTCGCCCTCACCGGCCTCACCGCCACCGTCGCGACGCTCGTCGGCGTCGTTGGCGGCACGCCGCTCGCCTACCTCCTCGCGCGCCGCGAGTTTCCGGGGCGCGCGATCCTCGCCGCGCTGCTCGACCTTCCGCTCCTCATCCCGCATCCGGTTGCCGGCATCGCGCTGCTGCTCGTCCTCGGGCGCGAGAGCGCCGTCGGCGGCGCGGCGCTCGAGCTGGGGCTCCGGATCGTCGGCTCGCCGCTCGGCATCATCGCCGCGATGCTCTTTGTCTCGGCGCCGCTCTTCGTGAGCGGCGCGCGCGAGGCCTTTGCCAAAGTGGATGCCCGCTACGAGGGCGTCGCGCGCACGCTCGGCGATCCGCCCTGGCGCGCCTTTCGCCGGATCACGCTCCCCCTCGCCGGCCGCGGCCTCCTCGCCTCGGCGGTGGTGATGTGGGCGCGCGCGGTGAGTGAGTTCGGCGCGATCGTCATCATCACCTACAACCCGAAGGTCGCGAGCGTCCTCAGCTACGACCGCTTCACCAGCTTCGGGCTCGCCGAGGCGCTCCCGGTGGCGGCGGCGCTGGCGATACTCGCGCTCCTCCCGCTCACGCTGCTGCGCGCGCTGCGCACCGAACGGCGGGACGACCGATGATCGAGCTCGCCGGCGTCGTCGCGCGCAAGGGACGATTTGTCCTCGACGAGATCTCGTTCGCGCTCGAGCGCGGCGAGTACGGCGTCGTGATCGGCCCCGCCGGCTCCGGCAAGACCACCCTCCTCGAGGTGATCGCCGGCCTCCTCAAGCCGTCGCAGGGTGCGGTGCGTCTTGACGGTGCCGACGCCGCGCCGCTCGCGCCCGAGGCCCGGGGGATCGGCCTCGTCTATCAGCACGCCTTTCTCTTTCCGCACCTCTCGGTGCGCGAGAACGTCATCTACGGCGCCGCCGACCCGGCGACGGCGCACGAGGCGGCCGAACGACTCGACGTCGTCGCGCTCTTTGCGCGCGACGTCCGTGGGCTCTCCGGCGGCGAGCGTCAGCTCGTGGCGCTGGCGCGCGCCCTCGCGCGCCGTCCGCGCCTCCTCCTGCTCGACGAACCCTTCAGCGCGCTCGACCCACGACGGCGCACCCTCGTGCGCCGTGAGGTCCGCGCGCTGCACCGCGCCTGGGGCCTCACCACGCTCCAGGTCACGCACGACTTCGCCGAGGCGGGAATGCTCGGCGACCGGGCGATCCTCCTCGACGCCGGGCGCGTCCTGCAGTCGGGCACGCCGGCCGAGGTCTTTCGCCGGCCCGCGTCGCCGTACGTTGCCGAGTTCCTCGGCGCCGAGAATGTCTTTGCGGGCACCGCGCGCGACCTGGGCGAGGCGCTGCCCGACTGGGTGGACGGCGAGCCGAGCGAGTACGCCCACGGGCACCGCGCCTATGCATTCGAGACCGAGGGGCTGACTTTCTACGCGGTTGGCGACTTTGCCGTCGGTGCGGGGCACGCGGTGATCCGCGCCGAGGAAATCACCATCGCCCGCGACCACACGCACGACTCGGCGCGCAATCGCCTCGCCGGCCGGATCACCGAGGTCGCCACGCTCGGCGCGCTCACCCGCGTGACGCTCGAGGTGCGCGGCACGCCGCTCGTGGCAGCGCTCACCACGCGCTCGGCCAGCGAGCTCGCGCTCCAGCCGGGGCTGGCGGTGGTGGCGAGCTTCAAGGCGATGGCGGTGCACCTGTGCTGAGCGGCCCGCTCGTCGTCTTCGGCACCTACGATCCGCAAAAACAGCGCGCACGCATTCTCCTCGAGGGGCTGCGGCAACTTGGCGTCACCCTGCACGAGGTGAATGTCCCGACCTGGGCGGGCGTGCGCGACAAGGGCACCCTCACCGCGCGTGAGAAGTTCGGCGCCGGCCTCCGGATGCTCGCCGCGTTCCCGCAGCTCGTCGTGCGCTACCTGCGGGCGCCGTCGCACACGATGGTGCTTGTGCCGTATCCGGGCGTGTTCGAGGTGCTGTTGCTGCTGCCCTTTGCCGCGGCGCGCGGCGCGGCCATCACCTGGGACCTCTTCATCTCGCCCTGGGACACGCTGGTGAACGATCGGCGCACGCAGTCGGCGGCGCACCCGGTGTCGCTGCTGCTCTATGCGTGCGAGTGGATCGCCGCGCGCGCGGTCGCGCACCTCTTTCTCGACACGCAGGCGCACGCGCGGCGCTTTGAGCGGTTGATGGGGCTCGAGCCCGGTCGCGTGGGCGCGGCGCCGCTCGGGACCGACCCCAACCGATTTCCGCGCCGGACGCGCCAGCGGTCGGCGGAAGGCCCGCTGCGGCTTCTCTTCTACGGGCAGTTCATTCCGCTCCACGGGCTCGAGACGATCATTCGCGCGGCGGCACTGCTCGAGGAGCGTGGCGTGCGCGTGGACTGGCGACTCGTCGGCGCCGGGCAGGAGGAACCGCGCGTCGCGGCGCTGATCGCGCAACTGGGCGTGCGCACGGTGACCCGGCTCGGCTGGGTGCCGGCCGAGGAGCTGCCGGCGCTGATCTACGACTGCGACTACGGCCTCGGGATCTTCGGCGTCTCCGACAAGGCGCTCACCGTGGTGCCGAACAAGGTCTACGAGCTCGCCGCCACGCAGACGCCGATCATCACGGGCAACACGCCGGCGATGCGCGAGTTCGCGCCGGGCCACCCGATGATCCACCTCGTGCCGCCGGGCGACCCGGCCGCGCTCGCCGACTGCGTCGAGCGCCTGGGCAAGGCGCGCCAGTCGCTGGCCGTGCCATCGTCGTCGCCTACACTCCCGCCCCAGCCGCCCTCGCCACCGCCGCTGCCGGTGATCGGCCCGCGCGAGGTCGCTGCCGCCGCGCTCCGCGTGATGGGTGTCGCCGCCGAGCATCCATTAGTCGGGGCCGCCTGATGATGCCGTCACTCGACCCGCGCGTTACCGAGGACCGCGACTTCGGCCGCACCGCCGTCGCGCTCGGCTGGGTCCCCGCGCCGCGCTTCCTGCTCCGTCGCGCAGTTGTCCTCGACGCGCTCAGCCGGCGACCCCGGGGCCGCGTCCTCGAGATTGGCTCCGGGGCCGGCACGTTGCTCGCCGACCTCCACCACGCCGGCTTCACCGCCGAGGCGGTCGAGACGAGCGCCGAGGCGCGCGAACTCTCGGCGGTCATCCTCTCCGACCTGCCGGCCGTCCGCGTCCACGCGTCGTTGCCGCAGGGCGAGGACGATCGGTTCGACTTCCTGCTCGCGTTCGAGGTCCTCGAGCACATCGCCGACGATGCCGCGGCGTTGCGCGACTGGGTGCGACTCCTCAGGCCCGGCGGGCGCGTCCTGCTCTCCGTCCCCGCGCACGCGAATCGTTGGACGGCGACCGACACCTGGGCCGGCCACGTCCGTCGCTACGACCGTCACGACCTCGTGCGGCTCGCCGAGTCGTGCGGCATTGAGGTGGAGCGCTGCGTGAACTATGGGTTCCCGTTGAGCAACCTGATTGAGCCCGTGAACGCCTGGGCGCACGCGTGGGCGCTCAAACGGTCGGCGTCGCGCGATGACCGGAGCGCCGAGAGTGGCGTGCGGCGGACGATGGAGACGCGCCTCTTTCCGCTGATGACGTTTCTGCCCGGGCGCCTGGCGATGCGCGCCGCGATCGGCGTTCAGGGCTGGTTCGGCAACACCGAGTGGGGCAATGGCTTCGTCCTCGAGGGAATCAAACTGTGATGTTCAGCGACCCGCGCGTCGGGCTTCCGCTCGTCCTCCACCACCTCGTCGCGATTGGTGCGGCAACACTCCTCACCCTCCTGCACGTCGCGCTCGGCGCGCGCCTCTGGCGCCTGATGGGCGGCGGCGGGGCAGGGGAGCCCGGCCAGCGCTGGCCGGTGAACGCCGCGCTCGGCGTCGGCGTGCTGGGGACGTTGCTGCTCGTGCTCGGCGCCGTCCGTCTCCTTCACTCACCGGTCGTGCTGGTGGTGACCGCCGCGCTCGGCGTGGTGGTCTGGCCCGAGTTGCGCCGAACCGCCGCCGAGTTCGCCGACGGACTCCGCACCGGGTGGGGGATCGCGAGGGAGCTGCGGCCGGCGCGCGCGCTGCTCGCCTTGGTCGTCGTGCTCCTGCTGGCGGGCGCCGTGGCGCCGCCCACCGAGTGGGACTCGCTGATGTATCATCTGCGCGAGCCGCTGCGCGCGCTCGAGGCCGGCCGTATCATCCTGCCGCCCGACTCGTTCCACGTCGCGCTGATCGGCGTCGCGCAGTTTGCGACGCTCCCGCTCCTTGCGGCGGGCATTCTCGTCGGGCCGGCCCTGATGCAGGTGGCGGCAATCCTCCTGCTGATGCTCGGCACACTCGCCCTCGCGCGCGCCGTCGGTGTGGAGCGGAACGCGGCGTGGTACGCGCTCCCGGTGCTCCTCGGCTGCCCGATGATCATCCTCGTCGGGATCACCGCGCGCGTGGACGTGACGCTGATGCTGATGCTGCTGGCGGCGCACCTCGTGCTGCTCGACGCGTGGAAGCAGGAACGACCGCGCGAGGTGTTGATTGCCGCGGTGATCATTGGCTTCGCGGTCGGCATCAAGCCACAGGCGGGCGCGTACGCCCTGGCCCTCATCCCGCTCGGCCTCGTGGCGGCGCGGCGGATGCCGCTGGCGATTGGCGCCGCGGCGCTGGCGATCGTGGTATTCCTGCCGTGGGCGGTGAAGAACCAACTCCTCGTCGGCGCCGCGTTCTATCCGAAGGGCTCGCCGGGGTGGTTCGAGCCCTGGATCGCCGAGTTGTACGGCTCGAAGGTGCCGCCGCCGTACGTGGACCAGTCGGTGCTCGACGTCCTCCCCGAGGGGCGCGCCGAGTTCAACATCCTCGACGCCTTCCGCAATCCGTCGCGGCTGACGATCGAGGGAGAGGGCGTGAACTACGAGCTCTCGCCGGCGCTGATGCTCGTGCCGTTGATCCTCCTCCGCTGGCGGCAGCGGCGCGACGTGCTCGCGCTCGCCGCCGTGGCATTGATCTACGCGGCGCTGGTGGTCGTGCCGTTCGGCCGGATCAACCTGCGCTACCTGATGCCCGCGCTCCCGGCGCTTGCGGTGACCGTAGCGGCACTGATCGAGCCGACGACGCCGCGCTTCAGGGGCGTCACGCGCTCTGTCTGGATTGCCGCGGTCGCCACGCTGGCGTTGTTGCCGTTCGGGAAGGCGACCTGGGATCGCTTCCTCAAGCGGCCGGTGCTGATTGCCCACGCGGTCGGGTACGCGCCGGCGCGGCAGGTCTGGACGCTCCATCCCGACTACACGCCGCGTATCCTCGCCGAGGCGATAGAGGCCACACAGGACCACGTTCCACTCGACGGAAAGATCCTCCTGCTCTTCGAATCGCGCGGACTGGCCTTTGAGCGCGACGTGCTGGCCGACGTGATGCTCTCGAACTTCAGTTACCTCGAGCAGTCGCCGGCCGCGGCAAGCTGCCTTGCCGGGTCGGGAATCACCCACGTCGTGATCAACAAATCGTCGGCGCGCTACTACGTGATGCGCGGCGGCGATCCCCTGAAGATGCGCCTCGACCGTCTCGCCGCGTTTCGCGACCGCTGCCTCGACCCGGTGATGCAGCACAGCCCCGAGTTCGAGTTCTGGCACCTGCGCGCCACACCGCGCGAGTTGCCGCCGGCGCCGCCGCCGCCGCCGACGGGGTGATCAGCGGGCCAGTCGTCCCGCGCGGCGCGCCGCCTCGGCCTCCTCCGCCCAGAATGAGTAGAGCCCGCGGGTGATCTCGATCTTCTCGAATCGGCTCGGGTCGCGCTTGCCCACCGCCTTGGCCCACTCCGCCATCCGGCCGATCCCCTCGGCGAGCCCCACGTTCTTCTGGAGGTCGCCGAAGAGCGAGGCGCAGACGTCGTGCGAGGTCCAGGCGTGCTTCACCTCGTGGCGCGACTCGAGGTGCTTGACCTTCGGGTCCACGCCCATCGCGCGGGCCACCGTCTGCGCCATCTCGAGGATCGTGTACGGCTGGTCGGCGCCGACGTTGATGATCCTCTGAAAGGCGGCGGGGCGCTCGACCGCCGCCGCGATGATCGGCGCCACGTCGGTGATGTACGAAAAGGCGCGCGTCTGCAGTCCGTCGCCGTACACGCTCATCGGCTCGCCGCGCATCGCCTGGTTCATGAAGATGCCGATCACATTGCGGTAGCGGTCGGCGATGTTCTGCCGCTCGCCATAGACGTTGTGCGGGCGGAAAATCACGTACGGCAGGCCGAACATCGCGTGCGCCTGCGCGAGGTCGAGCTCCACCGCGAACTTGGCGATCCCGTACGGATCCTCTGGGCGTGGGGCCATCTCCTCCGTCATCGGCACCTGGCCCGACCCGTACACCGCCAGCGACGAGGTGAACACGAAGCACTTCACCGTCCCCGCATTCACCGCCGCGTTGATCAACACGACGCTGCCGAGGAGGTTGTTGCTGTAGTTGAAGCCGCGGATGAACGGGCTCAGGCCCTCGGCCGCGTAGGCGGCGAGGTGATACACATAGTCGAAGCGGTGCTTGGCAAAGAGTCGCTCCACGAGCGCCACGTCGTTCACCGAGCCTTCGACGAACTCGGCGCCGTTGGGCACGTTCTCCCGGTAGCCGCCCGAGAGGTCGTCGAGCGCAACCACCGTGTGGCCGCGCGCGAGAAGGTGTTCAGCGACGTGCGAGCCGATGAATCCACCGGCACCGGTGACGAGCGAGACAGGGTTCTTAGCGGTCATTCGGCAGGTTGTGATTGGCCGTTCAATATAGGAGTGATCGAGATTGACGACGGGGTAGGGCACTTTGGCAGCCAGAATCAGGTTACAGTCTGCTATTGCGTGCGTAGATATAATACTATAGCATTATAAGTAACGACAACTCATAAGGCTATAGCATTATGAAAAAACCAGAGAAGAGAACCAACAAGTCCTCGGGCTCGCTTGAACTGCAGCGAAAGCAACTTGATGCACGGCTCAGCGACCTGCCTCCCTTGGCATCTCCGAGCGGAGGTTGGATTCGAACCGTTCGCCAATCGCTGGGGATGACGATGAAGCAGCTGGGAGCGCGTCTTGGAATGTCGCCGCAATCCGTGCTTGATCTGGAGGCCAGGGAGAGGAGTGAGACAATCTCATTGGCGAAACTCCGGCAGGCGGCCGAGGCGCTCAACTGTGAATTGCAGGTGGCGTTCGTTCCAAGGCCCTCGCTCGGGGAGACGATCCGACGACAGGCGGCGATGAAGGCGCGGGAGGAGCGGAATCGCCTAGTTCACACGATGCGTCTGGAAGCGCAGGACGCCGGGGTTGAGGAGGTGCTGGACGAGCGAAAGGCCACCGAGCGCTGGCTTTCCGAGCGCATACGAAGACTCTGGGATTGAGCCGTGCGGCGCGACGAACCGACTGACGACCACGAGGAAGACGGAAACACGCCCCTCGAAGCGGACGAATCGGAGGAACTGATCCCTCCGCACCTGACGACACGGACGGAACTGAACCAGTGGGAGGTCCAGAACATTGGGCGCGCCATTGCTTGGGCCGGGGCGCGCAAGCCCAACGTCCTGGATCTGGCGTTCCTGCAGGAGCTGCACCGACGAATGTTCGACGAGACGTGGGAGTGGGCCGGCACATTCCGGACGTCCGATAAGAGCATCTCCCCGTACCACTGGGCGGACGTGCCGCGACTCGCGCACGACTTGATCGCGAATACGCTGGTCAGGTACGGGCACAGCGAGAAGTCGCCGAAGGAGCTGGACGAAATGGCGGTTCGCTTTCATCACGAGCTTGTTCGAATTCACCCGTGGCCGAATGGCAACGGACGGCACAGCCGGCTCGCGACCGATCTGCTGCTCCGCAGTTGGGGCAGGCCCCCATTCAGTTGGGGGAGTGCGGCGTATCCGACGAAGCGCGGCGAGAGCCGCGCCCTCTACATCGCCGCGTTGAGGGCCGCTGACGCCGGCAGATTCGACGACCTGACTCGATTCGCGCGCGCCTGAGGGCAGGTGCCCGGGCGCGCAGTTATCATCAGGGCGATGCACTCCCCGGCCACCGACCAGCCCCGCTCCTCGCTGCGCCTTGCGCTGCCCGCGCTGCTCTCGCTGGTGCTCGTGGCCGTCGCAGTCGGCTGGTTCGCCGACCGTTGGGCAGCGGTCGCGGCGACGGGTGAACGACCGGCAGTGGCGTGGCCCTGGCTCGCCCTCGCGGCGGTGCTCCTCGTGGCGCACGCCTTCACCGCGCTGGCAATCTGGCATCGCGCGATGCGCGCAATCGGTGCCGTCTTCCCCTGGCGCACCTCGCTCGACCTCTTTGCGCCGTCGCTCCTCGCGCGCTACGTGCCGGGGAAGATCTGGGCCAACGCGCTGCGCCTTGCGCTGAGCCGGCGCGCCGGCGTGCGGCTCGGCGCCACCACCGGCGCGATTGTCTGGGAGACGATCATCGGGCTCGGCACCGCGGGCGTTGTCGCGCTGGCCGCGCTGAGCGGCGGGCCCGACAGCCGCCCCCGGAACGCCGCCGCGCTCCTGCTGGCCATCACCGCCACCATTTGGATCGTGGCGCGGCTGGCCGTCCGCCACCCACGCGGCGCCGCGCTTCTTGCGCGATTTGGGTCCGCCGAACTCCTGCGGGCGCCATCGGCGCTGGCGCGAGCGGTGCCGTACGCGCTCGTCGGATGGTTCGCATATGGACTCGCGCACCTCGCCATTGCGCGCGCCGTTGCGCCGGTGACCGGCGCCGACCTGCCGCTGGTGATGGGCGCCGTGGCGCTCGCCTGGGCCGGCGGCTACCTCGCCTTTGTGATGCCGGTTGGGCTCGGCGTGCGCGACGGGCTGCTGCTTGTGCTCCTCGCGCCGCTGCTGGAGCCAGCGGCGGCGCTGCTCTTCGTTGCCCTCGGCCGGCTGGTCCAGCTCGCCGTGGACGCCGCCCTCACCGGCGTCTGGCTGATCAGCGCGGCGGCGCGCCGGAGGTATTCGTCGGCGCCGTCGCCGCCGGCAAAGCCGACCGCTCCATCCGCCTGAGCCGCCACTCGACGTCCTCGAGCAGTTGCCGGTTCACCGCGATGAGATCGGCGAGGAGTCCCACGACAATCAAGAAGAGCCCGACCCCGGTCAGCATCGCGCCGATGACCACCGACTGGATATGCCCGGCGCCGCCTTCGGTGAAGTAGAACCAGACGAACCGCAACAGCGCCGAGCCGCCGACGACGAGGGCGAGGAGCCCGGGGATCGCGAAGAAGCGGAACGGCTTGTAGGTCACGAAGACCCGCAGCAGCACGTTCAGCTGCCGCAGCACGTAGCCGGTGTTGCTGCGCGCCAGCCGCGACGGCCGTGTCGGGGGATTCACCGCCACCGGGACCGAGAGCACCGTCATCCCCTTCCGGCCGGCCTGGATGATCGTCTCGACCGTGTAGGTGAAGCGATTGAAGACGTGCAGCCGCATCGCCGCCTCGGCGCTCATCGCGCGGAAGCCGCTCGGCGCGTCGGCGATCTTCGTCCCGCTGGCGACGCGCGTCGCGAGGCTCCCCAGCTTCTGGAGGAGCTTCTTGAGCGGCGAGAACGAGGCGATCGTCTCCACCGGTCGGGCGCCGACGACGATGTCCGCGCGCCCGTCGAGGATTGGCGCGACGAGCGCGGCGATGTCGGCCCCGCGGTACTGGTGGTCGCCGTCGGTGTTCACCACCACGTCGGCGTCGAGCGCGACCGCGCGGTCGAGGCCGGCGAGAAAGGCGCGCGCCAACCCGCGCTGGACCGGCAGCCGCAGCAGCTGCGCCCCGTGCGCGCGCGCAATCTCCGCCGTCCGGTCCGTGCTCCCGTCGTCAATCACCAGCGTGACGATCCGCTCGATCCCCGGGACCGACTTGGGAAGGTCGTCGAGCACCCGCGGGAGGATCTCCTCCTCGTTGTGGCAGGGGATCTGGATGACCAGCGTGCGCCCGGCGCCGGAGTGCGTCACCACGCGATCCCGTAGTCCTCGCCGAAGTTGCTCGCCGCGCCCCACATCGTGCCGTGGCGGCGGTCGAGCCAGATCGCCGTGATCGGCCCCGAGGTGTAGCGGGCGAACTCGAGCGTGTAGCCGCGGCGCCGGAGGTCGTCGCGCACCCAGTCGGGGATCCGCTCGTTCAGCTGCAGCCGCCCCGGCCGCGCGACGTGCTCGCCGAAGCTCGTCCGCATCTGGTAGCTGTGGAACCCCGTGTGCTCCGCCGCCTGCTGCACCGTGAAGTTGAACTCCACCATCGAGAGGAAGAACTGCAGCAGGTCCTGGTCCTGCGTGTCCCCGCCCTGCACCGAGAACGCCATCCAGGGTTCGCCGTCCTTCATTGCGATGGTCGGCGTGAGCGTCACGCGCGGGCGCTTTCCCGGCTCGACGATGTTGTACGGCCCATCCTCCGCGTCGAGCACGAAGCTTTGCATCCGCTGCGAGAGCCCGATCCCCGTGCGCCCCGCGATCACCGCCGGGTTCCATCCGCCGCTCGGCGTGATGGACACCAGCCACCCGTTCTTGTCGGCCGCCTGGATGCTCGTCGTGCCGCGCGTGAAGGCCTCGTCGAGCTCGGCGTCGCTCATCGGCGACGCGCGGCGCGCACTGTCGGGACGCGGGCCCGTCGTGGACCACCGCGCACGGAGCTCGCTGAACGGATTCGTTCCGCCCTGGAACGGGTAGGGATCGCCCGGCCGCACCGCCGGGTCGTTCCGGTCCTGGCTCATCATCCCCCAGCGCTGACGCGCGTACTCCTTGCTCATCAGCCCGGCCACCGGTTCCTCCGGCGGGAACGCCGGGTCGCCGTAATAGAAGTCGCGGTCAGCAAAGGCGAGGTTCATCGCCTGGTAGATCGTGTGGATGTACTGCGAGCTGTTGTAGCCCATTCCCTTCAGGTCCGCGTTCTCGAGGATGTTGAGTGCCTGAAGCAGCGCGGGCCCCTGTTGCCAGATCGGGAGCTTGTAGACTTGATAGCCGCGATAGGTGGTCGAGAGCGGCTCCTCGATCTTCACCCGCCAGTTGGCGAGGTCGGCCATCGTGAAGAGTCCGCCCTCCTCCTGCACCGCGCGCACGAGTTCGGTGGCGATGTCGCCCTTGTAGAAGCGGTCGTAGGCCGCGTAGATCGCTTCCTTGCGCGACTTCCGCTGGCGCAGCGCCAAGCGCTCCGTCTCGACCAGCTTGCGGAACGTCGCGGCGAGGTCGGGCTGCCGGAAGATCTCGCCCGGCCGCGGCGCCTCGCGGAGGGAATCGCCGAGGTGCGGGAGAAAGACGCCGGGGGAATGGCGCCACCCCTTGATGCGCGCCTTCTGCGACTCGAGTCCGTTGGCCAGCTGCGCCTCGATCGGGTAGCCCTCCTCGGCCATCTGGATCGCCGGCGCCAATACCTGCGCGAGCGACATCGTCCCATACTCGGCGAGCATCACCATCATTCCGCCCGGCGTGCCGGGGGTGGTGGCGGCGAGCGGCCCGTACTCCGGCGGAAAACGCATCCCGCGCCCACGGAAGAACTCCGGCGTGGCGCCTGTGGGGGCGACGCCGAGTGCGTTGATGCCGATGACCTTCCTGAGGCCCGGGTGGTAGATCAGCGCCTGGGTCTCGCCGCCGCAGCCGATGGTGTCCCACATCGTACAGGCGGCGGCGAGCATCGCGACCGAGGCGTCAACGGCGTTGCCGCCCTGCTGGAAGATTGCCGCGCCGGCGGTCGCGGCGAGCGGCTTGCCGGTGACCGCCACCCAGTGGCGGCCGTGTAATTGTGGGCGTTCAGTCCGCTGGGCGAGCGGCGCGTCGAACGGGATGGCGAGGAGCGCGGCCAGGAAAGCAGCCGAGAGCCGCGCGAGTATGGCAGATGGGCGCAAAGGACGTGTGGTGAGAGACCCCTGAAGGTGCACTCGGGAGGACGCGCTGGCTACGCGTCGGCCAGGGACCTCGGCGGGCTTCTCGGGTTATTTTGGAGGCACTTCATCCACTTGGGAGGTTCAGGATGCTCCGACGGACCCTTGGTCGCTCGTTCGCTTTCGCGGCGGTCCTCGCCGCCGCGCTCGTCACGCCACGCGCCGCCGCTTCACAAGCACTCGCCGCTCCCGCCGCGCCAGAAGTGGCCGCGCCGGAAGTGGCCGCGCCAGCACCTGGCATCGGCCCCGTTCGCGCCCCGGCCGGCGTGACGCGCTCGGACGATGTCAGCGCGACGGCCACCGCCGACGCGCTCAGCTTTCAGAATCGCGGCCCGGGCAACCGCAACGTCCAGTGGATGATCATCGGGGGAGGGCTGCTCCTCGGCGGAGTGATCGTTGGGGATGATGTCGGGACGATTCTTGCCGTAGGCGGGTTGGTGATCGGCGGAATCGGACTCTGGCGGTACCTGCAGTAAGCAGGCGCGGCCTGGGGCACGGCGACCGGCCCCTTGCGAAACTATATAGGAACTATTATAGTCTGTATAACAATACATCAAAGATATAAACACGGTACATAATGGACTTCATAGGCCGATTGGAGATCACTCGTGCACTCACAATGGTCGGCGAGCTCCTCGCCGCCGAGGGGGAGGAGTTCTCGATCGTGATTCTCGGGGGCGCTGCGCTTAACCTGCTCGGGCTCGTATCGCGAACGACGGACGACGTGGACATCGTCGCCTTTGCCGGAGGAGGGGCGGACCGCGCCCGTCTATCTGAACCGCCGACGCCGATGCCTGAGCCGCTCGTTCGGGCAGCGCGGACGGTGGCTCGGGATCTCGGCTTGGGGGAGGATTGGTTGAACACAGGCCCCGCGCTGCAGTGGCGCACCGGTCTCCCGCCCGGCCTGGGGACGCGGGTGCAGTGGCAGCAACACGCCGCGCTTTGGGTAGGCATCGTTGCCCGGTACGATCTCCTGTTCTTCAAACTCTTTGCGGCGGCCGATTCGGCTGGTCCAGCGAGTGTGCACTATAAGGACCTCCTCGCCATGGCGCCCACGGCGTCGGAACTCGCCGCCGCAGGCACCTGGGTCAGGACCCAAGATGCGTCCGCGCAGTTCGGCACTACCCTCGATCACGTGCTGGCAAGTGTCCGCTCCGACCTTGGCATCACCTAACGCTGCGGCCGAACTGGCCGCGCTCGCCGACGAGTTGCGCAACGCCGCTCTCGATTTGGTGTGGCGCCAGTGGCGCGCACTCGGTGCGGGGGCTGCGGCGACGGCGGCGGCCCCGTCGGCGGCGCGCGGTGCGGCGGGACGCGACGCGGGCACCATAGTGGATCCCGAGGCGCTCGTCCTCGTGTCGCTCCAGTTGATGGATCGCGAGCGGCGTCTGGCGGATTTGCTCAGCGAATGGGCGGCACATCGCGCCGCGCTCCTCAGCGTCCAACGCGTGAAGAATCTTATGCTGGGCCATCCCGAGGAGCTGCTCGATGCGCTGGCGGGCAGAGTCGGGTGGTTCGCCAGCGTCGCGTACACACGGGGCAAGGATCTCCGCTGGCGCTCGCTCCTCGGCGCCGGGACGGCGGACGCACCGCCACTGCGCGCGCCGAAGGCGCGCAGCGCGCAGGAGCACTTCACGAGGGCGGCGTCGCTCGTGCTCAGGCTGCGACTTGCGTTCGGCGTCGGCGTGAAGGCAGACGTGCTCGCCGTCCTGCTCGGGCGTGCGGATGACTGGGCGACGGTCCGCGAGCTCACTGAGGCGACGGCGTACACGCCGGCCGCCGTTCGCCGCGGCGCCGACGATCTCGCGGCCTCAGGGCTGATCCAATGGCGGGAGAAGCAGCCAGCGGAGTATCGCGTAGTCTACGCGCGTTGGTCGCCGCTGCTCGCGCTCGGCGATCGCCCCCCGGTCTGGGTGGCGTGGCACCAACAGTTCCGTTTCGTCACGGCGTTCAGCCGGTGGGCGGACGTGACGCGCACGCGCGAGCTCAGTGAGTATGCGTTCGGTGCACACGGGCGCGACCTGGTGGAGCGGCATCCCGGGGCGTTCGACTGGCCCTCGACGATCGAACCGTCGCTTGCGGCCGCGCCTGAGTCCGGCGCGGATGCCGTGCGCCGCGCGGTGCGTGCGCTGGTCAGGGGGATGGGTGGCGAGGGCGCCGGCCAGCCCCGCCTCACTTAGCCGTCGGCCGCGACTTCTTCAGGGTGCGGGCCGCGTCACGCAGGCGCTCGACCACTTGGAGCTTTTCCGAAATCGGCCGCTTGGCATTGATCGCGCGCTGTACGCGTTTCGCGTGTAGCGTCCGTTCCAATGACTTCTTCATTCGGTCTCCTCGAGCATCGCCAAGAATCGTGTCCAGTTCCGCTCAAGCTTGAACTTCGCAACAACTGACTCGAAGCGCGAGCGGTCAAAGCCATCCGAGGCGAGAAAGATCTCCAGCCGAAGGCGGTCCTTTGGGCGGAACGTCTCCAAGGCGATGGCGGCAAGGTGTTCCGCGGAGAATACGGGAACTGGCAGGCCGTCAACATTCTTTGGAACCGCCGTCGCCAAGGTCTCCTCAACCAGGAGTGTCGGTGCCACGAACAGCTGCACCTCCTATCCGTGAATCACGAGGTGCTCTCCCTCGATCGTCGCGCCGCGACGTTTGAAAAATTCGAGAACGGGTGCCAGCGAGATGAGCGCCGAGTTGGGGGCCGGTGCAGCGGCGATGAATACGTCAACATCTTCAGTCGCGCTCGGCTCGATGTAGAAGGTGGCGCCAATGGCACCGCCGATCGCGTAGCGGCGCACGATGCCTGCCTGTTGGGCGGCGGCGAACTCGCGGAAGACGTCAATGATGGCCATTTCAGGTAACGTACACCGAATGATTGCACAGCGTCTGTCTGACCCTGCGCTTGACCGGCTCTTCCGTGCCCTCGCCGACTCCACCCGGCGCGACATCGTCGCGCGGTTGCTCAGCGGCCAGTCGGCGTCCGTCTCGGCACTCGCCTCGCGGTACAAGATGTCATTCGCCGCCGTGCAGAAGCACGTCGCCGCGCTGGAGGAGGCTGCTGAGTGGCCCGCGACGTTCACGCGGCACGATGTGGCTGTCGGTGGCGAGTCGCACTACGTAATGAAGGGGCCCGACGGCGCTCAATCGCGCGGCTGGTTCACGTTCTTCGCCGGCGAACCGCTCAAGCGATTGGAGATGCAAGATGGTTTTGCCGACGACACCGGCAAGCCGAATCCCAAGCTGCCCACCATACGGATGGTCTTTGAGTTTGAGGCGACGACGAAAGGCTCACGCTTCAAGTCCACGACGTTCTTCCCGGACATCGAGGCAATGGAGACCGTGCTGAAGATGGGGATGGAGGAGGGGCTCAAGTCGGCGATGGGGCAGATTGACGCTGTGCTCGCCGACCTCGCGAGCTTCGCCGCCGGCCGCGCTAGGCCAAGGCGCCAACAGCGGAAAGTCGCGAACGCAGGTTTTGGGCAGGCCGGTAGACGAGGAGCCGCCCACTCTTTCCCTGCGAAAGAAGTTTCATCTGCGCGAGCTTGAGAAGATCCGTTCGTGCGGTTTCATAGGTGACGCCGTGAGAAATGCGGTGAGACTCCACGGTATACCTCGCATTCGACGTGTGCAGGGCGTGCCGGATCAGTGCAAGCTGTCGCACGTTCAACTCCTGGCGCACACTGCGTGCGGCAAGTACCAAGAGCTCCGTCTCGCGCATCTTCCGTGACCGGTCTGCGAGGAATGCGTGCAGGTCGTCGATCGCGCGGCAGAGGACCCGCAACTGATAGAGCACGAAGTACGTGGCGTCGTTTTCGTCACTTTCTGTATATAGAAAGGAGCGCAAGTATTGACCGCGCGCCTTCTTCAGGATGCGGGAGATCGAGACAAACTCGCAGAGCCAATATCCATATCGCGCCATCGCCCAATAGAAGAGCGCTCGTGCCGTCCGGCCGTTGCCGTCGACGAACGGATGGTCGTACGCCAACCAGAAATGCAGGACGATCGCGCGGACAGCCGGCGGCAGGAACTCAGCGTCGTCAACCGCATTGGCAAAGGCGCAGAGACGCTCAAGGCGTTCCGGAAGTTCGGCAGCGTCGGGCGGCGTATGCAGGATGCGACCAGTGTCGTCCTCCACCACGATCTCGTCGTCGGCGCGACGGAGTCGCCCCACTGCATCGGGCTCGTCGAGCGTTCCATCAGTGAGGCGAGCCTGGAGCTCGAGGATCAATGCAGGTGTGAGGGGTTCGTCTTTTTTCTCAAGCAGGAAGCGCATCGCGAGGTAGTTGTTGAGAATCATCTTCTCGCTACGATCGCGTGGATCGCGTCCCTCTTGGATCATCGCCTTCGCCACACGGCGCGTCGTCGAAGCCCCTTCGAGCTGGCTTGATGTGATCGCCTCCTCAACCAGCGACTTGAAGAGGTAGGTGTCGCGCGTGCTCGGATCCGTTACCTGCTCGGGGCCTTGGATGGAGCCGGAGGCGAATCGATCGATCCGATGGAGGTAGCTCAGCGCCGGATTTGGGAGTGCGATCTGAAACGGTGTCCCGCCCGTGTCGTTCAACGGCAGCGGGCGATAGAGCGCGCGGCGCGCGATCTTGACCATCATCCACTGCGCTTCTGCGGAATACTCCGCGAGTGGCGCGGCGTGGCGGAACGTGTCCCAGTGGCGGTATTTACCGGCCGGTGCTGGGCCCAGCGAGTGCGCGGCCAGGGCAGCAAGACGGGCCGCCCCGCTCTCCGATGCGAATTCGCGGATGAAGAGCGTACTGAGCGGCGGAGGCGAGACGGGTAGTTTCACAAATACTAATGGAGGTAGTATTAGTATTAAGGTGCGCGTTCCTGCTGTCAAGTACTAATTCTGTTTCTATTGGTATTTCATTGGTAATTAACATAAGACATTATGAAGCAACAACTTCAGCGCAAAACAAGCGCTGCAGATGCCAGAAGGCTTGCGGTACTCATTGTATTGAGTAAATTAACTCAATACAATGGGTACGCAAATGATACCGCAATTCCGACGCCCTCAGGCGGCCGTCCTCTCCGGTAGGCTGGCCGAACCTCGCCGGTTCATCCAGGCCGTCACCGGTCCGCGACAGGTTGGGAAGACGACGCTCGTCCAGCAAGTGGTGGAGTCGCGGGCAGTGCCATACCACTTCGTGAGCGCGGACGAGCCCACGCTCCGCGATGCGGCGTGGCTCGCCACGCAGTGGGAGCGCGCGCGGGTATTGGCGTCGTCGTCGGGTGAGATCGGTGCCGTCCTCGTGCTCGACGAGGTGCAGAAGCTCGGGCAGTGGTCCGAGAGCGTGAAGCGGTTGTGGGATGAGGACACGCGCCGGCGTGTTCCATTGCGCGTGGTCGTCCTCGGTTCCGCGCCGCTCCTCGTGCAGCGGGGGCTCTCCGAGAGCCTCGCGGGACGGTTCGAGCGCCTGCACCTCCCGCACTGGTCGTTCAGCGAAATGCGCGAGGCGTTCGGATTCACGCTCGACGAGTACCTCTACTTTGGCGGGTATCCAGGCGGCGCCGAGTTACGGCACGATCCCGCGCGCTGGCGTAAGTACATTCTCGACTCGCTGATTGAGACGTCAATCTCGCGTGACGTGCTCTTGCTGACGCGCGTGGACAAGCCGGCGCTGCTGCGCCGGTTGTTCGACCTGGGGTGCTCGTACTCCGGGCAGATACTCGCGTACACCAAGATGCTCGGGCAACTGCACGACGCGGGCAACACCACCACGCTTGCGCACTACCTGGACTTGCTGAGTGGCGCCGGAATGCTGACGGGGCTGCAGAAGCATTCTGGTCGCGCGGTACGGCAGCGGGGGTCGAGTCCCAAGCTACAGGTGTTCAACACGGCGTTGATGACGGCAATCTCGGGCCGCGACGCCGCGGAATGGCGCGCCGACCCCGAGTCGTACGGGCGTCTGGTGGAGTCGGCGGTCGGCGCGCATCTCGTGAACGCCGCGTCGGCGGGCGAGTGCGAGGTGCGGTATTGGCGCGAGCAGGACCGCGAGGTGGATTTTGTGGTGAGTGGGCGGGGGAAGCTGGTCGGAATCGAGGTGAAGAGTGGTCGGAAGCGAGAGAGCGTCAGTGGGCTGCGTGCGTTTGGGGAGGCGTTCGGGACCAGGCGGTTGTTGAGTGTGGGCGGGGAGGGGATGCCGGTGGAGGCGCTTCTGGAGCGATCGGTGGAGGGGTGGGTGTTGGCGTGAGGCGGGACTCCACGCGTAGTGGGCCGCTTGCGGGTGCAAGGATTCGATGTTGACAGTTTGACGCTCGCCGCCTATCATCCCTGTGGTACATCCCCCCTGTCGCTACGGCGCAGGGCGCGAGGCCGCCGAAAGGCGGCCTTTGCTTTTCTGCCAAGTTTTCTATGGCGCGTACTTACATCTATGTCGACGGGTTCAACCTGTACTACGGCGCGCTTCGAAAGACGGCGCACCGTTGGCTGAACCTCGAGCAGCTGTGCCGATTGATGCTGCCGACAAATGACGTTCAGCGAATCAACTATTACACCGCTAAGATCGGCGCTCGAATTGGCGATCCCGGTCAGCCGATCCGACAGCAGATCTACTTCCGGGCCTTGGCAACACTTCCAAGCGTTCGCGTCCACCTCGGCCACTATCTGAGCCACGCGGTATGGATGCCACTGGAGAATCCACCGACAGGGGCGTCGAGGTTTGCCCGCGTCATCAAGACGGAAGAAAAGGGATCAGACGTGAACCTCGCCACGCACTTGGTGAGTGACGCCTATGAGGATGCGTTTGATGTTGCCGTGCTCATCCCCACAAGCATCCCGCCGCCGCCTTGAGCAAGGTCGCGACGTTCATCAAGACCCTCAGGTCGGGTGTCTTGCGTGCGAGTCAGTTTCCCGATGTTCTCACCGATTCACGAGGGTCCTTCTCGAAGCCAGCTGCGTGGTAGCGAGAGAGGTGCGGGCGCCGCCACCGAAGGCGGCGCCGTCAGAATCTCCATCAGGCGAACATTGATGTAGTACGTGGCTCGGCCAACCTTCCGCTTCTCGAGAATGCCGGCAGCGGTGAGCGTTTCGAGATACTTGGCCGCCGTGACGTGCGACTTCTCCAAGTCCTCCATCACAAACCGCACCTTCGTGTACGGGTGCGTGAAGAGATTGTTGATGAGGTCCTGCGAGTAGATCTTCGGAAACTCGTTGCGCACGCGGTGCTTCACCTCGAGCTGCGCCGCGAGGATGCTGGCGATCTTTGCGATTCCCTCACGCGCGCTCTCGGCCACCGCGTCGAGTACATAGAGGATCCAATCCTCCCACACCCCGCGATCTCGCACGGCCTGCAAGAGCTCGTAGTACCGCGGCTTGCTGCGCACGATCGGGCCGCTCAAGTAGAGCACCGGCAGGTCGAGCAGGCCTTCCTTGAGCAGATACAGCACGTTCAGGATGCGGCCCGTACGGCCGTTGCCATCGTAGAACGGATGGATGCTCTCGAAGTGGTGATGGATGACGGCCATTCGCACCAGTGGGTCCGGTCCATCGCCCGTCGCGGCATTCAGCTCTGCTTCCAAGGTTCCCATCAGCGCAACGATTTCGCGCGCGTCCTGTGGCGGCGTGTAGACCACGCGGCCGGCATTGTCCTTGAGCGTCGTGCCAGGCGTCGTGCGGAAGCCGGGCTTGTTGGGTTCCAGCGTGGACTGGATCTTCAGGATGTGGTTGTTCGTAATCAGTCCGTGCTTTCCCACCAGCTCCCAACCCACCTGAACGGCCTCGCGATATCGGAGCACCTCCTTTGCTGCTGGATTCTCCGACCCGTCGGCCCCCGATAGGCGCCGAAAGAGCTCATCGTGCGTGGTGACGATGTTCTCGATGGCCGAGGAATCCTTGGCTTCTTGGAGTGCCAGCGTGTTGATCAGAATGCGCTTCTTCTGGTCGGAGACGGCCGCAACCACTCCCTTGAACTCCGCCAGGTACCGCGACGCCTCAGTGACCCGCCGGATTATCCGGGGGGTCTCAAGGGCTTCTCGGGGTACAGAGGCGATATTCACGAAAGATTTTTGTGTTTTCTATAGTTAATGTAATAATACATAAAGAAAAGCGCAATATCTATTCGTATTTTCCGAATACATAAAGCGCCCGGCGCTCAGGTAAACCGCCTAAACGTCCCCTCAATCTCAGCAATCTGAGCCTTCGCCAGCCCCGCCTCCGTGGCCGCGGCCGGCCACAGCGCGAGCGAGGCATCCACCGCCTCGATGATCAGCGCTCCGTTCTTCCTGACGTCAAACTCCCGACCTACTGCGAGCAGATCCTCGCGCGTAAACTCGTCGTCCTTCCCCCTCACCGTCATCTGGTGCGTACGCGCCCAGCGCCCGCCCACCGCGTACGTCAGGTCGAACGCCGGCGCGAGTTGCCACGTTCCGTTCGGCTGCATCAGGAAGGCGAAGTTCTTCACGTGGTCGTCCTGATTGCGCGCGGCGAGGTTGAAGACCATTCGCCGAAACGCTTCATCCACCGCGAGCTGCCCCATCCCGAGCAGGCGCACGGTGCGAAAGTACGACTCATACGAGTACATACCGCGGATGTTGTAGTCGAGGTGGTGCAGGCCGCCGAGGCTGTGCATATGCAGGCGAGTGGTCGCGCCGCCATTCTTTTCCTTTTTGCCGGACGGAACGCGATCGAACCGGCGCGTCATAAAGTGGGCGAACTTCCGCTCGCGTAGCAGATGCGTCGCGGCCATCTCGATCCCCGCGGCGCGGGCCATCACCGAGTAGGCGTACTCGATGCGGCACCAGGGGCCCGCTTTGAACTCCGCCTGCAACGCGTGTCCGCCGCCGCCGCCCGAGACGCCGTCGAACTTGATCATCCACGACTCGTCGCCCGGCTCGCTCGGTGCGAACGCCGACTTCACGCGATTGCCGGCGCGGTACCACAGGATGAGCGCCTTTGCGCGCGCCCCGCCGGGCGATGCGCCCGCCTGCATCATCGCCGGAATGGCCGGAATGTCGGAAGACACGTCGGGGTCGCCGGCGATGACCCGACGCGCTTCCTCTACAAGGCGCGCGACCTCAAGGGCCTCGCCCACCGCGGCTGCATCTTTACCTTTACCGAAAGACTCCATTGCCGGAGCGAACTCGAGCGCACCCATCGCGCGACTTCCGATATAGAGGAGCTTCTGTACGGGAGAAAACGCTGCGGCCGGCGTGCCGTGCTGCTCGAAGTAGCGCCGGATGATCGCGTTGCCGAAGGCATCGGGCAGGGCATCCGCGAGCACGCCGGGCAGGCCGGCAAATGACTCGATGCGCGAGAGCTCGGGGAACGTGACGGGCCCCTTGAGCGAGAGGGGAAGGTGGACTGGGGAGATCTCGAGGCCGGAGCGCGCAAACGCGGCGTCATACTCGAAGATGATCCGACCGTCGGATTGCTCGGCGACGGCGCCGACCTGTTGGCCCCAGAGATTGATGCGGGCGACGATGTCTTTGCCTTTTTCTCTCTCAGGCATTGGGATCCTTCTTATTCATCTTTCGCCGACGGACGGTACCGGCGCGCTGTCGTTGCTTGCCACTCAACTCGGCCAGCTCGAGTGGGGAGATCAGTGGCGCGGGGAGGAACGCGTCGAGGGCTTCGACGCGGCCGAGTGCGCGAAGGATGCGCACGAGTGTGTCGAGCGTGGGGTTCCTGCCGTGCTCGGCGCTTTCGATGGCGAAGCGGGAGAGGCCTGAGCGACTGGCGATCTCGGCGACGGTTCGGTTTTGTTGGAGGCGGTAGCGGCGGATGCGGTGGCCGAGTTCGGAGAGGATTTCGGTGGTGGTGGCGGTTGCGGAGATGTGGTGGGGTGGGGTGTCTTTGGTTGGCATACTATGAAAGTTATAACAGTTATACAGGCTGTCAAGAGACTTTAATATCTGTTATAAACTGTATTATATGTCAAATATAATGCGAGCCCGAACCGGTCTATCGCGCGCCGAACGCTTGCGGCCAGTTCGCTGCTGGCAGAACCAGAGCAAGGGTCACGAAGGAAATCGGCGGTATCTAGCTATGAAGTGCGGTAGCGGCGCGCCACCGCTGAGTCATCGACGCGTAGCACAAGTAGGAAGTGCCTGCACTCATCACTCGGCTCAGAGTGCCCGTGCAGTACGAAACGCGGTTGCTCAGCGCAGCATACCTTGTTGTCTACTACGGTGGGTGAGCTCCACACCTAAGCGACGCGACGCACCGCACCGCTACAACCGAGAGTCCATTGCGCTAGTCTCGGATTACCGCCTGCCTCGGCTCAACACCCAAGAGATGAATTCGTCTGAAAATACAACTCGACCCATCGAGAACCTGACTTGCGAGACGTATTTCTTGGAAGCGGATTCACCGAGAACCGCCTCCACTACAACACTCTCTACCTTTCCAGCAAGAATCGAGGTTGCCGGCGAAACCTTATACACGGCCTTTTTCTCGCCTGCCCCCTGTGCATCCACGCGATCGTAATTCTGAATCTCGCGGAAAATACCAGCGAGGTGGCTCAGCCGAACGATGTTGGCGTCGTGAGTTTCAATGCTCTTGCGGAACGCAAGTACCTCTTCGAGCGATATGCCAAAGCATTCCTGGTCGAAGACGTGTACGACGATTATCGGAACCTTGGCGGCGCTTTGCCACGCGCTGAGCGGCCCCAGGTCCTCTTCTTTGATGAAGATGTTTGGAGCCGTCGGCGCCTTAGCATGCTTTAGCGGCCTCTTGTCCAGCTGAGCTTTGGTCTTACGGACGTAAGCGCGCTGCTTCATTTCTGAAGCCTTGTACGGCGAGAACTCGACCTCAACAGCGCACCGTGCTTTCGCGAGGACGAAACTCAATTCCGATGAAAGCTTTGCGGTGGTTACTTCTCGAAGGTCATAATCTCTCGATCGCAGTGCATTATGTTCAGCTGGGCTCAAATGGGCGGCGTCAAAGACCAAGAGATCCGGTACCTTGGGCTCTCCCGCCACACTCCCGACCAAGTTGTCCGCGCTGACCCCGGAGGTTCCGAGCCTAACGGCAACAAAAGGCTTATGTAGGAACGCCTTGAGCAGTATATCCTCGGCCCACTTGCTAGCCTTATAGCGATGCTCAAAATCAACTCCACGTCCTCGACGCTGCGGAGGCATCACATGCCCTCCATTAAAGTGGCAACGGAGACGCGCAAGCCGTTCGCCACGGACGCGAGAACCGTGATGGTCGGGTTTCTAGCTCCCCGCTCCAGGCCGCTCAAATAGGTTACGTGTACTTGACTGCGGAAGGCGAGCTCCTCTTGAGAGAGGCCCTGATCCTTCCGAAGAATTCGAATCCGGCGACCAAGCTGCTTCGAGACGTCAGCAGACCTAGGGCGAGACCTTTTTCGTGTAGCCATTGGCTATGGATACGAAGACGCTATAGATTCCTCCACAGACTATGAGTAAACCATACGATGGCGATGCCATGAGCATACTCGAGAAGCTTCCTACAGGTGCAGCGCGTGAAGCGCTCAGAGAGAAGGGGCAGTTTTTCACACCCGGTTGGGTGGCGGACGCCATGGTCTCGTTTGCCGGGCGGGGCGCTAAAGCGCTGTACGACCCCGGCTTCGGCCTCGGAGCGTTCTCCTTGGCGACTGATCGAGTGTTTGGCGCTGCAGCACGAGATTACGCTGGATGTGACACGGATCCGACCGTCTGGAGCCGCGCCCGAGATCACGGCGTAAGGGAGGACGTTCTCGAGAAAGTGAAGTGCGTGGACTTCTTCACTGTTGATCGTCTTCCTGATGGAACGTCCGTAGTGTCGAACCCCCCTTACGTCCGACATCATCGGCTCGAGACAAGCCAAAAGGAACACCTGCGTGCTCTCGGGACTCGCACGCTAGGGCGCGCCCTTGACGGGCGGACCGGAATTCATGCCTACTTCCTTATCCACGCGCTCAATCTCCTGCCGAAAGGGCAGCGGCTGGCATTCATCGTTCCTTCGGACATCTGCGAGGGTGTGTACGCGAAGCCGCTGTGGAAGTGGATAACGTCTGCCTACCGCGTTCAGGCGTTGGTGACCTTCTCACCCGAAGCCTCTCCGTTTCCCGGAGTGGACACAAACGCTGTCGTGCTACTGATCTCGAATGAGTCGCCCGGGAGCGAGTACTCGCTTGCTCGTGTGAAGACCTTCGGAACTGACGCGCTGAGCGACTGGATCAAGAATGGACTGCCTGTGCACGACATGCCCGACCTAGTAGCGACGAGACGAACGATAAGTGACGGAGTCAGGGACGGCGTATCGCGCTTTCCGCTCGTTGGAGCCCGCGAGAGCGGACTGGTTCTCGGTGACTTTGTGAAGGTTGTGCGTGGAATTGCGACCGGAGCAAATGAGTTCTTCTTTCTGACTAGCAAGCAGATCGAATCGCTTGGACTTCCCCAAAGTGTCTTAGTTCGCGCTGTGGGGCGTACGCGCGACATCACGAGTGAGGTCGTCTCGCCGCAGGACTTAGTCCGATTGGACGAGGAGGGGAGGCCCACATTCCTCCTATCTCTCGACGGCTCACGAAAGGAGGATCTATTGCCGGAAATTCGCAACTATCTTGCCATAGGAGAGGAGCAGCAACTCCACACCAGAGCCCTAATTGCGATGAGGAATCCGTGGTACAAGATGGAGAAGCGGGTTCCGCCTCCGTTCCTTTTCGCGTACCTCGGCCGCAGAGAAACGCGCTTTGTTGAGAACCGCGCACGACTCGTTCCGCTCACGTCATTTCTTTGCGTATACAATCGTCCGGAGACTGGAGCATCCGACGCTGAGCTTGGCCGGTTGCTAGCAGATCCGGAGCTACATCGTGCCTTGCCCTTCGTGGCGAAGTCGTACGGCGGCGGAGCGATCAAGCTCGAGCCACGGTCGTTAGAACGCGTGCCGTTGCTACCGGATCTCATAGTACGGCATAACTGGATCCTGAACGTCGAGCCAACATTGCAGCGAGACCTCGCAATCTGAGCGCACGGGGCGGAATCTGCTTCTCCAAGCTGGTGGTACTGACCAGGAGAGTAAACCAAGGAGGCCGAGTCCGGATAGCGTGTGCTTCTGTTGCGACCGCATCTGCGCTCGTCGGCAGCAAGCGTCTTTAGCACGCCGCGGGTATAAACCGAGGACATAGGTAACACTGCTAACGTGGCACGTAACCGGGGAGGTTGCGATGCCGTGGCGGAAGCTGAGACCTATGGACCAGAAGAAGGGGTTCGTGCGCGAGTACCGGCGCGGACTGTATACGCTGACGGAGCTTGCCGAGCGCTACGATCTCTGCCGGAAGAGCGGCTATGCGCTCGTGCGCCGAGTGGACGAGCCAGGCATCGCGGGACTACAGCCGCAAAGCCGGCGACGGCACACGTCGCCGAACCGGACACCGGATTACGTCGCTACGATGCTCATCGAGGCGAAGCGGAAGTATCCAGCCTGGGGCCTAGAGATGCTGCTGCACTGGCTGCGACCACGGCATCGGGAGTTCCGCAACTGGCCCGCCAAAAGCACTTCGGTCGCGAACTTCAAGCGCGAGGCGATCCGGCCGCCGAAGGCCACGATGCGCTCGCAACAACGGGCCTACGATGCGTTCCGCGCTGGGTACAACGCCGGCCGCCACGCCGATGACCGCAAGCAGAGCCTGCACTGGACGGACCTACGTTGTCCGCCCAGCGCATTCTCTATGCTGTAGCTGGTCAGCTCCCGCGGAAGTTGATCATTGAGTTCGCGAGCAAACTAGACCAATGGCGCTGACTCTTGCCCATCTTATTAGGATTTCGACCAGCGTCGTCGCAAGCCTCGTCGGTGACGCGAAGGAGAGAGAGTCCGTGTCGGTCCCAGATGGCGTTGAGATTTAGGTCTTGGCTCACCCAACGGTACTTATCGTCTTCGCCAACCGTGACGAACTGTCGGAAACAGGCGAGTAGTGGAAGCAGCGCGGATGGGAGTGGCTGCGCGTCACTGGTTCGATCGTTGAACGGCAGGACTTTCCTACCATTGTGAACCCACTTGAGCCCACCAAACCGGCCGCTAGCGTCATTCCAGACACCCTGGGACGTGGCAGCGATGTGATCGTGGAGTTCAAGGATATCCGTGACTATTGGAGCCAGTTTCTCGACTCCACTCGAGTCGGCAACATAGTCCTTGAGTACCGCCTCCTTGCTTGAATAAGCCTTGACAGGTTGTGTCTGGTCGGGCTTTGGCGGGTACTTCGCGATATCGAACATCGAGAGCATCGCAACGACATCACGAGCCGTAAGCTCGCCTTCATCGTTCTCGCTCCAAGCAATTCGACCGCCGTAGGGTTTACTGGCGAGCACCGCTTTGAGCCAGTCGAACCGACCTTCGAGGTTCTTTAGGCTCATGAGCTTTACTGCAACCGATGTATTCAGTCCACCGGAAATCACATCGATGAGGTCGGGGCGCAGGTTGGTGAGGACCTCGAGCTTCACATACTGCTCAGGAAACGTCGCGGTAGTGTCCGCATTAGCCTCCGTAATAATCTTAGCAGTATGCCCCCCATCGACGATTCCGTCCATCATTCCATTCTCATCGTTCAAATGGAGCGTGTACTCGTCTTCACCGCGCTTTTCCACCCGTCGGGCAATGACCGTGATGCCCTTATTCTTCAGATGAAAAAGACCGTCGTTTGATTTCAGGCTATCGCGAATCTCTCTGTAAACTGAACGATCGGTGTTGGGTTGTCGTGCATTGGGATCCAAGCACTCAGCGAGCGCGGCAGGGAAGCTGTTCGCCTGCACAAACAAAATATGCCGGTCCACACCCTCATTCTGATAGGTGGGATCCGGCATCCGGCGGGCAAAGTTGGCCCGAATAACAAATGTCTTCATAAAAAATCTCCCGTCCAAACTGCCGGCGCTGCCGACGCTGGACTCAAGGTTGATCAATCCTGCCATCCGGCAGGTTGACGGCTCAAGTATAGGCCATCACCTCTGTGGTGTCAAGTTCCAACGCGACTCCGAGTCCCGGATTCAGTCATCCCCGCCGGTCCAGAGGAGGACTCGTATGCAGTCGGTGGCCATGGCCCCGGCAGCACGCCAACGGAGCCGAACGCTCCCCATCGGTCGTCCACTTCGCGGCTGAAAACAGGCTGCAATGGAATCTGGACATGCGAACGTTGGAGCGACCGCGCTACGGGTCGAGCGGAAGCAGACTTCATGCGTAAGCCCGGCGCTGAAGTGAACGCGGCTTTTCTCACTGCGAATCCCACGTTGGCGATTTCGAAGAACCAGTGTTCGATCAGGCACTCGTCGCGGAAACCAAACATACAGCTATTTCATAAGTCGGCGTCCGGCCGTTCTCCCAAGACCCAGGGCGACTGCAGTCTGGAGGTAAGCGCCCTCGGCATCAAACGTGATTGGCGGATCGAATCCGAGGAGCTCGCGAAAGCGCGCTTCCACGAACGTCCTGAGGGGAGCAAAACGAAAGGCTCCGCCGACGAATACGACGGAGAAGTGCCGACTAGCAACTCCGCTGTCGGCAGCGCACAACGTGATAAAGTTATTGAGGGTTGCCCCAAACCCTGACCTGCGAGACTGCATATCTAGCTCGAGCTCTAGCGATGGAGTGAGTGCGGACAAGAGACAGTGCTGCCTCTGGGAGAGGAGCTGCGAGTTCCGTTGGTCGTGAGCGGTGAGACCGAGAGTATTCGCCACATCGACGAACGTAATGTCCGCGAATTCATTGCCAGAAGAGAATTGGCGCTTTGCGTCCTCGAATTGAGCGTCCAATGTCACTTGTCGGGCCCTACCATCCAGGAGCTTGAATGCGTCACGCAGTCCCGAATTGCCACGCAAGATGCAGTTGGCCATCGCCTCGTTGAGATTCCGTCCACCAAATCGATGTGAACCGGAGACGGTCTCGTTACCTACCTCTACAAGTCCCGAGCCAAGCCGATTCAGTTCGACCAACGACATATCCGTTGTACCGGCACCCGCGTCGATTATCATCAGCGCTTGGCTCTCACGATGTGGCTGGAGATCGATTCCTCGGGCCGCCGCGAGTGATTCAGGTTGGAACGTCACTTCAATATCCCTTGCACCAAACTCCCCTGCGAAATCGGCTTCGACCAGCGCCTGTCGTCGGCGCTCAGTGGCCAGCCGATATGACTCAGCCTCCGTCTTTGGAGAAATTGATGGAATGCCAATGACTACTTGGCTGATGGGTTCTCGGTACTCATCTGCGACCCGCCGTCCGACCGATCGAAATATCGCGGCGGTTGCGACGATCAGATCACTCTCTGATGGCCCGGGAGATGCAATCTGGTAGAACTCGCGGCGCACTTCCGTGTTCTCGCTCTGGCTCATTGGATCCCACGTCGACTTGGTCTCCACCACCCGAGACCGGTACGTGGCAATGTTGGGCTCGGAGAGCTCCGGTTTGAAGTGGGCGAGCAACATATCTGCTTCATGTCCCTCTCGGCACCAATTCTCGAAAGTGCCGTTGCGCTGCGCACCTATACGTCGTTGCCAATACTCACCAAAGTCCTTCTGCGCTGGCTCAAATACGGACCGCACGTATCTTTTGGCCTCACCCGGTCGCCGAATGAGTGGTTCTAGGGCCGAGCTTCGGGCAAACCACACTTTCGAATTCACCAGTTCGTCAACGTTCTCGAGAATGATCAACCGGGGTCTTAGTAAGTCTGAACTGCGCGCGACTGAGACTGCCGTCGTGGCTGTTCCAAAGTCAATTCCGACGGCTAGTGACATGCTCTTGAGCCTCCTCAATCATATTGACGATCTGAGTAATGAACTCGCCAGCGGCAACGGTCTCCCGCTGCACGACTGCAAGCGTCGAGGACACCTCGTTCTGCACGCGCTCTGCAGCCCAGGCCGTAGTCTCGGTTGCCGCAGACCGGACGTACTCATGGACTCTTGCCGCAACTTCGTCAACGACGGGGTCAGCCAGCTTCTCGCTGAGTCCGAACGGTTTGTGTGATTTATGAGCATCCCGTATCGCAACATGCTTCCAGACCGCACGCTTCGGCCCATCGTTCGCAACCAGCTCCTCTAGAGTGGATGATCCAAGCTCGCTCTTGTTAGTCGCCACGAAGCTACACAGCACCTCAAAAAAGTAAGGCGAATCCGCTGCGTATTGCTCTACGCGCAACCGCGCTTCGTTCAGTTCGGTCGGTAACTGCTCAATGAGCGCTCGCTCTACTGAAGAGCGCGCCGCGCCTCCTACTAGCGCAGTCTGTGAAAGCTGCTGCACTAGCATCGCGAAGTCTGTGTTACCGACTTGTGTTGCGGACTCCGTGGTCTCGCTCGCCTCTGCCGGCGACTCCGGGAGTCTCTTCGGGCTCGCGATCTCCACGGCATCGACCAGTCGTGCCGTGTCAATGCTCAGCCAAGGCACCGGATTCTTCTCGAGCCTCCTCAATTCTGCAGCGAGCATGGCTACTAGCCGTCGGAGGCGAGTCGCTTCTTGTTGCGCTGAGGCAAGCCGATCTGCGTGTTGGGCACCTTCGAGTATCTGCGCGACGCGCGAACTCACTTGGACAAGCTCACGGCGCTCGATCACCCCCTGCAGTCCCTGCCAAAGGCGAATAGCCTCGTTGGCGTCGGCGGATTCCAGCAACTCAAACGGAGCGGCAGCAGCATCAAGCTTGGACAAACTGACGGCGCTACCATCGCGCGCGGCAACCTTCTGAAATTCAAGGCGGTCGGCAGGCGCAAGCGTGCGGGCACCAAGGTTTTGAAGAACAGCCTTAAGTGCGCTACTCGTCAGTTGTGGCGTGTTCACGGCCAACAGTGCCAACAGTGCGGCTGCTGACTGTTTCTGAAGTTCCGCCAGTTGCTTCGCGCTCAGCTTGTTGGACATTGAGAGCCGAACAGCGTCTGCCCATACGTTGGCGGCTTCGGCTGGAACGCGTGCCTTGAGAAGGTGCGAGAACAACGGGCCAGCCACGACCTTCTTTCTTGCGGCAGAATTGAAGATAGTGTGGAGGACTTGCTGGCGAAAATCATTTAGCTTCCGGAATTCGCCCGCCACACCGCCCGTCGCTTTGGTTGGCGCCACGCCTGTCGCCGCAACCTTTGCGATTGCCCGCAGGGCTGCCGTCTCCTTCGGATTCGCCCCGGCATTTGGAGATAGGCTGAGAACTAGGTGCCGATAGCAGAGTTCCTTTGCCAGCGGGCACCCTAGCGCCGAAAGGGCTGCTGCGGAGTCGTGAGTGATTCCAACGTCGCGCCAAACAGCATGACTGTCGAACCCGTTGGTATTCGGAAGCCTCAACGTCACGAAAGTACTGAAGATCGCGGGAACGCTGTTCTCTACTTCGTCGTTCGATAGCGGCCAATTGCGTCGGCGCACGCGATTGGAAATCTGTTCCTCCCATTTGCCACGAGATACCTGCAATCCCATCGCCATAGCAACAAGCTGCCGGCCGAGCGGATGCGCATTCATCGCAACACGAGCACTATCATTCTTGGTGAGATTCAGCAGCCTAGGGTCAAGCAAAGCGTCTAATGCCAAGAAGCTGCCGATGCCACCCAGGAACTCAGCGTTCAAAAAGGCAGCCCGCAGGCCTGCGGGGCTCTTGATAGAGCCTATCAGAGCCTTCCTTGCTTGCTGGTAGGCCGACCTTGTGAGGGGGTTCGCATCGGTGGCCGTAAGAAGCTGCTCAAGGGCTTGACGCGTGTTCGTTGGCGAAATCGGCTTTCTATTCATTCCGAAAGCTCCTACTCGAACGCTGGATTCCGCAAGCAGCCGAGAGCCCCCGCCGTCCCGATCCGGCTCAGACTCTAGATCATGCTCCTCCAGGGCCTTGAGGATCGTGGCAATACCTCCGCGATGTACTTCGATCCACGATCATTGGGAAAACGATGACCGCCGCCAGCACGCCGTGCGTCAAGCCCGTCGCCAGCAAGCGTCGTTAACCCGGATCTCGAATGCGCGCCACAAGCCAAACCTCCGTGTCGTTTGGCAGCCGATGCGCCACGAGCCACACGTGACAACGCTTTCGAACGCGAAGCGCGCGACTCTTGTAAACTGAGAAAGGAAGGAAGCAGGTCACCTCGGCTGCGTAACCGTAATCCGGATCGGCGTCGGCACGAAGGCGCAACTCAACGTGCGGCTCACTCACGAGCTTGCCTAAGAATCCACGGCTGACCGGATTCTCTGGATAGCTAAGACGCTTGAAGAAGTTCACCTGCCGCGCCTCTGATATGATTTGACCCTCTATTTCCTCCGAGTCTCCTTCAGGTACGACCGAGACAACCGTCTCTTTCCCGGTCTCGGAAAAGATGTCCCTTTGAAGTCGGTCGAGCACGGCTGGCGGCACGTCCACGCCACGCTCCACGGCCGCGGCTTCGATGAGTCGCTTGGTCTCTTGGGCGGAGACCCCGCGAGCGCGGAACTGACGAATCTGGTAAGGGACGCACGTGCGCGCGTGAAGCGGCCACGGTTCACCCGGACTCTCAAAGAATACTCGCGAACCGCAGCTGCAAGAGAAGAAGTAGACGCGCGCGGTGCAGTCTTGGCATGTCGTACGCCACATTCTCGAAGAGCAACCCGAGGCATGATTTGGAACGCCCACTCAGTTGGCCCTCTAGATCGGTGTAGCGTTTACTTCCGCTGCGAGCGCTTTCACAAAATGGTGCCGTGGCCCCACAACCGCCACCTCAGCTGCGTTCGTCGGCAGCAAGGGTCGCTATGTCGCCGCGAGCCATCGCGCTACTTCGGTGATCACGTGAACTGCCGGAGGCGCGCCAAAGGCGGCCAGCCACTCGTCAGCCGAACCGTGAACGAGGACACCCTGTCTCGGCAAGCAGAGCGCGAGCCGAGTGAAGCCAAACGGTGCATGGCCGTGGCTGCGGCTCCTGTCAAATGCGAAGTAACAGATCAGTTGAGCGACCGCCTTGGCCTGAGCACCGGCTTGGGTACACTTGAGCTCCACGAGCGTGTCCCCGGAGATCCAGTCTCCATCGCTTGCGATTACTGGACCGATGCCGCCGAAGCGCGGGTTGGGGAAGAAGTCACCGCCTATGCGAGTGTCGCGAACGTTTCGCAGTAGCGCTGCAATCTCCGCAAGGCTTTGTGGTGGAATGATGCGCTCAAACCACAAGCGAGCCGCGCGCGGAGAAATATGTCTTGGCAGCAATGAACTATTGATATCGCTCAGAGGCCGATAGCCCCGCCTCACAGGATCGAGCATTCCCAAGACTGCGAGCCATCCGAGGTAGGCTTCGCTATGAAAGTGTCCGCGACTGGGCAAGCGATAGCGGGCGATCGCATCTGCGATTTGCCGCGAGGCCGGGCCTCGACCGCGCAACCAAGTGATGGCAGGTTGCGCGATGTCGACACCAGACAAGTGGAGAACACCTCGATCTACTGCTTGGCCCACAACCGAGTAGAGAGATTGCGACCTCGTCGCTTCAGATGCTGGTACTGCGAGCCCAGTGCGAGCGGCGCAATTGATAGCTGCAATGGTGCTGCGAGACTGGGGAAGGAGCTGACGCGTAAACTCAGGGGTTGCGCGCAAGAAGTCCGAAAGTGGCGCCCGCGCTGGCTTCTTCTGCGGAGCATCGAGTCTCCATTGCTTAACCTCCCGCGCAGGGAGTGAAAGCTGGCTAAGTGCGATGCGCATCCGACCTCAAGTCAGTCCACATCGCATTTGCCGGTGCTGTGGACGCTCATTCAAAAAGACTCTGGCGGCGTGGCCGCAACCAGCCCGGGTCATCACGGCCACCCCGTCCAACCCATCATTACGCGCGGCCGTCGGCAGAAAGCGTCGCTATCCATTCGCGGGCCGAATCGCAGCTGGGTGTGGAGTTCCAGCGGTCTGCCCCACGAGGGAAAAGAGCATTCCGCCGCGAACGGTAAGACGCTGCAGAGTTCGCGGATTGGACTCAATGGAAGCATGAAAGCGCTCCCAGCCGCGAACAACGGCATTCGCGAGATCCTCCAGTTGTACAGCAACCGCCTCCTTCTCGTCGCTCACGGCAATGAGCCGCCTAAGTGCCGGTAGAGAGCCGCTCCCCAATGCGTAGGAGATTGGGCGAGCCTTTCCCTTGCGCTGAAGTGCAGAATAGGCAGAGAACGAATGCAGAACTCCGCACCGTGCGGCATACAGATCAAGTGCCGAGCAGTCGAGTCCCGACTGGGGCAGCAGGTACTCGTCAACCCACCTTACGAAATCTTTCTTGGTGACGTCGCCACCGTGTTCAACAGAAAGCCACGCGGCCGCATCGATCGTCGAGTAGAGAACGACGAGAAAGGATTGAATGTGTCCTTTATCGAGGAGAACTCTGAGGCTCGCGAACGACTGGTCGAATGCACTGCGAATTGAGAGCGCGCTTAGCGCGGCAAGGTCCTGTGCCATAGATAACGTTTGGTTGTGCTGCAGCCGATCAAACAACATGCGGGACGGCGGCCACGCCGACCCCTGCCTTACAATAGAGCGTGGCCGCCGTCCCGCTACATTAGCCCGGCTGTCTGCACCAACCACCGTTAGGCTGGGCGGGCCACGCTATAGGGCCTTGAAGTAGGTCGCGCCATCGAGCTGTCGGAAAAGGAACGAGATGAAACTGAGGATATCAAGAGCATCCTCCTTCAGAATCGGCCAGTCGAGTGCGGGCTCGTGCGCGGTCGGATTGCGAATGGCCTGCATCAGGCCGGCCGAAAGGAACTTCACGCCGTCCTGCACATTGCGATCTGTGTCCGTCACGCACGCAGTGATCTTTAGGACTCCCTTCTCCGCACCCAGTACGTCGAGCATCAACGACTGGCCATCTTTGGAGCTCTTGGACTTTCGCTTTACTTCCACGTTGTAGACTTTCGCGGACTCGAATACCGCGTGGAAATAGTTGCCCTGGAGAAACAGCTTGCGCGAGTGTTGCACCACGGTGGAGTGAAATCGACGACTCGCGAACAGCTCTAGATTCTCTTTGTTCACGATGGAGGCACCGATACCCGCCTCGCTGAGGATGCGCTGGACCGCTTCGCGTTCGGCTTCGGCCGATATCTTGAGGCAGAACTGAACGAGGAGCCTGTCTCGCTCCTCACCGGTCAGTGGCTGTTTCGCCAGAGTCAGAATCCAGTCGTGCACCAGCTGCGCGCGCAGTGACGTAATCGCGTCGTTGACGAACGACTGCTTCTGAAACCGAAAGAGTGCGCCCGCAACGCGATTAATCTCGTTGACTGTGGACGACCACTTGAAGATGTCTCCGACTTCAACGGCGATCGCGCGATAGTTCGGAGCCACTCTCTCTCCGTTCACGGTTAAGGTGGACCTCAGCCGAATGTGTGCTTCTGCTGCGAGCGCTTCCATAAAGTGGAGCAGTGGCCCCACAACCGCTACCGCACCTGCGCTTGTCGGCAGCAACCCTCGCTATGCAGCCGCGACGAGAGGTCATGTACTAGGTTGGCAGGCTACGGCTACGGGACAAGCAGGAAGTTGAACAAGTAAATGCCGTAGTTGTCCTGCACCCAACAATCGACGTGACACGCGCGGCCGACAGGAACAGAAAGTGGGACCCCTGAGGAATGCCGAAAGTCGCGAAGGTCCTTGCTGAGAGTTTGTCGAGCCGAAAGCCGAGGAATCACAGCGTAGAATGCGTCTACGAAGGCCCAGCTATTGCGCGGCTGGTCGCCCACAAAGAGCCCTAAGCGGACCGACTGCATGTCGGTGTCTCCGAGGTTTTCGAGGCTGATTGAGTCCGTTGTCAGGGCAACGGCCATGTGGACTCGATGCTCAACCCCTTCGTGCGGGCGTAGATTGCGCAGTGGTCGGGCGTCAATCGAAAATGTTCCGGTCAGTGGAGGAATAGCAGGAAACGCCAGACCTGCAGAAGCCTTTGGCGCTTGAGCGAACGAGATACCCCTTTCCCTCGCCTTTTTGAAAGCCTCTCGTAGCGTGTCAAGTGCGAACGCGTTGGAGCGTTGCTGATACTCCCTCGCCAAGCGCTGCTTAAGCTCCTCAAGCCCATCGGCAATCTGCGGAAGTTCGGAAGCCCCTTTCAAGAGAGCATACGCAGCTGGGATGCCGACTGCGACTATAAGATACGCCTCGATGACAAATGAGCCCTTATACGCATCTCCAATCCTTACCTTAGGCCGCTCTTCAGGCGAAAGCCCGACTCTGGCAAAGTACTCGTCTGCAATCTCAGAGACAGTCGCCACGAAGAGCTGCTTCCACTTGCCAGAGTACTCCATAAGAAAGTTGTCGTCACGGGCAAACCACTCGTCAGCTGCATGGTCGGTCATCCAGCGGCGAACTTCATCCGTGAAGGCGAGTTCCGCGCGGAGATTGGCGATGACTGTCTCGCGTTCCATGGTCGGTGGTCTGAGGTGATGACACCAAGCGAGCTAGAGTCCGCATAACGTGTGCTCCTTCTGCAACCGCTACCGCACCCGCGCTTGTCGGCAGCAAGCGTCGCTAGCTGGTGCGGCGGTCGCGCATCCAGCCGGCCACCGGACGAACAAGCCGGCCGGACGGAATCGAGGAGACCTCAAGAGTCTCAAGATTGTAGTCGTGTGCTGAACGAAGGTCGATCCAGACACCCTTGGGGCTCAGCGCAAGGCGAACATCGTAGGGACGTTCGCTAAAGAGGATGACAGTACCAAGAATGTCTGTGGACTCGTCTGCGTCCCAGGTGGCGGCAATGAAGTGGTGCCTGCCAGCACGCTCACCCGCGTGACGATTCTGGTCCTCGGATCTGGGTTCCATCGGCCGGACGAACGCACGCATGTCTCCCTCTCCGTAACGAATGAAGCACCGAATGGGATTGAAGTCAGGCGAGTATACAAATGTCGGGTACTCCTTAGCCGTTACCTTTGCCAAGTAATTGAATGCGATTTTTGCGACCGCACGCCGCACAATTGCATCGACAGTCTGTCTCACCTCGAGCTGGAACTCGAAGCCGTCTGGCGGTGGCGTAAACTGCTCACCAGGACGAAACGTGAGACCGTGCGTCGCCAAGTGCTCGATCAGTCGGTCCTTTGCTCCCGGATGCTGGACGGACCAGAATAGATCCTTCCTTTCAACATCAATGTCCGGTACAGACTTCGGATCTGTGGTGACGAGTTCGGCCTCAGTCATGCAAATAAACCCGCCGCTCTTGAGCCGGAAACGGACCTGCGGGCGTAGCACAAACCCTATTCGACCGTCGGAACTGCCCGGCGCTAGCTCAAGATAGAGCGGACCCAGCGGCGAATCGGGAGGCAGCTGAACGGTGACTCGGGACTTCCTAATCTCGTAGGCCTCGTCCGCGGGTTTGAGTCCGAGTGTAAGCCGCAGCATCGCCTCGACCGAGTCCCGTGTGAGGACCAAGTCTAGGGTCCTGCCAAACTCTGTGTTGCACGTTGCGCAAACCCTTGGGTCCTCGGAAGGAGTCAGCGTGAGAGCTCCCTGAAAGCCACCGAACGCTGCGTGGAGAACGTGCTCCCGATTGAACTGTTCGAGAGGCTTCGTTTCGAGACAGTAGATGCAGAGCGCCTTCAGTGTTGGCTCCAGTGACGATGCTGCATCCAGCTAACGTGGGATTTTGCTGCGGACACTCCAATAAGATGCGGGCGCGAAGCGCCAGCCTCAATAGAGTGGCCGTCAGTACCAAGCGGCGTTAGCTCGCGACTCGGCTCGATCCATCCGTGGCCATAAGCACCAGAGGAAGGTTCAGTCGAGAGACGACGAGGTAATGGAGTATCAAGTCAGCGCCATTCAAGAAGTCGTCCCGCTCGTTCTCTGAGAGTTCGTCCTTGAGTGCAAGTGCAGATCGCTTGTCGACTAGATGCCTAGTCTCCCTTCGATTGTTACTGATGTCGAAGAACCAGGGCAATGCGCGAGGGAGGGATGCGATTACCGCCGGAGGCATCGCCGCCTGTTTCGCCGTTAGATCCATGCCTGGCAGCAACTCGCGCCCCAGCTCGAGGCCTTTGCTGAGCAAGAGAGGAGCGAGCGAGGGATCGTGAGTGGTCAGAGCGCCATAATGGAGCTGACCGAGTTCCGCCGTGGTTGTATCAGCACTTCCGATCGCCTCGAGAGCCCGCAGCGTGTCGTCGAGCGGAGTTGCGGGCAGCACTCTCGTGCGCGGACGCGACGCAATCCCGTCGAGTAGCTCCCAGTCGTCTGCCGCGATGAGTTCTTTGCT
This sequence comes from Gemmatimonadaceae bacterium, assembly GCA_040901985.1. Classification (GTDB taxonomy): domain Bacteria; phylum Gemmatimonadota; class Gemmatimonadetes; order Gemmatimonadales; family Gemmatimonadaceae; genus Pseudogemmatithrix. Next base: position 73,522 of record JBBDYC010000008.1, read on the forward strand.
GGTTGCGTCGAGCGACCAAGCGCGCGGCACTTGTTGCGGCTGAATAAGGTATCGAAACGTCTTTCCATTGAGCGGCCAACCGGTTGCGTAGTTGAAAGCGCGGTCAACATCTCGGGCGAGGTCACAGGCGCGCATGAACACGATACCGGGATCATCACCTTCCTCAATCGCGCCGTCCAGCTGAATCTGGTAGGCTGGACCTGAGATGCTCTCGTGCCAAGTGACGGACTCAGACAGTGTCCACACTCCGCGAGTCTCCGAGTGCGGTGCGAGCTTGGTGTCGACCTCAACGCGAATCGGGTGCGAATGAAGCGACAACAACCGAGGCGGAATAGTTCGCTCCAAGTCGAGCTAACGTGGGATTGTGCTGCGGACACTCTAGTAAAATGCAGCGTCGCAGGCGCTGCTACCATAGCGTGGCCGTCAGCCACCACGCGTCGTTATCCTGCACGCACATCAGTCGATACGGGGAGGCTCAGTCGGAGCCAGCGGCGCGCGCAAGCGCTTTCCCCGGCGTCTATGAGTGAAGCGCGAAATAGCTGAGTCCGGGGCTTGGCGAGTCTAAAGAGCGGCTCGCTCGTCGGGAGATACGCATAGAACTCACGCACGGATTCGGCCGGGACTTGCGCTGTAGCGAAGCGGCTATACAGCGGGAGCGTGGCAACGTGCCCAAGAACTCCTGACAGCACCAGCGCTTTGAGCTCGACACCAATCCGTCCCTGGTTCTGGACGCGCAAGGTAATCGTGGGCGCCGGCGGACCCACGAATGTGTCAGTCGACGGGTCGTAGCTTGAGGACGGATGTTGAGACCCAAATCCTACGGAGAAATGCAGTCGCGGCACGTCCCGGAGGCGCTGTGCGCGTCCAACAACGATCGTCGCGAGGATTCCAAGGAGCCCGACAACCGCAGTGAGCATCTCGCCCGCAGAAATCTCTTCGACAATTGCGGACAAGAGGCCGGTCTCTACCACCTGAGTCTCCTTGTCTGGATAACGAGTGTTAGGCCGCGAAGAATCTTTGTCGAGCGCTTTCAAGACCCTGGGCGAGGCGCAGAACATCGGCGCTCATGCTATAAACCCAAACACTAGCCCGCACCGTAGCCACCACCCCCATCCCCCGCATCAGTGGCTGCGCACAATGATGCCCCGCTCTCACGCATACGCCGGCAGCATCGAGCGCAGTAGAAACATCATGCGGATGCACCTCCGCCAACGAAAACGAAACCACCCCCGACCGCGCCTCAGCAGTAGCAGTCCCATACAAAGTCACCCCAGGCACCTCGCCCAAAGCAGCCATCATCTCCCGAGTAAGCTCCACCTCGTGAGCCCGCACCTTATCCATCCCAAGCGCATCCAAGTACGTACAAGCAGCCGCCAACCCAACAGCACCAGCCACATTCGGCGTCCCCGCCTCGAACTTATGCGGCAACGCATTCCAAGTCGTCGAGAGATCCGAAACCCACTCAATCATATCCCCGCCAAACTGATACGGCGGCATCGCCTCAAGCACAGCGCGCCGAACCACCACGCCACCTGATCCCATCGGCCCACCCATCTTGTGCCCGCTGAACGCATACACATCCACACCCAGCGAATCCACCGACACAGCAAGATGCGGCACCGCCTGAGCCCCATCGCAAACAACTAACGCCCCACGCGCACCAGCCCGCGCGATCGCGACGATCTCCGCAACAGGATTGATCGTCCCAAGCGCATTCGACACGTGCCCAAACGCGACAACCTTCGTGCGTGCGTCAACCAACCGAGCCATCATCTCGAGATCAACCCCGCCCGCAGCATCCAACTCGCAGATCCTGAACTCGGCCCCCACGCTCAAAGCCAGCTGCTGCCAAGGCACAAAGTTGGCGTGATGCTCCATCCGCGTGACCACGATGTTGTCACCCGCGCGGACATTAGCCCGCCCCCAAGCGGTGGCCACGAGATTCAACCCCTCGGTGGTCCCCCGCACAAAGATCAGCGTATCAGCATCCGCCACACCCACAAACCGCGCGATCCGCACACGCGCATCGTGATACGCCTGCGTCGCCGCCGCCGACAACGCGTACGCCCCGCGATGCGGATTGGCGTTCTCTGTCTCGTAGTAGTTCCGAATGGCATCCAACACCACACGCGGCTTCTGCGACGTCGCGGCAGAATCCAAATACACAAGATCCGGCTGCGCAGCGAGCAACGGAAAATCCGATCGTGGCGCGAGCGACCCCTTCGTCACGCCAGCGCCCGCCGGCCGCTTCGCGCCCCGCGCGACCTTCACGCCCGTCTTACCCACATCCCCCCCTCGCGCTCCTCGATTTCATAGCGCACCAACGGATCCTCGGCCGGCCCGCGCAACACCTCGCCGGTGACGCACGAGAACTTGGCCCCGTGCCAGCAGCACTCGAGCTCGCCATTCGCGTACAACGTCCCCTCGGAGAGCGGATACTCCGAGTGCGGACAGGAATCCTTCACCGCGAAGAGCGCCCCTTGGTGCCGGCCGATGCACAGGCGCGCGCCATTCGCCAGCGTCACCGCCACAAGCGTCCCCTCGTCCACCTGCTCGGGCTTGAGGCCGCTCACCGGCACGAGCCCGTCCGCCGCTGCCGTCACGCGCCACCGCCGCGCGCGTCGGCGTCTTCGGTCGTCGCGACCTTCGTCCCGTCCAGCGCGGCCTTCATCGCGTGCCAGCTCAGGGACGCGCACTTCACCCGCATCGGGAACTTGCTGACCCCGCTCAGCGCCCGCAGCGCGCCCAGCTCCTTGTCGGTCGCCAACGCGGGATCCTCGCCGGTCACCAGTCGGTGCACCTTGTCGAAGACCCGCACGGCCTCGCCGCGCGACTTCCCCTTCACGGCCATCGTCATCAGGCTCGCCGACGCCTTGGAGATCGCGCACCCGACGCCTTGGAACGAGATGTCCTCAATCGTGTCGTCGTCCACCTTGAGCCACACGGTGAGCGCGTCGCCACAGTTGGGATTCTTCCCCTCCGCGCTGCACGTGGCCCCGGGCATCGGATGATAGTTCCGCGGCCGTCGGTTGTGATCGAGGATCACTTCCTGGTAGAGGGCGTCGAGCGTAGCGTCTTGCTTGGCCATCGCGCTAGACGAGCTGCGAGTGAGTGAACCGCTCAAACACGGCACGCTCCAGGTGGAGCCGCAGTGCGTCAATCTCGATCGTCTCCAGCGTCTCCGCGGCAAAGGCGTACGTCAACAGCGCGCGCGCGTTGTCACCGCCAATCCCGCGGCTCTTGAGATAGAACAACGCGTCCTCGTCCATCCGCCCGATCGTCGCGCCGTGCGTGCACTTCACGTCGTCGGCGAAGATCTCCAGCTGCGGCTTGGTGTCCACCCGCGCCTTCGGCGAAAGCAACAGCGCCTTGTTGGTCTGCTTGCCGTCGGTCTTCTGGGCAATCGGATCCACGTACACCTTGCCGTTGAACACGCCGTGCGACGAGCCATCGAGAATGCCGGCATACAACTCGCGGCTCGCGCAGCCCACCGCGAGATGCTCCACAAAGGTCTGATGGTCGGCGTGCTGCGCGTCGTCGAGGAGATAGAGCCCGTTGAGACGCGCCTCGCCCCCCTCGCCCGACAGCTTGGTGTAGACGTTGGTCCGCGAGAGCGAGCCGCCCGCCGCGTACGAGAAGGAGTGGTAGATCGAATCGCGCCCCTGCGACACCTGCGTGGTCCCCACGTGGAACGCCTCGGCGCATTCCTGCTGCACCTTGTAGTGGTCCACGCGCGCGCCATTGCCCACCACGACCTCGGCGACGCCATTCACCAGGTACGAATGCCGCCCGATGCCGACGAAGCTCTCGACGACCATCACCTGCGCGAGCGCCTCGGCAACGACCAACAGCCGCGGATGGAGCGCCGCGCCCGCCGCCTGGCCGTCCACGAGGTGCAGGATGTGGATTGGCACGTCCACGACCTCGGCCTTCGGCACGCGCAGCACGGTTCCTTCCTGCAGGAAAGCGGTGTTGAGCGCGGTGAACGCCGCACGGTCAAAGCCGGCGAGCGCGCCGAGGTGCTCCTCCACCCACTCGGGCTCCTCGCGGAGCAGCTCGGAGAGCGGCGAAAGCTCAACCGCGGCCGGCAACCCGGCGAATGCCGAGAGCGCGGGTTCGAGCTTTCCGTTCACGAACACCAGGCGATGCCACTCGGCGTCCACGAGGTAGGGCTCGAGGTCGGCGAGCTTGAGCGTGGTCGACGCGGGCTTCACCGCCTTGAACGTCCGCTCGGTGATCGGCGTGACGGAGGTGAAGTGCCAGTCCTCGTCGCGCGTGGTGGGGAATCCGAGCGCGGTGAAGCGGTCGAACGCCTTGCGCCGGAGCGCGGGAAGCCACGCCGGCCCCTGCGCCCCGCCATTCGCCACGAAGTCGGTGAACTGGTCGGCGTACGGCGTCGTCACGGTCAGGCGCCCACGGGCTCGAGGAGCCAGTCGTACCCCTTCGCTTCCAGCTCGAGCGCCAGCTCCTTCCCGCCCGAGCGCACGATCCGTCCGCCGGCCAACACGTGCACCTGGTCGGGCACGATGTAGTTGAGCAGCCGCTGATAATGCGTGACGATGATCGTCGCCTTGTCAGGGCGCCTGAGGGAGTTCACCCCCGCCGCCACGATCCGCAGCGCGTCAATGTCGAGGCCGGAGTCGGTCTCGTCGAGCACGGCAAGCTTGGGCGCCAGCACGGCCATCTGGAGGATTTCGTTCCGCTTCTTCTCGCCGCCGGAAAACCCCGCGTTCACGGAGCGCTGCATCATCGCGGTGTCCATCTCGACGAGCTTGAGCTTCTCCTCCATGATGTCGAGGAACTCGATGGGGTCCACCTCTTCCTCGCCGCGCGACTTGCGAATCTCGTTATACGCCGCGCGAAGGAAGTACGCGTTGGTCACGCCGGGGATCTCCACCGGATACTGGAACGCCAGGAACACGCCCTTCTGCGCGCGCTCCTCGGCGTCCATCTCGAGGAGGTCGTCGCCCTCGTACGAGATGCTTCCGCTGGTCACTTCGTAGCCGGGATGACCCGCGATGACCTGGGCGAGCGTGGACTTGCCGGAGCCGTTCGGGCCCATAATTGCGTGGACTTCGCCCGCCTTGACTTCGAGCGAGACGCCCTTGAGGATCTCCTTGTCGCCGGCAGTGGCGTGCAGGTTCTTGATGCTCAGCATTGCTCGTGTTGTTGTCGGGTGGTCGAACTCGGTGCGTGTCGGTCGGCGTGTCCTTCGCTACTCAGCCGACGGAGCCCTCGAGCGAGATGCCCAGCAGTTGCTGGGCCTCCAGCGCGAATTCCATTGGGAGCTCCTTGAAGACTTCCTTGCAGAAGCCCGCGACGATCAGACTGATGGCGTGCTCGGCGTTCAGACCTCGCGACTTGCAGTAGAAGATCTGGTCTTCGCCGATCTTCGAAGTTGACGCCTCGTGCTCGAGCGTGGCCGTCGGGTTCGCGACCTCGATGTACGGGAACGTGTGTGCGCCGCAGGCGTTGCCGATCAGCATCGAGTCGCACTGCGTGTAATTCCTGGCGCCAGACGCCTTTGGCAGGATCTGCACCTTGCCGCGGTACGAGTTCTGACCCTTCCCGGCGCTGATGCCCTTTGAGATGATCGTGGACTTCGTGTTCTTGCCGATGTGAATCATCTTCGTTCCGGTGTCGGCCTGCTGGTGGTTGTTGACCACCGCCACGGAGTAGAACTCGCCGACGCTGTCGTCGCCCTGCAGGATCACGCTGGGATACTTCCACGTGATGGCACTGCCCGTCTCGACCTGCGTCCACGAGATCTTCGACCTGGTGAACGCCTTGCCGCGCTTGGTCACGAAGTTGTAGATGCCACCGACGCCCTCGGCGTCGCCGGCGTACCAGTTCTGGACGGTGGAGTACTTCACGGTCGCGTTGTCCAGCGCCACGATCTCGACCACCGCGGCGTGCAGCTGGTGGGTGTCGCGCTTGGGGGCGGTGCAGCCCTCGAGGTAGCTCACGCTCGCGCCCTCGTCGGCGACGATCAGCGTGCGCTCGAACTGGCCGGTGTCGGCCGCGTTGATGCGGAAGTACGTCGAGAGCTCGAGCGGGCACTTCACGCCCTTCGGCACATACACAAACGAGCCGTCGGAGAAGACGGCGGAGTTGAGTGCCGCAAAGAAATTGTCCGAGTACGGCACCACCGAGCCCAGGTACTTCTGCACGAGCTCGGGATGCTCGCGCACGGCCTCGCCGAACGAGCAGAACACGACGCCCACCTTCTGCAGCTCGGCCTTCATCGTCGTGCCCACGGACACGGAGTCGAAGATCGCGTCCACGGCGACGCCGCTCAGGCGCTTCTGCTCGGTGAGCGAGATGCCGAGCTTTTCGTACGTCCTGAGCAGCTCCGGGTCCACCTCGGCGAGCGATTGCAGCGGCTTCACGCTCTTGGGCGCCGAATAGTAGGTCTGCGCCTGGTAGTTGATCGGCGGATACTTGACGTTCGACCAATGCGGCTCGGTCATCGTCTGCCAGCGCTTGAACGCCTTGAGCCGCCAGTCGAGCAGCCACGCCGGCTCGTCCTTCTTGGCCGAGATGAGGCGGACGGTCTCCTCGGTCAGCCCGCGCGGGATGGTGTCCGACTCGATGTCGGAGACGAACCCGTACGCGTACTCCCTATTGACCAGTGCTTCGATTGATGCGGACATAGGTATTTCGGCCCTTCAGCAACCCTTGGGGAGGCAACATCTAATATGGATAAAAATACTCGGGTATAGCCCCCCGGTCAACGAATCCGGGGTTCCACCGAGTCGTTTCAGACCCCCAAGCCCGGCTCGAACGCCCCGAAAACCTCGTTCCGGTCCCGGCCGAGCGCCTTGGCCCGGTACATCGCCTTGTCGGCGTGGTCAATCGCCGTCTTGATGGTGTCGCCCTCCCGCATCAGGGCGATCCCGCCGCTCCCGGTCACCCGGAGCTCGGTGCCGTTGGGGAGGACGAACGGCTTCTCGCCGAGGGCGCGGCGGACCCGCTCGAGTGCCATCAGCGCCTGGGCCGGCGTGGTGTCGGTGAGGAGCACCACGAACTCCTCACCCCCGAACCGCCCGACGATCTGCTCGTCGCGGAGCGTCTCGACGATCCGGTCGGCCACCCCACGCAGGACGTGGTCGCCGGTGGCGTGGCCGTAGGTGTCGTTGACGAGCTTGAAGTTGTCGAGATCCACCACCGCCACCGAGATGGGATTGCCACGGCGGCGGCTCCCGGCAATCAGCGGCTCAGCGTCGTCAAAGAAGGCGCGGCGGTTCTTGAGGCCGGTCAGCTCGTCCACCATCGCGAGGTCGGACATCTGCGAGAGCATTGCCTCGAGCCGGAGCGCGCTCCCCTTGGACTCGGCCAGCGCGATGTCGCGCTGCACGAGCACGCGCACGTTCTCGACGAACTGCCGCCAACTCGACTTGGTGAAGAGCAGCGCGCAGAGGATGAAGACGGCGATCGCCGACGGGAGGATGGGCTGGTGCGCCGCGTCGTAGCGCACCGCCTGCACCAGCAGGGTGCTCATGAACGGGAGAAAGAACGCCATTGACGCCACCGGCGACGACGAGAAGAAGGCGACGGAGCCCGCGCAGAGTCCAGCGAGGAGCATCACGAGGGTGGCGCGCTCGTCGGGGCCGCCGAGCGGGAAGAGGACCAACGCCATGGCGGCCCAGAGGAGGCCGTTGACCAGCGAGTAGGCGAGCGCCCGACGCTCGTTGTTGACGCTCACGTCGGCCGGCCGTGGCCGGCGGCGCAGTCGCCACCAGCTCAGCGCCGGCGGCGTCCAGAGTGCGACCATCACCGCGGTGAATCCGGCCAGCACCGCGCTCTCGATCCTCCCCCAGTAGGCAATCGCAAGCAGGCCCGCGAGCAGGGGGTTGGCGACAAAGACGGCGGGAAGCTGCCGAACCCGGTTCACCGCCTGGGAGACGCGGACCGCCTGCCGCAGGGCCTCGGAGTCGTCGGTGATCGGCAGCTGCATCCAACACGATATTGCGCGGGGCCCCAATGGGCCAGACTTTGGGGGTGGTCTCGCCTGTCCCACTTGCAGGATCCTGCAGGATCCCCGATCAGCCGGAGGTCAGATGGAGTTCATCACCGAGCTTTGGAAGCCGATACTCCTCAGCGGTCTCGCCGTCTTCGTCCTTTCTGCGCTCGCCTGGACGGTGATGCCGCACCACCAGAAGGAGTACGCCCGCCTCGCCAACGAGGACGCCGTGGCCGACGCCCTCCGCGCGGGGAATGTGCAACCTGGGCTCTACTCAGTTCCCCACGCCGCCGACTTCAAGGCGCTGGGAACCCCCGAGATGGTCGCCAAGATGCAACGTGGGCCGGTTGCCTACATCACGGTCGTACCGCCGGGCGTCACCCCAATGGGCCCGACGATGGTGAAGAGCCTGATCTCGAACCTCGTGGTCTCGGTCTTCGTCGGCTACGTGGCCTATCACGCCCTCCCGGCGGGCACGGAGTACCTCGCCGTATTCCGTGTCGTCGGCACCGTCGGCTTCATGGCCTACGCGCTCGGCGGAATGGCCGACTCGATCTGGTTCGGCAAGCCGTGGAAGAGCTGGATGCTCCACGCGATGGATAGCCTGGTCTACGGTCTGGCTATGGGTGGCGTGTTCGGGTGGCTGTGGGTCTGATTCAACTCTCACCTGTAGTTCGATTACATCGCCGGTTGTGCCCGTGACACCTCGGCCCGCCCGATCATCCCCTGATCGGTGCCGAACCACAGCAGTCCGCTGTTCTTGTCGAAGTACATATGGCGGATGGTGTTGTTGCCCTCGCGGCCGACGAGGGTGCGGCCGAAGAACTGCTTGGTCTTGGGGTCGTAGCCCCAGAGGACCGCGCCGCTGCGGCCGCTCTCGGCCATCCAGAGGCGGTCGCGGTCGTCGGCGGCCATCCCGTAGGGGAGCGACGCAGGGCCGCCGGGCATCGGGAACTCCTCCACCGCGCCGCCGGTCCGCGGATCGTAGCGGCCGAGGAATCCGCGCGAGTAGTCCACGTACCAGACGACGTCATCGCTCGTGATCGCGATCCGGCGGCCACGCGCACGCTCGTGCGGCAGGTCCACCGTGCTGAGCTGCATCGTCGCCGGATCCACGGTGCCGAGCTTGTTGGTGGCGAAGAGATTGAACCACGGCACGCCGCGAGAGTTGATCGCGATTCCGTAGGGCCCCGAGCCGGCACCCGTCGGGATCAGGGTGATCTTCCCGGTGCGCACGTCGAGGTGCCCAACGTGATGGGAGCGCTGCGCGCTGAACCAGATGTTCCCCTTCTGGTCGAAGACCATTGAGTGCGGGTCGCGCACGGCCGGGTCGGGCATCGGGTAGCGGGTGATCACGCCGGTGGCGGGGTCGAGACGGCCGATCATCGCGTTGCGATTTCCGGCGTACCAGACCTGACCCCGCGGGTCAATGATCAGGGTGTGCGGATGGGTGCCGCTGTCAATCTCAAAGCGGGTGAAGTCGCCGCTGCGCGGGTCGAGCCGGCCGATATAGTTGCCGGCCTGGCCGACGAACCAGACGCGGCCGTCCGGCGCCACGTACGGGTCACGCGGCCGGCCACCGTACGGCACTTCCCATTCCGTGAACGCCGTCTGCGCGGGCTGCTGGGCGGCGGCGGGGTTCGCGATCACGCCAAGGGCGACCGCGAGCGCGGCGACGAAAATCGCTGCGCGGACTGGATTGTGCATAGGGGACCTCGCTGTCCGGGGGGTTACAATATGGCCTCTAATTGCCGCGGCGCCCGCTGGACGCCCGACCTCCCAGGGTACGCGCGACGGGCCCCGGATGTTCAGCCCGGGGCCCGCTGGCGCTCATTTCACCTTGTCAGCGTCCCGTGCCGAAGTTCAGGATCGGCAGCACCCGCATACCCCGCGGGTTATCGCGCACGATGTTGACCACGCCGATCTGCATTCCGCGGAGCGATTCGGCGTAGTTCACGAGGCCGAGCGTCAGGCCGTGCTGGGAGCCGCGGACGGCGTTGACCGATGAGGCGGAGATGCCGGTGAGCCGTCCGCCGACCTCGGTCCGGAAGAGGATCGGGGCAAAGACGACGCCGCGCGTCGTCTCGGCGCCGACGAGGGCCGCTGCCGCGCCGCCGGAAAGGCGCGGCGTGCCGATTCCGACGCCGGCGAGGGTGATGCCGTGGATCCTCCCGCCGGCGCCGACGCCGATTCCGGCAATCGTGAGGCCCGTGAGCCGGCCGCCAGCGCCCACGCCGATGCCGCCCACCGAGATTCCCGTCACCGAGCCGCCGCTCCCGACTCCGACCCCGCCGACCATCAGGCCCTTGGCGCTTCCGCCGGCCCCGACGCCGATCCCGCCGAGGGCGATCCCCCGGAGCGATCCGCCGGCCGCCGCGCCAACGCCGCCCACCATCAGGCCCTGCACGTTCCCGCCGGCGCCGACGCCGATCCCGCCAATTGCCGCGCCGGTGATGTCGCCGCCCGCGCCGGCGCCGACCCCGCCAACGAGGATGCCCTTGGCGCTCCCGCCAGCCCCCACGCCGATCCCGCCCGCCATCAGGCCGCTCACCTCGCCGCCGGCGCCCACGCCGATCCCGCCGATGGCCGCACCACGCATCCGGCCGCCCGCCCCTGCGCCAATCCCGCCGAGCATAATCCCGTTGAGTTCATCCGAGGCGCCGACGCCAAAGATCCCGACGCCGATGCCGCTGATCTCCTCTGCGCCAGTCATCGGCAGGCCCAATGCGAGCCCCTTCACCGTACCGCCGAAGTCGTCGTCGTACGGGCTCCAGATCGTGGCGTTTACGCCGCGGACCAGCTCGAGGTCAATGTCGCGGTAGTTCAGGCGGATGCCGTCCACGCGCGGGTAGTTGCCGATCGAGATGATGTAGCGGACCGGGGCGCCGCGGTCTTGCGCTCCGAGTGCGGGACCGCCGAGTGCGGGCGCGAGAAGGGCGGCGGCAACGAGGCCGACGAAGGCGGCCGAGAGGTGTGCGGGGCGCATAGGGACGGTGGGTCGGGAGTGGGTACGCGTACGGTCCGACGTACGGCCCGACCTACGGCGACCGACTCAGCGGGTTTCGGGTCGCCAGGCCCGGCCAACGTTCGACCGGGGTGCCGCCCGGAGGGTTTGAACCCTCAGCCGATGGCGCGCATCGCCCGCCGCAGGAGCGTCTTGGCGAGGGTCACCTTGTAGGCATTCCCCGCAAGCGGTGCCACGTCGTACATCGCGCGCTCGGCCAAGGGGTCGAGACTCTCCTCGTCGAGCCCGCCGGAAGCGATGTCCTCCTCCACCGAGAGGGCCAGCCGCCAGGGCGCCGCTGCCACGCCGCCCAGCACGACGCGCACGGCGCCGTCGGTGCGGCGGACGGCCGCGCAGGACACGAGGGCAAAGTCCCACGCGCCCCGCTGCATCAGCTTTTCCCAGTGCTGCGCGCCTCGCGCGGCAGCAGCCGGCAGTTCCACGCCGACAATCAGGTCGCCCGCGCGGAGCGTCGTCTCGCTCTCTCGGTTGGAGCTGGCGCCGGCGTACAGCTCGGGGATGCTCAGCTGCCGCACCGTGCCATCGCTGCCGGCGACCTCCACGCGGGCGTCGAGCGCCTCGAGCGCCACTGCGGGGTCGGAGGGGTGGACCGACCGACACGTGCCGTCGGCGACGATCCCGTGGTAGCGGTGCTCGCCGGCAAAGGCGGCACAACTGGTGCCGCCGTTCTTGAAGCACTGCACGCCGCGCCGCAGGTACCAGCAGTGCTGCCGCTGCGCGAGGTTGCCGGCGAGGGTCCCCATATTGCGGAGCGCCGGCGTCCCCACGCTCGCCGCCGACTCGGCGAGGACCGGGAAGCGCGCGCGCAGGTCTGGGTGGGCCGCGAGGTCGGCAATCCGCACCGCCGCGCCGAGGTGCGCGCTGCCGTCGGGCCGGACGAGGATCCGTCGGGCGTCGGGGAGCGCGCGGACGTCCACCACGCGGTCGGGCGCGACGAGCCCCTCGGCGATCGTGACGAGGAGGTCCGTTCCCGCGCCGATGGCAACCGTGCCGGGAGCGGCGAGGGCGGCGAGGGCCGCCTCGCGCGTGGTGGGCCGCTCGTAGCGGAAGGTCCCCTCGCTCACGGCTTGGGTTCGGCGACGGTGAAAAGCGTGAAGACGACCCAATCGCCAAGCGCGCGGCGCGCACGGCCGTCGGCGGCATCGAGGTCGGTGATGGGAACGAAGCTGACGACAGAAAGCCGCGCGCGCGGGAGCCGGCGGCGCGTGCGCTCGACCGTCCCCATCCGTCGATCGGAGTGGAACGACCCGTTGGCGTGCACCACCAGGGCGCCGTCTGCCGCCGCCTCGGCGATGGACTCGCCCATCGTCTCGTCCTTCAGGCACTGCGCCTCGTACATCCGCCAGACCGTCGGTTCGACCTCCTCGGGGGCGAGCTGCATCCCGTGGCTGCTGAGGTCGCCCATCTGGGCGCGAAAGCGGCGCCAGTAGTCGTCACGAGGGCAGGAGAGTTCGGTGGCGAACAACGCGCGCTCTTCGGCGGGGAGGGAGTCGAGGGCGGCGAGCCCCCGGCGCGAGACGAGCTGGGCGAAACGCCGCGGGACATTCCCGGCGACGATCGGCCAGTTGCGGCTGCGGGCGAACTCGACCATCGGACGGTAGTCGGTGGCGTAGCGGGGCCAGGGTCGCGCCGCGGCGAGGAAGGCCGCCTCGTCGTGGGCGCCGGCCAGATACGCGTCGAGCGGCTGCTGCGCGTCGCGCTCGAACATCTCGAGGGCGAGGACGATCGGCTCGCTGCGCCGCCGCGCGAGGCCCTCGAGGACGGCTTCCTGCAGGCGATGCGTGGCGGGGTCGTTGTGCTGCTCGCCGAGGAAGATGATCTGCGCAGTCTTGAGCCTGGCGAGCATCGTCTCGAAGTCCACGAAGCGATTGCGCCGGGTGTCGTAGACCCGGTGCGGGACGTAGCGGTGGACGATGATTTCGACGGCGGGCGGCTCGGTTGGCGGCTCGACGGAAGGCGCGGCGGCGGGCGCGGCGGCGGGCGCGGCCTGACCGAGTGCGCCGGTGGAAATGGCGCAACTGGAGGCGAAAATTGCAGTTGTTATAAAGTAATATGCTTTCATAACTGCTTAACTCCTGAATTCGCGCCGCCGGCAGTGCATCGCAAATAAGCCTAGTTGTAAGCAGTAAACAGTGTTAAGCTTCTAAATCTATTTATGGTGCAAATCTGACCGATCTCCTAAGCGAGACCACTGCTCGCCTCCTTGAAGAGGCGAGTGACGAGGCCGCGCGGCTCGACACCCTCTGCGCCGTCGCGCCTCCGGCGGCCGCGTTGGCGCTCCGGGCGGCTGCCCTTGCCGCCTTGGCTGAAGGTACGCCGCGTGCGCTCGCCCTGCTGGTCGCGGTCCAGGGCTCGTCGGGCCACGCCCTCCCGCCCGACCTGGCGCGCTGGCGCGCAATCGCCGAGGAGGAGGAGCGTCGGGCCCGCGGTGGGGCGGTCCTCTCGGCGGCACGGGTGGCGGCGCTCAGCGCACCGGTCGTCGGAAAGGCCGCGCGCGCCGATGCCGATGCGGTTGCCGATTCCGTCGCCGACCCCGTCGCGCTCGACGACGCGCTCCGGCCCGGCGGCGTACCCCGGCCGGCCTGGCTCCGCGCGGCCGCCGCGGCGGCCGCGATTGACGACCCGGCCACGGGCGATCTCATTGCCGCGCTCCTCCTCTGTGCCGCCGGGACGACCGGCCGTCTCCTCTTCCTCCCCTTCGCCGCCGTCGAGGCGACCGAGCGCGCGGAGGCAGTCGCCGCCTGGCGCGCCGGCGACCACGACCCGTGGGCACGCGCGGCACTCGGCGCCGCGGCAGGGACGGTCCGCCATCTCCGCGTCGCCGTCCACCGGTTCGTCCGCGGGCTCGGTGAGGACGAGGCGCGGCTCGAGACGCTCGGCCGCGCCGCCATCACCGCACGGCGGGCGCTCGCGCACCTCCGCTCGGAGCTCGCCCTCACCGTGCCGACGCTCGCCGGCCGGCTCGGCGGCTCGCGGCCGGCGGCGGGGGACGCGCTCGAACGCCTTCGCGAGCTCGGGGTCGCCACCGAAGTCACCGGGCGCGGCCGCGACCGCGTCTTCGCGCTCACTGCCGCGCTCGCACTCGTTGCGTCGCCGTCAGAGTTCGGCGTCGAAAAACCGTGACCTGAACCGACGCGCACTCGTAGTCCCGGTGATGAGACTCCAACTTCACGCGCTCCTCGTCGCCGTGGTGACGGTCGCTGGCTGCAGCGGCCCGCCGGCGAGCGAGATCCCGCGCCCGATGACCGAGCGTGAGTACCTCCGTTCGCGCAAGATGATGGTTCCGGTGCACGGCGTCAGGCGCTCGCAGCTGCGCGACACCTACAACGCGCAGCGCAACGGCGGGCGTGCGCACCTCGCGCTCGACGTGATGGCCCGGCGCGGCACTCGGGTCGTGGCGGCCGACGCCGGCACCGTCCGCCGCATAGACTCCAACGCGCTCGGCGGACGGACGGTGTATGTGGTGGACCACGCGCAGCGCTTCGTCCACTACTACGCGCACCTCGACCGCTGGGCCCCAGGCCTCACCGTGGGGATGACGGTCAACCGAGGACAGGTCCTCGGTACGGTTGGCACCACCGGCAACGCGCCGTCCAACGCCCCACACCTGCATTACCAACTGTTGCGCTACCGAAACACCCGGATGTGGTGGACCGGAGATCCGGTCAACCCGATCCGCTACCTGACCAGGCGAGGCCGAGCGAGATGACTGCAGCGATGACCGGAAAGGAGCGCGCCGCCCTCCGTTCCGAGTGCAACCGCCTCAAGCCGCAGGTCCACATCGGCCAGGAAGGGATCACTCCCGCGCTCGCCGCGGCGCTCGACGACGCGCTGCGGACACGCGAACTCGTAAAGGTGCAGCTCAACCGGACCGCCGGCGTCAGCGCGCGGGACGCCGCCGTGTCGCTCGCCAAGCGGGTGCGCGCCGAGGTGATCCAGGTGATAGGGCGGACGACGACGCTCTACCGCCACAACCCGCAGCTCAAGCGAAAGGCCGGCGCGGCTCCGCCCTGGCGTGACTGACTGGCGCGACTGGCGCGACTGGCGCTCGCGCGTCCGGCGCGATCAGCGGGCGCGCTCGAGCGCCGCGAGCACGCGCCAGGGCGTCATCGGCAGTTCCAGCACGTCCACGCCCACCGCGTCGGCCACCGCGCCGGCAATTGCCGGCGCGGTCGGGATGATAGCCGGCTCGGCGATCCCGCGCGCGCCGACGTGGTTGGCCTTGGGGTCGGCGCCGTCGAGAAAATGCCCGTCAATCTCGGGGATGTCGGCCATCGTCGGGATCTTGTAGGAGTGCAGCCCCGTGTTGAGCGGCAGACCCAGCCGCGCGTCGAGCGCACGCTCCTCGAAGAGCGCGAAGCCCAGTCCCTGGATGATTCCGCCCTCGAGCTGCGACTCGGCGAGCGTCGGGTTCACGATTCGCCCCGCGTCGTGTACGGCAACGATCCGCACCACGCGCACGATCCCGGTCTCGACGTCCACCTCGACCTCGGCGAACTGCGCGCCGGTCGTGACGATTCCCGCGTCCTGCGGGTTGGGGCCACGCGAGCCCTGGCCGATGATCATCACGTTGCCGAGCTTGGCGGTGACGTCGCCGAAGCGCATCGCGCGGTCGGTGTCGCGGACGCGGACCTCGCCGTTGATGGTCTCGAGCGCATCCATCGGCGCGTCGAGCATCCCGGCGGCCGCCTCGACCAGCGCGCGCCGCGCGTCCTCGGCGGCCATCCGCACCGCGGGCGCCAGCGACGCGACGGTCATCGATCCCCACGAGTTGCCGGCGTAGGGGCCGCTCGCCGTGTCGCCGATCACCGCGCGCACCTTGGCGAGTTCGTGGCCGAGGGCCTCCGCCGCCACCTGGGTGAGGATCGTCCGCGTGCCGGTGCCGAGGTCCTGTGATCCGGTGAGGACGTCGGCGGTGCCGTCGGTGTTGATGCGCACCGTGGCGTACGAGGGCGGCCCGCCGCCGGTGGACCAGATCTGCGCCGCGACGCCCACGCCGCGTCGGAGGTGCGCGCGACCCGCGGGCGCGCCGCTCGCGGAGGTGCTTTCCGCGGCGCTGCCAGTCGCGGCGCGCCTTTCGCTCCAGCCAAACCGGCGTGCGCCCTCGGCGTAGCACTCGGCAAGCCGATTCCCCGTGTAGGGCCGGTCCTTCTTTTGGTCGCGTGTGGCGAGATTCCTTCGCCGGAGCTCGAGCGGATCCATCCCGAGAGCGCGCGCGAGCGCGTTCATCGCGATCTCCAGCCCCACCGCGCCCTCGGCGTGGCCCGGTGCGCGGAACGCCGCCATCGCCGCCGTGTTCACGAACGCGAACGTCTCCTGCGTGCGCACGTTGGGGCAGGCGTAGAGCTCGTGGTAGATCTCCCCCGGGCCGCCCTCCCAGCCGCCGATGCCGAGGGGCACCTCGGCGACCATCTCGATCGCGGTGAGGGTGCCGTCGCGGCGCGCGCCGAGCGTGACGCGCTGCGCGCTCGCGGGGCGGTTGCCGGTGTCCAACTGTTCACCCAGGCGGTCCACGACGCAGGCGACCGGACGTCCGAGCCGACGCGCGAAAAGCGCGGCGATGTAGGTGTGGGCGCCGGCGTAGTTCTTGGCGCCGAAGCCGCCGCCCATCGCCTCGCAGATCACGCGCACGTCGGTGAGCGGTAGCCCAAGCGCCTTGGCGACGTTGTCGCGCACGCGGTAGATGCCCTGCGTGCTCTCCCAGATCGTGACGCGGTTGTCCTCCCACTCGGCCACCGCGCTGTGCGGTTCAAGCGCGCTGTGGAGTGCGCACGGCGTGCGCACCTCGCGCGTGACGGTGACATCTGCTGCGGCGAGGCCGGCGACGACGTCGCCGCGCGCGTGTGTGCGCGGCTCGCCGAAGAGCAGGTTGCCCTTGAGACCCGGGCGGACGGGTTGCTGTGCCGCGTCGGCGGCGATGGCGTCGGCGACCGTCACCGCGTGCGGCCGCGGCTCGATCTCGACGACCACGGCACGCGCCGCGCGCTCGGCGATCGCGCGCGTGGTGGCGCAGATGGCGGCAAGCGGTTGCCCGACGTAGGTGACTTCGCTCGAAAAAAGCCGTGTCCGCGCCGGGACGTCGGCGGCGAGCAGGACGTCGAGCACACCCGGCATCGCGAGTGCGGCGCTGGCGTCGAGCCGCGTGACCCGTCCGCGCGGGACCTTCGCGCGGACCATCACCGCGTCGGCTTGGCGGGCCCGGCGCACGTCGGTTGTGTACGGGGAGCGCCCGCGCGCCTTGGCCTCGGCGTCCACGCGCACCGCACGCGCCCCGACGTGCGTGAGCCGGGCGTCGGGGCCCCACGGTTCAGGTTCGAACGCCGGCACCTCGACCACCAGCTCCTCGGTGCGGCCCTCGACTTCCACCGTGGTCCGGATGAAGCGCTGTTTCACGTGCGGCTGTTTCGCGCGAGGCTTCTTCACGTGCGCATCGCGGCGGCGGCCCGCCGCACGGCCTTCACGATCTTCGGGTAGGTCCCGCAGCGGCAGAGGTTTCCGCTCATCGCCGCGCGGATCTCGTCGTCGGTCGGGTCGGGGGTGGCCGCCAGCAACGCCGCCGCGGCCATCAGCTGTCCGGGTGTGCAGAACCCGCACTGCACGGCATCCTCGCGGGCGAATGCGTCCTGGAGCGGATGGGCATCGGCGCCGGTGGCGAGACCTTCGATCGTGGTCACCCGCTGGCCGTCGCACCCGTTGGCGAGCGTGACGCAGGAATAGACCGGGTCGCCGTCGAGGAGCACCGTGCAGGCGCCGCATTCGCCGCGGTCGCAGACGCGCTTGGTCCCGGTCAGCCCGAAGTGGTTCCGGAGCAGGTCGAGAAGGGTGACGTCGCCCGCGGGGTCCGCCGTCAGCTCGCGGCCGTTCAGATGGAGTCGCACCTCAGGGATTTACCGGGACGCGCGAGGACTGTCCAGCCGCCGTGACGCGTCGGGGTGCCGTACCGTCCTTGGTTCGCCTATCTTCAGCCCGTAGGCGCCCGCGTTGGCACTCCCACTGAGGACCGCATGCCGTACGTGATCACGGAAGCCTGCATCAACACCAAGGACCGGTCCTGCGTGGACGTCTGTCCGGTGGATTGCATATATGAGGGTCCGGACCAGCTCTTCATCCACCCCGACGAGTGCATTGACTGCGGCGCGTGCGAGCCGGAGTGTCCGGTGACGGCAATCTTCCCGGAAGAGGACGTGCCGGCGAACCTCAAGAGCTACATCGCGCTCAACCGCGAGGTCTTTGAGAAGGAGCCGAAGCCGGGGCGGCCGCAACGCTGACTACCCTTTCCCCTTTCACCTCAAGTCCAGCCTGTCCTTCAGCACAAAGAGCGAGATGATCACGATGTATTGAAGGAAGGTGCTGATCTCGCTCTTCCACGCCTCGGCCCAGTAGAACTCGCCGTCGCTGCGGCCCGTCGGCGGCCGTGGCATCCAGCGCGGGGTGCGCGCCTTGTAGGCGAGGTACTCGCCGGCGAAGATGCTCTCCAGCACGCCCTCCTCATAGCGCACGATGTAGTAGTATTCGAGCGCGAAGATCACCGCGGCGACGGGGAGGAACCAGAGGACGCCGCTCAGCGTGATGATTCCCATCCAGATGAGAAAGTTGCCGTTGTAGAGCGGGTTGCGGCTCCAGGCAAAGGGACCGTGGGTGACGAGCTTCTGCACGTCGCGCGAACGGCGGCGGGTCACGGTGCCGGCCGTCGCCACGCCCCAGAGCCGCCACGCCTCGCCGAGCACCATCAGCGCCGCGGCGATCCAGGTCGTGCACGGCGTCATCCCTCCGCTCGAGAGGAGCGGGACAAGGAGGAACGGCACCGGCAGCCAGCCGCGGTTGCGGAATATCACGGCGCCGATGCGCGCGGCCTGGGTCTGTTCGGCGGCGCTCGGACCGGCGGGAGCCGACATCAGCGCACGCTCGCCGTGATGAATCCGGAGAGCAGGGCGTTGAAGGCGGCGGGATGTTCGACGCAGCTGGCGTGGCCGGCGCCGGGAATCACCGCCAGCTGGCTCTTGGCGATCGCCTTGTGCATCGCCTCCGACTCGGCCACCGGCGTCAGCGCGTCCTCGGCGCCGCAGATGATCAGCGTCGGCACGAGGATCGTCGCGAGGGTCGGCGTGGAATCGTCGCGCGTGCGCATCGCGTCGAGTGCGTCGGTGATTGCCTCCACGCTGCACGCGCGCATCATTTCGTCGAGCAGGGCGACGGCCGTTGGCCGCGTCTCACGCGTCGTCTTGCCGACCATTCCGGGGAGCATCTTCTCTGCGACCGCGCCGGCGCCGTGGGCCGCCGCGAGCGCCTGCATCTCCAAGCGCTTGGCCTTGCCTTCGGCGGAATCGGCGCCGGCCTTCGTGTCGGCGAGCACGAGCGCGGTCACGCGTTCGGGGTGACGCCGCCAGATCGCGAAGGTGAGGTAGCCGCCCATCGAGAGGCCGCCCACCACCACGTGGTCGAGGCCGAGCGCATCGCAGAACGCCATCGCCCAGTCGGCCCACGCGTCGAGCGACGGCACGTCCACGCGCTGACTCTCGCCGAACCCCGGGAGGTCGGGCGCGATGAGTCGCACGCCTTCGGGCGGCGCGGCGAGTTGCGCGGCCCAGAACGACCGGTCGTGCGGGAAGCCGTGGAGCAGGAGCATCGGGAGCCCGGCCCCGGCCTCGTCGAACCCCACCGTCCCCGCCTTGGTGGCGATGATCACAGCTCCTTCCCCCCGGGCACCGGCATCTCGACCGTCGGCAGCGGCGGCAACTCGTCGTCCACCCAGAGCGTCCGCACCGCCACGACGGCGGTGGCAAGGAGCGGGATGGCCACAAAGAGGCCGAGGAAGCCGAACACGTACGCCATCACCACCTGGGTGATGAGCGTCAGCGCCGGCGGCAGGTCGAGCTGCTCGCTCATCAGGTACGGGATGAGGAGATTGTTCTCGAGGAACTGGATGCCCCAGTAGACGGCGGCTACCGTGAGCGCTTTTTCCGGGGAGTCCACGAAGCCCATCAGCACGGCCGGCACGCCAGCCAATAGCGGCCCGATGTTGGGAATGAACTCAAAGAGGCCGGCGAGCACGCCGAGCGGCAGCGCTGCGCGCACGTCGAGGAGCAAGAGGACGAGCGTCGTCACGGCGCCGATCACCAACATCGCAATCAACTGCGTGGCGAACCAGGTGCGGAGGACGGTGCCGAGCTTGGCGAGGAGTTCGGCAACGCGGTCGCGACGCTCCAGCGGTACGAGGAGGAGGGCGCCGCGGCGATAGACGCCGGGGTCGGCGGCGACGTACAGCGCAAGGAAGATCACGAGGACGACGGCCGCGGCGACGAGCACCGTGGACTGCAGCACGCCGAACGCAAAATCGGTGAGCTGCGGGGCGTTCTTGGAGACCATCGCCACGAGCCGGCTCCCGCCAGCGCTGTCGGCAGGCGCGATCATATCGAGCAGCTGGGGCTGGCTCGCCACAAGCGCGTTCTCGATCTTCACCAGCGCCTCGGGGAGCTTGGTGCGCAGTTCGTGCGACTGCTCGACGAGCGCCGGGCCTGACCAGACGACGAAGACCACAAAAAGTCCGACGATGCCGAAGACCACGCCGGCGGCGACGATCTGCCGCCGGATCTGTGCGCGGGCGCAGATCCAGTCCACCGCCCGCGCCGCCGAGAGCCCGAGGAGGATGCCGAGGAAGGCGGTGAGGACGAGGAACCGCGCCGCCCAGAGGAGTTGGAGGGCGACCAGGGTTGCGACCACGATGAGGGCGGCGCGGACGAGGTCGGTGGAGCCGAGCGGACGCTCTGGGCGCGGGGCTTGGATGCTGGAGGTCAGGCGCATCGGGACGAGGTGGAGGTGGCCAGCCCGGAGAAGTAGGCGGGTGCGGATGCGTGGGGCAAGGGCCCCACCGTTAGATTGGGGTCACCCCGCACCCAAGCCCATTTTCGTGTCTCGCGCCGCCGCCCCCGCCGCCACCTACCTCGACTCGGACTCCGGGGTCGAACAATGGCTCGCGGACGCGCGCAAGGCATCGCGCATCGCGCTCGACACCGAGGGGGCGAGCTTCCATCGGTTCGTGGACCGGATCTATCTCCTCCAGCTCTCCACTGCCGACCGGCACGCGATCATTGACCCCCTCTCGATCCGCAAGCCGGGGTTGCTCGGCGAGATTGTCGAGGATCCGAAGATTGAGGTCGTCTTTCACGATGCCGACTACGACCTCCGACTGCTCTACCAGGACTACGGTTGGCAGATCCGGAACGTCTTCGACACGCGGATCGCGGCGCAGCTCCTCGGGTTGAAGGCGTTCGGCCTCGCCTCGCTCCTCGAGCAGCGCTTCGGCGTGAAGCTCAACAAGAAGCATCAGCGCGCCGACTGGTCCATGCGCCCGCTCACCGCCGACATGCTCGATTACGCCGCGCAGGACACGATCCACCTGCTCGGCCTGCGCGACCAGCTGCACGACGAGCTGAAGGCGAAGCGCCGGCTGTCCTGGGCGAAGGAGGAGTTCGAGCGGCTCGAATCCATCCGCTGGGCGGCGGACGAGTCGGGGAACGGGTTCCTGAAGGTGAAGGGCGCGCGCGACCTTGCGCGGCGCGAGCTGGCGGTCTTCCGCGAACTCGTCCAGTGGCGGGACGCGGCGGCGTTGCGGCTCGACCGCGCCACCTTCCGCGTCGTGTCGAACGAGGTGCTCTTCGAGGCGGCGCGGACGAACCCTGGGACGAAGGCCGCGCTCGGCAAGATCAAGGGGATGCCGCGCGGGATCCTCGAGCGCTCGGGCGACGAGATGCTCGCCGCGGTGGCGCGCGGACTCGCGGTGGCCGAGGGCGACCTCCCGAAGTTCCCGAAGTCGGCGCGGTGGGACCGCGACCCCGACTTCGACCACAAGGTCGGGGCGTTGAAGGCGGTGCGCGACGCGGCGGCGGCGCGGCTCGACCTCGACCCCGGCGTGCTCTGCTCGCGCGAGCGGATGGAGACGGTCGCGCGCCTGCTGCCGGCCGAACCCGATGCGCTCGCGACGATCCCAGAGTTCCGGCGCTGGCAGGTCGAGGAGCTCGGCGCGGGGTTCGTCGGCGCGCTCAAGCCGTGGCGGAAGAAGGAGTCGCCGTACCGGGAGTGAGCGGGGCGCGTCCCTAGAATCCGAGGTACGCCCTGACCCGCGGCTCGATCCGCTCCGGCGACCAGGGCGGCGACCAGACGAGATTCATCGTCACCGCGCCCACGCCGGCAATCGCCTTCAACTGCTCCTCGGCGTCCTTCATTATCTCCGGCCCTGACGGACAGCCCGGCGACGTGAGCGACATATCCACGTCCACGTCGTTTCCCTCGACACGGATCTCGTAGATCAGCCCGAGGTCGAGGATGTTGAGGTTGAGCTCGGGGTCCTTCACGCGCCGGAGCGCGAGCTTCACCTGGTCCTCGGTGAGCGCGGGCGTGGCGTCGGGCAGCGGGGCGGTGGTCTCGCTCATTGCGGTCGCTCGAGGTCGCTGGCGTCGGGACTCGACGGGGCGGCCTGCCGCGGCAGGGTCGTCGGCCGGCGTTCGGCGACGCGCGTCGGCGGGCGCCAGTCGGCCGCCTGGTCCACCCGGAAGGTGCGCGGCCAGGCCACCTGGCGGAGCGTCGGCACATCCATAATCGAGAGCGCGGCCGCGTCGGCCACGTCGTGCCGCACGTCGGCGATGATGATCCCCGGCCGCCGCGCGCGCGCCGCGTGCACGCGGTTGGTCATCAGCACCACGAAGAGCTGACGGTCGGGGTCAATCCAGATCGAGGTCCCGGTGTACCCGACGTGTCCGTACGCGTTGGCGCCGAGGAACTCGCCCGACCCGCGCTCGCCGGCGGCGACCTCCCAGCCGAGCGTGCGGTTGTCGCGCACGTGCGTGGTGAAGAGGCGCACGGTCGAGTCGGCAATCAGCCGCACGCCGTTGTAGATGCCGCGATTCACCATCATCTGGGCGAAGATTGCCACGTCGGTGGCGCTGCCGAAGAGTCCGGCGTGTCCGGAGACGCCGCCGAGCGTGTACGCCGACTCGTCGTGCACCTCGGCGCAGAGCGAGTAGCCGCGCGGCGGGTTCGTCTCGGTCGGCGCGATGCGCGCGCGCACCTCACCCGGTGGCCGGAAGAAGGTGTCGTGCATCCCCAGCGGCGCGAAGATGCGCGTCTCGGCAAGGCGATCGAGCGGCATCCCGCTCAGGCGCTCGATCACCTTGCCCATTATCGCCGCGCCGAGGTCGGAATAGGTCATCGTGTGCATCGGCGGGAGCTGCGCCGGCGCCTGCATCATCTGTTGCCACGCTTCCTCGGGGGAGTTCGCGGTGAGCCAGAGGCGGCGGCCGGCGGGGAGGCCGGCGTGATGGCTCAACAGGTGGCGGACGCGGATCCGTTGCTTCCCCGGACCGGTGAACTCGGGAAGGATGTCCACCACCCGCGCGTCGAGGTCGAGCTTCCCTTCGTCGTAGAGGATCATCGCCGCCGTGGCAATGACAATCGGCTTGGTGAGCGAGGCGAGGTCGTAGATCGTCTGTTGCGCGCCCACCGGCGTGCTGCCGTTGGACCAGCTTTGCCGGCCGTACCCCTTCTGCCAGACGGCCGCGCCGTTCCGCCCGATGACGACGGCCGCCCCGGGGTACGCGCCGGCGGCAATCCCCCGCCCGATGATCCGGTCCACCTCGGCCAACCGTTCGGCGCTCATCCCGACCGTCCAGGGCGCGCGGACGGGGACTCCGGCTGGGGCCTGCGGCGCCTGCGGCGCCTGGGGCGCCGGGCGCTGCAGGAGGAGGGTTCCGGCCAGGGAGACGAGCGGGAGCAGCATATGCCTCAGTCTAGCCCGGCCCCGCCGGGAGGCAACCCTTGTACCGGGGGGTGTGACCCATCCAGTGTAAGGTATGGCCACCGACCCCCTCACCATCCGACGCGCCATCGCCGGCGACGAGTCGGCGTTGCGCTCGCTCTGGGTGGAGCACGCGCCACGCATTGACGCGGTCGTGCGGCGGTTGGTGGGCGACCCGGATCAGGCGGCGGACATCGCGCAGGAGGTCTGGATCCAGATCTTCCGCGCGCTCCCCAGCTGGCGGGGGGATTCGCAGTTCTCCACCTGGGCGCACCGGATTGCGGTGAATCGGACGCTGAACGCACTGCGCACCGTGCGGCGGCTGGCGAAGATCGAGGTGGTGATGGAGGACGACACGGTCTCGGTGGACGACGATCCGGATCGCCCTTTCCTCGCCCAGTCAATAGACGAGGCGGTACAGCAACTTTCTCCCGGCGCGCGGACGGTGTTCGTGATGCACGACGTGGACGGATACACGCACGAGGAAATCGCCCAGGAACTGGGCATCACCACGGGCGGTTCGAAGTCACAGCTCTTCAAGGCACGCGCGAAGCTCCGCCGGCTGCTCGCGCATTTGGTGGATGCCCCATCCCCGGCGAAGGACCAGGAACATGTCACACCTTTCGATTGACCGACTGGCCGCGATTGCGGACGACACCCCGACCCCGGACGAGGCGACGCATCTCGCCGGGTGCTGGGATTGCCGGGCCGAGGTCGCGGCGTACCGCCGACTGGCGCGGATGAGCGCGATGGCGCCCTTGCCGACGGAGCCGCTGACCGCGTGGTCGCGGCTGGCACCGCAGCTGCGCGCCGAGGGCTTGATCACCGACGCCGCGGGGGCCGCGGGCGGTGCGGCAGCGGGCGGCGCAGGCGGCGGCGCAGGCGGCGCAGGCGGCGGGCGTCGCGATGCAGGCGTCGTCCCGCTCTTCTCGCGCAGGCCGATACTGCAGAGCTGGGCCGTGCGCGCGGCGGCGGGGCTCGCGCTGGTGCTCGGCGGCGCGCTGGTCGGCCGGCTCTCGACCGGGGTGCCGTTTGGGACCGCCGGGGGCGATCTGCTGGCCGGCGCGTCACCGGTGCCGGCGGCCTTTGCCTCGAGCGACGAGGCGCTGGAGGTGCTGACGGTGGCGCAGCAGCGGTACCAGTCGGCGGCGGCGTTCCTCGCATCGCAGGACACCTCCGCGCGCTTCATCGGGATGAACCAGGATTCGTATCGGGCGCGACTCGCCGCGCTCGACGAGATTGCCGCGACCGCGCGCGCCGCGCTCTACCGCGCGCCGCAGGATCCGATGCTCAACCAGTACTACCTGACCACGCTCGGCGCGCGCGAGGCGACGCTGCGGGAGATCGGGGCCAGCCTGCCGGAGACGCGCCGGCTGGAGCGGTACTGATGCGGCGCGCGCTGCTCGTTGCCGCCGCCGCTGGCGCGGTCGCTGCCGCCGCTGTCGCCCTCGCGCCGTCGCTTGCGCGCACGCTGGCGCTCGCTGCCCAGCAGCAGCCGTCGCGCGACAGCGTGGCGCGCCGCCTGCCCTATGTGTTCCGCGACACGGTGACGGTACGTCGGCTGACCGTCGGCAATGAGGCGGAGGTGCAGCGCGTCGTGAGCGAACTGCTCGAACGCGAGGCGCACCTCGTGCGGCAGCTCACGTTGCTCCCGCTGACCGAGGTGCAGTCGCGCGAGGCGCTTTCCACCGAGCTCCAGCGGGTGGCGCGCGAGGCCTTCACGATGATGAGCGTCATCGAATCGCGCTGTATGGGCGAGCGCGTCAGCGTCCCGACCGGATACCTCGGGATCAACTTCGACACCGAGGTGCAGGTGCAGGACCGCCGAGTGACGTTGGAGCGTTCGGTGGTCACGAGCGTCGAGCCGGGGTCGCCGGCGCAGCGCGCCGGGATCCAGTCGGGCGACTACCTCATCGCGATCGCCGGCCGCGAGTTTCGAACCAGGATCCCCGACCTTTCCGACGTCCTTGAACCGGGCCGGCGCGTGGCGGTGCGGTACGAACGTGCCGGGACGCCGCAGGAAGTGACGCTGACGGTCACCCCGCGACCGGAGAGCTTCGTGTCGTCGTGCCCGCGGTTCGAACGCGCCATGCAGCCGCTCCGCGCCGGCGTCGTCGGCCGGGTGTGGATGACCGACTCGACCGACTCGCGCGGAAACCGATTTGCCTTCGTGGTGACGCCCAAGCCGCCCGCGCCGCTCCCGTCGCGCGTAACGGCCCAGACGCCGCCGACACCGGCTGTCGCGCCGGCGCCCCCCACGCCCCCCGTTCCGTCGCAGGTGATGGTCTTCGGGTCGGGCGCGGCGTTCGGCGGTCGGATCTCCTACTTCGGCGGCGCGCAGTTCCGCGTGCTCGACGACGACTGGCGCAACGTCCTCGGCCTGCGCGCCAACGTGGTCGGCGTTCTCGTCAACGAGGTCGCGCCCGGCTCGGCTGCCGCGCAGGCGGGGCTCAAGGTCGGCGACGTGGTCACCACGGTCAACGGCTCGCAGGCCACGTCGCCGTTCGTGGTCTCGCGACTCCTCGGCGTCAGCGAGGACCTGCGCGCGACACTGCAGATTGTCCGCGCGCGCGAGCGGCGGACGGTGACGATGAGCTGGGGTGCGCGCTGAGCCGACGCCCGCGCGGCGTCAGGGCGTGATGCGACCCGGCGGAAGGGCGTAGACGAGGCGGATCGTGCGACGGTCCGCCTCGCTCAGTTCCGTCACCTTGACCTGCGGCGCCATCACGTGCGTGGTGTCGCGCACGTGGTCGAGACCGAGCAAATGCCCCACCTCGTGGCGCGCGATCGCCCGCACGCCGTCGCGGCCGAGCAGCCGGCCATCGGGCTGGTGCAGGGCGAGCTCGATCGTCCCGCGGACGATCCACCCGTGCTGGTCGTGCGCCCAGTGGGTCTGACCCGTCTTCCGCTCCTCGAACCGATCCACCCAGGTGACACGGATCGTGGCGCGCGCCGAGTCGGGGGTGAAGGTGAAGAGAAGCGGAACGCCGGCGTCGCTCCAGGCGCTGAAGGCGTCGTGCACGAGGCCGAGATGCGCGTGCTCGAACCCTGGAAGTGGCGACTCCTGCACCCAGATGCGCATCGGCTCGCCCGGACGCTCCGGCCAGCGGTAGTTCCAGCCGTCGCGCGCCGCCAGCAGCTCGGCGAGATACGTGCCATCGAGGCGCGCGTCGAGCGTGAAGCGGATGTGGTCGAGGTCGCGCTCTGGCGCGCCGAGCGCGGACTCCTCGAACACCTGCGTCTCCGCCTCGTCGAAGACTTCCGCTTGTTGCTCGGCATCAGCGGCCAGCCGCGCGAGGGCGCTATCTGTGGCGAGCTGGATGAAGTGCGCAGTCGCGTCGGGGCGCTGGCGCCACCAGAGACCGGCGACGACGAGGACGACGATCAGTAGGATCGCCGCAAGCCGAAAGCCAGCCGAAGAGGGGGGAGCGCCACTCACACGGGAAACGTACTCATTGACGAGTCGTGAGTACACGACGAACGTCCGGGATGAGGTTCGAACTCGGACTCTACTCGTTCGTCGAGAACACCGCCGGCGCCGACGGGCGCACGCTGCCGCCCCGCGAGCGGATCGCGCATCTCCTGGAGGAGGTCGAGCTCGCCGACCAGGTCGGCCTTGAGGTCTTCGGCATCGGCGAGCACCATCGCCCGGACTATCTCGTCTCGACGCCGGCCGTGGTCCTCGCCGCCGCGGCGATGCGGTCCAGCCGCATCCGGCTGACCAGCGCGGTCTCGGTCATCAGTTCCGACGACCCGGTGCGTGTGTTCCAGGAGTTCGCCACGCTCGACCTCCTGTCGAACGGCCGCGCCGAGATCATGGCAGGACGCGGGTCGTTCATCGAGTCGTTCCCGCTCTTCGGGTACGACCTCAAGGACTACGATTCGCTCTTCAGTGAGAAGCTCGAGCTGCTGCTGAGGATCCGCCGCGACGACCGCGTGATCTGGACGGGCCGGCACCGCGCCGCGCTTGACGACCAGCCGATCTATCCGCGTCCGGTGCAGGCACCAATCCCGGTGTGGGTGGCAGTGGGGGGCACGCCGGAGTCGGTGGTGCGCGCGGCGTCGCTCGGGCTGCCGATGGCGTTGGCAATCATCGGCGGCTCGCCGGAGCGCTTTGTGCCATTCGTGGACCTCTATCGCGAGGCGTGGGCCAAGGCGGGCCACAAGGCGGAGGATCTTCAGGTGAGCATCAACTCGCACGGCTTCCTTGCCGACTCGTCGGGCGCGGCGGCCGAGGCAGCGTGGCCGCCCTACCTGGACGTGATGGGACGGATTGGCCGTGAGCGCGGGTGGCCGCCCCCGACGCGCCGCCAGTTCGACGCCGAGCGGTCGCCCAAGGGCGCACTGTTCATCGGCGACCCGCCGGAGGTCATTGACAAGATCCTCTGGGAGCACGAGCTCTTCGGCCACACGCGCCACCTCATCCAATTCAGCGTCGGCACGATGCCGCACTCGCAGATGCTGCGCGCGATCGAGCTCTATGGCACAGTCGTCGCGCCGGCGGTGCGGAAGGCGCTGGGCGTGACCGCACCGCCGGCCAGTGCCACGGTCAGTGGCGCCCGAGCCGCACGCCCAGATTGACCACGCGGCCGTCGAGCGGACCCCAGACATCGGTCGTCCAGCGCCCGCCGACGCCACGCGCCGGCAGCAACAGCGGCGATTCCTTCGTCTGGCGGAAATCGAGCAGGTTCTCGCCGTTCACGAAGAGGCGCACGGAGCCAATCCGCCGCTCGACCATCAGGCCGAGGTGGACGTACGGCACGCTCTCCGTGCGGTACGGGTCGTCGCCGAGCGACTGCACGCCGGTGCGGTAGACCTCGACCGCGATCCGCCCCAGTCCCTCGGCTTCCCACGCGCCGACGAATCCGACGCTGTGCTCCGGCGTGAGCGGGACCTCGCGGCGCGCGCCGGTGGCGGGGTCCGCCTCGGTGGCGCGCAGCCAGGTGTATGAGGCGCTCAGGTGGAATGGTGCCGGCCGAGCGCGCACCATCAGCTCGGCGCCGTGCGTGCGCGTCGGCGCATCCACGTTGATGAGTTCGACGGCGCCCGGGACGCCCGCGACCTCGCGGTAGCCGATCGGGTCCCGGATTTCCGACGCGAAGAGAGACGCGTAGAGCTCGATTGCCGCGAAGGCGCCGCCGAGATCCACCGAGCCGCTCCGCGCGCGCTCGACCCGCAGGCCGTCCAGTGGCTCGAGGGGCGTGAGGCCGACCACCTCAACCTCCTCGGTGAATGGCGTCGGCCCGAAGAATCCCGTCCCGCCGGAGGCGCGCAGCGACCAGGTTGGCGTGAGCCGCCAGAGGGCCGAGAGCCGCGGCGACCATTGCGCACCGTACTCGCTGTGCACATCCACGCGCGCGCTCGCCGAGAGCGCCAGCCGCGCGCCGACGTCCACAGTGTGTTGCGCGAAGAGCCCGGGAGTGCTGTGGACGAAGTCGAACTGGCCCAGGTCGTCGGCGCGGAATCGCTCCTGCTGCAGCGCGGCGCCGAGTACCCAGACGCCTCCCGCGCCGACGCCCGTCACCGCCGCCTCGCCGAACCAGGTGAAGTGCAGGTCGCGCTCCTGTACCGCGCCGAAGGTGTGCCGGTGATCCTGCGCCGACGCGGACGCGCGCACGGTGACGACATTCGAGGTTGTCAGCCAGCGCACGACCCCGCCGGCGTCAAATCGTCCGGTCCGCAATCGCTCGGGATGCGAGCTGCCGTCGGCCACGGAGTCGCCGGGCACGGTGCCCCCGGCGCGCTCTTCGAGCGTGGTACCGAGCGTGAACATCGCCGAGTGGCCGGCCGGACTCCGCCAGTGCACGCGCGGACGAAGCACCACGCGCTCGTAGCGCGCAACGTCGGTCCAGCCGTCGTGGTCGCGATCCACACGCCCTTGGGAATGGACGCCGGTGAGGAGCGTGTACCCCCAGCGCTCATTGACCGCATCCGACGCAAAGGCCACGGCGTCCCTGCCGTCGAGGCTGGTGCCGTTGAGGAGAAGCTCTCGTACCGGTTCGCCCTCGGGCGTACGCGAGACGAGGTTGATCACCCCGCCGAGCGCCGACCCGCCGTAGAGCGCCGAGGAGACGCCCTTGATCACCTCGACCGCGCCAAGGTCCATCGGCGGGATCTGCAGCAGGCCGAGGCCGCCGGTCTGCGCGCCGTACAACGGGAGCCCGTCCACGAGCATCTGCGTGTAGCGGCCGCGCAGCCCCTGGATGCGGACGTTCGCGCCGCCGAGTCCGGGCGCGGTCGTCTGCACCCGTAGCCCCGGGGTCTCGTTCAGCATCATCGTGATGTCGCCCGGCGTCATCAGGAGCTTCTCCTCGACCTCCTCGCCGTCGAGGCGATCCACGCGCAGCGGCTCATCCTCGATGCGGCGCGTGCTGCGGGTGGCGCTGATGACGACGGTCCGCGTCGTGACCGGCGCGCGCACGGTGTCGGGCGCGGGTGGCTTGGTCGGCGTTGGCGGGGTCTCCTGGGCGCCAAGCGCATCGGTGAGCCCGGCAATCGTCGCCAGCACCACGACCGACCGCGCAAGGTTCGAGAGCACCACCTCGGCGTTGCGGCGGAGCCCGTCACGCCGGGCCCGCTTGAGCGCGCTGTTCCGGAATGCGGCGCTGAACCCCGGCTGGTCGAGCGAAAGAATCTCCTCGGCGAGCGTCCGAGCGTCCTTCGTGGCAATCATCGGGCGCGGGAGGAACGCGGCGTCCCTGGGCGCAGTCGCAAACTTCACGTTCCACGGACAGACGTCCTGGCAGATGTCGCAGCCGAAGAGATGCTCGCCCACGTCAGCGCGCCGTCCGGCCGGGATCTCCCCGCGGAGTTCAATCGTGAGGTAGGAGATGCACCGTCGCGCGTCCATCACGCCCGGCTCGATGAAAGCGGCGGTGGGGCAGGCGTCGAGGCAGCGGGTGCAGCTGCCGCAGTGCTCGGTGTCAAAGGGCGCGTCGGGGGCAAGCTCGAGATCCACGAAGAGCGCGCCGATGAAGAAGAACGATCCGCGCTCCGGATGGATGAGCATCGTGTTCTTGCCGAACCAGCCGAGTCCGGCCTGGCGGGCGAGGTCGCGCTCGAGGATCGGGCCGGTGTCCACGTAAGCGCGCCCGCGCACGTTCTCGCCGCGCTCGGCGCGCATCCAGTCGAGGAGCGTGTCGAGTCGGTCCCAGATCAGCCGATGGTAGTCGTCGCCGCGGGCGTACTTGGCGATCGGGCCGTCCGGCTGGCGACCGCCGTAGTCGAGCGCGACGACGATGGCCGAGCGCATCCCGGGCTCGGGGAAGGTGGTGTCGCTGCGGAGCTCGGCGCCGCGCTCGAGATAGCCCATCGTCCCGTGGTGCCCCTCGGCGATCCACCGAGTGAACGCCTCGTGCGTGCCGACCGGCCCGAGTCGCGCGATGCCGGCGAGGTCGAAGCCGAGTCCGAGCGCCTGTGCCTTGAGGCGGGCCTCGAACGTGGCGCTCACCCGATGCGCGCCGCCCAGCGCGCGTAACGGACCACGTCCTCCGGCGGCGGCAGGGCGTCGTGGTCCCCGTACGCCGTGTACATCCGCCACCGCACATAGTCGCGCGACGGGAGCGGGAGGAATGGGAAGCGCGCATACCAGCGATTCCGCCGGAAGCGCCACGCCACGACGAGCAACGCCCGCGCGAGGGCGGGGTTGATCAGCGCGCGCGGAATGAGCCTGAGGATGAGCGAGAGCATCGGTTGGCGGTGAATATACGTATCTTCCCGTCCCATGTGGCTCTACCGGGCGATGCCGATCCTCTCCGAGATCGCGGTGCGCGCGTACTACCGCGTGACCGTGGCCGGCGCGCGCGTCCCGGCGCACGGGCCGGTGCTGATCGTCGCCAACCACAACAACTCGCTGGTGGACCCGGCGCTCGTCGCCGCAACCGCGGGGCGCGACGTGCGCTTTCTCGCCAAGGCACCGCTCTTCACGCACCCGCTGATCGGCTGGGTGGTCCGGGGCGTGGGGTCGGTGCCGGTCTATCGACAGATTGACGACCCCACGAAGGTTGCCCAAAATCTCGACTCGTTCCGGGACGTCCACCAGGTGCTCGCGGCGGGCGACGTCGTCGGGATCTTCCCCGAGGGGATCAGTCATTCGGCGTCGCGGCTGGCACCGCTCAAGACGGGTGCGGCGCGCATCGCGATCGGCGCCGCGGCGAAGCTCGGTCGCGACTTCCCGGTGATCGCGGTCGGCCTCGTCTTTCGCGACCGCGACCTGTTCCGCTCTGAGGCGCACGTTATCATCGGCGACGCCTTCCCGTGGCACGACCTCGTCGGCGACCTGACCAATCGCAACGCGGTGCGCGAGCTGACCGAGCGGATCGAGCGTTCGATGCGGCGCGTCTCGGTGAACCTCGAGCAATGGGAGGACGAGCCGCTCGTCCGCACCGCCGAGGAAGTCTGGCGCGCCGAGTTCGGAGCGGCGGCGGACGCCTCGCCGGCGGCGGAGGTGGACCGGCTGCGGATCACCGCCGACGCGCTCCAGGCGTTGCGGGAGGGCGGGGCGGAGTCGTGGCGCGAGACGGCAGTCGAACTGCGCGGACACGGCCGCGCACTCCGCGCACTGGGACTCACACCGGCCTCGCTGATCGAGGATGTCACGGTTGGTGATGCGATCCGCTGGGGTGCGGCGCGGCTTCCACTCCTCCTGGTCCTGCCGGTCTCGGCGCTCGGTGGCATCTTCTTTTGGGTGCCGAAGGAAGTGACGGCACGGGCCGCGGCGCGGATTGCCGCCAAGGAGGGACCCGACGCGTTGGTCACGCATCGGGTCCTCACCGGAGCGATCGTCTTTCCCCTCTGGTTCGTCCTGACAAGCATCCCGGTCGCTTGGTGGCGCGGGTGGATGCTGGGCGCGGCGTTCCTCCTCGTCCAGCCGCTCTGGGCCTTTGCCGCGCTCGCCGTGGGCGAGCGCCGGCAGCGGATCTGGCTCGCCGTGCGCCGCTACTTCCTGCGGCATCGGGTCCGGCAGCGGATCGTCCAGTTGCGCGAGCGGCAACGCGCCCTCGCCGAGCGGCTCCGTGCGCTCCTCGCCGCGGCAGGGTAAACTTCAGCGGCTATGGCATCCAAGCGAACCAAGACCACCTCCACGCGCGGCGCGCCGCGCCCGGCGACGACCAAGCCGGCGCGCACGGCCGGCGGCAAGCCGGTCGATCCGGCGCAGATGGACGCGGCGGCGCAGGAATCGGTCGCGGCGCTGAAGGAGCGGATTGACGAAGGCCGCCGCGCTTCCGGCCATTTCGCGGCGCTCCCAGATGAGCATTTTCAGCGCCGCGCGCACGACGACTTGATCGGCGACTTCTCGTGGGCGCTCACCGAGGACGCCAAGCTCCTCGAGTACGGCGGCCCGCGGGCGGACTTCCGGAGCACCGATCCCTGGCGCGTGATGCGGATCACGTCGGAGTTCATCGAGGGGTTCGACAAGCTGGCGCAGATCGAAAAAGGCGTGAGCATCTTCGGGTCGGCGCGTACGCATCCCGACGACCCGCAGTACATCGCCGCCGTCGAGACGGCGCGCCTCCTCGGCCGCCAGGGCTTCAGCATCATCACCGGCGCCGGCCCCGGGATCATGGAGGCGGCCAACAAGGGCGCGCGGCTCGCCGAGGCGCCGTCCATCGGCTGCAACATCCAGCTCCCGTTCGAGCAGGGTGCCAACCCGTTCGTGGACACCCTCGTCTCGTTCCGCTACTTCGCGGTGCGCAAGACGATGTTCATCAAGTACTCCAGCGCATTCATCATCTTCCCCGGCGGGTTCGGCACCTTCGACGAGCTCTTCGAGGCGCTGACGCTGATCCAGACCGGCAAGATCTCGCAGTTCCCGGTGGTGCTCTTCGGCACGCACTACTGGGCGGGGCTGGTCCGCTGGCTCACGTCGCGCGTGCTCGCCGAGCGGAAGATCGCGCCGGGCGATATGGACCTGATGGTGGTGACCGACGACCCCGCCGAGGCGGCGCGCGTCGTCTCCGAGGCCTATGAACTGCAGCTCAAGACGGCCCGCAAGCGGGCGGAGGCGGTGACGCGTGTCGCGAGGGACGTCTGACGTGAAACGTCGCGTGCGTGGAGGGTTCAAGGCTTCGCGGGCCACGCCGGCCGGGAACAAGGCGGCGCAGAAGCGGCAGGCCGAGCGGCGCGAGGCCGCCAGCCCCAAGGTCGGCACCAAGGCGCAGAGCTCCTTTCTCCGCGGCAAGCGGATCAACCCGCGCAAGCTCGACGGCACCGAGAGCGTGGTCGAGCTCGTCGAGGGCACCTTCCAGAGCTACAACTCCGGGCGACTGCGCGAGGCCTGCGCGCTCTTCAACGAACTGATGCTCGAGAAGGACGTCACTGTCGGGATGACGCTCACCGGCGCGCTGACGCCGGCCGGGCTCGGGATGAGCACGATCATCCCGCTGATGGAGGCGGGGTTCGTGGACTGGATCATCTCCACCGGGGCGAATCTCTACCACGACACGCACTTCGGGCTCGGCCTCTCGATGCACCGCGGGAATCCGCAGGCATCGGACACCGTGTTGCGCGAGGAGGGCGTGGTCCGCATCTACGACGTCTTCTTCGACTATGACGTCCTGCTGAGCACCGACGCGTTTTTCCGGAAGATCATCCGGGCCCCGGAATTCCAGCGGACGATGTCGAGCGCCGAGTTCCATCATCTCTGCGGCAAGTACCTGGTGGAGCGCGAGAAGGCGCTGGGGATGCCGCAGAAGTCGCTCCTCGCGGCGGCGTACCGCTGCGGCGTGCCGATCTACACCTCGTCGCCCGGCGACTCGAGCATCGGGATGAACATCGCCGCGCTCGCGCTCGAGGGCGGCAGCTGCATCCTCGACCCCAACCAGGACGTGAACGAGACGGCGGCGATCGTGCTGCACGCCAAGCGACGGGGCGGGAAGAGCGCGGTGCTGATCGCCGGCGGCGGGAGCCCCAAGAACTTTGCGCTCCAGACCGAGCCGCAGATCCAGGAGGTGCTCGGCATTGATGAGAAGGGGCACGACTTCTTCCTGCAGGTCACCGACGCGCGGCCGGACACCGGCGGCCTCAGCGGCGCGACGCCGGCCGAGGCGGTGAGCTGGGGGAAGATTGACCCCGACCGGTTGCCGGATGCGGTGGTCTGCTACCTCGACGCGACGATCGCGCTGCCGATCCTGACGAGCTACGCGCTTGCCAAGCGGAAACCGCGGCGGCTCCGGCGGCTCTACGACAAGCGCAAGGCGATGATGGCGACGCTGCGGCGAGAGTTTGCGAAGGCGAACGGGTAAGCGAAGCGCGGCCTTCGCCTGCGGACGGTGCGCGACCACGTGGAGATTATCGAGAGGGAAACTTCCGGCTCCAGGCGTCGAACTCGCTTGGGAGCAAGCCGTAGCGTGTAGCTGATGCGTCGTTGAGGTTCCGGAGCGTCGTTGCCGTGAGTTCGGCAAATACAGGAACGTCTGGTTCGTCAATGCCGTGCTCCCGCGCCCAAGACTCAACATTGACCGCGGTCGGTGCTAGGCTCTTGCGCACGGTGTCCGCGATGGCGTGGCGCATCTCGGCGCGATAGCGGAGCTGCAGCGGGTGCGGCGGTGTTGCGGCCTCGCGCGCCACGCTGTAGAGCTGTGCGGAACGCTCGTACGCGTAGATGTACAGGTCCCGCATCGGCTCGACCCGCGACAGCTCGTAGACCGCGAGTGTGGCGTGAACGTATTCGTCCTCGGCGACGTCAACGAACGTGAGAGGGCAGAGATTGGCGTCAATGAGCGGAATGTTCGCGGTCAGGCGAGCGGTACGCTTGTTCACGTCCGCGAAGGGCTGGAGGTAGGGCAGGTGGACAAGCAGGAAGAATGAGCGCTCGAACGGGTCGGCAATCGCGTTGGCGACGTTGACGATGCGCTCGAAGCACTCGGCAATGAGATGCGGATCCTCGGTGGGGACGTACGTCGTGCCGGTGATGCTCACCGGACGCTGGCGCAATCGCCCTTCGTCGCGTGCGTCTGCGAGCAGCCCTTCAGAAAGGGCTCCGTGCAGCGAGCGAATTGTGTGTGCGGTGATTCCCGCTTCCGCCCGCCCGTCCACGAGGTATTCGATTGCAGCCTTGTGGTTGAGGATCATCTGTGCCTCAGTCGCGTCCTTGCCTTCCGCACGTTGGCCGAACTCAATGAGCTTCTGCGTGTCGATGCGCGAGTAGGTATTCCCCTCGAGGCGGCTTGAGGCCCAGGACAGGTCAATGAGCAAGCGCGATAGGATTTCACGGGCAAAGGTCCCGGCCGGCCGCTCTTCCGGAGTCCGACCGAGTTGCAGTAGATGCGCGCGCGCGCTCCGGGGGAGGTACGCGGATCCTTCCACGTTTGGAGCATAGTTCTCGAGCCACGCGCGGTTATATCCAACGTATTTGCGAACGCCGCGCGGTTGCCGGATCCGGGCGATTGCCTCCGCTCCCTCTTGGCTCAGCCAGTGCGGGGTTTTTGGATCCGGTTTAGGGGTCGGCCCTGACTCGCTTGGACGCGGGAGATCGGGACCCGGCAGATATTTCGTGCCGCGTCCTCGACCTTCGGTGAGCACGCTGGTGGGCGGTGCTTTCTTCAGTCGGTAGTTCACCGCGTACGGTTCGAGCGCGATGCCGTGCGAGGTTCTGAGTCGATCGGCGAGTTCCCCTGCCGAGAGTCCAGCGGGGTGCTGTGCAATGATGCCAAGAAGAAAGTCGAGCTCTTGGCGGATGTTCTTTCTTGTCCCGGTCACATAAACTCCGACAAAGTTATCGATATTTACCGATATTTTGTCGATATGTCAAGATTATCGATAAACAATCTGGCCACTGGCTGGCAGAGAACCGGGATTGCAGGGTCAAGGTAAGCGGTAGAGAAGAAGCCCTCGGCGCGATGGTATGCGACGACGAGAACCCGATGCCGACGAGGCCAAGCCGACTGGACTGACCGGCAATGCGCTCGGCGACCGCAGAGCTAACGGCACACACGCATACCGAGCGCATTGCCCCTATGATCTCAATCGGGCGGTGGACGAAATCGCACGCGCGTTCCTGGCGGGTAGGATTTCGCACGCTTCCGAGCGGCGGGGTCCACTTCAATACTCCCTGCCGCTTCCAAGGATTTCAGTGCCGAATTGAGGTGGCCGCTGTGGAAGTCGGTCTGGTCAGCAGGTGAGTGCGATGACGGCCACGCTTGATGCGAGTCTCGCCGCGTGGCGGGCGCGCCCGCTCAGCGGCTCGTATCGTTATCTCCTCTTCGATGCGCGCGTCATCCGCGTCTTCCCGAATGAGGCGAGTCTCGTGCGCCTCACGAGTGCGCTCGCCACGTGGGCCGCGAAGAAGCGACGCTGGGGTGTGCCGCGGCTCACGAACAAGATGCGCCGGCTCGGGTTTTGCGCGAATCCGAAGCGGATTGCCCGGATGTGTCGCGAGGGGCGGCTGTTGCTCAAGCGCCGGAAGGGCCGGAAGCGGGTGGCCGTGGTACGCGTGCCGCACCTCGTGCCCACCGGTCCCAATCAGCGCTGGAGCATGGACTTCGTGCACGTTCGGCTGGCCGATGGACGCCCGTTCCGCGTGCTGACGATGCTCGACGAGGGGACCAGTGAGTCGCCCGCCTTGGACGTTGGCCGCAGTCTCACCGCGCGCCCAACCGTCCGCGTGGCATGCGACGGCAGGCCGAGCCCGCCACCATCAATGCGCTACCCGCAATCGTCCCGGCGCCGAGGCTGGCGCCCACCGAGGCCAGCCGCCGGTGGGCGGCGCTCCTGCAACAGGTCTTCGAGGTCGACCCGCTCGCCTGCCCGGCGTGCCACGGCACGATGCGGATTGTCGCGTGCATCACCCAAGCCTCGGTAATCGACCGGATCCTCACGCACCTTCGCGCCCGCGCCGCGACCGCGGCACACGCCGGCGCGCGGAGTCCCCCCTCGACCCGGGCTCCGACGGCGCCGGGCGCCCGCCAGCCCTCGCGTGGTCGGCGGTCGCGCCTAGCGTGCCTCGACCCTGAAGGTGAGTGGGAACTCGACGAGTTGGCGGACCGGCTTCGTGCCGATGCGCGCCGGACGGAACCGCATCCGCGGCAACGCCGAGCGGACCGCCTCGCTGAACGCCGCGTGCGTACTCTCAATGACGACAACCGTCGCGGGCTCCACGCGACCGTTGGTCCCGACGACGAACCGCACGCGCGCCACGCCTTCGACCCGCTGACGGCGCAACGCGTCCGGGTAGCGCGGGAGCGGTGAGCTCGGCAGCAGCGCCGCAGGGACGTCCACTTCGCTCGCGCCGAGCGCACCGTCCAGCGGCGTCCCGGCCGGGAAGAACTCGCCGGTGCCTGGCTCGCCGGTCGGCTCGCCAGCAGAGATCACCGGCGCCGACGTGACGGGCTCTGAGGCCGGCGCCGGGATCGTGGACGGAACCTCGCTCACGACCGGCAGCGTCGGCTGCGGCGCAGTCGTGGGCTCGACCGTCGGCTGAGTCGGCTTGGGCGCGACCGGCGCCGGGGGCGCTGGACGCGGCTGCGAGAACGGCGCGAGCGGAACCACCCGCGTCGGCATCGGGTCCGCGATACCCATACGCTCCGCGGTGGCGACGATCGCCAACGTCAGCACGAGTCCGTGCAACGTCAGACTGAGGGCGGTCCCCGGTGCGCTTCGATCGGGCACGGGCCGCGACGCAATGAGCATCCTGAACATCGCTCCTCCGGGTCGGTGATGCCTCCTATTTCACCATACCCGTGTTCCATTGCTGCAGTGTCGCGCGAAGATTACGTCGGGATGAATGTCGGGTGACGCTTTGTCTGCCTCCGGAACGTGCGCTCGGTCACACGAGCATCCCCGCCAACGACGCCGACATAAAGGCCGCCAGATTCCCCGCAATCATTGCCCGCAGGCCGAGCCCGGCGATCTCGCTCTTTCGTTCCGGCGCCAGGCCGCCGATGCCGCCAATCTGGATGGCGATGGACGAGAAGTTCGCGAAGCCGAGCAGCGCGTAGGTGAGGATGATTGCCGAGCGCGGGTCGAGCACCTGGCCGGCGGCGAGGTCGGCACCGAACTGCGCATAGGCGACGAACTCGTTGAGCGACGCCTTGATGCCGATCAGGCTGCCGACGTAGGCGGTGTCGGCCCACGGCACGCCCATCACCCAGGCGAGCGGCCTCAGGAAGAAGCCGAGGATTCCCTGCAGGCTGAGGTCGGGGTAGCCAACGAACCCACCGGTCCAGCCAAGCAGGAAGTTGAGTAGCGCGACGAGGGCGACGAACGCCATCAGCATTGCGGCGACGTTGATCGCGAGCTGCACGCCCTGCGCGGCGCCGTTGGCCGCCGCCTCGATCACGCCGCCGTCGGGCGAGCCCTTGCCCACGTTGAGGAACGACCAGCGCCCTGGCTTCTTCGGCGCGTCTTTCATCGCGCCCGCGGCGTCGCCGATCCCGCTCTGCGTCACCGGCACTCCCGTCTCCGGCAGGAGGATCTTCGAGAGCACGAGTCCGGCCGGCGCATTCATCACGCTCGCCGCGAGCAGGTGGCTCGCGATCCCCGGGAACCAGCCCGAGAGCATTCCGACGTATGCGGCGAGCACGCCGCCGGCCACCGTCGCAAAGCCGCCGACCATCACCGTGTTGAGTTCGCTGCGCGTCATCGAGCCGATGAACGGCTTGATCAGCAGCGGCGACTCCGTCTGTCCGAGGAAGATGTTCCCCGACGCGCTGAGCGTCTCGGCTCCCGACGTCTTGAGCGTCTTCTGCATCACCCAAGCGAGACTCTTCACGATCAGCTGCATCACGCCGAGGTAGTAGAGCACCGACATCAACGCCGAGAAGAAGATGATGGTCGGCAGGACATTGAAGGCGAAGTAAGCGCCGGTCTGGGCGACCATCGCCGCCGCCCCCTCGTCCGCGGCCCCGGCCGCCGGCACCACCGGCACGGTGGACTGCACCAGGTTCCCGAAGACGAAGCGCGCGCCCTGCTCCTGGAAGCCGAGGAGTCCGGTGATCGCCGCCCCGACCTTCTGGAAGACCACCCGTCCGACCTCGGTCTTGAGGACAATCAGGCCGAATACGGCCTGCAGGCCGACGCCCGACGCGACGAGTTTCCAGTTGATTGCCTTGCGATTGTATGACATCGCGACGGCGAGCGCGAGCATCGTCGCGATGCCGACAAGCCCCATCAGGCGGCTGGTGAACGGGACGTCGAGGCCGGCCTGTGCGTCGGCAAGACGTTCGGCGGCGGTCTGGAGCAGGGGGATCACGGTCGCGCTGGACGGCACGAGCATCGAGGTCTCCACGGGGAGCGGATCGGACGCGGAACGGGGATGGCGGGGCCGGAGTGAAGCTACGGCCGGCGGTCAGCCGCCGCGAGCGGCGCGCCAGGCGGCCAGCGCGCCAGCGGCGCTGCGCTGGACCTTCGCGCGCAGGAGCGGCGACCAGCCGAGTGCCCAGCCGATCGGGCCGAGCGCCTGGCGGGACCAGCGCCAGAACGAGAAGCGGTCAATGTGCCGGACAATCCGCTGATCGCGGAAGTGGAACTCGGCGCGGATGCGGTTGTGCACCTTTCGGCCGGTGGCGGAGAAGGTGTACCGCGCCTCCCAGCGCGCGCTTCCCGTGGCGTCGTCGGCCGCGACGTCGGAGAACTCGACCTGCAGGTCCCGTCCGCGTGCAACGAGCATCGCCCACATCGCGCCGACCTCGGCCCCGCGGAGGTCGGGAAACGCGGGGTCGGAGAAATGGGCGTCGGGGTGGTAGCACGCCGCCATTGCCTCGGCGTCACGCCGTTGGAAGGCGTGGTAGAAGTGCTCAATCAGCTGTCGGTGCGCCAGCATCCCGATATATATGAACGCCGGGTCGTCGCGGCACCATTACCGAGCGCCGCGGCTGGGACGCCGCCTTCATAGGCGGCGCGGCCGAGGAAGCCGCTGGCGATCGTCTGGAGGAATCGCACCGGCGTACCACCGCGCGCCACTCCCAGCAGCAGCCCGGCGGCGAGGTCGAAGATGCCGGCAACGAAACCGCCGACGAGGATCGGACGAAGCACTGCAAGCTCCGGGAGACGGGAAGTCCGTTCACTCTACCGCCGCTGCCGGATTCCTGTCACAGGCATCGGTTCGCCGCGTCCGTCAGCTCACCGTGGACGTGCAGTGCCCGCAGCGGGTGGCGCGGATCGGGATGTCGGAGAGGCAGTGCGGGCACTCCTTGGTGGACGGCGGCGGCGGTACCGGCGACGGCGCGCGATTCATCCTGTTCATTGCCTTGATCAGGAGGAAGATGCAGAACGCGACAATCGTGAAATCCACGACCGTGTTGATGAACGACCCGTAGGCGATGACCGCCGCGCCCGCCTCCCTGACCTGGGCAATCGAGGTCAGTCCCGCGGTCTTCGACGGCTCGAGGCTGATGAAGAGGTCGCGGAAGTTGACGTTCCCGAGGAGCTTGCCGAGCGGGGGCATCAGCAGGTCGGCGACGAGCGAACTGACGATCTTGCCGAACCCATCGAGCGCTCCGGTTCCGGCGTGGTACAGCGGTGTCGGCAGCTTCCGAAAAGCTACGACCGTGCCCGCCCCGCCCGCCCTACTTGGCGAACACTTTCTGGGAGAGCTGCTGCATCGCGTCCATTGCCGTCTTCGGCGCCTCGCCCTTGACCAGCCAGGAGACAGCGAACGCGATGATCGCGACCGTTTCGGGCCAGAAGATGTCGACGCCGGTGAGCATCGAACTCGCCGCCCAGAGCACGGCGAGGATCATCACGATCCCACAGGCGAGGCAGATGTCATCGCGCCGGCGCTTGTCGGGCGGACGGTCGGCTCGCGCGGGGATGCTCGACTTTCGGAAGAGCCAGACCGCGAAGACGATGAAGCAGATGAAGAGGCCCACCGCCGAGACGTAATGGATGACCGTCGTGGTCTCGCTCCACCACGTCGGCGGCATGACGCCGTCAGGCGCCGTGGTCGGGAAGAGCGCCACGCCGATCGCGGCAAGGCCGGCGACCTTCCCAATCCGCCGGTCCGCCAAGTCGTCCTTGTAGCCGCGATAGGTGACGAGAAAAAGCGCCAGCGCGAAGAGCACGCCGACAAACATCCCGACGGCGCCCGTGTGATAGTAGGCGCTGACCGACGGCAGGAGCTGCCAGGGCTCGAGGCCGTCGGTCGGGCGGATCCCCGCCAGGCCGTAGATGAGGAACGGCAGGAGCAGGCCGAGGTAGCCGATGAGCTGTTGATGCGCCTTCTGTGTGAGACCGGGCGACATGCGGCTAC
The DNA here is from genome assembly GCA_040901985.1 of Gemmatimonadaceae bacterium. GTDB lineage: Bacteria > Gemmatimonadota > Gemmatimonadetes > Gemmatimonadales > Gemmatimonadaceae > Pseudogemmatithrix. The sequence continues at coordinate 115,487 of JBBDYC010000008.1, forward strand.
CGCGGACCTCGCAGCACGTCAGGGTGTGCGGGTCGCCGGAGGTGTAGGGGGCGGCGCAGTGACGGGAAGGATCACTGCCACGCCGCCATTCGCCGAGCAGCGCGTGGCGCTCGGCTGGCCGGTCAGGTAGGTCCCGTCCTTGCATCGCATCGTCGCGTCGGCGGGCGGCGGGCCACTGTTCGTTGCGGTCGTTCCCTCCGTGGCGCGCGATTCGGCCGCCGGTGAGGCAAGCTGCGACGGCGTAGCGCGCGGCGGCGGCACCACGAGCTTTACGCCGCCGCGTGTCGCGCACTCCGCGGTCGTCGCCGGCGCAACGACGAAGCTGCCGTCGTTGCAGAGCGCGACCGCGTTGGCCGGGGGCGGAGCAGGGGCCGGGGTCGCGGCCTCGGGTGGGGGCACGGGTGGCGCGGCGACTGGTGCCGGCGGCGCGCTCGGCTGCGGGCGCGCGGGCGCACCCTGCGCCTCAAGCGCCGCTGCGGCGAGGAGTACGGTCAGCGAGGCAAATACAATGCGTTGGGTCATGGGCTGTTCACGGTGATGGTGCTGTTGTACGTCTGGTAGTTGGTCGCGGAGATGCTGACATTCGCCGTGCCGCCCGAGACTCGCTTGAGCCAGAAGGACACGCTGTACTGGTCCTGCGGCACCACGACGCTGGTGATCGGCGTACTCGCTGTCCCGCCGGAAACGAACTGCAGGTTGGCGTCCACGCTGAGCGTGAACGTCGTGGCCGCGCTGACGTAGCGAATCGTACTGTTCGGCGCCCTGGTGTAGAGCGTCACCTGCACCGAATCGCTGTTGAGCGTCGTCGGCCAGCCGCCGATGCCGTCCACACGGCCCTGGCCGACGACGACCGGGCCGAGGACGGAATTGTGGCCTGTCGCGCTGAAGGTAATCGTGTCCACTCCCGCGGCGATCCCGCTCAGGCGGAAGTCGCGATAGTAACTGCTGGCCGGGATCGTCACGGTGTCGGCGGTGCTCGTGGCGGCGGTCTTGTGGGCGAGCGCGACCGCGAGCGGCGACGTCTGCCAGTCCGGAGTGTAGACGTACTCCGTGCTCCACTGCCCGATCCCCAGCTGCACCGGTGTGGTCCAGCTCAGCGTGAGCGAGGGGGTCGTGACGGAGAAGTTCAGGGTACCCGTGCCGTACCGGTACGACTCGACGCGGGCGTCGGTCGCCGAGAGCTGGGCGCTACCGGCGGCCACCGGGTGGTAGCGGGCGCTGTTGTTGTAGTAGCCGCCCGCCGGAATGGTCACCGTCGCCGAGTCCACTGTCGCGACCTCTACGCTTGACGAGGCAAGCGTGACGACGACCGGCTCATTCACGTAGTGCGAGGTGCCATTCGCGTCGGTCGCGTAGACGGTGATGGTCTGCGGGCCGGAGGTGGTCCGTACCGAGGTGCTCGCGTAGATGACGAACTTCGGCGCGGTCACCTCCTGGTTCACGGTCGCGCCACTGTACCCGAGCGCGCTCGCCTGAATCTGGATGGTCCCGACCACGTCGTGCGCGGTGATCTGGAAGTAGGTGTAGTAGGCCCCGACCGGGATGATCACGCTGTCCGGCACCGTCGCCACCGACCGGTCGGTGCTGACAAGGTAGACGACGAGCGGCGAGTCCGTGATGTAGTTCGGCACCTGTACGTAGGCGCCGTACTGACCATTGTTCTGCCGCATCCCGAGGCGCGGCGTGCCATTGTAGAGCGAGAGCGACGGTCCAGTGACGGTCGTGGTGTTCGTCGTGTCCGCCGCGTAGCCACTGGCCAGCGAGTCCGTGACGATCATTGCCGCGGTGCCGGGGCCGACGAAGGCCACGCCAGCGCTCGCGTAGTACTGCGTGGGCAGGATGCGAACGGACGCCGCCGTCGGCTGGATGACCGAGCTGTTGGTGGACGTCACCTCCACGACCACCGTGTCGAGCACGTAGTGGCTGGTCCCCACGCTGTCCGTCGCGTAGACGAGGAAGCTCGTCGGCGGCGAGGTCGTCGTCGCGCTTCCCGGGAGGTTCGACGCCACCAATCGAGTGGACGTCACCCTCACGATTGCCGTGTCGGGGAGGTAATCGGGTGCCGAGGCGATCAGTGTGTCAACGCCGAAACCGAGGCCGGCGGTCCCGAAGTAGCGGTAGTACGTCCCCGCCGGGATGTCCGGCGTGGTAGTCGTCAGCGAATCGATCGCCGCGTTGGTCTGCGTGATCGTCACCGGGATCGTGTCGGAGCGGGACGTCGGGATGGAGACGTAGAACTGCTGGGGGTGCGACGCCTGACGCCGTCCGAGGCGATAGGTCGAGAAGCTGAAGCTGAGTTTCGGCACGCGGACGGTATACGAGACCGTGTCCGCCCCGTGCCCCGGCGCGCTCGCGATGACCTGTGCCGTCCCGACCCCGACGATGGTCACCGGGGTGCCGCTCACGTAGTACTGGCCGGCCGGGATCGTGTCGAGGGGCACCACCCGCACGACATTCGTGTCGGTCGAGACGTAGGTGATCTCGAGCGGCGCGAGCCGGTAATAGGCGTACCCGGTCGAATCGGTGGAGTACACCGTCACGCTCGTCGGCGCCGCGAAGTTGTCGTAGGTGCCGCCGCCAGACAGCGAGACCTTCGGTGTCGTCACGCGGAAGGTCGCGGTGTCGGGCTCGTGCCCGGCCGTCGTCGCGATCAGCGTCACCTGACCGACCGCCAGCCCCGCGAGGTTGAAGTACTGGTAGTAGCTGCCCGCCGGGATCACGACCGAGTCGGGGACCCCGGCAATCGCCGGGTCGGAGTTCTGGATGAATACCGTGCGTGCCGTCGCCGTATAGTTGGGGATCTGGACGTACGCATTCCGGTACTCCTGGCCCGCGCCCACGCGCAGTTGCGAGAAGCCGAACGAGAGCTTCGGCCCGTTCACCGTGATCTGCACGGAGTCCACCCCGTGGCCGGCCGCCGAGGCGCGAATCCAAGCCGAGCCGATTTCGCCTCCGGGGACGATCCTCACGTCACTCGTGTAATACGCACCGGCGTTCACGGTCGCGCTCGGTGTGTTAACGCGCACGATCATCGTGTCCGAGGACTCGATCGCGACGACCAGCGGGTTGACGCGATAGTAGGCGGTCCCGACCGAGTCGCGCACGTACACGGTCAGGTTGCTCTCCGGCGACGTCGTCGTCCGCGTCTGGTTGCAGCAGAGGTCAATCTTGGGCGTCGAGACCGTGAGGAGAATCGAGTCGGCGGTGAATCCGGGTGCAGTCGCCGTGACGTAGACCGACCCGGGGACCTTGCCCACCAAGGTGTAGTAGGCGTAGTACCCGCCCGGTGGGATCGTGATGGTCGATGTCGCCGTCGCGATCGTCGTGTCGCTGCTGGTCATCGTGATCGTGAGCCCGGTGCTCAGATACGTCGGCACCTGGACCCAGAGGTCGGACCGGAACTGTCCGGCGCCGAGTCGCCACGCCGTGCCGTACGCGTCGAGCACCGCCGCATAGGTGTTGACGGTGGAACTCTGTCCGCTGACACCAGTCGCGACCGGCGTCACGGTCGTACCGCCGCCGGCGAGCGCAGTGATCACGACATTGGCCGAGAGCTGGCCGCCCGGGATGAAGGCGGGGTCGGGCGAGATCTCGACGCGTCCCGCCGTCCCGTACGCGTAGGTGATGTACGTGCCGCCCGCCGGCGACGGGTCGGTGAGCAGGACCTGTGTGCCCACCTCGTCCGTCGCGACGAGCGAGTACGACGAGCTGCTGAAGCGCACGGTCGCCTGCACGGCGAGCGACGCCGTGTCACCGGCATATCCGCTGCCCCCGCCGTCGGTGGCAAAGACCTGGGTGAGCCCGGCGCTGCGGCCGTTGAGCGTCGCGTTCCCCGCGGTTGCACCCGCCGAGATCGTGATGGATGACTGCGAGAAGTAAGCGAACGTGTCGGCCACCGCGAGGTTCACGGTCACCGGCCCGGTGTGCGGCTTGCTGAGGTAGATCGGGATCGAGACCGAGGCCGAGCGGCCAATCGAGAGCGTGTCGCGGCCGAACGAGATGACCGCCGGGACATCGCCGCCAACCGTAATCGTCGCGCCGTTGGAGACGAGCGAGTCCTTGTGCGCCGTGATGATCGCCGTCCCGTTCGCCATACCGGTCACGAGCCCGGTTGCGGCATCCACCGTCGCGACGGCCGTCGTGCCCGACACAAAGGTGACGCCGCTGATGGACTGCAGGTAGGAGCCGTCGGGATCCAGGCCGCGCGCGGTCAGCAGGACCACGCCGCCCGCCGAGATTGATGCGCTGGTGGGCGTCAGCTCGATGCTCGCCAGCACCTGCTGTACCCGCAGCGAGGCGCTGCCGAGGACGCCCTGCGCGGTGGCGCGGATCGAGGTGAGTCCGTTGGCCAGCGCCTCCGCGCGCGCAGTCGCCGTACCCACCGAATCAAGCACCGCCACCGACGGGTTGGACGACTCCCAGGTGAAGATGATGCCGGACATCGGCGCGTCGAGGGTGTCGTACGCCACCGCGCGGTAACTGCGGGTGCGGCCGAGCGCCACGACCGTGAAGGTGTCGGTGACGACGAAGCCGATCGAGTCGCGCACGACGGCGATCCGCGTGATCGGTGTCTTGATCGTCACGTTCGCGCTGCCGTAGATCGTGCCGGCGGTCGCGCGGATCTGGGTGGATCCGAGTCCGACGCCCGTCACGACGCCCGCGGTGTCCACTCCGGCGATCGCCGAGGAGACGACGCTCCAGGTGAAGGTTGGCTGGGTGAGCATCGGCACGCCGAGTCCGTCCACGGCCTGCGCGTCGAAGTCGAACGAGGCGCCGAGGTAGATCTCCTTCGCGCCCGGCGTCACGGTCACCGACGAGAGCCGCTGGTCCACGACGATGCGGGTCGAATCCCGCGTCCCGCCGGCCTCGACCACGTGGATCCAGGCGGCGCCGGGCGCCACGGCAGTGACGACGCCCGTCGTGTCCACGCTCGCGATCGCCGGCGCATCGCTGCTCCAGGTGTAGCTCCCTTCCACGATGTTCAGGGCGACGTCGCGCGACTGCACCGTCAGCGCGGTCGTCTCGCCGAGCGACACCAGCGTGTCGAGCGCCGGCGACACGTCGGTTGTGACGATTGGCCCGATCCCGTCGTTCGCGAGCACCTCGACCGGAGAGCCCTTCAGCCCGTCGGACGAGACGGTCATTGTCTGCGTGCCGCTGGCTTCGCTGAGTGTCCACGTGACGGCCGCTCGGCCCCCCGAATCGGTCGGGGTCGAGGCCGAACCGCCGGTCCCTTCGCCCACGGTAAAGGTCACGGTGACGCCAGGGACGCCATTGCCGAACGCGTCCACCACCCGCGCGACCACCGGCTCCGGCAGGGTGTCGCCCGGCGGCGCCGTCTGCCCGCCGCCGGACTCGACATAAAGGGAGTCCGCTGCCGCCGCCGTGACCGTGAACGCCAGTGTCGTTGCGCCGACGAGCCCGCCCGCCGTCGCCTGCAGCGTGTAGTTCCCGCGAATGGTGAGCGTGAGCGAATCGAAGGTCGCGACACCGGCCACGGCGACGACGCGCGTCCGGCCGCCAAGCGTCGCGCCCGCCGAGCCGGACGCGATGGCAATCATCACGCTATCGGTGAACGTCGGCACCAGCACGCCTTCGGCGTCCCGCGCCTCCACGACGACCGGCGACAGCACTGCCCCGGCCTCGACGGACTCCGGCGGCTGCGTGGTCACCGCCAGTTGCGTCGGGCCGCTCCACTCGGCGGTCGCGTTGACCACGAGCGAGGTCGCGCCCGTCGCGCTCACGGTCACTGACTGCGTGCCGACCGTGGCGCCGAGCGTCCAGCGGAACGCCGCCTGACCGAGCGTGTCCGTGACCAGTGTGGCGGATGACACACTGCCACCGCCCGTCGTCACCGCCACCGTCAGCGATTCGGCGGCCATCCCGAGTCCGTCCGTCGCGTTGAGCCGCACGCGGATCGAATCGGCGAGCGGCTGCCCGGTGTCGCCGGTCTGGTTGCCGCCGGCGAGGAGCGCGATGGCGCTCGGCTTCGGCAGGATCATCACGATCCCGACTGCCTCGGCGCTGCCGTCCACGAGCGCGGCGCGGATGCGTGCCGCCCCACGTGCGGGGAGCGTGCTTCCGGCTCCGGCGGGAGTGACGGTCGCGCGCGTCGGGTCGAGCGCGCTGTACACGATCGGTGCCGTGGAGACAACGCTGTCGCCCGCAACGTGATAGGCCGTCGCGGTGAAGCTGAACGGGTCGCCGGCGATGAGGGTGATTGTATCCGGCGCAATCGTGATCGAGTCGGCGTTCGCCCCAGGTCCGGTGTAGGTGAGCGGTACCTCGGTGGGGGCGGGTGCCACCCCGCCCGTGCTCGTCGGCACGGCAATCACGTCCACCGGGCCGCCGCGGAAGACGGTGTCGCCGGCGGCGTTGATGTAGCGAAGGAAGAGTCGGAGCGGCTCGCCGGTCGCCGGCGCCGAGTTCGAAAGCTCGATCCTCAGGGCGAGCGAGAGCTCCTGCTGTCCGGCTGGGAACAGAACGACCGTGTCGAGCGCGACCGCGCCGCTGGTGCGCAGGAAGAGAATGCGCACGCGCTCGAAGGGAACGACGGAACCGGCTCCCGCCTCGATCGAGGCCAGTGGCCCGGGGAACGCGGCGATGAACGACAGCCCGGTGGCGTAGCGCGGAGTGACGCCGTCGAGCGGCCCGGTGACCTCACGCCCGCAACTGAGGAGCGAGAGCGCAAACAGTCCACCCAGCAACAACGCCGGGCGGACGGTCAGGGCGGAGCCTCGGAGTGAACCCTTCACCCCCCTAACGTACGGGTCCTGCCCGGGGGACTACAAGTATGGATGTAACAGGCCGACCGTGACCCCAGTCACATCTGCCCCCTCATTGCGGGGGCGGTGGGGTCTGGCGCGTGGCCCGGGCACAGTCGCGCCAGACGCCCGGCGTCTGCTGCTGCCCGAAGGCCGGCAGGGGGTCGAGAATCTCCCGCGGCATCCGCTCGGGGTCCTCACTCGCGAGGTAGGTGAGCATCGCGGTCAGCGTGGCGTTGTTCTTGAGGTCTGACTCGACCACCTTGTCGAAGGTATCGCGGTCGGTGTGCCAGGTGGTGAAGGAATAGTCCCACGAGAGCGCGCCGAGGTTGAAGCCGGGCGCCCGGTGACAGACGAAGCTGGCGTGGTCGGTGCCGCCGGTGGCCTGCGGCCCGGTCGGCGACCAGCGAATCCAGCGGGTGATCTCGCTGGGGATCTCGCCGAGGTAGCGCTCGATCCGGCCCGCCGCGCCGGGGAAGGGGCCGGCGCTCATATTCACGACGCGGCCGGTGCCATTGTCCTGGTTCCAGAGTGCCTGCAGTCCGGCGACGACCTCCGGATGGTCCTCCGAGAAGGCCCGCGACCCGTTCAGGCCCTGCTCCTCGCCGCTCCAGTGCCCGACGATGATGGTGCGCTTGGGCTGCGGATAGGCCTGGCGGAGGATGCGCACCGCCTCGAGCATCGTGATCGTGCCGGTCCCGTTGTCGGTCGCGCCGGAGGCGGCGGACCACGAGTCGAAGTGCGCCGAGAGCATCACGTACTCATTGGGTTTCTCGCTGCCGCGGATCTCGGCGACGACGTTGAAGACCGGACGCTCGCCGAGGCGCTCGCTGTCAGTGAAGACGCGGACGCGCGGCGCCTGGCCGTTCTGCACCATCCGCATCAGGAGTCCGTAGTCCTCGCATCCGATCGCGAATGCCGGAATCCCCTGATTGGCCGAGCCGAAAACTTTCATGATGCCCGGGTAGTTGGAGAACTGGAAGGCGAAGACTCCGACCGCCCCGGCGTCCTTGAGCTTGCGCCAAATGCGCTGGGCGCCGCCAGCGGCGGTATTCATCGCGGTCCACTCGGTCTGGATCGCCTGCTGCGCCGCCGTGATGCGGGCGATCTCCTCCGGTGTGCCGAACTCCTGCCATTGGCCGGGCGAGCGGCAGGAGAGCCGCGCCGCGCTCATCAGGTAGATCTTCCCGCGGACGTTGGGCAGCCAGGCATCGAACTGCTCCGGCGTGGTGAAGCCGGCCGGCGGCGCGATCACCTCTGCCTCGATCGGCCGACCACCGGTGGACGGGCTCCAGGCGAGGGCGGTGGCCTCGAGCGTGCGCACGCGCGGCGCGAGAAGGTCCACGTGCGTGACGCCGCGGCTCCACCCTTCCCACGTGCCGTAGCGCTCCTTGCGGGCGCTGACGCCCCATCCCGCGTACTGCCGCACGATCCAGTCCTGCGATGCTTCCATCTGCGGCGAGCCGGTGAGGCGCTGGCCGAGCGGGTCGAGCAGTTGCTGGGCGAGTGTCATCGCCTGCGAGCGGTTCATCCCCTCGTCCCAGATGCGCTGGATGACGGCATCGGTTGCCGGGGTCCGGCGGATGTGCGCCGGGTAGCTGTCGGGTGGGATTGGGTCGGCGAGTCGGTTGCGCGCGCCCATCGGGGGCTGGGCGGCTCCGGCTGGCGGCTGGGCGGAGAGCGACGCGGCGGCAATGGCGAGCAGGACGAGGGCGCTGCGGAACACGGGTGACTCCGGTGAGTTAGTTGACCTTCGCGTCCTTCCACTTGATGTTGCAGCCGATGCTTGGGATCTGCTCCCCTTCCACCGGCCGGCCGGCGAGCACCGCGTCGAGCGCCGCGCGCACGTCGCGGCCGGTGACGGGCACGCCGTTCTGGGGTCGGCTGTCGTCGAGCTGTCCGCGGTACACCAGCGTCCTCGCCTTGTCGAAGACGTAGAACTCCGGCGTGCAGGCGGCTTGGTATGCCTTGGCCACCGCCTGCGACTCGTCGAAGAGATACGGGAAGGTGTAGCCGCGCCGCTTCGCCTCGCGCGCCATCTCGGCAGGTGAGTCGTCGGGCGTCGAGACGATGTCGTTCGAGCTGATCGCCACCACCGCCACCTTGCGCGGTTGGTAGTCGGCGCCAAGGCGCGCCAGCTCCGCCGCCACGTGCTTCACGTACGGACAGTGGTTGCAGATGAACATCACCAGGAATGCGTCGGACGTCGCGTAGTCGTCGAGCGAGACCGAGCGGCCGTCAACGACGTTCGGGAGCGAGAAGCCCGGCGCAACGGTGCCGAGCGCGAGCATCGTGCTGGCGGTGCGGACCACTGGGTGACCCCCTTTCGCGGCGTTGGAGCTAGAAGCGGAAGCCCGCGCCGATCGTCAGCCAGTTCGTCGCCGGGTCGTTCAGGGTCGTGTTGTACGACGCGGTCAACTCGAACTTGAGGAATCCGACGGACACGTTCGGCGAGAGTCCGAACTTCTCGCTGTCGCTGAAGTAGGCCGCCTCGATGCCGAGGTCAACCATCGGGACGAGAAAGAAGTGCGGGCCCGCCTGCAGCGTGAAGAAGTCGAGGTCGTCGGCGCCCGCCGCCGTGGGGGCGAACCGGTTCCAGGTGGCGCTCCCCATCAGCTTGACGAGCCCGAGCGGGACGCCGACGCGGCCGTACGCCCCGAAGCCGCTGTCGTACGACTCGGCGAAGTCGCCGGTCGGCATCGCACTGTGGGCGCCAAGCCGGATGTCGAAGACGGGGACCTGGGCCCGGAGGGGCGCGGTCGTCGCGAGCAGGAGGCCGAGGGCGGCGAGCAGGCGGCGGGTCATTGGCGTGAACCTCAGGTGGTCAGTGGAAGAAGGTCGCAGGCGTTGTACCACGATGGGCGTGATCGGTTCAGGGTACCGCGGCGTCAGGCCTCGTGCCGCATCTCCTGCTGGAGGCTCCGCCACGCCCAGACGGTGAGGCCGATCCCGAGCGCAAACACGGCGGCAAAGACGAGCACGTTGCGCTCGAGGAACGCCTCTCCAAGATAGACCACGACGAGGACGTAGGGGAGTTCGGCGAGGAGGATGATCAGCAGGTAGCGCGGGAAGGGGTAGCGGACGAGGCCCAGCACGTAGCTCGGCAGCTCCGACTGCAGCGCAATGCGGAAGAGCAGGATGCTCCGCCACCGCGCCCTGGTTCCAAAGAACGTCTCGTAGCGGTGGAGCCGTGCGCCGGGGAGCAGGCGGATCACCGCACGACGGCCGAGCGTGCGCGCGAGCCAATAGCCGAGCGTGCCGCCGAGCGTCCCGCCGAGCCAGAGCAGGAGGAGCGTCGTCGTCGGTCCCCAGACGTAGACGCCGATTGGCACCAGCGCCGTGCTCGAGAAAAAGGTGAGCGTGGCCGAGACGCCGGCGAGGAGCAGGAAGAGCAGCTTCCCGCCGCGTGGGTACTCGGTGATCAGCGCCTCGGCGGCCTTGAGCGTCTCGAGCACCGCCTGGTGCAACGGGTCGAAGGTCGCGACGGCGACTGCCACCGCGAGGACGGTGGCGATCAGGAGGATCCGGCGGAAGTGGAGCGGGTGGTTGACCAGGTCTGCCTCGCGGCGCGGACGGGTGCGCCGTAATCTAGGCGATGAGCCGCAACCCGCTCTTCATCCTGACGGTCCTCTCGTTGCTCGTCGTGCTCTCCGAGTGGATCGTCCGGCGCACCGCGCTCCGCCACGTCGGGTCGGCGCTGGTCGTCATCATCCTCGGCGCCGTCGTGTCGAATCTGGGGCTCATCCCCACCAGTTCCACGCCCGATGCCCCGGTGCCCGTCTACGACGCGGTGTTCGGCGTCGTCGCGCCGATCGCGATTTTCTGGCTCCTGCTCGCCGTCAACCTGCGGGACGTGCTGAAGGCGGGGCTTCCCCTGATCGCACTCTTCGCGGTCGGCGCGCTGGGGACGATGCTCGGCGTCTTCGCCGGGATGGCGCTCGTGGACGGCGCCGAGCGAATCGGGCCGCTCTACAACGCCGTCGGCGGAATGTTCACCGGGACGTACATCGGCGGGAGCATCAACTTCAACGCGGTCGCGCTGGAGTACGGCGTGATGCGCGACGGCCTGCTGTATGGCGGCACGGTGGCGGTGGACAACGTCATCACGACGCTCTGGATTGCCGCGACGCTGGCGCTGCCACGCCTGTTGCTTCCGATTTGGCGTGGCGTGCGCCCCCGCCCGGACGGCGCGGCGGTCGCGGCGCCCATCATTGACGTGGCCGCCGAGATTGAGACGATTGACCCGCGGAAGCTCGCGCTCGTCCTCGCGCTAGGCACCGGCGCGCTCCTGGTGTCCCGCGTGGCGGCCGACGCGTTGGCGCGTGCCGGCGCCAACGTGCCATCCATCCTGATCATCACCGTCCTCGCGCTCGCGCTGGCGCAGGTCCGCGCGGTGAGCGCGCTGCCGGGCTCGCGCGTGGCCGGGATGTACGCCGTCTATCTCTTCCTCGCCGTGATCGGGGCGTTCTGCGACATCGGCGCGATGGCGGGGCTGGGCGCGCTCGGCGCGACCCTGTTGGTCTTTGCGCTGGTTACCGTGCTCGTGCACGGCGTGGTCACGTTCGGCGCGGCGTGGCTCTTCAAGCTGGATCTCGACGGCGCCGCCGTGGCGTCGCAGGCGAATGTCGGGGGCGCGACGTCGGCGCTGGCGCTGGCGAAGAGTCTTGGCCGCGAGGACCTGCTCCTGCCGGGAATCCTGCTCGGCTCGCTCGGGAATGCGATCGGGACATTCCTGGCGTTCCTGATGGCGCGGCTGCTGTGAGGGTGGGGGGCGGGCCGAGCATTGCCGGCTCGCCGATTGCGCGTCCATATTCGGCGGGCGTCATTCCGGATCATTCAGGAGGCACGATGAAGCCGCTCAGGTTCAGTGTCATCGTCGGGGCGATCGCGCTCTTGGCCGCCGCATCGTCCACCGGCTGTCGGCGCGCGATCGTCATCGTGCCGCAGACGGAGCGCGGCTACACGGCGACCGACACGCTCTGGGGTCGCTACAAGGGCAACAACGTGCGGGTCACCTTTCGCTTCGACACGCTTTGGCGCCGGGACACCGTGACGCGCCTCGACACGCTCTGGCGCGCTGGCACGCGAACGCTCGTGCGAGTGGACACGCTGCTCGTGCTGCACGTGGATACCGTCGTGCGCCGGGACACCGTCCGGGTGACGGTGCGCGACACCATCCGGGTCACGGTGCGCGACACCATCCGGGTCACGGTGCGCGACACGGTGCGGCTGGCGGGCCGACGTCAGCTCTTCGTGCCGCCAGGTCAATACCCGCCCGACGGCCAGTGCCGGGTGTGGGTCCACGACCTTCCGCCGGGGCGGCAGGCGGCCGCGGCCCCGTGTAACGCGCTCGGCACGATTCCGGCCGGGGCGTTCATCCTGTTCCGTGGTGACGCGTGGGACTTTGACTACGACTGGGTGGAGGAGGCGCGTCGTGGCGCTGTGCCGCCGGAGATCGTCGCGCTCAAGCGGCGAGGCGGAAGATAGCGGACTGACGGGGGGGGCACGACGCGCTTCCGTCGGCGGTTCGCCTACGGCGAATCTCCGACAGGCCGCGGTCGAACCCCCGATTGCGCGAGCGACCCCGATGTCCGAGCATGAGGACGGGAGCCCAGTATGACACTCGTGCCTCCGAGTGACCTCGACTTCGCGCTCGCTCCATTGCCGTCGGCGCGGACGCCGGAGTGGCGCACAATCCTCGTCGCCACCGACGGATTGCCCGACTCCGACGTCGCAGTGTTACTCGCGCAGACAGTCGCCGCGCGTTCGGGCGCGATGCTACACGCGATTGCAGTCTGCGACCGGCAGACGATGGTCTACGACCGGAGTGCGCCGGAGTTTGATGTACTGACGGGGTCGGTCGCCGCCGACGAGCGCGCCGCGGTCGTGACCGGGCAACTCGCCCGGCTGCTTCTCGCGGATGCCTGTCCGCTCGTGGTCCGCTACGGCGGCGTCGCCGAGGAGGTGCGGCGGCAGGCCAGCGACCTGCGCGCCGACCTCATCGTTGCGGGCCGGGGCCGGCATGGGTTGCTCGCGCGCCTGCGCGGAGAGGGACACGTCTTGCAGGTGATTCGCGCGGCGCCCTGTTCGGTGCTCGCCGTCGAGGGGGCAGCGGTGTTGCCGCGACGCGTCGTTGTCGGTATCGACTTCAGCCCACACGGCGCGGACGTTGCGCGCACCGCTGTGCGTCTCGCCGCGGACGAAGCGACGATTTATCTCATGCACGTGAAACCGGACCCGCCGTTTGGGATTCCACATCCCGGTCGCTGGTTGGAGTCGTACGAGGAGGGTGTCCGAGCTGGCCTCGAGCGGCTCCGGCAGCAGTTGGCGCTCCCGCCGTCCCGCGCGGTGGAAATCATTGTCGTTCACGGTCACCCCGGGGATGCGCTGGTCGCCTTCGCGCGATCCGCGCAGGCCGACCTGATTGCGGTCGGCCGACACGGGGCGGGATTCCTCGATCGGATGCTGATCGGAAGCGTGACCGCCCGCCTGGTGCATTCGGGAAGCTGCTCGCTCCTTGTCGTGCCGGCGGCGTTCTCCGACGTGCGGGCGTAATCGGCAGTCAGAGCGCTGACGGATAGGTTTCCGGGAGCTCGTCCGCATCCAACTGCCAGGTCGGCGTACGTTCCAGCGGCTCCACCGCGCGCGTGCGGTCGTGATGGAAGACGACGTCGAACTGGTCACTCAGGCGCGCGTGGTAGTAGTGGCTCATCCGTTCCGTCTCCGGTCGGTAGATGACGCCAATGAAGCGCTCGAGCCGCGGTGAGCCGAGCGCTGCGCGCACGGCCGCGTGCTCCCTGAGGTCGAGGGCGAAGCGATCGATCCCCATCGCGTGGAAGAGCGCTTCGTAGCTTTCCGGAAGGGCCGGCCGCACGCGCATGCGCTGCGCCGGTGCGCCCCAGTCCGACGCGGCTGTCACGCTCCCTTCATAGGTCGTGAAGCCAACGAGTAGCGCGTCGCGGCCGTGCGCCTTGCGCACGAGGTGGCCAAGGTTGGTCTCGCCGCGTGCCGAGGCCTCGGTGGCACTCGCGTCACCGAGGTGCGAGTTGTGTGCCCAGACCACCACCCGGCTCGGCTCGATGCCGGGGCGGTGCCGGTCGAGGTGCGCCACGAGCTGTTCGAGCGTCTCCGCCATATGCGTGTCGCGGAGGTTCCAGGACGCGGCCCCGCCGTGGTACATCACGCGGTAGTAGCGTTCCGCCTGCACCACCACGCGCGCGTTCTGCTCGGCGTGAAAGAGCTGCTCGGCGGCGATGCGGTCGTCGAGCGCCGCGTATTCGGACGCCTTGGCCCGCAGCTCCACCAGTTGGCGCACCACCTCTGATTCACAGGACGCTTCGGAATCCACGAGGGTGGCGTAGCCATAATGTTGCGGATCCGACCCGTACCGCGTGAAGCAGTCGTACCGCCGGAGCGCGCGCAGAGCCGCTGCCGGGTCGACGGTGCGCAGATAGGCCACCACGGCCTCGATGGAGGCGTGCAGGCTGTAGAGATCGAGTCCATAGAATCCGACCCGCCGTGCGGGCCGCGCGTCGTTGAACGCGCGCAGCCAGCCCACGAAGTCGAGCACGTCGGCGTTGCGCCACATCCACTGCGGGAATCGCGCAAAGTCGGCCAGCGCCTCCTCGGCGTCGCCTATCGACGGGTCGCCGCGTACAAAGCGGTTGACGCGATAGGCATGCGGCCAGTCGCCCTCGATCGCGACGGCGGAGAATCCCTGCTCGCGGATGAGGCGCTTGGTGAGTTCCGCCCGGATCCGGTAGAATTCGTGCGTGCCGTGCGATGCCTCGCCGATGAGCACAAAGCGGCACCCCTCGACACGCCGGAGCAGGGCATCAAAGTCGCTCGGCGCTCCGGTGAGACGCACCGCCGCCGCGCGGAGATCGTCGAGCGCGGTGCGGGCGAGTGACGAGTTCATGGAGACCGTCGCTCAGCGCGACCTGGCCGGCAGGGCCGCCGCGTGGGGTGTCAGGTGCTCGGTGAACCAGTCACTCGCGAGCTGCGTAACCTTTGCCATCGAGTCCGGCTCCTCGAAGAGGTGGCCTGCGCCGGGGACGATCGCCAGTTCGGCGTGCGCGGCCCGCATGCGTTCGCGCGCGGTGCGGTTGAGCTGCAGCACGTCCCGATCGTCGCCACCCACGATGAGCAGCGTCGGGGCCGTCACCGCCGCAAGCGACGGGCCGGCGAGGTCGGGACGTCCGCCACGCGACACGACGGCGTAAATGACCGAGCCGCGATCGGCGGCGGCGCTCAACGCGGCCGCAGCCCCGGTGCTCGCCCCGAAGTAGCCAATCGGTAGGGCATCGACCGCCTCGACCGTGCCGAGCCAGTCGGTGACGTCGACCAGGCGCTTCGCCAGGAATGGGATGTCGAATCGCAACTCCGCCGTCGTCCGATCAATCACGTCCTCGCGCGGGGTCAACAGGTCGAAAAGGAGCGTGGCGAAACCGTGCGCACGTAGCGCCGCCGCCACCTCGCGGTTGCGCGGACTCAGCCGACTGCTCCCGCTTCCGTGCGCGAAGACGACGAGGCCGACCGCGGGCCCTCGCGGCAGGTCGAGCTCACCGGTGAGCTCGCCCGACCGCAACGGAATCTGGACCGTGCGCGCGTCGGGACTCGAGGTCCGAGTCGTCGCCGGGCCCGATGCGTGGGGGTCCGCCTGGTCGAGGAGGGAGATGACCTCCTCGTCGGTCACCTGCGCGAAGTCACGGTACCAGACGCCGACCGCAAGGAACTCGGCGGGGGACTCCACGCACTCCACCTCGTCAGCGACGGATTGGAGGGCGTCGCGCGTGGCAGCGGCGATCACGGGCGCCGCCACGATTACGCGCGCGGGATGAAGCTGGCGCAGAGCGGCGATTGCCGAGAACATCGTCGCGCCAGTCGCGATGCCATCATCAACCAGCACGAGGATCTTCCCGGCGAGGTCGGCCGGGGGCCGGCCGCGGCGATATACCGCCTCACGGCGCGCGAGCTCGGCGGTCTCGCGACGGGTCACGGCATCTACGTGGTGGCGGGGGACCTCGTGGGCGGCGAGCACCTCGGGGTTCATCCATCGCACACCGCCCGACGCGACCGCTCCCATCGCAAACTCCTCGTGCCCCGGCAGTCCAAGTTTACGGACGATGAACAGGTCAAGTGGTTGCCGGAGGGCTCGGGCGACCTCGAACGCAACGGGGACGCCGCCGCGCGGCAATGCCAGGATGACGACGTTCGACCGTCCCGTCAGGTGGCGCAGTCGCTCGGCGAGCTGCGTTCCCGCCTGGCGGCGGTCGTCGAACCGCGGGGACCCGTACCGAATCATGCTCCACATCCGTCGACTGGTACTCTCAGTGTACGCCGCTGTCGTCCGGGGCGCAGTCGGCGTATTCCCGCACGTGGAATCGGCATTTCACCGACAGATTGCGCTGGGCGATGACCCCTCCTTGAAGGTGTACGGCGCCATCCTTGCATAGGAGGTTGAAATGCTCGCCCGCGACATCATGACGCTTGAACCGGCCGTCGTCACGGCCACTGACACGGTGCCCGTGGCGGCACAGTTGATGCGCACCCGAGACGTCGGGATGTTGCCGGTCGTCGACGATCTCGTGCATCGGCGTCTCGTCGGTGTGCTCACCGACCGAGACATCGTCCTCCGGTACGTCGCGCCGGAGCACGGCCGGCTGGCCAGCGTACGGGACCATATGACGCGCGAGCCGATGGTCACGGCCACCGCGACGAGCACCATCGCGGAAGTCGTCGCGAGGATGTCGCGGCACCAGGTGCGACGCCTGCCGGTCGTCGACGCGAACGATGCGGTGATTGGCGTGATCGCACAGGCCGACATCGCGCTCAAGGTGCGGCCGCACGACGCCGACCTGGTCGATCACCTCACCGAGGCGATCTCGCGGCCCGGCGCGCTGGTGCACTGAGCGGATTGCTGTAGGCTGACCGCCTAGGTGATTCCCGCGCGCGGGTTCAGGGAATCCCGTATTGGTCGGCCGGCAGCCGGGACGCAGATTCCGCTTGCGTTCGCGAGACGGTTTCTCGCGGATGGATCCTTCCCACAGGACGCTGGCGGAAGGGCGCTTGGCGGAGTTCGACAACGTCAGGCAGGTCGTGAGGTCGCTGGACACGATCGAGGCCCCGAATACGGGGCACCTGAGTCGGGACCGTCCGACGAGGGCAAGGGACGCGGTGAGGCCATGTATCGCGTGGCGAGTCGAAACAGAGATCCGGGTTCCACCAGCGGAAGCGACCCTCGCACGGCAGCGATGCTACGGTGCGAGGGTCGCTCTTCAATTGGGCCGAGCCAACAGCGAGGTGTTCCCCGGCACGGACTTGAGCCTGCCGGATGATCCATCGTCATCAGGGGCTCGCGTCCGGCGCTCGCCGGGCCGCTAGAATCCCTTGCGTGCCTCTGCTTCGCTGGGGAATACGGCGAGAATCGTGGAGAAGCCGGAGATGTCGAACACCTCCCGGACCGTGTCGTTGAGGCCGAACGTGCGCAGGGCGCCTCCCGTCGCGGTCATCCGCTTGGCGGCGCCGAGCAGGACGCGGAGTCCAGCGCTGCTGATGTAGTCAAGCGCGGTGAAGTCCACCGCGAGCTTCCGCGCGCCACCGGCGAGGATCGCGTCGAGGACCTGCTGGGCCTCGGGCGACGTGACGCTGTCGAGATTGCCGGCCAAGGCCACGATTGTGACGTCATCCTGCGTGCGCGTCGTGATCTCCATCAACCTCCCTCCGCGATGACCGTCTGCCACCCCACCTGCCAGGAGCTTCACCAGGACCACGACATTGCTGTCGCCGCGGCGGTGGTAGCTGACCTCGTCCACCAATCGCCGGACCAGATGAATGCCGAGTCCGCCGATCGGCCGCTCCACCAAGGACAGCTTGGTATCGGGCGCGGCCCTGCCGACCGGGTCGAACGGCTTGCCATTGTCGGTAAGCGTGACCGTCAACCGATCCGATTGTAGATCCACGTCAATCGTCACCTCGCCGTCCTCGCGCTCGGCCAATCCGTACGTCACGGTATTGGCCAGCAGCTCGTCCAGCACGACGTTCATACTGCGCCGGATCGCCGCCGGCAAGGCGTGCGCATCCGTGAAGTCCGCAAAGGTCGCATTGACCTTGGCGACCTCACCGGGATCCCTGCCGATTGACATCCGGAAGCCTGCTGGCATCTCGCCCTCCGGCGTGCCGCTCAATGACGCTGGCCACGCCGTCATCTGTCAACCTCCGGTCCCCTGTCCGGCATTTGCCGAGGGGGCGCTGGCGGGTGCACGTTTCCCCGGCTCCCCCCCCCCCTCGCCACCGCCTCGGGCCCCCACCCGTCCGATGGACGTTTCCAACCTTTGGCGCCCTGGACTGTACTTTGGTCGAGTCCCCCGCTGCGGCTACGGAAGACGAACAGGACCGAGCGCTCGTCCGGAGGTGCCTGGATGGCGAACGGAACGCGGCCAGCGATCTGGTGGATCGCTATCAGCGTCGCCTGTTCAATGTCGCGTTCCGGATGCTCGGCAACGTGCAGGACGCGGAGGACGTCACCCAGACGGTGTTCGGCAATGCGTTCGTCTCGCTGGGGAGCTTCGACCCGAAGTACCGGTTCTTCAGCTGGATCTATCGGATGGCGGTCAACGAGTCGTTGAACACGCTCAAGCGCCGGAAGCGGATGGTCACGTTGGAGGACCACCTGGCCATCCCGGCGCCGGGCGGCGGAACTGATGATGCATTGGAGGCGGAGGATCGAGTGGAAAAGGCGCTGATGGACCTCAAGCCTGACGATCGGGCCGTGGTGGTGCTCCGGCACTTCGTGTCGTTCTCCTACGAGGAGATGGCCGACGTGCTGGAGGTGCCCGTCCGTACCGTCAAGTCGCGCCTCTTCACGGCACGGGAACGGCTGCGCCAGGCGTTGCTCGGGCGGGGCGCCTGACGATGCTGAGCGCGGACCAGATTGAGCTGATCCATCGGGAGATCGATGGTGAGAACACGCCGGAGGCGAGTGCCGCGTTCCGGTCGTTGCTGGAGAGGGACCAGGAAGCGCGCGCCCTCGCGGCGGACCTGCGGGACCTTGCCGCGCTCCTTGGCCGGGAACAGGAACGCGCGCCGCCGCCGCATCTCCGGCCAACGATTCTCGAGGCGCTGGCACTGCAAACGCGAGCATCACCGAGGACTGCATCGGCATGGATGGCCCCGCAGGCGATCGTTCAACGGCTTGTTTCCCAGTGGCGAGTTTCCCTAAGGCGAATGGAGGAGGCGATGATTACGAAGAAGGCGCTGATCGTCGGGACCACCGTGGTGGCGATAGTCGCCGTCATCGGCGGCGTCGTGGTCGGGTACCCACCGAGCGGCGACGAAGCCGGCACGATCGGCGGGGTCCAGCAGGCGGCACGGTATCGCGGACGGCCGATGACCGAGGCCGATGTGACCATCGCGAACCCCGAGATCCAGGTGCTGTTCCAGAACCACGATGTCCTGACCCTGGTCAAGAGCGACGTCTTCCGCTCGGCGATGCGGAACGACGCGTTCAGGGAGTTGCAGTCCAGCGAGGCCTTCCGCCAACTGATGGCGAGCGATGCGTATCGCCAGTTGATGGCGAGCGATGCCTACCGCCAGTTGATGGCGAGCGAGGCCTATCGCGAGCTGGCGTCGAGCGAGGCCTATCGCGAACTGGCGTCGAGCGAGGCCTACCGCGAGCTGATGTCCAGTGACGCCTATCGCTCGTTGCAGTCCAACGAGGCGTACCGCGCGCTGCAGGCGCAGGACGCGTTCCGCAACGTGCAGTCCAGCGAGGCGATGCGCGCGCTCCAGGCCAACGAGGCCTACCGGTCGTTGCAGGCGAATGAGGCGTACCGCGCGGCGATGGCCAGCGAGGCCTTCCGCGCCGTGCAGGCCAACGATGCGTTCCGCGCCGTGCAGGCCAACGAGGCGTATCGTGCGGTGATGGCGAACGACGCGTTCCGTGCGGTGATGGCGAACGACGCGTTCCGTGCGGTGATGGCGAACGACGCGTACCGCGCGGCAATGGCCAGCGATGCGTTCCGTTCCGTGATGGCGAACGATGCGTTCCGCGCGGTGATGGCGAACGATGCGTACCGGCAGCTCCAGTCGGCCGAGATGTTCCGCGCACTGTCGAGGAGCGCACAGATGTCCGAGGCGTTCATGAGCCAGGCGATGCGCGTCGTGCAGTAACGGCACCAGCAGCAGGGTTCGGCGCTGGCCCCGGCTCCCTCTAACGGGAGTCGGGGCCAGCGCGTACTTTCCGGCCACTGTGGCCAAGAATCAACTGCGAGTCGCTAGGGGCGCCGGCTGCGGGCGCGTCCGGGGGGTCCTGGCCCTCCTCGTTTGCGTCGGCGCGGTTGCGCCGTCCGGTCTTGCCGCGCAGTTCCAGGCGGTTGAGACCGCCAGTATGCGGCTGGTGTACACCTCGCCGCTCCAGTCCTACCTCGTGCCGCAGGTGACCGCGAGCTTCGAGAATGCGCTGCGGTTCCACCGCCAGCTCTTCGACTATGCGCCGGGAGGCCGGATCAACGTGCTGATGCACGACCTCTGGCACTACGGCAACGCGGGGGCGCGTCCGGTGCCGGAGAACCACGTCACCATAGGGATCGCGCCGTACGGACACGACTACGAGTCGGCGCCCGCTCCCGAACGAATGGCGTCGTCGATGAACCACGAGCTGGCGCACATCGTCACCACCGACAAAGCGACCCGGTCCGACCGGTTCTTCCGCTCGATCTTCTTCGGCAAGGTCACGCCAAACGCGGAAGTGCCGCCCTCGATGCTCTACAGCTACCTGACCACGCCGCGCTGGTACGCGCCGCGCTGGTACCTCGAGGGAATCGCCACCTATCTCGAGACGTGGATGAACGGCGGGCTGGGGCGTGCCATCGGTCCCTACGACGAGATGGTCTTCCGCACCCTCGTCCGCGACAGCCTCACGATGTACGACGTCGTCGGGCTCGAATCCGAGGGCACGACAATCGATTTCCAGGTGGGCGTGAACTCGTATCTCTACGGGACGCGGTTCATCAGCTATCTCGCGCTCCAGTACGGAAACGACTCCTTGCTGGGGTGGGTCAATCGGTCCGAGGGCAGCAAGCGGTACTTCTCGTCGCAGTTCAGGAACGTGTTCGGGAGGTCGCTCGCGGACGAGTGGTCGCGATGGATTGACTGGGAGCGCGAGTGGCAGCGAGACAACCTGGCGGCGATTCAGCGGCACCCGACCACCGTTGCGCGACCGCTCACCAATCGGGTGCTCGGATCGGTGTCCCGCGCGTACTACGACCCGGCAAAGGGCAGCGTCCTCGTGGCCGTTCGCTATCCGGGCCAGGAAGCCCACATCGCCAGCATTGACGTCGCGTCCGGACGGTTCACGCGGGTCGGCGACATCACCGCCGCGGGGGGTCTGTCCGTGACGTCGCTGGTGTTCGATGCGGCGACGCGGACGCTCTTCTACACCACCAACAACGCGGACTATCGTCACATACTCTCGATGGACCTCGAGACGGGCCGCTCCACGGTCCTGCTCAAGAACGGGCGCATCGGCGACCTCGCCTTCAACGCGGCGGACCGTTCCTTGTGGGGCGTCCGGCACGACAACGGGTTCTCGACGCTGGTGCGCCTTCCGCATCCGTACAGCGAGTGGCATCAGGTCCACACGCTGCCGTACGGCAGGGACCTCTTCGACCTGGACGTCTCGCCGGACGGCACGGCCCTCATCGGGTCGATGTCGGAGATAAGCGGGGACACTCGCCTCGTGCGGATGAACATCGCCACGCTTCTTTCGGGCGATGCCGCGCACGAGGTGCTCTTCGAGTTCGGCCAGTGGTCGCCGTCGAACTTCGTCTTCTCCCAGGACGGGCGGTACATCTTCGGCTCGTCCTACTACTCCGGCGTCTCCAACATCTTCCGGTACGAAGTCACGACGCGGGAGATGGAGGCCGTGACCAATGCGGAGACGGGCTTCTTCAAGCCGTTGCCCATCTCCGATGACTCCCTCGTCGTCTTCGCCTACTCGGGCACCGGATTCGTGCCCTCGATGATCCCGAACGCGGTGACGGATAGCGTGAGCGCGATTCAATTCCTCGGCAACGAGATCGCCGAGCGACGGACCGAGGTGCAGTCGTGGATGCCGCCGCCCGTCTCCGACATCAACGTTGATGCGCTGACGACGGCGACCGGCACCTACAGCACGGCGCGGAATTTCAAGTTGGACAACGCGTACCCGGTCGTGGAGGGATACGAGGATGCGCTGGGCAACACTGCCGTCGCCGGCGGCGTGCGGCTCAACTTCTCGGACCGGATCGGAGCGACGGGGCTCGAGTTCACCGCGTCGTACTCTCCCGACGAGGACCTCGACGAGTACGAGCACCTTCACCTGCGCGCGGTCTTCCGCCACTGGAACTGGAAGGTCTCGGCGGCGCTCAATCGGGCCGACTTCTACGACCTCGTCGGCCCGACGAAGGTGAGCCGTCGTGGCTATTCGCTGGCGCTCCAGTACCAGGGCAATGTCTTCTACGATGGCCCGCGGAGCCTGGGCTACACGTTGCAGGCGGCGGGGTACGGCGACCTGGCGATCGTGCCGGAGTTCCAGAATGTCGCGGCGTCGTTCGACAAGCTCGCGTCGTTCTCCGGCGACCTCGCGTACAAGTCCCTCCGGCGGTCGCTTGGCGCCATTGACGACGAGCTCGGTGCGACGTGGGGAGCGGGGATTCGCGGCAACTACGTGAACGCGACGCTGCACCCACGCGTGAGCATGGATGCGTCGAGGGGATTCCTCCTGCCGCTGGATCACTCGTCGCTCTGGTTCCGCGCCTCGGCGGGGTCGGCGCTCGGCCCCGACCGGGCCGACCCATTCGCGCGGTTCTACTTCGGTGGGTTCGCCAACAACTGGGTGGACTACCGGGCAATCAAGCAGTTTCGGAACACCGAGGCCTTCCCGGGCCTCGACATCAACGAGATTGGCGGCGCCACGTACGCCAAGGCGCAGGTGGAGTGGATGTCACCGCCCCTCCGCTTTCGGAGCGTCGGCATCCCGAGCGCGTATTTCCGCTGGGCCGGACTGTCGCTGTTCGCGAGTGGGCTTGCCACCGACGTGGATGACGCGACGGCCAGGCGTACCTTCACAAGCGCGGGGGCGCAGGTGGACCTCCGACTCGTCACGATCTCCCATCTCGAGTCCACCTTCTCCGTCGGCTACGGCGTGGCGAAGGGGCAGGGCGTCCCGCTCAGCAACGCCCTGATGGTTTCGTTCAAGATCATGTGACGACCGTCGTCGCGCTCGCCGTCAGCGTCTTGCCGATCTTCCTGTTCCTCGGCGCGCTGGTGCTCATTGACAGCTACAAGCTTGTCGCGCTGCGGGCGGTCCTGCTCTCGGTCGCCGCCGGCGTCGCCGCAGGCCTTGCCAGCTACGCGGTGAATGTCTGGCTCCGGCCGGCGCTCGGGCTGGCCCCGTCGCAATACTCGATGTACGTCGCACCCGTCGTCGAGGAGACGCTCAAGGCCGCGTATGTCGTGTACCTGCTGTCGAGAAGCAAGGTCGGGTTCGTTGTGGACGCCGCCATCTATGGATTCGGCATCGGCACCGGCTTCGCCTTTCTGGAGAACCTCTACTATCTGCTCGTGAGTCCCGACGCCGCGATCTGGACCTGGATCGTGCGGGGCTTCGGCACCGCGGTGATGCACGGCGGCGCCACCGCCATCCTCGCGATGGTCGCCAAGACGCTGCACAATCGCCTCGATGGCTTCAGGCCGTACCTCCTGTTGCCGGGTCTCCTCGTGGCCGTGGTCCTCCACTCGCTGTACAACCAGTTCCTCCTGCAACCGCTGATCGCGACGGCGTTGATCGTGTTGGTCTTTCCCTATGTCAGCATCGCCATCTTCCAGCAGAGCGAGCGCGACACGAAATCGTGGTTGGGCAGCGGGTTCGACACCGACCAGGAGCTGCTCAGGGCCATTCGCACGGGGCAGGTGGCGGCGACGCCGGCGGGGAAGTATCTCCTGACCGTACGCAGTCGCTTCTCCCCGGAGGTCATCGTGGATATGCTGTGCCTCCTCCGACTGCGCGCCGAGCTGGGCATCCGCGCCAAGGGCATCCTGATGCTGCGCGAGGCCGGATTCGATCCCGAGCCGGACCCCGCCGTGAAGCGCACGTTCGAGGAACTGCGGTATCTGGAACGGAGCATCGGGAAAACCGGGATGCTCTCCCTGCATCCGTTCCTCCACACCAGCACGCGCGACCTCTGGCAACTCAATCTGCTTGACGAGATGCAGGGATGAGCGACTCCCCCACGCCGTCGAGGGGCACCCAGACCACGCTCCGCGCCCTGCCAAAGGCGCTGGTCGTCGGCCGGGCCGGCGCGGATGCCGCAGCCCTCGTCCGTAGCGTCGAGGCAGAAGGGTATCTCGTGTTCGCGGCTGTCCAGGCCGACGACGCACTGCAGCGACTTCGCGCCGCACGGTTCGACTTGGTGTTGCTGGATGCGGACGTACCCGCGATGGGCGGGCCGCAGTTCGTCGAGACGCTGCGGAGTGATGCCGAGCTGGCGAGCGTTCCCGTCCTCGTGATCTCGGCGGCGGACGATACGGATGCCATCGAGCGGTGCCTCGAGAAGGGCGCCGACGACTATCTCCCCAAGGTGTTTGGTCCGGCCGTGCTGCGGGCCCGCGTCAGCGCGGCGCTGGACCGTCGGCGCCTACGGGACAACGTGAAGCTGCGGCGCGAGATGGATGTCGCGCGGAACATCCAGCGGGACTTTCTCCCCGAGTCACTCCCCGCCGTGCGCGGCGTGCAACTCGAGGCCGCATTGCATCCGGCGCGTCAGGTCTCCGGCGACTTTTACGACGCGTTCACCCTGGCGCCCTCCGGCAACCTCGTCCTGGTCGTTGGGGATGTGTGCGACAAGGGGGTCGGCGCGGCGTTGTTCATGGCCCTCTTCCGCAGTCTCATCCGTGCGTCCGCGGATCCAGTGGGTGGCGGCGCGATCCAGATGATTGGTGGCCGGCGCACGCTCGTGATGCAGTCGCTGGAGGCCGCCACGCCGGCCGACCTGTTGACGCGGGTCGCGGGTTTTACCAACAACTACATCGCGAGGTTGCACGGACGCACCAATATGTTCGCCACCGTCTTTCTGGCGGTGCTCGATCCGGCCTATGGCACGCTCAACTATGTCAACGCCGGCCACGAGCCGGCGCTCGTGATCGCCCCGGACGGGACGATGCGGGAACTGCGACCGACTGGTCCGGCGCTCGGGATGATGCCGGATTCGGTGTTCACGGCGGTTGGGGGAACGCTCGAGAGCGGAGAGACGCTCTTTGCGTTCACGGACGGATTGGCCGAGGCGCGGAGCCCGACCGGCGAGGTGTACGGCAGCGAGCGGTTGCGGCAGGTGGTGCGCTCGCACGCCAGCGGATCGGCATCGGAGCTCGTGACGGGCGTCATTGATGCGCTCAAGGCGTTCACGCGGCAGGCCGAGCCGCACGATGACCTGACCTTGCTTGCGGCGAAACGCACGAGCGGGTGAGTGGGCGTGCTGGAATCGCCGTTCGGCGACCGTAGGGCGTCATCCCGGTTCCATCGTTCCCACCACGCTCTGGACAAAGTTCAACCGCGAGTAGTCACCCGCACTCGCAATTCCCGTCAGGTCCTCCCGTCCCAGGACATCATCCCGAATCGCGCGCTCGCTCCACCCCCGCCGCGCGCGGTCCTCGATCGCCGCGATCGTCTCCTCGATCCAGTCTGCCTTGGCGCAGAGGTCGGCAATGGGGTCCGCGAGGATGCCGCGATGCCCATCGAACACCCGCCGCGGCTTGAGCGCAATCACGTCGCGCAGCGCCCCGACCTGGGCCCGCAAGTCCTCGCCTCGATGGGCGATCCGCACCTTCACGCCGATGAACAGGTCGCCGCCGAAAAGCGTTTCGCGCTCGGCGTCCCACACCACGTGATGATCGCTCGAATGGCCGCGCGCCGGCCTGAGCTCCAGCGCCGGATGCGCGAACGGCGTGATTGGCGCGCGCAGCGGTTCCGGCACGCCCCAGCAGATCCGCCGGTATAGGCCAATCGGCCCAGGCACGCGCGCGATGGTAATGGAGTCCGGCGCAACCCCGATTGGCACGCCCCGCCTCGCCAGGCGCTCGATGTTGCCGGCGTGATCCTCGTGCGCGTGCGTCACGAGACATCCCTCCACCGGGTTGGCGTCGAGCCACGCCGAGACCTCGCGCCCGACATCCGGGAACCCCGTATCAATGAGCACGCCGCGCGTGACGTAGGCGCTGACGCCATACCGCATCAGCCGGCTGGCGACGGACGAGAGCTCGAGCTGGACGACGTCGCCGTGGGAGATTGCGCGGAGCATCCGTGAACGCTACACGGAATGCCGTTGGATTGCCGCCCGGCCCTCCGGGCGTTATACTCCCTCCTCCGACAAGCACGCTGTCCGACGCCCGGCCTCGCAGGTCGGGCGTTTTATGCTACTCCCCCGCCACGTCCCCGAGGGCCGCTCCGTGATCGAGGCGCTCAAGCAGAAGCTGACCGACGAGGCGGAGAAGCTCCGCGTCGAGCTCAACATCACGCTGCCGCAGGAGATCCGAAAGGCGGTCGAGCTGGGCGACCTGCGCGAGAACTCGGAGTACAAGGCCGCGCTCGAGCGCCAGCAGTTCGTCCAGGCGCGCCTCGGTCAGCTCACGCAGCGGCTCTCGAAACTCTCGAGCATCGACGAGACGCAGATCTCCGCCGACGCGGTCGGCCTTGGCTCGACGGTGGTCGTCGTGGACCAGGAGAGCAAGGAGCGGGAGACCTACAGGATGATCTTCGGCGACGCCGAGGATTTCGAGGACGGGCAGGTGACGATGTCGTCACCGATCGGACGCGCGCTGCTCGGCAAGAAGGTCGGCGAACTGGTGCTGTTGAGACTGCCGGAGCGCACGCGCAAGATGAAGGTCGTGGACCTAACGACGATCCACGACGGCCTCTGAGCCGGCGGCGTCGGGGCCGGGTTCCGCGATTGCCGAGTCGAGGGCGGCGAGCAGCGCGGCATCGTCGGCCTTCACCGCGCCGAGGTGCTTCCAGCGGAGGACGCCGCCGCGGTCAATGAGAAAGGTGCTCGGCACGCCGATGGCGAGGAACGTTGTCGAGACGCGGTCGTTCGCGTCGAGCCAGAGCGGATAGGTCGCGCCGAGGTCGCGCGCAAAGCCGGCGATGTTCGCGGTGTCGCCGTGCGCATCAATGCTCACGCCGGCCACCACCAGCCCGCGCGCGGCGTACGCCTGGTGCAGCGCCTCAAGTGCGGGGATCTCCTCGCGACAGGGTTTGCACCAGGTGGCCCAGATGTTGAGGAGCACGACCTGGCCGCGCAGGTCGGCGAGCGCGATTGGCGCGCCGTCGAGCCTGGTCGCCGCGTATGCGGGCGCCGGCTGTCCCACGGTGACGGCCCCGCGCGGCCCACGCGTGCCGGCCGGGTCGCACGCGACGGATGTGCCAAGCGTCGCGACCGCGGTGATCGCGATCCACCTCAAAGCGCCGGCGCGCGCCGCGGCGAACCGCCTCACGGTGCAACGGTGCGCAGCGTCGCCGCCTGGACGGCGCTCGGCGCGCCCGGCGCGCCCGGCAAGGTCCACGCCAGCAGTACGCCATCGCCGAGACGCGTCATCCGCGGGAATCCGCTCGACCGCGTGCCGCTGGAGTTGCTGATGACGATTGGATCCTCCATCGTCCCGTCGCGCATCACGCGGCGCACCTTCACGTAGGCGGTGTCGGCGCCGCCGCGTTCAAGCCAGCTGACCAGCACGGCTTCGTCGAGCCACTGCAGGCCAACGCGGCCGGCGGGCGTGCCTTCGTCAATGCGGATCGGGGCGCCGAAGGTCGTGCCGGCGTCGGTGGAGAAGGCGAGCAACACCTTGGCGGTGTCGCGAGCGCCGGTGAACCACGCCACGGCCAGGCGCTCGCCGTCGGCGACGATCGCCGGCCCGTTCACCGGACAGGCGTTGATCACCCAGTGGTCGTCGTGGACGGCGTGCGGCGCCGTCCATTCCCCGTTGACCTGCCGCAGGATGGAGATGTCGCGCACCTCCGTGTCGCTCCGGTCGCGGTACACGACGACCGGGCCGCGCGCGGTCATCGCGGCGGCGGTCTGGCAGCAGTCGCAGACGCGGGTGTCGAGAATCCGCTTGGTGGAATCGGCAATGGCGGCGCCCCACGCATTCACCGACAGATGCATCGGTCCGGGGCCGTGGTCGTGACCGGCGGGCGCCGGCGTGTCGCCCACACCGGCGCTGCCGTCGAGAAAGAAGATGGACGCGCCGCCATCGCGGTCGGGAAGGATCGAGACAAACCCGTGCTCGGCCGGGATCCCGCCGCGATGTGGTTGCACCGACGTCTTCCAGGTGGCACCGCCGTCGCGCGACTCCGCGAGGCGCACGTCATAGGCGTAGCGTCCGGAGCCGCTGCGCTGGAGCCAGTGCGCGAGGAAGCGTCCGTCGGAGAGCGCGACGACCGACGGGAAGTCGGCCCAGTTCACGAAGAGATCGCGCCGTCGCACCACGTCGCTTGGCGCCGACCACGCGCCGTCGGCGCCGCGGACCGCGAGTCGCAACGCGTGGGCGCCGTCGGCGGTCGGCTCGAGCCAGCTCATCAGCACACGGCCATCGGCGGTGGTGAAGAGGTTCGGTTCGGCGGCGCCGGTCGCAGTGGGCGAGGGCTCGACGGCGAGTGTCAGCGGCGGGGCCGAAGCGCGCTCGACCGGGCCGCAGGCGGCGACGCCGACGAGCGTGCCGAACGCGACGGTAATGACGGAACGACGCACGGGACTCCCGGGGTCAAGGATCTACACTGAATATACGCGCGACCGTGCGCTCATACTCGGCGACGGCCGCTCGTTCGCCGGCCTCGGTCCAGCCGAGCCGCTTGGCCATCAGCCCCGCCACGCGCGGCGCGAGGCCGCGTCCCTGGTCGCGCAGCTCGAATGCCATCGTGGTCCGATGGATCATCACGTCAGCGAGCGTCTCGGCGAACTCGGCCTCGACGGCGTGCTGCACGTCTCGCTCGCGCCAGGCGAGGCCCGGTACGAGCGTCAGGTCGGAACTCTCGGCGGGCGGCCGCTCGCCGGGCAGGGGTGCAGTTGTGGTGTCGCAGGGCTTCGACTTGACGCCGATTGCCCGTACCGCCGCGTCCACGATCTGCTCGGCCATTGCGCGGAAGGTCGTGAGCTTGCCGCCGGTGACCGTGAGCACGCCGCGCGCCGAGAGACGGATCGAATGCTCGCGCGATGCCGACGAGGGGTCGCCGGTGGCCGACTTCGGGGTGGCCACGAGCGGCCGGATCCCCGCCCACGACGCGACGACGTCGGCGGCGGTGAGGTGCGACTCGGGGAAGAAGCGGTTGCAGGCGTTGAGCAGGTACGTTACGTCGGCGCGCGAGGCGCGGACCTCGTGCGGGTGCTCGTCGGTGCGCGTGTCGGTAGTGCCGATGATCGTGTGCCCGCCGCTCGCCGGGAGGGTGAACAGCACGCGCCCGTCGTCCGGCGAGAGCATCGTCACCGCGCCGAGGTTGCCGACCCGCGCCGCGGGGACGGCAATGTGCACGCCCTTGGTGCCGCGCACGGCGGGTCCGGCGTTGGGATCCTCCAGGCGCGCGATCTCATCGGTCCACGGTCCGGTGGCGTTCACCACGAGCCGCGCCTGCACGGGCACCTCCTGGCCGCCGAGCGCATCGTGCACGATTGCGCCGGTCGCGTTGCCGTGCGGCGAGGCGAAGGTGAGCGCAGTGACCGGCGCGTGGTTGACCACCACCGCGCCGTGCGCCGCCGCGTCAAGGACGTTGGCCAGGGGCAGTCGGGCGTCGTCGCAGCCGGCGTCCCAGTATGCGGCGCCGCCGCGGAGATCCTCCTTGGCAAGCCAGGGCTCGGCGGCGAGCACGCCTGCGGCGTCGAGCCGGCGATGGCGCCCGACGTTCCGGAACATCGCGAGCGCGTCGTAGAGCGTAAGGGCGGCGGCGAGCTTCCAGCGGGAGACGCGGGCGCCACGATAGACCGGCCAGGTGAACCGGAGCGGGCGCACGAGGTGCGGCGCGAGCTTGAGCAGGCGCCGACGCTCGCGGCTCGCCTCGAAGACCAGATGCAGGTACCCGTGCTCGAGGTAGCGCACGCCGCCGTGAATCAGCCGGGACGACCGGCTCGACGTCCCGCTCGCAAAGTCGCCGGCGTCCACGAGGGCAACGCTGAGGCCGCGCCGCACGGCGTCGCGCGCCACGCCGGCGCCGGTGATCCCGCCGCCGATCACGAGCAGGTCGAATCGGCGGTCGGCAAGCCCAAGGAGGCGCTGGACCCGACGCGGGGGGAGGGGGTTCGGCACGGGGGGAGATTATCGCCCGGTGCGCCCGGGCGACAGCCGTACGCGACTGCGCGAGTGCGGCGCCCTCCCTACCTTTATAGGATGCCCATCTACGAGCCGGGGCGGCGCGTCGCGATCATTGACGGCGTGCGCACCCCCTTCGCCAAGGCCGGCACCACCCTCCGGGCGCTCAGCGCGATCGAGCTCGGCAAGATCGCAGTGAGCGAGCTGGTGCACCGGACCGATCTCGACCCCGCGACGGTGGACCTGCTGATCTTCGGCACCGTCATCCCCTCGGTGCTCGCGCCGAACATCGCGCGGGAGATCGCGCTGATGCCGCTCCTCCCCAAGAAGGTGGACGCCTACAGCGTATCGCGCGCCTGCGCGTCGGCCAACCAGGCGATCACCGACGCGGCGGACCAGATTGCGCTCGGGCACGCCGAGGTGGCGATTGCCGGCGGCGCCGAGTCGCTGTCGAACGTGCCGATTCTCCATTCGCGCGGATTTTCCGATGCGCTCGTCGCGGCGTCAAAGGCCAAGTCGCTCTCGCAGCGCGTGCAGGCCTTTGCGAAGATCCGCGCCAAGGACTTCATCCCGATCACGCCGGCGATTGCCGAGCCGACCACTGGCGAGACGATGGGGCAGTCGGCGGAGAAGATGGCCAAGCTCAACGCGATCTCGCGCGCCGCGCAGGACGCGCTGGCGCTGGCATCGCACCGCAACGCCGCCGCCGGTACGGCCGACGGGCGCCTGACCGCGGAGATCGTGCCGGTCCCGGTTCCGCCCAAGTATGAGTCGGCGATGACGAGCGACAACGGGATCCGCGCCGATGCCACGGCGGAGGCGCTCGCCGCCCTCAAGCCGGTGTTTGACAAGCGGTACGGGACGGTGACGGCGGGGAACGCCTCGCCGCTCACCGACGGCGGCGCGGCGGTGTTGCTGATGCGCGAGGACGTGGCGCGCGCGCGCGGCTACACGCCCAAGGCGTACATCCGCTCGTACGCGTACGCGGCGATCGATCCGGGGGAGCAGCTGCTGCAGGCGCCGGTGCTTGCCGCGCCGGTGGCGCTCAAGCGGGCCGGCATCACGCTCACCGACGTGGCGCTTGTCGAGATGCACGAGGCGTTCGCCGCGCAGGTGCTCTCGAACCTTGCCGGCCTCGAGTCGGCGTACTGGGCCGAGCGCGCCGGGTTCAGCGCGCCGGTGGGGGCGGTGGACCGGGACCGGCTGAACGTGATGGGCGGCTCGGTGGCGATCGGCCACCCGTTCGGCGCGACGGGCGCCCGCATCACGACGACGCTCGTGAACGAGCTCGCGCGACGCGACGGACAGTTCGGCCTGATGACCGTCTGCGCGGCCGGTGGGCTCGGCTTCGCGATGGTCGTGGAGCGCGCGTGAGCCAGGCCCTCGCAGTGAAGGTGGAGCGCAGCGTCGCGGTGATCACCTTCGACCTGCGCGGCGAGCCGGTCAACAAGTTCACGCCGGCGGTGATCGAGGAGTTCACGACGGTGCTGGCGCAGCTCGAGAAGGATCCCGACGTCGAGGCGGCCGTGCTGATCAGCGGCAAGTTGGGGACGTTCATCGCCGGCGCCGACATTGACCAGTTCCTCGAGTTCCGGACCGCCGCCGACGCCCAGCGGGCGAGCGCGTTCGGCCACGCGATGATGCAGCGGATCGAGAGCGGACGGGTGCCGATCGTCGTGGCCATTGACGGCGCGTGCCTCGGCGGCGGACTCGAGCTCGCACTCGCCTGCGCGTATCGCATTGCCGCCGACTCACCGAAGACGGTGCTGGCGCTCCCCGAGGTGCAACTCGGCTTGATTCCCGGCGCCGGCGGCACGCAGCGCCTGCCGCGCTGCGTCGGTCTGCAGGCGGCGCTCGATATGATCCTCACCGGAAAGAACGTCCGCGCCCGGAAGGCGCTGCAGACGGGCCTGGTGGACGAGCTCGTGCATCCGAGCATCCTGCGCCAGGTCGCCGTGCAGCGCGCGCAGGAGCTCGCCGGCGGGGCAATCGAGCGCGTACGCGACGATCGGCGGCGCGGCGCCAAGGAGCTCTTGCTCGACGCCAACCCGATTGGCCGCGCGCTGGTGTTCCGCCAGGCGCGCGAGATGACGCAGCGGAAGTCCAAGGGCCACTACCCGGCGCTCTTTGCGGCGCTCGAGGCCGTCGCCGCGGGATTCCACGGCGACCCGGCGGACGGCTTTGCCACTGAGGCGCGGCTCTTTGGCGAGATGGCAATGACGTCGGTCTGCCGCGAGCTGATGTTCCTCTTCTATGCGACCACGGCCCTGAAGAAGGACAGCGGGGTGGTTGGCGCGGCCGCCGCGGCCCCCGCCGCGCTCCCGGTGCCGCGCATCGCCGTGCTCGGCGCCGGGTTCATGGGCGCCGGGATCGCCGCCATCAGCGCAATGCAGCAGGTCCCGGTGCGCTTGAAGGACACCGCGCCTGAGCGGGTGGCCAAGGGCATTGCCGCGGTGCGCGAGGTGCTGAAGGACCGGTTGACCAAGCGGCAGGTCACGCGCCAGCAATTCGACGACCAGGTCTCGCTGATTGCCGGAACGGCGGACTACCGCGGATTCGGACGCGTGCCACTGGTAATCGAGGCGGTGTTCGAAGACCTCGCGGTGAAGCACGCCGTGCTGCGGGAGGCCGAGGCGGTCCTCGCCGAGGACGCGATCTTCGCGACGAACACGAGCACGATTCCAATCGCAAAGATCGCCGCGGCGAGCAAGCGACCGGAGCGCGTCATCGGGATGCACTTCTTCTCGCCGGTGCACAAGATGCCCCTGCTCGAGGTGATCGTCACCCCGCGCACGGCGCCGGAGGTGGTCACCACGGTCGTCGAGTTCGGCCGGAAGATCGGCAAGACGGTGATCGTCGTGAGCGATGCGCCGGGGTTCTACGTGAACCGGATTCTCGCACCATACGTGAACGAGGCGGGACGGCTGCTCGACGAGGGCGCGGCGGTGGACGCGATTGACAGGGCGATGGGCGAGTTCGGGTTTCCGGTCGGGCCAATCAACCTCATTGACGAAGTGGGCCTCGACATCGCCGGCAAGTCCGGGGCAATCATGGCCGAGGCGTTCGGCGACCGGATGCAGCCGAGCGTGGCGCTGCAGAAGGTCGTCGGCGCCGGCCGGCTCGGACGGAAAGGCAAGCAGGGCTTTTACGCGTACGACGACAAGGGCAAGCGCGAAGGCGTGGACGAGAGCGTCTATCGGCTCTATCCGGGTGGCGCCAAGCGGAGGGAGGTGCCGCGCGAGGAGATCCAGCGCCGCCTCTCCCTCGCGATGGTGAACGAGGCCGCGCGCTGTCTCGAGGAGGGAATCGTCCACTCGGCGCGCGACGGCGACGTGGGCGCGGTGTTCGGGATAGGATTTCCGCCGTTCCGCGGCGGACCGTTCCGCCATATGGATGCGGTGGGCATCCCGGAGATCGTGCGGCAGCTGGAGGCGCTCGACGCGACGTCCCCCGGACAGTTCCGGCCGGCGGCACTGCTGGCGAAGATGGCGCGCGAGAACACGCGGTTCTATCCGAGCGAGGGAAAGCCAGTATGATCGGCAGGAGAGAGAGGGGAGGTGAAACAGGGTGGCCCGTGCGGGCCGCCCTGTGCGTAGGCCTGCTCTCCGTCATCGCGCTGACGCCGCTCCTTGCGCAGCAGACGCGGGCCGAGCGGTCGAACTATACGGAGACCTCCACGCATGCCGACGTCGTGGCATTCCTCGACTCGCTCGACCGGGCGGCGCCGGGCCGGATGGTGCGCGGCGAGGTCGGGCATTCGGTCGGGGGCCGGGCGATCCAATTCGTCGTCGTGTCACGGCCGCTGGTGCGCACGCCCGCCGCGGCGCGCGGCTCGGGGAAGCCGATTGTCTACGTGCAGGGCAGCATCCACGGCGGCGAGGTGGAGGGAAAGGAGTCGTTGCAAGCGATCCTGCGCGACCTCGTCTTGTCGCCACGGCCGAACGTCCTCGACTCGATTGTCCTGATTGCGGTGCCGGTCTACAATGGCGACGGCAACGACGCCCTCGGGCCGCAGGAGCGCCAACGCGGGTCGCAGAACGGGCCGGCGATGGTCGGCACGCGTCCGAACGGCGCGGGGCTTGACCTCAATCGCGACTACATCAAGGTCGAGTCGCCCGAGGCGCGTGGGTCACTGGCGTTCTTTTCGGCGTGGGACCCCGACGCCTTCGTGGACCTCCACACGACGGACGGATCGTACCACGGCTATGCGCTGACCTACTCACCGTCGCTGCATCCGGCGGCGATGGACGGCGCGCTCGCGCCTGCCGGCCCCTGGACGCGCGACACGCTGCTGCCAGAGATCCGCCGCCGGGTCCGCGAGCGGCGCGGCTACGAGACATTCGACTACGGCAACTTCGTCGGCGCCTTCAACGGCCGCGATGACCCAACGAGCCTCGAGAAGGGCGGCTGGGAGACCTACGAGCACAAGCCGCGCTTCGGCACCAATTACTACGGCCTGCGCAACCGGGTCAGTGTGCTGAGCGAGGCGTACTCACACGATCCGTTCGAGCGGCGCGTGGAGGCAACGACCGCCTTCGTGCTCGAGCTGCTTTCGTACCTCGCCGAGCAACACGCGACCGTGCTCGCGCGGACGCGCACGCCGGTCGCGGCGCTCGTCGCCGCGCGCCGTCCCAAGGTGGCGCTCCGCGCGACGATGACCCGCGCCCCGTTCCAGGCGCCAATCCTCGTCGAGCAGTTGCAGCCCACGGGCGACTCAATGCGCCACGAGGCCGGCCTGCGGTCCGGCTTCCGCCGCGCCCATCGCGCGACCGCGGTGACGATGCCGGTCTGGGATCGCTTCGATGCGACGCTCAGCCGTGCGCTGCCCGAGGCGTGGATTTTCGACCCGGCGCAATCGGCGGTGGTCGAGCGGCTCGAGGCGCACGGAATCGCCGTGACGAGGCTGCGCGCCGCGACGACAGTGGCCGGCGAGCGGTTCGCCGTGGATTCGATCGTCCGGGCGCCGCGCCCGTTCCAGGGTCACCAGGAGGTACGCGTCGAGGGCATCTGGAGCGCCGCCACGCTCGAGCTGCCCGCCGGCACGATCGTCGTCAGCGCCCGGCAGGCAAGCGCCGTGCTCGCCGCGATCCTGCTCGAACCGGAGAGCGACGATGGGTTCACCACCTGGAATGTGTTCGACGATGCGCTCGCCGTGGGCGCCGCACACCCGGTGCGACGCGCGTTGCAACCGGTGGCGCCGCGGTGATGTCCAGTCCCCTCGATCCCTTCCGGCACCCCTGATGCTCCGCAAGTCGCTGCTGTACCTCTCGCACCAACCGCGGATCTTTCGCTTTGTGCGCAACAATCGGCTGGCCAAGCGGTTGGCCTCCCGCTTCGTGGCCGGCGAGACCATCGCCTCCGCCTGCGACGCGGTGGCCGAGCTCAACAGGAAACGGATCACCGCCTCGCTCGACCTGCTCAGGGAATCGGTGGGCAACGAGGCCGAGGCGCGCGCGACCGGCAGGCAGTATGTCGAGCTCCTCGACGAGATCGCCCGGCGCAAGCTCGACGCCAAAGTCTCGGTGAAGCTCACCTCGCTCGGCCAGGACATCCGTGACGACCTCTGCGAGGAGATCACGCGCTCAATCCTCACGCGGGCCAAGTCCCACGGGAGCTTCGTCCGGTTGGATATGGAGGGGAGCGCGTACACCCAGCGCACGCTCGACTTCTTCGCCGCGCGGCTGCAGGCCGACTTTCCCGACACCGTGGGCATCGTGCTCCAAAGCGCGCTCCGCCGCACGCTCGACGACGTCGAGTGGGCGATTGGCCGGCAGTGCCGCGTGCGGATCTGCAAGGGCGCGTACCTCGAGCCGGCGACGGTGGCCTTTCCCTCCAAGCGCGACGTGGACGCAACCTTTGTGGAGGCGATGCAACGCCTGATGGAGCGCGGCCGCTATCCCGGCATCGCGACGCACGATGACGTGATCATCGGCGAGGCGCGGCGGCACGCCGTGGCCAAGGGGATCGGCCCCGACCGGTTCGAGTTCCAGATGCTCTACGGCGTGCGGCGCGACCTGCAGGAACAGCTCGTCGCCGAGGGCTGGCGACTGCGCGTGTACGTGCCGTTCGGGACGCAGTGGTATCCCTACCTGATGCGGCGGCTCGCCGAACGTCCGGCCAACATCGCCTTCATCACCGGGAACGTGATGCGGGAGATGGTCTCGCGTCGCCGTTCCGCGTGAGGTCCGCGTCTCGCCGATGAGCCGCTTTCTGCCGGCGGACCACAGCAAGGGCGACGAGCACACGATCGGCGGCTATGCGGCGGTGCACGGCCGGCCGGCCGCCTTCGACGCGCGCGACGGACTGTCGTACAGCGTGGAGATCCTCGTTGACGCCGCTGCCGATCCGCGCGGCCGCTTCGGCGCTTACCTGTTCTTTCTCCGTTGGCGGCGAATCGGCGAGGAAGGCGTCGAGGGACACCTGGAGAGCGCCTGCTTGGAGTTCGGCGAGACGCGACAGGAGGCGATGGATGCGCTCGGCGCGTGGTCCATCGAACGCGCCCAACGCGAGCTCGACGCGCTCCTCGACGCCGAGGCAGCGCGCGGCGCGCCAAGCGACGACGGGGACGACGCGTGAGCGCACGCCAGGGCGTGGTCGTCGAGGGGACCGGCGGGGTCTGGCAGGTGCGGACCGGCGACGGCGCAATGGTGCCGGCCTCGCTTGCCGGCCGGCTCAAGCAGGAGGACCGAGGAACCCTCAAGCTGGCCGTCGGCGATCACGTCACCATCGAGCCCGAGGAGCGCGGGGAGTCCTGGCGGATTACGGCGATCGGCGAGCGCCACGGCGTGTTGGCGCGCCGCGAACCCGGCGGCCGTCGCGGCGAACGCGTAATCGCCGCCAACGTGGACCAGGTGCTCGTCGTGTTCGCGGTGGCCAAGCCCGAGCCGCACCTCCGGATGATTGACCGGTTCCTCGTGGTCTGCGAGGCGAACGACCTGCACGCCCACGTCGTGCTCAACAAGGTGGACCTCGCGGGCGTCGGCGCGCCGGCCGATGCCGTCGAGGCGCTCGCGCGGCCCTATGAAGCGGCGGGATACCCGGTGCATCGCACGAGCGTGAAGCGCGGCGACGGCCTCGAGGAGCTGCGCGCCGTCCTCCGTGGCCGCATCACCGTGGTCACCGGGCCGTCCGGTGTGGGGAAGTCGTCGCTCCTCAACACGCTGCACCCGGGGATTGCCCTGCGGACGGCCGAGATCTCCGAGTCGGTGAACAAGGGGCGGCACACCACGGTCGGGGCGAAGCTCATTCCGCTCCCCGATGGCGCCGAGAGCTACCTCGTGGACACGCCGGGACTGCGCGAGATCGGGATGTGGGGACTGCCCTCCGAGTCACTCGACCAGTGCTTTCCGGAGTT
The DNA here is from genome assembly GCA_040901985.1 of Gemmatimonadaceae bacterium. GTDB lineage: Bacteria > Gemmatimonadota > Gemmatimonadetes > Gemmatimonadales > Gemmatimonadaceae > Pseudogemmatithrix. The sequence continues at coordinate 152,933 of JBBDYC010000008.1, forward strand.
CCGCCCCTACCTCGGTGAGTGCCGGTTCCAGGACTGCAAGCACGAGGTGGAGCCGGAGTGCGCGGTGCGGCGCGCGCTCGGTGCGGGGAAGGTGGACGCGGGCCGGTACGACAGCTATGTCAAACTCCTGGGGGAACTCACGCTGTCTGAACGCGTGTGGTGACCGGTTCCGGCCGCTGCCCCGCCGCCCCGAACTCGCAGGTGGCGACGGACGGGCTGCGCGCGCTGAACTGACTACGGGCTGAGCCGCTCGATCACCCAGCCGCTCCCGGCCGGCCGATACCGCAGCCGGTCGTGCAGGCGGCTCTCGCGGCCCTGCCAGAACTCGAACGACTCGGCGATGAGGCGGAATCCGCCCCAATGCGGCGGCCGCGGAACGTCGCCGCCGGCGTGTTCGGCTTCCAGCTCGGCGTGTCGTGCCTCGAGTGACTCGCGACTGGCGATCACCGAACTCTGCGCCGACGCCCAGGCGCCGAGTTGGCTGCCGCGCGGGCGGGTCCGGAAATACGCGGCGGACTCCTCGGCGCCCAGACGCGTCACGCGGCCGCTGATCCGCACCTGTCGCTCGAGAGGCCCCCACCAGAAGCAGAGCGCGGCGCGGGCGTTGGCCTCGAGCTCGCCGCCCTTCCGGCTGCGGTAGTCGGTGAAGAAGACGAACCCCTCTGCCGCAACCTCCTTCAACAGCACCATCCGGCAGTTTGGGGCGCCGTCGACGTCGGCGGTGGCGAGCGCCATCGCGTTCGGCTCCATCACCTTGGCCTCGGCGGCCTGCGCGAACCAGCGGTGGAACTGTTCCACCGGGTCCGCCGCAACGTCGAACTCGTCAAGGCGCTCGCGACGGTACTCCTCGCGCAGGTGGGTGATGTCCATGACCGGCAGGTGGGAGGTGGGAGGTGGGAGGTATGAGGAAACTACACGACACCGCTCCCTCACACCTTGGAATTCTCTCGCCCACAAGCGCTCTCTGGCAAGGTCCTCGCCGGAACCTTTGCGGCGGGCGGGGATTGGTGTCACGTTCCCATGATGACCGAACCGCTGGCGCCGGCCGCCAAATCGCACGCCGAGTTCAGCGCGCTCGCCCTGACCGCGCTCGACGACGTCTATCGCTTCGCCCGCTCGCTCACCCGCGATGAGGCCGACGCGGAGGATGTCGTGCAGGAGACCTATCTGCGCGCGTTCAGGAGCTGGACGACCTTCCAGCCGGGGAGCGATGTCCGGCGGTGGCTCTTCACGATTGCCCGCAACGTTTTCCTGCGGTCGCTTGAGCGAGGGAAGCGCGAGGTCACGCTCGATGACGATGGCGCGGAGATCGTGGACGCCGCGCAGGCGCAGGATCAGTGGATCCAGAAGGGGCTCGACCCGCTCCTCGACCGGGCCGACCTCGGCCCGGCCATTCGCGCCGCGCTCGACGAGATCCCCGAGACGTATCGCTCGGCGGTGGTGTTGGTGGACCTCGAGGACCAGTCGTACGAGGACGCGGCGGAGGTGCTCGGCGTACCGGTCGGCACCGTGCGTTCGCGCCTCTTCCGCGGTCGCAAGCTGCTGCAGGAACGGCTTTTCGCCTACGCGCAGGATGCCGGATTTCTCACCCCGTCCGGGCCAACCCGGAGTGACAGATGATGCACAATGATGCAGGAGCCGTCCCCGACTGCAATGGCGCGATGGCCCGCCTCTTCGAGCTCCTCGACGGGGAACTCACGCCGGAGGTCGAGCGGCAGGTGCGGTCGCACATCACGTCGTGCCCCGATTGCTTCACCCACGCCGACTTCGAGAAGCGGTTCCTCGCCGCGCTCCACGCGGCGAAGGCGGGGGGCGCGGCGCCCAAGCAATGCCGCGAGCGCGTGATGACGGCGCTCCGCACCGCCGGGTTCACCGGGTGACCGTTCCCGAAGGCACGCAGGCGCATCGCGAAGAGGCGCGCACGCAGGGCGCGCTCCAGTGCGCCGTACTCACCGTCAGCGATTCACGCACCGCCGCCACCGACGAATCCGGCCCGTTGATCCGCCGGCTCCTCGAGGGCGCCGGACATACCGTCCTCGCGCACGACCTCCTGCCGAACGACGAGGCACGGGTGCGCACACACGTGCAGCAGTGGCTCGCGCGCGGCGACCTCCAGGCGATCCTCATCACCGGCGGGACCGGGCTCGGCACGAAGGACCGGACGATCGAGGCGGTGCGGCCGCTCTTCGAGAAGGAGATTCCCGGCTTCGGCGAGCTGTTTCGCCTGTTGAGCTACCAGGAGCAGATTGGCACCACGGCCATCCTGTCGCGCGCAGTGGCGGGGTCGGCTCGGGGCGCGGTGATCGTCTCGATGCCCGGCTCGCGGGCGGCGGTGGAACTCGCGGTCACGCGGATCCTCGTGCCGGAGCTGCCGCACCTCTTGCGCGAGGTCCGCCGCTGACGGTGCCTACCCCTCGAGATCCAATGTCCAGCTGACCGGCATGTCCGGGTCGAGGGTGTCGCGGACCGAGCAGTACTTGGTGACCGCGAGCTCGATGGCGCGCTCGGCGTGCGGGCGCTCGATCCCCGCGCCGCGGATGCGGAACTTCATCAGCACGCTGGTCACGCGCGGTGGGACGGCCGCAGCGCGATCGCCGATGACCTCGATGCTCAGCGCCTCCACCGGCGTGCGCCGCTTGGCGAGGATCTCGGCCACGTCAATTCCCGAGCACGAGGCGAGCGCGCACAGCAGCGCGTCCACCGGGCTGGGGCCGGTCTCGCGTCGCCCGTCGGTGCGGAAGGTCTCGCGTCCCGGCAGGCCGGAATCGAATCGTTCGTCTCCCGCCCAGGTCGCGACGATCCTCGCCGGCGGCTTGGTCTTCACTTCGGTCACGGTGGCTCCTGGTCACGCGTTCTCACGTCGGCCGATTGGCTGGACGAAAGCTAGTCGAGCGTCAGCCGATCTTCGTGCCGTTGGCGACGGGCGAGTCGGGGAGGAGCAGGACGACGTCCGTCGGGTCGGGCATTGCGCCGAGGACGAGCACCTGGCTCTCGAAGCCGGCGATGCGCCGCGTGCCGAGGTTCACCGCCGCGACGACCTGCCGCCCGACGAGATCCTCGGGGCGGTAGCGCTTGGTCAACTGGGCGCTGGACCGCCGGACCCCGAGCTCGGCGCCGAAGTCAATGGCGAGCCGGAGCGACGGCTTGCGCGCCTCGCGGAACGGCTCCGCCGTCACGACCGTCCCGACCCGCAAGTCGAGCGCTTGGAACTCCTCAGGCGTCGCCATTTGGCTAATCTACAGGCACTTGGCCGCCCAGGAGGGAAGCGGGCAGTCCCACCTCCCACCTGTCACCTCCCACCTGTCACCTCCCACCTGTCGTCCAGATGTCCCAGTACGAAAAACACGTCTTCGTCTGCACGAGCGGCAAGGAGTGTCTGGCGGCCAACTCGCCCGACGTCTTCAAGCAGCTCAAGGACGCGGCGCGTGCGGCAGGGATTACGCAACAGGTGAGGATCAACCACTCCGGCTGCACCGGCCAGTGCGGCCACGGACCGATGGTTGTCGTGTATCCCGAAAACGTCTGGTACGGCGGCGTGACGCTCGCACGCGCGGCGCGGATCTTCGACGAGCACCTGGTGGGCGGGCGGGCGGTGGAGGAGTATCGCTATGTCGCGCCGCCGGGCGAGAACAAGGTGACCAAGGAGTGAGTGGCGACTCCCGGCCGGCGCCGGTGATGGAGCCCTATGCGCGCCACGTCCTCGTCTGCACCGGCGGGTTCTGTTCGCGCGAGCGCGGCGGACGCGCGCTCTATGCCCAGCTCGCGCAGCTCCTCGAGCGCGAGGACCTCCTCTTCGGGCCGACGCGGGTGAAGCGCAGCGAGGCCCCCTGCCTCGGCGTCTGCGATGGCGGGCCCATCGTCGCGGTTTACCCCGAGGGGGTCTGGTACGCCGGGGTCACCCCGCCGTTGATGGAGCGGATCGTCGTCGAGCACCTGCGCGACGGGCGCGAGATCCGGGAGGCAGTCTTCCACCGATTGGGCGGGTGACCCGCTTGCGGACGCCGTGGCGGGCGCGAGATTTCTGCCCACCCAATCTCCCACGGCGATGACGAGCAAGGACCATCAGATCGGCGAAGTGATGTACGAGCGCACGATGACTGCCGGACCAGTCGTGCGGATTCGGCGCGTCGAGCCGTCTGGGGGCGGTGCCGTGTGCGGGGTGATCGAAGTGGACCGCCGGGCTGGCACGCCCCGCGCTGCTGAGGGCGGCATCCCGCCGGCGGTGATGGCGGTGGAGGGCGAGACCGAGGCCGCGGTGGTGGCATCGCTCCTCCCGTTCGTCGAGGACGACTCGGCGATCGCGCGTCTCCTGGCGGCGCGAGGGATCCGCTAGGGCGCCTGCGGGAGCGTGTAGTCCCAGATCCGCTCCGAGCCGTCGGGCTGCGAATAGCGCGCGCGGACGGTCTCACCCGGACGCGCGGTCACGATCCCATTCCGCGGCCGCGGCCCGCCGTGCGTGAATTTCAAGGCCCCGATGTAGTACTGGCCAAGGATCTCGAACGACGCCGGCTCGGTGGTGGCGTAGTGGAGGTTTGCCGAGCGCACGCCGGAGTACTGGCGGACGGCCAGCAGGGTCCGGTCGAGGCTGCCGAGCGTGTAGTAGAAATCCCGTCCGGGCACGTCGTTGCCGATCCAACGCCCGCCGAGCGACCGCACAATCGCCTCGGCCTCGCGTGGGTCGCGGCCGTCGCGCATCGTCACGGTGAGCCGCTGGCACTCGTAGATCCACTTCCGGCGGTCGTGACAATAGCCGAAGCCGATGCGGACCACCTCGCTGTCGCCCGCGCTCGTGATGATGTCAATCGGGATCACCGTACCGACGGGGAGCCGATAGTCGAGGTCGAGCGGCTGGGCGGCGACGCCGATCAGTCCGCCGTCGGTGGCATCGCCCCAAAGGTAGATGTGCAGTTCCGGCCGGAGCTCAGGGGCGAGGAGGGGTGCCGTCGGTGCCACATCGCACGAGACGAGCGCAACGGCCAGCAGGAGGCCTGCGCCGCCACTCCTCACTCGACGATGATCGTGCCCGACATTGCCGCGCCGTGGAGCGTGCAGAGGTACGGGTAGCTGCCGACCGTCGGAAAGTCGCGCTGGTAGGTCCCGGACGACTGGTTGACCGAGGCGGGGCCGTCATCGAATGTGACATTGTGCAGCGCGCTGCCGGCGTTCCACGTCCAAGTCACCGTGGAGCCGCTCGGCACCCTGGAGGTGGACGGGCTGAAGAAGTTGTTGCCGACCTTGATCTCCGTGCTTGTGCCGCTGCCGCCGGTGATGACGCCGTCACCGCAGGCGGCCAGCGCCGCGACCACCACCATCGCACCGAGTACTCGGCGAATGCGCATTGCGTCCATTGCCACCTCCGGAGATGGAGTCTGGGCAGACGTTGACGGCGCGCGCAAGGCCGTGTATCGTGAGGAAGATGCGCACCACCACTACCCCCGCGACGTATTCGTACGTCAGCACCTACGCACCCCGTGACCCGGGGCGTGGAGCTTGGGGTGTGCGCACGTAACGACGCGCAACGACCGATTCCTCCGCGGCCCGTGGACCTCCACGGGCCGTTTTTTTTCGTCCCTCAGCCGAGAGCACCCCCATGCAGCCCCATCCAGATCACGCCGCGCCGTCCGTCGTCGCCTCCGAGGCGCTCCCCGCGTTCGTCGAGCAGCGCTACGCGGCGTACACCGACGAGGAGCACGACGTCTGGGGGATCCTGTACGCGCGGCGGATGGCGGCGCTCGAGGAGACCGCCAGCCGGGTCTTCCTGGATGGCGCCGAGCGAATTGGCCTCGCGCCCAACCGTGTGCCCGAGCTGGCCGAGGTGAACCGGCGGTTGGGGCCGACCACTGGCTGGAACGCCGTCGGGGTGGGCGGCTTCATCCCAGCCGCCGGATTCTTCCAATGCCTCGCGCAACGCCGCTTTCCGACGACGCTGATCGTGCGGCCGCGCGCGCAGCTCGATTACCTCCCCGAGCCGGACATCTTCCACGACGTGTTCGGGCACGTGCCGCTCCACGCCGACCCGGTCTTCGCCGATTTCCTGCAGCGCTTCGGCGCGCTGGCGGCGACGGCCACCACCGAGGCGGAGACGACGGCGATGGCGCGGCTCTTCTGGTTCACCGTCGAGTTCGGCCTGGTGCGCGAGCGCGGTGCGACGCGGATCTACGGCAGCGGGTTGATTTCGTCGCACGGCGATGCCGCCAACGCGCTCGGCCCTGCCTGCGACCGGCGCCCGTTCACGCTCGACGCGGTGATCGGCCAGCCGTTCGAGATTGACCGGCTGCAGGACGTGCTCTTCGTGGTGGAGTCGTTCGACCAGCTCTTTGAGGCGGTGGAGGCGCTCTGGGCGCGGCGCGGCGGCGGGGGCGCGCGATGAAGTTGCTCCGGCCTCCGGCGCGGACTAGGTTGCGCGGGGCATGACTCCCTCCTCCGACGCCCGCCGCCAGTTGCTCGGCGCGGCGAAGAAGTTCCTGCTCGACTCGCCGAAGGCGCCGTCCGTGGCGCCGGTCGTCCCGCCGCGCCTTACGCCCGCCGCCCTGGAGAAGATCCCGATGTCCCGCTCCCGCGACCGCATCCTCGCCAACCTCGAGGAGATGTACACCGAGGCCTTCCAGCGGGCCAAGGAATCGGGCGACGACGCCCAGATGGCGACGCTCGACTTTGCCTACCGCCGCGAGCAGCTCTATTTCGAGATCCTGCTCGACGTGCGCGATGCCGTCGAGCGGAAGGGCTGAGGACGCACGGTCGCCGGACGCGCCGATGCTCCGCCTGATCGTCAACGCCCGCATCGCGACCGGTGATCCCAGGCGCCCGTGGGCCGACGCGCTGCTGCTCGACGGGGACCGGGTGATGGCGATCGGGGCGAGCGCCGAGCTGCGCAAGCGCGCCCGGGCGGCGGACGTCGAGGTCGTGGATGCGCAGGGGGGCGTCGTCGAACCCGACGGCGCCCCCTACGTCACCCGGTGAGGCGCGATGCTCTGCACGTGGTCAGAACGCGGTGAGCTCCTCGAAGGCCCGCGCGAAGTCCGCCACCTGCGGCAGGATCGCGTCCTCGAGGGACGGGGCGTAGCCGACGAAGGTGTCGGTGCTCGCCACGCGCTTCACCGGCGCGTCGAGCCAGGCGAAGCAGTCGTCGGCGATCCGCGCCGCGATCTCAGCGCCGTACCCCCACGAGATTGAGTCCTCGTACGCCACGAGCGCGCGGCCGGTCTTCCGCACCGACGCATAGACTGCCTCGCGGTCCCACGGCGCGAGCGTGCGAAGGTCAAGCACCTCGACCGCGATGCCCTTCTCCTCCTCGACCTGGTTGGCGGCGGCGAGCGCGCGCTGCACGGTGGCGCCGTAGGTCACGACCGTTGCATCGCGCCCCTCCTTCACGACCCGCGCCTTGCCGAACGGAATCATGAAGTTCGGGCCCGGATAGGCGGACTTGTTGTAGGTCTGGCGGTAGAGGTGCTTGTGTTCGAGGAAAATCACCGGGTCGTCGCAGCGGATTGCCGTCCGCAACAGTCCGTTGGCGTCGAGGGCGTTGCTGGGGCAGACGACACGGAGTCCGGGGCAGTGCGTGAAGAGCGAGGCGCCGGTCTGCGAGTGGTAGATCGCGCCACGGATGTAGCCGCCGTACGTGGTCCGGACCACCACCGGCGCGGCGAAGGCGTTGTTCGACCGCCAGCGCATCGTCGCCAGCTCGTCGCGCAGCTGCATGTAGGCCGGCCAGATGTAGTCGAAGAACTGGATCTCGACGACCGGCTTGAAGCCGCGGAGCGCCATCCCGATGGCGCGGCCGATGATGTTGGCCTCGGCGAGGGGCGAGTTGTAGACGCGCGTGCCGCCGAACTCCTTCTGCAGCCCCCACGTCACCTTGAAGACGCCGCCCTTGCCCTTGACCTTGCCGAGGTACTCCTCGCGCGAGACGTCGGCCACGTCCTCGCCGAAGACCACGATCGTCCCGTCGCGCCGCATCTCGTCCTTCATCGCCGCGTTGAGGAGGTCCACCATCGTCGTCGGGTCGCCGGAGAAGTGCGGGTCGTCCTCGGTGTCGAATTGCTCGCCGGTCGGGTCCACGTCGGGCGAATACACGGCGAACGGCACCGTCGAGGGGTCGGGCTGCGGCTGGGCGAGCGCATCGTCAGTGGCCGCCAGCACCTCGGCATCCACCTCCTCGTGCAGCTTCGCCAGCTGCGCCTCGGTCACATAGCTCTCGTCGAGCAGCCACTTGGGGAACGTGACGAGCGGGTCGCGCGCCGCATCGGCGTTCCGTTCCGTGTCGGGGCGGTACATCACCTCGTCGTCGGAGAGCGAATGTGAATAGGGGCGGATGACCTTGGCGTGGACGAGCGCCGGTCCCTTTCGCTCCCGCGCGTAGGCGACGGCCTTCTGAATCACGTCATACGACGCGAGGAGGTCGCAGCCGTCCACCTCCTGGACGAGGAGTCCGGGGAACGACGCGACGAGTTTGGAGATCGAGCCGCCTGCGGTGTTGACCTCGACCGGGACCGAGATGGCGTAGCCGTTGTCCTCGACGAGGTAGACGACCGGCGCCTTGAGGTTGCAGGCCGAGTTGAGCGACTCCCAGAACTCACCCTCGGACGTGGTGCCGTCGCCGGTGGTCACGAGGACGACTTCGTCCTTCCTGAAGTCGTCCTTGATGCCGAGGGTCTTGGCGCGGAGCACGGCCTCGGCGGAGCCGACCGCCTGCAGGAACTGCGTCCCGGTGGGGGACGAGGTGGAGACGATGTTGAGCTTCCGGTGGCCCCAGTGCGACGGCATCTGGCGGCCGCCGGAGTTGGGGTCGATCGCTGCGCCGACGGCGGAGTAGAGCATCTCGGCCGGCGTCATCCCGAGCTGCAGGCAGAGCGCGCGGTCGCGGTAATACAGGTAGAACCAGTCGTGGGCCGGCTTGAGGACCATCCCGGCGGCGGTGAGCACGGCCTCGTGGCCGGCGCCGGAGATCTGGAAGAAGATCTTGTTCTGGCGCTTGAGCTGGATCTCCTTGTCGTCGAGGCGGCGCGACAGGAGCATCGTGCGGTAGGCGGCGACGAGCTGGTCCTTCGTGAGGCCGTGGGTCGCTCGGCGGGCCTTGGCGGAGGTGGCCATCGGGACGGGGCTGGGGTGGGAAGCCGGTACGCAATGAAAGATAACTCGGGCGGCGTTGCCATCGCCCGAGGAGGTGGGCCGCCGCTCACAAAGTTGCGACTTCACACCTTTGCCTTGCGCGCACTCAGGTGACCCCCCACTGATGACGCGCGTCATTCACTGCGAAGGGCGCGGCATGCCGCCGCCGCCCGCGATGGGAGGCCCGTGACCGGAACGTACGGACAGCCGTTCCAGCCGCATCTGCCACGGTCGCTGACAGCGACCGCGAATCACCGCCTCCTTCCCACAGCCGACACCCCGCCCGGGCACTCCGCCCCGTCGCGGGGTGTCGTCATTTCCGGCGAGGTTCGATGTCACATCGGCGCGTCCACAATGTCTCGCTCGCCCGTACCCCGCGCGGGCTATCCCGCCACGCTCGCTTCGTGCTTCACCAGCAGCACAAGCGCCAGGTCAAGCGAGCCACTTTCCGGGATTGTGGACGTCGTTGTGTCTATTGCGGGACCGCGCTCGGCCTCGAGAACGCCACACTGGATCACGTGATCCCGCTCTGCCGCGGCGGGAGCCACCAGCCGGGCAACCTGGTGGCGGCGTGCCAGCCCTGCAATCAACGGAAGGGGTCGCTCCTCCCCACCGAGTTCTTCAGCCGCTACCCGCACGCCGGCCAGAACTTCATGCGCTTCGCGCGGGCGGTGCATCGGACGCTGAAGCGCGGCGCGAGACGGGCGGTCAGTCTGTACTACGCTCACGCGGCGTGAGCCGAGGAGTCGAGCTCACGTCCTCGTAGTACAGCATCGCCCGCTTCCGGTCCGTCCCCCACGCGTAGCCGCCGAGTGCACCAGTCGAGCGAATCACCCGGTGGCAGGGGATGAGGTAACTCACCGGATTGGCGCCGACCGCCGCGCCGACCGCGCGCGCGGCCTTGCGGTCGCCCACCGCGGTCGCGAGGTCGCCGTACGTCGTCACGCTGCCCGATGGGATCTCGAGCAATGCGCGCCAGACCTTGAGCTGGAAATTCGTCCCCTTCACGTGCAGCGAGAGCGCCGGCACCCGGTTGCTTCCCGGCGGCGGGAACGCCTTGGCCGCCGGGCCGCGCGTCGCGGCCTGGTCCGGCACAAGCTCGGCCAGCGGCCAGTCCTGCTTCAGCCGCTCGAGCGCATCGTGCCGCGCCTTCGGCTCCACGAATGCCAGATGACAGATGCCACGGGACGTCGCCGCCAACAGACACTCACCGAACGGGGTCGGGTGGAATCCGTAGCGCACCGTCACGCCGAGCCCGGCGCGCTGGTACTCGCCCGGCGTCACCGCCTCGGCGTTCACCACGAGGTCGTGCAGCCGTCCCGGTCCGGAGAGTCCGGCCGCATAGCTCACCGCGAGCACCGGGCGCCGCTCGCGCAGCAGCCGCTTCACCACCTCGGCCGTGCGGTGCTGCACGAAGCGCTTGGGACTGATCCCCGCCCAGCGCGTGAAGACTTTCTGGAAATGCGACTCGCTCAACCCGACGTGCCGGGCCACCGTGCCGAGGCTCGGCGCGGTCGCGTGTTCGACGTCGAGAAAGCGGATCGCCCGCTCGATGCGGGCGTAGTCGGTCGTGAGTGTGGTGGCGGCGTCCATCGAACGGCTCCGGTGAGATGACGCCCGCACGTTACGTCTCGTAGCCATCGCCGACCACCCGATTCTTGCGGTCCGTCAGAAGTCCACCGGCCGCAGGTAGCTCTCGCCGATGGCGGCGGCACTGAGCATCGCCACCGTCGGCAACTTGCGCTTCCAGTGCGTCGAGTCGAGCCGCGTGGTCACCAGCCGCAGCGCCTCGGCGTCAATGCCGCGGGCGAGGAGATCCTCGCGCGCCCACCCGTGCAGCAACCAGTTGAGGATCTCGTCTGCCACGGCGTACGACACGCCGAAGTCCCCCTCGTCCGTCTGGCCGGCAATCAGGTCGGCGCTCGCCGGCTTGGCGATGATCTCGGTCGGCACGCCGAGCCAGGAGGCGAGCGCCCAGACCTGCGTCTTGAAGAGGTCGCCAATCGCGTTCACCGGCGGCGAGTCATCGGCGTGCCAGGTGAAGTATCCGAGCAGGCGCTCGCTCTTGTTCCCGGTGCCGAGCGGGAGGGCGTGATGCTTGGCCGACAGGTCGAAGAGCGCAATCATCCGCATCCGGGCCATCACGTTGCCGCGCCTCGCCGCGGTCGCCTCCGGCTCGGCGGCGAGGTAGCCGTCCACGGCGGCCGAGATGTCGATCGTCCGCCCCTCGATGCCGAGCTGGTCGATCACCAACTGGGCGTGGGCAAGGGAGTCGGGGCTCGAGGTGCGATGGGGCAGTCGCACGCCAATCACGTTCTTGGGCCCGAACGCGCGGGCGGCGAGGGTCGCGACGACGGCCGAGTCCACGCCTCCCGAGACGCCGACGACGGCCTTGGTGAATCCGCGCCGCGAGAACTCGTCCTGCAGGAACTGGACGAGCCATCGCTCGACGAGCGCGGCGTCAATGTCGAGGGAAGGGGGCAGGCCGCGTGCGGTGTCGCCGCCAGCGACGACCGGAAGGGGCGGGTGCTCCGCCACGCCGGCCCCGGGCTTCGGCGCCGCCTTCCTGGCGGCCGCGCGTCCCTTGGCCTTCGTCTTGGCCTTCGTCTTGGCGGCGGGCTTCCTCGGCTCGGCCTCATCGTCGGCCGGGGGCAGGAGTCCGAGCGTGCGGTCGAGTTCCTTGCGCAGGAAGGGGAGTGCGCTCCGGAGGTCGGACAGGAGGGGGAGGTCCGACCGCACGCGCGTCACATCGCCGAGGTTCACCGTGCCGGTGAGGAGCGCCTCCTCGAACACCGGGGCGCGGACGCGGACCTCCCCGTTCGGGCCGGCGATCAGCGACCCGCCCTGAAACATCCGTCCCCCCTCGCTGCCGACGAGATTCGCCAGCACGCAGAACACCCCGTGCTCCTCCGCGATGTCCCGGATGAGCCGCTCCCAGCGCTCGACACTTCCGGGGCCCGGGACCTTGTCGTCGCGCGGCGCGGGGCCGCGCGCCGGCGCCGCAGCGAGAACACAGACCACCTGGGCGCCGTCGAGCGCGGCGATCGTCCCACTGAGCGAATGCCAGGCGTCCTCGCAGATGAGGATTGCCGCGCGGCCCCACGACGTGTCGAACGCCTCGATGCCGTACCCGCGGTCCACGAACCGCTCCTCGTCAAAGAGCGAGTAGGTCGGCAGGAAGTTCTTGCGATGGACGTGGCGGAGTTGTACCGGCCGGTCGCCGCCGAGGGCGATGCAGGCGGCGCTGTTGTAAAGCGTTCCCTCGTGCCGCTCGTAGAACCCGACAATCACGTCGAGCGGCGCGAGCGCCGGCACCAGCGCGCGCACGCGCGCGTCAAGCGCCTCGGCGAGCGCGTCGGCGCCGAGCGCGAGTTCGCGCACCCCGCCCTCGACGAAGTAGCCCGAGGTCACCGTCTCGGCAAAGACCACCAGCTGCGGGCGCGGGTCGAGCGCCGACGCCTGCGCCACGAGCGAGGCGATCCGGTCGAGGTTGGCGGCGAGGTCCCCCTTCCGGGGGCGGAACTGCGGGAGTGCGACGGTGAGCATCGGAGGAAAGTTGCCACCCTGACGGGGCGGAGGCGAGGCGGCACCCCGGCTGGCTGACCTGGGCGGCACCGCGATGCCGGTACCTGTGTAGAATTCGGTCACCGTGAGCCACTGGATCCGACCCCATTTCCGCGCCCTTTTCGTTGTCGGCGCCCTCGCTTCCGCCGACGCCTCTGCCCAGGGCGGGCCGGCGGCGGAGCCGTGGCGCATCGTCCAGCCACCGCAGTCGTCGCTGGTGTTCGCGCGCGACGGGTCGCTGATCGGCGAGATCGGCCGGGAGTGGCGGACCAACATCACGATCGCGAGTCTCCCCGCCTTCATCCCGGCGGCGTTCGTCGCGGTGGAGGATCGGCGCTTCTACCAGCACGACGGCGTGGACGTCGTCGGGATTGCGTCGGCGATCAAGGACAACATCCTTGGCGGGAGCCGCGGGGCGAGCACGATCACGCAGCAACTGGTCGGGAATATGCACCCCGAGATCATTGACCGGTCGGACCGGTCAATCGGCCGCAAGCTCCGCGAGCAGCAGGCGGCGCGGGAGATGGAGCGGCATTACGGCAAGGCGCAGATCCTCGAGGCGTACCTGAACCAAATCCACTTCGGACGCGGCTGGTACGGGATCGAGAGCGCGGCACGGCACTACTTCGGCAAGTCGGCGGCCGGGCTGACGATCGCCGAGGCCGCGTCGCTGGCGGCGCTCCCGAAGGGGCCGGCGATCTACGACCCGATCCGCTACCCCGACCGCAACCGAAACCGGCGAAACGCGATCATCGGCTTGATGCGCGACCAGGGCTACATCTCCGCCGACCAGGCGCGCGTGGCGCGCGCGCAGCCGTTGCGCGTGGCGCCCCACCACGGGATGTCGGCGCCGGCGCCGTACTTTGTGGACGCCGTGCGGGCGCAGCTGGAACGCGCGGGGATCCCGGTCACGGACGGGGGCTATCGCATCGTCACGACGCTCGACCCCGAGCTCCAGCGCTCGGCGGAATCGGCGCTCCTCGATGGCACGGCGGCGATCGAGGCCGGTGAGCGCTACCCCCACGCCAAGCGTGCCGACCACCGCAGCGGCGCGCCGGCCTACCTCCAGGGCGCCGTCGTGGCCCTCGACCCGCTCACCGGGGACGTCCGTGCGCTAGTTGGCGGGCGGGACCACGCCACCGCGCCGTTCAACCGCGTGACCAACGGCGTGCGCCAGCCGGGCTCGACCTTCAAGCCGATCGTCTATGCGCGGGCACTGATGGATTCACTGCCGCCGAATGCCATCGTCGCCGACGACTCGATCGAGATCGTCTACGACGCGCAGTGGTACAGCCCGAGGAACGCCGACGGCGAGTTCCTCGGGCCGATCACCCTGCGGACGGCGCTGTCGCGCTCGCGGAATCCGGTGGCGGTCAGTCTCTGGCAACGCGTCGGCGCCGACTCGGTCATCGCGCTGGCGCGGCGGATGGGGCTCGCGTCGCCGATCGCGCCCTACCCGTCCAGCGCGATCGGCGCTTCGGCGGTGCGGCCGATTGACCTGGTGGCGGCGTTCACGGCGTTCGCCAACCTCGGCGCGTCGGTCAAGCCGCGGTTCGTGCTTCACGCGCAGGACCGCTCGGGGGCGACGGTGTACTGGCAGGACGTGCGGATGCTGCCGCCGGCCATGGACTCCGCGGTCGCGTTCGTCGCCCTGCAACTGATGCGCGACGCGGTGGACCACGGGACGGGGGCCGCCGTGCGCCGCTTCGTTCCGCCGAGCGTCCCGGTGGCGGGGAAGACCGGGACGACCGACGACAACACCGACGTCTGGTTCATCGGCCTGACGCCGAATCTGGTGGCGGGTGTCTGGCTCGGGTTCGACCGTCCGAAATCCATTGCGCCGGGCGCGGCCGGCGGCGCGCTGGCGGCGCCGATTTTCGGACAGATGTTGGCGCGGTGGGGTGGCGCCGCCGAGGAAGGGTGGGCGGTGCCGGAGGGCGTGGTGAGCGCGGAACTCGACCGGGACACGGGCGCCCTGGCGGAGTTCGACACTCCGGCCGAGCGGCGCGTGGTGGAGTTCTTTGTCGCGGGGACCGAGCCGCCGGCGCTCCGGCTCGATGCGCGGCGGCTCTTCCGGCTCGGCCCCCTGCCCCTGTTCTGACCCGCAGCGCCATTCGGATGTGACACAGGTCATCGGCGCCGCGCGTGTCACAGTGGCAGATTAACCAGATGCTCCGCCCTGTCGTTTGCCCATTCCCACGCATCATCCTTGCCGCTGCTGCAGCCGCCCTCGGCGGCTGCAGCAGCGGCCCGACGACGGGCGGCTCGGCCAGCGACTACGTCCTGGAGATCCGGTGGCTCAGCACGCCGCCGACCGGGGCCACGCTGGAGGCGTTCGAGAGCGCGCGCACAACGATCCGGAGCACGATCACCGGGGCCCTCAGTCCGGTGATGCCGCCGGCCGGCTTCAACATCGCCGACTGCGATCCGAACGACACGAATCTCCAAGGCTTCCCCGACGTGCCGGCGGAGGCGATTCTCGGGTTGGTCGTCTACATCCAGATCCGTGAGATGGACGGCGTCGGCGGCAAGCTTGGCTCGGCCGGCCCCTGTCTCGTGCGGAGCGCCTCCCAGAAGTACCTGACGGCGCTCGGCATCGTTCGGCTTGACGCGGCGGACGTGAGCAACCTGGAGGCGAATGGCCGGCTCGTCGCCGTCGTCTTGCACGAGTTGCTGCACGTGGTCGGGTTCGGCACCATCTGGCTGGAGAACGGCCTACGCGATACGACCGATGTGGATAATGCGCGATTTCTTGGCGCGCGCGCGCGCGCTGCCTGCGCGGAAGTACACGGAGGCGGCGCCGATTGCGCGACGACCGTGCCGCTGCACAGTGCGGACGGTGCCGGATCCGCTTACTCCCATTGGCGGGAGACGCTCTTCACGAACGAACTGATGACCCCATTCCTGAACTCACCGCCGACGCCGTTCTCGGAGATGACGATCCAGTCGCTCGGCGACCTCGGCTATCAGGTGTCCAGCGTCCCCGCGCAGCCGTATCTCGTGAGCGGCACCTTCCTCCGCGCCGAGGGCGGCGCGCCGGAGCTGCCGCCGCAGGCGATGCCGGAGCCGACGCGGCCGGTCTTCACGCTGGATGACGCAGGAAACCTGATCCCGTTCCGGAGTCCTCGATGAGGATCTGGGTCCCGATCCTGGCGCTTGGCGCCGCGCTGGCCGGGTGCGAACGGCGCCCGGCGGTGCCGCCGGCCGACGACGCGAGCGCGGACACGATCTCCGCGGGCGACAGCGTCGGCGGCGTTGACAGCGTCCGGTCGGGAAGCGCCGCGGTGACCGGGCGGACGCCTCCGAGGGTAGATACGACGGCGGCGCTGCCGGAAATCATCGGCTACGACTCGGCGTTCGGCCCGTTGTATGAGGTGGATTCCACCGGCAAGTTGGTTCCCATCCGGCCGCGGCGTCCGTGAAGCCGGTTCTGACACTCCCACCGTTGCATTCCGAGCAGGGGTTCTCGTGCTGAAGCGCCTGTTGATGGCGGCGGTGGTCCTGGTCGCCGTTGCGTCGTGCAAGGACGCCGCGCCCCCGGTGCCGGCGTCGGTGGTCGCCATCTCGGCGACCACGCTCCCGTCGGCGGTCGTGGCCAGCGTGGTCGCGACGGCGCCGACGTTCGAGGTGCGCACGGCAAGCGGAAAGGCGATCAAGAACGTGACGGTGAGCGTCGCGGTCACCGCGGGCGGTGGCTCCATCGCCAATGCGCCGGTGAAAACGCTCGCCGGCCCGACGCCGATTGGCGAGTGGACGCTCGGTACGGGCGCCGGCGGACAGTCGGTGACGGTCACCGTGCAGGACCTGGCGCCGGTGGTCTTCTCCCTCGAAGCCACGCCAGGCGCCCCGACGGCGGTCGTGATGGTCGAGGGCGACCTGCAGCGCGCGCCGGAGAACGGGCCGATCCCCAATCCGATCCGCGTCCGCGTCCGCGATGTTCATAACAACGGCGTCCCGGGCGTGACCGTGACGTGGGCGGTGGATGCGGGCGGCGGCGACCTCCCCTCGGGGACCACTTCGCTGAGCGACGCCACGGGAGTGGCGACCGCGCCGACTTGGACGGTCGGCCTCGACGGAAGCGGCGAGCAGGGACTCACGGCGACCGTCGGTGCACTGCCAACGGTGCGATTCACCGCCGTGGTGCAGGACCCGCCGGCGAGCATCACCGCGGAGACAGTGCCGCCAGGGAGCGTGATGGTTGGCTCGGTGATCAATCCCGCCCCCACCTTCGTGGTGCGCGATGCCGAGGGGAACGCCCTCTCGGGGCTCCCGGTGACGATCACCGTGACGGATGGCGGCGGGTCCGTGACCGGGGCGCCGGCCGTCTCGGCCGGTGGCGAGACGTCAATCGGCACGTGGACCGTCGGTACAACGCCCGGTTCCCAGGTCGTGACCGTCGCGGTGGATGGAGTGCCCGATGCGGTGTTCGCGACCACGACGGTCGTCGGTCCGCCTCACAACCTGGTGGTGGTTGAGGGCGGCGGCCAGAGCGCGCTCGCCGGCGCTGCGCTGGCGACGGCGATCCGTGTCCGGGTGCGTGACCTCTACAATAATCCGCTTCCCGGCGAGAGCGTGGCGTGGGGCATCGCCGCCGGTGGGGGTAGCCTCTCCTCGGGCGAGAACTCGGTGGCCGACGGGGCGGGAGAGGCCACCGCGCCGACCTGGACACTCGGCCGACTCGGCGGGGATCAGGCGCTCCTCGCGTTCTCCGGGTCGGCGCAGTTGGTGATCCCCGCGACCATCCTGACGGCGTATCCGCTCGAGCTGCGTTATAACGGCGGGCTGCCGGCCGAGGGCGTGCAGCAGGCGTTCACGAACGCCGTGAATCGGATTCGCGCGACGATCGTCGGCGCGCTTTCGGCGGCAATCGTGACGTCGGAGTCCACGCCGGGGCAGTGCGTGGCCGGGGTAACGATCGCCGAGACGGTACCGACCGAGGGCATCATCATCTACGCGACTGTGGAACCGATTGACGGGGCGGGCGGCATTCTCGGCTCGGCGGGCCCCTGCTATATCCGGAGCAGCAGCGCAGCGATCGGCCCTTCGCTGACGGTGATCGGCCGGATGCGCTTCGACAGTGCGGACCTCGACAATATGCTGGCGCAGGGCACGCTCGAGTCGGTGATCCTGCACGAAATGCTCCACGTCATCGGCATCGGCACGCTCTGGGGAACGCTCGGCCTGCGGAACGGAACCGCGCCGACGGTGAAGCCGTTCTTCACCGGCACCCTCGCCAAGGACGCCTGCATCAACGACCACGGCGGCGGCGCGTTCTGCGGCGGCGGCGTGCCGATTGAGGACTGTCTCGATCTCACCGTCTCGTGCGGTAGCGGTACGATCAACTCGCACTGGAAGGAATCGGTCTTCCGCACCGAGCTGATGACGGGCTTCCTGAACACCGGCCTGAACCCGTTCTCGAAGATGACGGTCCAGTCGCTTGCCGATATGGGCTACACCGCGAACGTCCTCACCGCCGACGCCTACACGGTGCCGCCGCCGAGCCTGATGGCGCTGTTGATGGCGCCGCCAGTGAAGCTGGCCGAGCCGACGGGCCCGATTGGGGTCGTGACCGAGTCGGGGCGGGTCGAGCCGATTGTCCGGCCTCCCGACGACCACTAGGCGCTAGGCGACGACGGCGAGCGGCTCGCCGGCCCCCTTGCTCGGTTCGGGGAGCAACGCGAGTGCGAGGACCTGCTCGAGCGACTCGACGAAGTGGAAGCGCAGCGCCTTCCGCGCCTCCTCCGGCACGTCCTCCACGTCGGCCTCGTTGTCCTTGGGCAGGATGACGTCGGTGATGCCCGCGCGCAGCGCGCCGAGGACCTTCTCCTTGACGCCGCCGATCGGCAGGACGCGACCGCGGAGCGTGATCTCGCCGGTCATCGCGAGGTCCTTCCGCACGGGGCGTCCGCTCATCTCACTGGCCAGGGCGGTCGAGATCGCCACGCCGGCCGACGGGCCGTCCTTGGGAATCGCGCCGGCGGGCACGTGGATGTGCGTCTCGACCGTCCCGAGCCGCGAGCGCGGAATGCCCAGCTTCTCGGCGTTCTTGGTGATGTAGGTGAACGCCGCACGAGCCGACTCCTTCATCACGTCGCCGAGCTGTCCGGTGAGGATCAACGCGACCGGCGCCGCCGAGCCGGCCGCATCGCCGGGCGCCGGCGTCGTGATCGGACGCACCGAGGCCTCGACGAACATGATGTCGCCGCCCATCGGCGTGTAATACAGCCCGGTCGCGATCCCGACTTCGTGCGCGACGTTGGCCTTCTCGGGGTGCACCTTCGGCCGACCGAGGAGTTCGCGCACCTCGTCGGCGGTGATGACGCCGTTCACCGTCGGGTCGGCGCCCGCCTTGGTGGCAATCCGCCGCGCGACCTTGCGCGCCACCTTGCCCACTTCGCGCTCGAGCTGCCGCACGCCGCTTTCGCGCGTGTACTTGGTCACCAACGCTGCGATCGCCCCGTCGTCGAACGTCAGCTCCTTGCCGGCGAGGCCGTTCTCCTCAAGCTGACGCGGGATCAGGTACTTCCTGGCGATCGCGGCCTTCTCGCGCTCGGTGTAGCCGGCGAACTCCACGACCTCCATCCGGTCGAGCAGCGGCCCGGGGATGTTCTGGATGAAGTTCGCGGTCGCGATGAAGAGGACCTCGGAGAGGTCGAATGGCACGCCGAGGTAGTGGTCCGTGAAGGTGTCGTTCTGCGCGGGGTCGAGCACCTCGAGGAGCGCGCTCGACGGGTCGCCTTGGAACGACACGCCGAGCTTGTCCACCTCGTCGAGCAGGAAGACGGGGTTCTTGGTCCCGGCCTGCTTCATCCCCTGGATGATCCGGCCGGGCATCGCGCCGACGTAGGTGCGGCGGTGGCCCCGGATGTCGGCCTCGTCGCGGGCGCCGCCGAGGGCGATGCGCACGTACTCGCGGCCGAGCGCGCGGGCGATGGACTTGGCGATGCTCGTCTTGCCGACGCCCGGCGGGCCGGAGAAGAGGAGGATCGGTCCCTTGGCCATCGCGCGGGCCTTGGCCTCGCGCTTGTCGGTGATCGTGCGGGCGTCGTCGTCGTGGTTGCTCTTGCGTGGCGTCGGCGCCGACGGAGCCTCCTCGGCGCGCTCCTTGAGCTTCGCCACCGGGAACTCCCCGGTCCGGTCCATCTCGTCGGAGAGCTGCTGCGCGCGGAGTTGACGCACCGCGAGGAACTCGAGCACGCGGTCCTTCACGTCCTGCAGGCCGTAGTGATCCTCCTCGAGCACCGTCGAGGCGTGCGTGAGGTCGAGCTGGTCGTCCGAGCGCGTGTTCCACGGCAACTCGGCAATCCACTCGAGGTAGGTGCGAATGACCTGCGCCTCCATTGACTCGCGACCGGCGCGTTCGAGGCGCCCGAGCTCGCGCTCGACCTCGGTGCGCGCCTCCTTGGGGAGCACAAGCTTGGTGAGCTTCGCGCGGAGCTCCTCAATCTCCTTGCTCTGGTCGTCGTCGCCGAGCTCCTTCTGGATTGTCTTCATCTGCTCGCGGAGGAACATCTCGCGCTGGCGCTCGCCGAGTTCCTCCTGCACCTGCGACTTGATCTCGTCCTGCGCCTCGAGGAGCGAGATCTGGCGCTGGACGTGCACGAGGACCTTCCGGAGCCGCTCCTCGACGGAGAGGGTCTCGAGGAGACCCTGCTTCTCGGGGACGGAGAGCTCGATGTAGCCGGCCACGAGGTCGGCGAACCGGCCCGGTTCGGTGACCGAGTCGAGGACCTGGTGCACGACCTCCTCGGGGAGCCCGCGCCGCTCGCCGAGTTCACCGGCGCGCTCGCGAATCTCCTTGTGGAGCGCCTCGAACGCCGCATCCTTGTCGTCGAGCGGCGTCATCTCCTCGGCGTCCACGACCACGGCGGCGAGGAATCCCTCGCTGGTCGAGTACTGCAACGAGCTCGCGCGCTGTTCGCCGTGGAGGAGCAACTGGACGCCGCCGAGGCCGCGCTGGATCTGTCCAATTCGCGCCACGACGCCCATCGAGTAGAGGATCTCCGGCGCCGGTTCCTCGGCGTTGTCGCGCTGGGCGACGGCGAAGACCAACCGATCGCCCTTGAGCGCCGACTCGATGGCACGGAGCGTGCCCGGGCGGCCGGCCGCGATGGGCGCCGTGAGTCCGGGGAAGATGACCGTTCCACGAAGAGGAAGGACGGGAAGGGTCTGGCGAGTGGCCATTGAGGAGGTCCGGGTCCGCGAGAGAGGGGCGCGTGGGAGCGCCTGGGTAGGACCCAATCTCGCAAGGAGCGTTCCGCCCTGACTTACGACATCCTGGCGGGGATTGCAACTTTAGACCGCCGTCCTGACGTAGGGCCTGCCACGGTGCCACCGCGCATTGGTGTCAAGGCAAGCGGGGTGGTATCGTCCTCCGTTCGCCGGTCCCCGAATCCTGAACCGCATCGTGAGCGAATCCCGCCTCAGCCAGTCCGACGCCGAACTGCGCTCGCACGTCGTGCGGGTGCTCGACGCGCAGTACGAGGTGGAGAAGGAGGTCGGGCGCGGTGGGATGGGGATCGTGTACAAGGGACGCGACAGGCGGCTCAAGCGGCCGGTGGCGATCAAGGTCCTGCCCCCGGAGCTCGCGTTCCGCTCGGAGATCCGGTCGCGCTTCCTGCGCGAGGCGGAGATGGCGGCCCAGCTGAGCCATCCGCACATCGTGCCGATCTACTCGGTGGACGAGCGCGAGGGGCTCGTCTACTTCGTGATGGCGTTTGTCGAGGGGGAGAACCTCGGGACGCGCATCGCGACGCGCGGCCCGGTGCCGCCGGACGAGGCGCGTCGGATCCTCCGCGAGGTGGGTGACGCGTTGGCCTACGCGCACTCGCAGAACACCGTCCATCGCGACATCAAGCCGGACAATATCCTGCTCGACGCAACGACCGGGCGCACGATGGTGACCGACTTCGGCATCGCGCGCGCGGTGAGCGAGGGCGCCGAGGCGAAGCTGACGGCGACCGGGATCGCAATCGGCACGCCGGCGTTCATGTCGCCCGAGCAGTCGGCGGGCGACCGCGACATTGATGGCCGCACCGACCTCTACTCGCTGGGGATCGTCGCCTACCAGATGCTCTGCGGCGACCTCCCGTTCAACGCGACGAGCACCCCGGCGCTCCTCGTGAAGCATCTCTCGGAGCGGCCGGTCCCGATTGACCAGCGGGCGAACGTGCCGCCCGATCTCGCGCGGGCGGTGATGCTCTGCCTCGAGAAGAACCCCGAGGATCGCTTCCGCAATGCGCGGGAGTTCGTCCAGGCGCTGGAGACGGGCATCGTGCCGAGTCTGCCGGTGCGCGCGGGGACGGCGTATCCGCAATCCACGCCGTCGTGGACGCCGGTGGCGCCGATGGACCCCGACGCCCCGACGCCGGCGGAACTCGTGCGCTGGATGGACCCGAAGGTCATCGGGTTCCGGAAGGCGATCGCGCCGTTCCTCTTCGTGACCGGTGTGCTCTTTGTGATCTCGCTGATTGGCCCCAACCTGCTGATCATCTCGGCCTTCTGGGGCATCAGCGTCGCATACAAGTACGCACGCCTCTGGAGCGACGGCTATGACTGGCGCGACGTGTTCAAGCAGCCGCGCGACAAGATGATCGTGGACGTGGCGGCGGAGACGCTCGACGACGCGAAGGCGATCTTCAGCCCGCAGAAGCGCGCCGAGGTGCGTGAGCGCGATCGTCGTCGCCGGCTGAGTGCGGGGACCGTCTCGCCGGAGTCCGGCGTGAACGCGCTCTCGACCGCCGATGCGGCAGCGCTCGGGTCGGGGCCCCACGCGGCGACGGCGCGCCAGGCGCTGCTGGACCGCGAGGAGGTGTTGCGCCTCGTGGAGACGTTACCCAAGGCGGATCAGGCGCGGATCCCGGACGTGGGGCCGACGGCGCGCCAGCTCGCCGAGAGCGTGCTCGGGCTGGCGTCGGCGCTGTCCACGCTCGAGGCCGAGGCCGGCACCGGGTCGCTGGCGGCGATGGGGCGGGAGATCACCACGCTCGAGGCGCAGGCCAATCCGCTCGACCACGCGGCGAGCGAGACGCGGGTCCGCCGGCTGGCCTCGCTCAAGCGCAACCGCCGGGCTGCCGCGGAGCTCGAGATGCGCCGCGGCGAGTACGCGGGGAAGCTCGAGAGCTGCGCGCTGGCGCTGCAGAACCTCAAGTACGACATCCTCCGGCTGAAGTCGGGAAACCAGAGCTGGCAGCACGTGACGTCGGTGGCCGAGGCGGCGATGCAGCTGGCGAAGGAAGTGGACAGCGCGGTGTACGTGGGGGATGCGATGTCCCGGCTGGAGCGTCCCGCGCGACGTGAGTGACGACCCACTCTTCGCACGGTGCGTGGCGGCGGTCGCGGGGCTCTATGAGATCGAGGCCGAGATCGGTCGCGGTGGGATGGCGGTGGTGTACCGGGCGCGCGACACCCGCCTCCGCCGCCGCGTCGCGCTGAAGGTCCTCCCGCCGGAGCTTGCCTACCGCGAGGAGGTGCGCACGCGATTCCTCCGCGAGGCCGAGATGGCGGCGCGGCTGTCGCACCCCCACATCGTCCCGATCCACTCGGTGGACGAGGCCAACGGCCTCGTCTACTTCGCAATGGGACTGGTCGAGGGAGAGTCACTCGCCGCGCGGTTGCACCGCGAGCCGCGCCCACCGGTCCCCGAGGTGCGGCGGATCCTGCGGGAGGTGGCCGACGCCCTCGACTACGCGCATCAGCAGGGCGTGGTGCACCGCGACATCAAGCCCGACAACATCCTGCTCGAGCGGAGCAGTGGCCGCGCGCTCGTCACCGACTTCGGGATCGCCCGCGCCGCCGAGGGGGACCAGCGCCTGACGGCCACCGGGATCGCCGTCGGCACGCCGTCGTATA
The DNA here is from genome assembly GCA_040901985.1 of Gemmatimonadaceae bacterium. Taxonomy (GTDB): domain Bacteria; phylum Gemmatimonadota; class Gemmatimonadetes; order Gemmatimonadales; family Gemmatimonadaceae; genus Pseudogemmatithrix. The sequence goes on from JBBDYC010000008.1 coordinate 176,456, forward strand.
TGAGCCCGGAACAGGCGATGGGCGAGCGCGAGGTGGATGGCCGCGCCGACCTCTATTCGCTGGGGATCGTCGGCTACCAGATGCTCGCCGGCGAGCTGCCGTTCCAGGCGACCAACACGCCGGCGATGCTGATGAAGCACCTCAGCGAGCGCCCGCGCCCGCTCGCGCAGGTGCGCGACGACCTGCCGCAGAACCTGGTCCTGGCCATCGAGACCGCGCTCGAGAAGGGCCGCGACCAGCGGTGGTCGGACGCCGCGCTCTTCCGCGCCGCGCTGGCCGATGACGCGCCCTTGCCGGCGCCGCGCCGGAGCCGCGGTTCGGGCGCGATTCCCCTCGTGCCGGAGTCGGTCGAGCCGATCCCCGCCCTCGAGCGGATCAACGAGCTCCGCCAGCGCACACCCCTCCCTGCCCCCGCCTTCCCGCCGCTGCCGAACGACTGGATGTTCGACCCGAGCACGCGCGAGCACGGGAAGGAGGCGCTCCGCCAGTGGCGCGAGGAGACGCGAAAGTGGAAGGAGCGGGTGCGGGGCCAGCCGCGGGCGGTGCGCGAGGAGTTGCGGGTCGCCGCGCAGTCGCTGAGCCACGTCCGGCTGCAGCAGCGCACGGCCGAGGAGCGGATCGCGCGGCTGCGGCGCAAGATCGGCGGCGCGGCGGCGGCGATTGCAGTGATGACCGTGATCAACCTCGTCACGTCGCCGGGCTTCCCCTGGGTGCTCTTCCCGGCGCTCGCGTTCGGCTTTGGCATTGCGAAGGGGTTCAGCGACCTCTGGGCCGACGGGATTCCGTTACGCGACGTCTTTCGCAGCCCGGCCCGGCCGCGGCACCGCGGCGACGAGCAGCCGCTCGGCCGACTCGAGGCGCGACTCCCGGCGCCGGCGGCCTCGTCGGTCGCCGAGGCAGTGCTCGACAGCGTGCCGGCCGAGGTGCTCGACGGTCCCCGGGGCCCGGTAGTCCGCGAGGCCTATGAGGCACGGGCGCAGATCCGTGCGCTTCTTGCCCGCCTCCAGGCGAGCGAGAAGTCACTGCTCCCGGAGATCCTCCCCACCGTCGAGGCGCTTGTCGAGCGCGCGCGGACGCTGGCGATTGCCCTCCATTCGCTCGACGAGGATGCCTCGCCGGAGGCGCTGGTGCGCCTGCAACGACGCCTCTCAGAGGCCGAGGCGCAACCGGAAGACGCGCCCGAGCGGGCGCGCCACGTAGACCTCCTCCGCCGCCAGCTGAGCACCCTCACCGAGCTCGCCGAGCGGCGCACCGAGCTGGCCCGCCAGCAGGATCACGCGGTGCTCGTACTCGGGACGATGAAGCTCGACCTGATGAAGTTGCGCAACTCGGGCATCGCCGCGCGACTGTCCGATCAGGGGCCGCTCACTGAGGAGATGCGTGCGCTCGCGCGCGATGTGCAGCGCGTCGCCGAGGCGGTGGACGAGTCACGCGAGCCGCGCAAGTAGGGCATCGAGCGAGCGGCGCAGTTGGTCCGGCGAATCCTCCGGCACGAAATGCGCGGCGCCAGCGATGACCTCGAAGGTCGCCCCGGGTATCGCCGCGGCAAGTCGCGCGCCCTGGGCCACCGGGTAGAAGGGGTCGTCGTGGCCCCAGATCACGGCTGCCGGGATGCGCAGCTCGCCTAGCCGAGCCGACCACTCGGCGGTGCCGCACTCGCCGAGAGCGGCAAGATGCCTGGCCAACGCGTCGCGACCGGCGCGGGTGGTAAAAGCGTGGAGGCAGGTGTCGAGCGTGAGGTGGCTCCTGTCGGTGTCGGCGAAGCCGCGGCGCACGCCGCCATGCACCAGGCTGGCCAGGAGTCCGGGCGGCGCGCGACGGGCAAGCGGGCCGATCGCCCGGGCCACCCGGGCCATCCGGCGCGGCGGAATCCCGAACCCGGCGCTGCCGACCAGTGCCAGCGCCGAGACGCGCTCTGGCCACTGTACGGCGACCGCCTGGGCCACCCCGCCCCCCAAGCCGTGGCCGACCAGGCAGGCGCGGGCGATACGGAGCTCGTCGAGCAGGGAGAGGACCGCACGCGCGTGCGCCCCGCAGCCGGCCGACCCACCTTCTCTCGGAAGCGGGTCGCTCCTCCCGTAGCCCGGGAGGTCCAGGACTACGAGCCGATGCCCCGCCGGGAAGTCGCGGACCACCGCGTGCCAGAGTCGCGACGACGTGGGGAATCCGTGGAGGAAGACGACCGGGTCTCCGGCCCCGCGCGACCCCGCCGCGTAGTAGTAGAGCCGCCGTCCACCGATATCCACGAACTCACCGCGCATTGCTGGCAATCTGGCGCTTTCCGCGCAAAAGGGTATCCTTTACGGCTTCGGTGGGGTCCGACTTTTGTGCATAAGCCCCAACTTGTTGTCTCATAAGGCGTTAGCTAAGGATTTTCGTTTGACCATACCGATCGTTGTGCCGGCGTCGATCTTCGCGCCGCCGCCGCCGCCGCAGCCGACCGTCGATTTTGCGCTTGAGTGGCTGTTGAGCCACGCGTCACCGCCAATCCAGTACCGGGCGGCGATGGACGTCGCCAAACTCGGGTCGTCGGTCCCGCCGGATTTCGCCCTCATCCCGTACGGCTACGCGCCGGCAATCGAACTCGGCGTGCAGGCGTCGTCGGCGGGCATCTGGAACGACGCGATGCTCACACTTCCGACGCAGCGGGCCGAGCATTTCGAGGGCATCGGGACGATCCCTGCCTATCGGCGACTGCTTGAGTACGGCTGGGACAAGGACGGGCCGGCGCTCTACCACGCGCGGCGGAACCTCTTCCGCCTGCTCGCCGAGGACAGCGAGCGCGAGCAGCTGTACGAGCTCGCGCCGACGCGTCCGCGCGTGGAGCCGGAGTACCTCCAGGCGCAGCGACAGTTGTTGCGCGAGGCGGCGGGCGCCGCGCTCGCCTCGGCGGGGTTCGAGAGCGACCCGCGGCTGCGCGGTCTCGCCCGACGGACGATCGACCGAATTGCCGAGTTCCTCCGCTCACCGCTCGCCGAGAAGCCGTGGATCCGGGTGGGGAATCGCCAGGTGCTGCACCCGGACGCATCCCCGCCGTCCATCTACGCGCTGCACCTGATCGCCCATATGCCGCTCTTCCAGAGCGAGCACTACGAGGCGATGGAGCTGCTCTACGCCTATCTTACGCGGCCGTTGCCGCGTCAGGAGTCGGTGCAACAGGTCGGGTCGCACCTCGTGCCGATGCCGTACGTCGTCCTCGGCGACCGCCTGCCGCATCGCAACGCCGTCGAGGCCGACGTGCCGTTCGCACTGGCGTGGCTTGAGCTGGTGGCGCGGCTCGGCTACCTCCGCCGCAACGAGACGTGGACGAAGATGTACGAGCGCTTCGTGGACGACTGCGGGCGCGACGGCGTCTGGCATCCGCACAAGGGGATGGCGATGCCGAAGAGCTCCGATCCGTACGTCTGGCCGATGTATCCGCTCGAACAGACTCACGGTGGGGACGAGCGGTGGGCCGATGTGACGTTCCGGGTCGGTCTCATCGCGCGGCTCTCGGGACGCCCGATCAACCTGGTCTGACGGTCGGCCGGGGCGCGGTCGCGTGGCCAATCGCCTGCCGATCGACGAGTGGTTCCCCGCCGGGGTGCCGGGGATTCGCGTGCGGCGCGTCCGCGACGCCGATGGCCTGACGCTTCGCGTCCTCGAGGCCGGCCCGGCCGCCGGTCCGCCGGTGTTGCTGCTGCACGGCTGGGCGGTGACGGCCTATCTCTGGCGGCACAACATCCTCGCGCTGGCGGCGGCGGGACATCGCGTCGTCGCGCCGGACCTCCACGGGCACGGGCTCTCCGATGCGCCGGCGGCGCCGGGGAGCTACCGCCTCGAGGCGTTCGTCCGCTCGGTGCTCGGGCTGATGGACGCGCTGGCGCTCCCGCGCGCGGCGATTGTTGCGCAGTCAATGGCCGCCAAGGTCGCGGTGCAGCTGGCGTTCGACGCGCCGGCGCGCGTGTCGCGGCTGGTGCTCTTCGGCGCCGTGGGGTTTGGATTGGTGCCGCCCTGGCGCGCGCTCGCGCCGCTGCTGCCGGCGCCGCCGGGCGACCTCCCCTCGAAGCTCGTGCCGCGCCAGCTGGTGGCCTTCGTGCAGCGGCGCGTGTATGGCAAGCTCGGGTGGTTCACCGAGCGCGACGTGGACGAGTACTGGGCACCGACGCAGTTTCCGGCGGTGGTGCGCGCGGCGCTCCAGATGCTGCGGGAGTTCCCGTGGTCGCTCTGGGAGGCGGCGCCACTCGCGCGGCTGACGACGCCGACGCACTTGATCTTCGGGACGCGGGATCGGACAGTGCGGCCCGGCCAGGCGAAGCGTCTCGCGGCAGCGCTCCCCCACGGGAGGCTCACCTGGATCGTGGACGGCGGCCACGTGGTGATGGAGGAAGTGCCGGATCGGGTGAACGCAATGTTATTGGCTGACCTCGCCGACTAGGTTTCGGGGGATGCCAACGAAACAAAAGGTCGCGGAGGACGTGGCGACACCGACGCTCGCCCAGGCGGAAGCGAGCACGATCGAGATCACGTTCGCCGACCTCGGCCTGAGCGACCCGATGCTCGCGTCGCTGGTCGCGGCGGGCTACGAGCGGCCGACGCCGATCCAGGCGCAGGCGGTGCCGCTCGCGCTCCAGGGGCGCGACCTGATGGGGCTCGCGCAGACGGGCACCGGGAAGACCGCCGCATTCACCATCCCGATCATCGAGCGGCTGATGGGCGGACCGAAGCGGACGCGCGCGCTGATCCTCACGCCGACGCGCGAGCTCTGCCAGCAGGTGGAGGCGAGCATCCGCAAGTACGGCCAGGGCACGGGGCTCGAGGTCGTCTCGGTGTACGGTGGCGTCGGGTACGACACCCAGGTCGAGGCGTTGCGCGGGGGGGTGGACGTGATCGTCGCGACGCCGGGCCGGTTGATAGACCACCTCGAGAAGCAGAACGTGGTGTTCGACGACATCGAGGTCCTCGTGCTCGACGAGGCGGACCGGATGCTCGATATGGGGTTCGCGCCGCAGATCAACCGGATCGTCGCGGCGATCCATCCCTACCGGCAGACGCTCCTCTTCTCGGCGACGATGCCGCCCGAGGTCGAGGCGCTGGCGCGGAAGTACCTGCGGAAACCGGTGGTGGTGCAGGTCGGGCGGCGGTCGGCGGCGGCGAGCACCGTGCGCCACTACGTCTACCCGGTGCCGAAGCACAAGAAGACCGAGCTCCTGACACACCTGCTCGGCGAGATGCTGGCGAACGATTCGGTGCTGGTGTTCACGCGGACCAAGCACGGCGCCGACAAGGTCGTGCGGCACGTGCTGGACGCCGGGTTCAAGGCCGACGCGCTGCACGCCGACAAGACCCAGGCACAGCGGGAGCTGGCGCTGCAGCGGTTCAAGGACGGCAAGGTGCAGGTGCTCGTCGCGACGGACATCGCCCAGCGCGGCCTCGACATCACGGGGATCTCCCACGTGATCAACTACGACGTGCCGCAGCAGGCCGAGGACTACGTGCATCGGATCGGGCGCACGGGCCGCGCGGCGAAGGAGGGGGACGCGTTCACGTTCATGTGCGCCGACGAGATCGGGATGGTGCGGACGATCGAGCGGATGGTGGGCCAGGAGATTCCGCGGATCTCGGTCATCGGGTATGACTTCGGGACTTGAACCACCTGCCGTCACCACGATGTCCGCATCCGTCCGAGCCGACTGACGGTCAGCGTCTCGGCGCGTGCGCCGATCGTGAGGACGATTGTCGAGTTCGCCACGCCGTAGCCGAGTCCTGATGGGGCGTAGGTGACTGTGTCGCGCGAGGCGCGGAGGGCGACGCGGTGCAGCCGGGCGAGCTGGCGGAGGAGCAGGGTGTCGCCCGCGCTTTCGACGCGGACGCTCCCCGCCGCTTCGTCCACGATGAGCCGGGCGGAGGCGCCGCGGCGGATGGCGGCGGCACGGGCGAGGGTGAGTGCGCCGGCCACCTCGTGCGCCGCCTGGCGGAGCCGGAGTCCGTCGAGGACATACTGCGCGCGCGGGATGCCGATCCCGGCGACGAGCGCGGTGAAGGTGCAGACGACGATCAGCTCGGCGAGGGTGACCCCGGGGCGCATTGGCGGCCTCCTGAACGGGCGGACGGGACGCGCGCAGGGTAGGTAGATTCTTCCACGCGACCGGCACCCCGCCGCCGCACGCCGGTGCGCGCCGTTGCGCCGCCCCCCCCCCAGCTCGGACCGCGCCGATGCCCTCGCTCACCGCCCGTCTCCGCGCCTTGGCCGTTGCCGTCGTTTTCGCCGGCGCTTGCTACACCGACCCGCAGCAGCAGCTGGACCAGGCGCAGCAGCTGACCGACCTCGCCGACATCCTGAACGACCTCACCCTGCGGACCACGGAACTGCAGTTCACGCTCGACTCGCTCCGCGGCGTCGTGGCGCGCCAGGACAGCACGATTGCGCGTCTGGCGAACCTGGCCGGCGTGGACTACCGAACGCTGAGATGACGGGTGACAGCCGACAGGTGAGAGGTGAGAGGTAACATAGGAGACGGGAGAGCCCTCGCGGTTGTCCATCCCCTCCCGCGGCACCACCTTACTGTTCCAAGGGACTTAGCGCGGCGACGCCCTCCCACCTCCCACCTCCCACCTGTAGTCCAGATGCGTCTCGCGATCTCCACCGGCGGCGGCGATGCGCCCGGGCTCAATGCGGTGATCCGCGCCGCCGTCCTCTCGGCGCTCGGACGCGGGTGGACGGTGCTCGGCGTCAAGCGCGGCTACGCCGGGTTGCTCGGCGAGGACGAGGTGATCCCGATGACCGCCGAGACCGTGCGCGGCATTGCGCACCTCGGCGGGACGATCCTCCGCACGACCAACCGCGGCAATCCGTTCGCCTTTCCCGTCCGGCAGAAGGACGGTTCGTGGAAGGAGGTGGACCGCTCCGACGAACTCATCGGGAACGCACGCAATCTCGGAATCCAGGCGATGATCTCGATCGGCGGCGACGGGTCGCTGGCAATCGCCCAGAAGCTCGTGGACAAGGGGATGCGGATCGTCGGCGTGCCGAAGACGATTGATAACGACGTCGCGGGCACCGTGACGACGTTCGGCTTCGACACCGCGGTGCAGACGGCGATCGAGGCGATTGACAAGCTGCATACCACGGCGGAGAGCCACGACCGGGTGATGGTGCTGGAGGTGATGGGCCGCGATGCGGGGTTCATTGCGCTGCATTCCGGCGTATCTGGGACGGCGGACGTGGTGCTGATCCCCGAGATCCCCTGGCGGGTCGAGCACGTCTGCGACGCGGTGATGGAGCGCGACCGCAGCGGGCGGAAGTTCGCGATCATCGTGGTGGCCGAGGGGGCGCACGAAGACGGCGGCGCGGCGTCGGTGGTCGGCGAGTCGCTGCCGGGGCAGGAGCGTCGCGTCGGCGGGATTGCCCAACGCCTGGCGCGGACGATCCAGGACCGGACCGGGAAGGAATGCCGGTCAATGGTGCTCGGGCACCTGCAGCGCGGGGGGATGCCGACCGGGTACGATCGCCTGTTGGCCACGCGGTTCGGCGGCGCCGCCGCGCAGGCGGTGGCGGACGGGAAATGGGGCCATATGGTCGCGCTGCAGACGCCGAACATCGTCACGGTCCCGATCGCCGAGGCGCTCCGGGAGCCGAAACGGGTGGACCCCTCGCACGACGTCGTGCAGACGGCACGGCGGCTGGGCATCAGCTTCGGGGACGAATGAGTGCCGACCTGATACGTCCGAACGCGCGTTCCCCTCTCGGGTACGACCAAATCCCCCATCATCGCGTGCCAATGACCGGACCGTTGCGGAACGCCCTCGTCCTCCTTGCGCTTGCCGCGGCCCCGCTGGCGCTCGGCGCGCAGGGGAGCACACGGCGACCCGCGCCGCCGCCGACCATCCCTGCACACATGATCCCCCCGGCGGGAAAGTGCCGCATCTGGATGGCGAACGTCGCGCCCGCGCAGCAGCCGGCGCCGACCGACTGCCAGACCGCGTTGCGCCAGAAACCGTCAGATGGCACCGTGATCTTCGGACCCTCGCCGCGGAGCTCGGATTCCACGGCGTTCGACTCGAAGCCCGCGCCGCGCCCCGACTCCGCCGCGCGCGACATCACGCTCCGCCCCGACTCCGCCGCGCGCGACACCACGCCGCGTGCGCCGGCCACGCCACGCGGCCGCCCGCAGCGCCCCCAACCGCGAGCCCCGGAGCGGCCGTAAGCGACCCCGCGCTCCGCCCCGTCCGCGACCCGTACCTCCCGCCGGACCACGACGCCTTCGTGCGCGGCGGCGGTGAGCGCGGACGGATCATCGTCATCGCCCCAACGCGCGCGGCCTGCGAGACGATCGAACTCGGCTTCGGCCTCGACATCGAGACGCTGCTCTGGACGACGCGGGGGAGTGACCTGACGGCGCTCGCCACGCGCCTTGCCGTCTCCGACGCTCGCCCGCGCGAGGGATTCGGCATCGTCGCCGGCACCGGCACCGGCAAGACCCTCGCCGTGAAGCCGATTGCCAGGGCGCTGCTGGCGACCGATGCCCTGCGCGTTGGCGTCGTGAACCGCGAGCGCGAGGCGACGCCCGAGACGCCGACGTGGAACGTCGTGATCGTCACCACGGGGATCGCGCGCCGGTGGTTCCAGGACGGCGACATCCGGCCGCACGACACGCTCGTGGTGGACGAGATCCATCAGACCTCGGCCGAGCTCGAACTCTGCCTGGCGCTGGGCAAGCGCACGGGGTGCCGATTCATCTGGCTCTCCGCCACCGTGGACCCGAGCTTCTACGCGCGCTACCTGCACGCCGCCGAGGTGATCGAGTCGAGCGCGTTCGACCCCACGCGCGCGGCGCGGGTGGAGGTCGAGCGCAAGAAGCCGGTGGCGTTCCTCGACGACCGCTTCCTCCAGCGGGCGGTCCGCGAGCGGCGCGGGATCGGCGTCTTCCTGCCGACGCGGGCGGGGGTCGAGGAAGTCGCCTCGGACGTCGGCGCGCGCCATCCGCGGATGGCGGTCGCGTTCTACCACGGCGGCGAGCCGATCCGCGTGATCCGTCCCTTCCTCGAGGGCGAGGTGGAGAAGCCCTTCCTCCTTGCGATGACGGCGGCCGGGCAGAGCGCGCTCAACGTGCGGGGCCTCGACACGGTCGTCATAGACGACACGCGTTTTGCCAACGTCGTCGAGCAGGGCCGCAATGTGCTGACGCGGCTGCACCTCGGCGCCAACGAGATCCTGCAGATGGCGGGGCGCGTGCACGGGCGGGTGGCCGGCGGGCGCGTCTTCATCCTCTCCGACCGCGACATCCGGTTCGACCAGCTACGGCCGACGGCGCCGGAGTTCCAGCTCGCCGGCGACTCCGAGCGCGTGGCGCTCACCTGCGCCGCGCTCGGCGTGCGGGCCGACGAACTCGACCTCCCTGTGCCGCTCGACAAGCGCTCGTACCGCGAGGCGGTGGCCTTCCTCGAGTCGCGCGGGATCATCGAGAACGGCCGGTTGACGACCTACGGCAAGGCAGTCGAGGCGATGCCGGTGGACCGTGCCTGGGCCGAGCTGCTGGTGCACTGCGATGACGACCTGCTGCCGGTGGTGGCGGTGATGGCGAGCGTGGAGTCGCTGCACCGGATGACGCGCGAGGACCGCGACCTGGCCGGCCTGGTCGTGGCGGGGAGCGACCACCTCACCACGTACAACGTTTACGCCGAGGCGTACACGAAATGCGGTTTCCTCGGTGAGGTGTATGGCCTGCCGCGCCAGCTCTTCGATCCGAGCATCGAGCGGTGGGCCGAGGGACGCGGCGTGCTGGTCAAGGCGATCGAGGACTCGGCGCTGGCGATGGCGAGCATCTACCGGTCGGTCGGGCTACCGCTGCCGCAGGCGATGCCGCGGACGACGTCGGCGGTGGAGCGGCGGTTCATCGCGCTGCTCGCGCGGATCCAGCCGTTTGCGCTGGTGATTGACGAGGAGACGGCCACCGGCGACGAGGCGCGGGTCTCGAAGACGAGCGTCTGCGGGAGCTGGGGGGCGGTTGCCGGCACGCTGCGCTACTTCGCCGACAAGTTCGGCGTGCCGCGGGCGGCAATCGAGGGCACGCAAATCCCGCGCGACCTCGTGCGCGAGCACGCCACGGTCCACGCGCCGCGGCTGGTGTACGATGGCGCGCACCGGGACCGTCCGCTCGCGCTCGAGCGCCGGGTGACGTACTTCGGGTTCGAGCTGGAGCGCGAACGCACGCCGGTCTCGACGTTCCCGCCGGGGATGGAAGACGCGGCGCGGCGCACCCTCGCCGAGGCCTTGGCGCGTGGCGAGGCGCACCACGCGGCGGTGATGCGCAACCGGGCGCCGATTGACGAGGTGCGCGAGGTCTGGCGGCGCAGCGGCGGCACCACGCCGCGACTGGCGCAGGCCGAGCTCGCGGCCTGGTACGATTCCGCACTCGCCGGGGTCGCCGACCTCGACGGATTCCGCGCCGCGCCGCTCCGGTTCGACCCCGACGCGTTCGTCCCGGCGGCCGATCGCGCACGTTGGATGGCGCTCCCCGGGGCCGCCGAGGTGCGCGACCGCACCGTGACGCTGCACTACGAGGTGGAGGAGGACGCCGACGGCGCGCGCGGGGTGGTACGGCTGCAGATGCCGGAGAAGTTGGCGCGCACGCTGGTCGAGGAGGAACTCCCTGCGCTCGACCGGCCGCTGCGCTTCGCGGTCAGCCGTGGGGCGCGCGGCACCGTGAAGGGGAATTCGCTCGGCGAGGTGCAGGCGATGCTGCAGGAGCCGTTTACGCCGCAGGAGAAGCAGCGCGGACCTCAACGCGGCAAGCGGCGCCGGCGCTAGGCGAGACGGCTCAGCCGCGCCGCCGGGCGCGCTTGGCCTTGGCCCGATTGCCGCAACTGCGCATATCGCACCACCGGCGCGTGCGGGAGCGCGTGACGTCAATGAAGACGCGTGGACAGCGACGGTCGGCGCAGTTGTGGATCCGCACGAGTTCGCCGCGCACCAGCGTGTCCACCGCCGACTCGATGACCGGGATCACCAGTCCACTGAAGGCGTCGCCGACGGGGACGAAGCTGCGCGCATAGCCGCCGTCGGGGAGCGCCTCGACGCGCCGCGTGCCGACCGAGCGGCCGAGGACGCGGTTGATCTCCTCGAGCGCGGCCTCGCGCGCCCGTTCGCCCTGGTCGGTGCGGCCGCGCTCGGCGAGCGCGCGGAGGGCTGCGCGGACGCGTCGGGCGTCCACCAGCGCCGCCGTCGCGCCCGACGGCTGCTCGAGCGCGCGGCGCTGGAGCGCGGCGGCACGTTCGGTGTCCACCACGCGCGCCGCGGCGAGCCAGCCCACGAACCGCTCGAACGATCCGATCGTATCGTGACGGACGCCGAGGCGCGCGTCGTCGGTGTTGACGAAGTCGAGCCAGAGGCGGCCGCCGACGAAGACGAAGGGCGGCGCGCCGAACGTGGCTCGCTGACGGGGGCGCGGCATCGGGCGAAGATAGCGTCGCGCGCCCCGGTCCGGCGGGACCGCTCGCCGGCGCGACGCTACGCCTTCGGTGGCCGCAGCACGAGGGTCGGGCGAAGTCCGGAGCGGATCAACTTGTCGGCGACGGACCCGAGGAGGAACCGCGACAGCCCACGCCCTTGCGTGGCCACGGCAATGCAGTCGGGGTCCGTTTCCTTGATGTGGTCGAGCACGGCGCGGGTCGGCGAGAGCTCCACGCGCACGGTGGCGTGGGTGATCAGGCCGGCCGCCTCGAGCTCGCGTGCCACGACATCGAGTTCCGCCTTGGCCCGCGCCGCCGAGATGTCCACGCCGTACGGGTCGGGCGTGTCGGCGGCGAGCGCCGAGACGACATCGCCCGGCACATAGGGCGAGATGGCGCGCACGAGGTCCACCTGTGCGCCGAAGAGGACGGCGAGGGCGCGGGCGACGGGGAGGATCGCGGCGGCGTTGTCGCTGCCGTCGAGCGTGACCATGATGCGCCGCGGCGTGAACGGGACGTCGGCGCGCGCGTCGTTGGCCGGCAGGGCGAGCACCGGACGGTGCGAATGGCGGATGACGGCATCGGTGATGGACCCGAGCCACGCCGGGGCGAAGCCGCCGGCGCCGTGGGTGGTCATCACAATCAGGTCGGCAGCGATTTCGTCGGCGACCTGCGTGATCAGTCCCGCCGGGCTCCCGTCCTCGACGTGGGCGGTCACGGGGAGTCCCCCGTCGGCGCCGAGTCGCGACGCCCGCGCCGTCAGGTACTGCCGTGCCCGCTCGCGCAGGGAATCGTCGGCGCGCAGCATATCCTGCGTCATGATGCCCTCGGCGGTGGCGCCGACGATGGCGAGCGGGGTGTGCGCCCGGACAAGGTGAACCGCTCCCTCGGCGCGACGGGCGATGTCGAGGGCGATCGGCAGCGCACGCTCGGCGAGCGATGAGCCATCAAGCGGGACGAGGACGGTCTTGAGCATCTGAACCTCCGGGCGGGAATGCGGGGCGGGGTGACCGTGGCCCGCCCCACCATGGTACCATTCTAGCCCGGCGATGGCCGTCGGTGATACTCCCCACCCCTTGTCAGGTGACCCCTCAGTGAGCGTGCCCGGCCCACTCCCCTACCGTGTGCAGGAACGTGTGCGCTGGAGCGACTGCGACCCGCTCGGCATCATCTACTACGGCGCCTTCATCCGGTTCTTCGAGGCGGCCGAGCACGAGATGTTCCGGGCGGCGGGGCTGCCCTACGAGGTGATGCGCGTCCAGCGCCACGTCCAGCTGCCGCGCAAGGCGTTCGCGATGGAGTTCCACTCGCCGGCGCAGATGGATGAGCTGCTCGATGTCGAGGTCGGCGTGACGCGCATCGGCGAGACGTCCATCACGATGCGCTTCGAGGCCTACCGGGCATCGGACCGCGCACACCGGGCGACGGCCACGCTGACCGTCGTCTGCGTCGAGAAGGAGTCCATCACGAAGCGGCCGCTGCCGGACTTCGTGAAGGAGGCGCTCAGGGCGTACCTGGTCCCGGCGTGACCGGTGTGCCGACGCCTGGCGTGAGGGAGCGGCTGTTGGCCTCCATCGCGCGGCTCACGCGCCGCTGCAGCCGCTGGAGCCCGTCGTAGGCGGCGTACTTGAAGGCGTCGCTGAGGGTCGGATAGTTGAAGACGCTCTGGATGAAATAGTCGAGTGTGCCCTCGAACTGGAGCACCGCGGCGGGGATGTGGATCAGCTCGCAGGCGCCCTCGCCCATCACGCTGGCGCCGACCAGGCGTTGGTCGCCGACCCGAAAGATGAGCTTCACGAACCCCTCCGTGTCGCCGATGATCTGGCCGCGCGGGTTGCCGCGGAACGACGCCTTTCCCACCTCGACCTTGAGTCCCTTGGCGCGTGCCTCGTCCTCGCCGAGGCCGACGGTGGCGATCTCGGGGACGGTCCAGACACCGTACGGCAGGATTGTCGAGACCTGCGTCTTATAGCGGAGGTCGAAGGCGTGGCACATCGCCACCCGCCCCTGTTCCATCCCGGTGCTGGCGAGGGCGGGAAAGCCGACGACGTCGCCGGCGGCGTAGATGTGCGGCGTGGAGGTGGTGTAGTTGGCGTCCACGGTGACGAAGCCGCGTGCGTTGGCCTTCACGCCGGCCGCCTCGAGCCCGAGATCGCCGGTATTTCCCTCGCGGCCGGCGCAGTAGAGCACGCAGTCGGCGGCGAGCTCGCGGCCGTCGCCGAGGACGACGGTCGCCACGTCACCGTCGACCCGGACCCCGCTGACCGCCGCGTCGAGCACCACCTGGACGCCGAGCCGGCGGGTCATCTCGTTGCGGAGGGCGTCGGAGAGGTCGGCGTCGAGCTGCATCAGCAGCCGCTCCCGGCTGTTGATCAGCGTGACCCGCACGCCGAGCGCGGCGAAGATGCCGGCGTACTCGCAGCCAATCACGCCGCCGCCGATCACGACCAGCCGCCGCGGGATGGCGGTCAGCGAGAGGACGTCGTCGCTGTCCACGACGATTCGGCCGTCGAACGGGATCTCCGGCGGATGCGACGGGCGCGATCCGGTCGCGAGCAGGAAGACGTCGGCGGTGATGCGGCGCTCGGGCTGCTTGTAGCGGGCGACCTCCACGGTGTGGGGATCCACGAACCGCGCCGCGCCCTGCACCCGGGCGATGCCGTGCCGCTCGAGATTCTGCTCGATCATCAGCCAGGCCTGCTCGACCACCGCGCGCTCCCGGTGCATGAAGTCGCCGATCGTGATGTCGGCCTTCACCCGGTACTCGACGCCGTAGAGCCCGCGCTGGCGGAGGCCGCTCAGGTACAGCGCCGTCTCGCGCAGGGTCTTCGAGGGGATCGTGCCGGTGTTGACCGCGGCGCCGCCCGGCTTGGGGGCGCGTTCGATCAGGCAGACGGACTTGCCGAAATAGGCGACCTGGGCGGCGCCCTTCTCGCCAGCCGGTCCGCTTCCGATCACGCAGAGGTCGTAGTGCTCGGCCATAGCGCGAAAAAGTAGGGCCCGCGACGCCGGAGCGCGAGGCGGTCGCCCCCCCATCGCCTTATCTTTCCCGGATGACGCCCGAGTCCACGTACTTCCGGAAGGGGTTCGGCCTGAAGGCCGAGGTGCAGGAGACCCTGACCACCGACTACGACGGCCAGCTCGTGGACCTCCTCCTCGCGCGGGACCACACGCTCGAGGCGGGGCCGGTCACGATCCGGCTGGCCAAGGAGTTCGGCTTCTGCTACGGCGTCGAACGGGCGGTGGAGTACGCCTACCAGACGCGGGCCAAGTTCCCCGACAGGCGGATCTACCTGGCCGGCGAGATCATCCACAATCCGCACGTGAATGCCAAGCTGCGCGAGATGGGGATCATCTTCCTCGCGCCAAGCGACACGGGGTTCGACTACACCGCCGTGCAGCCGGAGGACGTGGTGATCCTGCCGGCGTTCGGCGTGACGATCCACGACTTCGAGACGCTGCGCGCCAAGGGGTGCGTGATGGTGGACACGACCTGCGGATCGGTCCTCAATGTCTGGAAGCGCGTCGAGGCGTACGCCCGTGACGGGTTCACCTCGCTGATCCACGGCAAGTACTACCACGAGGAGACCCGGGCGACGGCGTCGCAGGTGGAGAAGCATCCCGACGGCACCTACCTCGTGGTGCGGGACATGGCACAGGCCGAGGACGTGATGGCGTACCTCGAGGGGCGCGGCGACCGCACGGCCTTCCTGGCGAAGTACGCGCACGCGGCGAGTCCGCATTTTGACCCCGAAGTGCACCTGCGGCGGATCGGCGTCGCCAACCAGACGACGATGCTGGCGCGCGAGTCGCTGGCGATCGGCGAGGCGATCGGTGCGGCGATGGAGCGCACCCACGGGGCGGAACACCGCGCGGCGAACTTCCGGACCTTCGACACGATCTGCAGCGCGACGCAGGACCGGCAGGACGCGGTGAACGCGTTGCTCACGGAGCCACTCGACGTGATGCTGGTGATCGGGGGCTACAACTCGAGCAACACGATCTCGCTGGCGGCGCTCTGCGCCGAGCGCGTGCGGACCTTCCACGTCGAGGATGCGGCGGGGATCGATCCGGCGCGGGGCGTCGTGCGGCACCGCGACCTCGCCACGGCCACGGAGGTCGAGACCGCCGATTGGATCGCGGCGCCGGGTCCGATCCGGATCGGCATCACCGCCGGGGCGAGCACGCCGAACAACAAGATCGGCGAGGCGGTGGCGCGGGTGCTGATGACGCGCGGCGTGGACTTGGCCGCAATCGTCTGAGCGCGCGCCCTGCGGATGTCCCACGCGTGAGCCGGCCGGCGAGCGAGACCCACGGTTTCATCGCCCTCGAGGGGGGCGATTCGCGGATTGAGGTCGTGCCATCGCTCGGCGGGCGCGTGCGGTCACTGCACCTGTTCGGCCGCGAGTGGCTCCTTGAGGGGGATGCGGCGAGCCATCCGCGCGCCGGCCGCTCGCCGCTCGCCGCCGCCGGCTGGGACGAGTGCGCACCGTCGCTCGGCGGCGGGGCGATGCCCGACTGGGTGAAGGGCGTTGGTGGGCGCGCACTGACGATCGGCGGCGAGGCGCGGCTCCAGGTGCCGGAGACCCGGCTGCACACCGAGCCAGACGGCCATCACCTCACCTGCATCTGGCGTGGCGAGCGGATGCCGTGGGTGCTGAGCCGGACGCTGCTCGTGCGGCCGGATGGCGCGGTCGAGGCGCGTTACGAGGCGCTGACGACGGGCCCCGACCGCCTTCCGTTCCTGTGGAGCGCGCAGTTGCTCTTTGCCCTGACCGCGCGGACGCGCCTACGGTTGCCCGACGGCGGCCGCCTCCGAATCGCCTCGCTGGCGGGCGCGACGATGGAGGGCGAGGTGATGGAGGGCGAGGGGACGTGGCCCCGCCTGCGTCTCGACGGGAAGTCCCGCGACCTCTCGACGCCCTGGGCGGTGCCGCGGCGGACGCAACTGAATGCGTGGCTCGACCTTCCCAGCGCGCGCTCGGTGATCCAGCTCTGGCAGGACGACGCGCGGCTCACGTTGAGCACCGACGGCGCCGGCGTTCCCTACTGCGGCGTGATGATTGACCGCAGCGGGGCTCAGCGGACGCGTGAGCGGACGCTGGCCTTCCGCCGCGCGGCGGTGCCGACGCTCGCGCTCACGCCGTCGCTTGGCGCGCCGGACCGCTACAGCGAGGCGCTGGGCGCCTGGCAGTCAATGACCTGGCTCGTTCCGGGCGAACCGCGGCGCTGGACGATGGCGATCCGCGCCGGCACGTGAGCCCCGTGGCGTCAGCGCTCGACCGGCTACTTGAGGGACTCGTGGACTACGCCGGGCTCTTTCCGCCGGCCGCGCTGGCGATGCCCGACGCGGTGCGCCGCTACGCCGCGTACCGCGCCGCCACACATCGCGCGCTTCTCGCGCGCTTCGTCGTGCCCGTCGCGCGGCTGGACGAGTTCGTGGCGGCGGCGCGCGGGGCCGGTCAGTCGCCGGCCGCCGGGCCGTGGCCGCTCGCCGTCCTCGCAGCGGTACCCGATGCGCCCACGCTCGACGCGTTCCGTGCCGCCCACGGCGCGCGATGGCGGATTGACACCGTCGAGGCCAAGGCGTCCGACACGGCGACGATTGCCGCGCTGGCCGACGCGATCGGTTCCCGGTACACGACCTACGTCGAGATCCCGGTGCACGACGACCCGTCGGCCCTCGTGGCGGAGCTGGCCGCCCGTGGACTCCGTGCCAAGCTCCGCACCGGCGGCGTGTCGGCCGACGCCTTTCCGACGCCGACCGAGGTCGCGCGGTTCCTCGACGCGTGCCAGCGGCTCGGCGTGGCGTTCAAGGCGACGGCGGGACTCCACCACCCGTTGCGCGGCGAGTACGCGCTGACCTACGACGCGGCGAGCGCGCGCGGGACGATGTATGGTTTCCTCAACGTCTTCCTCGCCGCCGTCCTGCTGTACGCCGGTCACGATGTCGGGGTCGTGGCGCCGCTGCTGGAGGAGCGCGACGCCACCGCCATCGCCATCACGCCGGAGGCAATCATTTGGCGCGGACTGCGCGCCGACGCCGCAGTGATCGCGGCGGCGCGCGAGCGGTTCGCCGGTTCGTTCGGCTCCTGTTCGTTCGAGGAGCCGGTGCAGGACCTCGCTGCCCTGACCCTTCTTCCCCCGCCGCGATGACGACCGACGCGACGCACGATCCCACGCTCCGCTCCTGGGTGACGTCGGCCCACGAAACGGGATGCGACTTCACGCTCCAGAACCTCCCGCTCGGCGCATTCCGTCCCGCCGGCAGCGCCGCCGCGCCGCGACTCGGCGTCGCGATCGGCGACCGCGTGCTTGACCTCGCGCACGCGCGCGCCGCCGGGTGGCTCGACGGACTGCACGTCGAGGCGGTAGAGGCGTGCGGCGAGCCGACACTGACGCCGCTCTTCGCCGTCGGGCGCGCGGCGCTGACGGCGCTCCGCGGGCGGCTGAGCGTCCTGCTGCGCGCCGATACGCCGGAGGGCGCACGCGCGCGCGACGACGGCGCGCTCACCATCCCGATGGCGGAGGTCGAGATGGCGCTCCCCGCGGCGGTCGGCGACTACACGGACTTCTACGCCTCGATTGACCACGCGATGAACGTCGGGCGGATGTTCCGGCCGGACAATCCGCTCCTGCCGAACTACCGTCACGTGCCGATTGGCTACCACGGCCGGGCCTCCTCGCTGGTGGTGAGCGGCACACCGGTGCGCCGGCCGCGGGGCCAGACGGTTGCGGCGCCCGAGGGTCCGCCGACGTTCGCTCCCAGTGGCCGGATGGACTACGAACTCGAGGTGGGTGCGTTGATTGCCGGCGGGAACGCGCTCGGCGCGACGATCCCGCTTGCCGAGGCCGAGGCGCATCTCGCGGGGCTCGTGCTGGTGAACGACTGGTCGGCGCGCGACATCCAGACGTGGGAGTACCAGCCGCTCGGCCCCTTCCTGTCGAAGAGCTTCGCGACGTCGGTGTCGCCGTGGGTGATGACACTCGACGCGCTGGCACCGTTCCGCGTGCCGGCGCGCGCGCGCGACGCGGGAGAGCCGCCGCCGCTGGCATACCTGAACGACGCCGCCAACGAGGCGGCGGGCGGGATTGCCCTCACGCTCGAGGCCTGGTTGCGCACGGCGCGGATGCGCGAGGCCGGCGAGGCGGCGGTGCGGCTCAGCAACGGGAGCTTCACGCGGATGTACTGGACGCTCGGCCAGCTGCTCACGCATCACGCGAGCAATGGCTGCAACCTGCGGCCGGGCGACCTGCTGGCGAGCGGGACCGTCTCCGGGCCGACGCCGGGGTCGCGCGGCTGCCTGCTCGAGCTGGCCGAGCGCGGGAGCAAGCCGGTGACACTGCCCAACGGCGAGACGCGGCAGTTCCTCGCCGACGGCGACGAGGTGATCCTCCGGGGCTGGTGCGAACGGCCGGGGGCGGCGAGAGTTGGACTTGGCGAGTGCCGCGGCGTGTTGCTGCCGTCGGCGGGCTGACGGTCGGCCTCCCCTCATCCGGAGCGAGCAATGCGGTCCCTGTACCTGGTCGGCGCGTTGGTTCCCGTCCTCTTTCTGCCGCGCTCGCCGGCGCTCGCACAGGGCGGCACCGACGTCTGGGTCGCCACGCTCGCCGAACGCGGCTCGGCGCTCACGGTCGGGACGCCGCGCAACCTCACGGCGCGCGCCGGCTACGACAACCAGCCGTCATTCACGCCCGACGGGTCGGCGGTGCTCTTCACCTCGATCCGCGACGATGGACAGTCGGACATCTGGCGCGTGGCGGTCGCTGGGGGCGCACCGCGGCGCGTGACCGCGACGGCTGAGAGCGAATACTCGGCGACGGCGACGCCGGACGGGCGCGGCTTCACGGTGATCCGTGTCGAGGCCGACTCGACGCAGCGGCTCTGGCGCTTTCTGTGGGACGGGAGCGCGCCGACGCTGATCCTTCCCGGGCTCAAGCCGGTCGGGTATCACGTCTGGGTCAGCGACGGCGCGCTCGGCGCCTTCGTGCTCGGGAGCCCGAATGCGCTCGTGCTCGCCGATCCGCGCACCGACCGCGTGGACACGCTCGCGCGCCGGATCGGGCGGGCGTTCGCGCGGGTGCCCGGGCGCGATGCGTTCACATTCGCCCAGCTTGTCGGCGACACCGTCTGGTTCAGCGAAGTGGACGTGCGCACGAGGGGCGTCCGGAGGCTGATGGTGGCGCCGCCCGGGGGCGAGTACCACGTGTGGACACCCAACGGACAGCTGATCGCCACGGCGGGGTCGCGGCTGTATCGCTGGACCGACGGCCGGTGGGACGTGCTGGCCGACTTCGCGGTGCACGGCATCCGCGGGATCTCGCGGATCGCGCTGAGTCCGCGCGGGGACCAGGTCGCGTTCGTCACCGAGGATCGCCCGACGCCGTGAGCGAGCCGACCTTCGCCGACCATTTCTCGGGACACGCCTCGGCCTACGCGGCCTATCGGCCGCGCTACCCGGCGACACTCTTCGAGTGGTTGACCTCGGTGGTGCCGGGCACCGAGCAGGCGTGGGATGTCGGGACGGGGAGCGGGCAGGTGGCCCACGGGCTGGTGACCCGCTTCGCCCGCGTGGTGGCGACGGATCCGAGCGCCGCGCAGGTCGCGCAGGCGGCGCCCCATCCGCGGATTCGCTATGCGGTCTCCGCGTACGAGAGCGGACTCCCCGACGCCAGCGCGCAACTCGTCGCCGTCGGTCAGGCGCTGCATTGGTTTGACCTTGACGCATTCTTCGCCGAGGCGCGCCGGGTGCTGCAGCCGCGCGGGGTGGTGGCGGCGTTCGCCTATGCGCACAGCCGGGTCACGCCCGAGGTGGACCGCTGGGTGCGCGAGTACCACGACGTCACGCTCAGGGACCTCTGGGCGCCGGAGCACCACCTGATCCACCAGGGATACCGGTCGCTCCAGTTGCCGCTCGACGAGATCGCCGCGCCGGCGTTCGAGCTCTGCGAGCAGTGGACGCTGGCGCAGTATGGCGGCTTCCTCCGCACCTGGTCGTCCGTGCAGCGCCTCATCGCGCGCGAGGGAGAGGAGCGGGTGGTCGCCTTCGAGACCGGGCTGGCCGAGCGGTGGGGCGAGGCGCGCGTGCGCCCGGTGCTCTGGCCGCTGGTGCTTCGCGTCGGCACGCTGCGCTGAGCGCGCCACCGGACAATGCCTTGCGCGGCGGCTGTGACCGCGGCCAGCTTCAACGCTCCCACGCCCCCACTGAGCCAATGCCGAGCAAAGCCGTCCCGCGTCCGTCGAAGCCGAGTGCCCATCCGGTCCGTGATGCCGCCGACGCGCTCTTCCGTACGGCGCGCGAGAGCTGTCATCAGCACGGACGCCTGACGCGGATCCTCTCGCACGGACCGGAGGAGCGGGAGTTCAACGAGGCGTGCGCGGTGGCCGAGCTCTGCGACCGCTTTCTCGTCGAACAGATGGCGCACTATAAAGAGGTGGCGGCGGCGGGGCGGGGAACCGAGCCGGAGGACTGGTGGCACGCCGCCAACGGGCTCTGGATGGCGGCCCGCGAGTATGGGAGGCGGCAACTGGGCAGCGACGCGGTGGCCTCGCGCTCGAAGCGCCACGACGCGGCACAGCTCGGCGAAATCACGCTGGAGTACGAGTTGGAGCTTTCGGCGCGGATGGCGCTGAAGCAGGCGATCACGGCCTACGCCGCGCTCCGCCCCGACGCGGAGTGAGTCAGGGCGTGTCGGCGACCTCGGCCCACGCGGCGAGGGCCCCGTCGAGTGCGCGCCGGGCTTTCGCGAGGTCCTGATCGAGCGCCGCCGCCCGGCGCGCGCCCTCGGCCGAGCCGTCGTACAGGTCAGGATTGGCGAGCTGCGTCTCGAGCTCGGCCACCCGCGACTCCCAGCGCGCCGCGGCGCGCTCGGCGTCCTCGGCGGCGCGTTTGCGTTCGCGCGTGGTGGCGCGCGCGGTTGGCGGCGCGGCCGCCTTGCCGCGTACCTGCGCCTTCTCCTTGGCGCGCTTCGCCCCGGAGGCGTCGGCCCCGGCGCGCGCGGCGCGCCGCGAGTGCTCCTGCTGCGCCTCCTCCCACTCGACGAACGTCCCGTTGAAGTCGTTGACGTGCGTGCCGTCGAACGCCCAGACGCGAGTGGCGAGCTCGCGCAGGAAGGCGCGGTCGTGGCTGACGAGGATCACGGTGCCATCGTACTCCTCGAGCGCGTCCTCGATCGCCTCGATGCTCTCGACATCGAGGTGATTGGTCGGTTCGTCGAGGACGAGGAGGTTGGCGTGGGCAAGGGTGATGATCGCCAGCGCCATCCGGGCGCGCTCGCCGCCGGAGAGCGTGGCGATTCCGCGCATCACCTCCTGGCCGGTAAAACCGAACGCACCGAGGTGGTTCTGGATCGCGCCGCGGCCCCAGAGCGGCCGCAGGTCGGCGATCGCGTCGTACATTGTCTTGGCGAGCGGGAGGTCGGCGAGGTCCTGGCGGAACCAGGCAGGTGAGATTGACCCGCCGACCTTCGCCTCGCCGGCCGCCGGCGCGCGGTGACCGAGCAACGTGGCGAGGAGCGTGGACTTGCCGGCGCCGTTGGGTCCCACGAGGGCGATGCAGTCGCCGCGCCGGGCGACGCCGGTGAAGTCCGAGACGAGGACCCGGTCCGCGACCTGCACCGTGAGCCGGTTGGCGGCGATGACTTGGTCGCCGCCGCGCTCGGCGGCGTCGAGCCGAAGCACCATCGCCCCCTCGGTGCCCGGTGGCGGCGTCAGGCGCGGCAGGCGCTCGAGCCGCTTGCGGCGCCCCTTCGCCTGAGCGGTGTTCACGCCGGCGATGTTGCGGCGGATGTAGTACTCCTCCTTGGCGATGAACTTCCGCTGGCGCTCCACCTCGCGGTCGCGCGAGAGGCGCCGTTCGGCGCGCTGGGAGACAAAGCTCGAGTACCCGCCGCGGTAGCTCTCGCCGGTGCCCCCTTCGAGGTGAAGGATGTGGTCGGCGACGACGTCGAGGAAGGCGCGGTCGTGGCTGATGACGATGATTGACTCGTCGCATTCCCTGAGCCAGTCCTGGAGCCAGGTCGTGGTGTCGAGGTCGAGGTGATTGGTCGGCTCATCGAGGAGGAGGAGTTCGGCCGGTGCGATGAGCTGCGCGGCGAGGCCGACGCGCCCCCGCTCGCCGCCGCTCAGCGTGCCGATCGGTCGCGTCTTCGACTCCTCGGCGTCAAAGCCGAGCCCTTGGAGCACCGCGTCCACGCGCGCGTGGAAGGTGTAGCCGCCGAGATGGGCAAAGTGCTCTTGGTCGCGGCCGAATCGCTGCAGGACGTCGTCGGGCGTGCGCTCGCCGAGCTCGGCGAGTCGCTCGGCCTGCTCGGCGAGCGAGTGCTCGAGCGCGACGACCTCGCGCCACGCGGCGGCGGCGGCCTCCCAGACCGTCGTCACGCCTTCAAAGGCGCGATGCTGGTCCAGCAGCGCGTGGCGCAGCCCCGGCTGCCGCGCGACGCTCCCCGTGGACGGCGACAGCGCGCCGGTCAGGATTCGGAAGAGCGAGGTCTTGCCGGAGCCGTTGCGCCCGACGATTCCCCAGCGTTCGCCGGCGGCGACGGTGAAGGTGACGTCGGACAGCAGTGTGGTGGCGCCGAACGAGATGCCGACACCGGAACACGAGATCAGGGTCACACGTCGGTCGGCGTGGGTACCGTCAGGTCGCCGGTGTCGAGCGCGCGCCTGGCCAGGCCGAGGAGGCGCTCGTCCTGGTGGTGGTCGAGCGCACGGATGGCCCGCCGGGCGCGCCGCATCGCCATCGGGACGAAGATGCGGGCCGCGTCGAGGTCGGCCGCGGCGCCCTCCTCGCCCCGCTCCACAATTGCCCGGGAGGCGCGGGAGAGCACTGCCGTGGCGAGGTAGATGTCCATCGCCGCATTGGCCATCCGCTCCTGGAGCATCTGGCGCTCGATGATCCCCTTGCCGTGCTCGATCAGCGCCTTCTCCACCGCCTTGCCGAGGGCGTGGATGTTGGTCGCCACGAGGTCGGCCTCGTCCTCGAGCGCCTGGTGGACCTGGGTGAACCGCTCCTTCGTCACCGTGCGCTTCACGCGGCCGGTGAGGTAGCTCGAGATCGCGCCGATGGAGTGGAGCGGGTCCTTGAACGCCTTGCCGACCTTCTTCAGCTCCTCGCCTGGCTGCTGGAGCCCCATCAGCGCGATGAGCGCACGGAGGATCTCGTTGGTGCCCTCGAAGATCAGGTTGATGCGCGCGTCGCGCACCGCGCGCTCATAAGGGAACTCCTTGGAGTAGCCGATCCCGCCGGCGATCTGGAGGGCCTCGTTGGCGGTGCGGAAGGCGAGCTCCGACGCGAAGATCTTGCAGGAGGCGGTCTCGAGCGAGAAGTCCACGCCGCCGCGGTCCATCATCGCCGCGCAGAGCATCCAGCCGGCGTCGGCGGCGTAGCAGTCGGCGGCCGCCGCCGCGATCTTGCGCTGGATCATCTCGAACGACGCAATCGGCCGCCCGAACTGCTCGCGCTCCTTGGCGTAGGCGATCGCCAGCGCCATCATCCGCCGCGTGCCGCGCGACGAGGCGGCGGCGAGGCCAAGCCGCCCGGAGTTGAGGATCTCGAGCGCGATCTTGAAGCCGTGGCCGACCTCGCCGAGCAGGTCGTTCGCCGGGACCTTGACGTTCTCGAACGTGATCGCGCGCGTATCGCTCGCCTTGATCCCCATCTTCTCCTCGATCTTGCCGAGCGAGACGCCGCTCGCGTGCGCATCCACGATGAACGCCGTCACGCGCTGCTTGGTCTTCCCGCCCTCGGTGACCGGGACCTTGGCGAAGACCGTGAAGACGCCCGCGTAGCCGGCGTTGGAGATCCAGATCTTCGTGCCGTTCAGCACGTAGTGCGACCCGTCGGCGGCGGGGACGGCGGTGGTGAGCATCGCCTGCGCGTCGGATCCGGATCCGGGTTCGGTCAGGCAAAAGGCGCCGATCAGGTCGCCGCTCGCGCAGCGCGGTAGCCAGCGCTGCTTCTGGTCCTCGGTGCCGAAGAGGATGATCCCCTTGATGCCGATGCTCTGGTGCGCGCCGAAGTAGACGGCGAGCGAGGCGTCGTGCGCGCCGATTTCGCCGAAAACGCGGTTGAAGGTCATCGCCGAGGCGCCGAATCCGCCGTAGGCCTCGGGGATGTTGAGCCCCATCAGGCCGAGTTCGGCCATCCCCTGGCGGACCGCGTCGGGGAACTTGCCGTCGTGGTCGAGCTTTGCCGGGTCAACGTTGTCGTTGGCCCAGCTGCGGAACGCGTCGAGGATCGCGGCGAGGGACTCCCTCTCCTCGACGCTCGGGAGCGGGAACGGAAAAACCAGTTCCTCGAGGATCTCCCCCTGAAAGACGCCGCGGGTGAAGGACGGGTTCCGGTCGGGGTCGGCGAGGTGGGGGGCGTTGGCAGCGGCGGTCATCGGTCCGTCACGGGTCGGGGGATGCAGGGAAGATACTCGGCCGGAGGGCGAATCGGCGCGCGCGGCCCGGTCGCCTTGCCTCGCGCGCGCCCGCTGTCGAGAATGAAGGATGCAACTCGCGCAATTTTCCGAGCACCTCCCGGCGCCGCTGCTCCGCAGCGGCCCCTTCGACGTCCTGGTCTGGCAGTGGCTGGCGCTGCTGGCGTTGATCCCGCTCTCGGTGACGGTCGGCCGGCTGCTGAGCCGCCCGACGCGCGCGGTGCTGAAGCGCCTGGTCCTGCGGACGGAGAACAATTACGACGACGCGCTGCTCTCGGGGTCGCGCGAACCGATCATCCTGCTCTGGTCGGTGGCGGCGTCGCTCGTGCTGTTGCCATTGGTGGACCTTGCCGGGCCGGCCCGTGCCGGAGTCCTTGAGGTCCAGAAGTCGCTGGCGATCATCGCCGTGTTCTGGATGGTGCTGCGGGCGATTGGGGTGCTGCAGGACGCGCTGCCGAAGGCACCCTGGGCGGAGACCCGACCGGCCGCTCGCTCCCTGATCCCGCTCGGCGGGCGGATTGCCGGCGTGATGGTCTTTGCGCTGGCGGTACTCACCGTCCTCTCCCAGTTCGGGTTCCGGGTCGGAACGATCCTCGCCGGGCTCGGCATCGGCGGCATCGCAGTGGCGCTCGGCGCCCAGAAGTCCCTCGAGCATTTCTTCGGCTCCGTCTCGATCGGGATTGACCAGCCCTTCCGCGTCGGCGACTGGGTCTCAGTCGGCGGGGTCGAGGGTACGGTTGAGGCGATCGGCTTGCGGTCGTCGCGGCTCCGGACGATGGACCGGACGGTCGTCACGATCCCCAACGGCCAGCTGGCCGAGGCGCAGTCGGAGAACTTCGGCGAACGCGAGCGGATTCGGCTGCGGGCGGTGGTCGGTCTCGAGTACGGGACGAGCGCGGCGACCATCCGGAAGGTCCGCGACGAGATCGAGGCAGCGCTGCGCGCGCATCCGCGCACCTGGCCCGACCGGGTGGTGGTGCGATTCCAGCAGTTCGGCGCGTCGTCGCTCGACCTCGAGGTGTTCTGCTGGATCCAGACGACGGTGATTGACGAGTTCCGGGCGATCCGCGAGGAGCTCCTGCTCGCGATCATGGACGTGGTGGAGCGGAACGGGGCGAGCTTCGCGTTCCCGACGCAGACGGTCCACGTCCGGCAGGGTGGTGGCACGCCGCCGGGTCAGCCGTTGTAGAGCGGTCCGCCGAGTTCCCTGTAGCGCCGCAACACCGCGCGCCCCTCGTCGCGCAGGAGGCCCTCCACGATCTCGACCCCGCGTTCCCGCAGGTAGGCGAACGACTGGGCAAAGACCGGGCCCTCGTCGAAGCCGATCGCCAGGGCGTCCTCGCGCGAGGCGGCGATCACGACCCGGGTCACGCCGCTCCAGAGCGTCGCGCCAAGGCACATCGCGCAGGGCTCGGCGCTGGTGAAGAGCTCGTGCGCCGGACGGCCATCGGCGCCGAGCGTGTAGGAGGCGATCCGCTTCTGGGCGAGCTGGAACGCGACCATCTCGGCGTGTAACGTGGAGTTGTTGAGCCGCACCACCGAGTTCACGCCGACGCCGATCAGCAGGCCGCTGGCACGCTCGAAGATGGCGGCTCCGAAGGGGCCGCCGGTACGCCGCTCGACGTTCTCGCGGGCGAGCCGGACGGCGAGGCGCATCCGGGACTCGTCGTCGTCGTACGGGTGCGTAAAGTCCACCGCCTCGGCCACCCAGGTCGGGAGCGAGACGGCAGTCTCGAGCATCGGCGGACGGTCCCAGCGCATCGTGTCGTGGAGTATGCGCTCCGCCCACCCGCGGCGCTATATTCGGCGCACCCCTCAACCCCCGGCGGCCCGTGGCCAGTACGATCCTCCTGCTCGGCTTGCTCTACTTCTTCGCGCACTTCCTGTCGAACACGTTCGACCGGTCAAAAGTGCCGGACGTGCTCGTGCTGATGATCCTCGGAATCATCGTCGGCCCGGTGCTGAAGTGGACGTCGCCGGACGCGTTCGGCAACGTCGGGAGCGTGCTGACCACGGTCGCGCTGGCGGTGATCCTGTTCGAGAGCGGGACGACGCTCAACCTCGGGGACATCGCCCGCTCGGCGCGGAGCACGCTGCAGGTGACACTGGTGACGGCGTTCGGGACGATCGCGGTCGTGGGCGTGGTGGCGGCGATCGTGCTCGAACTGCCGCCCCTCAGCGCGTTCATCCTCGGGGCGATCGCGTCGGGGACCTCGGCGGCGGTGGTGATCCCGATGGTGAAGGTCCTCCGGGTCCGGGAGCGCGCCGGCACGGTGATGATCCTCGAGTCGGCGATCACCGACGTGACGTCCATCGTCATCACGGTCGCGCTGCTGCAGGCGGCAGTGCAGGGGGAGATGCACGTGGGCCGGATGATCGGGCAGACGCTTTCCTCGCTGGTCTTCGCGGCCGTGATTGGGGTTGCCGGCGGCATCGGCTGGCTGATGATCTGGCAGAAGGTGCGCGAGTTCCCGACGACGATCTTCACGACGCTGGCGTCGGCCTTCGTGCTCTACGGGTTCGCCGAGTTGCTCGGCTTCGCCGGCGCGATCGCCGTGCTGGCCTACGGGATCACGCTCTCGAACCACGAGCAGTTCAGGCGGACGGGCCTCTTCAAGGAGCGTCCGTTCTCGGGCGTGACGCCGGTTGAGTCGGACTTCTACAAGGAGATCGTCTTTCTCCTCAAGACCTTCTTCTTTGTCTATCTCGGGATCTCGATGCGGATCACCGACGTGTCACTCCTCGCCGCGGCGGTGGCGCTGATGGCACTGGTCTACATCGGCCGCCTGGTTGTCGCGCCGTTCATCCTGCCGCGCACGATCAACCGCCGCGACGCCTCGGTGATCGCGGTGATGATCCCGAAGGGGCTCGCCGCCGCCGTGCTCGCCGGCCTGCCGCTCGAGGCCGGCGTCGCGGGCGGCGAGATCATCCAGGCCACGACGTACGCGATTGTCCTCGTGAGCATCACCCTCACGGCGCTCCTCGTGACGATCAAGGACGTCCCGCCGCTGGCACAGGTCTTCGGCCGCGTGCTCGGCGACTTCCCCGAGACCGTGCCCGACGACGGCCCGCGACTGACCCCGACGGTCGGGACGCCGCCGGTCGAGTGACCGGCGGGCCGTGGGCGGATCGCTAGACCAGCACCCGCCGGAAGATCGCGACCGCCTGCCGCATCTCGGCCATCGTGCCGATCGAGATGCGCGTGTGGTTGGTCAGGGGCGGGAACGGCCGGCCGACGGCAATGCCTTCGGTGAGGCAGGAATCGCGGAACTGCCGGCCGTCCCGCCGGATGTCCACCAGCACGAAGTTCGTCTGCGAGGGCATCACGCTGAAGCCGGCCTCGGTGAACCAGCGCGTCGTGAACGCGCGCGCCTCGCGGTTGAGCTCCTGTTCGCGCCGCATCTGCGCCGGCTCGCCGAGCGACGCGATCGCCGCCGCCTGCGCCAGCGCGCCGACGCCGTTGGCGAGCCGCAGCCGCTCCATCCGCCCGAGCGTCGCCGGCTGGCCGAAGGCGTAACCGACCCGCATGCCGGCCAGCCCGTAGATCTTCGAGAAGGTCCGGCTGATGAAGACGCGCGGCTGCGTGGCAATCAGCGGAAGCGCCGACGCATACGACGGGTCGTCCACGAACTCGTGGTAGGCCTCGTCCACGAGGATCACGACCTCGGCATCGGCGGCGAGCACGGCGCGGATGAACGCGTCCACCCGTTCCTTGCCGTGCACGTGCCCGGTCGGGTTGTTCGGGTTGCAGAGGAAGACGAGCCCGGCGCCGCGCGATTCACGCGCCATCCGGTCGAGGTCAATGGCCAGACCGGCGTCGAGCGGCACCTCGCGGAATGGCAGTCCGAGCGTCCGCGCATATTGGGCCGGGGTCTCAAAGCTCGGGGCGGCGGTGACGAGATGCCGGGTCGGCGAACAGAACGCCTGCACGGCCAGCCGGAGGATCTCCCCGGAGCCGGAGCCGAGCATCACTTGGTCGGCGGCGACGCCGTTGGCACTGGCGATCGCCGCGCGCACGGCACCCTCGGTGCTCGCCGGGTAGTGCGCCGCCGTGTGGAACGCGTCGGTCATCGCGCGGATCGCCGCCGGCACGGGGCCGTTGGGATTCTCGTTCGAGTGGAGTCGGATGATGGCGCGCGCCCGGGCGAGTCGCGCCGCCTCGGCGGGCGAGGCCGTGGCGGCCTCGAGGCCGCGCGCGCTCACCCACGCCGGCAGGGTCAGGGCGCCGGCTCCACCGACGCCAAGGGCACGTACGAACGCGCGACGAGAGACCGCCATCAGACGCTCCGGAACGGGATGTCGGAGAAGCTACAGCGTCCCGGTCACCGCGCCAGCGCGGGGAGCTCGCGCCAGAGCACGACGGCGCCCGCCGCGCCCATCGCCACGGCGACGACGATCCCCGCCGCGGAGAGCCAGCGGGGATGCCGGTAGTCCCCCACAATGCCGGAGCGGCGGGCGGCGATGAGCATCGTGCCCAGCGCCAGCGGGAGGATCAGCCCGTTCAGCGCGCCGACGAGGATAAGCGTGCGCACCGGCCGCCCGATCAGGACGAATGCAAGGGCGCTCACCGCGATGAAGGCGACCACGACGCGGGTCCACTGGCGGTCGAGCGCCCCGTGCAGCCCGCGCAGGAAAGACACCGAGGTGTACGCCGCGCCGACGATGCTCGTCACCGCCGCCGCCCACATCACCACGCCGAAGAGTCGGAACCCGAGCTCGCCGGTGGCGTGCCGGAAGACGCTCGCCGGCGGGTTGGCCGGGTCAAGCGCCAGCCCGCGGTGCACGACGCCGAGCGCCGCGAGGAAAAGCACCACCCGCATCAGCGAGGCGATGCCGATTGCGAGGAGGGCCGAGCGGGTGACCTGCCCCAGCGATTCCCGCCCCGCGATGCCGGCGTCCACCAGCCGGTGCGCGCCGGCAAACGTGATGTAGCCGCCGACCGTCCCGCCGACGATCGTGACGATTGCCAACAGGTCCACGCGCTCGGGCACAAAGGTGCGGTGGACGGCCTCGCCGAGGGGCGGCGCCGAGGCCACCGCGACGTACCAGGTGAGTGCGACGAGCACGGCGCCGAGCGCCATCGCGAACCGGTCCATCGCCCGCCCGGCCTCCTTGACGAGGAAGATCGTGATCGCGATCGCGCCACTGATCACCGCGCCGACGGCGACCGGGATCCCGAGGACGACCTGCAGCCCGAGCCCCGCCCCGGCGACGTTGCCGATGTTGAACGCCAGCCCGCCGAGGGCCACCAGGAGCGCGAGCGCCGTGCCGAGTCCCGGCGCCACGTCGTCAGCGATCGCCGGCGCGCGACGGCCACTCACCGCGATCACGCGCCAGATGTTCAGTTGCGCGACGAGGTCAATCACGATGCTGACGAGAATCGCAAATCCGAAGCTTGCCCCGAGCCGTTCGGTGAAGACCGCGGTCTGGGTGAGGAAGCCCGGCCCGATGGCCGAGGTGGCCATCAGGAAGGCGGCGCCGATCAGGACGCGGCGGAATCCAGTGCGCAACCGATCTCCCAGGTGACGAGTGCGGCGGCGTTGACGCCGGCGCTCAGCGTGCGAACGGCGCCGCGGCGTGCACGATGCGTCCGCCGACGACGGTCAACAGCGCCTTCACGTCCTTGAGCCGCTCCGGCGCAATCGCAAAGAGGTCGTGGTCGAGCACCACGAGGTCCGCCAGCATCCCGACGGCCACCGGCCCCTTGATCGCCTCCTCGCCGGCTGCCCAGGCATTGTTCACGGTGTAGGCGCGCAACGACGTCTCGAGGTCGAGGCGCTCCTCCGGAAACCAGCCGCCCTCCGGCTGGCCATCGAGCGTGCGGCGCGTCACCGCCGCGTAGAGGATCTTCATCGGGTCCGCCGTATACCAGGACGCGTTCGTCCCCGGCCAGTCGGACCCGAACGTGAGCATCACGCCGGCGTCGTGGAGCGTGCGGAAGGCGTAGGCCCAGCGTGCGCGCTCGCCGATCCGCTCCTCCATCCACCGCATGTCGTCAATCGCGTGGTACGGCTGCACCTCGGCGATGATCCCGAGCCGGGCGTAGCGCTCCGCCACGTGCGCGCCGCGCAGCACCTGCGAGTGGATGATGCGGAAGCGCCGCTCCCGCTCGGGATTCTCGCGCATCACCGTCTCGTAGAGCGTCAGCAGGGTGTCAATCGCCTCGTCACCGATGGCGTGGACCTGCGGCCAGAGGCCGGCCCGGTCGGCGCCGTGGAGGTTGCGGAGCATATTGCCCGCCGGCTGCATCCCCGAGCCGGCGCCGCTCGTGGCGCCGGTGTTGGTGGAGTCGCGCCAGCTGCCGCGTTCGCCGGAGTGCAGCTGCGGCTCATAGAACCGCGCGGTCGAGTTCCCCTGGATGCCGTCCACGAAGCCCTTGAGGCCACCGATCCGGAGCCACTCGTCGCCAAAGCCGTGCGGGATCCCGACCGCGGTCAGCTCGTCCCACTTGTCGAGGGTCGGGCGCGCGTAGACGCGGACGGTGAGCTCGCCGAGTTCCTTGAGCGCGTGGTACACGGGGAACTGCTCGCGCGGGGTGATGTCGTGGATCCCGGTGACGCCCATCTCGTTGAGGTGCGCGATCGCCACGCGGGCCTCGCGCAGGCGCTGCTCGAACGACTTGGGCGGGATTGCCGCGCGCACCCGGCGGAGCGCCTCGCCGCTGACGCGTCCGGTGGCGCGGCCACCCTGGCACTCGAGCCCGGCCACCGGCTCGTCACAGGAGAGGCCGGCCGCAGCGAGCGCGATGGCGTTCGCCAGATATGCCGAACGGTCCCAGCGCTGGAGGAGCAGCGGCGTCCGGGGGGTGATCGAGTCCACGATGCTGCGGTCGGGGGAGAATCGCCGCCGTGCCGCGCCGGGCGCCGGGGCGGCGCCGGCGCTCTGCGCGCGCCAGTCCTCGTAGGCGCCCCAGTCGCCGCCGGTGATCCAGGCGTCGGCCGGCAGCCGGTCGCGCGCCGCCTTTACGCGTGCCGCAAACGCCCGCGGCTCGGCCACGTCGAGGAGGTTCACGCCGAGCAGGAGCGCGCCGGCCTGGCCAAAGTGCGTGTGGTTGTCAATGAAGCCCGGCGTGGCGAAGCGCCCCCCGAGCGCAATCACGCGCGTGCGCCCGGTGCGATGGGGCGCGACATCGGCATCGGAGCCGACGGCGATGAACTTCCCGTCGCGGATCGCGACCGCCTGTGCCATCGGGCGCGTCGTGTCACCGGTCCAGAAGCGGCCGCCGGTGAGGATGAGGTCGGCCTCCTGTGCCGCCGCGCTGGCGGGGAGGGCGAGAAGGAGGGCGCAGAGTGCGAGGGGGAGTCTGGGCATCCGGGGAATGTGCGCCCCGCCGACGCTCAGCGGAACAGGGCGGCGAGGTCGTCCGGGGACAGGGGCGTGGCCTCGCGCGCGACCCCCCCGAGCTGGGCGGCAAGGCCGAGCACCTCGTGGGCGGAGCGGCCGGCGGCGCGCAGCTCGCGCACACCGGTGTCGCCCGACGACTTGCTGAGCTTGCTGCCGTCGGGGTGCGTGACGAGCGGATGGTGGAGAAATCGCGGCGGCGTGCTGCGGCCGAGCATCCTCGCCAGGCGGATCTGGCGGCCGGTGGACTCGAGGAGGTCCTCGCCGCGGATCACCACGTCAACGCCTTGCTCAAGGTCGTCCACCACGACGGCGAACTGATACGTGTAGTTGCCGGCGCGGTCGCGGCCGAGGAGATCGCCGCACTGGGCGTCCGGGGCCTGTGTGCGCGCCCCGAGCCGAAGGTCGTCGAACTCCTCTGCCGGTGCGGCGTCGAACCGGATCCGCCGGGCCGGTGTCGTTGCCGGGTCCACGCGCCGATCCCGGCAGGTCCCGGGGTAGCGCAACTCGTCCGTCGACGCGTCGCTGGCCCTGGCGATCGTGGCGCGCGAACAGTCGCAGGCAAAGACGAGGCCGTGCCGCTCGAGCTCGTCGAGCCGGGCCGCGTAGCGCGCGACGTTGTCACTCTGTCGCTGCGCCTGGGGGCCGCGGCGAAAGTCGGCGGTCGTCGCGCCGTCGGGCGCGAGGCCGAGCCAGTCGAGGTCGTCAAGCAGCGCGTGCTCGTACTCGGGACGACAGCGTCCGCGGTCGTGGTCCTCGATGCGCAGCAGCACGCGGCCGTCGAACGCGCGGGCGACGCCCCAGACCCAGACGGCGTTCACCACGTGGCCGAGGTGCAGATATCCGGTCGGCGCGGGCGCGAAGCGCGTGACGAAACCCGGCGCGAGCGCGGCGCGCCAGCGGCGCTTCGCTTCGGCGGAAATCACGCGTCCGTCACGCGGCAATCACGCGGCGAGCGCGAGCAGCGCGTCAACGTCCAGCCGGCGCGTGACCATCGCGATGCCGCCCGCTGGGTCGCGCGGCCACTCGGCGCTCGGGCGGTCCCAGTAGAGCTCGACGCCGTTGCCGTCGGGGTCGTTGAGGTAGATCGCCTCGCTGACGCCGTGGTCGGAGGCGCCGGTGAGCGACACGCCGGCATCGCGCGCGCGCTTCACCGCCACCGCGAGGTCGCGGCGCGTCGGGTAGAGGACCGCGACGTGGTAGAGTCCGGTGGTGCCGGGGGCCGGCGGGGGACCACCGGCACTCTCCCACGTGTTGAGCCCGATGTGATGGTGGTAGCCGCCCGCCGAGATGAACGCTGCCTGTGTGCCGAATCGCTGCTGGAGCTCGAAGCCAAGTACACCCTGCCAAAAGGCGAGGGCGCGGTTGAGGTCGGCGACCTTGAGGTGCACGTGGCCGATCGAGGTCTTGGCGGGGATCGTGTAGGCGGTCATCGCGGGGTCCAGGGCGTACGTGTTCGCATTATGCTTCATCACCACACCAATCCGCGACCTGGCCCCTTTGTCCCCGACCGTTCCCGCCAACCGCGTCACCATCGTCGAAGTCTCACCGCGCGACGGCCTGCAGAACGAAAAGGCGCGGCTGCCGGCGTCGGCGAAGGTCGAGCTGGTGGACCGGCTCAGCGCCGCCGGCTTCCCGACGATCGAGGTCACCGCGTTCGTCTCGGCCAAGGCGGTCCCGCAGCTGGCCGACGCGTCCGAGGTGATGGCGGGGATCCGTCGCGCGCCGGGCGTGCGCTACACCGTGCTGGTGCCGAACCTGAAGGGCTTCGAGCGCGCCGTCGCGGCCAACGCCGATGGCATCGTCGTCTTCGGCGCGGCAAGCGAGACCTTCTCGCGCCGCAACATCAACTGCTCGATCGCCGAGTCCATCGAGCGCTTCCGACCGGTGGTCGCGGCGGCGCGCGCGGCGGGAATCCCGGTCCGCGGCACGATCTCCTGCGCGCTCGGCTGCCCGTACGAGGGCGATGTCCCGCCGATGGCGGTGGCGCGCGTCGCCGCCGAACTGGCGGCGCTCGGCGTGGACGAATGCTCCGTGGCCGACACGATCGGCGTCGGGCATCCCGAAGGTACGCGGCTGGTGATGGAGGAGGTCTTCGCGCACTTCGCGCCGACGCGGATCAACGGGCACTTCCACGATACGTACGGGCGGGCGCTGGCGAACATCGGCGCCTGTCTGGACCTCGGGATCCGCAGCTTTGACTCTTCAGTGTCGGGACTCGGCGGGTGTCCGTTCGCGCCCGGGGCCACCGGGAACGTGCCGACCGAGGATGTGCTCGTGCTGATGGCCGAGCGCGGATTCGCGACCGGCGTGAAGCAGGCGGAGGTGCGCGAGACCGGGCGGTGGATCCGCGCCTTGCTCTCGGCGCGTCAGTAGCCGGCGCCGACGCGCTTCCGGAGGTGCTTCCGCTCGGTCAGCTCACGTAACAGGAAGTCGGCCACGTCCTCGACTGAGATCTTTCGCCCCTTCTCGGGCAGCCGGTCCTCCAGCGTCCGATACACCCCCGTGCGCTCACCGGGCACGATGTCGCCGGTGGCGACCATCGTCCACTCAAGGTCGCTGGCGCGCATCGCCTCCCACGCCTCCTTATGGCGCGCACTCACCTTCTTGAAGGCCGCCGGGAACCCCGGTTGATCGTGGCGCAGCCCGCCGCCCGGTGCGTCGAGGATCCCGCCGCCGGCAACACCGAGCAGGCGCTTCGGGCCCGAGTTCTGCATCGCGCTGACGATGTTGCGCATCCCCTGGGACTGCGCCTCGCCGGGGTCCTCGATGCCGGCGCCGCCAAGGCACGAGACCACCGCGTCCACGCCGGCAATGGTGTCGGCAACGGCCTTCCGGTTGAGCGCGTCGCCCGCGACGATCTCGAGGCCGGGTCGCGGCGAGAGCTTGGCCGGGTCGCGTACCAGCGCGCGGACCGTGTGGAAGTCGGCGAGCGCGTACTCGAGGAAGCGGCCGCCGACGCGACCGGTGGCTCCGAACAGGGCGATGTGCATCCCTACAACCTATGCTATGCTTCGCTGATATGACGCGCCTCCGCGCCACGCTCACCGTGGCCGCCACCGCGCTCCTCGCGACCGCCGCGTGCGAGGATCCCGCTCCTCCGTGGGACAGCGAAGTGACGGCCGAGCTGGAGGCCACCAGTTATGTGGTCGGCGACACGGCGACTGTGCAGTTCGTCAACGCCTCGAGCGAGCCGCGGTACTTCGTTCCCTGCTGGGCCGCGGGCCGCCTGGAGTCCGGCGTCTGGGAGTTCTTCCAGCCGGGGTCGAGCGCCTGTTCGTCGGTGCCCGGCGTCGAGATCGCGCCGGGCGGGACGCTCGCCCGGGAATTCAAGATTTGGCTCGACGACGCCGGCGATCGCGCGACGGGCACGTTCCGGTACACGTTCTACATCCGGGCGGGCCCCGGGTACGAATCCGAGACCGAAGCCGTGGCCACCGAGGCCTTCGTCGTCAACTGAGGCCTACGCCACGCCCGCCGGTTGCGCGAACGCCGGCGCCATCAAGCCCGTCTTCGAGCGTCCGTGCGGATCCTGCTTGGCACGGATGGCATTCACCATCTCGAGCGCCGTCTGCGTCACCGGCGGCAGCGTGAGATCGCTTGTGCCGAGTGGCGTCACCCGCTCGCCCCACTTCACGAGCAGGGAGCAGTAGGTCAGGCCGCCGCCGAACGCCGGCATCAGCATCCAGCTTCCCGGCGTCACGCGCCCCAGCTCCAACGCCTCGACCAGCGCCACCGGAACGGTGGCGGCGCTCATATTGCCGTACTTCTGCACGGTCACGATCACCTTCTCCATCGGGATGCCGGCGTACTTCGCCACCGCCTCGATGATGCGGAGGTTCGCCTGGTGCGGGATCACGAGCGACACGTCCTCGGGCGCCACGCCCTGCTCGCGCAGGACTCGCACCGAGGCCTCGGCCATCGCGTGCACGGCGCGCTTGAAGATCACCGAGCCGTCGAAGTCCCAGAGCGTGTCGCCGAACGTGATGCCGAGTCCGGCGTAGCCGCAGCCGAAGCCGCGTACCCGGAGCGAGTCCCGCGCCTCGGCGTCGCACCCGAGCACCGAGCCGAGCATCCCTTCCTCCTTTTCGATGGACTGCAGGACCACCGCGGCCGCGCCGTCGCCGAAGAGCACCGCCACGTTGCGGTTGCTCCAGTCCATATATCGGCTGATCAGTTCGACGCCGATCACGACGGCGTTGCGGACCATTCCGGTGCGAATCATCGCGGTGGCGGTGGCGAGGCCGTAGCAAAAGCTGGTACAGGCGGTGTTCAGGTCTATTGACGCGGCGCGCCTGGCGCCGAGCGCGAGCTGGACGCCTGACGAACTATTGGGGCAGAGTTCCTCGTTGCTGACGCCACCGTAGATGATGAGGTCCACGTCGGTGGCGTCGAGGCCGGCGCAGGCCAACGCGCGCGACGCGGCGATGGTGGACATCTCGACCGCGCTGACGTGCGAGACGCGCCGCTCCTTCATCCCGGTGCGCGAGACGATCCACTCGTCATTCGTGTCGAGGAACGTCGCGAGGTCCTCGTTGGTGAGGACCGCGGGGGGCATGCAGGCGCCCCAGCCGGTGATGGACGCGAAGGTCATGGTCGGGTCGGAAAAGGCGTGGGTCAGCTCGCAGGGACGACAGCCGTGGCCTCGATCTCGACCACCGCCCCTGGTTCCATAAGAGATGATACCTCAACCGCGGTCATCGCGGGGAAGTGGCGGCCGATCACCTCGCGGTACGCGGCGCCAAGTGGCTCGGCGGCCGCCTGATACGCGGCGCGGTCGGTGACGTACCAAGTGAGTCGCACGAGATGCTCGGGGCGCGCGCCGTCGGCGGCGAGGATCGCGACGATGTTCGCCAGCGCTTGGCGGGCCTGGGCGACGAGATTCGGCCCGACGAGCCGTTGGCTGGCATTCCAGCCGACCTGGCCGGCGACGAAGATGGTGCGGCCGGTCGCCGCGATGCCGTTGGCGTAGCCGCGCGGCCGCGGCCAGCCGTCCGGCTGGAGGTTGCGATGACTCACGAGGTCTCCTTGAGACGGAAGCGCTGCAGCTTGCCGGTGTCGGTCTTGGGCAGCGCGCTGACAAACTCGACCACCCGCGGATACTTGTACGGGGCGATCGTCGCCTTCACGAAATCCTGGATCGCGCGCTTCAGCGCGTCCGACGCCGTGACATCCGGCTTGAGCACGACGAACGCCTTCACCGCCTGGCCGCGGTCCTCGTCCGGCACGCCGACCACGGCACACTCGGCCACGGCGTCGTGCTGCAGCACGGCGGCCTCGACCTCCGGCGCGCCGATGTTGTAGCCGGCCGAGAGGATCAAGTCGTCGGTCCGTGCCTTGAAGAAGACATAACCGTCGGCGTCCATCGTCACGGCGTCGCCGGTGAGGTTCCAGCCGCGCTGGACGTAGTCGCGCTGGCGCCCGTCGTTCAGGTAGCGGCATCCGGTGGGGCCGCGGACGGCGAGCCGGCCGACCGCGCCGGTTGGCACCGGATCGAGCGCGTCATCGAGGATTGCGACCGTGTAACCCGGGACGGCACGGCCGATCGCCCCGTGGCGCACCTCCGGTCCCGCAGCGGCAATGAAGATATGCATCAGCTCCGTCGCCCCGATGCCGTCGAGCATCTCGATCCCGGTGGCGTCGCGCCAGAGCGTGCGCGTGGCGTCGGGGAGCGCCTCGCCCGCCGACACCGATGCGCGGAGCGAGCCGGTGGACCACCGCCCGGGCTCGCGCCCGATCGTCAGCGCCATCTGCCGGTAGAAGGTGGGCGCGGTGAAGCTCACGGTGGCGCCGGTGGCCTGGATCGCATCGAGGAGCGAGTCGGGCGTCGCCTTCTCGACGAGAATTGCGGCGCCGCGCGCGGCGAGCGGAAAGCAGAGGAGGCCGCCGAGTCCGAAGGTGAAGGCGAGCGGCGGCGTACCGATGCAACGGTCCGTGCCGGACGTGCGAAGGACCTGCGCCGAGAATCCGTCGCACATCGCCATCACGTCGCGATGAAAGTGCATGCAGCCCTTGGGCACGCCTGTGGTGCCGGAGGTGAAGGCAATCAGGCAGACGTCGTCGCGGCTGGTGGCGACGACGGGAAAGGGCGCGGAGCGGCGCGCCGTGA
Organism: Gemmatimonadaceae bacterium; assembly: GCA_040901985.1. GTDB lineage: Bacteria > Gemmatimonadota > Gemmatimonadetes > Gemmatimonadales > Gemmatimonadaceae > Pseudogemmatithrix. The sequence continues at coordinate 214,761 of JBBDYC010000008.1, forward strand.
GCGCCTCGAGTCCGTCGTCGGCGTCGGTCCCCCAGCAGTGAATTGCGGTGAGCGTGGTGGGCGCCGCCGCCGCGACGCGGAGTTCGTCCGCCAGTCGCGCGTCGCAGAGGGCGGCGGCGCACTGCGCGCGCTCGATGATCACGCGCAGTTCCTTGGTGCGCAGGAGCGGCATCGTCGTGACGGCGACCAGTCCCGCCTTGATGGTGGCGAGCCAGGCCGCCGCCATCCAGCGGCCGTTGAAGCCGCGGAGGAGGACACGGTTTCCCGGTACGAGGCCGAGGTTGCTGGCGAGCACGTGAGCGAGCGCATCCACCTGCGCGGCGAGTTCGGCGTAGGTCGTGTCGGCCCAGCCGCCGGCGCCGTCCGGCGTGACGAGGGCCACGCGGTCGCCGTGTCCGTCGCTGAGCGCGCGGTCGAGGAGCTGCTCGGCGGCGTTGAGCGTCGGCGGGTAATCGTACGGCCCGTCGAGGAGCATCACCGGCCACTCCTCGGCCGGCGGGAGTTGCTTGCGTGGCCAGTGGTCCAGGTGCGCGCTCGGGAGGAGATCGCGGGGAGCGGCGGTCGGCATCGGCGCGTCGTCCTCCTACTTCCCTGTGGTGGCGGCCTTCAGCATCTCGCGCCCGACGAGCAGGCGCTGCACCTCGGTGGCGCCTTCGTAGATGCGGAGCGCACGGATGTCGCGGTAGAGCCGCTCGACGACGCCGCCGACGCGCACCCCCTCGCCGCCGTGGAGCTGCACCGCGCGGTCAACGATGCGCTGCGCGGACTCCGTCGCGGCGAGCTTTGCCATCGCCGCGACGTCGGTCGTCCGGCCGTCCTGCGTGTCGCGCTGCCAGGCGGCGCGGTAGGTCAGCAGCGCCGCCGCGTCGAGCTCGGTGGCCATGTCGCCGATGATCGCCTGGGCGAGCGGTTGCGCGCCGAGCGTCGTCCCGAGCATCACGCGGGCATTGGCGTGGCGCAGCGTCTCGCGCAAGGCGCGGCGGGCAAACCCGACGGCCGCCGCCGCCACCGACGTGCGGAAGATGTCGAGCGTGCGCATCGCCAGTTTGAAGCCGTCACCCTCGTCGCCCAGCCGGTGCGACTCGGGGACAGAGCAGCCGTCGAACCGCAGCGTCGCCAGCGGGTGCGGTGAGATCACGGTGATCCGCTCCTCGACAATCAGTCCCGGCGTCCTGGCCGGCACGAGGAAGGCCGAGATCCCCTTGGCGCCGGTGGGCATCGCGTCGGAGCGCGCGAAAACGCAATAGAAGTCGGCGATCCCGCCATTGGAGATCCAGGTCTTGGTGCCGGTGATCGCCCAGCCGTCCGCCGTGCGCGTGGCGCGCGTCCGCAGCGCGCCGACGTCGGAGCCGGCCTCGGGTTCCGAGAGGGCGAAGGCGGCAATCGCCTCGCCGCGCGCGACCCGCGGCAACCACGCCCGCCGGAGCCCGTCGTCGCCGCCGAGGGTGAGCGCGCCCGAGCCGAGCCCCTGCATGGCGAATGCGAAGTCGGCGAGCGCATCCTCCGCGGCGAGCGCCTCCCGGATGATGCAGAGCGCGCGCGAGTCTATCGTGTCGAGGGCGCCGCCGAACTCGGCCGGCACGCAGTAGCGGAGGAGCCCGACGCCGCCGAGCCGCTGCACCCACTCGCGCGCGGCGTCGTCGGTGTCGGCGGCGACGACACGCTGGTCGCGCGCCCAGTCGGCGGCGAGGGCGGCGAGCGCACGGTGCGCCTCGGTGAAGAAGGGCCAGGCGAGATGCGGGGCGGGGGCGGTGGCCATGCTCAGTTCCCCTCGAAGGTCGGTGTGCGCTTGGCCGCGAAGGCCTCGAACGCCCGCCGGAAGTCGTTCGTGCGCATACACGCCGCCTGGGCCTGCGCCTCCATCTCCAGCGCGTCGGACAGACTGGCGTTCCACTCCTGCACGAGCATCCGCTTGGTCATCGCGTGGGCAAGCGTCGGGCCGTTCGCCAGCTCGGCGGCACGGCGCTGGGCCTCGGCGAGCACGAGCTCCGGCGGTACGATGGCATTGTAGAATCCCCACCGCTCGCCCTCGGCGGCGTCCATCGTGCGGCCGGTGAGGAGGAGCTCGGCGGCGCGCCCTTGGCCGATGATCCGGGGGAGGATCGCGCAGGCGCCCATATCGCAGCCGGCGAGCCCGACGCGAGTGAAGAGAAACGACGTCCGCGCGGCCGGCGTGGCGATCCGCAGGTCCGACGCCATCGCGAGGATCGCCCCGGCGCCGGCGGCGACGCCGTCCACCGCGGCGATCACCGGCTGCGGGCAGGTCATCATTGCCTCGACCAGCGCGCCGGTCATCCGCGTGAACTCGAGCAGCTGTGCATCGGACATCTTCGTCAGCGGCTCGATGATCTCGTGGACGTCGCCGCCTGAGCAGAAGTTGCCACCGGCGCCGGTGAGGACCACCGCCCGCACGGTGGGGTCGGCCGGCAACGCGCGGAAGTGGTCGCGGAGTTCGGCGTACGACGCGAAGGTCAGCGGGTTCTTCCGCTCCGGGCGGTCGAGCGTGATGGTGAGCACCTTGCCGTCGGCGCTGGTGTCGGTGCGGTAGTGCGTGCTCATCGGGTGTCCCTCGAGGGGCGGAAGCGCTGCTTGAGCGTGCCGAGGGCAGCGTGCAGCGCGCGGCGTTCGGTGGCGGAGAGTCCGTCGAAGAGTCCGGCAATGAGGCGCTCGTGCGCGCGCGCCATCGTGGTGAAGTGGCGGCGACCGGCGGCCGTGAGGCGGACCAACGTGGCGCGGCCGTCGTCGGGGGCGGGACGGCGCTTCACCAGGCCCTCGCGCTCCAGCGCGGCGACGAGCGACGTCACGTTGCCGCCGGTGGTGAGGATGCGCGCCGAGAGCTCGCCCATCCGCAGGCCGTCGGGGGAGCGGAAGAGCTGCGCGAGGAGGTCGAACCGCGGCAGCGTGGACGCGAAGTCGCGGCGCAGCGTGCTGTCCACGACCCGTTCAATCATCGTCGTGCAGGTGAAGAGGCGGAGCCAGAGCCGCAACGCCTCGTGGTCGTCGCGGTCAAGGCGCGTCTCGGGATCGGTCGTCGTCGCCGGTGCGGTCATCGCGTGTCGAGCCCCATCAGGATGGTCGTCTGGCCGGTCGTCGCGCCGGCCGCCGGAACGCAGAACGCGAACACGGCGTCCGCCACTTCCTGCGGCAGCACCATCCGCGGCTGGCCGGCGTCGGCGAGGATCATCCGCTTCGCCTCGTCAGTGTCGCGCCCGGTCTTCGCCGAGATCCGTGCAAGCGACTCGCTGACGAGGTCGGTCTCGGTGTAGCCCGGGCAGACCGCGTTCACCGTGATGCCCTTCGATGCGAATTCCATCGCCAGCGCGCGGGTGAGTCCCACCAGCGCGTGCTTGGCGGCAACGTAGTGCGCCACGTAGGGCGCGCCGTGGAGCCCGGCGATGCTGGCGACGTTGACGATCCGCCCGCGGCCGCGCTCGATCATCGCCGGCAACACCGCCTGCGCCGTGTGCACCGCGCCCATCACGTGCACACCAAACATCTGCGTGAACAACGCCGGGTCAGCACGGAGGAACGGCACCGTTTCCACCGAGCCGGCGTTGTTCACCAGGATGTCCACCGGGCCAAGCGCGTCGGCGGCGGCGGCGTAGGCACGGCGCACCGCGTCGCGGTCGCTGATGTCGCCGACGACGACGACCTGCGACCGGCCCGGCAGCTCCGCGGCGACGCGCTCGGCCGCCGAGCGGTCGCGGACCATCAGCGTGACCGACGTCCCCGCCGCGGCGAGCGTCCGCGCCACGCTCGCCCCGATCCCGCGATTGGCGCCGGTGACGAGCGCGTGCTGGCCGGCGATCACCTGGGCGGTCACGTGAGTTCCCCCTTGGGCGGTGGCGGCGCGGCGGCGGCGAGCGCGGCGCGCTCCCGCTCCATCAACCGGTCGAGCTGGACCTTCGCTGCCCGGTATTGTGGGGGCCAGAGCTCGGCGGCGCCATCAAGACCGAAGCGCGCCGCCTCGGTGAGCGTCCACGCCGCATTCACCAGATGCGGCCGTCCCACCGCCACCAGGTCGGCGCGCCCGGAGGCGATGATCCCATTGGCCTGGTCGGCGTCCGTGATCGCGCCGACGGCGATCGTGGCGATCCCCGCTTCCTGGCGCACGCGGTCGGCGAACGGCGTCTGCCACATCCGGCCGTACACCGGGCGCTCGTCCTTCACCACTTGGCCGGCCGAGACGTCCATCAGGTCGGCGCCGGCGTCCTTGAAGAGCCGCGCCAGCGCCACCGCGTCGTCGCCGGTGTTTCCGCCCGGCGCCCAATCGTGCGCCGAGATCCGCACCGACATCGGCCGCTCGGCCGGCCAGGCGGCGCGCAGGGCGGCGAACACCTCGAGCGGGAAGCGCGCGCGGCCCGCGAGGTCGCCGCCGTACCGGTCAGTCCGCCGGTTGGTCAGCGGCGAGAGGAACGCCGAAAGCAGGTAGCCGTGCGCGCAGTGGAGCTCGAGCCAGTCGAAGCCGGCCGCCGCGCCGAGCGTCGCCGCACGCACGAACTCCTCGCGCACGCGGTCCATATCGGCGCGCGTCATCGCCCGCGCGACCGCCGAGATCCCGGCGAGATACTGTGTCTCCGACGGCGCGATGAGGGCCCAGCCGCCCTCCGGCAGCGGGAGGTCAATTCCTTCCCACATCTTCTGCGTCGCGCCCTTCGCGCCGGCGTGGCCGAGCTGGAGCCCGATCTTCGCTTCGCTGTGCGTGTGCACGAACGCGACGATCCGCGCCCACGCCTCGCGCTGCGCCTCGTTCCAGAGCCCCGGACACCAAGGCGTGATCCTCGCGTCCGCCGCCACGCACGTCATCTCGGTCATCACGAGGCCGGCGCCGCCGGTGGCCCGTGCGCCGAGGTGCACCAGGTGCCAGTCGGTCGGGCGGCCGTCGGGGTCGGCCGAATACTGGGCCATCGGCGAGACCACGACGCGGTTGCGCAGCGTCACCCCGCGCACCCGGTACGGGGTAAGCAGCGACGGCGGCGCCGGGCGGTCCGCCGGCACCTCGACCCCGGCCTGCTGGGCGAACCAGCGCTCGAACTCGGCGACGTAACGCGGGTCCCGCAGCCGCAGGTTCTCGTGCGAGATCCGCTGCGACCGGGTGAGCAGCGAATAGGCGAACTGTTCCGGCGCCAGCGTCGCGTAGCGATCCACGTGCTCAAACCACTCGGTCGAGTTGCGCGCGGCGTTCTGCAGCCGCAACACCTCCACCGACCGCTCGGCTTGGTAGCGCGCGAGGGCGGCATCGCGGTCCGGCTCGGCGGCAAGGATCGCGTCGAGCGCAATCGCATCTTCGAGCGCGAGCTTGCTCCCCGATCCGATCGAGAAGTGGGCGGTGTGCGCCGCATCACCGAGCAGCACCAGCGGCACGCGGCGTCCGCCCTCGTCGAGCCAGTGGATCCAGGAGGCGGAGGTCACGCGGGGAAACCGAATCCACTGCGCCGACCCGCGAAGGTGCTTGGCATTGCTGACCAGCGGCGCGCCCGAGAGTTCGCGCGCGAACAGTCGCTCGCAGAATGCGATGGACTCCCCGCCGTCCATCGCGCCGATCCCGGCGCGGTCCCAGACCTCCCACGGCGTCTCGACGATGAAGGTGCTCATCGCCTCATCGAACTGATACGCGTGCGCCTGGAACCAGCCGTGCGGCGTCTCGGCAAACGCGAAGGTGAAGGCGTCGAACCGGCGCGGGGTGCCGAGCCAGACATAGCGGCAGCGGCGCACATCCACGTCGGGGGCGAAGCTCCGGGCGTAGCGGTCGCGGATGCGGCTGTTGATCCCGTCGGCGGCAATCACGAGGTCGTAGCCCCCGTCGGCGACCACTTGCTCGAGCCCGGCCGGAGTCTCATCCTCGAACCGCAGCTCAACGCCGAGCGCGGTGCAACGTTCGTGAAGGATGGCGAGCATCTGCTTGCGTCCGATCCCGCTGAAGCCGTGGCCGCCCGAGCGGACGGTGGTGCCGCCGAAGTGCACCTCGATGTCGTCCCAATGATGGAGCGCGCGCGCAATGCGGTCGGCGCTGGCCGGATCGGCGGTGCGGAGATTGGCGACGGTCTGGTCGGAGAGCACGACGCCCCAGCCGAAGGTGTCGTCGGCCCGGTTGCGCTCGCGGACGGTGACGTGCGCGTCCGGATGCCGCCGCTTGAGCAGGAGCGCGGCGTACAGTCCCCCCGGACCTCCCCCCACGGCCAACACACGCACGCCCTGGCTCCTTGCGGTCGGTGGACGGGGGGATGGTAGGGCCATTTGCTTCAAATATCAAGTAAATCGGCCGGTTGGTGGGCCGGTCGAGTATCTTCCGTCCGGGCGCGCAGGGCGCCCGATCCCTCTCCACCATCGAGATGACCGGAAAGTCCAAGCAGGCGCCGAGCGCCCAGGCGCGGGGCGCCAAGGGCAAGCGCGGCGGTCGGGGGCGCGGCCGCGGCGGCGGCGGCGCCAAGAAGGCCGTGACGCCCAAGGTGGCGACGCGCCACTCGCCCACGCTGACCTCGCACCCCACCGGGCGGGCCGCGTACCTGGACACGCGCAAATGGCTGCTTGCGACGCACGGCCCGGTCTGCGCTTACTGCGAGCGTATCGTCGCCGAGCGGACCGTCACGCTCGACCACGTGACGCCGCGCCGCGGCCTCACTGCCTACGACCGGCGCGACAACCTCGTGCTCTGCTGCAAGACCTGCAACGCCGCGAAGGCGGACAAGCCGATCCTCGTCTTCCTGCTCGGCAACCGCGCCCGCGTGGTCGCGCTCTACAAGTACGGCCAGCACCTGAGCCATCAGTTGGTCGAGATGGTCAAGGACCTGCTGCCGGCCGGGGACCGGCCGCCGCTGCCGACGGGACCGCCGCCGAAGCCCCGCGCCAAGCGGAAGAGCTGGGCCGAGATGCATCCGCACGAGGATGAGGGCCTCTCGCCGTACCTCGACGGGTGATGGCGTGACCATCCGCCTGATCCGGACGCCCAATGCGCCGACGCCGGCCGGGCACTACTCGCAGGCCACGGTGCACCAGGGTGTCGTCTATGTCGCCGGGCAGTTGGCGATTGACCCGGCGACCGGTGAGCCGCAGCTCGGTTCGGTCGGCGAGCAGACCGAACGGACCCTCCGCAACGTGGAGGCGATCCTCGTCGCCGCCGGGAGCGACCTCGCGCACCTGCTTAAGGTGACGGTCTTCATCAGCGACATCTCACTCTGGGCCGAGGTGAACGCCGTCTATGCGCGGATCCTCGGCTCGCATCGGCCCGCGCGCGCGATAGTCCCGACCAAGGACCTCCGCCACGGATTCCTGGTCGAGATTGACGCAATCGGCGCGCTGAAGGAGTGACCGACCGACGGCGCCGCGGTCGGCGGCGTCGTTGTCAGCGGCGCGGCGTCATTGTGAGCGGGGCGGCGTCATCGTCAGCGGGGCGGCCGGTTGTTCACGCCGGCGAGGAGATCGGCCGGTGCGTAGGCGCGGCCGCCGCGCATCACCAGATGTACGCGGCGAAGGTCGGCGATCCGCTCGGTCGGACGTCCGTCAATGATCACCAGGTCGGCGACCATCCCGGGCGCGATGTTCCCGATCGCCGCCGCCTCGCCCATCACGCGCGCCGAGCCGAGCGTGGCGAGCTGCAACACCTGCATCGGCGGTATTCCGGCGCGCTCGTAGAGCTCGAGCTCGGCGTTGTAGCTCGACCCGTCCGTCCCGGGGACGATCGTGACCCCGGCATCGAAGAGTCGGCGGACAAGCCGCAGGTAGGCGCGGTTGCCGGCCCGTGCGCTCAGCGAATCGCTGCCGGTCGTGTCGCGCATCCAGAGGTTGAACGTCCCGTCCACCACGGTTCCGTGCGCCTTGAGGTCGGCGAGGAGCGCGGTCATCGGGGCGCCGTCCACGTCGGTGTTGGGTGCGACGACCGCGGCGACCCCGGAGTAGGGGCGCATCGTCGGGTAGTAGAGCGAGTCCTGGTGGAAGGTCGAGAAGAGGAAGGCGGCGTGGTTGATCTCGTCGAAGCCAAGGCGGATCGCCGCACCGACGCTGAGCCCGCGCGGCACGTGGCCGCTCAACCGCATCCCGCGTGCCCGCGCCTCGGCGGCGATCGCCGGGACGAGGTCGGGATGCACGAGGTTGTAGAGCTTGACCTGCCGATAGCCGAGCGAGTCGTAGCGGGCGACCCACTCGCGTGCCTCCGCCTCGGTGCGGACGAGGACGTCGCTCGGGCCAGCCCAGAGTCCGGGCCCCTCGATGAAGCCGGCGAGGATCACCCGTGGCGAGACGATTGTTCCCGCGTTCGCGCGGTCGCGGTGCGAAAGGCCGACATCGGTGTCGGACGCCATATCGCGAATCGTCGTGACGCCGATCGCGAGGTGCCGGACGACCGTCCCCGTCTGGCTGGCGAGCTGGAAATGCGTGTGCATGTCCCAGAGGCCCGGCACGACGGTCTTCCCGCCCGCGTCAATGACGTGCGCGCCGCGCGGCGTTCGTACGGAGGCCGCGGGGCCGACCGCGGTGATGCGGCCGCCCTCGACGACGATGGTGTGCCGCGGCAGGAGGACGCCGCGCTCGGCCTCGAACACATCGGCGTCGCGAATCACCACCAAACCGGAGGCGGTCACGCGAATCTGCGACGCCAGCGCGTTCCCCGCCTCGTTGCGATACGCGGTCTCGATGGCGCGCAGCAGCGGCAATGCGGGCACGATGTCCGGCCGCACCGTGACGAACCACCCCACCGCGCTCGCCGCAAGCGCGCCAGATGCATCCACCCAGACCGCCTGCGAGGTCGCGCCGACGCCGTGCAGCATCGCGAGGCGGAGTCGCACGCCGCCGCGAGTGGACGGGACGACGGTGTCGGCGGCAATCTCAAGACGCAGTTCGATCCCGGTCGGCAGGACGCGCGTCGTATGGGCGGGCCGGGCGAGGAGGTGTCGCACAATCCGCGCCTGGTCCCACGCGGTCGAGTTGGCGAGCGCGTACACGCCGTCCCTGCGCGCGACCGTCCGCGCGTCGTCGCCGCCTCGGGTGAAACGCACCGAATCGCCGGCGATCTCATAGCCGTCCGTCGCCGCGCCGACGGCGCCGTCGCGCGTCATCGGCCGACTCTCGCCGGCGCGCACGCTCCCGTCGGCGTCCACGAGGTACCGACTCTGCACCCAGCGCCCGCGATTGCGGTCAATGTGCCCGTACGTCACAACGAGCGAATCCGCGTCGGCGACCACGCGCATCTCGCCGGCCGGCCGGCCGTGGTTCAGCACCACGTAGGTCGTCGTGTCGGCGCTGAGCGCGAGGGTGGTGGCGAGCAGGGTGTGCGCGAGCATTGATCCGATGGAAGAGGGAGGTGACCTGCGGCGTTCAAATTGGAGCGTCCGGCGGTGGCGCGGAAGTTCGTCCCTCCTTACCCTATCCAGATGCGCTCATCCGTCCGTTCGCTGTCGTCGCGCCTCGTGCCGGCGCTCCTCGCGTTGGCGGCCTGCCAGCCGGCACCGGACGTCCTTGCCCAGCTTGCCGGTACCCCGTCGCCGCAGCCGGCGTCCACGTCGGGCGTCGTCACGGTCGAGACGGTGGCGCGTGGCCTGGTGAACCCGTGGGGCCTCGCCTTCCTGCCCGATGGGAGGATGCTCGTCACCGAGCGCCCCGGCCGCCTGCGCATCGTGGGCGTGGACGGCGCGCTCTCGGCTCCCGTCGGCGGCGTGCCGACGGTCGCCGCGTCGGGCCAGGGTGGGCTGCTCGACGTCGAGCTCGACCCGCAGTTCGCGTCCAATGCGCTGGTCTATCTCTCGTACGCCGAGCCGGGGGACGGCGGCGCCGGAACGGCCGTCGCCCGCGGGCGACTCGAGGGGAACGCACTCGTTGACGTACAGGTGATCTACAGGCAGCGGCCGAAGGTGCGTGGCAGCGGCCACTTCGGGTCCCGGCTCGTCTTTGCACGCAACGGCGCGCTCTTCATCACGCAGGGCGACCGCCAGGGCTACCGCGAGCGTGCGCAGGATCTCGGTTCGGGAATCGGGAAGATCGTCCGCGTGCACCCGGACGGGTCGGTTCCCGTTGACAACCCCTTTGCCGACCGCGACGACGCGCTGCCGGAGATCTGGTCGTACGGCCACCGCAACGCGCAGGGGGCGGCGCTCCATCCGGGGACCGGACAGCTCTGGACCGTCGAGCACGGCGCGCGTGGCGGCGATGAGCTCAACCATCCCGAGCCGGGCCTCAACTACGGCTGGCCGGTGATCACCTACGGTCGCGACTACTCCGGATTCTCGATCGGCCAAGGCACGGCGAAGGCGGGGATGGAACAGCCGGTCTACTACTGGGATCCGGTGATCGCGCCGTCGGGGATGGCCTTCTACACCGGCGACCGATACGACGGGTGGCGTGGGAGCGTGTTGATCGGGTCGCTGAGTCCGGGGCTGTTGGTGCGCCTGGAACTCGCCAACGGACGCGTCGTGCGAGAGACGCGCTACCTCGGCGAACTGCGCGAACGGATCCGTGAGGTGGCCGAGGGCCCTGACGGATTCGTCTATCTTCTCACCGACAGTCCGGACGGGCGCGTGCTGCGCGTGGTGCCGACGCCGCCCCGATGATGCGCACCGCGCGCATTGCAGCACTCGCCGCTATCGTCACGACCGGCGCCGCCGCGCAGTCGGAGCTCGTCCTCCCGCGCGATGCCGACCCGAACGACTGGGAAGCGTACTTCGACCTCGGCGTCTCCCACGTCCGGAGCAAGCCGGCGCTCGCCGAGGCGGCGTTCATGATGGCGTCGTCCCTCGACCCGTCGCGGGCCGAGCCGATCTTCGCCCGCTACGTGACGTTCTGGTTGCGGACGCCGATGGAGGACTATCTCGCGTATCTGGATGGGAACGAGGCGATGTGGCGTCGGCCGCACGTGCAGATGGCCGATTCGCTCCTCTCGCTCTCGCTGCGACGCAATCCGTTCGTGCATCGCGGGCTGGAGCTCCTGATGTTCGACCGGTTCCCCGGCCGCTACCGGACCGACCCTGCGACGCGGGCCTGGATCGAGTACTCGGCGGGGAAGTTCCAGGAGGCGATCCGGATCCAGACGCCGGCGATCGATCGGAATCCGCGGGGGACGATCTGGCTGCGCTACGACCGCGCGCTGAGCCGCGTCGCCGACCGTGACCTCGCCGGCGCGCTCACCGACCTGCAGTTCATCCTTGACGAACTGCGGCGGCAGGAGGAGGTGGCAAGGAGCTGCGCTACTATCGATCGAAGCACGCCCTGCTCTATATGATCGGACTGATCCGCGTCCAGCAGGGCGACTACGCGGGCGCGCGGGAAGCGTTCGGCGAGGCGCTCGTGGAGAACGCCGGATTCGCGCACGCGCAGGCGGCCCTCGGCCTCCTCTCCCGCACGGAGCGGAAGATGACGCAGGCGCTGGAGGAGCACACCGCCGCGGCCGGACTCCTCCCCTCGGACCAGGTGCTCCAGCTACAGCACGCCCAGGCGCTCTTCGATGCCGGGCGATTCGAGGCGGCGGTGCAGGCGGCCGAGCGGGTGGCGGCCGCCGAGCCACGGTGGGCGGCGCCGCACCTGTTGATGGGGCGGGCCCGCGACCGGCAGCGTCGCACGGCCGAGGCGACCGAGCACTACCGCGCGTACCTCGCCCGTGCGACGCGGACCGACCCACAGGCGCCGGCGCTCCGCGCGCGAGTCGGCAGCACGCCGCCCTGACGCGCCTCAGGGAATCAGCAGCAGCGTCGCCAGTCCGAGCAGCATCCCCATACTGACGACGTCGGTCGCGGTGGTCAGGAAGATGCTCGATGCCGTGGCCGGGTCGGCGCCGGCGCGCCGAAGGATGAGCGGGATCATCGCGCCGGCGATTCCACTGATCACGCAGGCGCCGGTCATCGCCGCCACGACGATCAGCGCCAACGGCAAGGCCTGCGGATGTCCCTGCATCGTGGCGACGAAAAACATTCCGGCGCCCGCGGTGAGGCCCACCAGCCCGCCGTTCAGCGTGCCGAGGAGCGCCTCCTTGGCGACGAGCATTCGCTCAGTGCCGCCCCGCAGTTCGCCGAGCGTCATCCCGCGGAGCGTGACGGCGAGGGCCTGACACCCGGTGTTCCCCGACTGGCCGGCGAGGACCGGGAGGAAGAGCGCGAGAATCACCATCTGGTCGAGCGTGCCCTGGAAGATCCCGACGACGCCGGCGGCGAGGAAGGCGGTGAGCAGGTTGAGCTGCAGCCAAGGGTGGCGGAACTTGAGACTGCGCGGCCACGGCGTGAGCAGCCGCTCCTCCTCGTCCACGCCGACCATCCGGCCGGGCTGCGCGCTGATCTCGAAGGCCTGCTCCTGGAACATCGCGGCGCCGCGCACCTGGCCGAGCAACCGCCCGACGTCGTCGCACACCGGATAGACCGGGTAGTGGCGATGGACGACGAGCTTCATCGCGTCCTCGAGCGGCATCGTCGGTTGCAGCGCGAAGACGTCGCGCAGCATCAGGTCCTCGAGCCGAGCGCTGTCGTCCGCGGTGACGAGGTCGCGCATCGTGGCGACGCCGACGAGCCGGTGCGCGCGGTCCACGACGAAGCAGTAGGTGAAGAAGACGCCCTTGGGGAGCTCGCGCACACGTTGCGACGCCTCGGCGACCGTCTGCTCGGGGTGGAAGAACGCCGGCGGCGTCTCCATCAGGCGCCCGACGCTTTCGTCCTCGAACGAGAGGTTGAGCGACCACTGCCGCGTGACCCCGAGCGGCGCCGCCGCAAAAATGTCCTCGCGCTTCTCTTCCTCGAGTTCCGGGATGATGTCGCCGACGACGGCGGGATTGATCTGCTGGAGGACTGCAGCCGCGGTGGCGTCATCGAGTTGTTCGAGCGCGTCGGCGGCCTCGGCCTTGCCCAAGCGACTGATGTCCGTGGCGATCTGCTCATTGGACTGCGGGCCACTCTTGCGGGCGCCGCGTGAGCGGCGGGAGGCCTTGGGGCCGTCGGTCACAGCGAAGCTCCGGAATTGGGCATGCGCAAAGATGCGTGGCCCGTGCGGACGGCACCAGCGCGTACGGCGTGCTGGACGCCGGGCGGCGATGGCGCGAAGTTCTCCGTTCCCCTCCTCGGAGTCCTTCGAATGAACCCGACCCTGCGTGTGGTGCTGGCGGTGCTGGCCGGTGTGCTCTTCGGCGGGCTGGTCGTCGCCGGGGTCGAGGCGGCGAACGGCCTCATCCACGCGATGCCGGAGGGCCTCGACCGGAGCGACCCCGGGGCGATGCGGGCATTCGTGGCCGGGCTGCCCGCCCTGGCGTTCGTCCTGCTGCTCGTCGGGTGGCTGCTCGGGACCTTTCTCGGCGGTGCGCTCGCCGTGCGGATGGCCGGCCAGAGGCCGGCGCTGGTCGCCGGCATCGTCGGCGGGGTGATCCTCGCGGCGACCGTGATGAACCTGGTGATGCTCCCGCATCCGATTTGGGTCGTGATCGGCGCCGTCGTCGGGATTCCCGCCGCGGCCTGGCTCGCCGGCCGAACGCTCCCCGGGCCGACCGCGTAGCCAGGACAATTGCCCACCTCCTTCACTCCGTCCCGCTGACAATGCGTTCCTTCCATCGCCTTCTCCGGCCGGCGCTGCTCGCGCTGGCGCTCCTCCCTGCCGTCGCCGCCGCCCAGTTCGGCGGATTCGGTGGCGGCCAGCAGACCCCGCGCGACACGGTGCGACGCGTCCACGTGGTGCCCGGCCAGCGCGACGGTGCGAGCATGTTCCCGCTCACGAACTACCCGGAGATGCAGCCGAAGGAATGGGGCGTGATGGACTTCCAGCATTACCACACGACCGCTGAGCTCAACTATTGGATGGAGCGCTGGGCGCGTGAGCGGCCGGAGCTCGTGGAGATGGTCGAGGTCGGCCGGTCGTTCGGCGACCAGCCGATTTACCAGTTGATCGTCACCAACACCCGGACCGGTGCGCACACCACCAAGCCGGCGGCGTTCTTCGAGGGGGGCCGCCACTCGGGGGAGATCACCTCGTCCGAGAGTGTGCTCTGGCTCGCCTGGCACGTGATCGAGAACTACGGGCGCGACGCGGCGATCACCAAGCTGCTCGACGAGAAAGTCCTCTATCTCCGGCCGAACAACAATCCCGACGGCGCGGATATGTACAAGCTCACCGCGCAGGCCAACCGGAGCTCGGTGCGCCCCGTGGACAACGACGACGATGGCCTGTTCGACGAGGACGCGGGCGAGGACCTCGACGGCGACGGCCATATCCGCCAGATGCGGAAGTTTGTCGGCGCCGGGAAGGGCACGCACGTGGTGGACACGATGGACGCGAAGGGCCGCCTGATGCGCGCGGTAGGGACGGGCAACGGCGACTACCTGCTCTACCCGGAGGGCATTGATAACGACAAGGATGGCCGCTTCAACGAGGACGGCGTCGGCGGGCTGGACCTCCACCGCAACTATCCCTACAACTGGCGTCCGATGGTCGAGGCGACCGGCCGCGGCTTCACCCAGTTCGGTGCCGGCGAGTACCCACTCTCCGAGCCCGAGACGCGCGCTGTCTTTCTCTGGCAGGTGCGCCACCCGAACATCAGCGTGACCAACTCGATGGACACACAGGTGCCGATGCATCTCCGCGGACCGTCCACCTGCGAGGAGCGCGAGTGCATGTTCCCGCAGGACCTGCGCCTCTTCCAGTACTTCGATTCGGTCGGCCTCTCGTTCACGAACTATCCCTGGGCGGGCGACGTCTATCGCACCTATGCGACGCGCTCTGCGCCGCCGGGCGAGGGGCAACCAAATCCGCTCTTCGGCCACGGTCCGGACTTCGGCTACTTCCAGATGGGCCAGATCTGGTACGGCGACGAGCTCTGGAACGGCGGTCGTGAGCGCGACTACGACGGCGACGGGCGCGTTGACCAGTACGAGGTCCTCCGCTACTGCGACGAGGAGTTCGGCGGCACGTGCTTCCAGGCCTGGACGAAGTTCCAGCACCCTGACCTCGGCGAGGTCGAGATCGGCGGCTACAACCCGAAGTTCTATTCGCAGAATGGCCCGCCGCAGGTGCTCGAGAAGTGGGCGCGCAACCAGGCGCTCTTCAACCTCGCGATGGCGATGGAACTGCCGAAGGTCGAGATCACCGGGGTGCGCGTCGCGCGCGTGCGTGCCTCGGCGGACTCGGCGACGCACGAGGTGCGTGTCACCGTGCACAATGGCGGGCGGATCCCGACCGCACTGGAGCAGGCGAAGCGCGTGAAGATCGTCCGCCCCGACCTCCTCACCGTGAGCGGCCCGCGCGGCTCGACGGCCCGCCCGGTCGGCCGCCCGGTGGAATTCCACCTCAACGGACGCGAGACCCGGACGCTGACGGTGCGCGTACGCGTCCCCGCCGGAGAGAGCGTGGAGATGCAGGCGCGGGTGACGAGTACGCGCGGCGGAGTGGCCGAGCGGGCGGTGCGGATCACGCCGTAGCGATTGCCGGGAAGCGTTGGGCGAGCCAAGCGCCGAGGCGCGCGTACACCGGCGCGGCGGCATCGCCCTCGTTCAGGATCTCGTGGTAGAGCGCGTCGAAGCGCTCGGCCTCGACGACCGACGGCGGAGCGGCGGCGGCAAAGGCGTCGCTGCCGCGCGCGGCGACCAGCCGGTCGGCGCCTGAATAGAGGAGCAGCGTCGGCACGGTCCACCGCGGCGCCGCGGCGACCGCCGCCGCGCCGCTCGCCACGATCACCCGCGCGAGCCGCGCCGTCACGCGGTCGTGCACCAGCGCGTCCGCCCGGTAGGCTCGAACCACCGCCGCGTCGTGTGCGATAAAGTTCGAGTCGAGGCCGTTCCCGAGCGCGAGGTCGGGCGCCAGCGCGTGACCGACGACGAGCTGCAGGCGCTGGAAGGCATTGAGTCCGGCGTCGAGCGCGGGTGAGGTCAGGACGAGCCCGTCCACACGCCGGCGGTGCTCGGCAACGAAACGCGCCGCAATCGCGCCCCCCATCGAGTGGCCGAGCAGGACCAGCGGCCCGCCGGTCGGTCGCAGGTGGTCCACCACCAGCGCGAGATCGGCGAACGGATCGTCGGCGGTGCGGAGTCCGCCCCGACGACCGTCGGAAAGGCCGTGGCCGCGCTGGTCGAAGCCCGCCGCGTCCCAACCCCAGCCACGCAGCGCCGCGGCGACATTCGCGTAGCGACCGCTGTGCTCGCCGAGCCCGTGGACGATCAGCACCAGGCCGCGTGGCCGAGCGCCGGCCTGCCAACGCCGGACGGCAACGCGAGTTCCGTCGGGCGTAATCAGGGTGCTGATGGGGGCGTCGGACATCGGCGTGGGGAGGGCTGGCACAATGGTAGCGCGCCCGTCAGCTTGCGGATATCCCGATTTCCTGACCGCCCGAGGGGCGCTGATGCCAGTTTTCGCCGCCATCGCACTTCTTTTCGCCCTGGCGCCGCTCGCCGCTCAGGATGCGGTGGCGCCGGCGCCCCGGCCGGCGGCCAGCGAGCTGGTCGTGCTCGTACACGGTATGGGCCGGACCTCGTGGTCAATGCGGCCACTGGCCGAGGCGCTCGAGGATGCGGGCTTTGACGTGGTGAACATCGGCTACTCGAGTCTCTGCTGCAGCATCGCCGAACTTGGCGCCGCCGTGCAGCAGGAGCTCGCCGAGCACCGTGCGCCACAGCACCGCGTGGTGCACTTCGTGGGCCACAGCCTTGGCAGCATCATCGTCCGTTGGATCCTGACCCACGCGCCGCCGCCGGGCGTTGGTCGGGTCGTGATGCTCGCGCCGCCGAACCAGGGTTCGCACTCGGCCGATCGTTACACACCGGTCCTCGGCTGGTTGCTCGAGCCGATGGCCGAGCTGCGCACCGACTCGTCGGCGACCGTGCGCACGCTTGGTCGCGTCACCGGCGTGGAGATCGGCGTGATCGCGGCGCGACAAGACGGCAAGCTGTCGCTCGAGGAGACCCATCTCCCCGAGGAGACCGCGCACACGGTGGTTGACGGCACGCACGCATTTCTGATGCGGCGTGCCGAAGTGCATCACCTGACCGTCGGATTCCTGCGAACAGGACGCTTCGACGTTCCGGCGACGGCGGCGCGGTGAGCGCGCCGTCCGTGCCTCCGGCACCGGCACTCTACTACGACACCGAGTGCCCGCTCTGCACGCGGAGCGCGCGTTTGATCCGTCGCCTCGACCGGCGGGGGACACTACGATACGTGTCGCTGCAGGGACCCGACGGCCGGGCGCTCGTCGAGGCGCACCCCGCGCTGCGCACGGTGGATTCGGTCATCTGGTGCGAGCCCGCGGGGCCGGACGGCGTGCCGTTGCCGCTTGTGCATTCAGATGCCGTGCTCGCCGTTGCCGCGTACCTCGGTGGCATTTGGGCTGTGTTCGGGGTGCTTGCGCGGCTCGTACCGCGGCCGGCGCGCGACCGCGTCTATCGCTGGGTGGCCCGTCACCGGCCGCGCGCGGAACACTGCGCATTGTGAGTCCAGGCGCGGTGGCACGAATCAGCCCTTGACGGCGCGGAGTTGGCATAGGAAACTGGCGCATCCCCCGCTCCCTCGCCCGCTACTGTGCGGAGGTTTCACTGATGCGCCCGATCCTGACCTTCTGTGCGCTGGTGCTCGCGCTCCCGATTCCGCTGCAGGGCCAGCGGGAACGCGCGCCGCGCCGTCCCCGGCTGGCGGCCGGCGCCGACACGAACGACGCCCAGGCCTACCTGCAGCAAGGACACCGGGTGCTCGAGCAGAATCCCGGGGCGGCGGCGAACGCCTACTACTGGGCCGTGCGGATTGACCCGGCCTCGGCCGCCGCGCTCTACAGTCTTCGGATGGCCGTGCTGATGCAACGACCGACGCCATTCCGGGCCTATATGGAGGGGAATCGGCGCGTCATCTTCTCGCGGGAGATGCGGGCCAACGATTCGCTGATGTTCCGCGCGCTGCAGATGGACCCGTTCCTCCATCTCCAACACAGCCGGGTCGTGCAGTTCCGTTACTGGCGCCAGATCGTTGAGTCGGACCCGGCGCTGGCGGGCACCAACCCAGGCCGGGTGGACTTCATAATCGAGGACCTGTTCAACCGGACCCCCCCGGGCACCCGGGCGCGCCTCGCCGCCGCCGAAGGCCGCTTCGACTATGCCATCCGGCTCTACGGCGAGGCGATCGAGGCGTCGAAGAAGCCGGCGTACCTCTATCTCGATCGCGGCGGCGTGTACGCGCTCCAGGGGATGAACGCCCCCGCCATTCGGGACATCGGCATCGGGCTGACCGAGCTGAAGAAGGAGGACGCCGACGAGGAAGAGGACGTCGTCTTCTACGACTCCAAGGCGCTGTACGAGTACAGCATCGGCGTGCTCTGGCTCCGTCAGGGCGACGTCGAGCAGGCGCGGCTGGCCTTTGGTCGCGCAATGGAGGAAGACCTCAGCTTCTATCCGGCGCACACGGCGCTCGCTCGTCTCGCGCTCGAGACGGGCGACACGGCGACGGCGCTCAGCGAGATGGCGCTGGCGGCCGAGCTCGCGCCGCGGGAGGCCGCCGTCCACTACCAGCACGGCGAACTCCTGCTGGCCGCAGGCGAGGCCGCGGACGCGGTGGCGCCACTCCGCAAGGCGATTGAACTCGAGCCCTACTATGCCAACCCGCAGTTCACTCTCGCCGAGACGCTGGCGCGGACGAGCGATGCCGCCGGCGCGCGCGAGGCGTATCAGCGGTTCCTCGCCCTCGCCACGCGACGCGATCCACGGCGGGCCGCCGCCACTGCGGCGTTGACCGCCGACGGAGGTGCGCCCTGATGCGCCGCGTCCACGGACCTGTCACTGCGCTGCTGCTCGTGGCGCTCGTGGCGCCGGTCGTTGCTCCGCAGGGCGCGCCGACCGTCACGCGAGCCCGCACGGCCGCCGAGGACCTGCAGCTGTTCAGCCAGGTCTTCAACCAGATCCGCGTCAACCATCCGGACTCGATTGACTCGCACCGACTCTTTATGGCGGCGATCCAGGCGATGGTCCGGGCCACCGACCCGCATTCGTACGTAATCCCTGCGGTGCGGCTCGAGCCGGGCAAGGAGGCGCAGCTACGGGCGGGCCGGTTGCACCCGGTGCCAATTACCTTCGCGTTCGTCGGCGGGTCGGCAGTCGTCGTCTCGGTGGGCGCGGGGACCGACGCGAGTCGTCGCGACATCCTTGCTGGAGACGAGCTGGTGGCGTTCGACGGCCAGCCGATGCGCGCCGAGAGCGCGCTCGAACTCGAGATCACGCTCGCCGGTCCGCGTGGC
Source organism: Gemmatimonadaceae bacterium (assembly GCA_040901985.1). Lineage (GTDB taxonomy): Bacteria > Gemmatimonadota > Gemmatimonadetes > Gemmatimonadales > Gemmatimonadaceae > Pseudogemmatithrix. Next base: position 233,917 of record JBBDYC010000008.1, read on the forward strand.
AGCACGGTGGACCTGACCTTCGAACGCCGGCGCCTCGACGGCACCTACGCGTCCCTGATGCGGCGCGTGCGGCGCGAGCGCTATTCGGAGGAGACCGCGGTTCCGGCGGCTATGATGCTCGACGCGACCACCGGCTACGTGCGCATCACGACCTTCGACTCCGAGAAGGTCGCCGCCGACCTGCGGTCGGCGTTGCAACGACTGGAGCGCAACGGAATGCAGCGGCTCGTGCTCGACCTGCGCCAGAATGGCGGCGGCTACGTGGACGAAGCCGCCACCATCGCCGGGGAATTCCTCCCGACCGGCACCGTCGTCTACACCTCCGAGGGACGTCGCGCCTCGGCGGTGGACACCGGACGGGTCAAGCGGTCGTTCTGGCGCAGCGAGCGCCAGTATCCGATAATTGTGCTGATTGACGACGGCACGGCCAGCGCATCGGAACTGGTGGCCGGCGCACTGCAGGACCACGACCGGGCGCTGATTGTCGGCCAGCCGAGTTTCGGAAAATCGCTGATGATGACCGGATTCCCGCTCTCCGATGGGTCAATCCTCGTGCTCGTGATCGGCCAGATTCGAACCCCCTGCGGCCGGGCCGTGCAGCGGCAGTACCGGGACTTGACCGTGCGCAACTACTATCGGCTCGCGCTCGCCGAGCGCGATACGGCCGGTCGGCCCTCCTGCCGGACGACTTCCGGTCGCACCGTCTATGGCGGCGGCGGGATTTACCCCGACGTACGCACCGAACGACCGCTTGACGCGCCGCCCTGGTACCGTCGGCTCAACGAACTCGATGTCCCGCCCAGCTGGGTCGGCGGGTTCGTCACCGCGCAGGGAAATGCGCTCGGCACGCTCGAATCGTTTGCGAGCGCGCCGGCGCTCCCCGCCGGCACCGCCGACGCCTTCCGCACGTTCGCCGCCGAACGGGGCGTCGAGGTGCCGCGGTCGGCAGCCGACGACGCGAGGCTCGACCGCCTGCTCCTGCAGGTCATTGCGTACGCGAAGTGGGGGAATGCCGGACTGTACCAGGTCGAGGCGCGGATTGATCCAGATGTGACAGCGGCAATCCAGCACTTCGCGCTGATCCCGGCGCGTCCCTGACGGCAGTTTACGGCCGGACGCTTACGGCCGTGCGCTTACGGCCGCGTGCGGCGCACCGCGTCGTAGTCCGCCGGCGTGTCCACGTCTTGCAGCGCGGCCTGGGGCCAGTCGTGCATTCCGGCCTCGGCCCGGTGCGCCATCACGACACTCTTGCCGCAGCCCTCGCCCGTCCACGCGAGCAGTTCCGGCCAGAGCGCACGGCGGAAGAGGAGCGGCGGCGCAAGTACGTCGCCGTAGCGCGAGACCTGCAACGGTGCGGTGTCGGTCCGCGCCGCCTCCACCAGCGTGCCGATCATCGCCGCCGTCACGTGGACCATATCGGCGAGCAGGACCACGGTCGCGTCAACGTCCGTGCCGAGCGCGCGCAGGCCGGCGTGCAGTGACCCGCTTGTCGGCCCGGTGAAGTCGGGGTTCTCGGCGAACGCGACCTCAAGTCCCGCCAGCGCCTCGCGAAGCCGTTCGGGCTCGTGCCCGAGCACCACGACGATTGGCGAACATTTGGCGGCTTGTGCCCGCTCGACCACGACGCGAACCATCGGCGCCCCGTCCACCGGGAGCAGGAGTTTGTTGGTGCCCATCCGCCGCGACGCGCCGGCGGCGAGGATCACTGCGGCAATCGCCCCGCTCACGCGTCGGGCGACGCGTCGAGATGGATCGGGGCGCGCCGCTCGCGCAGCGACTGCGGTCGCCGCCCGCTCCGCACCGCGAGCATCTCCGCCACCACGGCGATCGCCACCTGCTCGGCGCCGTCGGTGCCGATGTCGAGTCCCACCGGGCCGAAGATCCGCGACTCGTCCACCGCCGCGCCTTCCGCGCGCAGGATTCCAAGGATGCGCTCGGTGCGCTGGCGCGGGCCGAGGACGCCGAGGTAGCGCGCCGGACTCCGCAGCAACGCGCGCAGGTAGTCCGTGTCGTCGGCAAAGTGGTGCGTCATCACGACGGCAAAGCTGTCGTGGTCGAGCACGACCCGCTCGGAGAGCCGCGCGGCGTCAGTTTCCACGAGCCGCACGCGCGCCGGAAAGCGCTCCTGGGCGAGCAGTCCGGGCCGCCGGTCGGCGACCACGACACGAAATCCGACATCGGCGGCGACCGTGGCAAGTACGCGCGCGTCGTCACCGGCGCTGACAACGAGCAGCCGCGGCGGTGGCTCCAGCACATCAACGAAGCGCGCGTCAGCGCCTTCGCCGACCAGGCGCGAGTCGCCCTGCGACATCCACGCCGACGCCAACGCTCCGGTGAGCACCTCGCGCGCGCCACTCGAGAGCGTGGTCACCGCCACGAACGCCTCCTCCGCGTCGAGCATCGTCCGCTCGGCGGTTCGCACGTCGGCCACCGGCTCGACGAGGATCTCCACCTCGCCGTCGCACCCGACGCCAAGATCCCACGCCGCGATCTCGTTCGCGCCGCCACAGTACGAGCGGCGCTCGGCCACTCCCGACGCCATCACCCGCCGCGCCACCTCGCGGACGTCCTCCTCAAGGCAGCCGCCGCTGACATTGCCCACCGCGCGTCCGTCCGCTGCGACGACGAGCTTGGCGCCTTCGTGGCGATACGCCGAGCCGCGTACGCGCACGACCGTCGCCAGCGCGCACTTCACGCCGGCCGCGCGCCACTCGGCCAGCTGGTCGAACACCTGGCGCGTCTCGAGCCAGCGCTTCACGCGCTCAGCTCCACCGCAGGTCGTGCTTGGTGAGCGGGAGCGAGCGGACGCGCTTCCCGGTCGCCGCGAAGATTGCGTTGGTGAGCGCCGGCACGACCGGCGGCAGCGCCGGTTCGCCCATTCCCGTCGGCGGAAAGTCGGTGGTCCGGAAGTGGATCTCCACCTTTGGCGCCTGCGTGAGACGGAGCAGGGGAAAGTCGTGGAAGTTGCCCTGCTGCGTCCGCCCGCCCACAATCGTAATCTCCTGCGCCAGCGCCTCGGCGATGCCGTCGAGCACCGAGCCCTGCACCTGATTGATCGCGCCGCTCGGATTGATGATGTGGCTGCCGACGTCGCCCACCGCCCAGACCTGGTCAATCGTCAGCTGGCCGTCGCGGCTCACGGTCGCCTGCACGACCTCGGCGAAGTAGCCGCGGTGGCTGAAGTGAAAGGCGACGCCCATCCCCGTGCCGCGCGGCAGTTGCCGCGTGCCCCACCCGGACTTCGCGGCCACGAGGTCGAGCACCCCGCGCATCCGCTCGGCGTTCATCGGCTGTGGCTGCGGGGGCCCGCCCGGCGCCGCCGCTGGCGGCGGAGTGACCTGCGCGAGCAACTCGCGCCGGAACTGCACCGGGTCCTTCCGCGCCGCGTGCGCGAGTTCGTCAACGAACGACTGGAAGACGAAGGCAAGTCCGTTGCTCCCCGGTGCGCGGAGGAAGCCTGTCGGCACGCCGAGCGGCATCACCGAAACGCCGAGCGCGAAGTTGGGGACGAAGAACGCTGGGAACTCGCCCGGCGAGATTCCCGCCGCCGGCGCGAAACCTGTCCCCTCGCCGAAGCTGACGAAGTGATTCTCCCACGCAACGAGCCTGCCGGCTCCGTCCACCGCGCCGCGAAGCCGGTGATAGCCGGCCGGCCGGTAGAAGTCGTGCTGCGTATCGTCCTCGCGCGTCCAGACGAGCTTCACCGGCGCGCCGGCAACGCGGGCGATCCACGCGGCCTCGACCATATAGTCGTTGTTCAATCGCCTCCCGAAGCCGCCCCCCGAGCGCACGATGTGGATTGCGATGTCGGCGGGAGCGATCCCCATCGTGTTCGCCACGAGGGTGCGCCCCGCCTGCGGATTCTGCGTCGGCGCCCAGATCTCCAGCTTGCCGTCGCGGAACGCCGCCGTGCAGTTCATCGGCTCCAGCGTGGCGTGCGCGAGGAACGGGTACTCGTAGGTGGCCTCGACGGCGGTGCCGCCGGCGATTGCCGCCGCCACGTTGCCGTCGGCGCGGAGCGACCGCTGCGGCCCGGCTGCGAAGAACTCATCGGCCTTGGCGCGGAACGCCGTTGACCCCTGCGCGGCGGTCGGATGCTCGGCCCAGGTCACACGCAGCCGTTGGCGCGCCGAGCGCGCCGCCCACCAGCTGTCTGCCACGATCGCCACGCCGCCGAGCAGGCCGTTGAGTTGCGTGCCGCCGTCCACGACGAAGGCGTGTCGCACTCCGGGGAGCGCCCTCACCTCGTCGAGGTTTGCGGTCGCGACCTTCGCCGCGAACACCGGCGCCTTCTCGAATACCGCGTGGAGCATTCCCGGGACGGTGATGTCAATGCCGAACAGGGGTTGGCCAGTCACGATCTTCGGGTTGTCAATTCCTCCGATCGCCCTGCCGATGATCCGGAAGTCCTTGGGATCCTTCAACCTGACGGTCGCCGGGTCGGGGGCGGGGAGAGTCGCCGCCCGTTCGGCAAGCGCGCTGTACTCCGCGCGCCGGCGCGAACCGTGGTGATGTACCGCGCCGCCGCCGGTCGTCAGCTCGACCTCCGGGACGCCGAAGGTCTGCGCGGCCGCGGTGATGAGGAGTTGGCGTCCCACCGCGCCGGCCCGGCGCAGCGGCTCCCAGTTCGTCGGCGTCGCCGTGCTGCCGCCCGCCACCTGGGACCCGTACTTGGCCGGATCGCTCATCGCCTGCTCGATCGTGATCCGCTCGAACGGCACGTCGAGTTCCTCGGCGATCAGCATCGGGAGCATCGTCTTGACGCCTTGGCCGATTTCGGGGTTCTTGGCCATCACGGTGATCGTGCCGTCGGTCGAGATATGGATGAAGGCGTTGGGCGAGAACTCCGCCTCTCCGTCCGGACCGGCGGCGTGGAGCGTGCCGGTGGCGCCGTAGTCGAGCCAGGTACCGAGGAGGAGCCCGCCGCCGGCGACGGAGGTCACGCGCAGGAAGTCGCGCCGGTCGAGTTGCGTGGTCACGGGCGCCTCCTATTCGTTGTTCGCGGCGAGGACCGCGGCGCGATGGATGCCTTCACGGATGCGGGCGTAGGTCGCGCAGCGGCAGAGGTTGCCGTTCATCGCCGCGTCAATGTCCGCGTCGGTCGGCTTCGGCGTCCGCGCGAGGAGCGCGGCGGCGCTCATCAGCTGGCCGGCCTGGCAGTATCCGCACTGCGGGACGTCCAGCTCCGTCCAGGCACGCTGCAGCGCGTGCGTGCCGTCGCTCGAGAGCCCCTCGATGGTGGTGATCTCGGCGCCCGCCGCGGCGACCGCCGGCAGGACGCAACTGCGGGTCGGGGCGCCATTCAGGTGGACCGTGCAGGCGCCGCAGTGGGCCGCGCCGCACCCGAACTTGGTGCCCTTAAGATCGAGCACGTCCCGCAGCACCCAGAGAAGGGGCATGTCGGCGGGGACGTCCACCGTCCGCCGAGTCCCATTGACCGAGAAGGTGACCTGCATCCGAACGCTCCTGACGAGGGGGCTGGCTCAACATCGCATCGGGGGAGTGGCGCCGCAACGCGCTGACACCCGCACACCGCCGAGGGTACGCGCCACCGGTGAGTGAGGTACGCGCGCCCCCGGGCGAGGGTTGCCTTCCCGGCGATAGATTCCCCGGATGCTGCCGGCATTCGTGCGCGACCTTCCGGGGTGGTGGCCGTATGGGCTGGGCGCGATCATCCTCGCGCTCGACCTCGCGGCGAGCGCGCACGTGATCCTCCGGAAGCGTGATGTGCGGGCCGCGATCGGCTGGGTTGGCCTCATCTGGCTCGTCCCGGCCATCGGGGCCTTCCTCTATATGTTGCTCGGCCTGAACCGGATCCGGACCCGCGCGACGATGCTCCAGCGCGACCGGCGGCGGCTACAGCTGGCGACGCCGAGCGTTACGAGCATCGCGCGCATCGGGACCGAGGCGACGGTGGCGCCCGCCCTCAAGCCGCTGGCCCGTCTTGGCGAGCAGATGAGCGGCCGGCCGCTGCTGACCGGCAACCGCGTCGAGGTCCTCCAGAATGGCGACGAGGCCTATCCGGCGATGCTCGAGGCAATCGAAGGCGCGCGTCGGTCGGTGGCGCTGGCGAGCTTCATCTTCGGCGATGACCGGGCCGGACAGCCGTTCATCGAGGCGCTCGGCCGCGCCGTCGCGCGAGGGGTCGAGGTGCGGGTCCTTCTCGATTGGGCCGGCGTGAAGTACACCTGGCCGCCCGCCCATCGCGCCTTGCGCCGCGCCGGCGTGCGGACGGCGCTCTTTCTTCCCGGCCTGCGCGACGCCGGTCTCGCCTTCTTCAACCTGCGCAACCACCGCAAGGTGCTCACCGTGGACGGCCGGGTCGCCTTCGCCGGCGGCCTCAACATCCAGGCGCGCAACCTCCACGCTGACCGCCCCAAGCACCCGGTGCGCGACCTGCACTTCCGGCTTGAGGGGCCAATCGTGGGCCAACTACAGGAGGCGTTCGCCGAGGACTGGGTCTTCACCACCCGCGAGGTGCTCGATGGCGCCGCGTGGTATCCGGCCCTGATTCCGGCAGGGAACACGACTGCCCGGTGCTACACCGACGGCCCCGATGGCGACCTCGAGATCCTGCGCACCGTCCTGATGGGCGCGCTCGCTTCGGCGCGCGAGTCGGTTCGGATCGTCACGCCGTACTTCCTTCCCGACCAGTCGACAATCGCCGCGCTCGGCGTCGCCGCGCTGCGCGGCGTCAGCGTGGACATCGTCCTGCCGGAGAAGGTCAACATCGCGCTCGTCCAGTGGGCGGCGGCCGCCCAGCTCTGGCAGGTCCTGCGGCCCGGCTGCCGAGTCCATTTCACCCCGCTGCCGTTCGATCACACCAAGCTGATGGTCGTGGACGGCGAGTGGGCGCTCTTTGGATCGTCAAACTGGGATCCGCGGAGTCTCCGGCTCAATTTCGAGCTTGATGTCGAGTGCCACGACCCGACACTGGCGGCCGAGCTGGCCGCGATGGTGGACGCACGAATCAGTTCCGGCCGCCGGATCACGCTCGCCGAGATGGACGCGCGGCGGCCGCTCACCAAGCTCCGCGACGGCGTGGCGCGGCTCTTCTCGCCGTACCTCTGAGCGTCGGCCGCCGGCACTTCCCACCGCCGCGCCCCCGTCCCTAACTTCGGCCATGGCCTCGCCGCCGTTTCGCACGACGCTGACCCGCGTCCTCGTCATCCAGGTCATCACCCTGGCGCTGCTCTGGCTGCTCCAGTCCCGCTACGCGAGCTGACCGGCGATGCACTGGATCAACTGGGCGATCGTCGGCGTCTATCTCGTGTACGTGGTGGGCGATGGCCTGCGCCGTGCGCGCGGGACGACGAACATCGAGGGGTATTTCCTCGCCAACCGGAACCTGCCGTGGTGGGCGGTCGGCCTCTCGGTGATGGCGACGCAGCTCTCGGCAATCACCCTCATCGGCACCACCGGGCAGGGAGCAACCGACGGACTCCGGTTCGTCCAGTTCTACTTCGGACTGCCGATTGCGATGGTGATCCTCGGCGTGACGCTCGTGCCGTTCCTTCACGGCGCGAAGATCTACACCGCCTACGAGTTCCTTGAGCGCCGGTTCGACGCCAAGACGCGGTCGCTGACCAGTCTCCTCTTCCTCCTTTCGCGCGGGATGTCGTGCGGCACGATCGTCGCCGCGCCGGCGGTCGTCTTCTCGGCGATTTTCGGCTGGGACATCGTCTGGTCGGTCGCCCTGATCGGCGTGCCGACGGTGACCTATACGGTGATCGGCGGCGTCCAGGCGGTGACCTGGGCGGACGTGAAGCAGATGGTCGTGATCGTCGGCGCGCTCGTCGCGATCGTCGTGGTCCTGCTGTTCCGCCTTCCGGTCCCACTGGACGACGCGCTGCGGATCGCCGGCTCCGCCGGCCGCCTCCGGGTCTTCGACTTCTCGTTCAACCTCACCGAGACCTACACCTTCTGGTCGGGGATCATCGGCGGCACGTTCCTGATGCTCTCCTACTTCGGGACCGACCAGAGCCAGGTGCAGCGCTACCTCACCGCCAAGTCGGTGGACCAGGCGCGCAGTTCGCTGCTGATGAGCGCCTACTGGAAGATCCCGTTGCAGGCATTGATTCTGCTGGTCGGCGTCCTCGTCTTCCTGTTCTATCATTTCCAGGCGCCGCCGCTGTTGTACAATCCGGCGCACGAGCGGCAGCTGCGCGCGGCCGACCCGGGGGCGTACGTCGCGCTCGAGGAGCGCTACCGGGCGGCGGTGACGGAGCGCGAGGAATTTGCGCTGGCGACCTCGAGCTTTCGGGCACAGGGACGCGGGCCGGCGGTGGACGAGGCGGCGCTTGGCGCCTATCGCGACCGCGAGGCGGCCGTCACGGCAATCCGCGGCGAGGCACTCGGCGCGGTTGAGCGCGTCACCGGGCAGGCGTCACGCGACGTGAACTTCATCATGCCGCGATTCGTGCTCGACCATCTTCCGCTCGGGATGGCCGGGCTCTTCCTTGCCGCGGTGCTCGCGGCGGCGATGTCGAGCATTGCCGCCGAATTGAACTCGCTCTCGACCGCCACGGTGGTGGACTTCTACAAACGCTGGGCGCGCCCGACCGGCACCGATGCGCATTACCTGAAGGTCTCGAAGCTCGCCACCGCGTGTTGGGGCATCTTCGCCTGCGTCGTGGCGACCCAAGCGGCGACGCTCGGCTCGCTGATCGAGGTGGTGAACCGCTTCGGCTCCTTCTTCTACGGTTCAATTCTCGGAGTCTTCATCCTCGCGATGATCGGCCGCGCCAAGCCGGTCGGCGCGTTCCTTGGCCTGATCGCCGGGATGGGCACAGTGGCGGCGGTCTCGTACTTCTACCCGCAGGTCGCCTTCCTCTGGCACAACGTGATTGGCGCGGTGACGGTCGTGTCGGTGGGGATGGTGCTGAGCCTGCCGCGGTCGCCGGAGTCCCCCGCCGCGGCGTGAGAGGATATGCCGGCGCGGCCGCATAGGGCGTGCATCCCGCGCATACCAATGCGTCGGCGCGCCGCCGCGCCCTCGCCCCGCTACTCTCCAGGCATGGCCAACATCAGGATCATCGGCGTTCCAATGGACCTCGGCGCCAGTCGCCGCGGCGTGGATATGGGGCCGTCCGCCGTCCGGTACACCGATCTTCGCGACCGCGCGGCCAAACTCGGGCACACGGTCGAGGACACCGGGAACGTGCCGGTGCCGTTCCGCGAGGATGCGGCGCGCGGGGCGCAGCGTGGCGCGCGCTATCTCGGCGCGATCACCGACGTCTGCGTGGAGGTGGCGGCGCGCACGCGCGCCGCGCTCGCCGACGGGCGGATCCCGGTCGTGTTGGGCGGCGACCACTCGATTGCCGCCGGCTCGATCGCCGGCGCGGCGGCGCACCTGCGGGCCGCCGGCCAGCGGCTCGGCGCCGTCTGGGTGGACGCGCACGGCGACCTGAACACCCCCGCCACCTCGCGCTCGGGGAACGTCCACGGGATGCCGCTCGCCGCGCTCCTCGGCAACGGTGACAAGGCGATGGCGGGAATCGCAGGCGGCGGGGCGGCGTTGAGGGCGAGCGATGTCGCGCTGGTCGGGCTTCGCGACCTCGATGGGCCGGAGCGCGCCCACATCAGGAAGTGGGGACTCACCGCGTTCACGATGCGGACGCTCGACGAGCGAGGCACGCGCGCCGTCCTCGAGGAGGCGATCACCCTGGCGACGCGCGACACCGCGGGGTTCTGGGTCTCGTTCGACGTGGATGTCATTGACCCCGAGGAGGCGCCGGGCGTCGGCACCGCCGTCCCCGGCGGGATGACGTATCGGGAGGCGCACCTCGCGATGGAGATGTTCGCCGACACCGGGAAGCTCGTCGGCATTGACGTCGTCGAGGTGAACCCGGTGCTCGACGAGCACAACCGGACGGCGGAGATTGCCTGCGAGCTCATCCTCAGCGCGCTGGGCAAGCGCATCCTCTGAGCGCGCGATGACGATCCGCTACGTCCCGCCCGACTTCACGGCGCCGCCACTCGCCAAGGCGCCGGCCGCGCGCACGGTGGCGGCGCCCGCCGACGGCGTACTGCCCGACGGCTTTTTCGCCACGACCAACCTTCCGACCTACGTGAAGGGAGCCGACGGCACCTGGACCTTGCCACGCGAACCGCGGATGGACGGCGTGCTGGTGCGCGACGGGGGCGGCTGGATCGTACGCGAGGGCCGCCGTGTGAAGGCCGGCGACGCCGTGGTGATGGGGCTCGCCGAGGACGGGAGCGAGGGCGTGCTTGTCCACTCGCGCGGATTCCGGCCCGACGACGGCCCCGGCGGCGACTTCCACTTCATGTCGAGCCAGGTCTCGCGCGAGAAGCCGATTGACTACGCGCTGATCGCGCGGATGCTCGTCGAGGAGAAGCGCCGCGGCGGCTACGTGCTCTGGGTGACCGGGCCGGCGCTTGTCCATTCCCGCGCACGCGACAACCTCGTTTGGTTCATCCGCAACGGGTACGTGCAGGCCCTGCTCGCCGGCAACGCCGTGGCCGTGCACGACATCGAGGCGGCGGTCGTCGGGACGACGCTCGGGATGACGAGCGAAGGCGAGCCGACGGCGGGCGGGCACGCCGCGCATATGCGGGCGATCAACGCGGTGCGCCGTGCCGGCTCGATCGCGGCGGCGGTGAAGGCGGGACTGGTCGCCGACGGCATCATGCACGCCTGCGTCGTCGAGGAGGTACCGTTCGTCCTCGGGGGCTCGATCCGCGACGACGGACCGCTCCCCGATGTCCTCGCCGACGCGGTCGCCGCGCAGGAGGCGATGCGCGCGCACACCATCAAGGCGACGATGGCGGTGATGATCGCCACCGCGCTCCACTCGATTGCCGTCGGAAACATGCTCCCCGCGTACTACGAGGATGCCCAGCGCGGGATGGTGGAGCTGCCGACGATCTGCGTGGACGCGAGCGAGTTCCTGGTCAGCAAGCTCAAGGACCGCGGGACGCACCAGGCGGTCGGCGTCGTCACCAACGCGCAGGACTTCATGAGCATCCTGCGTGCGGCGGTGGAGCGGGAAGTGCAGGAGTCGTCGGCGCCCTGACGCTCAGGCGGTGGCGCGCGCGTCGGCCCACGCGCCAGCGTCGCGGTCGCTCCGGATGCGCGTCGCCGTGTCCACGAGGACGTCGCCATCCTCGATCCGCACGGCGAAGCGGTCGAGATTCCGCGTGGCCTTCCCCTGGATCAACGTCCCCTCCGGCCGGAAGGTGCTCTTGTGCTTGGGGCAATAGAAGCGCGACTGGCCCGGCTGCCATTCCAGCGGCGTCTTCTTGTGCGGGCACTCGAGCGAGAAGGCGTGCACGGCGCCGGCGTAACGGACGAGGATGATCTTGTTGGCGGTGTCAATCGTGGCCCCGTCGGCGGCCGGGATCGGATAGCGCACCGTGTCGCCGCTGGCGCTGCCGGTTGCGTACACACGCGTCAGCGCATTGAGCCGCGCGGCCGTGGCACCGAGTGCGGTCAGCGCAGCCAGTGCCATCAGTCCGTCCCTCAGGAATGCCCGGCGGCCGGTCCCGTCTTCGCAGGCCGCTTGGCAGCGTTCGAACGCGTCGTGCTCTGACATTGGGCCTCCGGGTGGGGGTGAGGGTCGCGCCGGTGGCGCCGCGCGGCGTCCGCTGTAAGATACCATACGCCCACCCCACGCATTGCGTTCCCCCGACCGGAGTCCCGATGGCGTTCACCCCGGAGGCCCAGGCCATCTGGGACAAGGTCCCCGAGGCGACCCGCGCCAAGCTCCTCGACAGCGGCTTCTGCAGTCGGTGCCTGGCCCCGCGCCACTTCGACCTCACCGAGGGCTCGTTGCGCGATCGGGAACTTGTGCTGGTCGGCAAGTGTGGGACGTGTGGGGCCCGCGTGGTCCGCCTCATCGAACTTGACTGAGCAACGTGCAATGATCCATCTCCGCCCCTCAGCGCCGCTCCTCGCGCTCTGCGTCACACTCGCCGCGTCGCCGCTCGGCGCCCAGGTGACGCCCCGCTGGGAGGAGATCGGAAGGACGTCCACCGGGAACACGGTGTACCTCGATCCCCGCAGCATCTCGCGCGACTCGACGGGAATCATCACGGCCACCGTGCGCGTGGTCTACACGACGCCGGTGGACACCCCGCAGGGACCGATCACCGGGTCACGGGCAATCGCGATGTTCGACTGCGCTGGCCGGAAGGTCGCGGTGAAGGAGAACATCATCTGGCACGACGAGCGGCGCGGCACGGTCTACCGCCGGAGCGCGCCGACCCGACCGGGGTTCGGGCCCGCCCTCACCAGCACCTTCGCCCACGTCGCGCTCGAACATCTCTGCGCGCCGCTCCAGCGGCCCGGCTGACGCCCTACCGGATCGTGATGTAGCGCTCGAGCCGCGCCACTTCCTTGGCGTCCACGTACTTCCCGATCTCGCGGCGGAACTGCTCAACCGCGCGGTAGGGGCGGTACTCCTTGAACTCGCGCAGCATCCGCGGCCCAAGCCCGGGAATCGTCATCAGGTCCGCGTCGCTCGCCGTGTTCAGGTCCATCGGCACGAAGACATACTGCTCGAGCCGGGCGACCGCCGTCGAGTCCACGTGTCGGCCGATCTCGCGGCGAAACTGCGCCATCGCCCGGTAGGGGCGATGGTCGAGGAACTCACTCACCATCCGCGATCCGATGCCGGGGATGAGGGAGATCTCCTCTCGCGTCGCCGTGTTGACGTCAATGTGCACGAAGAGCCGCGGATAGAGCGCCGTGCGCTGGTCGCCGGAGAGCCGGGGCGCAAGGAAGGCATCGAACGCCGCGGCGGAGAGGAACGGGCGGGCCGCGACGATCTCCTGCGCGAGCGCGGCGGTCAGCCCGGGCAGCTGGGCCATCTCCCCCACCGCCGCGGTGTTGGCCTCCAGCGCAGTGACCGCCCGCCCGACCTGGGCATCGAGCGGAAGCGCGAGGAGCGCGATGAGGGTGACGGCACTACGAACGGAACGAACGGGCATATCAGGGTCCTGGCGGCGGGGTGAGGGCAGGGTGGCGGTACGCGTAGAGCAAGCCAAGCAGTCCGAACTGGACGAGCGTCCCGGGCGCGAGCATCGGCGTCGCGCCGCGCAGCACCTCGATCCAGAACTCGAGCCCTGCCGAATCGGGGTTCAACTCCCTTTCGAACTCGAAGTTCCCCCACGAGTGCAGCGCCACGCCGACGGTGCCGGCGACGATCAGCAGGAGCATCACCACCTGAAAGGCGCGCAGGCTCCGCTTCCGCCCGTCCAGCCAGTGCCAGAGGATGCTGGCGAGCGTAAGGCTGAGGAGGACGAGGGGCGTCCATTGGAACGGCTCCTCGTAGTGCTCGAGCAACACGAGTTCGACGAGGATCCCGGCCGAGCCGAAGGCGAGCAGGGCCAGGAGACCGCGCCGCAACAGGGAGAGCGAATCGGCGGACGTCACGGGAGCCCGGGATCGGGGTGGTGTGCGCAACGACGGTGGCTTGAACATATCCCCTTCAGCGGCCAAGTTCACGTCACCCGCAACTCCGCCGCGCAGCGCGCGGCCGCACCCCGGAGGACCCGATGGCCCGTCCGTCCCGGCTGTCCGACGCTGAGGTCACGCGCCGCCTCGCCGCACTTCCCGGCTGGACCCGCCGCGGAGACGCGATCACCCGCACGTTCACCTTCGCCGGATTTCCCGACGCGGTCACCTTTGTCACGCGCCTGGTTGCGCCGGCCGAGGCGCTCGAGCATCACCCCGACGTGGACCTCCGCTACAGCAAGGTGATCGTCAGCCTCTCCACCCACTCCGCCCGCGGGCTGACCGAGCTCGATTTCGAACTGGCGGCGACGATTGATGCGCTGCAGGCGTGAGACCTGGGATGGGAGGTGTGCGATGCGCCGCACATCCGACGTCAGCTCCGTCGTCCGCCGAGCAGCCGGAGGATCGCGAGGAACAGGTTCAGGATGTCGAGATAGATTGCGACCGCCGCCTGCACATAGTCGTCCGGGCCGTACTGGTTCCGCAGGCGCCAGGTGTCATAGACGAGCAGCCCACTGAAGACGAAGACGGTCATCGCCGCGAGCCAGAGCGAGGCGCTCTCGTTCTTGAAAAAGAGGTTGAGCAGTGACGTGGCGATGAGGATCCAGAGCCCGACGACGAAGAAGCTGCCGAGCGCGCTGAAGTCACGCTTCGAGATCCACGCGTACCCGGTGAGCACGGTGAACGTCGAGAGCGTCAGGATCCCCGCCTGCGCGATGAGTTCCGGCTGCGTCGCCGCGAAGAGATAGATGACCGGGCTGATCGCGACGCCCATCGCGAAGGTGAACAGGAGCGCGAGGCCGAGGTTGGCGGGGAAACTCCTGCGCGCCCGCATCGACAGAAAGAGCGGGATGAAGGCGGCGATCAGCGTCAGGAACGGATGGCGCGCGACCAGCGCAAGCAGCGCCGGCTGCGTGAAGGTGAAGCCGACGCCGAGCACCGTCAGCACGACACCGGCCAGCACGAGGAGGTAGGTGCGGCGCACGAGCGTGGCGCGCTCGGCGCCGGTGCGGACGAGGACGCCGCCGGCGGGGATCGAGAGGTGCATCGCACTACGGTCCGGGTGAGTCACCCCTGGAATATAGGCTGCGGCTCCCTCCCGGTCACCCGGCAGTCACTCCGGAACTGCGCGATACCCGCGCTACACTCAGCGCGGGTACGACCGCCCCTCGGCGTCGAGTCGCCGGACCCCGGCGGTGCCGTTGAGCGTCCGGACACGGACCGGTGTGCCGCCGCCGCCCAGCGTCGCCCGGAGCGTGCGACGACTCGTGGGCGACAGCTGGAGACCCGGGAAGTCGGTGTCCACCGATCCGTTGGTGACGCTCACGTCCACCGTCGCGGCGACGCCCTCCGGCAGGAACGCCCAGGCGTCGCCATTCAGGCTCTTCACGACGACCGAGTCGCTCCCGGTGAGCGATGCCATTCGCGCGTCCACGCTCCCGTTGAGGGTCTCGGCGCGCACCGGGCCGCGCGCGGTGACGACGGTGACGTTGCCGTTGACCGAACGCGCGTTGACCGGCGCGCTCGACGCCGAGGTGATTGACCCGTCCACGCCGACGAGGTCGAGGCGCACGCCGTGCGGGACCGCGACCTGAAAATGGACCGCCGCGTTGCTGACACCGCGGGCGCGGTCGGAGAACTTGATGTCGGAGTGGTACCGGGCCACCGTGCAGGTCCCGCTCCCCCAGACCGCGCAGATGAGGATGTCGCTGCCCTCGACTCGGCCACTCAGCGCGAGGCCGCGCATCGGATCCCTGCGGCCGCGCCAGGAGATCGAAGCCCGCACGCGCAGCGTGTCGTCCGGCGACGGCTCGACGGTGATATTCCCGCGCATCGTCCGGACGTGGACCGTCTGCGTGCTGTCGGCGCCGAGTGCGTAGACGAAGACGTCGTCCCGGGTCTGCGAGGGGCCGGACTCGTGGTCGCACGCGGTGAAGATCGCGGCGGCGACGAGGACAATCGAGTGGCGCGACATCGGCGGCTCCAGGGGTGGTCTTGCCCAATCTACGGAGCCGCCGACTCGCGGGTTTCGCCTAGTGCCTCTCCAACCGGATGCTGCCGTTGACCGTCCGGGCCCGCAGCTCGGCGCCGCCGCTCCCGATGGACGCCCTGATGCGGCGCGGATTGATTGACCCCTCGAGCGTGAGCGGGAACTCCGACGAGATCCGCCCGTTCACGGTTCGCATCTCGACATTGGCGTTGGTGTTCGCCGGGAGTTCAATCGTGATGCTGCCGTTGACCGTCTCGTACTCGATGTCATCGTTGGCGCTGACCGTCGTGCGGACGGTGATCGAGCCGTTGACCGTCTCGGCGGAGACCCGCCCGGTGCTGGACCTCGCCTCAACATCACCATTGACCGTCCGCGCGCGCACTGCGCCGGTGGTGCCGGAGATGATCAGGTCGCCATTCACGGTGCTTGCGTCCACCATCACGTGCGCCGGCACCCGCACCGTGAAGTCCACCGAGACATCGTTGCCGCGGCGCCAGTTGACGTCGTTCCCGCCGCGATAGTTGTCCACCTCGCAGCGGCCGCGGTCGTCCCAGAGGGCGCAGATCAGCACGTCCCCGTTGCCGCTCCCCGTCATCCGTGCCTCGATGCGCACGTCGTCGGGGTCGCCGCGGCGCCACCGCTTCACGGCCCGGACCTCCACGGTGTTCCCGGTCCCCTGTTCGAAGCGGACCTCGCCATTCACGCTCCGCAGGTGGACCGTGCGGCCGTTGCCGATCTCGCCGGTCCAGTTCCAGGTGGTGCTCTCCTGCTGTGCGCCGGCCGTCGCGGCGACGGCGGCGAGGGCGAGGGCGACGAGCGCCGCTCGGGTCACGATGCGATTCTGCATTCCGCTACTCCCGGTTGCCCGTCGCGCCACCGCGACGGATGGTGATGCTGCCACTGAAGGCGCCGGCGATGACCCGCGCGCCGCCCGATCCAAGGGTGAACTCCATCCGTCGGTTCCGCCGTCCGGTCCCCTCGCCGGGCAGGAGCGTGAGCGGGAAGTCGGAGCTGATGCGCCCGCTGAACGTCTCGAGCTCAAGTGTGGCGCCGACGTTGGCCGGCAGCGTCAGCACGACGCTGCCGGAATGCGTGTTGATGCGGTACGAGCCGGTCGGCGAGAGCGGACCTTCATAGGAGATGCTGCCGCTCACCGCCGACGCCCGGATGCCGTCGAGCTGGCTCCGCCGCAGCGCAATCGTGCCGCTGACGCTCTCCACGCTCGCATCGCCGCTGGCATTGCTCACGCTGATGTCGCCGCTCACGGTCTCGATCCTCAGCCGGCCGCTGACGTTGCGCACGTCAATCTCCCCCGACACGCTCGATGTCTCGATCCGGTCCACGGCGTCGTGCACGGTGATGTCGCCGCTCGTCGTGCGCGCGGTGACCTCGGCTCGCGTGGCCCGGATGTCAATGCTGCCGGAGACGCTCGTCGCGGTCACCCGCGTGCCGATCGGCACGCTGACCTCGTACCGTCCGGTTCCCATCCGTCCGCCGACCGCGCGCGCGGTGATGGACGCGCGGCCGGGCGTGAAGCTCCGCTCGAGGCGGCCGCGCTCGAGCGTCGCACTGATGTGGACGTCGGGCCGCTGCGAGCCGACGACGCGGATCTCGCCGCTGACGAGGCCGAGGTGCACGGCACCGCCGCGGCCGAGGACCACCGTGGTGTCAATGCGGTCGCCGTCGCGCTGGGCGTGCGCCGCGTTCGGCGCTCCGAGCAGCAGGAGCGCTCCGGCGATGACGATCGTTCCAGGGAAGTGCGGCGTCAGTCGGTCCATCGGTCAGATCCCGGTCGGGAGCGTCGCCGCTTCCCGCAGGAGGGTGATCTTGCTGGTGTAGGCGCGCGCGAACTGCGCGGCGAGGAATTGGCTGGATGGATCGGCCGCGAGCGCCTTGCGACTCTCGGCGATCGCGCGGTCAATCACGCGGAGGTTCGCCTGCAGCACCGCGAGGGTACGCGGGTCGAGGACGTCACGTCGCTCGGCCACGAGGCCCTGGAGGAGCGCGATCTCCTCGTCCATCGTTGTCACGCTGGCGTCGAACGCGGCCAAGTGGAGCGCCGCCGCCGTCTCGTCGTCCACCGTGGCGGCAAGGCCCGGCGCGCCGGCGGTCGCCGACGGCGCGCGCGTGGCGATTGTCCAGGTGATCCCGGACGTCACCGCGACGAGGAGCGAGGCGGCGACGAGCAGTCGCAGGCCGTTGTTCCAGCCGGGGAGGCGCGTCGGCCGCGCGGCGCGCGGCGGCGCCTGGCCAATCCGCGCCGCGATCCCCGGCCAGAGGTCGCGCGACGGCGTCAGCGGCGGGAGCTGCCTGGCCTCGGCCGCAATCCGTTCGAGTTCGATGTCGTCGTGGTCGGTCATCGGTCCAGCATCCTCCTCAGGAGCATCCGGGCGCGGTGCAGTTGGGCCTTGCAGCCCCCGGCGGTCACGCCCAGCATCTCTCCAATCTCCTCGTGAGTGTAGCCCTCGACATCGTGCAGGACAAAGACCCGTCGGGCGCCTGGTGGCAGGGTGGCGATCGCCTGCTCGAGGTCGAGCGAGAGTCCGGGAACCGGGAGCGCCCTGACCTCCCCCGCCGAAATCGTGTCCATATCGTCAATGCCATCGTCGTGCCGTGTCCGTCGGCGCCCCTCGGCCTCGCGCTCGTTCAGCACCACGTTCACCGCCAGCCGGTGGAGCCAGGTGCCGAACGCCGCGTCGCCGCGGTAACTCGCCAGCTTCTCCCACGCCCGGACAAAGACGTCCTGCGTGAGCTCCTCCGCCCGTCCCCGGTCGCCGACCATCCGCACGCAGAGCGAGAAGACCCGGTCCACGTGCGCGCGGTACACCCGTTCGAAGGCGCGGCCGTCGCCGGCGGCGGCGAGCGCGACATCGTTGGGCGGCGGACCGGATGACCGGCGGGTGGGAAGGAGTGGCAGGGGCAGGGTCATTCGGCGCCAGTGCTTCGTACGCCGGATAGGATGGGGCGGGGGGCCAAAGGGTTTGAAGCCGTCCCCAGGCCGGGCTCCCGCAATCATATTGTTGGCGACACTCCCGACGGGCGCCAGCCGTAGGGGTTTCAGCGATCGGGCCACCAGCGAGGAGCGAGAATGGGTGCGATGGGGATGGCACAGGGAGGGGGGGCGACGCCGGCGCAGCAGGCGCCGGTAGTCCCGACCGTCCCGCAGAGCCCGGGCGCGGCAACGGGCGCGACGCCGGCGGCCCCTGCGCCGCCGGCTGCGCCGGCGGCCCCCCCGGGGCAGCCGGGGACCGAGGCGATCGTCGTGCAGCCGCCGCCGTACCGGGTGGGCAACGAGATCCCGGCCGAGGTGATCCCGATCCTCGGGATTGTGTCGGGGACGCTCATTGCGCTGGTGATCGGCTATCCGATCGTGCGGTTGATCACGCGGCTGATCGAGCGTCGCACGGATCGGTCGCTCGTGCCGGGCGATCAGGTCGCGCTGCAGCTTCGGCAGCTGCAGGACAGCGTGGATACGATGGCAATCGAGCTCGAGCGGATCAGCGAGGCGCAGCGGTTCTCGGCGAGGTTGCTGGCGGAGCGGGGCGAGAAGGACTGAGCAGGAGGAGAGCAACGAGGCGCGGCGGGGCGGACTCCATCGGCACGTGGGTCGCCCGGTGGTGCTGCGCACCAGGCGAGCACGCGACCAAGCCTGACGCGAAGGCAGCGGGGTCGCGGGTGGTGCGGACCAACTGACGGAGGCGCTGTGTCGTGCCGGCGCCCGGGCACGCCGCGAGTGAACGGAACGCCTCGTGAAGCTGCGCGGCGAGGACGGCGCGCGCGGCGAGCGGTGCCGCGGCCAGTGCTGCATCAACGCGCCGACGCGCCGTCCGCCAGAGCTGATTGTCCGCGCCCCTCGCCGGGCCGACCTCACGATCCGCCTCGCGGCGCCGTCCCCAGGCGATCAGCGCCCGGCGCGCGCATTGATGCGCCTCGGGGTCCACCGCCCGCTCAGTCCCATCGGCACACTCGAGCATCGTCAGCAGCGCCTTTGGGGCATCGCTGACGCGGCAGCCACCGCGCCCGCAGCGGCCGGTGACGACTTGGGTCGTCGCGCCGCGTCGGAGCGCGGCAATGAATCCGTCCGCCGTGGCCTCGATCGCAGCGACGCGTGCGTTGCACCGGGGTTGCTGCGACCAGCGCCGAAGCCTCGACCCGATGGCCTCGACGACGTCGGTCACCGATATCGCGGCGGTACGGACCGTCTCCTTCTGGCGGAGACGCGCCTCGAGTCGCAGGATGGCGCGGGCGCCGGCGGGCGCGCGGAACTGCGTGACCAGCACCTCGCGCCCGCCCCAACACGCGCCAGACGCCCGAGCCGCTGCTCCAGTCGCGCCGGCGTCCAGGCGCCGTCGCCGTGCACAAGGATTCGCGCGCCCTGCAGCTCGACCCCCTCGGCAAGCAGGTCAGTGGCGAGGACAAGGCGGATCGCACGCGGATCGTCCGCACTCCACGGTTTGCCGTGCGCTCCGAGGGCGTCGAGCACCTCGGCGCGCCGCCATCGGCCGCCGGCGGCAAACACGCGCGCACCGGTCAGGGCGACGACGCCCCCGACGTGCCGTAGCGCGCGCCAGAGCGCACGGATGGTCTCGGCGTGGTGGGCGAAGACGACCACGCGCTCCCGGTGTCGGGAGTCGAGAATCCGGCGCAACGATGCGGCGCGCGTGGCGGTGTCCGTGGCGACCGCTGGCGCAACGACCGCGCGCAGGTCGCGCACGGCCACCAGGTGCGCGCGCAGCAGGGTGAGCGCCTCGGCTGGCGGGGCGCGGTCCGTAGGTGCGGCCAGCGCGGGGAATGCGAGCTGAGTGGCGTCGTCGGCCACGATCCACTGGCGAAGTGACGCGCGATCCGGCCATCGGCCGGCGCCGAGCGCGTCGGCGAGCGCCGCGCCGCGCTGGAGTCGCCGGCGGAGCGACGCATCGAGGGCGGCGAGACTCGAGCACCACGCCATTGCCAAGGAGATACGGATGAGCGCACGCGCGGCAGCGCCGTCGGCGGCCGGGAACGGCGGCGGCAACCGGGCGATCGCCGATCCGATCCCGCGGACGTCGGCCGCGCTGGCGAGGGACGCGAGTCGCCGGACCACGGGGAGGTGCGACCGCTCGGCCTGTCGCCTGATGATCAACTGCGCGAGCGTCGCCGCATCGAGCGCCGCGGCACGCCCGCCGAGGAAGAGCGCGAGGAGCGCGTCACGATCGGCGCGGCGATTCACCACGGGCGTGGCGGTGAGGAGCAACACCCGCGCTCCACTCGCGAGTCGCGCCGCCTGTTGGTAGCGTAGGGTCCCCGGGGTGCGCAGGTGGTGCGCCTCGTCAACGATCAGCAGCGGCGCGCGCGTCGGGTCTGCGGTGCGGCTCAACGCCTCGAACGATGTGAAACGGACCCGTGCCCCTGCCCGCGCCGCCGAGCGCTCCCACTGTGTGCGCAGCACGGCCGGCGCGAGCACGAGAGCGTCGTCGAAACGGCGGGCGATTGCCAGCGCGATGACGGTCTTGCCCGTGCCAGGCGGGTCGGCGAGCAAGGCGCCGCCCGATCGCTCGAATGCCGTCTCAATCGCGGCGATTGCCTCGCACTGGGCTGGCCGGAGCGTGAATCGCCCCGCGGTGGCGGCGGACTGCTCACCGAACCAAGCGAGCGCCAGACGGGCGCGGACGGCCGCCGCGGCCCCCAACGTCACAACGCGTACCACGACAGGAGCGGCGCCAGGTCGGTATGGCGCACGCCGTACGCGTCGAGCGCCAGTGTGGTCAGCGTCCACGGGTCCGGCACATCTCCCGCTGCCGCAGCGCGCCCGATCGGCGCGAGGAGCGCGCGCGCCCGCTCCCAGCGCAGCGGCACCGGGAATCGCGCCGTGGTCCAGCCGAGGAAGCGGCGGTATCCGCCACGCGCGGGTTCGGCGATTGCCGCGAGCCACGCGGCGCCCACGGGTGAATTGAACAGCACCGCCAGCGCGTGCGCATCGTCTTCGGTGCGCGTCCGCACCACGTAGCAGGTGTTCAGCGGCACCGTCAGGTCGCCGGCGCGGAGTACCAGCGCTCGGGGCGCGCGGCCGATGTCCGCCCAGACGACGCGTGGGCGGTCTGCCCTCGCGGCCTCCGTGCGAAAGAGCGCCCACCACGGCCCGTGCCGTCCGTCGGTGCGCAGTTCGAGCGCACGCCGCCACCGCACGAGCCAGCGTCGTGTCGCGGGCGGGAGCGCCGCCAGCGGCTCCCCGAGCGCGCCGTGCGTCCAGATCAAGGCCTCAGACTTCGCGTCGGCGGCGATGCCCCAGGGCTGGACGTGCTCGCCGCGCAGCAGTGGACGCAGCCGATCCGTCTCGAGCATCTGGCGAGCCGCCTCCTCGGGCGAGACGATGAACGCGGCATTGCAGCCGCTCTTCACCCCAAGCAGCGGCCGTCCGAGCGCCGACGCGGCGAGCGGCACGCCCGCCATCGTCAACAGGTCGAACGCGGCGCGCACTTCCGGGGGGAGAATCAACCACGGGGCACCGACGGTCGCATCAAGCGCGAGGGCGGATCGCGAGATCTCCCAGGAAAGCGCCTGCTCCCCTCGGTGCACGGTCATCGTGAGTTCGGCGGTGCCGGACGCGCGGCGGGCGATGAGCGCCGACGGATAGACCGCGGCCTCGAACCCTGCCGTGGCGCCGCTCCACTCCTCGAGCACCAACGGAGGTGCCTGCCTGGTGAGCAGGGCTCGCACGCCGCCACCGGCCAATGCGATCCAGAGTTTCGCCGGCAGGAGCAGCGCGACGCACCCGGAGTCCGCGGTGAGACGGACCGCGCGTTCGGTGAAGAGTGCGGCGAGGTCCGCCTGCCCCGCGAACCCGCGTCCCGCTGCGGCCGCCTCGGCGCCGGCGCGCCAGGCGGCGTCACGGAAGGTCACGAACCGCGCGCGGAGCGCGTCGCGCATCTCAGCCGGGATCGCGTGCGTCCGAACCCAAGGCGGGTTGCCAATCACGAGCGAGAAGCCGCCCGCTCGTGCTGCCTCCGGAAAGTGCGTCACGAACGAAAAGGGGAGGGCGCCGCCGCTGCGCAGGTCGGCAAGCAACGACCGCGCGCGCCGCACGCCAGCCCGGCACGCCTCGAGCGCCGCGCGCGTCGCGTGGTCCAGCCCTCGCCGTGCCTGAAAGAGATCCGGCGACCGCGCCGCGGCGAGCAGCTCGCGTCGCGACGCACTGAGCTGCGCGACGCGCTGCCCGACCACCTGCATCGCACGCTGGCGCTCCTCTCGGTCGAGCGCGCGGGCGAGCGTACGCTTCCGGGCGCCGCTGGCGCGCGAATACCGGAGTCGCAGGCCCTCGACCCGCGCGTCGCGCACCGGCTCGCCGTCGGCGAACCCGTCCCCGGCCAGCGCATCGCCTTCCCGCACGTTGCGGTCGAGGTTCGGGAGAGGCGTCAGCTCGCGTGGGTCCTCGACGGTGTCGTCCACCACCACCGAGAGCCAGAGGCGCAGCTGGCAGAGCCAGACGGCGGTCGGGTCGCGGTCCACGCCGAAGATGCTCGACGCGAGCACCGCACGCCGCCGCGCCGCGACATCGCGCCGATCGCCGGCGGCGCCGTGCAGGGCGGCCAGCTCCTCCAGCGCAAAGACGAGGAAGGCCCCCGATCCGCAGGCGGGGTCGAGCACGCGAAGTCCGACGAGCGCCGCCCGCAGCGCCGCGCGCACCGCGGGCGTCAGGGTCGCGCCGGCGCGTGCCGCCTCGAGCATTCCGGCGTCAACGCCCCGCGGCGCGAGCAGGTGATCGAACGCCGATCGGGTGAGCCGCGCGATCAACGGCGGCGGCGTGTAGAACGCGCCCTGCGCGCGCCGCGTCTCGGCGTGCATCAGCGACTCGAAGGCGCGGCCGAGCATCTCCGGGTCCACCGCCGCGTCCGACCACGCGGCCGACGTCTCGCGCGCCGTGAGTCGGTAGCGAGCGAGGAGGCCCCCGATCACTTCGCCGAGGGCGTCGTCGGTGAACCGAAGGGAGCGCCAACGGCGCTCGACCGCCGTGCGGGTGAACAGCCCACCATTCAGGAACGGCACGCGTCCGAACGCACGCGCTGCCGCCGCGCGGTGCCGGCTGGGCGTGTTCAGCGTGCCGAAGAAGAGCGGCTCGAGGAACCGGCGGTGCGCGCCGCGTCCGCCCGTGCAGCGCTCGAGATGCGTGCGGAGGAACTCACGCTCGCCGGCCAGCCAGCCGCGCGGTTCGAGAAAGGCCAGGAAGAGCAGCCGCGAGACGTGCAGCAAGGCGATGGTGCGGCGCTCCCGGTCCGGCGCCCCGCCTTCCGCCGTCTGCGCCAGCACGCCGACGCGCTCCTCGAGTTCGCGGTAGAACCGGCGCGAGAGGGCATCGCGGCCAAGGGTCTCGCGCCACCGTCGGTGAATCATCAGGTCCAGCGTCTCGCCGCACCCCGCCAGCGCGGCGAACGTCTCGGCGTCGCTCTCGCGCACGGCGGCGGGATCCACCTCGAGTGCGGCGATCGGAGCGCCGCCGCCCGGCGCCGGCGCGGCGATGATCAATTCCCCGCGCGCGGCCCTCCGCGCAACGAGGAGCCAGAGCAACTCGGGCGCCTCGCGCGTAAGTTCCCGACAGACCGCCGCCGCCCGCTCCCGGGCCGCCTGGCCTCCGCTGAACTCCGCGCAGAGCACGCGCAGCATTCCGGTGCCGGCGGCGACGCGGACGCGCGTGCTGTCGAACGCCAGACCGAACCGCCGGCGCTGGGCGACGTCGAGCGGGTGAAGGGTACCGAGGCCGAGCGCGGCAACGAGCGGCGCGAGCGAGCCGGGTCCACGCGTCTGGGCCAGGAGCCGGGCGGCGTCGCGCGTGGTGAGCACCCGTCCACCCTTGCGCCGACGCTGCGTACTGCCGGCACCGGATCCTTGCGGTCCGGTGCGAAGTCTGGCGAGCGCGCGCCGAGCTTGAGCATCGTCGCCTGTCGCATCTCTCCGCGCGTTCGATGCAATAGACTTTGGCGGTCCGCATCGCGCCCGGTGCGGCGGCCGACCGCCACGACGCTCAGGCGGGCCCGGGGCCTCCCTGGCCCCGGGCCCGCCTGACTGCGATCGCCTAGAAGCCGAAGTCCGGCGGAGGCGGTGGCGGCTTGGTCGTGTCCGGGGGACCCGGGTTGGGGTCGTACTGGAATCGGTTGTACTCGATCCAATCCGTAAATAACTCCTGCCGGAGCCACTTCGCGGTGCGGTAGTCGCGAATCCCAAGGTAGAGCACCACGACGCCGATCAAGACGATCGCAATCTTCCAGCCCTTATGCATATGCCCCCCGGTTGACGAGTGATGACGATCGGGTCATCGCCGTGGGCCTGTCACGCGGGCCCGAGTGAGCTGCCGTAGCTGGAGCCGGTACGCCGCCGCCTGCGCCCGGCGCTGGAGGGAATCGGCGGCGCTGGCGCGCACCGCGAGGCTGCGCGGCAGGAAGTTCACGAAGAGGCTCGGCTCCGGATGGTCAAAGACCGCGGCGACGTCCAACGCGCGTTGGTACTCCCCCCGCGCCATCAGCAGCTCGGCGAGGAGCATCCGCTCGACCGCCAGCGGCTCGAAGAAATCGTAGGTGAGTTGATCGCGTCGGGCCGTCGGCCGAAGCGCCTCGAGTCGGCGGATTGCCTCGGCGGTGTCGCCTTGGACGAGGGGGACGCGCGCCGCGACAGCGTCGCGCAACAGCGCGAGTCGTGGGACCTCCGGCGCCGAATCGGCAGACGCGGCGAGGCGCGCCGCAATCCGCTCCACCGGCGCCCGATCGCGACGATGCGTGTGCCACGCGGCGAGGAGCCACTGGGTCACCGCGCCGGCGCCAGCGTACCCTGCGCCGAAGCGCTCGCGCGAGTACTCGACCACCCCGTCGGCCTGCGCGTGGTACGGTGCGCCCGCCAGCGCATTCACGACGTGGAGATACAGCACCGCACTGATGCCGGCGGTGCGCGCGGAGTCGAGCATCTGCAGTGCCGCCGCGTGATCGCCCAACGCAACCAGTTGGCCGTGCAATCCAAGAAAGGCACCCCACCTCACGCCGGCGTCGGGCGCGTTGACGAGGAGCGTGCCAAACCCATCCGTGGCGCACTCCGTATGCTCGGGGGCGAGGGCGAGCACCTTGGCCGTGCCGAGCGCCGCCGCCGCGTCCTGCGCGACGAATGGCCCCCACGGCGCCCGCGACGGATCCCGAAGGCAGTCGCGGAAGATGCCGAGCGTCCGCATCCACGAGGCGTCGGCGCCAGCCAGGCGGAGGCGCGCGTAGTACCGGTCGAGCGCGGCGAGGTCGCCGCGCCGCGCCGCCGCCTCGGCGAGGTGCATCAGCGGCGGCGTGAAGGTGGTGTCGCGCGCCGCCGCCGTGTCGAAGTACGCGAGGGCCACGACCTGCGGCGCAAGCGTCGCCGGGAGGAGGTGATAGTGGACCTCGCCAAGGGCCATATGCGCCTCGTCCCAGTCGGGCGCCAGCGCGAGTGCGGCGCGCAACAGCGTGACGGCGCTGTCGGCACTGCCCGAGAGGTAGGCGCTCAGTCCTGCGGCGAAGGGTCGGTACTGGGCGGGGAGGGCGGCCTGGTGGTCGAGTGCGCGCTGCGCCAGCTGCCGCGCGCGGTCGAGGCGATTCAGCCAGCTCGCTGCCTGGGCGGCGCGGATTGCCGCGTAGGCGAAGGTCGAATCCTCGGCGTGGGCGCGCTCGAACAGTTCGAGCGCGCGCGTGAAGCGCGCCGCGCGATACTCCCGCTCGCCCTGCGCCTGCAGGGCGAGGGCCGCCGGGGCCACGTTGAGCAGGGGCGCGAGATCGCGGACACGGCCGGGCGCGAGCCAACGCAGCAGCAACTTGCGCGTGGCCTCGAGGCCGAGCGCGGTGAGGTCGGCCGGCGCGGCCGCAGCGGCGCGCTCGATGGCGACCACCGTGTCGGCGCCCGCGTCATAGAGGCGGAGCACCACCGCCTCGTCGGCGCCGCTCCGCTGGATCGTGCCGTCAATGAAGTAGCGCACGCCGTTCTTCCGCGCGAGACGACGCGCCATCGCCGCGTCGAGTCGGGCCGGGTCGGCGCGCGTGGCGGAGTCGAGCCAGTCCCAGCCGTGCCGCCAGGTGATCGGGCGGGCGTGGTCGAGCGCCAGCTCGATGGCGTACGCGATGTCGTCAGGCACCGCCGCCGTCGCGCTCGCGGTCGCCGGGTCGCGCACCGGAAAGACGGCAATCGCATTGCCATCGAGCGGCGTTGCCGTGGCAAGGACGGCGACCGCGAGTGCCGCAACTGCGATGCCGGCCGCCGCCATCGCCCGCCGCGACTTCAGGAACGCAAGGGGCGTCACCGGGCGCGTCAGCGCCGCCACGAACCGTGGCGCGTCGGGGTAACGGTCGGCGGGGCTCTTGGCCAGCACCCGCGCGACCGCCTCGGCCAGCGGCGCCGGGACCGTCGGCCGGAGCGTACGCAGCGACGGCGCCGGCTCGACGCGGTGCCGGGCGATGATCGCCTGCGCCGTCCGCCCGAGGAATGGCGGATCACCGGCGAGCATTTCAAAGAGCACGATGCCTAGCGAGTAGAGGTCGCTCCGTCCGTCAATCACCGCGTCGGCGTCCGTCTGTTCCGGACTCATATAGGCCGCGGTGCCGATGACGAGCCCCTCGCTCGTGAAGCGTTCGGTCGCCGCGCGCGTCACCGCCCGGGCAATCCCGAAGTCGGCGAGGATCGCCACCCCGTCGGCCAGCAGGATGTTCTCGGGCTTCACGTCGCGGTGCACGATCCCGGCGCGGTGCGCGTGTTCGAGCGCGCCGGCGATCTCGACCGTGATCCGCAGCGCCTCGTCCACCTCGAGCTGCCCCTCCGCCCGCAGGCGATCGCGAAGCGTGGGACCGGCGACGTACGGGAGGACGCAGTACGGCAGGTCGCCGACGCGTCCCGAGTCGAGGATCGGCAGGATGTGCGGATGCTGCAGGCGCGACTCGATCTGGATCTCCTGCAGGAATCGCTCGACGGTCACCGCGACGGCAATTTCCGGGCGAAGCACCTTGATCGCGACTTCGCGGGAGTGCCGGAGCTCGGTCGCCTGGTAGATCAGGCTCATTCCTCCACGGGCGATCTCGCGCGTCACGGTGAACCGACCCGCCAGATGCGCCGCGAGCGTGGCCTGGAGGTCGTCGCTCATCGGCGGCGCGGTGGAGGCCGGTTCACGGCATACCGATGCTGACGCTGCCGCAGACCGTGGGGGCCGTCGCCGAGCACGCGCGCACGGTCACGGTGCCGCGCGACACTCGGGTGATCCGGCCGTCCGCCGTCACGGTGACCGCCGCCGCTGCCGACGACGACCAGATGACATCCTGCCGCACCCGCAGCGGGCCGTGCACCTCGGCCGCCAATTGCGCGGAATCGCCGAGCGCCAGCACCCTGACCGGACTGCGCACGCTCACCGAGGTCGCCGGATCGGCCGCGTCGAGCCGTAGGACGAGCGCCGTCACTTCGCTCGGCCAGCCGAGGGCTCCTGCCGCGCCGTAGCCCGCCGCCTCGTGCAGCGCCGCGCGCGCGGCGGGCGTGTCAATGGCTCGGATTGCCCACGCCGCCCGTTGCTGCGATTCGCTGAGGAGGTTGCGGAGCGCCCGCGAGAGCATCACGGCCGAGTCGGAGAGCCCGTGGCCCCTGAAGATCGTGTCGAGCGCGGCGGCGCGTTCCGCCAGCCGACGTTCCTCCCACACCTGGGCAAGGAAGTTCTGCTGGTGTGGCCACGCCGCGCCGCGATACAACGCGACGACCAGCGGCTCGAGTGCGGCGTCGCCGTGCGCGACCACGCGCGCGAGCTCCGTCGGACACTCCTCGCACGTCAACCAGGCGGCGACGTCGCCGCGCGGGTCCGCGCAGGCGACGCCTGCCAACAAGGCGAGCGCCACGCGGAGCGGGTGCGCCGCCAGACGTCGGGACATCGTCACCATCCGGGGGCCTCACAGAATGCGGCGGACGCCCCGAGGCGCCCGCCGGCGTTGGCGATTGGCCGCACGTCGCGGGACAGGAGTCCGCAGGCGCCCGCATAGGGGTCGCAGCCACAATCCAGCTGGGGCGCCGCCGCCGCGGCGAAGAAGGAACGCGGATCGAAGTGCATCCGGTACACCTGGCCGAGCGAGAGCCGGGTCCGCGCGGCGGTGGTCTCCAGATTCACGCGTCCCCACATCAAGTTGTCCTTCGCGAAGCCCTTGATGGCATCTACGTGACCGGTGTGCCGCCCATTCTCGCCCCACGGAACGACGAGCCCCGCCAGATGGCCGAGCTCGTGGGCCAGCGTGCTCGGCAGCGCATTCGGCTGGATGCGGATGACGTTGTGCGGTGCGTCTGACCCTTCCGGCGGCCAGCAGTACTGGCCACGCGCTTCCGTGAAGGCGTCCATCACATAGACGTTGATCGCGTTGGGGTCCCAGAGATCGGGAGTCGAGCCGGTGCCGGCGATGTCACCGTCGAGCGCAATCTCGTCAAAAAGCGTGCTGCAGTTGATGGCCGACGACAGGAGGACCTTCGGCGGCGCGATGCGCTGGACGACCAGGCCGGCGCGCGCCGCGAACAAGATGCCGTTCGCCACGCCGATCGCGTCGTCCATCTGCGTGGCACGATTGGCGAGGATGGTCGCGACCTCGCCAGCGCTCAACCCCGCGGCGGCGAACATCTCCTCGTGGCGGAGCAGCCAGATCCGCAACTTCGCCGGCCGCCAGACGGCCGCCGTCGGGAACGGCTGGTCGTCCGCCGCATCGGTCCACGGCTGCCCGCGAGCCGGCGCCGCATAGCCGGTGAGCGCAACCAAGTCCGTCGGGACGCACGCCTGGCCACGCGCGGCGAGCGACCCGCCGCGGACAAACGACACCGTATGGTCGCTGGGGCAGACTCCGTCGCCACCTATGGTCAGGAGCACGCTGGGAATCACGTGGTCCTGTGCCGTGGCCCGATCGCCACTCGGGACGACGAGATCCACCACCAGTTGATCCGTGCGGCCGCCAGCCCGGACCTCGACCGTGACCCGCCCCGAGGAGGCGGTGGGCATGGTGATGCGAGCGTCGCGTCCGTTCGCCCCGGTCGTGATCGCCACGCCGGGCGCCGAGGTGTGCCAGGTGATCGGCTCGTCAATGAGGTCGCCGCCCTTGTTCTTTCGATACCGCGCCCGGGCGTCGAAGGTCGCGGTGGTCGCGCTGGCGTTGTTGACGGCGATCTGCACGCGGGTCGGGAAGACCTCGACTTGCTTGCAGGCAATCGGGGTCAGCGCGAGCGCGACGACCAGCGCGCGCGTCACTGGTTGGGACAACAATCGTGACGTTGCCATGAGAGCCGCCGGGTCAGATGACCCACCGACGACGCGAACCGCTCGGCTGGCGCCGCGGCACGCTCATCGGGGTGCACCGACGGCTAGGATACGGCATCCAGGTCACCCGCGCCAGAGGGGGGAGGTGGCGCCACGCACCTTGAAGCCGGGTTGCCGGGGTCCGCCGGCGGTGGAACCGCCCACTGTGGGGTACCAGAAACGCGTCTCCTGTGCACCTCGCCCCCCACCCGTTTGGCAAGAGGCAGTTTCGATGGACGCGCGAACGGCCACCGGCCAGAAGGGGCAGGCCTCTGCCGACCTCCGACAACACGACGGCACCCTCGTCGCCGAGCTCGCGGGCACGTGGCAGCTTGAGTACGCCACCCCGCGGTTCGAGCCGTTGATTGAGGCCGCGCTCGCCGACGGGAACCTGCCGCACGCGACAAACCGTACGATCGGGTTTGATGGCACGGCGCTCGGCGAATGGGACAGCAGTCTGCTGATTTTCCTGCGCCAAGGGCAGGAATACTGCGAGTCCAATGGCTACACGTTCGACACCGCAGGCCTGCCGGGGCGGATTACCCAGCTGCTCTCGCTCGCCAACGTCGTGCCGGAGCGGAGCGTCGAGGCCGGGGCGCCAGAGCCCTCAAACGTTGCGCAGATCGGGGTCGTCGGCATCGCGGCGTGGGACTCCGTCGTCTCCGCGCTGACGTTCCTCGGCGAGGTGGCCCAGGGTCTCGTCCGGCTGCTCACCGGCAAGACCCGGATGCAGTGGCGCGCCTTCTGGGTCGTCGTCCAGTCGAACAGCTCCGGTGCGCTCCCCATCGTCACGCTCATCGCAGTGCTGCTCGGCGTGATCATCGCCTTTCTCGGCGTGGTCGTCCTGCAGCGCTTTGGCGCCGGCTCCTACGTGTCGTACCTGGTCGGCTACGGGATGCTGCGCGAGATGGGCGCCCTGATGACCGGCATCATCATCGCGGGTCGCACCGGTGCCGGCTTCGCCGCCGAGTTGGGGAGTATGAAGATCACCGAGGAGTTGGACGCGTACTCCACGCTCGGCATCTCGCCGATTGACCATCTCGCGCTTCCGCGCCTCCTGGGGCTCTTCGTGATGATGCCCCTGCTCGTGGTGTACGCGGATTTCATCGGCATCCTTGGCGGAATGTTCGTCGCGGTCTCGTTGCTGGACCTCACGGCCACGCAGTTCACGACCGGACTGCTGTCCGCGGTGAGTCTTTCCGACGCGCTGCTCGGCGTGTTCAAGGGGATGATTTTCGGAGTGATCATCGGACTGTCCGGATGCTTTCAGGGCCTGCGCACCGGTTCTGACGCGAGCGCGGTAGGCCGGTCGGCAACAGCGGCCGTCGTGCTCGGCATCACGCTGATCATTGTCGCGAACGCCGTGGTGGATTGGATGGCGGCGCTGTGGCACGTATGACAAACGGCACCCCACCGGTCGAGGTGACGAACCTGACGATGCAGTACGGGTCGTTGGTGGTGATGAACGATCTCACGTTCGCGGTCAAGCGCGGCGAGGTCTTCGTCATCATGGGCGGGAGCGGCAGCGGAAAGAGCACCCTGCTCAAGTATCTCGTCGGGCTCCGGACGGCCGCCGCCGGCGCGGTCCGCATCAATGGCGAGGACCTCACGGCGGCGGACGTCGAGACGCGCCGGCAGAGTCTGCGTCGCATCGGCGTGCTGTATCAGGGGGGTGCGCTCTGGAGCGGGCTTACGCTCGCCGAGAATGTCGCGCTGCCGCTCGAGGAGCTGTCGGATCTCGACGCGGCGGCGATCGCCGAGGTCGTCGAGCTCAAGCTCGCGTTGGTCGGCCTGCGCGGGTACGGTGGGTTCTATCCCAGCGCCATCAGCGGCGGGATGCGCAAGCGCGCCTCGCTCGCCCGCGCCATCGCGTTGGATCCCGACGTGCTCTTCTTCGACGAGCCGTCGTCGGGGCTCGATCCCATCAGTGCGAGCCGACTCGACGACCTGATCATCGCCCTCGCCGAAAGCTTTGGCACGACGATCGTCGTCGTGACGCACGACCTGGCCAGCATTTTCCGGATCGCCGATCGGGCGCTCTTTCTTGACATCTCGCAGCGGACGATGACCGCGCTTGGGCCTCCCGCCGAGCTACGCGACAATCCGCCCAACGACGAGGTCCGTCGGTTCCTCACCCGCGACAGTGGGAGCACTGTATGAGCGTACGCGCAAATCCGACGGCGATCGGGGCATTTATGATCGGCGCCGTTGCCATCGTCATCGTCGGCACGGCCGTGCTGGCGTCGGCCACCTGGTTCGAGAGGCGATCCACCTTTGTCGGCTTCTTCAGCGAATCCGTCAACGGACTCGAGGTCGGCGCCCCGGTGAAGTTCCAGGGCGTGCCGGTTGGCACGGTGACGGGAATCCAGATTCAGATTGACCGGGAGGAGAGGACATTCCAGGTGCCCGTGCGGTTCGACGTGAATCTCCGGATGCTCGAGACGGTGCGGGGGTCGTTCATGAACCTCGCGGATTCGGCGGAGCTCGCGCGGCAGATCGCCGAGGGCTTCCGTGCGCAGCTCCAGATGGAGAGCCTCGTGACCGGCCAGCTCTACCTCGAGCTGAGCTATGACACTGCTGCCGCGCCACCCGTGCTCGAGCCGCACGTCACCAGGTGGCCCGAGATCCCGACCACGCCGTCGCTGATGTCCGCGCTCGGTACCGGGGCCGGCAGCGTCGTGGCCGATGTGATCAAGGTGCTCTTCCAGGTGAATGAGATCTTGGCGGAGATTGATATGCCGGAGATCAACACGGCAGTCGTGGCGACGGCACAGTCCGTCCAATCGCTGGTGAATGCGCCGGAGATCCGCGCCGCGCTGGCACAGGTTCCCGCCGTGACCGCCCAGGTCACACGCACGATGGCGGCGGTCGAGACCTTTGCAACGACGGCAGAAGGCGCGGTCGGGCCGATCGGCGTCCAGGTGGAGCGCGCCACGACCGAAATGGCGAACGCGCTGACCTCGTTGCGGAAAACGCTTGAGGAGACCCATGGGCTGTTGTCCACGGATTCCGGCATCGGGTTCGAAATCCAGGCGGCGCTCTCGAGCCTCACGGAGGCCGCCAATGCATTGCAGTTGCTAACCACGACCATTGAGCAGAGCCCTGACATCCTGCTGCGCGGCAAGAAGCCGCCGGAGAAACAGCCATGACCCGCGCACCCGGACGGACCTCTCTCTCCCTCGCGATGGCAGCGCTCGTTGTCACGGGATGCTTCAAGCTTTCTCGCACCTCACCACCGGTGGAGCGGTACGTGCTTGGCGGTGCCGTCGCGGCGCCGGACGAATCGCTCCAGCGGGATTCGGCCGGCCTCTCAATCGGACTGCGGCGACTCGACCTCGCGCCGTATCTCTCGACACTCGCCATCGTGGTGCGTCGGGCTGACAACGAGATCATCACCACCGGATTCCACCGGTGGGCCGAGAGCCCGAGTGCCGGATTGAATCGCGCGGTGTCCGGGTATCTCGCCGTCTCGCCCGGCATCCGTGCGGTGGACGTGGCTCCGTGGCCGGTCCGCGCCGAGCACGATTACCTCGTGCAACTGCACGTGTCGCGGCTGGAAGGCGTGGCGGCCGGCGGTGCTGCCGCGAGAACGGGTGAGTCGCATCTCTTGGCGCGGTGGGAGATCATCCGGCCGGGCGACGGCGCGTTGGTCGCGCGCGGGGCGACCGATTACCGCTCCCCCGACTGGGTCCTCACCGACTATGCCGGGCTCGTGTCGCGGTTGGATCGCGGACTGGTGGTGCTGGCGAAGGATCTGGTGGCGTGCCTGGCGCGGCTCGGGCCGGCAGTGCCGGCGGACAGCGTGGCGGGCCCCGCCGCGCCGACGCTGGAGTGTGCGGCGCGGTGACGGACGCACGGCACGAGCCCCCTCGAGTGCACGAGGGAACGTGGTTCGTGTCGTCAGCCCGTATCCAGGCCACCGCGGCGTCGGAGTGCCTCCACGACCGCCGGCACCTCGCCAATCCGCGCAAACCAGTGATCCGGCGCCGTCGTCTCCAGCTGCGCCCGCGAGAACGGCCCCCAGAGCGCCGCCCCCGTCACCACCCCCGCCGCGCGCCCGGCCAGCATGTCGTGCGTCGAGTCGCCGACGAAGATCGCCCGCTCGCGACGCCCGCCGATCAGCGAGAGCGCGTGCCACACCGGCTCCGGCTCCGGCTTGTGCCGCTCCGTCGCGTCAATGCCCACCACCGCGCCAAAGCACTCCTCCACGCCAATGTGCCGCAGCGACCGCCGCGCGCCCTCCTCGAGCTTCGACGTCACCACCGCCAACCGGTGCCCCGCCGCGTGCAGCGCCCGGACCACTTTCACAACGCCCGGATACGCCGCCGTCTGCGCGTCGTGGTTGGCTACCTGATACTCGCGGTAGCGCCCACGCAGGTGGAGCAGATCCGCCTCGTCCTCGGCGTACGGCCGGATCATCGCGTCGAGCGGCGTGCCGATCGCCGCGACCCACTCGTGCACCGGCGGACGCCGCGTGCGATCGGCAAACGCGTGCTCCATCGACGCCACGAGCAGGCCAATGGAATCCACCAGCGTCCCGTCGAGGTCAAACAACACGGCATACGGCGCGCGAGTTGCCGTCATCCCGACCTCGATACATACGCCCGCCCCTTCCACGACACCCTGCTCCCACGCCACGCCGCCTCGGCGAGGATCCACGCAAAGACCAGCGCGCCGAGCGGATGGCTCAGCGCCCAGAGCGGATTGAGCCGCGCATAGTGGTACGTCCCCACCCAGAACACCAGGTACGCCGCCGATGAGACGATGCCGAACCAGAGCGTCGCCGCGCCCGCTACGCCGGTGAGGCCAAGGATGAGCGCGACGGTCGGCACCAGCGACACCAGCGCCGGCAGCGGGAAGATGAACGGCAAGATGCGGCTCGTGACGGGCCCCACCGGCAGCACGTCCCGTCCCGCGGCGTACACGTTCTTCCCCCACCCCCGGCGGATCTCGCCCAACGACCGGTACATCCGCGTGCTCATCGCGTCGCGGCCGAGCACCATATGCGCCGCGAGCCCCTGCCGCGCAAGGCGCTGGGCGAGCATCAGGTCCTCGGCGACGTGCTGCCGCACCCCCTCGTGGCCACCGACCTGGTCGTACGCATCGCGCCGCATCAGGAGAAACTGGCCATTGGCGAACTTGCGCCGCGGCTTTAGCGACCGGCTCATCGCCTCGAGGTTCCCGGTGTGCGACATCAGGATCGCGAAGACAAACGGTTGCACGACCTTCTCCCAGAACGTCACCATCTCCTGGCGGCCGACCACGCTGAACAGCGCGGCGTCGCGCGCGCGGAGCGCGTTGACGCTCCGGGCGAGGAGGTCGGCGCCGTGCGTGGTGTCGGCGTCGGTGAAGCAGAGCAGGGTACCGCGCGCCTGCATTGCCGCCGTGTGGCAGGCCCACTGCTTGCCGAACCACTCGTTGGGCAGCGGCGGCGCGTCGAGCACGCGCACCCGCCGGCCGGGATCCTCGGCGGCAATGCGTCGCGCGATGGCGCCGGTGCCGTCGGTCGAGTGGTCGTCCACGACGAACACCTCCACCGCGGGATACGTCGTGGCGAGCACGCTGCGCAGGCAGCGTTCGATGTTGTGCGCCTCGTTCCGCGCGGGGATGACCACGCTCACCAGCGGCGCGTCGGCGGGCGCCGCCGCCGGGTACTCGTCGAGCCGTCGCGACCCGAAGAAGCGGACGACGATGACGACGAGCCAGAGGATCCAAAGTCCCGACGCAAGCCAGGCCGGCCAGAGGGCGGCGGTCATTCGCGCATCACACCTCGCGCTCGCCGCGCGCGAGGATCACCGACGCCGCCATATGCCCGGTCACGTTGGTCGTGGTGCGGAACATATCGGGGATCGTGTCCACGCCGAGCAGGATGCCGATCCCCTCGACCGGGATCCCCGCTGCCATCAGCACCGGAACCATCACGATGATCGACCCCCCCGGCACGCCCGGTACGGAGAACGAGGTGATCAGGCTCGTCACGGCGATGGTCAGCAGTTGCGCGGTGCCGAGGTCCACGCCGTAAAGCTTGGCGATGAAGATCACGCCCACGGTCTGGCCGATCCCGGCGCCGGCGCGGAACATTGACGCGGCGAGGGGAATGAAGAAGCTCCCGATCACCGGCGGGAGCCGCAGCGTGTCCCTGACGCTCTCGAGCATCGCCGGGATCGCGGCGAGCGACGAGCGTGAACTGAAGGCGATTCCCTGCGCGGGGAGCGAGGCGCTCGCGAAGAGCCGGAACGGCACGCGGCCGAGTATGATGGCGGCAGGGTAGAGCACCAGTCCCACAAAGAGCACGCAGATGACGCTCACGATCACGATGTAGCTCGCCAGCGCGCCCGCGGCGGCGATCCCCATCCGCGCCGCCAGCGGTACTGCCAGCGCAAAGACGCCGAGCGGTGCAAAGGCG
This sequence comes from Gemmatimonadaceae bacterium, assembly GCA_040901985.1. Classification (GTDB taxonomy): domain Bacteria; phylum Gemmatimonadota; class Gemmatimonadetes; order Gemmatimonadales; family Gemmatimonadaceae; genus Pseudogemmatithrix. The sequence goes on from JBBDYC010000008.1 coordinate 270,065, forward strand.
AGGATTGCGCGGACGAGCACCAGCGCGGCGTCCTGGATTCCCTCGAAGACCCGAGTCACGGCGGCGCGCCGCTCGACGCCGATGCGCGTCAGCGCCGCGGCGAACGCTACGGTGGCGACGATCACCGGGAGCATCGCCCCGTCGGCGGCGGCCTTGATCGGGTTGGCCGGCACAAGGTCCACCACCCACTGCCCGACGCTCGGCACGCGGCGCGCGCCCTCGGTGGCCATGTCCCCTGCGCTCGCCGCGCTCGCGCGCAGCGCCTCGACCGCCGTGGCGTCGAGCGGGAACGCCGCCATCAGCGGCGCGCCGAGCAGCACGCCGAACGCCGTGGCCGCCGCGAGGACGATCACGAAGAGCACCAACGCGCGGGCGCCGATCCGCCCCACCGACCGCGGGTCGGGCGCCGACGTCACGCCGACCACCAGGCTCGCCACGACGAGCGGGATCACCGTCATCCGGATCGCATTGATGAAGAGCGCGCCGATGGGATCGAGCGCGCGGATGGTGGCGGTGGCCAGCGCGCTGTCGGAGCCGGCGAGGCCGAGCCCGAGACCGAGGCCGGCGAGGAGCGCGACGAGGACCTGAATGGTGAGCGGCATCGGGGAAAGATGATGCTTCACGGCGTCGCGCGCCGGGCATAACTTCAACCGACCCCTCTCCCCACCGTATGTCCGCCAAATCCGCCGACGAACTCCTCGCCGAGGCCCGGGCCCGCATCCGCGAGGTCTCGGCCGCCGACGTGGTCAACGCCCTCAACGGCGGCTCCGCCCCGCTGCTCCTCGACGTCCGCGAGCCACGCGAGACCAATCTTGGCTGCATTGCCGGCGCACAGGTGATTCCCCTCGGCGACCTGGAGGCAAGGGTCGGGGCAATGATTTCCCGGGACGCCAACGTCGTGATCTACTGCGCGAGAGGGAACCGCTCGGCGCTCGCCGCCGACGCGATGCAGCGGATGGGCTACACGAACGTGGCCTCGATGGCCGGCGGATGGCTGGCCTGGATGGGACTCGACGGGCCGGTCGAGGGGTGATGGCCGGCGCGGCCGCCCGGGCGGCATTGGCCGCCCATCGTGAACGCATCGCACGCGCGCTCGCCGCGCGTCCGGCGCGGCTCGCCGAGCGCGACGAACCCTACCACGAGGCCGCCGTCGCACTCATCCTCAGGCCGAGCGAGGCGCCGGAGGACGTCGAGCTGCTGCTCGTCCGACGCGCCGTGCGTGCCGGCGACCCGTGGAGCGGCCAGATCGGACTGCCCGGCGGACGGTTCGCGCCCGTTGACGAGTCGCTCGAGGCCACGGCCATCCGCGAGACACGCGAGGAGGTCGGCCTCGACCTGCCGGCGCGTGGTGTGGCACTCGGCGCGCTCGACGAACTGCGACCGCGCACCCCGGTCCTTCCGCCGATCATCGTGCGCCCGTTCGTCTGGGCCGTCGAGGGCGCGCCGGCGCTCGCGCCGAACCACGAGATCGCCGAGGCGCGTTGGGTGAGGCTCGGGGACCTCTTCCGCCCGACGGCGCGGGTGCGCACCGAGGTCGAGGTCCGCGAGGTCCGGTTGAATGTTGACGCGTTCCAGCTCGGCGATTTCACTATCTGGGGGATGACCGAGCGGATCCTCACCACCTTCGAGGAGGTCTGGCGATGAGCACGGGCTGGCGGGCGCTGGCAATCACGCTCGTGGCATTCGCGGTCGCCTCGCTCGGTGATCGGTGGGTCTTCGAGCACGCGTACCACCCGACGATCTACGATCACGACTGGGGACGGCTGCTGCGGGTGATGGGGTTCCTTGGCACCTGGATCGCGATCGCCGTCGCGGTGGGACTGCACGAGGGGCGAGAGCCGGCGGCGCGGCCGCGCGCGCGGCGGCGGGCCTGGATCCTCTTCTGGTCGCCGGCACTCGGCGGCTCGGTGGCCGAGGTCCTCAAGATCGTGATTCGGCGCGAGCGGCCGGCGTTGCACGACGGACTCTACGGATTCCGCCCCTGGGACGAGCGCACCTGGAGCGGGGCGGGACTCTCGTTGCCCAGCTCGCACGCCGCGGTGGCGTTCGCCGGCGCGGCGATGCTGGCGCGCTACTATCCCCGCGCGCGATGGGTTGGCTACACGCTGGCGGTCGGCTGCGGCGCGTCTCGCGTGCTGGCACGCGCACATTTCGTCAGCGACATCGTGCTAGCCGCCGGCATTGGTTGGCTTGTCGCGTTTCTCCTGTCGCGCCGCTGGCCGCCCGAGGGCGCGTCCAGGACGGCGGAGCGGTCCGATCCGCAGGCCGGCGGCTGAGTCGGCGATCAGCGATGCGAGACGCGTGGCGCGCGTCTCCGACATCTTCGTCGAGACCGCCGCCCGTCGGTTCCGCACGGCGCAGAACCACCCCCGCGGACGGTCGGTCCGCCCACCTCGAGACTCCACGACCCGGAGAACGAGAAGGAACGAGAACGCTGCGGCGATGAGACCGACAGCCCGACCGAAGATCGCGCCACCAGCCAGCGTCAGCGGCGTGCCGGGGAGTTCGAGCGTCGCGGCAATGGCGTACGCAAGCACGAAGGCCGGTGCCGCCCACGGCACCGCGCGTGCCGCGCGCACGGCCTCGCCGATCCGCGCGGGATCTGCGTAGACGAGTAGCCCGGTACGATCGGCAACGAACCACGCGGCGGCGGGTTGTCGACCGGGTCGGGCTTGGTCGGGACAAACGGGGAGATGAGCGGCTTGGTCATTCGGAGTGAACTCTTTTTCGGGACGCCGTATTGCTGAGACGTGCGTCGTGCACCGAGCCAATACGTGACGCAGCCGACACGTTGCCCAATCATCCACACCGCCCGAAGCCGATTCGATGTCTTCCAAGACCTATGATATCCTCGCCATTGGCGGCGGCACCGCCGGACTCGTCACGGCAGCAGGCGGCGCGGGGCTCGGCGCCAAGGTCGCGCTGATCGAGCGTCACCGGATGGGGGGAGAGTGCCTCTGGAATGGTTGCGTCCCCAGCAAGGCGCTGATTGCCGCGGCCAAGGCGGCCAAGCAGGCGCGCACCGCGCGCCGGTTCGGCGTGGAAACGGGCGACGTGAGGGTGCACCTCGATGAGGCACTCGCCCACGTGCGTCGCGTGCAGGAGAAGATTGCCCCACACGATTCCCCGGAGCGGTTCCGTGGACTCGGGGTCGATGTGTATGAGGGGTCGGCAAGGATCGTCGCGCCCGATGCTGTTGAGGTGAACGGTGAGATGCTGCGCACGCGGCACCTGGTCATCGCCACGGGCACGCGACCGGCCGTACCGCCTATCCCGGGTCTCAGGGACGTGCCGTTCCACACGAACGAGTCGATCTTTCAAATTGAGCAGCTGCCGGGCACGTTGCTCGTGATCGGCGGCGGTTCCATCGGCACCGAGCTGGCGCAGGCCTTCGGGCGACTTGGCTCCACGGTGCACGTGATCGAGGCGCTCCCTGATTTCTTCTTCCGTGAGGACAAGGAGATCGCGGCGATGCTCCGCGAGCATCTGGAGGCTGAGGGCCTCACGTTTCATCTCGGCGCGCAGGCCAGCAATGTGCGCCAGGAAGGTGCGCGAACGGTGGTCACGATCACGCGCGCCGACGGTGGCATACAGGAGCTCACGGGGGACGCGCTCCTGGTTGCCGTGGGGCGCTCGCCGAGCATCGGGGACCTGGGACTGGAAGGAATCGGTGTGAAGACCGATCGTGGCGGCGTTGTCACGGACGGCAAGCTTCGCACGAACGTGCCGGGCGTCTGGGCGGTGGGCGATGTGGTCAGCGGCGGGCTCAAGTTCACGCACGTCGCGGACCATATGGCGCGTGGTCTCCTGCGCAACGCGCTCTTTCCGGGATCGAGCACGCTCGACTACTCCGCGGTGCCGTGGGTGACGTACACCGACCCCGAGCTGGCACACGTCGGTTTGACGGAGGCCGAGGCGCGCGAGCAATTCGGCAGTTCGATCGGTGTGTGGCGTCGGGACGTCGGCGCGGTGGATCGCGTCCTCGCCGACGGCGGACCGGCCGGGCTCGTCAAGATCGTGACCGATCGGAAGGGGCGCGTGTTGGGTGGCCACATCCTTGGTCCGCACGCGGGGGATATGATCGGCGAGCTAACCATCGCGCTGAAGCACGGGCTCACGGTCGGGCAGCTTGGCGCGGTGATCCATCCCTACCCGACGACAGCGGAAGCCATCAAGCAGGCATCGGAGCAGCGGGTAAAGGCGACGTTCAGCGGGTGGAAGAAGGCGTTGGTGCGCCGGTTGGTGCGGCGGGCGTAGGCGCATGAGCGGAATCGAGCGACGTTCACAGCGACTCCTCCGAGAGTTCCAGAGTGGGGCCGATACGTTGCAGGACGCCCTCGCGGACCGGCGTCCAGGGCTCGTCGGTCGTGATCGGCTCGGAGGCGAACACCACTGCCCGGTAGTTCGACGGCGGTGTGCCCTCCACGTGCAGGGCGCCGGCGCACACCTGGCAGGCGTGCACCTCCTCGCGCTCCACATACCAGAGTGAGCGGCCGCATCGCGAGACCACGGATTCGGCGCCATCGGTCACGACCATGTTGAGCGCCAACTCCGCGGCGGAATCTGCGGACCGCGACCACGCGGTCACGGCGTTGACGACCGTGCGCACCGCGTGCACGATGCCCCGCTCCGGCCGCCGCGCGAGTTCCGAAAGTGCTAAATGAAAGACGTGTTCACTGTCGGTGTCTCCACGCGGGAGGTCGCGGAAGGCCGGCTGCATCGCGGCGAGTACGCGGTCGCGGATGAGCGGAAAGGCACCGACGGTCCCGTTGTGCGCGAACAGCCACCGATCCACCTGGAACGGGTGCGTGTTCTCGGCGCGGCGGATGCCGATTGTCGCACTGCGGACGTGCGCGAGCGCGTTGGTCGTGAAGGCCTCGGCAGCGGCCCAGCGGAACTGCTCGCTATTTACGGCCGCGACAGGCTGGCGCGTCAAAAACGGGGCGAGGTCCGCGTAGTGCCCGAGTCCCCAGCCGTCGGGGTGCACCAGTCCCTCGGCGTCACCCGTGCTTTGCCGCAGCAGGGAGTTCTGCGCCGCGATGAGCTCGCACTCGATCTTGCGACGATGGCTCGAGCGAAAGGTGTAGAGGCGGCACATCCTATTCCGCCGGCGCCAGCGCGTCACCGCCTACGTAGCGGGTGGCCCACCCCGCAATGACGTCGGCGGCGAACTGGGCGTCGGACTCTCGCGTGAGCAAGTGATCGGCCCCGTCGAGTGACACGAATGAGCGCGGGTGCTGCGCCGCCTCAAAGATGGCCTTGGCCTCGCGCACATTCACCACGCGGTCGTCAGGGGCGTGCATCACGAGGAGCGGCCGCCCGAGTGCGCGAATGCGTGCCGCCGGCTCCTGGGCCTCAAGGTCGTCGACGAACGCCTGGGTGATGGTGAACGGCCGCCCAGCGAGCGAGACTGTCGCCCGCCCCTCCTCCGCGATCCGCGCGAGCGCCTCGTGAAAGTGCTGGGCAACGTGCGCTGGATTGAATGGCGCACCGATGGTGACAATGGCCTTGCAGTCCTTGATGTCGCCGGCGGCGGCAAGCACCGCGGCGCCCCCCAGCGAGTGCCCGATCAGTAGTGCGGGGACTCCGTACGAGGCCCGGAGCCAGCCCGCCGCTGCCTGGACGTCAGCGACGTTCGATGAGAAATCCGTGTCGGCAAAGTCCCCCTCACTCGCGCCGAGTCCCGTGAAATCGAAGCGCAGCACACCGAAGCCGTGCTGCGCCAACGCCCGCGCGATGAACGCCGCCGCCTTGCTCTCCTTGGAGCAGGTGAAGCAGTGGGCGATGATCGCGCAGGCGATGGGAGCTTCGCCAGCCGTATCGAGGCGTGCGGCGAGGGTCGCGCCGCGACTCCCTGGGAACGTGACGGGTGTGGATGGCATACGGGTGCGAGGCGAACGCCGGCGCGTTCAGTGATGGTGCGGGGCGAGGGTCGTCGGAATGTGCGGTGACTCGAGGCCACCCGCCTCGATCCATCGCGCGGTGGTCCCGTACGCGGCCTCGATGAGTGCAGGCGAGTGCGTGAAGTCGTACGAACTGACCGGCATCGGGCAGATGGGCGGTACGACCGCGACGGGAAGTCGTGCGCTCCACGTCTGTGCCTCGGTCGCCAGCTGACGCGAGAGCAGGATGCCAACCATCCGCAATGCCATTGCCAGCACGCTCCGCGGTGGTTCCTGGGCCGCACACCCAAAGCCGGTGGGCAGGACGATCAATCGCGTTGCACCCAGCGTGACTGCCGCAGTCAGCGCCGAGTGGCGTGCGAGCGCGCCGTCCACGAGCTGCCGATCCCCGATGCGTACAGGGGGAAATAGTCCCGGAATGGCGGCGCTCGCAACAACGGCGTCTGATGCGACGCCCTCCGTCAGCACGACCTCCTCGCCATCGCGCAAGTCAGCGGCCACCACGGCAATCGGGAGCACGGTGTCCTGCAACTCCTTGACGACGAGCCGAGTCGCGAGGAGCCGCCGGAGCCGCGCCGGATCCACGATGTGCGTGCGTCGACCGATCAGGGCGCGCAGCCAGGCGAGCGGGAGGTTGGGATAGATGCCATCCTCGGCGAGCCCACGCCAGATGGCGGCCATTCGCGCGACGCCATCCGAGGTCGGATCGCTTGCGAAGAAGAGTCCATTCAGTGCACCCACCGAGGTGCCGACGATGAAATCCGGGCGAACGCCGGCGCCGACGAGCGCCTGCAGCATCCCGACCTGCACAGCCCCGTGACTGCCCCCGCCCGCGAGTACGAAGGCCGTTCCGTGAAAGCGCGATGGAGGGAGGGGCACGGACTTCACCCCTTCCTCCATCGCCAGTGATGCTTTCACGGTCCTTCTCCCGTGCGGCGTGGTGCGCTCACGCGTGCACCTGCCCCACCACGAACCGGGTATCGAGGTCTCGCAACAGGTAAAGCGCCGCGCAGGCCGCGAGCATCGGCCACGCGGCAAAGAACAGCAGGTTCTTGAACGGATCGAGGTACTGCTGATACGAAGACAGCGTGGAGCCGAAATGCAGGAGCAACACTGCCCCGTACGTAAAGCGCTTGGCGACACCGAGCACGAAGGCGACGATCAGCACCAGTTCGAGTCCACCGATGATGAGGAACGTCGACGCGCTGAGTCCGCCAAGGCCATAGAAGTTCTCGAAGACCCGCGCGGCGTGCGCGGGCTGAACAAACTTGTCGAGTGTCCACATCAGCATCGTGATGAAGACGCCGAGCCGGAGCCAGAGCAGCGCCAGCGAGATTCGCGCCTCGTCGGGCGAAGTCACGCCGCGCTCGGCACGGAGGCCCCGGAAGCGATGCCTGGCACGCCTGGGGTCCAGGCCCAATCAAGGAATGGCGCATCCACGGGCGTGTTGAACAGATGGTTGGCGTAGTTGCTGATCGTCTTCACGCCGATGGCGAGGACGATGGAGAGCACGTGTCGCTCGGTGTAGCCGGCGGCGAGGAACGAAGCGAGATCGTTGCCGCTGGGGTGTCCGCGCTCCTGGACCATCACGCGGGTGAACGCCGCGAGGGCGGCGAGGCGCGGGTCGGTCCCGTTGCCGCCCAGCCGAATGGCGTGTACGGTGTCACGCGGGACACGCGATGGACCCGCAGCGAGGGTGCTGTGCGCCGCGATGCAGTATGCGCACTCGTTCTCGTGCGAGATCGCGAGAAGGACCACTTCCTGCTCGGCTGGCGTGAAGCCGCCCTCGGCGCGGAACTGCTGGTATCCCTCGGCATACGTGGTGAGAAGTCCCGGAAGCTGCGCCATGTTGCGGTACATATTCGGAATCATCCCCATCTTCTCCTGCGCGCCGCTGAGTACGGCGGCGGCCTCGGGGGCAGCGGTCTCCGGCGTAAGTGGGGGCAGCGTGAGGTGGGGCGACTGGTGCTGCGGGGCATTCGACATCGTGGCACTCCGTGGCAATGGGTTCGCCTGACCTCGCGGCCGGGCACACCGCGACAAGACGGGGGACCGCAGAAGGTTCCCGGACGGTCAGCGAGAGGTAGGAGTGGGATGGCAGGGCAATGCGCTCCATCACATAACGCGCGCGTGGTGGTTGCCAACGAAACCACCGTCCCCGTGACGAAGATCAGTGGGATCCCGTAGATGGCCCACGGCCAGGTGTAGCCTCCCGCCTCGCCCACAATCACGAAACAGCCGACGCCCCACACCATCCCGACGGCCACGCTGGCCCAAGCACCGGCGGTGGTCGCGCGCTTCCAGTGGAAGCCGGCCAGAAGGGCGAACGCCAACGCCGCCACGGGGATGTTCGCGAGAATCAGCCGATCGAGAATGTCATCGACGAGAAAGGTTGCGCCGAGCCAGCTGAGTACGGCGAACCCCGTGAGCACAAGTCGCTGGGCGCGCACCGTGCGGACACGCTCTCCTGCGAGGTCTGCGGCGACCATCGCTCCCATCGCACTCCAAACGCCGGCGAGGGTGGTGAGCGCGGCTCCGAAAAGCACGGCGAAGCCCGCGCCACGGATGCCAGCCGGTAACCAGGTGCGTACCATCGTCGGCACCGCGAGCTGCGCATCGCTGAGTGCCGGTTGCTCCACGCGTAGCGTTGCCGCGGCAATCACCACGGCCCCGTACAGCACGAACACGATGGCCGCGCTGAGCGCGACGGCGCGAAAGGCGGTCCGCTGGTCACGGGCGGCAAAGATCTTCTGGCCGTACCACGGGGCGGCGATGTACGTGAAACAGGTGAGCACCATCAGCGTCAACACGAACCGCATCGAGAGCGCTGGGTGCTGCCACTGCGCGATAGGGTCGAGCAGGAGTTGATCGGCGGCGAAGACGGTGCCGAGCCCCGCGATTCCGCCGGCTCGCGCCCAGCCGATGGCGAGCAGCACCGGAAAGAGAATCGCCGAGGCCACGAACCCCGCGACATCGGCGCGGACCACGGAAACCAGCCCGCCGGGGAGGACCGCCGCGAGCACCACGCCGGTGAGAAGCGCGCCAAGCAGCGGCTGGGGGAGCCCCGGCGCGAACGGCACGAAGAGCAGCGTGAGCGACTTCACGTAGGTCGCGGTGAACCCGACCATCGCCACGAGGAGCAGGAGCGAGGCGGTGCGACCGAGGGCACGGGAGTAGCGCTCAGTGAAAAGCTCGGCGACCGAAAGGCGATTGAACCGCTTCCACGCGCGCGCGACCGTCAGTGTGTAAAAGGTAAGCCCGACCAGAAACACGGCAGGTAGGGCGATGGCCATTGGTCCCGCGGCGTAGCCGGCCCCCGCGAAGGCGAGCAGGGTGCTGGTGTTGAACTCCGTCATCACAAGGGTCGCGACGAGCGGGAAGAGGGCAAGGTCGCGCGATGCCACGGTGTAGTCGCTCGCGGTCGCCGAGCGACGGAGGCCGACGGTCGCGACGATGCCGAGGACGATGGTGAAGCCGAGTAGGTCGGGGAGGAGCATCACAAGGCGGTCGGGGGAACTTCTGGGCGCGGATGCGGATTGCCTGCCGGTCCGCCGTCAAACAGACACCCTCCCGTCAATCCGCTCCAACGATGAAACGTTCGCGCCTCGCAATCCTGCTGGTCCTGGCTCTCGCGTCGGTGACCGGGGTGTCCTCGGCCCAGACGCAGTCCACCCTCAGCGGCACGGTGCGAGCCCAGCGTGGCGATCCGCTTGAGGACGCCGCGGTGCGCGTGGACCAGGGTGGAACGGTACCGACCGATGGGCAGGGACGGTTCTCGCTGGCCGTTCCGGAGGGCCGCGACCTCACGGTGGTGGTGACCGCGGCCGGCTTCACGCTGGCGCGCCTCACGGTTCCAGCCATTGCGTCCGGCGCGGAGCGGGCAATCGCCATCGTGATGTCACCGCTGCAGACCCTCGGGACCCAGACGATTGTCGCCCGCAGGACGCGGCCCCTGCTGAACACCGAGTCGGCCGCCACTGGTGGTGCGATCGAGGCCGAGGAGCTCGAGGCGCTGCCGACGGATGCGCGTGATCCCATCGCACTCCTCTACAACATCCCCGGCGTGGCGCAGGCCACTGGGTTCTTCGGTGACGCGCCGCGGCTCTCGTTCAACGGCGGCAACGCGCTGTACTCACAGTATCTGCTCGATGGGCTCGACAACAATGAAGGATTCCTCGGCGGCCCGCGGGTGGACCTCCCGCTCGGCGCGATCGCCCGGATGGATGCGCTGGTGAACACCTACGGCGCCCGGTACGGCCGGAGTCCCGATGGCGTGGTGGATGTGACGTCGGTGAGCGGGACGGAGACTTGGGTCGGCGATCTATTCGTGTACGATCGGCCGGGACGCCCGTTCGACGCTCGTACGCCGACGCCGTTCGGTGGTGCGTCCGAGGCCATCGCCCGGCGGCAGGAGGGCTTTCAGCGCTCGCAGGTGGGCGGTTCGCTGCGCGGCGCGCTCCGTCCGGGGCGCACCTACCTCGCGACCGCCATCGAGCGCACGCGCGAGCATGAGGACCGCATTGGGTCAACGGCACTCGCGCAGTTTCTTGGGACCGAGACGCGCACGACGTGGAAGGGCTTCACGCGACTCGATCACGGCTGGTCGCCGACGCAGACGACGACGCTCCGCTGGGCCGGTTCGTTCGTGGATCGCGCGGGGAACGGCAGCGGGGTCGTGACGCCGGAAGCAGACATCACCACACGCCGCAACGGCACGCTCACGGCGCTCACGCATCGGAGTGCCCGCCGCAACCAGATGGCCTCGAACACGCTGACCGTGCAGTACGGCACCTATCGCTGGTACTTCCCGCCAACGGAAAGCGACTTCTCGCGCCCGCAGGTTACGGTCATCACGCCTGAGTTCGAGACGCAGGCGGTGGTGGGGTCGAGCAACTTCATCTTTGACGAGACCGAACGCCAGTGGCAGATCCGCGACGTCTTCGAGGCCGCCATCGGCGAACGGCACACGCTGCGCGTGGGTGCGGACGTCATCCACGCGCGCTTTGCACTGGCCGCCGCGAGCACGAATCCCAACGGATCGTACGTCGTCTACAACGACGGCAACATCACCATTCCCACCGGGCGTCCGCTCTCGTTCACCGACATCCCGTCGGACGTGCGCGTCGAGAGCTACACCATTGACGCCCGTCCACAGCAGGTGAATCTCTCGCAGACCCTCTGGGGCGCGTTCATCGAGGACACGTGGCGTCCGACCGCGTCGCTGACGGTCATCGGCGGCCTGCGCTGGGATTACGACGACCTCACGTCGCGGGGCGAGAGCGATCCCGACCTCGATAACATCCAGCCTCGCCTCTCCTTCAACTGGATGCGGACACCACGGGACGTCGTGCGCGGTGGCATCGGTCGGTATGCGGGCAAGTTTCCCTACGCCATCTACTCCGACGCCATTCAGCTCGGTGTAAACGGCAACGCGGTCATCACCTACAGCGGCGCCTCGGCGCCAGCGTTCGGGGCAGGCCCAGTTGCCGGGTCCGTGCCACCAGGGGACATCAGCAGTGTACCGCGCGAGATCTTCCGCACCTTCGCCGTTGGACTCGGACAGCCGATGAGCTGGCAAGGGACGCTCGGCTACCAGCGGCAGATCGGCGACCGGTGGGGCATCTCTGCGGACGTGGTGCTCAGTCGCACTCGCAACCTGCCTTGGATGGCGGACCTCAATCCCATTTCGCAACGGCTTACGGCCGCCGATTCCACGCCGCAGACTTGCGCCAGCGCCACAAGCTGCCCGGGCGATGCCTTTCGGCCGGACGATCCGACGGTGAGCGGGTATCGCCGTCTCTCGACCGCGCAGTCGGGGGGCACTGCCGAGTATGCGGCGCTCTATGTGGCCGCGCGCCACGACGTGACCGACCGCTGGCAGCTCGACGCCAACTGGGTCTGGTCGCGGGCGCAGAACAACACCGAGGACATCAACTTCTCGGCGACGCAGGCCAACTGTTTCAGCCGCGACCGCACCGATGCGGTGACGGGCGAGGCCTGCACGAGCGACGAGTGGGCCGACGCGAACAACGATCGGCGCCACCGACTCACGCTGCGGAGCGTGATGCGACTGCCGAAGGCCATCACCTGGTCTCTGATTGCCGACGCGCAGACGGGCGTGCCGGTGAACCGGCTCGCGGGAACAGCGGACGTCTCCGGGACCGCGCGCTACGATCTGCTTGGATCGGGTCCGGTGCGGGGCAACGCGTTCATCGGCAATGCGGACCGCTTCTTCGGCGTCGGGCGCAACGCAGAGCGGCTCCCGGGGTCGGTGACCATCTCAACGAGCGTCGCGCATCGGATTTCGGTCCGTGGCGGCGCGCTCGAGGCCCGACTCGACGCGTTCAATCTTCTGAACACACTCGTCTGGGGCGGCTACGCGAATGGGATCGGTGGTGGCGGCAGCCGGACGCAGTTCGGGCGCCCCGGTGACCCGACGTTGCTCTTTGCCGCGGCGCCGGCGCGTCAGTTCCAGGTCTCGGCACGCTATGTGTTCGGCGACGGCGCAACGCGCTAACTTCACCGAATGATCGACGAACCCGTCAGGCGCTGGCTCGGACGCACGGCGGCCGCACCGGCGCACTGGCTGCGCCGTGCTGGTCTCACGCCCAACGCGGTGACCATCGGCGGCTGCGCGCTGGGCATCGCGGCGGCGGCAATCGTTGCGACCGGACGGCTGCGTCTCGGGCTCGCCGTCTGGCTCGCCGGTCGGATTCTCGATGCCTACGATGGCCTGCTCGCCCGAATTGCGGATCGAGCGAGTCTCTTTGGCGGCTTCCTGGACATCTCGCTCGATATGCTGGCCTACTCGGCCATGGCCGTGGGATTCGCAATCGCGATGCCGGCCGACACGCAGCTCTGGATGTTCGTGCTCGTCGGGTACGTGATGGCGATTACGACCACCCTCGCGCTCTCGTCCCTGCTCGAGCGGGCGGACCGCACACTCGGCGGCGATCGCTCGATTCAGTTCACGCCGGGGCTCGCAGAGGGTGGGGAGACGACGATTCTGTATTCCCTCCTCGTGCTGTTCCCCTGGTGGAGCCGTCCGCTGCTCTGGCTCTGGATTGCGGCGCTCGCTGTCACGGCGCTGACTCGGTTTCGGCTCGCCGCCCGCATTCTCCGTTAGCCGCGCGGCGCAGGGCCGGGAACTTCCCGAGCGCGCCCCGTCTTGCCTCGACGTCATGACTGAATCCCGACGGACCGACGGCGAGTTCGAGACGGAGGCGTTGCGCCATCTCCCGGAGGTGGCACGCTTCGCACGCTCCCTCGCTGGGAACGACGCGGATGCGGACGACCTCGTACAGGACACCTTCCTGACGGCCTACCGGCAGTGGCACCAGTACGAGCGTGGCACCGCGTGTCGCGCGTGGCTGTTCACGATCTGCCGCAATCGGTACTACCGGGTCCGTGAGCGCGCGCAGCGTCAGGTGGCGACGGACGATCCGGTGCTGGAGTCCCTGGCGGCGGCGGAGTTGCATCGGTCGGCGCAGGAGGGTGGACTCAGTGATGCTTTCGAGCGTAGCGAAGTCCGCGAAGCCGTTCAGCGCGCGATGGCCGCGTTGCCCGAGGTCTACCGCGAGGTGGCCGTGCTGGTGGACCTGCACGACCAGACGTACGAGACCGTTGCGACCATCCTTCAGGTTCCAGTGGGCACCGTGCGCTCACGGCTCTTCCGCGCCCGGCGGCTCCTGCAGGGCAGCCTGCTCGCGTTCGCCGTCGATGCCGGGCTCCGACCTCGCGGTGCGACCCCTTCTACCAGAGGACTGGCGTCATGATGGAGATGCTGGATTGCGACGCCGTGATGCGTCAGATGTGGGACTTCCTCGACGGTGAACTGCCCCTGGAGCGGATGCGGGCGCTCGAGGCACATATCGCGATGTGCGAGCGTTGCAGCGGGCACGCGAAGTTCGAGCGGTCATTCAAGGCGGCGCTCCGGACGGCGCGAGAGGACGGTGCGGACTCGACGGCGCTGGGCGCGCGCGTACTCGCCGCGTTGCGTCGCGAGGGGTTCACGGACCCGCGCGGCGCCTGAGGCGATGGCGATGACGGATTCCGCGTGGCGGGAATCAGCCCCGACGTTCTGGGCACTCGTTGTCGTGAGTGCCTTGCTTCCGGTTGCGCACCCGCTCCTGATGCCGGTCGTGGGTGTCCCGTCGCACCTCCTCTGGTGGTCGCACGTCCTCGCCGTGGCTCTCTCGGCCGACCGATGGGGTGAGCGAGGGGCTGTAGTCGCGGTCCTTGCCTCGGCGTGGGGAGTGATTTTCGGCGAGCGGATGCTTGGCGCCGGGTATGGCATCGCCGCGGACTGGGGGACGGTCACCGCCCTGGCGGCCGCCCTCACCGCGACGAATCTCCTGGTGGGCGGCTACGCACTCTTCGCGCGTCGCACGCGCCGCCGATTCGAGGCGCTGTTCTTCGGTGGGCCGGTGGGGATCGTGCGGGTGCGACCGGATGGGCGGGTTGCGATGGAGAATCCGCTCGCTCCGCAGATTCTTTCTGTTGACGGCCGCAGCGTCGTCGGTCAGCCCATCGACGCACTGTTCGAGCGCGACGGTGACGAGGCCTCCCTGTTGACGGGGAGCGTGGCGGGTCCGGGCGCGATGCAGGTGCTAAGGCTCCGCGCGCTCCCGGAGCGGATGGTCTCGCTCACGAGCGTGCGACTCGAGACCGATGGGGATTGGCAGGTGGTCGTGCAGGACGTGACCGATCGCGAACGGCTGCAGGCGCAGTTGCGCGAGGCACAGAAGATGGAGGCCGTGGGGCGCTTCGCGGCGGGCGTGGCGCACGACTTCAACAACGTGCTCGCCGCCATCCGGCTCTCGGCGGAGATGGCCATCGAGGATGTCGGCACTGACTCACCGACGCACGAACTGCTCGTGGAGGTGCAGCGCTCCTCGGCGCGCGCCGCGCTCCTGACGCGGCGGCTCCTGACGTTCAGCCGCACGGGCTCGCCGAGTTCCGCCGTAGTCGACCCGAATCGCGTGATCGCCGAGCTCGAGCCGATGCTTCGGCGGCTCGTCAGCGAGCGGGTGCATTTCGCGGCGGTCCTGCAGCCGGACCTGCCTCCGGTGCGAGCCGATCTCGGGCACCTCGAGCAAATCCTGCTGAATCTCGTGATCAATGCCAACGACGCGATGCCGACTGGTGGAGCGCTCTCGCTGGAGACCACAGAGGTCGCCGCTGGGGCGCTCCCGGCGTCCGTGGCCAACGAAACGCGCTCGCTGCCGGCGACGCGGTGGGTGGAGCTGCGCGTCGTGGACAGCGGGACGGGGATGGATGAAGCCACGCGTGCCCGGATGTTCGAGCCCTTCTTCACGACGAAGGGCCCGACGAAGGGGACCGGACTCGGACTGGCGACCGTGGCGACGCTCACGGCGCGGAATGGTGGCTTCGTGCATGTGGAGACCGCAATTGGCCAGGGCAGCGCGTTTCGCCTCTTCTTTCCGGCGTCGAACACTGCCGTGCCGGTGTCGGAGCATCGCCCAGGGAGCCTGACGCTCCGTACCGGTCACGAGCGCATCCTGCTCGTCGAGGATGAGGCACCAGTGCGCACCGCGTTCGTGCGGATCCTGCGACGCCTTGGCTACGCGGTCACGGAGGCACAGCACGGCCGAGACGCGCTGGAGAGCCTGCGCTCGCATCCCGTGGATCTGATCATCACGGACGTCATGATGCCGACAATGGACGGGCCGACGTTGATCGCCGAGTTGCGGCAGCGCGCCGATGCGACGCCGGTCCTGTTTGTGTCTGGGTACGCGCACGATACGCTCGAACTGCCTGCGGAGCTCCACGGGTCGCCATCGCGCTTCCTGCAGAAGCCGTTCTCGAGCGAAGAGCTCGCGACCGAGGTGCGGACCACGTTGGATGCCGCTCGGAAGCTGGCGCGCGCCTGACCCGCGTACGAAGTTCCCACGTGGCCGCCCTCACCATTTCGAACGATATGCCTGACGAAACCTGGCACGATATCGGCGCCGCCGACGAGTTCCGGACGCGCCCGCTCTCCGAAGTGACCATCGGCCGTCTGCGCCTCGCCCTCTCGTCGGGCCCGGAGGGGTTCGGCGCGGTCTCAGGCGTCTGCTCGCACGCGGGTGGTCCACTTGGGCAGGGTGTGCTCGACGGCGCGTATGTCGTCTGCCCTTGGCACCACTGGAAGTACCATCGCGTGACCGGCGCTGGCGAGCCCGGCTATGAGGACGACGCATTGCCGCGCTACGCCGTGAGGGAGGCGGACGGGCGGCTCCTCGTGGACATCGCCAGCGGGACGAAGCGACGGAAGGGGAAACACGACCCCCACCCCCTCGCCCGGCCCGTGGTGCGAGGTGAGGGGCCGCCCCGCGTGCTCGGCATCTCGACCACCAATATGGAACGCGGTCACCCGCGCCCCTCCACGTCCGAGATCCTGCTGGAGCACGCGCTCGGATTCGCCCGCGGCACGCTCGGGGCGGAGCAACAGCTCATCCGGCTCAGGGATCTGACGTTCCGCGCGTGCGAGGGGTTCTACTCCAAGAGTGCGAGGGCCTGCACCTGGCCCTGTTCCATCACGCAGATGGACCCCGAGGACCAGCTCGATCGCGTCTACGAGGCGGTCGTGCATTGGGCCGACGTCGTGCTCATTGCCACGCCAATCCGGTGGGGCAATGCGTCCTCGCTCTATTATAAGATGATCGAGCGCTTCAACTGCATCCAGAACCAGGTGACCATTGCGAATCGCGTGCTTCTTCGCAACAAGGTCGCGAGCTTTATCATCACCGGTGGTCAGGACAACGTGCAACAGGTGGCGGGACACCTTCTCGGATTCTTTGGCGAGATCGGCTTCCACTTTCCGCAGTTTCCGTACATCGCGCACAGCCGTGGGTGGAGCGCCGAGGATATGGAGAACAATGTGCGCGCGGTGCAGGAGAGCGAGGATCTGCGGACGGGGGCGGAACAACTGGTGGCGCGGGCGGTGGACGCCGCGCTGCTACACCTCGATCACGCCGACGCCGACCATCTGCAGTCACGCGGTGGCAGGAAGGCGCACCGACTCGCGGCGGGAACTCCCGAGTAGGTACGTGGGCACGCCGGCACAGATGCGCGTGGGAGCGGAAGGTGTGGCATCGAACCGCTGCATTCAGCAGTCGGCGCCTCACTCCTTCAACCGCACCAAGCCCTCCTGCGCCACGCTCGCGACAAGGTCGCCATTCCGTGCAAACACCTGCCCGCGCACGAAGCCGCGGGCGCCGAACGCCGACGGCGAGTCGCTCGTGTAGAGGAGCCAGTCGTCGGCGCGGAACGGGCGGTGCAGCCAGAGCGTGTGGTCGAGCGACGCCATCATCAGTCGCGGATCGCGAAAGCCCACGCCGTGCGGCTGCAGTGCCGTCGGCAGGAAGCCGTAGTCGGACGCATACGCGAGCACCGCCTGGTGGAGGATCGGCGTGTCGGGGATGCGCTCGCGCAGCCGGAACCAGACCTGACGCCTCGCGTCGGCGGCGGCGGTGGCAGCGGGCTTGCCGAACGGATCCGCCGGGGTGATCAACCGGAATTCGAGCGGACGGTCCTGCGTGAGGATCGCGCGCAGGGGCTCGGGGATCCGGTCGGCGCGCGCACGGACGAGTTCGAGTTCGTCGGGCAGCCCTTCCGGCGGCGGCACGTCGGGCATCGCCGTCTGATGCTCCAACCCCGTCTCGACGATGTGGAACGACGCCGAGAGGTGGAAGATCGCCTCGCCCTTCTGGATCGCGGTGACCCGACGGCTGGTGAAGCTCCGTCCATCGCGCGGCCGGTCCACGAAGTAGACAATCGGCTCGCGCGTGTCGCCCTCGCGCAGGAAATAGCCGTGCACGGAATGCGCCTCGCGCGCGTCGCTGATCGTCTTCCGCGCCGCGACGAGCGCTTGCGCGAACACCTGGCCGCCGAAGACGCGGCCGGTGCCGACGTCGCGGTTGGTCCCGCGGTAGATGTCGATCTCCAGCGGCTCCAGCTCGAGGAGGTGGAGCAGGTCGGTGACCACGGTCACGGGTCGTCGGAGGAAGGGGCGCCGCCGCTCCGGGCGACCTGGTCGGCCTTGACGTTCGTCGCGTTGAACCGCTTGGCCGCCTTGAGGATCGTCTCCAGCGTGTCGTCGAAGTCGGGGTGCTTCTCCTTCACCCACCGCAGGTGGTTGATCCGCGCGACGACGAACGCCTTCAGGTACGGGCTCTCGAGTCCGCGCTCCTTGAGCTTCTTCACGGCGTCGTTCACATACTCGTTCAGCTCGAGCAGCTTGGCGGCGCGGGTGCGGCGCTCCTCGAGCGCCGCCGGCAGCCTGGCGCCGAGGAACTGGTCGATCCGCTTGAGGATCGGGTGGTAGGCGCCGCCCGAGAAGCGCCCGTTCTCCATATAGCAGAGGCCGAGCGTGATCAACGCTGCCTCCTCGAAGACCTCGGCGTGGCTCCTCTCCGTGCTGTCGTCCATCGTTGCCAGCGCCTCGGCGAGGCGCGCCACCTCGAGCGAGCGTTCGCGAAGGTTGTGCGCCTTCTCGGTATTCAGCGCGAGGATGCGGTGCGCCACCTCGGGTTCCGGCACGACCAGCGCGACGATGGACTTGGCGCCGAGCTGGCGCATCGCGCCAAGGCGGTGGTAGCCGTTGGGCGACCAGTACCGGCCCTTGTCGGCGGGGACCGCGACAATCGGGTCGAGGAAGCGGTCGAGCTTGTCAATCGCGTCGGCGAGGCGCGCCACGTGCGCCTCGGAGAGGTCGCGCTGGAAGGGCGTCGGCTCGACGATGTCAATCGGGAGCGCGGCGAGGATCTGCCAGCGGCTGCCGAGCGGATCGCGGTAGGTCGCGAGCACGGCGCCGCCGTCGCCGACGATGCGCTTGGCGAGGGCCTCGACGGCTGCGGGGGCGGACGCCCCGTCGAGCCGTACGGCGTCGAGCCCGCGGGTGCGGGCGGCGGCCGCCTTCTTGGATTTCTTGGGCGCGCGCTTCTTCTTGGCGGTGGCCATCACTGAAGGTGGGCGGAGGCGCCGGACCGGGTCAAGTCAGGTGCCAGGCGCTGGATTGGTCGAACCAACGGCGGCATACACAGTCACGGAGGTCCCAATGTCGGCCGACCACAACGTGGGTCTATTGGACAGCAGGATCCGGATCGTGCTGGGCGTCGTCTGCGTCGGCCTGCTCGGCTACCACGTCATCGTCTCGCGGTTTATGGGGATCTACGTCCTCGTCGCGGTCATCGTGCTCATCGCGTACTTCCTGAAGACGGGTATCACGCGAAGCTGTCCAATCATGAAGGCGATGGACGTCTCGACGGCCGGCAAGGAGTAGCGCCAGACCGCCGCCGCACTGTCGCGCCGACGGGCGGGTCCGCTACCCCAACTCCGCCAGCTGCTCAAGCAAGGCGGAGGCGCTCCCCGGCCGCCCGCCCGGCGCCTTGGCCAGCAGCCGCAGCACGAGCGCCGAGACCGCCGGCGGCACGTCCGGATTCCGCGCGATCGGTGGCGATGGCTCGGTGGTCACGACCTTGGCGATGAGGGCGGTGGCCGAGGGAGCCTCGAAGGGCGGGTGGCCGGTGAGGCATTCGTACAACACGCCGCCGAGTGCGTACAGGTCGGCGCGCGGATCGAGCTCGTCGCCCATCAACTGTTCGGGCGCCATATACGCCAGCGTCCCGACGATCAACCCGGCCTGCGTGCGGGTCGAGGACGCCTCCGCGAGCCGGGCGATTCCAAAGTCCATCACCTTCAAAACGCCGTCGCCGTCAATCAGCGCGTTCTCCGGCTTGATGTCCCGATGGATCACGCCGGCCGCGTGCGCCACCGCGAGCGCCTCGGCGAGCTGCCGCGCCAGCGCCAACGCGCTCGCCACGCCGAGCTTGCCACGCGTGGCCAGCAGCTCGCGGACGGTGATCCCTTCCACGTACTCCATCGTGACGAAGGCGACGCCGTCGGCGTCGCCGAGGTCGTGGGTGCGCACCACGTTGCGGTGCGAGATGCGCCGCGCCAGCCGGATCTCCGACCGGAACCGGTCGGCCGCCACCGGGTCGTCGTCGAGCAGGGCGCGGAGCAGCGTCTTGACGGCGATGATCTCGTTGAGCTCCCGGTCGCGCGCCCGGTAGACGACCCCCATCCCGCCGCGGCCGATCACGTTGAGGATCTCGTAGCGACTGGCAAGGAGCGTGCCCGCGGCGATGGCGTCGTCGGGACCGGCGTCCGGCCGCGCCGCACGATGCTCGCTGGTCGCCAGCGTCACGTCGGTGCGCAGTTCGCGGAGCTGCTCGCGCAGCCGGACCTCGCGTGCACGAATTCCCGCCGCCATGGCGTCGAAGACGCGCGCCAACCGCCCGAGCTCGTCGTCGCGCGCGGTGATCGAGGCCAAGGTGCCCGGCACATACGTGCCTTGTTCCACCTCACCCGCCGCCTCGATCACGTGCGTGACCTGCCGCAGGTAGTCGGTCTCTCGGTCGTGCCAACGCTTTTTCTCGAGCGAGACGCCAATCCGCGCGCGCAGGAGCACGGGGTCGAACGGCTTGGCGAGATAGTCCTCCGCGCCGTGCTCGATGCACCGCACCACGCTCGCCATATCGTCGAGCGCCGAGATCATGATGACCGGGATGCTCCGCGTTGACGGGTCCCGCTTGATTCGCTCGAGGACGGCGAAACCGTCAAGCCCCGGCATCAGGACGTCGAGCAGGACGAGGTCGAATCCCCCGCTCGCCACCCGCGCGAGCGCCGTCTCGCCGTCGGCCACGCTCTCCACCGCGTACCCCTCGCGTTCGAGCCGTCGCGCGAGGACCGCGCGATTCTCCTCGACATCGTCCACGACCAGGATCCGGCCCATCGCGCCGCCGTCGGCCGGAGCGGCCGGCGGCCGCGCCGACGGTCCGTCAGTCGGCGTGGAACCGGCCGGGCCTTCGCGCCTTGCCGGCGGCGCGACCTGGGCAACGCCCGATCCGGGGAGCGCGACCTCCGTCAGCCGCCGCGCCGCCTGCGCGATGCGCTCGACGTCCGTCGCCGTCTGCGGGTCGGCGCCGCCGCCAAGGAGGGCCGCGGTGGCGGTGAGGATCGCCGCCTGCGGCTCGCGCAGCGCCGCGACCAACGCCACGAGATCGTCGTGCATCGCGACCCCGGTCGGCGGGAGCGCCGTATTGATGCGCACCAGCACGTCCCGAGCGGCCGCGAGGATCCCGTCGAGTTGGCCGGCGGTCGCCGACTCCGCCGCGGCGTCCTCGCGCAGCATCTCGGCATAGCCAATGATGTGATTGACCGGTGTGCGCAACTCGTGGCGCAACTCGGCGGCCGTCTCCCGCGTGACGGGCGCGGTGCCGCTCATGCGGCCGGCGGGAGCAGTGCTTGGATCTTGCCGAGCAGTCGTTCGAGATCCACCGGCTTGGTGTCGTAGTCGTTGCAGCCGGCCTCGAGGGCCTTGTCGCGATCGCCCGACATTGCGTGCGCGGTCAGCGCGATGATTGGCATCCGTCCCTGCTCGCCGGCGGCGCGGATCTGCCGCGTCGCCTCCCACCCGTCCACCTCGGGAAGACTCATATCCATCAGGATGAGGTCCCAGCCGCCCTCGAGCGCGCGCCGGACGCCGGCCGCGCCATCCACCGCAATCTCGACGTCGAACCCCCGACGGGCGAGCCGGCGGGAGAGCATATCGCGGTTCATCTCATTGTCCTCGACGAGCAGGATGCGTGGCATTCAGGTGCGGGTTCAGGTGGAGGCCGGCGCCGAGCGGCGGCGGCGCATCAGGAGGCGGATGTCGCGGACCAGGTCGAGCTGGGAGTACGACCCCTTCGTGAGGACCTCGCTGACGTGTCCGTTCAGGCGCTCGCGCTCGGCCTTCGACAGATCCTTGGCGGTGACGACGATCACCGGGATCTGGCGCCAGGCCTCGACCTGTCGCACGCGCGCCACGAACTCGCCGCCGTCCATCACCGGCATCACGAGGTCGAGGATGATCAGCGACGGCGTGCGCTCGGCCATCCGCTCGAGCCCGACGCGACCATTCTCGGCCTCCATCACCGTCCACCCCTCTCGCTCGAGGCCGCGCCTGAACGTCGCGCGCATCGCCGGGTCGTCCTCGACGACGAGCACCGCGCCCGTCGGTTCGGCAAACGGCTGCCGGCCGAGGATCCGACGCAGCTGCGCGCGGTCGAGCGGCTTGGTCACGTACTCGGTGGCGCCGAGCGCGAGCGCCAGCTGCTGCTCGTGGAGCACCGAGAGCATGATGACCGGGATCTCGGCCAGCGACTCATCGGCGCGGATGCGGCGCAGCACCTCCCAGCCGTCCATCCCCGGCATCAGCACGTCCAGCGTGATTGCGTCGGGACGCACGCGCGTCGCCAGCTCGAGCCCGGTCGTGCCATCGGCCGCCTCCTCGACGTGGAAGCCATCGGCGGCGAGGACCGACCGCAGCAGGCGACGCGCGTCCAGGTCGTCGTCAATGACCAGCACCGTGCCCGCCGAGCCATCTCCCTGCGGGGGCGGCGCCGTCGCCGGCGCCTCGGCACCGGCGCCACCGCGTCGCGTCGGGTCCACCACCGCCGGCAATCGCAACGTGAAAGTCGATCCGACGCCCGGCTCGCTCTCCACGGTCACCTCGCCGCCGAGCATTTCGCTGAACCGCCTGGTGAGCGCGAGTCCCAGCCCGGTCCCGCCGTAGCGGCGCGACGTGGACGCCTCGGCCTGGCTGAACGTCTCGAAGAGGTGCCCGAGCTGCTCGGGTGTCATCCCGATCCCCGAGTCGCGCACCGCGAAGGTCAGGCGGTCGCGCCCGCCCTCGTCGCGCCGCCGCACGGTCACGGTGATCGTGCCCCCCTCAGTGAACTTGCACGCGTTGGAGAGCAGGTTGAGCAGCATCTGGCGGACCTTGACGAGGTCGGCGTGCATCGTCCCCAGCCGCCCCTCCCGATCCACGACGAGCCGATTGGAGTTCCTGGCGACCATCGGGTCGATCGTCGTCATCACCTCGTCGAGCATCGCGTCCACGTCGAACGTCTCGAGGAAGACCTCCATCTTTCCGGCCTCGATCTTCGACAGGTCGAGCACGTCGTTGATCAGCGAGAGCAGGTGCTTGCCGGCCGTGTGGATCTTCGCGAGGTCGGGCACGAACGCCTGCAACCCGGAGTCGGTCGCCTCCTCCTGCAGCATCTCGCTGTACCCGATGATCGCGTTCAGCGGCGTGCGGAGCTCGTGGCTCATGTTCGCGAGGAACTGGCTCTTCGCCCGGTTGGCCCCCTCGGCGTCGCGCCGCGCCGCGCTCAGCTCGCTGATGTCGTGGTACATCCCCATCAGGGCCACCCGTGACTCGTCGGCAATCACCGGCACGCCGAGGATCTCCACCTCGACGAAGGTGCCGTCCTTGCGGCGCCGCCGGCCAATTCCCTTGACCGGACGGTCCACCGCGTCCCGGCTGTACTGCGCCGCCTCGCCGAGCGTGTCGGGGTCGGTGATCAACTCGTCGAGGTTCCGGCCGCGGGCCTCCTTCTCCGAATAGAGGAAGAGCCGCTCGAAGGCCGGGTTGCACGACGCCACGTTGTAGTCGGGATCGAGCTGGACGATGGCGACCGGGCTGTTGTTGAGCAGGCTGCGGAAGAATTCGCGCTGGCGCGCCGCCTCCTCGTAGAGCCGCGCGCCCTCGATGGCGATTGCCGCCTGCGGCGTGAAGAGGTTGAGCAGCCGCAGGTCGTCCTCGGCGAACGGCCGCGTGTTCCGCGCATCCACCATCGCGATTGCGCCGACGAGGCGCTTGTCGATCAGCAGCGGCGCGGCGACCACCGACTTCACCGGCACGTCCGAGTACTTCGTGGACCGCCCCGCCCAGACGTGATAATCGGGGACGATCAGCGGCTCGTGCGACTGCGCGACGAGGCCGAGTGCGCCCTCGCCGAGCTTGAGGCGGATCCCGGTGGTGTCGGTGCCGATCTGGTGGCTCGCCACCACCTCAAGTTCGCCGCGCGTGGCATCGAAGATCGCCAGTTCGCCGCCGGTGACGCCGAGCAGGGCCACCGCGCGCTCGAGCGTCGCCTGCAGGGTGCGCGGCAGCTCGCGCTGGGTGAGCAGGTCGGCCATCGAGGCGAGCACCGCCTGCTGCTCGTCGGCCCGCCGCCGCTGGGTGACAATCAGCCGCGCCCGCGCGATCGCGATGCTGGCCTGGTTCGCCGCCGCGGTGAGGATTTCGAAATCGCTCGCCGCGAACGCGTCGGGCTCCGTGCTCTCCACCGCGAGAACGCCAATCGCCCGGCCGTCAATGATCAGCGGCACGTCCACCTCGGACCCGCTGTTGAGCGCCGGTTCGTAGCTCGACTCGCGACGCACCGATGGCGTGTAGTGGAGCTTGCCCTCGAGCATCGCCCGCTCGGTGATGCCGTGCCCGGGCGCGAGGCGCCATCCCGGTTTGGCGGCGGTCCATCCGACGCTCGCCGCCATCACCCGGTCGCCGGTCGCGTCGTCGAGCAGGAAGACGCCGAGGAATTCGTAGCCGAGGGCGTCGTCGCGCAGGCCGTTGACGACGCTCTCGCAGATCTCCTGCTCGTTGGTCGCCGCGGCAATCGCCGAGCTGAGTCGCAGCAGCGCCGACTGCCGGCGCGCGGTGGCCGCCGGCGCGCGTTGCTTCGCCTTCACTGGTCGTGTCCGCTTCGATGCCATCGCGCTCCACAATGCTGGCCCGGCGCGGAAGGTATCGCGCGGCACGGTGCCGCGCGAATCCGCCGCCGTCAGTGCCGCCGCGTCACCTGATTCCCGCCCGCGCCTCGACTGCCTGCGCTTCCTGCGCGCGGCCCCGCGCCCGGAGCAGTGCGGCCAGGTCGCGCGCCGTCTCGGCGATGTTCGCATCGCCCGCCGGGTAGTGCCGCACGCGGAGATCGAGCGCCCGCCGGTACGTCGCCTCGGCCTCGGCGGGACGGTTGCGCATCACCAACACCCCGCCGAGCGCGTTCAGCGTGACCGCCAGCGATGGGTGGGTCGGCGCCAGGCGCGTCTCCTTGATCTGGAGTGCGCGGCGGAGCAGCGGCTCCGCGGTGGCCGGATCGCCGAGCTTCCAGTGTGTCTCGCCGAGGTTGTTGAGCACCGCCGCGACGTTCGGATGCCCGTCGTCGAACGCGCGCTCGTAAATCACCCGCGTCCGCTCGTAGAGTGGCAGCGCCTCGCCGTAGCGTCCGAGCGAGAAGTAGATGGCGCCGAGGTTGTTGAGCACCGTCGCGAGATCCGGGTGGTCCATTCCCGCCACCGCTTCGCGGATCGCCAGGCTCCGCCGCATCATCGGTTCCGCCTCCTCGAGCCGGCCCTGCGACCAATAGACGACCCCGAGGCCCATCAGGTCGCGCGCATACCGCGGGTCCCTCGGCGCCAGCGTGGCCTCGTCGATCTCGACGACGCGGAGGTAGAGCGATTCGGCCTCGGCCAGCCGACCCTGCCGCCACCGGAGCAGGGCGAGCGCCGCCAGCGTGCGTGCCACGTCGGGATGCTCGGCGCCGAGGGCGAGTCGCCGGATGGTGAAGGCCCGCTCGAGGTGGCGCTCGGCGGCCGCGTAGTCACCGGTGCTGCGGGACGCCTGGCCGAGGAGGAGTTCCGTCTCCGCCACCGCCAGGTCGTTGGGGCCGAGCGCGAACTCGCGCACGTCGCGTGCGCGCTGCAGCTGGAGGAGCGCGGCGTCGAAAAGTCCGAGCGAGACATAGGCGCTCCCCATCGCGTGCAGGATGTGGCCCTGCACCAACGGCTGGTCGGCCAGCCCGTCGGCGGCGCGTTCCGCGCCGCGGTCGAGCAACTCGCGCGCGGTGATCTCCCGGGCCGGCACCGACCCGCGCGGCTCGTCGGGGTCGAAGACGCGGAAGAGGCCGACCATGAAGTCGGTCACCTGCTCGGCGGCCGCCGCCTCCTGCGCGGCGCGGCGTTCGGCGCGGGTCGCGCGGACGAGGCCGACCGTGGCAAACACCGTGCTCGCGGCGAGCGCCAACAGCACCACCGCCGCCGTTGCCACGCCGCCGCGGTGCCGGCGGACGAACCGCGTCACGCGATACCCCGTGGACGGCGGCCGCGCCTCGACGGGCTCGAAGTGTCGGGCGCGCTGGAGGTCCAGCGCGAGCGCGTTCACAGTGGGATACCGGCGCGCCCGGTCGGGCTCGAGCGCCCGGAGGACGATCCAGTCGAGGTCCCCCCGCAACTCCCTGACCAGGCGATCGGGCACCGTCCCACGCAGGTGCGCCAACTGGTCGCGGTGCGTGCCCAGCGTGTCGAGCCGCGCGCTCGGCGGCGGTACCGAGGACTCGCGGGACGCCAGCTGCACGATGAACGCGTGATAGCCCATCGATTCCGGCTCCACCGGGAGCCGCCCCACCAGGAGCTCGTAGAGGATTACGCCCAGCGAATAGATGTCGGTCCGCGTGTCCACGTCGAGCCCCGACGACTCCGCCTGCTCGGGGCTCATATACGCCGCCGTGCCAAGCGCCACGCCGACGTGCGTGACGAGAGTCTGCTCCGTCAGTTGGCGGCCGAGCGCCTTGGCGATCCCGAAGTCAATGATCTTCGGGCGCGGCGCGCCGTCTTCCTCCGTGACGAGCACGTTGGTCGGCTTGAGGTCGCGGTGGATCACGCCCTTCTGGTGCGCGTGCTGCACCGCGTGGCAGACCTGCACGAAGAGGTCCACCCGGTCGGCGGTCGTGAGGCGACGCGAGTCG
This sequence comes from Gemmatimonadaceae bacterium, assembly GCA_040901985.1. Classification (GTDB taxonomy): domain Bacteria; phylum Gemmatimonadota; class Gemmatimonadetes; order Gemmatimonadales; family Gemmatimonadaceae; genus Pseudogemmatithrix. Next base: position 296,601 of record JBBDYC010000008.1, read on the forward strand.
CAGTACTCGATCAGCGGAAGTCCCTTGACGAGCTCCATCACGAAGTACGGCTCGCCCGACTCGGTCTGGTCCGCGTGGAGGACCTTCGCGATCCCCGCGTGGTCCATCATCGCGAGCGCCTGCCGCTCGGCGTCGAATCGCGCGCGTGCGTCGGGGGCCGATGTCCCCGCGCGGACGACCTTGATTGCCACGCGCCGCCGGACGGGCCCCGTCTCGGCGGCCTCGTACACCACACCCATCCCCCCCTCGCCGAGGACCCCGAGGATCTTGTACGGCCCGATCCGATCCGGCAGGGGTGGAGGGTTGGAGCCCACTAGTCGACGATGATGTCCGGATCGATCACGATGTTGCTCGACGTCCCGTCAGCGTTCGGGCAGGTGGCGTTCACGGAGTAACTGAACTTCTTGCCCGACTGATTCCCCTTCATCCGCTCGGCGCGCGCGGCGTGGCCCGGGCGACCGCGGTACGGTGGCGCATCACTGAACAGCCAACTGAATTGCTTCTTCCTGATCTCAAACTCTGCCACGTTCGACGCCTCCGTGAGCGCCCAGTCCACGGTATCGTCCTGCTTCACCCGTTGCTGCCAAGGCGTGATTGTCGTGGTGGCGCCGCCGTCGGCGCGACAGATGATCTCGACCAAGATCTGGTGGTTCTGCGGCTGACCTTGCCTCTCCTCGACCACGCGCGGACGCACTGCCGCCAATGTGGCCAGTGACGCGAGGGAAAACAGTGTGAGGGCGATCCGACGGTCCACGCGAGTCTCCGGATTCAGGGTGCCAAAGAATGCGGGCAAGCGGAGTGTGACGCAAGTCACGCCGCCGACCCGCCCGCCCAGTCAGCGCGGGACCCAAGGAATGAAGGCGTTCGTCCGCGCTCGGTAGTCGCGGTACGCCGGCCGTCGCTCGTGGATGTCCTTCTCGAGCAGGGAGACCCCTGAGACCTTGAGCAGCAGCAGGGTCATCAGGAGCGGCGCGTACACGGTCCACCACCCTCCTGCCGCGACCGCGATCACGAAGTAGCCCCACCAGAGTACCGCCTCGCCGAAGTAGTTCGGGTGCCGCGTGTACCTCCAGAGCCCCCGATCGAACACCTGGTGTGCGTTTGCCGGATCCGACTTGAAGCGTGCCAGCTGCCAGTCGCCGACCGCCTCGAAGGTGAATCCGACGGTCCAGAGCCCGATGCCGGCGACGTCGAGCGCGCCGAGCGGCCGAGTGCCGCCGAGCGCAACGAGAAGTGGCGCCGAGATGAGCGCGGCGAGGGCCGCCTGCAGCAGGAAGACAACGTAGAGACTCTTCCACGCGAATGCGCGGCCGCGCGCCGCACGCATCGCGGCATAGCGTCGGTCCTCTGGCGCACCCCAGTTGCGCCAGGTGAGATACACCGAGAGTCGGACGGCCCAGAGCGACACGAGGACGAGCACCACCACGGCCCGCCGGTCGTCCGCCGCCACGCCGACCAGGCACGCATACCCGACCGCGCCGGCCAGGAAGAAGAGCGACCAGACGCTGTCGACGAGGGAGACATCGCGCCGCACCAGGCTCAGCAGCCAGCCGCCGACGGCGAGCGCGGCCATCAGCGCGACGGCCACGAGCGCGGCGCGAAGGTCGAGCACGCCCACGGAGGTCAAAAGCGTGCTCCCCTACTGCCTGACCCAGGTGCCCCGGAAGTCCCGCGTCACCTGATACACGAGGCGGTCCACTAGCCAGCCGTAGGCGTCATCGGGATCTTGCGCGCCGAACTCCACCTCCCCGTCCACGAGAGAGACGCCGGCAATCCGCTCCCGGAGCTGCCCCGACCGGCTCCAGAGCGTGGCACCGGACTCGGTGGACAGCAGCCGCGCGGTGAGCGCCACGTCCGCGTCAATGGACACGCGGAGGCCACCGAGGACTGACGCGCGCGTCTTGGCGTTGGAGACGACCACGTGTCCGACGACGACACTGCGCACGCCGTGCTCCTCGCCAATCCGCCGCGCGGCCGCCGCGTCCATCGGGCCCGCGACCACGCCCAGCTCGAGGATCTCGCTGCCCGGCTGCGCGGCGAGCAGCTGCTGGACGAATCGCCGGGTCGCGACCGTCGCCAGCGCGCCGCGCGTTCCCTCGGAGGTAAAGGTCACGAGCCCGATCCGCGCGTGGGGCGCAAGCTCGACGATCGGCGGGAGCAGGACGCGCTTGCTCCGGCAGCCGGCAAGGGCGAACCCGGCAAGCAGGACGATGCCAACGGTGCGGACGGACCGCCTGGCGCGAACGCGCATCGCAATCTCCGGAGGAGTGGGTCGCCGTGAAAATGAACGCGCCGACGCAGTTCTGCCAGCGTCGGCGCGTCCACCTTCCGTTTACGGCCCTGCAGCGCAGGGCCGCAATGGCCGTGCGTTACTCAGTTGGCGGCGTCGCCGTGAGGACCGGCGTCATCGCCCAGATCCCCGAGCCGCCCGCGACCTGCCCGAAGCTCTGCGAGACGTCGAAGTCAATCACGAGGGTTACGGTCTCGTCCTCATTGATCACGATCGCGTCGCCCGGCAGCGTCACCTTGAGCCCGGTCTGGGCGAAGCTCGGCATCTGGAGCGTGCCGTTCACGGTGGCACCCGCGGGAAGTCCTGCGTACGTCGACGACGAGGCGTAGAGGAGCTTCGAACCGCCCTCCTGCTCGACCTCGATGTAGGCGCCGCTGATCACGAACCGGAGCTGCGTGTACGTCCCGACAGGGATCGTGAAGCCGGCGATCAGCCCCTGCGTGTCGTCCACCAGGGTCAGGAGGTTGGTGGTGACGTCGTCGTCGCGGAGGATGATGCGACCGGCGTCCGAATCCTCGGAGGGCTGGAGGTAAATCTGGTCAATGGTGACCACGGCGGTCACGACGTCACCCGGGGCGTCGGTGAGGAGGAGCGTGAGTTCACCGGTGCGGAGGGCGGTCGGCGAGTCGCACGACGCAAAGCCAACCACGGACATCGCGGCGACGAACCCGGCGAGCAGTCGGCCACGGAGAGCACGGAACGGAATCATCTGTGAATACCTCTGTCTTGGGGATATGGCGCAGCACGAGCTGCCGCCCCTTCACTACCCCCGACTGCAGGCACCCGCGGCGGCGTCACATCGGCGTCGTTAGAGCTCAACGCGTCGGCGCACGCTCAGTCGAGCAGGCCGTTGACCGCCGCGATCAGCGTGGCCGTGCCGAACGGCTTCTGGAGGTACCGGACGCGGGCGTCGGCGGGGAGATCGCCGTGGTTCTCGGCGCGATCGTACCCGCTTGCGATCACCACCGGCAGGTCGGGACGCTCGGCGCGCAGGATCGCCAGCACCTCGGCGCCACCCATCCGCGGCATCGTGAGGTCGAGCACCACGAGGTCCACGTCGTCGGGGGACTCTCGGTAGACTTCGAGGCCTCGCAGTCCGTCCTCGGCCTCCAGCACGCTGAACCCGACCTGCTCGAGGGCGCGCCGGCAGATCCGGCGCAGTGCCGCCTCGTCGTCCACGACGAGGACCGTGCCGCGCCGCGCCGATGGTACGGCGCCTTCGACGGCGCGGACCTCGGTGTCGGGCGCCGCGACGGCCGGGAGGTAGACGTCGAACGTGGTGCCGACGCCGACCTTGCTGCTGATCTCGAGCACGCCGCCAGTTGACCGGATGATGCCGTTCACCGCGCTCAAGCCAAGGCCGCGTCCCGAGGCCTTGGTGGAAAAGAAGGGATCGAAGATGCGGCGCTGGATCTCGCCGGCAATCCCGCGGCCGGTATCGCTGACGCGCACGTGGATCCAGCCGGCCGCCGAGGCCGCCCGTGGCTCAGACGCTGGCGGTGGCTCGCCCGCCGCCGCACGGAGGGTGATCGTTCCCTCCTCGTCGCCGATCGCCTCGGCCGCATTCGTGAGGAGGTTCAGCGCCACCTGCGAGAGCTGTGCCGGGTCAATGCCCACCCAGAGCGGGGTTTCCATTGGCACGACGTCAAACGTGATCTTCTTGGAATGCCCGGCACGGACGAGCGCCACCATATCGCGGAGCACGGGCCGAAGGTCGGTCGCCTCACTGCGCAGACTGGCCCGGCCGGCGTAGGCGAGCATCTGCCGCGTCAACTCGGCGGCGCGCCGCGTCGCCACCGCAATCTGGTCGAGCGCCTGACGCACTTCCTCGGGGTCGTCGGCCGCCGCGCGCGCGAGGTCCACGTTCCCCAGCACCACGCCAAGGATGTTGTTGAAGTCGTGCGCGATCCCGCCCGCCATGATGCCGAGACTCTCGAGCTTCTGCGCCTGCTGCACGCCCGCATCGCGATGGCGGCGCTCCTCCTCGGCGCGGGCCCGTTCGGTGAGGTCGGTCGCGACGAGTCCGAACGCGTAGACCTCGCCCGCCTTGACGCGGAGCGGGAAGATCACCGCCTGCCACGTATGCGGATCAGCCGGGGTCCCGAGGGTGATCTCGGTCTCGCTGTGCGTCCCCTCGAACTGGGCGCGATCGAACGCCGCCTGGAGTGCCGCGGACGCCGCCGTGGGGAGGGTGTCCGCAAGGCGGGTCCCGATGAGCGACCCGTGCGCCCGTCCGACCGCCGACTCGTAGCGGCGGTTGGCGAGCCGAATCCGCCGGTCGAGGCCGACCACCACGACAATCGTCGTGGCGTTGTCCACGACGTCCTGGAGCAGGGCGCGGCTTGCCTGCGCGGCGTCGAGCGCGCCCCGGGTGGCCGACACCTGCGACTGCAACTCGTCGTAGAGCGCGCGGAGGCGTCGGGTCATCTCGTTGAACGCCGACGCCAGCCGTCCGACCTCGTCCACGCCGCCGACCGGTGCCGTCGCCGAGAAGTCGCCGCCGGCGACCGCTTCGGCCGCCGCCGTGACCGCGATGACCGGTCGCATCACGTGACGGGAGATCGCAATCACGCCGAAGGTCAGCAGCCCGGCCAGCAGGAGGCCGGTCACGAGGGCGTTCCGGAGCAGTCGGCGCGCCGGCGCAAAGACCTCGTCGCTCGGCGACTCGAGGACGAGCGCCAGCTCGAGCTCCGGCAGCCAGCGCCAGACGCCGACGACCGGACGTCCGCGGTAATCGGGGTAGAGTCCGGCGCCGGACTCTCCGGCCAGCGCCCGGTCAATTGCCTCGCTGTGCACGCCCCGCGCGTGCTCGGCGCTCCCGAACCGCTCGGCCGAGACGAACTCTGCGAACCGGTTCACCACGTACGCGTCGAGCGCGACCTCACTCTCGCGCCCCTTGAGCACCCGCTCCATCTCGGTGAGGTCGAGGTGCGCGGCCAGCACGGCGGTGACGGCGCTGTCCGGGCCGTAGACCGGCGTTGCGACGGTCATCGTCGGGCGTCCCGTGACGCCGGAGGGGTAGATCGTCTGCGTGAAGGTCGCGTGGCGTCCTTCCTGGTAGTAGAGCTGGTCCACCGCGTAGGTGTCGAGGCGGGCGCGGTCGGAGGAGCGAATGATCCGCCCGCCGGGCACGGTCAGGAGGTTGACCTCGGTCGCCGCGAGGAGGGTTGGGTCAAGGAGCGCGATCCCTCGCCGGCCGGTCGGCCCGCCCTCCGGGAGGAGTGCGGCGGCCCGCGTATTGGTCAACTCGGCGATCAACTTGATGGCCGCCCGCTGGCGATAGTGCCACGCCGAGAGCTGATCGGCGTCCTGCGCGGCAAAGATCTCGAGCCGTTCGATGAACCGCTGGCGCAACGCGTTCTCGGCGGCGCGGTACGAGACCAACGTCGCGATCAACACCGTTCCCACGGCCAGCGAGAGGAACGCCGCGCTGAGGCGGACCGCAAGACTCCGGCGGAAGAGCTGGCTGATCACGGACGCGGTTCGGCGTGTGCGCGAAGCCGGGTGGAGTCCGGATGCACCTCGAGGAGGACCGCCCCGCGGATCGGGTCGCCGGTGCCGCGGAAGTCGTACCGGGCCAACGCCCCATCCCACGCCCCGAGACGCCGGAGGGTGTCGGAGAGTGCCGGGCCGCTGCGGCTCCCCGAGCGTGACGCGGCCTCGGCGGCGAGGATCACCGCGTCGTACGTCGCGGCAGCCGTCGCGTACGGCGGGACTCCCGGGTACCGGGCGGTCCACGCGGCGACGAATGCGCGCAGCGCCGCTCGGTCCCCGCGGCGATCCCAGTTGGCCACGACAATCGACCCCACGGCGTCATCGCGCGACGAGAGCGTCTGCAGTTCCCAGGCGTCGGTGCCGAGGAACCGACCGCGGAATCCCAGCGCGCGGGCCACCCCGATCTGCGCCGAGTCGTGGACGATGAAACTCGGCAACAGGATCGCGTCCGGACGCCGCTGCAGGATGCGGCGCAGTTGCGGCGCGTGGTCGCGCGGGTCGTCGGTGTCAAAGGTCTCGATGCTGACCAGCCGCCCGCCCAGCGCCTCGAGCGTCTCGCGGAAGAGCCGCGTGACCTCGCGGCCGTAGGGACTGGCGGCGTCGTGCAGCGCGGCGGCACGGCGCACGCCCAGTGAGTCGAAGGCGAATCGCGCGAGCACCTCACCCTGCACCGCATCCACGAAGGCGAGCCGCGTGACCATCCGCCGTCCGGCGGTGACGGCAGGGTTCGACGCCATCGGCGTGATCATCGGGATCTCGGAGACCTCGGCGACCGGCGCCGCCGCCACGGCGAGGTTGCTCGTCTGCGGGCCAATCAGGACATCCACCGAATCGAGGTTGATCAACGCGCGCGCCGCCACTGCGGCCGCATCGGGCCGGTTCGCCGTCCGCCGCTCGATCAACACGACGCGATGTCGGCGACCGTTGATCAGCACGCCCCCGGCGGCGTTGAGCTGTTCGACCGCGAGGTCGGCGCCCCGGCGTCCGGGAATCCCCGACGACGCCTCCATCGTCCCGTCGTAGGATCCAATCAGCCCCAGCCTGAACTCCGCCGCCGGTTGTTCGCAGCCGCCCGTCAGGAGCGCCGCGGCGAGCGCAAGGCCCGCGGCAATCCGCCCGCGAGAACACACGCGGAGGGTCACGGCGTCTGGCAGACGCTGAGCAGCATCTCGCTCACCTCAAGCGCACGCACCGAATGGGCCTGCCCCGGCGCGAGCGAGACCAGTTCGCCCGGGCCGAGTTGCATCTCCTCGTCCCCGACGGTGACCGAGAGGCGTCCCGACAGCACGTGGATCGTCACCTCGCCCTCGGTGCGATGCTCCTTGAGGTGTCCGTCCTTCTCGAACACGAAGAGAATCAGTCCCACCGGGCCGCGGCGGACGAGCGCCACCTGCCGATGGCCGGCCACCGGCGCGTGCGGTTCGGCGCGCAGTTGCGCCGCCGCCTCAGCCAGCGCGATTCGCTGCATGGGCGCGGCGAGCCGTTCCTTCGGGTGCGTGCGGAGTCGGTCGTCGGTGCTCATCGTCGGGTCTCCGGGCGGTGGGAGGAGCTACGCGGGCGGAAAGTGCGGACCCGCCGTCTCGCCGCGCGGGTCCACGTCCCGCTGGAATCGCACGGCGACCGACACGCTGTCCGGTCCGACGTAAGATGCCTCATACACACTCAATCGGTCAGGCAGATGCTCGATCAGGACGACGGTGGCGGGGTGGCCGACGTCGCCGAGCCCGACGCGCATCGTGAGGCCGCCGAGTTGCAGGCGCTGGGCGTACACGTAGGTGCGCCGTCCGTCGGGCGCCTCGACGTACACCTGCCACGGCTGCCCGTCGTCCCAGGCCGGCTGTCCGCGGATCAGCTCGACCCGCGCGGTGAGGACCACGCGCATCGGCGCGCCGCTTCCAGTGAGGTTACCCTCTGCGACCCGGACATAGTTCCAGCCGTCGGCGCCGGCCACCGCGGCCGGGATTGCCGGATCCACCAGTTGCACCGTCGGTTCGGCGACGATGGCGTCGTCGCCACAGGCCGCAACGACCATTGCCATCGCGCCCAGTCGGCCCCACCTGACCATTTGCCTCTCCGGTTCGTGTGTCGGACTGGTACCCCGAAGTGCTCGTCCCCTCGGCTGGCCGCTGCACGCAGTGCCCATCATCCGGATGAACGGATGGCAAGGGGGAGGGGAAGAGGGCTAGTGTTGTGCGCGGCGGATCGGGGACAATGCCATACTAGGCTCGGTGCCGTTCCCCAGATCGTGCAGAGTCCACCTGAGGCAGGCGCGAGGACTTCAGGTGAATCCAATGATAGCGAGTTCGAAGTGAAAGTTGACCGCGTCAGGACCGCAGTCCGCGTGCTCGTGGCCGGAGTGCTCTGGGCGATTGTCTACGGCCTCGTGTGGGGAGTCGCGTGGTTCGCGTTTATGGAATCGACTTGGCGCGACGCGCTTGCTGATGGCGATCGCCAGATGCCTTGGACCGCGATCTGGACAGTATGGGCAGTGCTCAATGTTCCGCTCGGCGTGGCAACGGCCGCATACCTGCGCCAACGCGACCGCATCGCTACGGAATCGAGGGCCCTGGTCGCTGTCGTCCTGGTGCTTTGGGTCCCGATGACCGCGGGAATGATTGGCTGGGCCTGGTTTGAGTCGCTCTCGCAGGTGCTTATCGCCATCGACTCCGTAGTGAATCTTGTGGGGCTCGCGATGGCGTCTCTGGTCGCGCGCGCCATTGTGCGCGGACCATACCGTCCGCGTGCCACGCGGCAGGAGGCACGTTGACTACGAGTACTGGACGCGTTGGCTGGAGTTTCTCACTTCAGTGGGTTGCCGCGAGCCTAGCCGGACTCGCCGTTGGCGCCGGTCTCTTGTTGGTTATCTCGAAGGGGCTGGGCTCGACGCCACACAAAGGCATCATGGGAGCGGTCGTCGGTGGGACGGTCGGAACGCTGCAGTGGTTCGTCCTGCGTCGGTACGGAGTCCGATTGGCGTGGTGGGTCGTGGCCAGCGTTACCGCGTGGGGGATCAGTGCGCCAATGGAACTGGTCGGCGGCCTGATGCTTTCAATCGCCGTTCTCGCGGTCTTGGCTGGCACCTTGCAAGGTCTGGCGATTCGGGGCGTGATCCCGCGTAGCTTCTGGTGGCTTCCAGTGAACATCGCAGCGTGGTCAGTGTTTCTCGGCGTCGTTCGTCTGACAAGCCAGCTGTCCAATCCAGGCGTAGGAATCGGCGTCGGGTTCGCTCTCGTCTGTGCCATCACAGGGATGGCCATGGTCTGGATGCTGCGAGCTGCTTACTCTAGCCTCACGCCTACGCCCACCGGAGGTGAATCTTGAAGAGTCCGCTGGTCCCATTGTTTCTCGGGCTGGCATTCATCGCAGCGGCCATCGCGATTCCTGCGCAGCAGCGCGCCACGCAACGCGGCGAAGTGCGCGAGATCGCCGCCCTGCGCGCGGAACTTGATTCGGTCCACGCTGCCCTGGTGCGCGCCCGGACGCCGCCGGATTCCGCTCTGCTGGCGGAAAGCATCGCTGGCCGCACGTACCTCCTCGGCAGACGTGAGTACCACGTGCAGGCCCGACAGCCAACGATTGATGATTGGTGGACCTTCAGGGGGCCGGGCACGCTGTTGAGCGCGTTTGGCGCACTGTGCGTCGGCCTCGCGGCATTCGTGGGATGGCGCGGCCGCGCGGTGTGAAGTCAACTGTGAAGTGCAACACTCACGGCCACGGCGCCGAATCAGCTCACGGGAAGAGTGGAGGCGCGTGTCGCCGTCGCGTCGCCTGCTCAAAGGCGTAGGCGAGGGCAATCAGCCGGGGCTCGCTGCACGCGGAGCCGGTGAAGCTCACGCCATAGGGCGCGGGCGCGCGCGCATACCCTTCCGGGAACGCCTGCGCGCCCTCGCCCCGCCCGAGGGGAAGCAGCGCGAACGGCACGATCACGGTCGGGTAGCCGGCGCGCGCGGCGATGTTGGCCGGACTCGGGCCGGGGAAGAGCAGGGCGTCGAGCCGATGTTCGCGCATCGCCGCGTCAATGCCGCGCGTCGCCGAAAGACGGACGTCCTTCCGGCGGTCGGCCTCGTAGCGCGCACGGTCGGCCTGCACGTCCATCTCGTCGGAGATGTCGAGCTGTGCCTGGCCATACTTGATCGCCCCGGCGCGCTGATGCGCGATGTTCCACTGGCGCAGCTCGGTCAGCGTGCGCACCGGCGCGCGGTCGCCGAGGGACCGGAGCCAGGCGTTGAAGTCCCGCTTCATTCCGTACTTGAACACGGTCGAGCAGTCGGCGTCGCGCCCCTTTGCGCGGTCGAGTCCGCTGCAGGGACTCCAATTGAGGAGGTTCTCGGCGGGGTCGCTCTCGATGATGCTCGGGATGTCGGCCGGGTCCACGATCACGGCGCCCAGTTGGCGGAGCACGGCGATTGCCTCGTCCATCGCCTGCCGTTGCGTCTCGCCGAGCCCGCCGCGTGGCGAGCTGCTGCCGCCGGCCGGCGGCACGGTGCGCTCGTAGAAGAAGGCGCGCGGGATGCCGATGCGCGCGCCGGCGAGCGCCTTCGAATCGAGGAACGCAGTGTAGTCACGCCCCGGCGGCGCCTGGCACACATTGGTCGCCGCATCATTCGGATCCGGCTCGGCGCCTTCCATTGCGCCGAGTAGGATGGCGGCGTCCGTCACCGTACGGGCCATCGGTCCCGGGGTGTCCTGGTCGGCCGTGATCGGGATGATGCCGTGGCGGCTGAGGCGGCCGACCGTCGGCTTGATCCCCACCAGCATCGTCTGGTTCGATGGACTGAGGATGGACCCCGAGGTTTCCGTCCCGACGCTCGCCGCCCAGAAGCTGACGCTCGTGCCGACGCCGGAGCTCGAGCCGCCGGTGAAGAGCACCGGGCGCCCGTCGAAGAAGGCGTCGCGCGGGTCGCGCCGCGGGTCCCACGGGTTCATCCCGTAGCCGGTGAGCGCGTTGTAGTTGGCTGGCATCCCGCTCGCCGTCCAGTTGGCGAGTTCGGTGAGCTGCGTCTTGGCGAAAATGATCGCGCCGGCCGCCTTCAGGTGCGCGGTGATGGTCGCGTCATAGGGCGCCATCAACTCGGCGAAGGCGATCGCGCCGCCGGTGGTGGGCATCTCCGTCGCGTGGATGATGTCCTTGAGCGCGACCGGGATCCCGTGGAGCGGCCCGCGCACGCGTCCGGCGGCGCGCTCGCGATCGAGCGAGTCGGCGATGGCCAGCGCGCGCGGATTCACCGTCACGATCGCGTTGAGCCGGTCCTCGTAGATTGCGATCCGCGCGAGGTACTGCAGGACAATCTCCCGTGACGTGGTCTGGCGCCGCTCGAGCGCCGTGCGGAGGTCTGCAATGCTCGTCTCGACGACCGTGAACGGGGCGGCGGCCGGGCGGGCGCGCTGCGCGTCGGCGACCCCGGGAAGGGCGGCGAGGGCCAAGGCGGCGGCTGCAGCGAGGAGGCGGGTGAACAGGGAGTGGCGCATTTCAGAAGCTGGCACCGCCAGTTCACTTGCGCCACCAACGCTTCCCGTTGCATCGTCAAGGCCGATGCCTCGCTCCCCCTCGTGTCGGCGCGCCACGTCCGTTGCCCTGCTCGTCGCCGTGTCAGGCATCGTCCCCGCCGCCTCGTGCGGCGATGCCGCCGTCGGACCCAGCCGGGGGATGCCGGTGGATCCGGCGATCCTCACGCCAGCCGTGATGGCGCAGCTCGATTCGCGCGGGTACTTCCCGCGTCAGGAGCACGAGGCGGGGTATCTCCAGCCAATCGATCGGGTGACTGCGGAGACGATGGCGCGCGCCTACCTCGACGACAGTGCGGGCGCGCTCAGCGCGGCCTGGAGCGAGGCGCACGGGGCGTCGATCGCAGTGGACCGTCTGGTGCGTTGCACGCCGACGCTCTACGCCAGCTCCGCGTACGACGTCGTTGAGATGGGGCTCCACTTCGTCCAGCGCCGGTATTACGTGGGCCGGTATCTCGTCCAGTACTGCTCGCGCGCTGGCGTGCCGCAACTCCTCGTCGCCGTGGCGGTCGAGGACTGGCTGCTCGATTCGCCGGGCAACGCGCCCGACCACACGATCCGCGTCCATCCGGTCCCGATCGAGCTCTCGACGCAGATGATCGTCACCCCCGAGCGTGCGGCGCAGTTGGCGGCGGCGCGCACCGGACGTCGGGTGGCGGCGATTCCCGAACTCATCCTGCCGCGCTTCGTACCGACCATCTGGCAGGCGCGCTGGCTCGTGCAGCTCGAGACCCCGGTCGCGGTGGCCGGCACGCGGACCTACGAGTCGGACACGCTTTCGGCGGTCCTCGTCGGCGTGGACGAGATTGGGTACGGCCTCGCCACCGTCGTGCTGCGCCCGCGACTCCGCGCGACGATGGCCGAGCGCATTGACTCGATTACCGGGAGCGGGCCGGATGGGTTCGACTACTACACGGCGCGTCTCGGGCTGCCTCGCGGCGTCGAGACATTTGTACTCGCGCCCTAGGCGCGGCGAGCGCGGTGGCCTCGGCGGTCTTCATCCAGTCCCAGCGCGGCCGCGGCGCGGCGATCCAGGGCAGGAGGAAAATTGCCAGCCGCACGCGTCGAGGGGCCGGGTCCCAACACCACCACGCGCGGCTTCAGCATCGCGATGCGGCGCTTGGATTGCGTGGCGCAGCAGCCAGCCCAACGACGGGGTTGACTTCGTGCGCCAGCGCACTAAAGTTAGGATGTGCGAAATCTTACCATCCTCCTCACCGCCACCCTCGTCAGTGCCTGCGACGCCGTCCTCCCGGGCGCGCCAGAGGCCGTAGACGAACTCGCCGGCACAGTCCCTGGACTGTCGGGCCCACAGACGGCGATGCACTTCGCCGGCGACGCAGAGTTCGCGCGGGTCTTCGGCGCCGCCGATGGACTCGGGCCCATCTTCGTCGCCGCCTCGTGTGAGTCGTGTCACGTCGGCGACGGCAAGGGTCACCCGCTCTTCAACATCACGCGGTTCGGCCGCGACACGCCGGGCGGGTTCGACCCGATGCGCGCTACGGGCGGGCCGCAGCTGCAGGACCGCGCGGTGCTCGGTTACCTCGCCGAGAGCGTACCGGTCGGCGCAACCGGCGTGGCACGTTTCACCGCGCCCATCGTCACCGGCCTCGGCTACCTCGAGGCGGTGGACGACACCACGCTGCTCAACCTCGAGGATCCCACCGACGCCAACGCCGACGGGATCTCCGGCCGGGTGCAGCTCATCGAGGCAAGCGACCTGCTCGCCGAGGTGGTGTCGCTGGAGGCCATCGCCACCGACGGGCCGCCGTCGCGCGGAATGTTGATTGACGGCCAGTTCTACATCGGCCGCTTCGGCAAGAAGGCGCTCTCGGTGAACCTCCTGCAGCAGGTGGTGACGGCCTACCACCAGGATATGGGGATCACCAGCGACCTGATCCCGCACGAGATCTTCAATCCGGCGGTGGGCCCCTTCACCGGCGACGGGGCCCCCGAGCCGGAGGTGCCGGCGAGCGTGGTGAACGCGGTGACCTTCTATATAAAGACGCTCAAGGCGCCCCCGCGGCGGAACGTCTCGCACCCCGACGTGATCGCGGGGCAGGTGCTCTTCGACAACGGGCCCTGCGCGAGCTGTCACCTGCCGCAACTGACCACCGGCGCGTCGTCGCTCGCCGCCCTCGACCGCGTCACGTTCGCCCCGTACACGGACCTCCTCCTGCACGATATGGGGTCGGAGCTCGACGATGGCTACACGGAGGGACGCGCGACGACCTCGGAGTGGCGCACTGCGCCGCTCTGGGGCATCGGCCTCTCGGCGCGCTTCCAGGGCGGCTCGATGCACCTGCTCCACGACGGCCGCGCGAAATCCATCCCTGAGGCCGTGCAGTTCCACGGCGGCGAGGGGGCGGGGAGCCGCACCTGGTTCAACGGACTCACCGACGTCCAGCGTCGCCAGGTGATTGCCTACCTGATGTCCCTCTGACGATGGCGCAGACGATTGCCCGGCGGGCATTTCTCGCGACCTGTGCGGCGGTGCCGTTCGCCGGCGCCTGCGCGCGGATGACGTACGTGAGCGGGCGCCTCGATGGCGGCCGCGTCGTCGTCACCAAGGCCGCGCTCGGCGACGACGGCTTTGCGATGGTGGACGTCCCGACGCTCAACTTCCCGATCTACGTGCACCGGCACGGCGAGGACGACTATAGCGCGGTGCTGACGCGCTGTATGCATCGCGGCTGCACGGTGGAGCCGACGGCCGGCCGTCTGGTCTGTCCCTGCCACGGGAGCGAGTACACCGCCAGCGGCGCCGTGCTGAAGGGGCCGACCGAGCGCGCGCTGACCGCCTACCCGGTGACGACCGACGCCGAGCACATCTACATCCACGACGCCGTGCGGGAGCGCCGATGAGCGCGCGAATGGTCGTGGTCGCAGTCGCGGTTTCGCTGGCAATGGCGCTCGTGCCGTCCGGCGTCCGCGCCCAGGAGCCGGCCGACACGGCACGCCGGCCCGTCCAGGACGGGATCTTCAACCGTCCCGTCGTGGCGTCGCTCGACCGCACGGCCATCGGCGGCTATGTCGAGGCCAACACCAACTACGCGCGCGAGGACGGGATCGGCGAGGGATTCTCGATGGAGCTTCGCCGCTTCAACATCTTCCTCTTCTCGGCCATCGGCTCGCGCATCCGCTTCATCTCCGAGCTCGAGTTCGAGCACGGGACGGAGGAGATCGCGCTGGAGACGGCGCTGCTGGACTTCACCGTCACGCCGTCGCTGGTGCTTCGCGCGGGCATCATCCTGCCGCCGGTTGGCGCGTTCAACGTGAATCACGACTCGCCGCGCTGGAATTTCGTGGACCGACCGCTCGTCTCCACCGAGATCATCCCCGCCACGCTCTCGGAGATCGGATTCGGCGTGCACGGGCGCCTCGCGCCGCCGGGCTTCGGGCTCACCTACGACCTCTACGCCACCAACGGACTCGGCGACGGTGTGATCCTCAGTCCGTCCGGGCGCACGCGCCTCGGCGACGGCAAACGCGAGGAACAATTTGCCGAGGACAACAACGGCTCGCCGGCGTATTCGGGGCGGCTGGCTGCGCAGCACGCCACGCTCGGCGAGGTGGGCGTCTCGTTCTACACGGCGCTCTACAACAGCTTCCGCGCCGAGGGTGAGGAGGTGGACGAGGCGCGGCGGGTGACGCTCGTCGCGCTCGACGGCGTGACGCAGGCGGGGCCGGTGGAGCTGCGCGGCGAGATGGCGTACGCGGCGGTGGACGTTCCCGACGACCTGCGCGAACTCTTCGGGCATCGCCAGTTCGGCTGGCACCTCGACGCCTCGCTCCCCGTCTGGCGTCCGCGGCTGCGCGGCCTCGCGAACGCGGCGCTGCACGCCGACCTGCGGCTGGAGTACGTGGACTACAACATCGGCACCTTCTCGAGCACCGGCGGCAACATCGGCGACGAAGCGCGCGCCGTCGTGCTCGGCGCGAGCTTCCGGCCGGTGAGCGGCACGGTCTTCAAGGCGAACTATCGGCGGCAGTGGACGCGCGACCTGTTGAACAACGAGCCGGCGAACCTGGGCGCCATACAGCTTGGATTCGCGACCTACTTCTAACCGCCGGCGTGAGGTGTAAGGTGGGAGGTGTGAGGTGAACCCCACTGCGACTGCGCCCGACGGGCCGCTGCTTCCCATCACCGGGGAGCTGCCGGCGAAGGATGGGGGGTGGAAACACTCGCGGCCGACGCCCTCGCTCTCCGAGGTGTATCGGTCGATCCCGGTGAGCGGCGCGACCTGGTTCCGGAAGCTCCTCGCGTTCGCGGGGCCGGGGTACCTCGTGGCGGTCGGGTATATGGACCCGGGCAACTGGGCCACCGACCTCGCCGGCGGATCGAAGTACGGCTACACGCTCCTCTCGGTGATCCTGCTGGCCAACCTGATGGCCGTGCTGCTGCAGGGACTGTCGTCCAAGCTCGGCATCGTCACCGGACGCGACCTCGCGCAGGCGTGCCGCGACCACTATTCGCGGCCGGTCTCGTTCGTCCTCTGGGTGCTCTGCGAACTGGCGATCGCCGCCTGCGACCTCGCCGAGGTGATCGGCACCGCCATCGCGCTCAACCTCCTCTTCGGCATCCCGCTCACCTGGGGCATCATCATCACCGCGGTGGACGTGATGCTGATCCTGTTGCTGCAGCAAAAGGGATTCCGGATCCTCGAGGCGATCGTCATCGTGCTGATGGCGACGATCGGCGCCTGCTTCCTCTTCGAGATCCTGATTTCGCGCCCCGATATGGTCGGCGTCGCCAAGGGGTTCATTCCCGACGCCTCGATCCTCAGCGACCAGGGCAAGCTCTACATCGCCATCGGGATCCTCGGCGCGACGGTGATGCCGCACAACCTGTACCTGCACAGCTCAATCGTGCAGACGCGGCGCTACGACGAAACGTACGCCGGCAAGAAGGAGGCGGTGAAGTACGCGTTCATTGACTCGACGATCGCGCTCTCGTTCGCGCTCTTCATCAATGCGGCAATCCTGGTCGTCGCCGCGGCGACCTTCCACACCACCGGCAACACCGAGGTCGCCGAGATCCAGGACGCCTACCAGCTGCTGACGCCGCTGCTCGGGGTGACCGGGGCGAGCGCGATGTTTGCGGTCGCACTGCTCGCCAGCGGCCAGAACTCGACCCTCACCGGGACGCTCGCCGGCCAGATCGTGATGGAAGGGTTCCTCGACATCCGCCTGCGTCCCTGGCTGCGGCGCCTCATCACCCGGGCCATCGCCATCATCCCGGCGGTGATCGTCAGCATCATCTATGGCGAGAGCGGCACCGCCAAGCTCCTCATCTTCTCGCAGGTCATCCTCAGCTTCCAGCTCGCCTTCGCGGTCTTCCCGCTGGTGCAGTTCACGAGCGACCGGGATAAGATGGGGAGCTTCGTGAATCCGCCCTGGCTCAAGGTGCTGGCGTGGGCGATTGCCGGCGTGATCGCCTCGCTCAACATCTGGCTGCTTGTCCAGACCTTCCGCGGAGGGATGATCTGATGTACGGCCGCATCCTCGTCCCGCTCGAGAACACGCGCTGGGACCGCCTCATCCTCGACCACGTGCGCGCGCTCGCCAAGGTGCACGGGAGCGAGCTGCTGCTGATCCACGTGGCCGACGGCTTCGCCGCGCGCAACGTCGCCCAGCTCGACCTGCGGGAGAGCGAGGAGATGCGCAAGGACCGCACCTACCTCGACGAGCAGGCGGGCGCGCTGAAGGCCGACGGCTTCCGCGCCGACGCGATCCTCGCCTGCGGCGACCCGGGGACGGAGATCGCGTCGGCCGCCGACCGCGAGAAGTGCGACCTGATCGCAATGAGCACGCACGGCCACCGCTTCCTCGGCGACCTCATCCACGGCTCGGTCGCGAACGACGTGCGCCACCGTTCGATGATCCCGGTCCTGCTGGTGCGCGGGAACCCCGACGCGGTGAAGGACGCGAAGGACGCGGTGAAGGACGCGAAGGACGCGGTGAAGGACGCGAAGCCGTGACGAAGCGGGCGCTGACCGGACAGGCCGAGGACTACCTCAAGGCGATCTACGAGCTCGAGCAGGGCGGCTCGGCAGCGGCGACGAACGACATCGCGGCCCGCCTCGGGATCGCGCCGGCGAGCGTCAGCGGGATGGTGCAGCGAATGGCGCGGCTCGGGCTCGTCACCGTCGAGCGCTACCGGGGCGCGCGACTGACCGAGGCGGGGCGCTCGGCGGCGCTGCAGCTCATCCGCCGGCACCGGATCATCGAGAGCTATCTCGTCGAGCGCCTCGGCTTCGGCTGGGAGGACGTGCACGACGAGGCCGAGCGGTTGGAGCACGCGGCGAGCGATGAGCTGATCGCGCGAATGGCCGAGGCGATCGGGAACCCCACCGCCGACCCGCACGGCGCGCCGATCCCGACCGCGGCCGGGGAGGTGGACGAGACGCGGCTCGAGAGCATCGAGGACCTCCCCGAGGGACGCACCGCGACCGTGGTGCGGATGTCGGACCGGGACCCGGAGTTCCTGCGCTACCTCGACGCGATGGGGATCCGTCCGGGGGCGACGGTGCGCCTGGCGGCCCGCGCGCCGTTCGGCGGGCCGCTGACGATTGAGGTGGAAGGCGCCGAGCACGCGGTGGGGAGCCACGCGGCGTCGCGGGTGTTCATTCGCTGAGACGCGGATGCAGGTGATATAACGTCAGTCATCCCCGTGGCGGGGGCGCCGGGGGGGGGGGGGGGGGGGGCGGCGGAGGTGGCGGCGGCGCCTGGTGA